>CAVPJO010000014.1:0-279203 GCA_963705425.1 uncultured Chloroflexia bacterium | reverse complement strand
TAAGTATAATAAAGAGAATCTTCTTAATCCCTGGTTTATTGTGAAAAAATAAGATGAGGAACAGGTGTTTTCATCTTATATCTAGTGGAAGTTATAGCAGCGTGAAAAAAATAAAGCACATAAGAATTTATGGGCCCAAAAAAATCATCTATTACCTTTTTTTTAAGGAAATCTAAGAAGAATTTTTTGATTTATTTATTAAAAGATTTTATAATATTATTGAATAAATAAAAATATATCTCACTTTTTTGTTATTTTGACAGACAAAAAATACGATATAAGTTATAATTTTATTGAATAATTGATGTTCTTTTGTTGTATATACAAAGTATGTATAATCTTATGTATTTTTTTGCGGCTTATAGAGTTGGGGTAATTGGGTTAAATAAATTTAATTAAGAACATTATTCAGTGAGATGGTGATGATCACGGTGCCGACGGCCACCATGAGGCTGTTGGCCATGTACTGGAAGAAGGGTGTCGTCGTCAGCAGGTTCGTATAGGCGTCCAGGGTCGGGTCCTGGGGCAGGATGCTACCCGTCGACATCTCGCTCGGCGGTGTGATGGAGGTGATGAACATCCACGTATACGGCGCGAACACGCCGACGATCCAGGCTGCGATGAGGAGATAGACGGGCCGGAGCCACGCTGGCCACCGGCTGCCTCGAGGCGGTGGCGTCACCATCGGCGTCGATCGCGAAAGGGCCTCTAGCGCGGTCACGTGATTTCAGCCTTCCGCGTCAGTCGCAGATAGAAGACAACCAAGATCGTCAGCAGTGCTGCCTGCGTCACGCCAAGAGCCGCGGCGGTCCCGAAATCGAAACCGCGGTAGGCCGTTTGATATGCGAGCAGCGGGACCGTCAACGACGCGTTCGCGGGGCCGCCATTGGTGAGGATCAGGATGAGGTCGAAGTAGTTCGCGGTCCAGATCAGCCGCAGGATCGTGGTGATGAGGACCGTCGGCATGATGAGGCGCAGCGTGATGTACCAGTAGGACTTCCATGGCATTCGCACCGTCGATCTTGGCAGCCTCGATGAGCTCGCGACGGCACCGCCTGCAGGGCAGCGAGGAGCATCACTGCGAAGAACGGGATGCCCTGCCAGATATCGATGAACATGAGGGTGGGCAACGCTGTCGCCGGATCGGCCAGCCACGCGACAGGCGTGTCCTGGAGGCCCAAGAGCCTGCAGCATCTCGTTGAAGATGCCCAGGTTCGGGTCGAGGATCCACATCCACATCAGGGCAACCAGCACGCTAGGTGTCGCCCATGGCAGCAGCACCAAGCCCGCGAATGAGCCCACGTCCCTTGATCGCCTGGTTGAGGAGCAACGCGCCGATCATGCCCGAAGAAGAGTTGGAAGGCCACGTTGCCGAGGTCCAGACGAGCGAGTTGCGCAGCGCCTTGTGGAATTCGGATGAGCCGATCAGCCCGGTGAAGTTGTCGAGCCCGACGAAGGTCTGCGCACTGAGGTTGAGCAGGTTCGTCTCGGTCAGCGACAGCCATAGAGCGTTGACGGCGGGATAGAGGATGAACCCGCCGATGATGAGCAGGGCCGGTGTCAGCATGATCCAGTGCACGGGCAGCGAACGTCCACGCCAGACCCTGACAGGCGGGACGGGCTGGTCTCGGGATCGGGCCTCAGCGGTGCGTCTACCGGGCGGGACACGTCACACTCGATGGATGATCGAGAGACGAGCCGCCCCGCCGCCGTGACTCCGGCGACGGGGCGACAGTGCTACGATCGGTCATCCCGATCAGGTTTGCGACTTGTCGGGTGCGGGCTACTTGCGCCAGCGTCTCCGCGACCCCCTCCACGACGGCGTCGTTGTCGTTCTCGCCGAGCAGCGCACCCTGGAACAGTGGCTGCCACGTCTTCTGCGTGGCCTCGGTGGTCCCGGGGATTGCCGGCCACGCCGTGACCACGTTCTGGGCGGCCTCGACCGAGATCTGGAAGAAGCCGATTGTCCTCGAACCGGGGATCGCTGGCCACGGACTGGACCACCGGCAGGTAGCCGTTGGTGGACTGGGTGATGGCGAGCTGCGGCTGCTGCTCGGCCAGGAATGCGATCCACTTGAAGGCCGCGTCCTTGGCATCGCTGTCGGCGAGAACCGCGTTCGCGTTCATGGTCCCCATGTACGTCGTCTGGCTGGGGTCGCCGGTCGCCGACGGGATGAGCGCCACACAGACCTGGTCGCCGTTGCTGGCTTCCAGTGTCTTGGCCGCGCCAAGGTGGTTGATGATCATGGCCGCGGTGCCTGACTGGAAGTTGGCGATGATCTGCGCGAACCCATCGTTGACGGCCCCTGGCGGCGCGGACGGATAGGTCGAGATGTACAGGTCGTTCGAGGCCTTGGTCTCGGGGCTGTCGAAGGCGACGTTCCCGTCCTCGTCGAGGAAGCGTGCGCCACCCGCGACGAGGAAGGCAGCCCACTGGTCCTGGCCGTTGGGGCCGCCCCGGATATCGAAGCCCCAAGTCTCGTTCTCTGGATCGGTGAGCGCCGCGGCGGCCTGCGACGAACTCCTCCTGCGTCGTGGGGACCTCGACGCCCGCCGCCTCGAAGAGGTCGCAGCGGTAGTACAGGTAGAACATCAGGAACTTGTTGGGCATCGCGAAGATGGTCTGATCCATCCGGGCTGGTCACGAAGTCCCACATGCTGGGGATGACGTCGTCCTTGCCTGCCCAGGCGTCGATGTAGTCGTCGAGCGGCTCCAGCATCTGGGCCTGCAGCAACTGGCCGAACATGTTCGTGTTCAGGTGCGTCGCATCGGGCGCGTTGCCGGCCGCGATGGCGTTGACGAGGCTGTCGTAGAACTGCGGCTGCGCGACGGAGTCGCGGATGTTCACGGTGATGCCGTTGACCTGCTCGAACTGGTCCGCGAGGTCCTGGATGGTCGTATCGGTGACGTCGTCCTGCCAGTACCAGTAGTCGATGCTGTCGACGCCGTCTCCCGAGTCCGCTGCGCTAACGGTTCCCGCTAACGCGAGGACCGAGGCCAACGCGATGGCCATGCCTGACCTGAATCTTCATCTTCTCCTCCTTGGACTACTGCCAGTTTGATGGGCCTATGCCCAAACCTCCGCCGGTCATCCTATACCATGCGATTCCCACCGGCTATACTGAAGTAAACGTTTCGCGAACCGTTTGCGCCGATGGCGCGGTACTGGCGTCGAGCGATGGCAGCGAGGAGTCCATCTGGTGAGTCAACGGGTGCTGATGCCACGACTGTCGCAGGACATGGAGACAGGGCAGGTCGTGGAGTGGCTGAAGGCCGAGGGCGATGCTGGTCGAGCGAGGGGGAGGCCATCCTGGTCGTCGAGACCGACAAGGCCAACATGGACGTCGAGGCTCCGGCTTCGGGCGTGTTGCGCCGGATCCTCGCCCAGGTCGGGGACGATGCCGCGGTCGGCAGCGTCCTGGCGCATCATCGCCGGGAGGACGAGGAGCTTCCGGCTGACGAGCCTGAAGTGGTCAGCGGTCACTCGGAACCTCAGCCCGCGCGGGCCGTGACCCCGTCGGGCCAGGCTGCATCGGTTGCCCAGGGCCAGGCGCCCGCGAGGAGCCAAGAGGGCCGACGACCATCGTCGCCGGCGGCTCGACGGGTGGCCGCCGAGCTCGGGATCGACATCAGGCAGATCCGCGGGAGCGGCGAAGGCGGTCTGGTGACCGAATTGGATGTCAGGAAGGCCGCTGAGAGGAGGATCGGAGTCTGCAGAGCTTGGCGAGGAGGTCACCGAGGTCCCGCTCATCGGCACGCGTAGGAGGATCGCAGAGCACCTTTCGCTGAGCCGGCGCACCGTGGCCGACGTGACCACGGTCATCGATGTGGACATGAGCAACGTGGCGACACACCGCCAAACGTCGCACGCTGCCCTACACGGCCTACGTGGCATGGGCTGTTGCCCGATCCCTCACCGCCTTCCCGACGCTCAACGCGACGATGCAGGACGATCGGCTCTTCCGGCATCAGGAGGTCAACCTAGGTGTGGCCGTCGCCCGCGACGATGGGCTCGTCGTCCCTGTCGTGCGCAAGGCTGACCGCCTCTCGCTATCAGAGCTCGCATCAGCCATCGAGCAACTCGCCACGTCCGCCAGGCTCGACCAGATCCGGCCTGAGGCGTTGACCGGCTCGACCTTCACGCTGACCAACTCGGGAACCTACGGTTCGCTGTTCTTCACGCCGATCGTGAACGTCCCAGAGGTTGCCATCCTGGGCATGGGCCGGGTAGCCGACGCGCCGGTCGTTCGTGGTGGCAATGTCGAGGTGGGCAAGCTGATGTACCTGTCGCTGAGCTACGACCACCGGGCGGTCGATGGGGCGGACGCCGTGTCCTTCGCTGCCGACGTCAAACGCCGGCTCGGAGTCCGTTAGCGAGGAGGACGCGTGACCGGGTCCGAGCGACCGTCGGCGTCCGGTCGGCGGCCATCCGACGCACTCGCCGAGGGCGACCTCGTGCAGATGTACCGCTGGATGCTCCTGACTCGAACCTACGAGGATCGAGCACAGGAGTTGTGGTCAACGGGGGTCGTGGTCGAATCACTGCACGGTAGTCAGGGGCAGGAGGCCATCGGGGTCGGGGCCTGTTACGGCCTGCGTCCCGATGATGTCATCCTACCGTCGCTTCGAACGCGAAGCGCCTACTTCGTGCGCGGCGTCTCGCCGGCACGGTTCCTGGCAGGGATGCTGGGCAAGGCGACCGGTGCCGCCAATGGCAAGGCGACCGCACACCACATGGCTGCTCCATCCTCTGGCGTGATGCTGGGTAGCGCGATCGTCGGCGGCTCGATACCCGTGGCGACCGGTGCCGCTCTGGCCTTCAAGATGCAAGCGCGCGACAGTGTCGCGATCTGCTTCTTCGGCGATGGTGCAGCCCAGCGCGGCGACTTCCACGAGGCCCTCAATTTCGCCGGCGTCTTTCGCCTCCCGATCGTCTACGTGATCGAGAACAACGGCTATGCCGAGTTCACGCCCCTCGAGAAGCACTTCGCTGGACCTAGTCTGTCGATGCGAGCCGAGGGCTATGGCTTCGGGGGCTCGACCATCGACGGCAATGATGTGCTGGAGGTCTACGACGCCGTTGCCGACGCCACCGCTCGCGCCCGCTCGGGAGGGGGACCGACCCTCATCGAGTGCGTCACCTATCGCCAGCGAGGCCATTCATCGAGTCATCCGCCGACCGAGGGTCGCGATGAGGCCGAGGTCGCATCCTGGCTTGAGAGAGACCCCATCACCCTCTGGCAGGGAGAGCTCCAGCGACGTGGTCTGCTCGATGAAGGTCTGATAGCACGGATGCGGCACGAAGTCGACGAGGAGATCGCCGAGGCCGTGCGCTTCGCAGAGGACAGCCCGACACCGTCTACGGATGAGCTGTACCGGGACGTGTATGCGCCTACCGATACCGTGCGGGAGGGCAGTTGATGGGTGTGATCACGAACCGTGACGCAGTCCGCCGCGCGATCAGAGAGGAGATGCAGCAGGACGAGCACGTCTTTCTCTTCGGGGAGGACGTCGCGGAGCCGGGCGGAGTGTTCAAAGTGTCGCAGGGGCTCCTCGAGGAGTTCGGACCCGAACGCGTGTTCGACACACCCATCAGCGAATCGGCGCTTGCAGGGATTGCAGTAGGCGCCGCGATGATGGGCATGCGTCCCATCCTCGAGATCATGTTCGCAGACTTCACGACCATCGCCATGGACGGCATCGTCAACTCCGCCGCTAAGGCCAGGTTCCTGACCGCGGGCGAGGTCGCTGTGCCGCTCACGATCCGCATGACCTACGGGGCTGGTCCGCGATGGGGAGCGCAGCACACGCAGTCGGTGGAGTCGTGGCTTGCCAACGTCCCAGGCCTAACGATCGTGATGCCCTCGACGCCATATGACCTGCTGGGGTTGCTTAAGTCAGCCATCCGATCCCCCGATCCGGTGATCTTCCTCGAGCACAAGCAGACGTATGGGAAGAAGGGGGAGGTTCCGGACGGTGAGTTCTTCTTGCCGATCGGCCGTGCCGACGTCAAACGACGCGGCGACGACGTCACGATCGTGGCCTCCGGGGCGATGGTCGATCGCGCGCTCAACGCCGCAGAGTCGCTCACGGGCCGGGGTTTCAGCGCCGAGGTCGTGGATATCCGTACGGTACTCCCGCTCGACGTCGACACGATCGTCCAGTCGGTGGTGAAGACGGCTCACCTCGTGGTCGTACACGAGTCTCCCGTATTCGGCGGGATCGGAGGCGAAATCGCGGCTTCGGTTGCCGAGCGGGCGTTCGGGTATCTCGATGCCCCCATCGAGCGGCTTGGCGGTGCATGGGCGCCGATCCCGTTCGGGCAGGTGCTGATCGACGAGTACCTTCCCGGCGAGTCGGACGTGGTCCACGCAGCCTTGCGGTCCCTCGGCGAGGCCGCTAGTTAGTCCCGCGAGCTGGGAGGTGGCTGCCAGATGGATGCAGTGATCGGGATCGACGTTGGGACCTACAGCTCCAAAGGTGTGGCGTGTGCTCCGGACGGTACCCTGCTGGCAGAGGCGCGGGTGGAGCACGGCGTCTCGATACCGGCCCCGGGGCGGCTGGAGCACGACGCCGATGCCGTCTGGTGGCATGACCTCCTGGAGCTCAGTCGCGAGCTCGTCGAGGGACTGCCCCCCGGGACCGATATCGCTGCTATCGGCCTCAGCGCCATCGGCCCCTGCCTTCTCCCGGTCGACCGTTCTGGCCGCCCGTTGCGGCCGGCCATCCTGTACGGTGCCGATAACCGGGCTGCCGACCAGCTGGCCCGGCTGGAGCGTGGCCGTAGGGCCGCGATCGCTCGCCTGAGTGGCACGAACATGACTAGTCAGGCGGTCGGGCCCAAGATCATGTGGCTGATCGAGAACGAGCCCGAGGTCATGAGCCGGACGGCGAAGTTGATGACCGCGACCGGGTATCTCGTCCTGCGCCTGACGGGTCAGTACTCGATCGATCATCACAACGCCTCGTACTTCGCCCCGTTCTACGACCTGCATCAAGCTCGCTGGGACCTGAGGTTCGCCGGGACATCGATCTCCCGCGACTGGCTGGCGCCGCTGTACTGGCCGACCGAGGTGGTCGGTCAAGTGACGCAAGACGCAGCCGCTGCCACCGGGATACCAGCCGGTACGCCGGTCCTTGCCGGGACGACGGACGGCGCGGCCGAGGCCGCAGGTTCGGGCGTCATCCACGCCGGCGACTTGATGCTCTCCTATGGAAGCACGTCGGCGCTGGTGTTGATACTGGACAGCCTCCAGACCGCCAAACCTCTGTGGACCACGCGTGGCTCGTGGTCCGACGAGTACGTACTGACCGCAGCACTCTCCACGAGCGGCTCCATCACGACGTGGTGTCGCGAGCAATTCGCCCGTGAGCTCCCAGTCGATGGGGCGAGCGATATGGGTGCGGCGTACGAGCAGCTTTCGAGGGAGGCTGAAGGATCGACGCTGGGCGCGCGTGGCCTCATCTTGCTCCCCTACTTCAGTGGGGAACGCAGCCCGTTCAACGACGCCGACGCCCGCGGTGTGATCGTTGGCCTCAGCCTGTCGCATCGTCGCGGGGACGTGTACCGGGCCATTCTCGAGGGCACGGCCTTCGGGATTCGACACAATCTGGAGACCATGGTCGACAGCGGCACGATCCCGCGACGGGTGGTCGCTGTCGGCGGAGGCACGGCCAGCCGCCTGCTGGTTACAGATCGTCTCTGACGTGACGGGCTTGGCGCAGGAGATTCCTGACCGTTCGATCGGTGCCGCCTACGGCGATGCCTATCTGGCAGCGTCCGCGATGGGGCTCTTCGACAAGGAGTCCACGAATGGCCGCCCATGGGTTCGTATCGTCGATCGCGTGGAGCCGGATCCGCAGCGGATGCAGCGGTACGAAGGCCGCTACCAGCTCTATCGAACGCTCTACAAGAGCACGAAGCAGGTGGTCCACGCGCTCGTGCAGGAAGCCAGGGCGGTGGATGAGCCGACCGCCCGCAGTGCACGAACCGAGTCCTAGGATGGTCGCGTGACAGTCGGCATGCCACCACCGGGCGGAGGTCGCAATGATGGCCGTCCCACGGACGGTCAGGGTGGGCTCATACCCAGCTGGCGTGCGAGATCGCCTAGGTCGGCTGCCACGAGTTCTGCTGCGTCGCCGGGCTCCGGATCGAGAGACGGGATATCACCCCATTCGTCGGGGCGGTACACGAACGCGGTGTGCATTCCGAAGGCATGCGCGGCTCGGATATCGTTATTGTGCGTTGAGACAAGGATGATGCGATCAGGTGCCAAGTCGAGCCAACGGGCGACGGTCTCGTAGGTCGTGCGATGCGTCTTGTAGACACCGATGATCTCGCACGAGATGATCGCATCCCACGTCAGCCGCGACCGACGCGACGCCTCGATCACCAGAGCCGTCGTGAGGACCGTGAAAGGAGAGACGATGAAGCGCTCTCTGAGGCGAGGCAGGGCGGCCACCACGTCTGGCCATGGCTCCATCCGGCGCCAAGCCAGCACCAGTTCGGATCGGTCGGCGCTCGTGAAGCCATGGACCCCATGCTGCTCGAGCGTGGCCTCCAGCGTGACGGCCAGCACGTCGTCCATGTCCATGGTCGCGCGCCCATCCTCCTGCGGGAGCCCCGCATCGACCATGGTGGTCGAGAGCCGACGCCAGGTCTTCGTGAGCGCAGGCCAATCCGCTTCGATATGACGCATCTTGCCTTGCTGCTCGAAGGCGCCGTGCACGGCGGAATGCCAATCGAACACCGTGCCTCCCGAGTCAAAGACAAGGGCGCCGACATCCTTCATCTCTTGTCCGCGGTCGGAGGTCACGGTGAGGCCCATCGGCTCGGTCGGCACCGCGGCCGCATGCTCCGTGGACGCGTGTGGAGGACTAGGTAGCGTGGAGTGGGATCTCCGGGTTGCACAACGCAATGATGTCACAACCCCGCACGTCCGACCGCCTCAGAGCGCTCGTCGAGGAGGGCGTGCCTCGTGGCGTGCGAACGACCCGGGATGGAACGGTGGCTGATCCTGGCGCGCGCCCACCGCTTGACGTCCTGACGATCGGTCGTGTGGGCATCGACCTCTATCCTGACCGCGACCGCATCACGCTCGACCGTGTCGAGTCGTTCAGTCGGTACCTCGGTGGGAGTCCGGTCAACGTTGCGGTGGCGGCGGCCCGCCTTGGCTATCGAACAGCCGTCATCACGAAGACAGGGAGCGACCCGTTCGCGGCCTTCGTGCATCGTGAACTTCGACGTCTTGGTGTCTGTGATGACTTCGTCTCCGAGGTCGCGGGCGCAACGACGACCTTGGCATTCTGCGAACTCTTCCCGCCAGATGAGTTTCCGCTCTACTTCTTTCGCAGTCCCATTCCTCCTGACCTGTCGATCGAGACCAGCGAGCTTGACCTTGACGCCGTCGCTGGAGCGCGGGTGTTCTGGGCGACGTTGTCAGGGTTGTCCCGAGACCCGAGTCGCACGGCCCACCACGCCGCCTGGCACGCCAGACAACGCAGGGGTTTCACGGTGCTCGACCTCGACTACCGCCCCACATTCTGGGATTCTCGGAGTCAGGCACGGGCCGAGGGCCGCCGAGCGTTGGACCAAGTGAACGTGGTGATCGGGAACATCGGCGAATGTGAGCTCGTGCTTGCCGAGTCGGAACCGGACAGGGCCGCAGATGCCTTACTTGCGGCGGGCGTCGAGCTTGCGATCGTCAAGATGGGTCCGGCCGGGGTCCTGGCCAAGACACAGCGACGAACAGTCACCCTGCCTGCCGTACGCGTCGACGTGGTCAATGGGCTGGGGGCGGGCGATGGCTTTGGCGGCGCGCTGTGTCACGGCCTTCTCGCCAGCCTCGACCTCGCCGACATGCTGGGTTTCGCCAGCGCGGCCGGGGCGATCGTCGCATCGCGTCGCGCCTGCTCGACGGCGATGCCAACACGAAGCGAGGTCATGTCGCTGCTCCAGGCAAGTGGACGACGTGATTGACCAACCTCGTCGGGGTACCCGCGTCACGCTGATGGTCGAGTTCCGATCCAGCGTTCCGGATATCGAACTGACGCCGGTCCGGCACTTACAACCGTCACCTCCGGTGTCCTAGGTGCCCAGATACATCGACGCTGCCGCGTTCACTCTCTTCGAAGAGGAGCGACCCGGGATCGTTGTCGCCCTGCACGGTCTCAGCGCCACCAGGGACCAGCCGCTCGACTATCTCAAGGGGTTCGACGTGCCGCAGACTGGTATCCTCGCGCCTGACCTACGCGGCCATGGGGACACGGAGTTCCTGGGGACTCCGGAAGACTTCACGCCGACCCAGCTCTGCACCGACGTGGATACCCTGATCCGACATCTGGGACTCGGCTCGAAGAAGCTGATGGTGCTGGGCATCTCACTTGGGGCCACTGTTGCTCTGGAGCTCATGCGGCGCGCAACCTTCGACATCGTCGCAGCAGTCTTCATCCGCCCCGCCCACGGAGTCATGCCGGCTCATCAGCTTGCGATCAATGCCTCTATCGCGAGCTATCTGCGCGAGGGACCCGAGCGTGCGCTCGATCGCCTGCTGGCCAGCCCTGAATATCGCGAGGTCGCCGCGGTCTCGGCTCGAGCGGCGGCCAGCCTCCGCAACAAGGTGATGGCCAATCGAGCCGCAGAACGCGCCATGAGGCTCGACCGGGGCGCCACGTGGACCGCATTCGGACCTGACGAGAGCATCGCAGACCCGCCCCCGTCTCTGGTCATCGCGGCGCGGAACGATCCGCTACATCCCATCGTTGTGGCCAGGGAATGGCAACGGCGCCTCGCCGGGTCGAGCTGGTCGGAGTTGCCGTCTCGCGATGCCGAACCGGGCCTGTATGCGGCGCTGGCGCGAGCTACGGTCCAGGAGTTCCTGGGTCGGTGGTCGTCACTGGCTGTCTCGCTGCTATGACCTACTTCGTGGGCGTGGACGTCGGTGGCACGAAGTGCGCGGTCACGCTCATCGATGCCGCTGGCAGGACGCTGGAGCGGTCTTGGACCGAGCACGTCGGAGAGCAGATGAACGGCCCGACAGGGATCGTGCTGGCGGCCATCGCGGCGTTGCTGGCGGCGCGATCGCTCGAGCCAGGTGACGTGACCGCATACGGTATCGCGGTCGCGGGTCTCGTGGGCAGGGACCGTTCGACCTTGGTACGCGCGCCGACTCTGGGTGCCGTCGATCTGGACCTGGGAGCGCGCTTGGCGGCGCGACTGGGGCGTCGGGTGGTGGTGATCAATGACGCCAATGCTGCGCACTTCGGTCACGTGAGACTGAATACTCGGACGGGTGACAGGGCGGTGGGTGAAGGTGCCGGGGAGGAGGTCTCGCTGCTACTGGCACTCGGGACTGGCATCGGCGGTTCGATCATGGTCGGTGGCGCCATCGTCGTCGGCGAGAGCGGCTACGCAGCCGAGCTCGGGCACGTCGCCGTGGACTTCACCGATCGCCGCATCTGCTTGTGCGGAGCTACCGGTTGCGTGGAGCAGTTCGCGTCAGGGCGTGGCGTCGCCGAGCTCGCAGCATTGGCGCGGCCCCCGGCGGACTCACAGAAGCGACTGCTGGCCATGGGCGCAGCGAAGCCGTACTCGGCTCGCACGATCGTGGGTGCGGCCAAGATCGGTGACCCTTGGGCCGTACGTCTGCTGGCGCAGGGCGGGGCCATGCTCGGTCGTGCGATCGCGACACTGGCAGTCACACTGGACCCCAGCGTCGTCATCATCTCTGGCGGGTTCGGGCACGCCGCGGGCGCGTGGCTCCTTCCTCACGCTGAAGCTGAATTGCGGAGTCGCTGGCCTTATGCCGATGTGCGCCCGCTCCCTCCGCTGCGACGGGACATCATCGGACCGTATGCCGCTGCCACTGGTGCAGCACTGCTGGCCAGTCTGGACGCTGAGAGCGAGGGACATCCATGAGTGCCACGAACGATCACATCCGCCTGGGTGTTGTCGGCGCCGGGCGTATCGCCCAGGGCGCGCACCTGCCGGCCGCAGCCAAGGCGGCAGGTGTCCAGCTCATCGCCGTAAGCGATCCATCAGTGACGCTCGCCACGGCGGTGGCTGCGCGCTACGGTGTCGCCGCCTTGACCGACACGAGCCAGCTGTTGGCGTTGGACCTCGATGCGGTCCTGATCGCCGTGCCCGATCGGTACCACCTGACCCTCGGGCTCCAGGCCCTGGAGGCCGGGAAGCACGTGCTCATGGAGAAGCCGCTTGCCATGACCGTGGTCGAGGCACAACGACTAGCGGACGCGGCTCGCGACCGCGGGCTTCGTCTGCAGACCGGATGCATGAAGCGCCATGATCCAGCGCTCGAGTTCGCCAAGGCCAACGTCATCCGCATCGGTCGGATCCTAAGCCTGCAGACGTGGTATCGCGTCATGGCTTCGTCGAGAGTCGGCATCCTTCGTACCCTGTTCCCGCCCATCACGGTCGATGAGGCCGTCCGTCAGGCAGAAGACGAGATCAAGCGCGACGCCGAACGGTACCGCCTGCTGACCCATGGCGCCCATGTGTTCGATGTGCTGCGCTATCTGGCGGGGGACCTGACCTGGCTCAGCGTCCGCCACTCGTCGCTGGATGGCGACCACACTTGGCATGGCACCGCTGGGATCAAGAGCGGTGGGGGACTCGCCTCCTTCGAGATCACGACCTACGTCCACAGTGGTTGGTCCGAGGGGACGGACATCTATGGTGAGCACGGCCATATCCGAATCCGATCGCCCTATGTCTTCTCAAGACTCGGTAGTCAGGTGGAGTTGTACATCGAAGACGAGCGGATAGCCACGATGCCGCGTTTCGACGACACGGACCCATTCAAACGTCAACTTGAATCCTTCGCGCGTTCCATCCTGGACGACCGCGACACCGATCCATCGCCACGCGATGGCGTCGAGGCGGTGCGTTTGATAGAAGCGGCGTCGAGGAGCGCCGAGAGCCACGGGGCCAAGGTGGCCATCGGCCCTGGATGAGTCCGGCTCGTCCGACGCTGATCGTACGCGGCAAGCGGCCCTCGTCGACGCCGACGTCGGGCACTCGCAGTCAGGCTGTGCGCTTCCTTGGCTCTCACGCAGTGTACATTGGCGAAACGTTTCGACTATCGTTTCGGTATCGAACCTCGCCAAGTGGGTCGAGCTCCGAAACCGCCGCTAGCCGTGACAGAAAGGAAGGTCGGGATGCAGGCTCCGCTCGAAGGCATCAAGGTCCTGGACGTCAGCCGCGTGCTTGCCGGACCGTTTTGTTGCATGTTGCTCGGGGACATGGGTGCCGACGTTGTGAAGGTCGAGCGGGTCGGGCGGGGTGACGACGTCCGCAGCGTTGGCGACAAGGTCGGTGGTGAGAGCCTCTACTACATGATGATGAACCGGAACAAGCGAGGAGTCACGCTCGATTTCCGCAATCCCAGAGGCATCGAACTCCTCAAGTCCCTGGTTAGCGAGGCCGACATCCTGGTGGAGAACTTCCGGGCCGGCACGATGGAGAGAATGGGGTGCGGCTACGACGTCCTCAGGGAGATCAACCCGAGGTTGATCATGGCGAGCATCTCCGGCTTCGGGCAGGATGGGCCGTACGCGGACTACGCCTGTTTCGACATGATCGCCCAGGCGATGAGCGGGCTCATGGACCTCACTGGCGAACCGGATCGACCGCCGGTGACGACGGGCACGTTCCTTGTCGACTACGCCAGCGGCATCTATGCGGCGTTCGGCATCCTCGGGGCACTGAGAGCCCGGGAGGCCACCGGCGAGGGGCAACATGTGGACATCGCACTCCTGGACACGGCGGTCTCCTTCTTGATCACGGCCATTCCTGAGTACCTCCTGCTCGATAAGAAGATGACACGGCGAGGCAACAGAGACCGATATGCCGCTCCATCGAACCTGTTCGAGGCCAAGGATGGTCGGTGGGTGTACATCGCATCGGCGACCGACTCGCTCTTCCCCCGGTTGCTCGCCGTCATCGGGAAGACCGAGATCCTGCAGGACCCGCGATTTGTGACCAATGAAGCCCGGATGCGAAACGTCGCGGCGAGCGAAGCAGTGTTGTCTGACTGGGTCAGTGAACGCACCGCCGATGAGGTCGTCGAGATGGTCCGTGGGGCAGGGCTGCCATGTGCGAAGGTAGCGACCATCGATGAAGTGGTCGAGGACCCCCAGGTGCGACACCGCGAGATGCTGGTCGAGATCGAGCACCCGACGGTAGGGCGTTTCCCGATGCATGGACTCAACGTCCACTACTCCCAGTCCCGCCAGAGTATCCGCCGCCCCCCACCGCTCCTGGGGCAACACAACCAGGAGGTCTACGCCGAGTGGCTGGGTCTCGACGATGACACCGTGGCAGAGCTATCGGAAAGTGGCGTGATCTGAATGGGCGCATCGATGGTATGCCCCCGTGTGGCGGTGAGGTGGTCTTTGCGCCCGTTCCGCAAGGCTTCTCCGCTATCGATCGAGGTTCGAGAGAGAGGCAGCGCAGGATGAAACGCAAGCTCATGACCATGGCAGAGGCGGCTCGGCTGGTGCCGTCCGGCAGTACGATCGCGGTCGGCGGCAGCATCATCAGGCGGTCTCCGGCGGCGTTCGTGAGGGAGCTCATCCGCCAAGGAGTCACGGACCTTCGGATTCTGGCGTTTCCAGCGGGTTTCACGATGGACATGCTCGCCGGCGCCGGCGCCGTCAAGCGAGTCGAGGCCGTCTACGAAGGGCTCTTCCAGTTCGGGATGGCCTACAACTTCCGGCGTGGCGTCGAACAAGGATCGATCGAAGTGCGCGACTTCCCGGAGACGGCCATGATCGCGCGCTTCCGGGCGGCCGCCCAGGGCATCTCATTCATGCCCACCGATGTCCTGATGGGGACCGGGATGGCCGCGCACAACGCCGAGCAGATCCAGGAGATCGATGTGCCCCTTCACCGGCAAGATGTACCACGCTGTCGAAGCGGCCGTCGCGGACGTCACCGTTCTCCATGGGTACGTCGGAGACGAGTACGGGAATGTGCAGTTCCCAGTGCAGCGAGACAGCGACGACATCGACCCGATCATGGCCAAGGCGGCCGAGCGGCTCATCGTCACCGTGGAGAAGATCGTCCCGCATGAGGAGATCCTGCGGCGGCCCAACCTGACCTATATCCCACACCTCTGGGTCGATGCCATCGTGGAGGCGCCATTCGGTGCGCATCCACTTAGTTGTGATGGCTACTACGACGAGGACACGGAGCACATGCAGAACTACCAGGAGTGCTCCAAGGGCGGCCGGTTCGATGAGTACGCGGAGACGTACATCCATGGCGTCGAAGACCACCAGGACTACCTGCGCAGGGCGCTGACTCCCCAGCGCATCTTCGAACTCTCAGTACGATAGGAGCCCAAGCCGATGGCTTACGCGGAAGACTACACCCTCAACGAGTTGCTGGTCGTGGTCGCCGCCCGGGAGCTGCGTGATGGCGATCTTGCGTTCGTCGGAGTAGGCACCGCTGGGCGAGCATTCACGCTGGCGGTAGGCATCCCGATCGCCTCGGCCCGGCTGGCACAGCTGACGCACGCGCCGGACATCACGATCTACTGGGGCAATCTGCTCAGTCCGGACTTGACGAGGATTCCTCCCGTGTTGTCGCAGCATCAAATCACGACTTGGCCCTGTGCGAGTCAGATGGCCCACACGGGCGATAAGTGCGACATGCTCGCTCGCCGCCAGTTCGACGTGTCATTCGACTCGGCTCCGCAGATCGACCGGTTCGGCAACCTGAACATCACCGCCATCGGTGACTACCGCAAGCCCAAGGTCCGCCTCATCGGGTGCCTGGCCCAGCCTGATCATTTCGCCTATGTCAAGCGGCCCATCGTGATCACCGACCTTCGCGAGCGGACATTCGTTGAGCGGGTCGACTTCATCACCAGTGTGGGGCACCTTGACGGCGGCGACTCGCGCGAGCAGCTCGGACTCGATCCAGGGGGGCCGTGGCGTGTCATCACGGACATGGCCATGTTCGGGTTCCATGCCGAGAGCAAGGAGATGGAGCTTCTCTCCATCCATCCTGGTGTCACACTGGAGGAAGTACTCGATGCCATGAGCTTCCGCCCCTTGATTCCCGAAGTTCTCCAGGCCACCGAGGCGCCGACGACCGAACAGGTTCGTCTCATCCGGAAGCAGATCGACCCCAACCACATCCTGCTCATCGCCTAATCACGGGCGAGGCCACACGCGTGCTCGATCCACTGACGCCCGGCGCCCGATGGGTGCGTCGGCGGCCAAGGTCAAGCGGCGTGGAGCGCGAAACCGCGGCACTTACCGACGATATCGCGCTGGGGTGTTGCCGATAGCGGGCCTACGTCGGCGCCGCTGGGGAGTGGTGCGATCCCGATGCAGCGCTGGCTGCACGCTCCGCCAGGAACGCAGCTACGCGCGGGGCGTCGTCAGCGGTGAGATCCTGCGCGATGACGGGGACGAGTCGTGGTAGTGAGGCGTGAAGTCGCATCACCAGCTCGTAATCCAGACCGCCCATACCAGGCGCCGCATACCCGGCCGAGACGACGTCTTTGGCATGTAATGCCGCGGTGTAATTTCCGAGCCCGTCGAAGGCCTCGGACAGGATGTCCCGCTGGCGTGGCAGGGTGTGCACGGACAGCAGATTTGCTGGGTCGAGGACGACCGCTAGGTGGTGTGCGTCATTGTTCAGCTCGGCGAACAACCGGATCGCGGACTTGGCATCGCAGATGACGTTACCTGGCTCGGGCTCGACGCCGAGTCGTACGCCTGCCTCGATCGCAGTCGGAATCAGCGAGTCGAGGGTGATGCGAAGGTCTTGCCAGGCTGCAGGCGTGCTGTTGTCGGCATGCGCGCGCCACTTGTTGGTCCGGTCGCGGGTCCCAGTGCAGAGCGTCACGACCTCCGCTCCCATGTCTGCGGCTCTAGCGATGATGCTGCGGCAGGCCTGGACACCGGCTTCGCGTGTGGTCAGGTCAGGATGGATGGCGTTGAACGTGCCCGACACGCCCCAGATGCGAACACCGGCTCCTCGGAACGCCTGGGCGATCGCGACGGCCTCGGATTTGCATAGCGTCTGATCGAGCGTCGGACGGTTGAGGGCGGACAGGTTGAGCTGGGTCGCGGTGAAGCCTGCAGCCCTTATCATCCCTGCGACCTGAGATGCCTGCCCGGATGGGAACACCCTGGCGAAGACGCCGAGCTCGATCATCGCGACACCTACCTCTGTCCGCCGACACGCCCTTGAGCCCTCACCACTGGCTTCGACGAGGCGTTCATTCGTGGAGTTGTCAGCCAAGCGTACAGCTCGATCCCATGATGCGACGGCCGTGCGCACGCTGCCGCCCGGATGCGCGCTGGAGGGGGCTGCGCGGCATGGAGCTACGGAGCCGCGTGTAGGTGGCGGATATGGCAATGGATCACAAGTCGAGTGCGATGGCGGCGCTGTAGTCGCTACACTCTGGGGCCTGATGGATGGAGTGACTCGAGAACGCCGCCGGCCATCGCGCGACGTGCTCAGCGGGGACTCGGCGGACGTCTACTTCATGCGCGCCGAGGAGATCCTCGCCGGCGAAGACATGGACCCGGTCGTGGTCATGGAGGTGTTCTCGCGTGCCGAGGGCATCCTCTGCGGCATCGACGAGGCCAAGGTGTTGCTGGCCTCTGTGCTCGCCGAGAGCGACGAGGAGTACACCGTCGAGTCGCTCGCCGATGGCGAGGCGTTCGCCTCCAAGGAGATCGTGATGCGCATCAAGGCGCGCTATCGCGCCTTCGGGCTCTACGAGACCGCCATCCTGGGCATGCTCGCACAGTCGACCGGGTGGGCCAACGCCGCGCGGGAGTGCGTCACGGCCGCCTCGCCACAGCCCGTCATCAGCTTCGGCGCTCGGCACGTCCATCCCCATGTCACCGATGCGCTCGACTATGCGGCCATCGTGGGCGGCTGCGTGGGCGCCTCGACCCCGGCCGGTGCACGGCTGGCTGGACTGTCACCGACCGGCACCATGCCGCACTCGCTGGTGCTCGTCATCGGCGACACCGTCCGGGCCGCCGAGGCGTTCGACCGCCACGTCGCGCCGGAAGTGCCCCGCATCGTCCTGGTCGACACGTTCAAGGATGAAGCCGAGGAGTCATTGCGCGTAGCCCATGCGCTGGGCGATCGGCTCTATGGAGTCCGCCTGGACACGCCGTCGGAGCGTGGCCGGGTCACCGCCGACCTGGTCATGGAGGTTCGTGCTCGGCTCGACCTCGATGGCTTCGAGCATGTCAAGATCATCGTCTCCGGCGGCCTCACGCCCGACCGCATCTGGTACTTCAAGGACGCCGGCGCCCCGGTCGACTACTTCGCGGTGGGCAGCTACATCAGCGGTGCTTCGCCCATCGACTTCACCGGCGACCTCAAGGAGATCGACGGGCAGGCCATCGCCAAGCGTGGCCGCATCCCGGGCATCACGCCCAGCCCGCGGCTCTCGCACATCGACCTCAAGGAATGGCTGCCGGGCTGACTGCCCCCTAGCGGGCTCCATCGAGCTCGCCGGCGGCGGCCAGGCGGGCCAGCCAGAGCAGGCCGACCAGTGTCTTGGCATCCTCGATATCGCCGCGCTCAGCCATGGCGATGGCCTCGCGCCAGGGCAGCCGTATCAGGTCCAGGTACTCGTCCTCGTCGGGGCCGCGGTAGTCGTCGAGCGGCTCGAGGTCCGTGGCCAGGTAGAGGTGCATGCGCTCTTCGGTGAAACCCGGCGCGGTCCAGAAGCGACCGAGCAGACGCCAACTACCGGCGCGATACCCCGTCTCCTCACTCAGCTCGCGCGGTGCCGCGACATCGGGATCTTCGGTCGATCCATCGGGCATGCGGTCGAGGGTGCCCGCGGGGATCTCGAGGATGACCCTGGCCACCGGTGTCCGGAACTGCCGCACCATGAGCACCTCATCACCCGTGATAGGGATGACCGCGACCGCGCCGGGGTGTTCCACGATCTCGCGCGGGTGGCGCTTGCCCTGCGGGTCTTCGATGGTGTCGACGCGGAAGGTGATGAAGCGGCCGCGATGGACGACGCGCCGCTCCACGGTGGTCTCGATGAGGTGTTCGTCGCTCATGCATGGAGCATAGGGCCCCGGCCGAGAGCCTGGCCACGCTGCCCGGTGGCGAGCACGCCGTGGAGCAGGGGGCCGGGGGCCGGTGCGTCCTGTCAAACCCCGTCCTAGTACGACTGTGCCATGGAGGGTGTTCAAGGACGCGGCGAGTATCGGCCAAGTCGGTGGATGCCCTCTCCGACCGAGATCCGAGCACTCGCAGCTACCCAGGGCACAGGCCTGCACTCATTGGGAGACCAGTAATGAGCCGAATCAAGGACCTAGCGCTCCGCCTCGCGGTCGTCGCTGCCTTCGTGCTCGTGCTAGCGGCACCTTTCCGCTGGTAGGACGCGCCACGAATCATTGACCCAGGGGCCGGCGACTCCCTCTCTCGCGCCGGTCGTCGGCCCCACCATCCCTCTCGCGCGAGATCCGACGACCGCCGGCGCCAAGTGCGCCGGCGTCGTGATGACGGAGGCTGCTGGACCGACGTGCTGCTGCTGTACTCCATCGCCGCGGGCCTGCTCCTCGGTCGGCTCCTTGGTGGGCAGGTGCGCTACATCGAGCACATCCGCTTCGTCTGGTGGCAGCTGGCACTGGCCGGGTTGGCCGTCCAGTTGATCCTCTTCGCAGACCCCGTCCAGGAACGTGTCGGTGGAGAAGGCCCCCTCATCTACGTGGTCTCGACCGTCGCCGTCCTGGTCGCCTTGCTCCGCAACCTGCGCCTGCCGGGCTTGACCATCATCGCCTTGGGCGCCGTCCTCAACCTCGCCGTGGTCCTGGCCAATGGCGGCTACATGCCTTCCTCGCCGGGAGCCTGGCTGGAACTCACAGGCACGGCTGCGTTGCCGGTCAGCTATTACTCCAACGTGGCCCTCATCGGTCCTGACACGGTATTGCCCTTCCTCGGCGACATCTTCCTGTTCCCGCGGCCGTTGCCCATGGCCACGGCCTTCTCGATCGGCGACGTCATCATCGCGCTTGGTGCCGTCATCTTCCTGGTGAGCGCCATGCGCCGGCCAGGCCCGACGATGCCCCCGGATGGCGTGCCCGTGCCGCTCACGGTGCGACGCTGATGGTCGCGCTCCTCAAAGAAGCCGCCGCTGCACTGACGCGGCTGGCCCGTGATGTCGACGCCGATCGGGGCGCACATCTCTATCTCGACCGGGGCGACGGCGTGCTCGAGCTCATCGCCTCCGTGCGCGACGGCGAGGCCATCAGCGACGGCTCCGAGGCCGGAACGGGGGACGAGAGACCGATCGACCAGGGACCGACCGGGGACGAGGGTGGTCTGCTGCGCCGCTGGCTGCCTGCACCGCGCAGCGTTTCCGAGCCGACCGGCGCCGTGGCGCGCTTGGCCCTGCCCGATGAGCGCGGTGGCCTGCTGGTGCTGGAACGCAAGCGGAACGAGCCCTTCCACGACGATGACCTGGCCCTGGCTCGTGTGCAGGCCCGCCAGTTGGTCGGCACCATCTCGACCCGCCTCGGCCCACGGCCCATCGCCTGGTCGGCGCAGCTCGAGACAGTCCAGTCGGTCGCGGCCCAGCTGACCCGCCTCACCAGTGTCGAGGAGATCGCCACGGCCCTCTGTTCGCAGACCCAGCGCGTAGTCGCCTACGACAACGCCCGCCTCTACGTCCTGCGTCGAGACGGTCGGACGCTCGAGCCCGTGGCTTTCAGGCCGCACGCCCGCGAGTACCAGGGCGAATTGGTGGCAAGCCTGCGAGTGATGGATGCGGAGGGCATCACCGGTTGGGTCGCGGCCAACGGGCAGCCGATCAACGTGCACGATGCGGCACGCGATCCGCGCGCGATCAACGTGCCCGACTCGGTCGAGCTGCCCGAGGAATTGATGCTGCTGGCGCCGTTGCGTTCGGAGGGCCGGGTCATCGGAGTGTTCGTGCTCTCCCGGCTGGGTCTCAGCCGCTTCTCTGACGATGAGCTGCGCCTGCTCGGCGTCCTTGCCGATCAGGCGGCGGTGGCCATCGAGAATGCCCGCCTGCTCGCCGAGCGCGACCGGCACGTGGACGAGCTCGCGGCGCTGCTCGACATCAGCCGCGCGGGCGGTGGTGCCACCGACGAACGTGACCTTGCCAACGTGCTCGCGGAGAAGCTGCGCGGGGCGGCAGGCATGGATGCCTGCCTCATCTCGCGTTGGGACGACGAGACCGGCAGGCTGGTGGCCATCGGCGCCCACGGCCGGCCGCTCATCGGCCCCGAGCGCGACCTTGGCTCGCACCGCACGCTGCGTCACGTCATCCTCAACGACGAGCCGGTCTGGCTCGATCCCAGCGTCGATACCCTCGAGCCGGCAGAGCTATCGCGCCTTCACGCCCTGGGCGGGTCGGCGATGTTGCTGCTGCCGCTCTCGACGGGCGGTCATGTCACCGGCTTGGTCGAGTTCGTCTCCGAGGTGGGTGGTCGTCGCTTCCATGAAGGTGAAGCGGCACTGCTCCGGACGATGGCCAACCAGGTCGCTTCTGCGCTGGAGAACGCGCGCCTCGTGCGCCAGCTTCGCGACGCGGCCGAGACAGACCTCGTGACCGGCGTCTACAGCCATCGCCACCTGCAGGATCGTGTCCGCCAGGAGACCGCTCGCGCGTCCCGTTCGCACTCGCCACTCAGCGTGCTCATGGTCGACCTCGACGATTTCAAGCGCATCAACGACGAGCACGGCCATCTGGCTGGTGACCGCGTCCTGAGAGCCATCGCCGGCGCGCTCCGGGCCGCTGTCCGGACCAGCGATGTGGTGGCCCGCTATGGAGGGGACGAGTTCGTCGTGCTCATGCCGGACACCGACGCGCCCGAGGCGAAGCAAGTGGCCCAGCGAGCCGCTGAGGCGGTCGCCGAACTGGCCCACCCCATGTCGGACGGCTCCAAGGTCCACATCACGTGCAGTGTCGGCCTGGCTTTGCATCCGCGCGATGGGCGCAACGGCAAGGCCCTCCTGCGCGCGGCCGATGCGGCGATGTACACGCACAAGCGCTCCCGGGCTGGCGCGGGACGGGGCGTGCGCGTGCCCTTGTTCGCAGCCGAGCGTGCGCAACCAGGAGGGCCGTCAGCCAAGGTCGTGCCCATCTCGTCGGAGCCTCAGGACACGGCCTGACCGTCCCTCGTCGGGGACGTGGCCGCCCTGCGAGACTTTGTCAATGGTCTTGACAAAGGGCCTATTCTTACTTTGTCCAGACCGCTGACAAAGTGAGATCATTGCCCTACGCGACGCTGGCCAAGGCGACCCATCGAGGGACCCGACGCTCCAACGAGCAGCTCGTGCTGCGAACCGTATACGAGGGCCGTTCGCTGAGCCGCGCCGATGTGGCGCGCACTACGGGCCTGACCCGGACCACGGTGTCCGACCTGGTCGAGAGCTTGCTCGACGACGGCCTCGTGGCCGAGGCCGGGACCGGCCCTTCGACCGGAGGCAAGGCCCCCATCCTGTTGCGCGTGCCCGCCGACGCCCGGCAGCTGATCGGCGTCGACGTCGATCGCGAGCGACTCAGCGGCGCCGTCGTCAACCTGTACGGTGAGGTCTCTGCCCGAGCGTGGCGCGCGCTGGGTGGTCGGGACGGGAACGAGGCGTTGGACGACCTGGATAGCCTCGTCCTGTCGTTGGTGGAGGCGGCCGATCGGCCACTGGTCGGCGTGGGCATCGGGGCACCCGGTCTCATCGACACGGCCGTGGGCACCGTGCGTTGGGCGGTGGGCTTGGACTGGCGCGACGTGGCGGTGGGCGAGCGTCTCACGAACCTGACCGGCCTGCCCACCGTGGTCGTCAATGACTCACAGGCGGCAGCCATGGCGGAGTGGGCCTTCGGGCGGCACGACACGAC
Organism: uncultured Chloroflexia bacterium; assembly: GCA_963705425.1. Classification (GTDB taxonomy): domain Bacteria; phylum Chloroflexota; class Limnocylindria; order Limnocylindrales; family CSP1-4; genus JAFMJV01. Next base: position 256,319 of record CAVPJO010000014.1, on the reverse strand, counting down.
CACTGCCATGGTGGTGGTCAAGGTCGGCGAGGGCATCGGCGCGGGCATCGTCATCGGCGGCCGGATCTACGCCGGCGACGACTCGGGGGCCGGCGAGATCGGCCACACGCGCGTCACCGAGGAGGAACTCGCCTGTCGTTGCGGCAGCACTGGCTGCCTCGAGACGACGACCAGCCTGCGGGCCACGTTGAAGCGCGCCGGCGAGCTGGCAGCCACCCGCAGCGACACGAGCCTGGGAGCCGGACCCATCACGCACGAGACCCTGCTCGAGGCGTTCAGGGCTGGTGACCCGCTGGCCCAGGAGGTCGTGCTCGCCACGGCGCAGCCGTTGGGGCGTGTACTGGCCGGCATGCTCGGCACGCTCGGCGCGCGCGACATCGTGATCATCGGGCCCATGACCGACTACGGTGAGCCGTGGCTCGAGCAAATTCGCGCGGAGGTCCATCGCTCGGCCTTGCCGTTGCTGGTGGAGCGCAGCACCATCCGTTTCGGCCGCACCGGCGGCGACGTCGTCGAGTTGGGTGCGGCGGCCATGCTGATGGCCTCCGAACTCGGGCTGGCCCTCGTCGTATGAAGCGCGAGATGGCCCGGATTCTTGGGCCCATCAGTACTAGCATTCTCCCCAACGAGGACCGGAGTGGCCTCCGGCGTTGGAGGATGCACAGTGAGGAGGGCAGCGAAGGCTCCAACTCGTGGCCGGACGCACCGATGCGTTTCGCGCCATTCCATCAACCCTTCTCGCCCGGCAGTCGGGTGGGATCAAGGAGGAGGTGTGATGCACCGAACAAGGAAGACAGCCGTCATCGGCGCCGCATTGGCGACGACGGCACTTACGCTCAGCAGCATCGGCGTCGCCGCCCAGACCCCGGGTGTGCCCGAGGTCCCGACCGGCTATACCGAACTTGACCAGGCCCTGGCCGGTGAGTTCGCCGGCACGACGGTGACCATGCAGACCCAGTGGACGGCCGGCCAAGGCGACGAGTTCGCCGCGAACATCCAGCCGTTCTTGGATGCCACGGGCATCAAGGTGAATCACGCTGAGGTTCCGTCCGGCCAGCACGAGACCCTCGTCAACCTCTCGCTCCAAGGTGGTCAGGCGTCCGACATCCTGCAGCTGGCTCAGCCCGCGGTCATCAACCAGTACGGCGAAGACGGCCTGATCGTCGAACTCTCCACCATCATGGACCTCGAGAAGCTCGCGTCGGAACAGCCCGCGCTGAACTCGTTCCAGACCGAGAACGGGACCTGGGCCATCCCCTACAAGTTCGACGTGAAGTCGACCGTGTGGTACCCCATCAAGGCCTTTGAGGCCGCCGGCTACGAGGTACCGACGACCTGGGATGAGCTCATTGCGCTCTCCGACCGGATCGTCGCGGACGGAAGCAACCCCTGGTGCCTGGCCATCGAGGATGGCCCGGGCACCGGCTGGCTCGCCACCGACTGGGTCGAGGACATCCTATTGCGGACCGCAGGCATCGATGCCTACAAGGCCTGGTATCTGCACGAGCTTCCGTTCGATTCACCGGAGATCCGCGAGGCCCTCGATTACGTCGCGCAGATCTTCTTCACCGACGGCTACGTGTGGGGTGGCACCGGCGCCATCGTGGGCACCAACCTCCGGCAGGCGATGGATCCGATGTGGGGCGCGACGCTCGACTCGCTCGAGGCTCCCGAGTGCTGGATGCACAAGCAGGCCACCTGGTACGGGCCCTCCTTCTTCCCGGATGAGAAGGCGACCGGCGAGGATTCCGAGTTCATCATCGGTGAGGACCTCGGCCTCTTCTACTTCCCCGTGATCAAGGAAGAGTTGGGCGCGCCGGTGCTCTCCGCTGGCGACGGCCTCATGGTCAGTGCCGATCGACCCGAGGTGCGGGCGTTCGCCCAGTGGCTGGCCTCGCCGGAGGGCATGGAAGTGTGGGTCAGGAGCGGCAAGGCCATCTCTCCCAACTCCGGCACCCCGGCCGAGTGGGTCGAAGGCAACTATAAGGGTGAGACTGCCGCCACCATGATCGGCGGCGCGTCGGCCCTCGGGTTCGATGCGAGCGACCTCATGCCCGGCCCCGTCGGTGCCGGCTCCTTCTGGACCGGCATGGTCGACTGGATCGGCGCTGACGGCACCAACACCGACGAAGTGTTGGCGGCCATCGACGCCAGCTGGCCCGCCGAGTAGTCCCGTACAGTTCGGCCAGGGGTGTGTCGCATCGAGCGGCACGCACCTGGCTCATCGATGAGAGAGGCTTAGCCAGAAAGACTCGGGGAGGGACCGTGTGACGTACGACAACGACGCGCCGAGCGAGGACTACCAGCGCACGTGGCGGGCCTTCCTGCTACCGCTGGGCGCCATCCTCGCGCTCTTCGGTGTCGCGCTCGCCCTCTGGTTCGTGTTCGACCAGCGGGCCAGCGCCAACACCGCGGCCATCCTCTACGACCTCATCGGCAACAGCACCGAGGCCGAGGCCCTGCGCGCCGGTTCCGGCAACCAGGTGGTGCCCAAGGTCATCCTCGCAGCTGTCGCATTGGCGCTCGGCATCGGGGGTATCTGGCTCTTCTACACCGGGCTCAACTGGGTGGTCATGCGTCTCTCGCCGCGCTGGCGCGGACGCTTGCTGCCGTGGGTCTTCGTGGGTCCGGCGCTGGCCCTGTTGACGGTCTTCCTGGTGTGGCCCCTCGTTCGGACCGTCATCATCTCCTTGACCAAGGGCGATGGCCTGGGCAACTGGCAGTGGGCCCTGACCGACCCCGCCAATCACCAGATGTACATCAACAATGTGCTCTGGCTGGTGGTCGGCGTCGCCGGCGCCGTGGGCCTGGGGCTCCTGGTGGCCGGCATCTTCGACCGCGTCAAGTACGAATCCGTGGCCAAGACGTTCGTCTTCCTGCCGCTGGCCATCTCCCTCATCGGCGCTTCGACCATCTGGCAGTTCGTCTACACATGGCGACCCGAGAGTGCCAGTCAGATCGGCCTGCTCAACGCGATCTGGGTCGGTCTCGGGCAGGAGCCCGTGCGCTGGATCCAGACCCCGGACTACCGTCTCAACACGTTCCTGCTGATCATCGTCCTCATCTGGCTCCAGGTCGGCTTCTCGATGGTCGTGCTCTCGGCGGCCATCAAGGGTGTACCCACCGAGATCACCGAGGCCGCCAGCCTCGACGGCGCCAACGAGCGACAGCAGTTCATCAGGATCGTCGTGCCCATGATCAGGGGATCGCTGATCATGGTCACCATCACCACCGCCATCGTCGTGCTCAAGGTCTTCGATATCGTCTTCGTCATGACAGGCGGTCGCTTCAACACCGACGTGGTCGCCAACCAGATGTACTTGCAGGCGTTCCAGTTCTTCAATGAAGGCAGAGGTGCGGTCCTCGCGACCGTCCTCTTCCTGGCCGTCTTGCCGATGGCCCTGTTGAACGTCCGCAACATCCGCAGGCAGGGGTACGCGGCATGAGCACGGCGACCGACACCGGGGCCATGAAGCCCCGGCGCAGCAGCTTCTGGCGCCGCGCCCCCATCCGCACCGCGGTCATCGTCATCGCGCTCATCTGGTCGCTCCCTACGCTGGGCATCCTCATCAGCTCGTTCCGGGATGCACGCGACATCGTCAGCTCCGGATGGTGGACGACGTTGGTCTGGCCGTGGGAGGCCACCTGGACGCTCATCAACTACGAGGCCGTGCTGACCGACGACAACATGGCCAATGCCTTCATCAACAGCCTCATCGTGACCATCCCGGCCACCGTCATCCCCATCACCATCGCGGCGTTCGCGGCCTACGCCTTCGCCTGGATGCGGTTCCCCTTCCGCGGCACGTTATTCATGGTCGTTGTCGCGCTCCTGGTCGTGCCCCTGCAGATGGCGCTCTTGCCGGTCCAGGAGATCTACAAGGCTCTGACCGACATGGGAATCCCTATCAGCCAGTCCTTCCCGGGCGTGTGGCTGGCGCACACGGCCTTCGGTCTGCCGCTAGCTATGTTCCTGCTCTACAACTTCATCAGCCAGCTGCCAGGCGACCTGTTCGAAACGGCCTCGATCGACGGCGCCACGCACTTCCAGATGTTCACCAAGGTGGTCTTGCCGCTATCGGTGCCGGCGCTGGCGGCCTTCGCGATCTTCCAGTTCATGTGGGTCTGGAATGACCTGCTCGTGGCCCTCGTCTTCCTCGGCGCGGAGGCTGACAAGTCGGTCATGACCCTGCAGCTGCTGCGACTGATCGGCGGTCGCGGCGGTCAGTGGCACCTGCTCACGGCGGGCGCCTTCGTGACCATGATCGTGCCCATGGTGGTGTTCCTGCTATTGCAGCGCTACTTCGTGCGCGGCATCCTGTCCGGCTCCGTCAAGGGCTAGACACCCTCGAGATGGAGCAGGTTCTCGGCCGGTGAGCTGGCCATCCGATCCTGAGCGCGCCCCGGCGACCGGCCGGCGCGCGACACGCCCCGGCCCTGTGCCCCCCGGGGAATCGGTGTTGGGCCAGCTCCTGCCCGCCTTCGTCGGTACCGAGGCGCCGGGCTGGCTGCTGCGTCGCATCGCCGCTGGACATGCCCACGGCGTCACCGTCTTCCTGCGTGCCAACGCCGCGGACGCCGATCGCCTGTCGAGCCTGACCGAGCAGCTCCACTCGGCGGCACCGGGTGATCTGCCGCTGCTCATCGGTGCCGACCAGGAAGGTGGCCAGTTGGTCGGCCTTGGGCATGACACCACCCGTTTCCCGGGGGCCATGGCGCTCGGTGCAGCCGACGATGAGGGCATGACCGAGGCCACGGGTCGGGCCACGGCCCGAGAGTTGCGAGCACTGGGCATCACCGTGGACTATGCACCGGTCTGTGACGTGGCGGTGGAGCCCGGCAACACCAGCCTGGGCACGCGCGCCTTCGGGTCGGACCCGGTGGCCATCGCTCGACACGCGGCGGCCCTGACGCGAGGGCTGCAGGAGGGCGGGGTGGTGGCCACGCCCAAGCATTTCCCGGGATTCGGGGCGGTGGATGTCGACCCGCATTTCGATTTGGCCGCCATCGACCTCGACATCGACGAGCTCGAAGCCCGCGAGCTGGTGCCCTTCCGGGCTGCCATCGAGGCGGGTGCGGGCATGGTCATGTCCGGCCACGTGGCGTTGCCGGCCGTCACTGGCGACCGTGCCCTGCCGGCCACCGTCTCGCGCGAGGTCATGCACGACCTGCTTCGGGAGCGCCTCGGCTTCGAGGGCGTGTCCATCACCGACGCCATGGACATGAGGGCCGTGGCGCAGGGGGTCGGTGGCGTGGTCGATAGCATCGTGGCCCTGCGTGCCGGCGTGGACCTGCTGCTGCTGACGCCCGACCGCGCTGCCCAGAAGCGTCTGGAGGAGGGCTTGCGCCAGGCGGCCCTGCGAGGGCTCGTGCCAGCCAGCCGCATCCGGGCATCCGGGCGCCGGCTGCTGCGACTGCGCCGCTGGCTCCAGCACTTTGCCTGGCCCGAGCGGTCGGTCGTGCGCAGCCGTGCCCATCGTGAGCTAGCGAGGAGCTCGGCACGGGCAGCCATCACCCTGGTGCGCGACGACGCTCAGCTGCTGCCGTTGCGACCGCGCGCCGAGGATCGAGTCGTGGTCATCACGCCCCAGCCGCGTGAGCTGACCCCCGCCGATTCGTCTGCGGACGAGCCGCTGGCCCTGGCCGACGCAGTCCGACATCACCACCCCGAGGTGCGCGACGTCCGGGTCGGCTCGGAGCCGGGCGATGACGAGATCACGATGGCCCGCGGCGCTGCGGCAGCTGCCGAGCTGGTCATCGTGGTCACGCTGGCCACCAACGTGCAAGCGGGCCAGGCACGCCTCGTGGAAGCCGTGCTCGAGACGGGCACGCCCACCGTGACGGTGGCCATGCGCACGCCGTACGACCTCGCCGACTACCCACGATCGGCGACCCACCTGTGCTCATACTCGATCGTGCCCGCCAGTGTCGGCGCGGTCGCGGACGCGTTGTTCGGCCGGGCGCCCATCGGTGGCCGGCTCCCGGTGGACATCCCCGGGCTCTACCCTCGTGGGCACGGTATGGAGGTAACGAAGTGGCCCTGATCGACGAGATCCGAGAGCAGCCCGAGGTCGCTGCGCGCTTGCTCGGTGAGGCCGGGCCGGAGATCGAGGCGATGTGCCAGACGATCCGAGCTACCGCCCCGAGCCATATCGTCATCGCTGCTCGCGGCACGTCGGACCACGCCGCCATCTATGCCCAGTACAGCCTCGGCGTACTGGCCGGGATCAACGTCGGGCTGGCCACGCCGAGCGTGCACTCGCTCTATGGCGCCTCGCCCGATTACAGCAGCGCGCTGGTCATCGGCATCAGCCAATCGGGCGCCTCGCCCGATGTCGTCGGCGTCATCCGCTCAGCTCGGGCGCAGGGTGCGCTGACGCTGGCCATCACCAACACCTCCGGCTCGGACATGGCCGAAGCTGCCGCGCACCACCTCGCGCTGCGGGCCGGCCCCGAGCGCGCGGTGGCCGCGACCAAGACCTACACCGCGACCCTGATCGTGCTGGCCATGCTGGCTGCGGGTCTGTCCGACGTCGATGCCGGGGCCGACCTGGCCAGGGTCCCGGCGGCACTCACCGCGGTGCTGGACCAGGACGACGAGGCCGCGCGCATCGCCGCCGACATGGCCTCGCTGAACCGCTGCGTCATCCTCGGTCGCGGCTACCACTACGCCACGGCACGCGAGTGGGCCCTGAAGCTCAAGGAACTCAGCTACACCCTGGCCGACCCGTACTCCTCCGCCGACTTCATCCATGGGCCGCTGGCACTCATCGAGGCCGGCTTCCCGACCTTCTGCGTAGCGCCCCGCGGGGCTACCGAAGTGGACATGGCCGAGGTCATCGCGCTACTGAGCGGCGAGCTCGGCGCTCGCCTCCTGATCGTCTCGGACGACGAGACCGTGCGTGGCAGGGGCACGTGGTCCCTGGCTCTGCCGACGAACCTGCCGGAGTGGCTGATGCCCATCGTCTCCATCGTGCCCGGGCAGCTCCATGCCCGCCACCTCACCATCGCCAAGGGTGGGATCCCGAGCTGCCCCGCTCGATCCGCAAGGTCACGCTCACCAACTAGCGCCATCCCTGAGCGAGCCATCTTCGGTCCCAGTGGCTCTGGACGGGTGAGGCTCGGGCCGCCAGCGTAGTCTGATCCGGGGTCAGGCTTCGGAGCATGCACAGGGGAGGCGGACTCGCCGGCCCGTCGGGACCGCCACCAAGAGGGGGACGGTCACGACATGCGCTTCATCCGATCCACGCTGGCTGGTTGCCTGGTGGCCGCGTTGCTGGTGACATCACTGGCTGCGTCGGCCGTGACGGCTCCGGCCAAGGGCAAGATGTCCATCGTCCAGGGCCGCACCGGCGCCTTGCTGGATGTCTGCGTCAACGGCAAGGAGATCGAGTCGCGATTGCGGTTCGGCGGGCGGGTGTTCCGCAACTTCGGCCCGGGACCCAAGGTCTTGAAGTTCTTCCGGGCCGCCCCTGGCTCGTGTCGCGGCACCAAGATCGCCCAGCGTACGGTGCGCTTCCCGCGCGGGAGCGACCTGACCATCGTGGTCGGACGCAGGAGCCCCAAGGTCCTCGTCTTCGACAACAACGGCGCTCCGCCGTCGAGGCTCCCGGCCTCCGACCTTGTCTTCCGCCACGCAGCCGACTATCGCGGGGTGACGTTCCGGCAGCGTATCGACGAGCTGCCCGATGACCCGGTCGAGCCCGCGGCAGAGGCAGAGCCGCTCATCTGGAAGCGCGGCCGTGAGGGCTGGGGCTCGTACCCGTTGCTGGCCGGGCAGCCGCTGGAATGGGCGACGACCTGGGTCAGCGAAGAGCTACCGCACTGGCCCGACCCGGTCCGGGCTGCCGCGCCGAAGTTCACGATGATGGCCGGCCACGCCCGGTACGAGTGGATCTTCATCGGTCACGCCGACAAGACGCGCTTGCTGGTGCTCAAGCGCCGCTGACCGCTCCGGCCAGGCGCGCTCTGGCAGACGAGGCGATCCAGTCGGCCGTGCCCTTCGAGGCCCGGGTAACGGTGCAGAACCTATACAAACCATTGACATACCTGTGACACTCGCGTAGATTACTGCGAATAGTTCACAATGACCGCAAAACCCGAAGACAGAGAAGGATCGACCACATGACCGCCGCCAATCCCGCTGTCGAGGCGCCCACGTCCACGCCGCTGCCCGAGGACCGGGCGCACAGCCTCTTCCGCTGGAACGCAGTGCTGGCCGCGCTGCACGGCATCCAGGGGCTCGATCGATCCTGGCGCTCTCCTTCGCCAAGGACCCCATCGTCAGCAGCCCGGTCGTGACCAGCTACCTGACCTTCGATACCGTGACCGATACGCTGGTGCCGGCGCAGAGCTCTCTGTTCGAGCTGCCCATCGGCCCGGCTGTGGCCACGTTCTTCTTCATGAGCGCCGTCGCCCATGCGCTGCTGGCCTGGCCGCTGCGAAGTTGGTACGAACGCCGACTCTCGACGGGCATCCAGCCCATGCGCTGGATCGAGTACGCGCTCAGCTCTTCGGTGATGATCGTCATCATCGCCACGCTCTCGGGCATCCAGGAGATCGGCACGCTGGTCGCCATCTTCGGCATCAACGCGGCCATGAACCTGTTCGGATGGTCGATGGAGTCGGCCAACCAGGGCCGCACCAAGACCCAGTGGAACCACTACGTCTTCGGCGTCATCGCGGGCATCGTACCCTGGATCGTCATCGGTATCGCACTATGGTCGGCCGCGGTCGAGCCGGGCGCTGAGCCTATCCCCACGTTCGTCATCGGCATCTTCATCTCGCTCTTCCTGGCCTTCAACGTCTTCGCCATCACGATGATCCTGCAGTACGGCAAGGTCGGCCGCTGGAAGGACTACCTCGTCGGCGAGAAGACATACATGTTCATGAGCCTCTTCGCCAAGACGATCCTGGCCTGGCAGGTCTTCGCGGGCACGCTGGCGCCCTAGGCAAGCCATGGTCGAGCACCCCCCATCGCGGCAAACGGCCCGACGAGGGGTGCTTGTCGTCTGTGACTCTCTCGACTACAGCCCGGCGGAGACGTTCCAGAGATCGACCCCGGAGCCCGGCTGGGCATAGCGGTCGATCTCGACCAGCTCCTCGTCGCTGAAGGGCGCGCCGTCGAGGGCGCCCACGCTGTCCTCGAGCTGCCCTGGCGAGCTGGCACCGATGAGCGCGGAGGTCACCCTGGGGTCGCGCAGGGTCCAGAGGATGGCCATCTGCGCGAGCGACTGGCCACGCCGCCGGGCGATGCCGTCGAGGGCCCGGATGCGGGCGAGGTTCTCGTCGCCGAGCATCTCGGCCGAGAGCGACTTGTCCTGGGCCGCGCGGCTGCCCGCGGGCACGCCGTCGAGGTACCTGTCCGTGAGCAGCCCCTGGGCCAGCGGTGAGAAGGGGATGCAGCCCGCCCCCTCGGCCTCGAGGACGTCCAACAGCTCGGCCTCGATCCAGCGGTTGAACATCGAGTAGTTGGGCTGGTGGATGAGCAGCGGCGTGCCCAGCTCGCGCAGGATGGCGGCGGCCCTCGCGGTGCGCTCGGGCGAGTAGGAGCTGATGCCCACGTAGCGGGCCTTGCCCTGGTGCACGGCCGTGGCCAGCGCGCCCATCGTCTCCTCGAGCGGCGTGTCGAGATCGATGCGGTGCGAGTAGAAGATGTCCACGTGCTCGAGGCCCATGCGCTCGAGGCTGGCCTCGAGGGAGGCCAGGACGTGCTTGCGCGAGCCGGTCCAGCCGTAGGGACCGGGCCACATGTGCCAGCCGGCCTTGGTGGTGATGACCAGCTCGTCGCGATAGGGACGCAGGTCCTTGGCGAAGATGCGCCCGAAGTTCTCCTCCGCGGCGCCGAAGGGCGGCCCGTAGTTGTTGGCCAGGTCGAACTGGGTGATGCCCAGGTCGAAGGCGCGGCGGATGATGGCGCGCTGGCGGGCGAAGGCCACGTCGTCGCCGAAGTTGTGCCACAGCCCCAGCGAGATGGCCGGCAGCGCCAGGCCGCTGTTGCCGCTGTAGCGGAACCGCATGCGGTCGTAGCGCTCCTGCGCCGCCCAGTAGTGTGGCTGCAGGTCCTCCGGCGGGATCTCGGGCTTCTCGCGAGCTTCGCGCTCGGCGTCGTTGTGTGAGGTGCGGTCGATCATCGGTTTCCCCTTCGCGCGCCTGGCAGGCGCATCTCGTTGCTCCTCCGATGGTACGGGAGCGGCCACCGTCGGTTTCGCTTCGGCTGCGATTGCCAGGAGGGGCCGTAGCGGCGGCGAGGGGCCGGTCGCGCGACCGGGGCCTCGGCTATCATCCGGCGGTGCCCAGGACCATCAACGTCGACGAGTTGCCCGATATCGCGCGAGGCTGTTCGGTGCTCGGTGCCGGTGGCGGCGGAGAGGCTTACACCGCCACGCTGATGGCCATCCAGGCCATCGCCGACCACGGGCCCGTCGAGTTGGTCGAGTACGACGATCTGCCGCAGGACGGCATCGTCATGTCGTGCGGTTTCCTGGGAGCGCCCACGGTGACCATCGAGAAGCTCTCCTCCGGATACGAGGGTCAGTACCTGCGCGAGGAGGTGGAGCGCCTGCGGGGTGCGCCGGTGGCCGCCCTGATGTGTGCGGAGATCGGTGGCTCCAACGGCATGGTCCCGCTCACCTGGGCGGCCATGATGGATCTGCCCGTGCTCGATGCCGACGGCATGGGCCGTGCCTTCCCCGAGGTCCAGATGGTGACCATGGAGCTGGCCGGCATTCCCGCGGCCCCGGCCGTGGTCGTCGATGAGCGTGGCCATCGGGCTGTGATCCATGAGGCGGAAGGGGAGTGGGCGGAACGCCTGGAGCGCGCCATCGCCATCGCCTGCGGTGGTATCGCTGCCAGCGCCGAGTACACCATGACCGTGGCTGAGGCGCGACGCGCCACCGTGCCCGGGACGGTGTCCCTGGCCGCCGAGATCGGACGGTCCATCAGCGGCGCGGCCACCGATCCCGTCGCTGCGGTCATCGCGGCCACGGGAGCGGCACGGCTGCTCGACGGCAAGATCGTCGATGTCGAACGGCGCTTCGAGGGTGGCTTCATCCGCGGCACGACCACCATCGAGGGCATGCGCCACGACGCCGGCAAGACCATGGAGATCGAGATCCAGAACGAGTTCCTGGTGGCGCGGGTGAACGGCGAGTTGCGGGCCATCACGCCCGACATCATCTCGTTGCTCGACGAGCAGACCGGCGAGGCCATCCACACCGAACGCATCAAGTACGGTCAGCGCCTGGTGGCCATCGCCATGTCCTGCCCGCCCATCTGGCGCACGGAGATCGGGCTGCGTACGGCCGGCCCAGAGGCGTTCGGCTTCGATCTTCCGTACGTGCCCGTCGAGGAGCTCAATCCTGGTACCGGGGCGTGGCCGGGCAGGGACGCAGGAGCGGGCGCGTGAGCCACCACGGCGCAACGCCGGGCAGCGCCACGAAGCCGCTTGACCTGCGCCTCGGCATCGACGTCGGGGGCACCAACACGGATGCGGTCGTGCTCGACCGCCACGACACCCTGCTGGCCAAGACGAAGACACCGACCTCGGCTGACGTGAGCTCCGGCATCGAAGCCGCCGTCGATGCCGTGCTGGCGGATGGTGAGGTCGAGCGGGCGCGCATCAGCCACGTGATGCTGGGCACGACCCATGCCACCAACGCCGTGCTCGAACGACGCAAGCTCCATCGCGTAGCCATCCTGCGCATCGGCGCCCCGGCGACCCTGTCCATCCGTCCGCTGCTGACCTGGCCGGATGATCTCAAGGCCGCCGTGTCCGGTGGCGAGGCTATGGTCCGCGGCGGCATCGAACTCGATGGCCGGGACATCGTGCCCTTCGATGGGGGCGCCGTGCGCGACTTCCTCAGGCCCTTGCGTGGGAAGGTCGACGCGGTCGCCATCACCAGTGTCTTCGCCCCCGTCTCGCCCCGCCACGAGCTGGCCGCGGCCGACATCGCACGCGAGGTCATGGGCGGCGAGGTCCATCTCTCGATGAGCCACGAGCTGGGGTCGCTGGGCATCCTTGAACGCGAGAACTCGACCATCCTCAATGGAGCGCTGCTGGGCGTGGCGCGGGACGTGGCGGGCACGCTGGCCGCCGCGCTCGAGCGTCGCGGTATCGGGGCGGCACTCTACTTCGCGCAGAACGACGGCACGCTCATGGCCCTTGAACACGCCGTGCGCTTCCCGGTCCTGACCATCGGTTCCGGTCCTGCCAACTCGTTGCGTGGTGCGGCCTACCTGACCGCACGCGATGACGGCATCGTCGTCGACGTGGGCGGTACTTCCACCGACATCGGCGTGCTGGTGGGCGGCTTCCCACGCGAGTCCAGCCAGGCCGTGGAGATCGGTGGTGTGCGCACCAACTTCCGCATGCCGGACATCGTCTCGATCGCCGTGGGCGGCGGCACCATCGTGCGCCCCGGAGCCATCGGGCCCGATTCGGTAGCCTGGCGCATCGGCACCGAGGGGCTTGCCTTCGGCGGCTCGACGCCGACGCTCACCGATGCGGCGCTGCTGGCCGGCCGGACCTCCGGCATCGGCAACGTCATGCCCGGGGCGGCGCACGCGGATCTGCTGCGCGAAGGCCTGGCGCTCGCCGACCGTGCGGTGGCTGAGGCCATCGATCGCGTCAAGACCTCGCGCAGCGACGCGCTCATCATCGCGGTCGGTGGTGGCAGCGTCCTCCTCGCTGACCCCATCCCGGGCGCGAGCGAGATCCTGCGGCCGCCTCACCACGACGTCGCCAACGCCATCGGCGCGGCCATCGCCAAGGTCAGCGGCAGTGCCGAAGAGGTGGTCACCTTCGGGGCCCGCGGTCACGCCCAGGCCGTGCAGGCTATCGCCGCGCGTGCCGGTGCCGCCGCCGTGGTCGCCGGAGCCGACCCCGAGCGTGTCGAGGTCGTCGACGTCGAGGAGACACCGCTGACATACATGATGGAGCCCGCGGCCCGCATCCGGGTCAAAGCGGCTGGACCACTGAACATGGGGTAGTCGACCGGGTCGGACACACCGGAACCCCCAACCAAGGAGGAGACGAAGGACCATGACCGAACGAAGCCGCAGAGCCGGCCTTACGGCTGCGCTCACCAGCGCAGCCCTGCTGCTCACGACGCCCCTGGCGGCGATGGCGCAGGAAGACATCGACACGTTCACCTACGCCCCCCACCTCGCGGTCGTGACCGACCTCGATCCGGCGACCTCGTACTCCAACGAGAACACCGCCATGCACAACGTGTACGAGTCGTTGACTCGCTACGACTCAGCGGCCGGCGAGGTCAAGCCCGCCCTGGCCACGGAGTGGTCCGCCAGCGAGGACGGTCTGACCTGGACGTTCACGCTGCGTGACGACGTGACCTTCCACACCGGCAACCCCATGGACGCCGAGGCGGTCGATCGCCGCGCTCGAGCGAACTCGCGACCTGGGCCTGGGCGCCGGCTACATCTGGGGCGGTGTCGAGTCCTTCGAGGCGCCCGATGCCACGACCCTGGTGATGAACCTCGCCGGGCCCGCGCCGATGGACCTCATCGCCGCCGCCAACTACGCGGCGTACGTCTACGACGTGGATGCTGCCGGAGTCGGCGCCTCCGAGGAGGACCTGGCGGCCTTCTTCGCCGAGGGTGGCGACGCGGGCACCGGGCCCTACATCATCTCGATGTGGGAGCCGGGCGCAGAGTTCGAGCTGACGCTCGATGCCTTCCCCGAGTACTGGGGCGGCTGGGACGGCGAGCACTACGAAGAGGTCGTCTTCCGCGTCGTCCCCGAGGTCACGACCGCGATGCAGCTGGTCAAGGCCGGCGAGGTCCAGATGGTGGAGCGGCTGACCCCGCAGCTCATCGATAGCCTGCGCGGCGACGACAGCGTGCAGATCGTACGAGACGCCCTCTGTGCAGAACCTGATGATGCTGCTCAACACCACATCCGGCCCACTGGCCGATCCGGCCGTGCGTGCGGCGGTCGCCAAGGCCGTCGACACGGACGGCATCGGCGTGGCGCTGACGGGTGCGGTCGTGCCTACCAAGGGCGTGATCCCGCCCGGCCTCCTCGGTCACTCCGATGAGCTCAGCGGCACGGGCCTCGACCTCGAGGGTGCGGCCCAGCTGCTCGCGGGCGCCGGCTATGGGCTCGACGGCGAGCCGCTCAAGCTGATCATGACCATCGCCACGGGCGACGCAGACCAGACGCTGGTGGGCGCCAGCCTGAAGTCCAATCTCGCCGAGCTCGGCATCGACCTCGAGGTCGTCGCCACCGAGTGGCAGGCGCAATGGGATCGCGCCATCAATGAGAACACCGAGGATCGCCAGGACATCTTCGTCATGTACTGGTGGCCGGACTACCCGGATCCCTTCAGCTGGTTCATCTCCATGTTCCACACGGAGGAGGAGCCGACCTTCAACCTGGCCTACTACTCGGATCCCGACATGGACGCGGCCATCGACGAGATCCAGTCGCTGACCGTGACCGACCGCGACGCGGCCCAGGTCAAGTACGAGGAGATGCAGCAGCAGCTCATCGACGATGCGGTCGTGGTCGTGCCCTACGTCCAGAACTACCAGCGTGTGCTCGATGCGAGCGTCGGGGGCTACGTCGACGATCCGGCCTACGCACAGGTCCCCTTCGTCTACGACATGACGCCGCTGGGCGACTGACGTACAGGACTGACCGCGGCGACGAGCAGCTGGCCAGCGCGACGGTCAACAGGGACCGAGTCCGATGACGATGCGACAGCTCCTGCTGCGGCGACTGCCGCAGACGCTGCTGGTCGCGGTCGGCGTCGGACTCGTGGCCTTCTTCATCACCCGGCTGCTGCCGGGTGATGCTGCCTCCAGCTGGGCCGGCCCCCGCGCGTCGCGCGAGGAACTGGCCCTCGTTCGTGAACAGCTCGGCCTCGATCTGCCCCTGCCGGAGCAGGCAGTCCGCTACCTGGCGGGATTGGCTTCGGGCGACTGGGGGACATCCATCCACACCCGACAGCCGGTCATCGAGGACGTGGCCGGACGACTGGTGGCCTCGCTCGAGCTGGTCGCCATCGCCATGGTCATCGCTGTCGTCGCCGGGCTCGTGCTGGGCATGAGCGGCGCTCGATGGCAGGGTCGCTGGCCCGACTGGCTGAGCAGCGCCCTGACCGCGGTACTCGTCTCGGCACCCATCTTCTGGCTTGGTCTGCTGCTGCAGCTGACGGTCGCCACCGAGTTCGACCTGCTGCCCGTGGCCGGCCGCTATGACCGTGAGTTCCGCGATGCCGTAGCCTCGGACTCGGTGACCGGGCTGATCATGCATCGACGCCATCCTGGCGCTCAACGGTCCGCTGCTCCAGTCGGCCGCGACCCACGTGCTCCTGCCGGCCATGGTCGTGGCTGCCTATCCCACCGGTCTCATCGCCCGGTTGTCGCGGGCGAGCCTCATCGAGACCCTGGGCGAGGAGCACGTGCGCATGGCCCGGGCCATCGGCTTCCCGGAGCGCACCATCATGTGGCGCTTCGCGCTGAGACCCTCGCTCGGCCCGGTGCTCGCCGCACTGGCGCTGGTCTTCGGCTATGCGCTGGGCAACACCTTCCTGGTCGAGAACCTCTTCGACTGGCCGGGCCTGGGCTCGTACGTGGCCGACTCCATCACGACCCTGGACGCACCGTCGATCGCCGGGGCTACGGTGGTGGTCGCCCTGGCCTATCTCTTCGCCAATCTCGTGGTCGATATCATCCGCCCGATCGTCGACCCGAGGCTGCGATGACCGCCCTCGAGTCCACGCCCACCACCGGGTCGAGCCCCATCCGCTCTGCGATCCGAGGTGGCCTTCGCTACGTGCGCAGGCACCCCGGCCTGGTGGTCAGCCTGGTCATCATCGCGCTGCTCGTGGGCGCCGCCCTCCTTGCGCCCTGGATCGCCCCACACCCCGATGACGCCGGCACCGCGACCGACCTGCTCAACACGCTGCAGCCGCCCGGCGAGGGCCATCTGCTGGGTACCGACCTGGTCGGTCGTGATGTCTTCTCACGAGTCCTCTTCGGAGCCGGCGTGTCGGTCGGGACCTCCGTGCTGGTCATCGGCGGCGCACTGCTCATCGGCGTGCCCATCGGCCTGTTCAGCGGTGCCATCGGCGGCTGGGTCGATGACATCCTGATGCGGCTCGTCGACATCTTCCTGGCATTCCCGTCGCTGCTGCTGGCATTGGCCATCGGCGCTGCGTTGGGGCCCTCGCTCGAGCATGCCGCCATCGCCATCGTCATCGCCTGGTGGCCGTGGTATGCGCGGCTGATGCGGGGTGAGGCAGCGGCCATCCGGGGGCGAGCTTTCATCGAATCAGGGCGGCTACTGGGCATCTCGCAGGTGCGCCTCGCGACGCGCCACATCCTGCCCAACGCGGCCGGCCCGGTCATCGTGCAGGCCTCGCTCGACCTCGGTGGCGTCATCCTCACGCTGGCCGGCCTGAGCTTCCTGGGGCTCGGCGCACGAGATCCCGTCCCTGAGTGGGGCCTGATGGTCGAGCAGGGGCGCTCACTGTTCCAGACGCACCCCTGGGTGGCCATCGTTCCGGGTGCGGCCATCATGCTCGCCGCGCTCGCCTTCACGCTGCTGGGCGAAGGGCTGCGTGAGCGGCTCGACCCCAAGGGAGCCACCCGGCGATGACCGACCGGCTCGACCCGCTGCTGGTCATCCGCGGGCTCGGCGTGGCCATCGAGGGCGTGACACTGCTCGATGTCGATGAGCTCGATGTGGGCCGCGCCCAGATCGTCGGTCTGGTGGGCGAGAGCGGCGCCGGCAAGAGCCTGATGCAGTCGGCCATCCTCGGCCTGCTGCCGGGGCATGCCCAGGTCTCCGGCAGCATCCGCTTCGACGGTGTCGAACTGCAGGGCGCAGGCCGCTCGACGATGCACGATATCCGGGGGCGACGCATCGCCGTCGTCCTTCAGGCTGCGCGAGCGGCGCTCACTCCGACGCTCCGCGCCGAGACCTGGCTCGATCGCGCGCTGGCCCTCCACGATGTGCCCAAGCCTGAGCGGGTGACGCGCTTGGCACACGCCCTCGAGGCCGTCCGTTTGGACCCGGCCCTGCTGCATCGCTACCCACACCAGCTGTCGGGTGGTGAGGCCCAGCGCGTATCGATCGCGCTGGCCGTGGCGCTCCAGGCCGAGCTCGTGCTCGCCGACGAGGCTACCAGCGCCCTCGACGTGACCGTCCAGGCAGAGGTCGCGGAGCTCTTCCGAGAGCTGCGTTCGAGCGAGGGCACGTCGTTCCTGATGGTCTCGCACGACCTCGCGCTGGTGGCCGGCCTGGCCGACCGCATCAACATCATCGAGCAAGGTCGCATCGTGGAGCGGGGAGGGCCGGAGATCCTCGAGCATCCCACCGACCCGGTGACCCAGGCCCTGGTTGCGGCCAAACTCCTTCTGCCGCAAGGCACGGAGCCGGCGGCATGAGCGCCAGCTCACTCCAGCCCGATTCCGTCCGGCTCGAGGCCACGGACGTGGAAGTGCGCTACCCCGGCAGCGACGCACATGCCCATCCTGCCTTCGCCATCGACCACCTCGAGCTTGTACCCGGTCGCTCGCTGGCGCTGGTGGGGGAGAGTGGCTCCGGCAAGACGACGGCCCTGCGCACCCTGCTGGGTCTGGTACGAGCGACGAAGGGCTCGGTGACGTGGGCCGGTCGCCCCGTCGCTGGGTTGCGAGGGTCGGACCTGCGTGGCTTCCGCACCTCGGTGCAGCCTATCGCGCAGGACGTCGATGGTGCGCTCGACCCGCGCCAGCGCATCGGCTCGGCCATCGCCGAGGGCTGGCGGGCCGGAGGGCGGAAGGACCAGCGTCCGGGCGAGGACCAGGACGCGGTCGTCAGACGCCTGCTCGACGAGGTCGGTCTGCCGGCCAGCGTGGTCGGGCGACACCCACACGAGATCTCCGGCGGCCAGCGCCAGCGGGCGCTCATCGCCAGGGCACTGGCGGTCGGTCCGCGCATCCTGCTGCTCGACGAGCCGACCAGCGGCCTCGATGCCACGGTCGCGGTGCGCATCCTCGACCTCATCGATCGGCTACGGGCGGAGCGAGGCCTGGGCATCCTGCTCATCAGCCACGACCTGGGTGTCTGCACGCGGCTCTGCCCGGACACGGTCGTGCTCTATCGCGGCGAGGTCGTGGAGCGAGGCGCGACGGGGCGCCTCTTCGTGCGTCCGCGCCATCCCTATACGGCGGCTTTGCGGCGTTCCGTCCCGGAGTTCGGCGTGCCCTTCCGCGTACCCCTGCTGCCGAGCTTGGCGGCACCCGGGATCGATCCGGCAGTGGGGTGTCGGTATGGCCCGCGCTGTGCGTACGCGGTGGCGGGAGGCTGCGCGATCGGTCAACGGCTGCGCGAGCTACCCGACACGGGCGTGAGCGTGCGCTGCGCCCGAACCGATGAACTTGGGCCTCTCGATCCGCTCGCGACCGACCTGCGGCAACCGACGCGCTGACACGGCGTTTGCGCCATGACAGCAACTGGTCCGGTCTGGACCTGCACGTTGGGGCCATTGTCTTGACGAGGGAGCCGGGCCAGCATCGGGCCTGCAGCACGACACGGATGCTCGACCGACCAGGGGGCCCGGGCTGCCCGACGACGATACCGAGGCCATCGACATGACCAAGACCTTCGAGCGGTTCCTGCGCTCGTTCAGCGACGATGAACTGAGGGCCTTCGCGCGGGAGCGCGCCAAGGTTCGCCCTCCGTACTGGAGGCTCATGCAGCTGGCCCTGCGGATCGAGCTCGGCCGGCGTGGCTTGCGCCTGGAAGATGAGCTCTCCGCAGTGGTCGCCCACGTTGATTCCGAGCCCCCGGCGAGGAGCGCCACGGTCTAGGCACGACCGACCATCCGGTCACGCGCGTGCTCGGCTGGAGTCGCGAGGGTCGCGGCAGGCGCGTGTCCCTGTACCATCAGGCCTCGATGGGCCGACGATGGGCTGACATACGGCCGACCGCACGGCGTTGTGGCCGTAGCTGTGGTCCTTCTGGGACGCATGTCGGTCAAGATGTGGTCGGGCTCCCGTGCGAGCGGCGAATGATCGATAGGCAGAGGAGAGAACGCGATGGGTTGGCTGCACAAGGTGTTGCACGGTGATGAGGCCGATTCGGTTCCACCGACACTGGGTCCAGCCGACCTAGTACCGCCACCCCTGCCTCGACTGCCAAGTGATGACCCAGCGACAGCGCACAAGCGGGGCTACGCCTCCAAGGTCTGTCCCTCGTGCGAGGCTGGGCTCGATCCGCTTCCGACCGAGACCACGGTCTGCGACGCGTGTGGCGAGCCGATCGTCGTGGTGAGCGGCGAGGACGGTCAATGGCATCTGCTGCGTGAAGCCGACTTCGCCGCGTTCGATGAGCGCCAGGAGGAGATTCGCGGCGAGCGATACAAGGCCGACGTGCAAACGCTGATGGACGCCGGCTTCCTTGCCGGCGACGTACAGGTGGACGTCGTTGGCGAGGCAGACTACCAGGCTGTGCTCGAGCGGATGGCCGGTGGGCGCAGCCGATACGGGGACATCAAGCCGGTCGTGGCGCTGCTGACGCGGGAGCCCGATCATGCCCACGAGAAGAACGCGGTCCGAGTCGACGTAGACGGTGAGACGGTCGGCTATGTCGAGAAGTGGAACGCCAAGGAGATCCAGCCGCTCATGCACAAGATGGAGAAGGCTGGGCGGCCGGCCTGGGTTCGAGCCTGGATCGTCGGTGGTTGGGAGGATGACCACGGCGACGACAGCTTCAGGATCCGCCTGGACAGCCTGCCCAAGGTGAGCTAGATCGCGAACTTGGGCGGGCGGATCGAGAAGCCCGAGGTTCGCGCCCCCGGAGGACCGGTCGGCGTCGAAACAGGGATGTGTATCGGGTTGGCATGGACTCGTACCCTATAGAGGACCGGAACAGGCTCGGTCCCCTCGTCGGTCACAGGACTGGCGCAATAGGGATGTGGGGGCATGGACCAGGACCTCGTGGTCAGGGCGCAACAGGGCGACCAGCGAGCGTTCGGTACGCTCACGGTCACCGACTATCCCCGCTTGTTCCGGGTCGCTCACAGCATCCTGCGTGATCGCCTCCTGGCCGAGGATGCGACCCAGCAGGCCTACTTCGATATCTGGCGCAACATCCCTCGACTGAAGGACCCGGCGAAGTTCGAAGGCTGGTCCTACCGCATCCTCGTCCATGCCTGCTGTGCGGAAGCCAGGCACACACCGAGGTGGTTGCCCGACAGCAAGCTGTCGATAGCCCACGAGCCGACCGTGACCGATGGCGTCGATGCCATCCTGGACCGTGACGAACTGGAGCGCGTCTTCATGAGGCTCTCCATCGACCAGCGCGTCGTCGTCGTCCTGCACTTCCATCTCGACATGACGCTGGAGCGGATCGCCGAGACACTGGGCATCCCCAAAGGCACCGTCGACTCACGCCTGAGTCGTGCGATGCGAGTCATGCGCACCGCCATGGGAGTCGATACGCATCCGGTCGCTCCCCGAGTCCGACAGGAGGCCATGCGATGACCAGCGAGCCGTTGGCACCCACCCTTCGGTCGTGGCTGAAGAGCACTGAGGCCACACCAGCAGATGCCCGGCGAAGCGCCGACAAGATCGATGGCTCGTGCGGCACAGGCCCGTCAGCGAAGCTGCTGGTGGCCGCTGCCCATCTTCCGGCGAGCCTCTTTCAGGCCGCCATCGATGCGGGACTCGCGGCACCAGCCCACACCGATCCCAGTCACCTATGAGCGTACGCCCACGGTCACATGGAGGACCTACACCATGTTCAGTCCAGTCAAGGCCATCACGGCCGGTGCCCTCGTCTTCGCCCTCGTCGGCGTATTGTCCATCGCCCAGCCCTTCGACCAGCAGGCAGGAAGCATCCCCGGGGGAGCACAGTCCGATGAGCGCGCTGCCGAATGGGTCACGTTCGTCGAGCAGGAGTGCACGGTGGAGGGTGAGACGCATACATCCGGCAGCGAGGCTGGGGTTGCATGGATACGTGACCTACCACTTGCCTGCGAGGTCACGTATAGCGACCCCCGGGTCAGCGGCGCCCAGAGCACGCTCTACAACGAGGACTGTTTCGGACCGGCCGGACTTCCATGCGTCTATTGGGCTTCTCACGAACTCGTCGGACCCGAAGGGACGTGGAGCGGCTGGACCAACGGGACCACCGATCCGGAACGGGATGCCACCGGCTACACGGTCATGACCGGGAGCGGCGACTACGAGGGTCTCACCTTTGTCAGCCACGCCGCTGGCCCGTTCGGTGAGACACCCGTCGGCTTCGGCGTCATCTTCGATGGTGACCAACCGCCGACGTCCATGCCGCCCGAGTAGTCGCACCATCCACCGGACCGGCCCCAGGCCTCTTGACCCCGGCCGCGCGGAGGAGGCGATAGGCACCAGCGGGAGGCCGTGAAGTCCGACTCGCGTACGTTGGCCGCCTGAGTCGCTCCGAGCTACGTTTGTCGGCCTGCCAGGCAGCGTGGTCGGGCGCCACCCCCACGAGGTCTCCGGTGGCCAGCGCCAGCGTGCGCTCATCGCCCGGGCGTTGGCGGTTCGTCCGCGCATCCTCGGCCTCATCGAGTGGCAACGCGCGGAGCAGAGAACCCAAGGCCTTCGTACGGGAGCGTAGCAAGGTCCGCCCGCCGTACTGGAGGGTCATGCGCTTGGCCCTGCGCATCGAGCTCAGTCGGCGAGGCATGAGTATGAAAGGCGAACTCACTGACACGATCGTCCCGCCGAATTCGGCTCGTCGGTGAGGCGCGACGGTCGCCGTTCGACACATCCGGAGTGCGACGACCAGATGTGCCTGAACGGAGGGCAGAGGGTGGACCCGACTCGAGGCTGCCAGAGCTCGTCGTCCGGTGATGTCGATGGTCCGTGGCCGCGGCAGGACCATCTATCCGTATTCAGTCCATCGGGTCACCGGCTAGTGTCGGGTCCAATCAACCGGTCGGGCGCCTGCTCGATCACAACCGCAACGGGGGTACCCGACCTTGACCCGACTTCCTCGAATCGCCATGGCCGCCGCAGTGTCGGCCTTGGCCATCAGCGCACTCGGTGTGCCGGCCGCCGCGGTCGACCTGCTTCCGCCAGCGGAGGCTGAAGCGAAGGTGGCCATCGCTGACGGCATTCCCGGCACGCGTGCCGACATCTGCTTCAACGGCCGCGAGATCAAGTCCGGCATGTACTACGGCGGCAAGATCAAGCGCAGCTTCGCCCCGGGCGACTACACCATCGAGGTCTTCAAGAAGGACCCCCGCAAGTGCCGCGGCACCAGGTTGCTGAAGGACGATGTCACCCTCGCGGCTGACGCCAACCTGACGGTGGTCCTCACCAAGAAGGCCCCCAAGCTGGTCGTCTTCGACAACGAGAAGTACCTGAGTCAGTACTACTACTACTACTACTACAGCCAGGTGACTGTCCGGAATGCGGCCAATGTGGGGCCCGTGTTCATGGCATGGCGGGATTGGTATCTGCCGCGACCGGCGGCCCGACCGAGCTGCCAAAGTTCAACAAGGGCGACCAGCTCCCCGCCGGTTGGTTCTTCGGTGGCTCTGAGTTCGCCTATCGCTGGCGTGCCCTGTCAGCCTCCGGGGGTGGCAGCATGGCGGCGTCCAAGATCAACTTCACCGAACCTGGCCGGATGTACGAGTCCATCCTGGTCGGCACGTCGAAGCGGAACGCACGCTTCATCGAGATCGTCCACAAGATGGCGGTGACGCCAGTCCGGTAGGTGGACGACGGCTATCCCAAAGCGTCGGAGGCCCGTCCCGCGAGAGGCGGGCCTCTTCCTGTGGCCGGGGTCGAGTGCCTGGCCCGCCAGGAGACCGCCCGTGCACCGGCGCCATCAGCCGGCGGCACCAACCTCGTCACTTCGCGTCCCCGGTAGCTCTGCTATCGTCATCGACGCGCGGTGGCCGTAGCTCAATAGGCAGAGCACTAGATTGTGGCTCTAGAGGTTGCGGGTTCGAGCCCCGTCGGCCACCCCACTCCAACACCTGCCCAGGATTCCCCTCCCGAGCGGCACTCCGCCGCCACCGGACGACACGAGCGCGAGGGCCTGGGTCTAGGACGCACCGCCCGTGAGCTCGACGCTCAGCGGCAGCGCCAGCAGGAACATCAACACCAGGTCGGCGACGACGGCGTTGATGGCCAGTGAGCCGGGCGACTGGCGAAGCCACGGCAGCACCGCGCCGAGCGACAGGAACACGCCCGCGTTGGCGATGCTCCGCCAGGCGGGTTGCCCGAAGAGCAGTGAGGCTGCGGCCGCCACGAAGGTGATGACCACGACCAGGGCCAGCAGCCCCAGGACCCGGCCGATGGGGCTGCGGATGGTGACCTTGCCGGGCAGCATCCAGGGACCGTCCCTGACGCCCACGTGGATGGGCGTCCAGGCCGCCAGGAACCAGGTGATGTGGGCGATACCGTGCATGGCCAGCATGACCACGACGAGGATGCGGAAGAGGTCGAGCACTCAGGCCGTCGGGGCCGCCGACCGCCGGTAAGGCTCTGACCAGGTCGGTCACGAACTCGGCCACGGCCCCGACCTCGACCGGGTCCACGAGCTCGAGCGTGTCGCGCTCGGTGTGCGTGACCGTGGCGCAGAGCTCGCGGAACGAGGTCGAGGTCAGCGCCACCGTGGGCCGGCCATGCGCGGCCACGATGCTGTGGTCGCTCTCGTACCAGGCCTCGCCGATGGCCACGCTGGGGTGGCGCCGCACGACGCGCTGGATGAGGTCCCGGCCGCGCTCGCTGACGGCGTACATGGACAGTGCCGTGCCCGCATCCCTGGCGCCGATGGCATCCATGTTGACCGTGCCTAGGAGCTCCTCCCAGCGACCTTCGTTGGCGGCCACGAAAAGGTGCTCGCCGCTGCTGGCGTAGTAGTCCTCCCCGTTCATGGGGATGAGCTCGACGCGGTAGGGCCCGTCGTAGTCGGCCAGCAGCCGCGCGACGGCCAGCAGTGCCGCCACGCCGGTGGCGTTGTCGACGGCACCCGGGGAACCGCCCTTGGAATCGATGTGGGCCATGACGATCGCCCGTGGAGCGCCCGATGGACCGCGAGAGGCGGTGAGCTGGCGTGCCCAGACGATGCGGCGCTCGGCCTCGATGGAGATCTTCCGCCCGTTGCCCTGCCAGCTCCGCGAGCTCACGACCGACGGCGTCGGTGGTGAAGGCGTTGGGGATGTCGAAGTCCCCATCCTCGATGAGCGGGTACGGGTAGAGGCCGCCAGCCATCCCGCCGCCATGTCCGGTGGCGCCCAGGACGGCAGCCGGCGTGCCGGTCTCGAGCAGCTCATAGATGCGGCGATGGTCCGGGGCGTCCACGAAGTCGAAGGACTTGGGGAAGAGCTGGTCGGCGGCGATGTCGCCGTGGAGCAGGAGGATGGCGCCGGGCAGGTCGGCAGCCTCAAGCGCCTCGAGCGAGTCGACCGGGAGAAGGGCGCCGACCGCCTCGGCTGGAGTCGTGTAGGGGCCCGGCAGGATGTCGAACTCGCGTCCGCCGACGGTCAATCGGGCGGGGCCCGTGTCACAGTCGAGCGCCTCGAACGCCGTCGACTCAGCCGTCCAGCCATGCTCGGCGAGGACCGCCTCCGCGTAGTCGTTGGCGGCGACGTTGCCCGGCCGGCCGACGTGGCGGTCGGGATGTCCCGTGACGAGGGCTTCCAGATGTCGCTCGATGGAGCGCACGAGAGGCTCAGGCATGTGTACGCGACCGTGCGGCCTGGCTGAGGGTGCCCGGAAGTGCCCTTCGGCTCTGGAATCGATGGGCTGGTGTCAGCATCGTCGGCGGCATGGGTCTCCGGGCTACGGACTCGAGCATGGAGCGCTGCGGCTCCTGTGCGACTATCTCATGCCCTCGCTCGGGCGGATGGCCCAGGGCGTGCTCCCGGGGCACGGACCCGCTAGGCTGCAGCGATGCGCGTCCCAGATTTCCTCGTTCGCCAGTTCTATGTCAGCGGCAGCCTGCAGCACGAGGGCGATGGCTTCCGCCTTCAGGCCCGCAACGGCATGGGTGACGGCACGCTCGTGGGTATCGGCAGGGTAAGCGTCGATGGCACGGTCATCGACCCGTCGGCCATCAGCGCCACGCTCGCGGGCGATGACGCCGTGCATCGGGCCGCCGACGTATCTCGGCTGGCGCCGGTGGCCTTCAGCCGAGGCGATGTCGTCACCTTCCACATCGCCGGTAACCGCCTGAGCCCCGGAGAGCACCGCTTCGATGTGGAGATCTTCGAGCTGAACCTGGGCTCGGTGCAGCTGGCGCTCAAGGACACCGTGCGTGATGCGGCTGGCTAGGAACCAGCCCTAAGCCGCTCTCAGGTGGCGGCCACGGCCTCGATGAGCTCGAGCGTGGCCTCCACCACTTGCTCCTGCTGCTCCTCTCGCGTGATGGTGGCCCGGCCATCCCCATCCTGTGGGCCGTACCAGCCGAAGCCGGCGTGGTTGCCGCCGGCGATCTCGACGAAGGTGGTGGAGGCCGGGAGCTGCGCCCGCGAGTCCTCGATCTCGTCGAGCGTGGCGAGGCCGTCCTCGGTGGCGAAGATCGACGTGACGGGCAGGTCGCTGTCGCTGAGGTCGGTGTCGCCGGGCGGGTAGGCCGCCCACAACGCCAGCCCCTCGATGGCCTCGTGGTCGGCGGCGTACTGTGCGGCCATCGCGCCCCCCAGCGAGTGCCCGCCGATGACCCAGCGTTCGATCTCGGGGTGCGCCTCGATGACGCCGTCGGCAGCATCGGGCGCGATGACCGCGAGCCCGAAGGGCATGGGCGCGATGATGCTGGTGTAGCCGGCCTCGGCGATGGAGCGCATGGCGGGAGCGTAGGCCTCCGCGGGCACGCGACCGCCCGGGTAGAAGATGAAGCCGGTCGTGGCTGGCTCCGTCGGGGTGAAGGTGAGCCACGGCTCAGTCTCGACGCTGACGCGCTCGTCGGAGACCATCGCCACCTGCGCCTCGGGCATGGGCTCGACGAGGTTGGTCAGCCACAGGTATCCGGCCACGCCGACCACGAGCAGGGTGGCCGCGATGATCCCCAGGATGAGCTTGCGATGACGCCTCACTCCTCCCAGTCTAGAACGGGGCCACGGTATCGGCGGGGTGCGGCCCTGATACCATCCGCCCGATGACCGCAGCCGAACATGCCGGAAGCCTCGCTGGGCGACGAGGCCTCACCCTTGGCGACTACCTCATCCCCGCGAGCCTTGCGGCGCGCGCCCCCGCCTGGGCCCGCGACACCGCCCTCATCGCGGGAGGTGTCGATCCTGCTGATCCTGGGCGCACGCATCGCGTTCGACCTGCCGGCCATGAGCCTGGGTCGGCTCTACGTGCCTGAGAACCCGTACGTGCCCATCACCTTGCAGACGTTCGGAGTGCTCTTCACGAGCGCACTCCTGGGTGCGCGCCGTGGGCTCTCCGCGACCGCGATCTACCTGCTCATCGGGGCCATCGGCATGCCGGTCTTCGCCTTCGGGCGTTCCGGGTCCGAGATGTTCGGCGCGCTCGATTCCGGGCGCGTCGTGCTGGGCACGACCGGCGGCTACCTCGTCGGTTTCCTCTTCGCCTCGGGCGTCGTCGGCGCCCTGGCGCAGCGTGGCTGGGACCGTCGTCTGGGTGGGTCGGTCGGAGCCATGCTGCTGGGGGCGCTCATCATCTATGCCTTCGGCCTGGTGTGGCTGGCTCTGGCAGTCGGCGCCAGCGTGGTCGAGGTGCTGCCCTTCGGCCTCTACCCCTTCGTGCCTGGAGATGTGTTGAAGCTCGCCATCGCCGCCGGTGTGCTGCCTCTGGGCTGGCGCCTGGCCGGTCGACGAGCGTCGGGCCGAGAGGGAGGCTCCGCCGGCTCGATGTGATGGCGGCCATCGTCACCGTGTCCCTGACCAAGGCCTATGGCGGTCACGGCACACCGTTCCATCGAAGCCCAGCGGTGCTCGCGCTCGACGATCTCTCCATCGAGGTCCGGAAGGGCGAGATCTTCGGGTTCCTGGGTCCCAACGGCGCCGGCAAGTCCACGACCATCCGGCTGCTGCTGGGCTATCTGCATCCCACGTCCGGGCGCGCTGAAGTGCTGGGCCACGATGTCGTCACCGCCAGCGAGGAGATCCGCCGGCGCACCGGCTATCTGCCGGGCGGCATCGCTTTCTACGACGGCATGACCGGGGCCGAGCAGCTGTCGTATCTCGCAGCACTCGATGGCCAGCCGTCACCACTGCGCGCTGAGCTCGTCGATCGCATGGAGCTCAGCCAGCGCGACCTGCGTCGCCAGATCCGTGACTACTCGCGGGGCATGCGCCAGAAGATCGGCATCGTCCAGGCCTTCCAGAACGATCCTGAGCTGGTCATCCTCGACGAACCCACGGAGGGTCTTGACCCCCTGATGCAGCGCTCGTTCTACGAGATCCTCGATGAGCGCAAACGCGCTGGTCACACCATCTTCTTCTCTTCCCACATCCTCTCCGAGGTGGAGCGTGTGTGCGACCGCGTAGCCATCGTGCGCAAGGGTGAGCTGGTGGCCCTGACCGACATCGGCGAACTGCTGGACCACCGTCGCCGCCGGGTCGAGCTGCGCTTCGATGGGACTCCACCCGACCTTGCCGGCGTGGCCGGTGTCAGCGAGGTGCATCTCCACGAGGACCTGCTGACCTGCCAGCTGGAGGGCGACCCCAAGGCCCTCATCGCGGCACTTGCCGGTGCCGGCGTGCGGGACCTGCTCATCGAGCCGGCGCGCCTTGAAGAGGCCTTCATGGAGTACTACGCCGACGAGACCGGTGAGGTCGGCGAGGAAGCCGAGGGCGATGACGCTGCACCTGGGAGCGGAGTGCGGTCATGAACTGGCCGCTCTTCCGTCACACGCTGTCGTTCAACCTCATCCGGCTGGTGGTCATCGGTGCGGGCATGGGGCTCATGGGCGTGATCATGCCCGTCATGTTCGCGGCCTTCGGTGAGGAGGTCGGCCAGTTCGTCGAGTCGGTGCCCCTATTGGCGCAGCTGGCGAACTTCGGCGGCGGCAACATGTTCTCGATCACGGGCGCGGTGGCGATGGGCTTCACCCATCCCTTCACGTTGCTGCTGGTGGGCATCATGGCCGTGGCCTACCCGGCGCTGGCCATCGCCGGTGAACGTGACGCCGGTACGCTGGAGGTGACGCTTGCGCGGCCGATCTCGCGTCACAGCCTGTACGCCACGCTCTTCGTGGCCGGGGTCCTCTTCGTGGCCTTGCTCATCGGGATCCTCGTGCTCACGACCCTGGCCACGCTGATCGTCGTGGGCAAGGGTGACCAGATCCCGCTGGCCTACCAGGCCGAGCTGTGGTTCGCGGGCGTGCTGCTCTTCATCGCCTTCATGTCGCTGGCCTTCGCTACCTCGGTGGAGTCGGACCGGGCCGGTCCGGCCATCGGCATCCCGGCCATCTTCATCCTGCTCAACTACCTGGCCTTCGCCATCGGGTCCATCTGGCCCGACGTGCAGTGGGCGGCGGACTGGTCGATGTTCCACCTGCTCAAGGCCCGGGACGTCCTGGCCGACGGATTGGCCCTCAGCGACGTGCTCGTGATGCTGGCCTTCATCGCGGTCTTCGTGGGCATCGCCTGGTACCGGTTCCCACGGCGGGACCTGCCCGCGCCGAGCTGAGCGCACGTCGCTTCCGTCTCAGCCCTGGTACAGACGGCCCCCGGGTTTCCAAGCCTGAGTAGACTGTCTCGATCATGCGTATCAACCGAAGCCTGCTCAATTGGGGCGTCTTCCTCATCGCACTGGGGGGCATCCCCCTGGCCGTCGATCAGGGCTGGATCCAGTCAGATATCGCTTCGGACCTCGGTCGGCTGTGGCCGCTCATCCTCGTCGGCATCGGCCTGGGCCTCATCCTGCGCTGGACCCCGCTGGCCTGGTTCGGGGGAGCCGTGGTGGCGGCCACGTTCGGGGTCATCTTCGGCGCTGCCATCGTCTCTCTTCCCGAAGACGACCTCACGAACGTCCATGCCCTCATCCCGGCCATCGCCGGTGGTGCGTGCTCTGGCGGTGACGCTGGACCCGGTAGCACCCGCGATGGCGGCCTGGCCAACGATACCGCGTTCGCGCTTGAGGCCACGCTCTCCTGCGGCGAACTCAGGGTCGCGCGCGCGGCCGACTCGAGCTGGAGCTTCGCGGCTGCCCATGGCAGCGAAGACCAGCCCCGCATCGACGACTCCGACCGGGATGGCGCCACGGCGCAGCTGATCCTGAGCCAGGGTGGCAACGACGAGCTGATGTTCCTGGGCGGCCAGGAGCAGAGCGACTGGCAGGTCGCGGTTCCGGCCGAAGCGGCGCTCACGATGGCCACGACGCTCAACGCCGCCAAGGGTGTTCTGGACCTGGGATCGGGTCCGGTGACGAGGGTAGACGGCACGTTCAACGCGTCCGATGTGGCGCTCGACCTCGCTGAGGCGACGACGCTGGAGCGGGCCACCATGCGACTCACGTTCAACGCGTCCGATGGCGAGCTGTCGCTGCCCGCCGGTAACTTCGACATCGAGGCGGCTCTCAACGTCTCAGCGTTGACGATCTGTGTGCCCAGCGACGCTGCGCTGCGTGTCGAATCCTCGTCTCTGCTCTCTTCCGACGACCTGCGCGCGAGCGGGCTTGAGGAGGCCGACCCATCACTCTGGACCACGCCCGGCTTCAGCACGGCCGGCGATCACATCGACCTGTCCATCGACAGCGTCGCCTCGTCGCTCTCCGTCGAGCGCCCGGAGGTCTGCTCATGAACCACTACCCCGGCGCTCAGCCGCCGCAGGATGCCCACTACGGACAGCCGCCGGCCGATCCCTACGCAGCGAACCCCGGCCCCCAGCAGCCCAGCGACCCGTACTTCGGGCAGGCTGGCGCCGATCCCTACGGGCTGCCGCAGGACCAGATCTACGCCGCCCAGCAGGCGGCCGCATACGCCCAGCAGCAGGCCTACTACGCCCAGCAGCAGGTTGCCCAGGCACAGCAGCGGGCCGCCGCCGAGTCCAGCCGTGGTCGCGGTGGAGCCGGGGCCGCCATCGTCGGCGTGCTGCTGGTGCTCATCGGCGTTTGGATCTTGTTCGGAGACCAGATCAATGTGGACTTCGGTCAGGTCTGGCCTATCGCCGCGGTGGCCATCGGCGTGGTGATGGTGATCGCCGCCTTCATCCCTCGTCGCGGCAGCAGCGACGGCTGAGGCCGGGCCTCTAGCCCATCGGCGGGTCGTCGAGGCCGATCTCGTGCGCCAGCGTCGCGGCCGCCACCCGCGACTCGACACCGAGCTTGGAGTAGATGTTGGAGACGTGGACGCTGGCGGTCTTGGGGCTGATGAAGAGGCGCTCGGCGATCTCCGCGTTGCTCAGACCTCCGGCCACGAGCGCGAGCACCTCGGTCTCGCGCGAGGTCAGCCCGAACGCGCGCTCGGGCCCAGCGCCGTCTCTCGACGCGCCATGAGTCGCTTCCGCGATGCTGAGTCGCGCACGACGTACGAGGCCCTCCAGCTCGCCGAGCAGTGGTGCGGCCCCGAGCTCCCGCGCGATGGTGAGCGAGGCCTCGATGGTCGGACTCGCGGTCTCACGCCCGGCGCGTCGAGCCAGCAGCGCCTCCGCCAGACGCCACTGGGCGTAGGCCCGGAGGTAGGCCCGCTCGCCCGTGCGCTCGACCGCGGTCGTCCAATGCCGCACACGGGTCGCTGCGTCGGCATCGCCACCGCGGTCCAGCTCGGCACGGGCCACCGCCAGGTCGCCTGCCCATACCTTGCCGAGGGCGCCATGTCCCTGGGCGCGGCGCATGGAGGCCCGCAGCTGTCGCTCGGCGAACGTCGAAAGGCTCGGTTCCTTCCCGGCGGCGCGCTCCGCGAGGGCGACGTCCGCACAAGCGCGCGCACCGAGGGCCAGCAGGTGCGGCATGGAGGCATCGAGCATCGTGGGCCGGGTGCCCGGGCTGATGACGGCCGGGGTATCGAATTCGGCGACGATGAAGGCCAGGCGGGTGAGCGCCGCCGTGGGATCGACCTCGCCAGACGGCATGCTCGACGAAGGCCGCGGTCAGCCAGCGCCGCACATCGACAGGGGTGGTCTCTTCGAGGTGGCTCTCCGCTTCAGCGAGGGCGTCCTCTGCCTCTGCCTCGTGTCCACGCCCGGTGGCCAGCAGTGCTCGCATGGCCAGCAGTGAGACGCGACCGGAGCCGACAGGTCCCGACTTGAGCGCAGCGTCGAGGGCGTCGGTGGCCTCGTCCCAGCGACCCAGCTGGTAGAGCGCGCGCACCGCGGTCGCCTCAAGCACGGAGCCGAACGTGCGGCCCACGCCCTGGCGCGCGGCGATGTCGATGCCCGCGTTGGCCGTCTGCCAGGTCTCGTCGAGACGGCCGGTCAGCTCGAGAGCTGCGGCCAGGTGTGAATGCGCGAACGCCGAGCCCACCGGATATCGCGCCGCGAGTGCGCCGCCCTCGCTGTCGTCGGCGGCCTCGACCGTGCGTCGGATGGCCGCCAGCCCGGCATCGACGTCACCCTCCAGCAGCAGGCACCAGCCCAGCACGCCCTCGGCCAGGATGCCTTCCTCGACTGCACCGGCAGCCCTCGCCAGATCGCGCGCCTCGGTCGCGCGCCGCTTGGCATCGGTGGTCTTCTGCAGGTACAGCGACAGGCCGCCTGCGTGCCCCAGGGCATTGGCGCGCCAGCGATCGCTGCCCACGGCCGTGTCCCCGATGACGAGCTCGGCCTCGGCCAGGGCGGTCTCAAGGTCACCCGCCTCCCACAGGTACCAGCGCAGGCTCGAGCGGGCCAGCTCGTAGACCTCGGCGTCAAGCTCCTCGGATCGCTTCATGAGCAGGCGCGTCAGCCCGACCGCGCGCGCGAAGTCACCGGCACGGGCGGCCGCCGAAGCCGCGTCACCCACCAGCTGCGAATGCGACATGGCGGCCACGGCCTCGGCATCTGCGACGGCTGGCCAGAGCTGGAGCGCTCGCTCGTAATGCTCATTCGCACGACCGAACGCGAATGTCGTCACCGCGGTGCGGCCTGCCTCGATATGCGCGGCCAGCGCCCGAGGGGTCTCGTCCGCGGCATCCCAGTGATAGGCGATCTCGGTGGCATTGTGGCCTTGGGCATGCTCGTCGGCCAGAGCCTGCGCATACGCGGCGTGGGTGCGCCGTGCTTCGGCCGGCAGGAGCTGGGAGGCCACCAGCTCACGCATGATCTCGTGCCGGAAACGATAGCCAGGACGCACCGGCCCATCGCTGCGGATGAGGATGTAGTCCTCGACCGCAGCACGCACGGCACGGCCGACATGGTCCTCGTCAAGGTCGCTGGCTCGGGTCAGCATCGATCATCGATGGTGCGGCCCGCGGCCGCCGCCACGCGCAGCACCTCGAGGACGTCGCCTGGTACCTGCGACAGCCGCGCAGCCAGCAGGTCACGCAGCTTCGGTGGCAGCGGGGCATCGGGTCCGCGCCGCTGCCAAGCCGCGAGCAGCTCTTCCGCGAAGAGCGGGTTGCCATCGCTCAGGCTCTGGATGCGCTCGATGAGCTCATCGCCGGGCGGCTCGCCCAGGATGGCCGCCGCGAGGCGCCGTGTCGCCCCAGCGTCCAGGGGTCCCAGCTCGATCCGTTCGGCGGCACGGCTACGCCCCAGTTCAGCGAGCAAGGTGAGCACGTCATCCTTGTCCTCGACCTCCTCGGGCCGGACCGAGACGATGAGCGTGGACTGGTCGTTCTGCCTCAGGCCATGGGCCAGGAAGGCGAGCAACTCCAGACTGGCCGGGTCGATCCACTGCACGTCCTCGATGACGAACACCGTCGGTTGCTCGGCGGCGATGCGTTCGGTGACGCGCAGGAAGGCTTCGTACAGGCGCAGCCGCTCTAGCTCGTCGCTGCGGAGATAGCGCGCGCTCCGGCCATCGGGGTCGTCGATATCGCCGGCCAGTGCGACCTCAGGCAGGAAGCGAGCCAGCTCGTTGCGAGCCGGGCCGACGATGTGCGTGAGGCGGTGCGATGGCAGCTGTCGCACGAGGTCGCGCATGAGCTCCGCGAAGGGCAAGTAGGGGATGCTCGAACCGAGTGCCAGACACTCCGCCCGCAGTGCTCGGATCGCCCCGTCGGCGCCTTCGAGACCCGCCTCGATGAGGCGGGTCTTGCCGATGCCGGCTTCGCCGCTGATGACGATAGGCACCGCGTGGCCATCGATGAGCGAGGCCAGGGCCCGGTCGATGCGCGCCGACTCGGCCTCGCGTCCGATCAGCTCGGGACTGGCCGCGCTCCCACTGTTCGTCCTCGCCATGGACGGATAGTGCCCCTCGCTCACGGTCCGCGCAAGGTGGACGCGCGGATCCAGCCGCATGCGCCGGCATAGGTAGTCCTGCGTGTTGACCGAACGCACCGCGCCACGCCGTGATGGGCCTGGACATGCGCGAGGAGGTGGTGATGGAGTCCGTGCTGAGCTGGTTCGACCTCAGTGGGTCGACCGCGCCCATCGGTCCGGCCGGAGGGGCGGAGATGCCCCTGCCGCAGCAGTTGCTGCTCTACCTGGTGGTCGTGGTCGGCGTCGTGTTCTCCGAGGCCGTGGCCATGGCCCGCCGGGGTGAACCTGTGAGCATCGAGCTGAGCCCCTCGTGGCTGCTGGTCGCCTGCCTGGTGGCTCTCGTCGTCTTCCCGGCCGTGTGGCGCGAGATCGGCGCCATGGACCAGGCCAGCACGCTGGCCCAGATGGGCCTCGCCGCGCAGGGTGGCGTGTTCTGGGGTGTCGTCATGGCCGGTGCCGAGAAGGGAGCCCAGGGCAGGGCTCCGACCCCCGACTAGGGTCAGGCCCGGGATCGGAGTCTCAGGGTTGTGGCTAGGGGGCGGAGGGTCGCGCCCGTGAGTACAGGGGCCGTCGGGGTTCTGGGCCGGATGGCGCGAGGGTCGGGGTCCGGCGCCTTCCCGCTCAGGAAACGGGCGAACTGGCCCAGGACCCAGCGATCGTGGTCGGTGAGATACGGGTCCGCCAGGCGCTCGATGACGCCGTGCCGGGTGACGCGCATCTGCTCGTCGCTGGCGAAGACCGCGTCGCTGCGCATGGTGTTGCTGCCGGTCACGTTGGGCTGGGCGTCCATCTTCTGCTCCCGCGCTGTGTTCGTGGCTGGTTCCCACGTTCGCGCTAAGGGAGCGGGGGGTCATCGGGTGGCGCCTTATGCATGACCTTATTCGGCGGCCCGGTGTGGCCGGTCCCTCGTTCGTGCGTGAGGCGGACGAGGGCATGACGGGATGCGTGACCCGCAAGCACACGCAGAAGGGCGACCGATCGAGGATGGCCGCGGCAGCGGTCTGGGCTTCATGGCCGGCACGGTGGCAGGGCAGGAGAGGCCGGCCAGGGGTCAATGGTCGCGTCCGGACTGCCCGGGAGGCCTGGGCACGATAGCCTTTGTCCACCACCAAGCGTCCCACGAGGAGCCCGAGCATGAGCCCACTTGCCGCTATCTTCCATCCTGGTGGCGCCGATCCCAACGGATATCCGGTCGCCGTCATCGACATGGTCGCGAGCTGGTCGGAGACGACCGGTACCGTGACCCAGGCGGTGTGTGTCACCACCGATGGCGCCATCCGCGTCTTCGACGCCGGTCGGGTCCAGGTCGTGGACCGCGCGGTGGCCGGGGCCATCGCTGGCGCGACCGAAGATCAACGAGAAGCAGCGCGGGCAGGGCGGGACCGTCCCGCCGGCACGGTAGCAGGCACAGTGGTCCGGGGAACAAACGCCACCAAAGTGCACCGCACCAGGTCGTTCTTGAGCGCGCGCGAGGCGGGTCGCTTGGACCACCGGGTCATGGGACGCTGGCGCGCACGTTGGCATCCTCGAGCCATGCATCCGCTCGATTTGCCCTTTGCGCTCGGCAAGCGAGTCGCTGTGACGACATTGGCGCTGGCCCTCATGGCTACGCCCTTCGCGTCTGCGGCTGAGGCTGCCATCACCAAGCCCTTCCAGCCCAAGTCCACGGTGACGCTCGCTCCGGGCATCAAGTTCGCCGTGGGCACCATGAAGACGACCGGTGGCCGCCCGCAATCGGTGCGGGTGGGGACCATCGAGACGGGACGCGGGGAGGTGCGCCTCAAGTCCGTGCTCTCGAACGATCTCGTGGTCAAGCGTGATGTCGTCACCAATATGGCCAAGCGCAAGAGCCGCCCGGGCTTGCGTCCCATGGTCGCCACGAATGGGGACATGTCGATGCGCAACCGCGTCGATGCCTACGCTGCGCCCCATTCCATGGCGGTGTCCAACGGTGAGCTCCTGTTGGCGCAGGCCTGTTCCCGGCCCACCCTCGGCATCGACCCTGACGGTGAGGCACGCATCGGCGAGGTGCGCGCCCACGTCTCGGCCGTCCCGCCGGGCAAGGTGCAGCCGAAGCAGATCCACCGCGTCAACACACACCGTGACGACGGTCTGACCGTGCTCTTCACGAAGCGCTTCGCTTCGAGCACCAGGACGGCGCCGGGTGGCATTGAGATCGTGCTCGATCTCGAGGGCATACTCAGACCCAATGGCACCCAGCGGGTCAGGGTACTCAAGATCCGGCGCGGCTTGGGCAACACCCCGCTGCGGCCGGGACAGGCCGTCCTCTCAGTCCGGAACCCGAACACCAAGTGGGTGTACCGGCTGCGCGTCGGCCAGCGCTTCGACCTGACCAGCCAGATCGTACGCAGGGTGGACAAGGACTGCGGCGGCACCATCGAGGCCGCTCCGGCCTGGGCACGGATCTCCGAGGCCTTGGGAGGCAATCACTTCACCGCCCGCAACCACAAGATCGCGGCGCCATCGAGGGCGGTGTACCCGTCAGGGTCCGAGCGACATCCACGCACAGGCGTCGGTGTCACCGACGACGGCCGGGTGCTGATGGTCACCGTCGATGGGCGTCGGACAGCCAGCAGGGGCGTGACGCTCGCGGAGATGGGCCAGCTCATGAGGTCGCTCGGTGCGAGACACGCGTTCAACCTCGATGGCGGCGGCTCGACGGTCATGGCGCGCCGGGATCACAGCACCGGCACCTTCGTGGTCTCGAACAGGCCATCCGACGGGCGCCAGCGTCCCGCCACCCAGGCTCTCGTCGCCTTCAAGTACGACCCGGACAAGTAGGCAGTCTTTCTCGAACGCAACGGGCCCTGATGCTCTGAACCCCCGCTTTCGGCGGGGGTTCAGCTTCGGTCGGCGACCGTGCTGGGGCGCTGGAGCCGGCATCTTCAACGCCAGCGTGCTTGACGTCGTCCTCGACGACGTGACGTTCAGGAACAACACCCGAACGACTGCACCGGCTGCTGAGCCGAGTGCGCTCGATGCGATGAAGGAGGGACTCGTCAGGAGACGGGCCCTCGACCTTCCCGGGATCCATGTGGCTCTTGTCGTCCTTCCCGCGCCACCCGAGCATCTGCTTGAGCCGATGCTCAAGATGAGGGAATTGTTGGGACACGCGACACGATGGGAGCATCCATGACGACCAGCACCTGGCAAGCACGACTCCTCGGCGATCCGACTCCCTGGTTGCTCGACGGTGCGGACCCGGCCGTCCGGCACATGGCCCTGCGGCGGCTACGACTTGGGTCGGGGGACCAGGCCGAGATCGACGCTGCCCGGCGGGCGGCGATGATGGCCGATCCCATCGCTGCCATCCTCGCGGCCCAGCAGGCCGATGGCTACTGGGAGAAGCCCGGGGCGGGCTATGCCACGAAGTACCGCGGCACCGTTTGGCAGTTGATCTTCCTTGACCAGCTCGGCGCGGACGGCTCCGATGCGCGGGTCGGGCGTGCCTGTAGCTATGTCCTCGAGCACAGCCAGACCTCGCTCGGCGGCTTTGGCGCATCGGGTCGAGCCAACGGAAAGCCACCGCCCTCGTCGGCGATCCATTGCCTGAACGGCAACCTGCTGCGGGCACTGATCGGCCTCGGTCGGCTCGATGACGAACGCGTGGCTCAGGCCATCGAGTGGGAGGCCCGGACCATCACCGGTGAGGGGGTGGAGCGGTGGTATGCGTCAGGCACGAGCGGTCCCAACTTCGGCTGTGCCGCGAACGAGGGGCTGCCGTGTGCCTGGGGAGCGATCAAGGCCTTGCTGGGCCTGGCTCGCATCCCGGCTGAGCGTCGGACCGCTCTGGTGACGCGGGCCATCGATATCGGCGTCGCATTCCTGCTGGGTCGCGATCCTGCCGCAGCCGACTACCCCGCCGGTTGGGGCAACACGCGACCAAGCCGGTCGTGGTTCAAGCTCGGCTTCCCCTCCGGCTACGTGGCCGATGTCCTCCAGAACCTGGAGATACTGTGTGAGCTTGGCCACGGTAGTGATCCGCGCCTCGGACCGGCTGTCGAATGGCTGCTCGGCAAGCAGGATGAACGGGGTCGCTGGCGCAATGAATACGCATACAACGGCAAGACCTGGGTCGATTTCGAGCAGCAAGGCCAGCCTAGCAAATGGGTCACGCTGCGAGCCTGCACCGTGCTGCGCGCCGCAATCCACTGAGGAAGAGCGCTGGTCGCTACCGAGCCGGCCACAGGGGCGCGCAGGTGCGCTGTCGCCCTGGCAGCCTCCCGTCGTCGGCTTGCTGGTCCTTCGGTCTGGTGCGCGGGTAGCGATCCTCTGGACACCCAGCGGGGATCATCGGTAGCGGGAGGCTGTGAAGTCCGACTCGCGGACGTTGGCCG
The DNA here is from genome assembly GCA_963705425.1 of uncultured Chloroflexia bacterium. Classification (GTDB taxonomy): domain Bacteria; phylum Chloroflexota; class Limnocylindria; order Limnocylindrales; family CSP1-4; genus JAFMJV01. Next base: position 218,707 of record CAVPJO010000014.1, on the reverse strand, counting down.
CCTTGAGTCGCTCCGAGCCACTGGCGAACCAGACCCGCGACTGAGACACCGGCCCCGACACCATCCTGGAGGGCCAGGGCGCTCGAGGCTGGCGAGCTGAAGGAGCGCCATGCTGCAACGTCGCAGAATCGCGCTACTCTGGGCATCCGGCAAGCGCCCGTAGCTCAGTGGATCAGAGCATCTGACTTCGGATCAGAGGGTCGGGGGTTCGAATCCCTCCGGGCGCGCCATCCCAACCTGTCCGTGCGCCTCGGTTGAGGCAGCCAACATCAGGTAGTCGTCGCTGGCGAGCCTCGCGGAAACGACCTACTGGTCCCGCACACGGACCTCGGCGAACAGGTTCTGGGCGATCTCGGCTCCATCCTCCGGGGTCGCGGATGCCCACAGGTCTCCGAGCTCACCTAGGAGGCGAGCAGCTCGCACCAGTACCGCGCACGAGTATCCCGGCTGTCAAGAGTCATCACCACAGCCACAGAGCCGTTTGCCGGTATCAGGACGGCAGCGTGCCTGTACTCATGGCCAGAGGCAAGGATGGAGCCGCTCGAGACGCCATCCGCGCGGTGACGTACTGCTGCGTCGCGCCCTGCGCCGGCAACGAGCATCGAAGTGAAGGCGTACTGGAAGGGCAGGCCCAGGAAGTACACCCCCGGCGCCGAGTCGACCACTCCTCGATGTTGCAGCGGCCAGTCATGCTCATCGAAGATGGGCAGGTCGATCCAGCCGTAGTCTGGGCGAAAGCCCGTGCACCAGAGCACGTTCGCCACCTCGAGTTCCCGTCCGTCGTCCAGGGTGGGCTTGCCATCCTTGGTCCCGACGACGCGGGCTTCGATCGATTCCACGCCGGCGCGATCCAAGTCGACGGCTCGCACTCGTAGCAGGGGCGCACCCGATCTCCTGACCTCTGGCGCGACCTTGCGGCCGACGGGCGTCCCCAGGGTCAGGACGTTCGACGCGAGGAACTCGATGACGGGCCACGCCAAGCGCCCGGTCCGGCTGTCGACCGAGAATGGCAACTGCCCGTGGCTGCGGCCCGACAAGATGGTGCGATGACCATTCCGCACCGCCTCGAGAGCGAGGTCAGCGCCAGAGTGACTCCTGCCGACCACCAGCACGGGGCCGTCGGCCAACTGTGACGGATCCCTGTAGTGGCCCGAGTGGAACTGCCGGATGTCCGGGTCCAGGTCGGAGGCGAAGTCCGGCACATGGGGCTTCCGGTAGTAGCCGCCGGCGATGACCACCTGCGGGGCGCGGAACGCGCCGCCAGCCGTCCTGACGATGTAGTCGCCCGATCCATCCGTGGCTGCCTCGAGTGCTTCGACCTTGACGCCGGTCCGGACCGGCAGCTTGAACCGCTGCGCATACGACTCGAGGTAGTCGCCCATCTGATGGCCGGTGGGAAACACGTGACCCGGCAGCGGAAACGGCATCCCCGGCAAGGCATCCGCCTTGGCCGGACTGTACAGACGCAGCGAGTCGTAGCGCTCACGCCAGGTGTCACCGACCCGTCGCGGCACTCTCGAGGACGACGAAGTCCGTGCCCTGCTGCGCGAGGTGGAACGCGGCTGCCAGGCCCGACTGGCCAGCGCCGATGATGATCGCGTCGTGATGCTCGCTCTGGATCCCATTCACCGCTCGCTATCCTCCGCTTCCGAGATCGCCCCGCTCCGCCGACTGTGAGTGATGCTGTCGGGCGCCGATGATGCGGTCGAGTCCGAAAACAGAACTGGTGGACCGGGGCCGGCATGGGACAATGCCCGGCATGGGACTGGGCACACAGGACGACTATTGCTCGTTCACGAAGGCCGTCGAGCACCTGGGCGACCGCTGGAGCTTCCTCATCGTGCGGGAGTTGGTGATGGCAGGTCCGCAAGGCTTCAACGCGTTGGCCACCGGGCTACCGGGTCACATCTCTCGATCGGTGCTCACCGACAAGCTGCACAAGCTCGAAGACCTGGGCCTCATCTCGCGACAGGCGCGTTCGGGTCGCACGGAACCGTATCGACTGACCGCAGCAGGCGAAGCGCTCGTTCCGACGCTGCTCTCCCTGCGGGATTGGGCCGAGGCGTGGATGCCCGACGATCCCGCCATGGTCGAGCGTGACCCCGAGATCATCTGGGGCTGGCTCGCAAATCGGATCGACCCCGCCCGACTGCCTGTCCGCCAGGCGATCGTCGCGATCACGATGCGACGCGAGGATGAGCGCCGCTCGTGGATCGTGTTGCAGAAAGGCATCGAGCCCTATGGATGCCTCGAGGATCCGCTGCTCGACGAGGATCGTTACGTCTACGTCGAGGCCGGTCTCGCGGTGCTGCTCTCGCTCGCGAGGGGCCACCGGAGTTGGCGCGATGCCATCGCAGACGGATCAGTGCACGTGTTCGGCGATCCCGACCTCGTGGCTGCCGTGCCGGATTGGTTCGTCGATGACCCACCCCCCGCAGGCTCGATGCCAAGCCCCATATCGGAAGCTGGTGTCCCCGCACTCGCCTGACGACGACGCACGGCAGGCTCGCGCTGAGATCGACGGACATGGAGCTGCCTCGGTGCAGATGCGTCCTCGCTAGGAAGGACGAGCCGCTTTGCCTCGACTACGCGGCACGGAGAACCTCGACCAACTCTGGAACACCCTCGATCTCGATGGTTGGCATTGTGCGTTCGAGTCCCTCCGGGCGCGCCACATCCTGAGCGTGAAACGGCCCTCTGTGCTGCTCCGAGCACCAGTGCGCGCGGTCACGTACCCATGGCGTACCCATCCGGAGAGTGCGAGCCACGATGAACGAAGCATGGCTCCGAGGGCTTCTTGAGGCCCCAGGAGAGACGCCTTCGGTCGATTTCAAGAAGGTGATCAACTGGAGCTCCCGCCGAGCACAGTTGAAGATGTGCAAGAGCCTTGTTTGCTTCGGCAATCGTGATGGTGGCCACTTGGTTTGCGGAGTGGAGCAAGTCGGAAAGGAACTGCGACCAGTAGGACTCGGCGATGACGATGTCGCGCCGGATGTGTCAGAGATCGGCCGCCTCCTAGGCAACTACTTCAAGCCGTATCCCGTTGCGGAGACGCATACTCTCAGACTAGACGCACGCAGATTCTTCGTTGTTTCCGTGCCCCAGTTCCCACGATCACCGCATGTCTGCCGTGAGAGCGCCGACGACGAGAGAGGCGAGCCTATCCTCCGGCGTTCTGAAATCTATCGACGCAACGGCAAGAGGAATGCGAACCGGCTGATCCAGACTCGGTGCTGGAGCCAATCGGCTCTGCGATAGCGAAGACTCACGGCATGTACTCGCAGATGCTCGGCCTCGAGCGTGACATCCAAGCCAAAGTCGAACCGACTCCTGCGACCTCACCGTTCACGATGCGGGCCGTCGACCTGACGCCGATTTCGCAGACTGAGCCCCACACCTCACTACTCGAGCTGCAGAGGCTCGCTGGAGATGCAGCGGCTGGCGGCTTCGTCCGAGTATTTCCTAGGGGGCGTAGATCCACTGGCCTCCCGCCGTCGGGCCATCCGGACCAGGCGACGACGGCGGGGTCGTTCAGGACGGCCAGGGCCACGACGGGATCACGCGGGGTCATGGCGGCCCGTTCGCTCGCGCCAGAGACGTTGCGCCTCAGCGCCGAGGTCGTCGGCCTCTTGGCGGAGCCTGACCGACTCGGAAGTCGGCGTCGTCGGGTCGAGTCGGGCGCGAAGGTCGGCCCGTTTCCGAGCCCATAGCTCGCGCTCGTACTCGGTCGGCTCGGAGCCACGGCGGGCTCGGACTTGACGACAGCCGACTCTGCTCATGCGTGGTACCTGCTAGGTGGCGGCTTGTCGGTGGCGCTTCCAGGTCGAGGCCCAGTTCACGCATCGCCCGCAGGAACGCGATACGGCTGCTCGTCTCGATCGCGACGCACGGGTGCGGCTGCTTCCCCCGTAGCGGTCGGTCGTCGTCAGCCCGTCCTCGGCTAGTTGCGCCTGCGCCTACTCGCTGGGTCGCATCAGGCACGAACGACATTGCCCACCCCCACCCGTTACCAAGTGGCCATGGCCCCGCGGGCTACCCGGTCGCACCCTCTCGGCACATGGACCCTGCCACCTTGAGCCTCGTCCTGGAGCGCCGGTCAGAGGATATCCACGAGCCGGAGTTCGCCGCCTATGCCCCGCTCGTGAGCTTCGAAGCCCTGTTGCCCGCGGAGCGAGTGTTCGGCTGGGTGCGCCTCGACACGGACCGCCTGACCGATCTGCTCAACGCCCACGACCTCGTCCACCTCGAGAACGTGCTCATCGAGGACCACCGCGACGGACGGTCCGTATCGGCCGAGGAGACCATCATCCCCCGCTCCGAGATGGTCGCGGTCATCGCCCATGGTCCCCGTGGCAACCCGGCCCGCCGCCGGGCGACGCGTCCCCACGCAGTCGTGGTGGTCTCGGGCACCTACCGCATCGGTGGCTTCGTCCATGCCCCGCCGGGCATGGACCCAGAGGAGCGATGGTGCGATGGGAGTCCGATGGTGCCGCTGACCGAGGCGTGGCTCGAGTATCGCTCGGGCGACCAGTACCGCCGCGAGCGTGCCGAGACGGTGATCGTCAACCGCGACCTGGCGACCCGGATCGAGCTGCTACCGGACCCAGCCGCCACCCCTCCGGGACCACCGCAGCGAGGCTGACCGCGCACACCGACCCGACCAACAGACGTGTCGAGCCGGATGGTCGGGGGAACCCCCGCAGGTCTCCGTGCCGCGAGGGACCGTGTCGTCCGGGGGGCCGTACGCTAGTCTGAAGGAGCATCCTGTGCATGCAGACAGCGAGGGCTTGGACATGGAGCGTTCCACAGTGGGTCTGCCGATCGAGCTGATGCGGCAGCAGGGGTACGGGTCGGTCGAGTCTTCCGCGGTCTCCCAACGGACATTCCACGCGGTGGCCGTGCTGGCCATCGTGTTGCTCGCTCTGTCCCTGGCCATCGTCGCGCCGCGGACGCTCAGCTCGGCCGACAACCATACGGTGGAAGGGGCGACACCCATCGCATCCCTGCCGTTCCGTGACGAGGTCGTCGACGCCCCGATCACCGGCTCCGGAGCCAGCGGACCGCTGCCGTCGTGCGTGCGCTGTCGCAGGATTCCTTCTGGTACGTCTTCTCACCCGCGGAAGCGACACCGCTGTCGGTTCGGGCGGTGCCGGGAGGGGACTCGGTGGTCACTGCCGATGTCGCGCTCGCGGCCTGGACACTGGAACCGGATGGCACCCTCTCTGAGACGGGATGTGCCGACGCTCGGGGCCTTGGCGCGCCGGAGCAACTGGTCCTCGCGGTCGCCGGGCAACGGACCCATTACCTCCAGGTCGGGGTCGATACCGGCGACGTCGATGGCGACATCGGCGACGAGGCGCCGGCCGTCTCGCTCACGCTCCTGGTCGACTCCCAGCATCCCGAACACGACCTCTTCGCCTTCGCTCGCCCCGTGGGCACGACACCGTTCAGCGACGTCGATGTCGATGCCATCGACGCACGCCGCGAGCCGGGTGAGCCGAACGCGAGCTGTGCAGAGCTGGTGGCCACGACCTGGTACCGGGTGTCGGCCTGAAGATGACGCCATCCTGTCTGCGTCGATCGTGCTCCTGCCTCGGTCGACGGCAACGCCATGGACGTAGCCGTCGCGGTGTACGGCGGTGATGCGCTGGGCTCACTCGCCGAGACGAGCTGCGCTGATGCGGGGGTCGTCCAGGAACCCGAGCACATCGAGGTGCCGCTCGAGGGTGGCGAGGAGTACGCGATCCAGGTCGGCGCGGTCCTGGGGGCCGATGCCTGGCCCGGGATCTTCAGCCTCGCGGTGGCCGGTCGCCAGGCCATCGAGCTGCGCCCCGTCGCGGACACGGTCTTCGGCGCCGAGCCACTGCCGCTCAGCGCGGTGGCCGACTCCGGCCTGCCGGTCACCTTCGAGACCGACGGCCCCTGCCGCATCCTCGACGGTGCGCTCGTGGCCGACGGTGCGGGCACCTGCACGTCACCGCCTCGCAGCCCGGCGACCCGACTGGGCCGCGGCACCCGAGGTGGCCCTGGACATCGACATCGCCCGAGCGATCCAGCACATCGCCTTCGGACCGCAGCCCGACACGGTCTTCGGCGCCGAGCCGCTGCCGCTCAGCGCGGTGGCCGACTCGGGCCTGCCGGTCAGCTTCGAGACCGACGGTCCCTGCCGCATCCTCGACGGCGCGCTCGTGGCCGACGGTGCCGGCACCTGCACGATCACCGCCTCCCAGCCGGGCGATGCCGACTGGGAGCCGGCCGCAGCGGTCGTCCTCGACCTCGACATCGCCCGGGCCGAGCAGGCCATCGAGTTCGCAGCCATCGACGGAGCCGTCGTCGGCGAGCCACTGCCGCTCAGCGCCACGGCCGACTCGGGCCTGCCCGTCAGCTTCGAGGCCAGCGGCGCGTGTGCATCGTCGACGGGGCGAGGGTCGCGACCGATCGGCTCGGGCACTGCACCATCACCGCTTCGCAGCCGGGTGACAGCGACTGGGAGCCGGCCGAGCCGGCGGTCGCGACGGTGCCGGTCGGGCCAGGTCGCCAGGTCATCTCAGTGGACCCCGTCGCGGACACGGTCTTCGGAGCCGAGCCACTGCCGCTCAGCGCCACGGCCGATTCGGGCCTGCCCGTCGGCTTCGAGGCCAGCGGCCCCTGCCGTGTGCTCGACGGCGCCCTCATCCTCGACGGCGCCGGACGCTGTGCGATCACGGCCTCGCAAGCGGGTGACGCTGACTGGCAGCCGGCTGAGGCGGTGATCACGGACGTGCGCATCCTGCGAGGTCGCCAGGCCATCGAGCTGCGCCCCATCGCGGACACGGTCTTCGGCGCCGAGCCACTGCCGCTCAGCGCGGTGGCCGACTTCGGGCCTGCCGGTCAGCTTCGAGACCGACGGCCCCTGCCGCATCCTCGACGGTGCGCTCGTGGCCGACGGTGCGGGTACCTGCACGATCACCGCCTCGCAGCCCGGCGACACCGACTGGGCCGCGGCACCCGAGGTGGCCCTGGACATCGACATCGCCCGAGCCATCCAGCACATCGCCTTCGGACCGCAGCCCGACACGGTCTTCGGCGCCGAGCCACTGCCGGTCAGCGCGGTGGCCGATTCGGGCCTGCCGGTCAGCTTCGAGACCGACGGCCCCTGCCGCATCCTCGACGGCGCGCTCGTGGCCGACGGTGCCGGCACCTGCACGATCACCGCCTCCCAGCCGGGCGATGCCGACTGGGAGCCGGCCGCAGCGGCCGTCCTCGACCTCGACATCGCCCGGGCCGAGCAGGCCATCGAGTTCGCAGCCATCGAGGGAGCCGTGGTCGGCGAGCCACTGCCGCTCAGCGCCACGGCCGATTCGGGCCTGCCCGTCAGCTTCGAGGCCAGCGGCGCGTGTGTCGTCGAAGGGGCGAGGGTGCGACCCATCGGCTCGGGCACGTGCACCATCACCGCTTCGCAGCCGGGTGACAGCGACTGGGAGCCGGCCGAGCCGGTGATGGTCGCGGCGCGCATCGCTCGTGGTCGCCAGGCCATCGAAGTCGCAGCCATCGAGGGAGCCGTGGTCGGCGAGCCACTGCCGCTCAGCGCCACGGCCGATTCGGGCCTGCCCGTCGGCTTCGAGGCCAGCGGCCCCTGCCGTGTGCTCGACGGCGCCCTCATCCTCGACGGCGCCGGACGCTGTGCGATCACGGCCTCGCAACCCGGAGACATCGACTGGCAGCCGGCGGCCCCGGTGACCACGACCGTGCGCGTCGATCGAGGTCGCCAGTCGATCACCCTCGACCCCATCGCCGAGGGTGTGGTCGGCGGAAGCGTAGACATCAGCGCGGTGGCCGATTCGGGCCTGCCTGTCACCTTCGAGGCCGACGGGCCCTGCCGCATCCTCGACGGTGCGCTCGTGGCCGACGGTGCGGGTACCTGCACGATCACCGCCTCGCAGCCCGGCGATGTCGATTGGGCTCCGGCACCAGACGTGGTGCTGGATGTCGACATCGCCCGCGCCGTGCAGGCCATCGGATTCGACCCCGTACCCGACATGGTCTTCGGGGCGGAGCCGTTGCCGCTCGTGGCTGAGGCCGACTCGGGCCTGCCGGTCACCTTCGAGACCAGCGGCCCCTGCCACATCCTCGACAGTGCTCTGGTCAGTCAGGGCGCAGGCATCTGCGCGGTCAGCGCCACGCAACCCGGTGACGACGCGTGGCAACCGGCTGCCGACGTTCGGCGCGTGTTCCGCATCGCCCGGGCACCCCAGGAGATCACGTTCGGAGCGATCGGACCCAGGCTCCTCGGAGAGCAGCCAGTCGAGCTGGAAGCCTCCGCCAGCTCGGGATTGCCGGTCACATACTCGGCGAGCGGCCCCTGTACCGTCGACGAGGGGATCCTGACCATCCTCGATAGCGGTTCGTGCTCCGTGAGCGCGTTCCAGGCCGGCGACGCGGACTGGGCGGCTGCGCGCCAGGTCTCACGCTCATTCCCCATCATCGCTCCGGTCGCGGGAGGAGAGATCGAGGTCGCGGTCGATCCACCCGGTACGCTCGTTGCCTCCGGGGCCGAGATCAGCTCGGCGCTGGAGCCGGGCCTGCGCGACGAGGAGTTCTACGCCATCGCCCTGGAGCCAGGCGATGTCCTCGAGCTCAGCGGAAACAACGGGCGCATGGATCTTGGGATCATGGGCCCACGCGACATCGTGGCGGGCGGGGTCCTCTGGGACGAATTCGAACTCGACGATGGCAGCGGTATGGCTCGCTGGCTGGCGCAGATCCGGGCATCCACACCATCCGCATCCGGGACCTCAGCGCCGGAAGCGGGACAACCTACGGCTACACCCTGCGCTTCGACGTCATCGCTGCCGCAGGTGGCGAACCGCCGGCATAGGGAGGCCTCGACTCACGGAGTGAGATCGGCGCACATCGCCTGAGCCACCACGCTTCCGACCGACCTGCCATCAGCCTGGATCTCGACGGTCCAGTCCGTACCGGAGAAGCTGGCGGAGCTCAGGATGCTCGGGGCGGCCTCACCGAACGCCACGGTGCGGTATCCACCTCCTGTGGCCATGTCACCGGGCTCGCAGAAAGCGACGGCCGTATAGAACTCGGACTCCGTCGGGGCGGACCTCTTCACCTTCGACGGGGTAGAAGCGCAGGACCCCCGGCACACCCTGCGGTCCGGCCTCGCCCTGCGGACCCTGTTCGCCAGCGGGACCCTGGGGACCAGGAGGCCCCGGCTCGCCAGCAGCTCCCGACACACCCTGCGCTCCGGACTCGCCCGTAGGCCCTTGCTCGCCAGTGAGGCCACGCGGACCCAGCTCGCCCTGCTCGCCCTGCGGACCCTGTTCGCCAGCGGGACCCTGGGGACCAGGAGGCCCCGGCTCGCCAGCAGCTCCCGGCACACCCTGCGCTCCGGACTCGCCCGTAGGCCCTTGCTCGCCAGTGAGGCCACGCGGACCCAGAAGGCCCGGCGGTCCAGCTTCGCCCGTAGGCCCTTGCTCGCCCTCTGCGCCGGGGATACCTCTCAGGCCACGCGGACCTCGTTCGCCCGTGAGACCCCTGAGGCCGCGGGGACCCGGCTCACCTTGCGCCCGGCTCACCCTTTGCGCCCACTGCGCCCTTGGGGCCTTGCTCGCCCCTTGGGCCCTGAGCGCCGGTGAGGCCCCGGAAACCACGGGGACCTCGTTCGCCGGTGAGACCCCTCAGGCCGCGGGCACCTCGCGGGCCACGGGGTCCGGGATCACCCTTGGGACCCGGATCTCCCTTGGGACCGGGCTCACAACAGTCGCTGCACGCCAGAGCGGTTTCGGAGGCAACGTCGACGCTGGCGGCGGTCACGCTCGACTCGCTCGCGCTCACGCCAAGCGGGGTCAGGCACAAGACGGCGGTCGCCAAGACCACGCTGAACTTCGTGCGCACGTTAAGCCTCCTCCTCAGGATGCCGGAGGCGACCGTCCGACATCACGACACACGTCCTTCTCGCCGAGGCACCTGCACCCGTCGCCGTTTCGTGCAGGAACGAGGGAGACCCCTGGTGAACGCTAGCAGCGTCGCCCGGGCGTGGCAATCCGTCCATCACCGGCTGACGGGTATCGTCCGGGCTTCTCGGCGGCTCGCCTCGAACGCGTCGGCTCAGCTGTCGTTCGCGAGGGGCTGGGCGAGGTAGTCCACGGCTCGATACCGGTCGGCGAAGGATGACTGGCGGCGCTTGGGCTGTGCCGGGTTGAGGATGCGCAGCGTCTTGAGCGTCTCCTGATCGCGGATCGATCTGCCCGAGCGATCGGGGACTCTTGGCTGGACTCAGGTAGGTCGGATAGTTGGCCTGCATGGCTGAGGCTCCCATACGAGTGCGCCAGGGCCCGGTCTGGCTCTCTGATGACGATCCTTATCGGTCGCTCTGGTCAGACCCATTTGTACCAGCCGGTCCCGTCCGCGAGTAGTCCCACTCTCCGCTCCGCACGGCACTGGACCGCCAAACCTCTAGGACTATCGGGTCGCGGGGGCCACCGAATCGGCTGGCAGAAGGCCGACTTCAGGTACGCGCCCTCTCGGTCAGCTCATCGCCTCGCGCGTTGTGTCGTGCGGACCTGTTGTCACAGCGGCCTCGGCCGAACGATACGTCTGGTGCGCGAAGGGGCCGCGTTCCGGGACGGCGAAAGCGTGCCACGTCGGCTTGGCGGAGGGCTACGTCCTCTCCTGCGCCATGACGAGGCTGGTTCCGTCCGACCGCGCGTTGATGTGGACCAACCCGAGAAGCTCCTGGATGGTCCCGCGAAGCCCATACCACCGCATGGGAGGACGATGCCAGGGGACAGGGGCGATGATGTGCCGTGCCAGCCGGGTTCACCAGGCGGCCATCTCCGTCGCGCACTGTCCCGGCTGACGCCAGCTTGACGAGCACGGGGCTGCGGCGGCAATGTGAAGACCTTGCAGCAACGAGGGAGAGCCGTGGACAAGGCAGGATTTCGATTCCGCGATCGGTGGGCAGTCCACCTTCGCGACTGATTCGCTCGCCCTGAGCCGACTGCCGGTGCCGCCATCGGGTGGTGTGCCCGCGCCCTTCGACGCCCTTGACCCACTGCAGCTGTCCGGCCCGCAGGGCAGCCACCCGCTCGCGACCATCGACCTGTGGGAGCTGGTTCCGACGCCTACGCGCGGCCTGGAGGGAGCCATCGAGCTCGACGGGGCAGCGCGTATCGGTGAGGCCATCAGCGGCCGTATCCGCATCCGCGCCAGGCGCGCGATCCGGGCGCGCTCGGCGGTATTGCGCCTGGTGGGTATGCGCTTGACCGAAGAGACGCGCTCCGCGGCCAGACAGCCGAGCCTTGCGGTCGGCAGCAGTCCCTCGGGAGGGAGCGGGTCGGGTGCGCCCAGTGAGCGTGTCAGCTGGGTCGAGGTGCGCGGTTCGGCCATCGAGTCGCTGCCCTTCTCGGAACCGGCGCTGCCCACCTCACTCGAACCCGGACAGTCGATCGAGCTGCCGTTCACCATCCCGGCTCCCCGGCTGGGCCCGCCCACCGCGCACGCCGGAGTTGCTGCGGTGGCGTGGGCGTTGGAGGCGCACTGGGACGTCGGTCTGGCCACGGACGAGCGGGTCTGCGCCTACGTCGAGATCGACCAGCACCCGGATCTGCTGCGGGCCGGCGTGCTCACGCTCCCTTCCGGTGCTCTCAACGACGCGGTCACCGACGATGACGCGACGATCAGCGTGGAGCCCTTGCCGCCCGTCCCTGCAGGTACCCCGCTGACGGTGGCCGTGGCCTGGCCGAACGCCCCTGGAGGACGATCGGCGCGCGTGGAACTGCACATGGACGTCGAGGGCGGCGGGGGCCTGGGTTTGGTCGTGGCGTCGACGATGGTCGACCAGGGGGCACTCGGTGGGACGACCGTGTTCCTGCCCGTGGCCGCGGATCTGCCGCCTACCCTGGAGGCCCCGGGCGTGAAGGTCGGCTACCGACTGCGGGTGATCGTGGACCGCAAGCTTCGATCGGATACGAGCCGCGAACGAGCGGTCGTCATCTACTGAGCTTGGCGGAGCGCCCGGCGGCGGTCGTCTCGATGACGGGTGGCTTGACCGTCCGACCGTCGATGGTGATCGGTGCCTCCGAGCCCCACGCGGATCGGCCGCGGCCCGTGGGAGTGGCCGTCGCGCTGGACGTCAGCCGGCCAGCGACCCCAGCGACTCGAGCGTCACCAGACCGGTGCCGGTGTGCGGTGCCGTCTGGCGTTCCAGGCGCACGCGGCATGACAGCTCGGCATCGAAGACGATGAGGGCCACGCGCAGCGTCCCGTCCTCAGCCTCGGCGTTGGTGCGCGCGTCGTCGAGCTGGTAGAGCACGTCCGCGTTGATGCCGCGGGCGCCCCACTTGCAGTCGTAGGCCTCGGCCGCGCCGGCCCCCTCCACGGTCACGTCGTAGGGGTGGATCTCAGCGCGCACGCCGTCGAAGAGGATGCGCCGTTCGCGACGCACCGCGGCCGCCCCGACGCGGCGGGCCAACAGCTCGGCGGAGAGCGTCTCCACCAGTGCACCGCGCAACTGGTTGCGGACCTGGTCACCGCGATCCGCGATGGCCAGCGACACCGCGAGGATGGCCTCCGATCGATCCCGCTCGGGGCGCTCGGCAGAAACCTCGAAGAGCGTCGGGAACATGGTCCGCCAGCCGTCCGGGTCGAGTGTCTCCCCGTTCATGACCGCCCTCGCGAGGAGGCGCTGGACCGGACTGGCATCGGCCAGCAAGGTAGCCGCTTGAGCCACGACCGGCTCTTTCTGGATCGCTTCATAGGAGGCGGCGCGTGCGTCTTGTGCGGCGTCCTGGAACCTCATGGCCGGATACCGAAAGCGACGAGCACGATCTGGGGGAATGTCGAGAGCCAATCGATGGCGCGGTGCGGGTCGGCGATACGACCGATCTCCTCGATGGCCTGGCCGATGGCGGCGTGCTGCGACGGACCCACAGGTTCGGTGCCCCGTTCCGCGATCACGTCCTCGAGGCGCCCTCGCCATGCCCTCTCGAGGTCCGTGACGTAGGTCCACTCGTCCTCGACATCCTCCGCGAGGCTCAACAGCTCCTCGTAGGCCTCGAGTGCTCGGCGCGCTTGCTCTTCGACGGTCATGCCTTCGTCCATGCTCGCAAGACTACTCGAGCACGAGCGGAGTGACGGGCGCCAGGGGCTTGCTGTGGCCACCGGCTCGCATGCGCACGCGCACGCCCGTGCCGGGACTCAGGCGTCGGCCAGTGCGGCCTTGAAGGCCGGGATGATGGTCGAGCCGTAAGCCTCCAGCTGTGCCTCTTCATCCCCGCTCATCAGGTACAGGTTGAACTGGTCGACGCCGGCATCGCTGAGCTCCATGAGCCGTCGAACATGCTCCTCGGGCTGGCCGATGATGGCAAAGCGATCGATGACGTCACCCTCGACGAAGTCCGCGTTGGAGGAACCGACCTCGGCGTGGTGGCGGTAGTCGTACTCCTCGCGGTCGCGGATGTAGCTGGTGAGCGACTCGGGTAGCTCCTCGCGCGGATACTTGCTGACGAGCTCGACGACGTGGTTGGCGACCATGGCCGGGAACCAGCGCACGAGCTCACGGCACTCGTCGAGAGGCCCGACGTGTGCCGGCGCGGCGGCCTGGATCTTGATCGAAGCAGGATCGCGGCCGGCGCCCGCGGCTGCTTCACGCATGGTGCCGGCCATCCAACGGATGAGGTCGGGGTCAGCCAGCTGCAGGATCAGCCCATCGGCGATGCGGCCGGTCATGGCCAGCGCCATGGGACCGTAGCCGGCGACCCACACGGGCAGCTTCCACTTCTCGGTCCAGGTCATGTCCAGTTCGGTTCCCTTGTACTCGACCGTGCGCCCCTCGGCGAGTTCGCGGATGACGGTCACCGCCTGCTCCATCGATTTCAGCTTGGTGGGGGGCATACCCAGGATCCGGACGGCGCCATCGCCGCGACCCATGCCCAGGTCCATACGTCCCCCCGAGACCTCCTGCAGGGTCGCGAGGACGCTTGCGGTCACGCTCGGGTCTCGCGTGGTCGGATTGGTGACGCACGCTCCCAGGCGCATGTCCGTCGTGTTGGTGGCCATCAACGTGAGCAGGGGGTAGACCTCCATCCACAGCACATGGTTGTCCCATAGCCAGCCATAGTCGAACCCGGCCGCCTCTGCCTGCCTGGTGAGGGCGATGGTTCGTTCGATGCTGTGCTCAGCCTTGAGAGTGAAGCCGAAGTCCATGACGGGGCAGCCTACACCGCCGCCGCCTCCTCCGCGACCCCGGTGAGGCGAAGGGGCGGGAATGTGGGTCGGCCGCTCGAGGTGCATCATCAGCGGTGACCAGTTGTGTCTTGGAACGGAGCGACGTACATGCAGAAGTGGGAATACGCCCGACTCCTCGTGGACCGAGGGGACGTGAGCGTGACGTATAGCCATGAGGAGATGCCGGCCCAGGCGTGGGCCAGGGTCATCAACGCCTTGCACGACCTCGGGGATGCAGGGTGGGAGCTGGTCACGGCCAGCAATCGCGATGGCAACGAGATCCTGCACCTCAAGCGAGAGCTTCGCCCCTAGTCCCGGCCGCCGGGGGGTCCGCGGCGTCGACTCGTTCTCGCAGACACGGGGAGGACTCAGCCGAACGGGCGGATGGCCCCGCTGGCGGGCAGCGTCGGCGGTCGTCGGTGGTGCGCTGGCCGGCCTGAACCGATGTACTCCGGCCCCAGTACTTCCGTCCTACCGAGTCCCGACTTCCGTGCTCAGGTGCTGTGACTGAAGTCAACGCTGGTGTGGTTAGTTGCATTCCGTGAGGCGGGGGCTGCTGTTAGGTTCGCTGACGTAGGGGCAGGGCTGGTCGGAGGAACCAAGATGCGTGCGAACCCGTGCTATCACATGAGAAGCCGACGATGACCGTGTCAGTGGGCGTCCGGTCAGCTCGAGGACATGGATCGCCGGTGGGCAGCCCGGCTTCGCCGGTGGGCGGCGCCACCCCGGATGGCGTGCTCATCACTGCCGCCCGTCACGGCGACCTGTACGCGTGGGAGACGCTGGTGCGACGCCATCAGGGCTTCGCCTTCCGCTGCGCCTGCCTCGTCACGCGGGACGCAGAGGTTGCCGAGGAGGCCACGAAGCTGGCATTCGTCCGCGCCTACCGCGGGCTGCCCACCCTCGAGGCCGAGGCCAGGTTCCGACCCTGGCTGATGGGCATCGTGGCCAGCATCTCACGGGCCAAGAAACGAGAGATCGCCCAGCAGCGTGACGCCCGGTTCGTCGAGCCCCAGCACAGCCGACGTCTTCGGGCAGAGTGGCTGGCTTCCTCGGTCGTCACCCCGCATGCGACGGCGCTCGAGCGGGACGCGTTGATCGCGGCCTTCGACCGGCTCGGTGACGACGACCGCGTGATCGTGGCCTCTCGCTATGTCCTGGGCCTGACGCGCGGCGAGATCGTCGCCTACCTGGGCATCGGGGAAGACGAGGTCGACGACCGATTGCGGGCCGCCGTCGGGCGACTGCGCACCCAGCTGGCGAGCGTCTGATGGCAGCCGGCATGGACGGCTCGGCACCCGATCGCAAGCGTTATCGCGTGAGCGAGCTCCCGCCGCACCACTTCGCCGCGCTCGACGATGACGCCATCGGCGCCATGGCCAGCCGGGCAGCTCTGTCAGAGGTGTCGTGGACGCCCGACGTCGCGGCGGCAGTCACCGACCGGCTGGCTCGCGATGTGGTGGCCTATCCGGAGCACTTCGCGCCCGGGCTCAGGGTGCCTTCGGCTCAGGGAGGCAAGGGCGCAGGCATGAACGTCCCTGCGAACAAGCGGCCACGTGCCACACGACGCTCGCGCGAGGGTATGGCGCTGGCCATGGCGGGCCTGGTGTTGGCCGGCGGGGTCGTGGGGGTCTCGGTCTTCCTCGGCGACCCCGGTGCCGGGGTTCCCGGGGGTCCGGGTGCGGGCGATCCGGCCCAGCCCCGGGCGCTGACCGCTGTGACCGAAGACGCAGATCGGCCCGATGCGGGATCGGCTATCGCCATCGACCAGGGCGAGACGGAGATCGATGACCGAAGCAGGTCCACGTCCCCGGCCCTGACGATCGTCGCGGCGCGTTTCCTCCGGGACGAGGGAGTCGGCGCGCGCGTCCGGCTCGAAGGATCGCTCCCGAGCGTGGCTGGCCAGGTGCACCGGACGCAGCTGCAGCGCAAGCTCCGCGGTGGCCCGTGGAAGGCGCTCGTATCGACGGACGGGGGAGGCTCCCTCGAGACCACGCTCGTCCCGGGCATTCGGTACAACCTCCGCGTGCGCTCCTTCGACGAGGCCGGGAACCTGCTCTCGACCCGGCGCCTGCGCGCGGTGCTCACCATCCGACACTGGGATTCGGAACTCATCGAGCGGACGCCGGGCGACTGGACCACCACGACCGGGGACCCCAAGCTCGGTGGTGCGCTGGCCTCGAAGACGACCGAGGCCGCCATCACGACGTCCTTCAAGGGCGCTGGCGTGGCACTCGTGGCACCGATCGGCCCAGAAGAGGGCGCCATGCGCATCCGTGTCGACGGTGGCGAGTGGGTGATAGGCGACCTCGGTGACGTGGTGCCGGCGGAGCGTGCCATCGTCTTCGGCCGGGACCTGGAGAACGGTGAGCATTCGCTGGACATCGCGGTCGAGCACGGTGTCATCACGCTCGATTCGATGCTGTTCGTGCGCACACCTCCGGCCTGGGCACCTCGGTCGTGACCGTGTAGCCAGGGTCATGCCACAGCTCCGTGGCCTGGTCGCGAGCGGTCGCCTGGTCGCGAGCGGTCGCCTGGTCGCGGCCGGGCCCTGGGCTGCATCCGGGCCCCCGGGAGGACGCGGGCTTCGGCGTCGCCGCCTCCCCGGCCCGCCGGTCCTACATTGGGTGCTGGCCCGCAACCTCCGGGTGCGTCACCGAGGGGTGGTGTCCGTCGGCGCGCGAGTCGCCATCCACGCCCGCGCCAGCATCGGGGGGATATGAAGACCGCTCTGGATTGCATCCCCTGCCTGCTGCGCCAGTCGCTGGACGCGAGCCGCATGGTGTCGTCGGATCCGGCCGTTCAGGGCCAGGTGGTTCGCGACATGCTGAGGTGGACTGCCGAATCCGATCCGGAGCTGTCTCCGCCCGTGCTCGGCCAGCAACTGCACCGCCGGCTGCGGGAGGTCACCGGGGTCGACGACGCCTACCGCGCTGAGAAGGATCGGCACAACGCGATGGTGATGCGCATGCTGCCGGAGCTGCGAGAGCGCATCGCTGCTTCGGCCGACCCCTTCGGCCTTGCCGTCAAGCTTGCCATCGCCGGCAACGTCATCGACCTCGGGGTGAAGGGCCGGGTCGCCGTCGATGACCTCCGGCGCTCCATCGATCGGGCCCTTGGCGAACCTGTGCATGGCCTCGTCGACGATCTGCGTCGAGATGTGGCCCAGGCCGGCGACATCCTCTATCTCGCGGACAACTGTGGTGAGATCGAGTTCGATCGGCTGCTCATCGAGCGTCTACCGCGGGAGCGGGTCACGGTCGCGGTCCGCGGCGCGCCCATCCTCAACGACGCCACGATGGTCGATGCCCAGACCGTGGGGCTGACCGACCTCGTCGAGGTCATCGCCAACGGCAGTGACGCCCCCGGTACGCTCCTCGAGGACTGCACTCCCTCCTTCCGGGGTCGCTTCGCTGCAGCCGACCTCATCATCGCCAAGGGCCAAGGCAACTTCGAGTCGCTCAGCGACGTACCGGCGCCGATCTACTTCCTGTTCAAGGTGAAGTGCTCTGTGGTCTCGGCCCATGTCGGTGAGCCGGAGGGCACCCACATGGTCGCGCGCTCGAGCGCCCGAGCCACCTGAGGATGCCTCCCGAGAGCGTTCCTTCAAGGCAGGTTATGCTTGTCGCTCACCTCGACGGGCGCCTCCGGTCCGCGCCTTGGTTACTCGAATCGACCATTCCCCGAGTCCTTATGCCCTGACCGGCCCTCGCCAAGACGCGAGATGGGCCGTCAGGAGACGCCTTGACCTTCTCTACCCTTGGGCTGCGCGCCGATACCCTTCGTGCTGTGGCCGACCAGGGCTACACCGAACCCACTCCTGTCCAGGTGCAGGCCATCCCCATCGTCCTGCGCGGCCGCGACCTGCTCGCCGGCGCCCAGACCGGCACGGGCAAGACGGCAGCGTTCGTGCTGCCCATGCTCGATGGCCTGCGCGACCGCCGAGAGTCGGGCCAGCGCAAGGTCCGCGCCCTCGTCGTCGTGCCGACACGTGAGCTCGCGCTGCAGGTCGAACAGAGCGTGCGCGCGTACGGTGGCCGCAACCCGGTTCGCTCGGTGGCCATCTACGGTGGCGTACGCATGGATCGACAGGTCCGCTCGCTGCGCAAATGGCCCGAGATCATCGTGGCCACACCGGGTCGTCTGCTCGATCACGTTCGGCAGGGCACGGTCGATCTGGGCGCGGTCGAGATCCTCGTTCTTGACGAGGCCGATCGCATGCTCGATATGGGCTTCATCCACGACATCAAACGCATCCTCGAGCAGCTACCGAAAGAGCGCCAGACGCTGCTGTTCAGCGCCACCTTCTCGACCAGCATCCGGCGCCTGGCTGAGGACCTGCTGCGCGACCCTGAGTCGGTCGATGTGGCGCCCCGCAACGCCACGCCCGTACCCATCCGGCAGGTAGTCCACCCCGTGGACAAGGCCCGCAAGCGGCAGCTGCTCGCGCACATGGTGCAGTCCATGGACATGGGCCAGGTGCTGGTCTTCACGCGCACCAAGCGCGGCGCCAACCGCCTGGCCGAGCAGCTGGGCAAGGATGGCATCCGTGCCGCTGCCATCCACGGCAACAAGAGCCAGTCGCAGCGGGTCCGGGCACTGGCCTCCTTCAAGAAGGGCGAGGCGCAGGTGCTGGTGGCCACGGACATCGCGGCTCGCGGTCTGGACATCGAGTCCCTGCCGCACGTGGTCAACTTCGAGCTTCCCACGGTGCCCGAGGATTACGTGCACCGCATCGGTCGCACCGGTCGCGCTGGCCAGGAGGGCACTGCCATCTCCCTGGTTTCGGGTGACGAGCGGGGACTCATGGCCGACATCGAGAAGCTGCTCAAGAGGTCGATCGATCACCAGGTCGTGGTCGGCTTCGAGCCGAGTGCTGCCTACCGGCCGGAACCGATCGTCACCACCCGCCCGGCGCACGGCCGGAGCCGCAACCCGAACGCCCCACGCGGAGAGCACCGTCGGCCGCAGGGTGCGCGCGCCACGGCCAACGATGGCTGGGCCGCAAACCGACAAGCGCCGGCCAACGGTCCGCGCCCCATGCGTGACGGTCAGCGCTGGCGCCAGGATCGGCCCGAGCGGGGCAAGGGTCGCCCTGACCAGGGATATCAGGGCCACGGCCGCCCCAGCGAGGGCCAGCCGAGCCACGGTCACCAGGGTCAGGGTCGCTCCAACGAGGGTCGTCCAGGCCAGGGGCAGCGCAGTGACGGACGTCCCGGGGACCTCGACCGTGCGCCTCGTGGCTACGGACGCGACACCCGCCCGGCGCGTGAGCAGGGACGATCGAACCGCGCGCCGGGCGCCCCGGGCAGCGCGATGCCCGGCGAGCGCCTCTCCGGCGGTGGGTCGCGGGGACCTGCGAAGCAGGGTCGCAGGGTAGAGCGCAATGCTGTGAGCGCGGTGCCGCGCCGTTCACCCCAGGCCTAGCACGAGACGAGGTCGGCCGGGCAAGGTGAACGCGTCCCGGGCGACGTAGGCAGGGCCGCTTGGGGTCAGAGAGAGGGGCCATGGGTGGCTGGACGAGGCCCGCGCAGGTGTGAAATCGTAGGGACACGTCGCTACGACCCACGAGGAGGTGCTCATGTCCGCCACGACCCCGGGCTTGGTGTGTGCCCACCATCACCTCTACTCGGCACTGGCGCGAGGGATGCCGCCGCCACCCAAGACGCCGACCGACTTCGCTGAGATACTCGAGCAGATCTGGTGGCGTCTCGACGCCGCCCTGGACCTGGAGATGATCCGGTGGTCGGCCATGCTCGGAGCCCTCGAGGCGCTCGAGGCCGGGACCACCGCCATCGTCGATCACCATGAATCGCCCAATGCCATCGAGGGCAGCCTGAGCGTCATCGCGGAGGCCTGTGCCGAAGTCGGCGTGCGCGTGCTGCCGGCCTACGGCATCACCGACCGCCACGGCGCCGATGGCGCGCGTCGCGGCCTCGAGGAGAACCGGCGCTTCCTCGAGGAGGGCCACAGGGGACTGGTCGGTATCCATGCGGCGTTCACCTGCACGGACGAGTCGCTGCGTGCGGCCGCCGGTCTGGCCGAGGAGCTCGGTGTAGGCGTGCATATCCATGTCGCGGAGGGCATCGGTGACATCGATGCGCCACAGCGGCTCGAGGGGCTGACCCGCGACGACTGGCTGCTCAGCCACTGCGTCCACCTGCCCACCGACCACACGCTGCGCGGAACCATCCTCCACAACCCGCGTTCGAACCTGAACAACGCCGTGGGCTACGCCGACCCCGCCCGCTTCTCGAACCCGGTGGCCTTGGGTACCGATGGCATCGGCGGCAACGTCATCGAGTCGTTCCGTCTCGCCTACGTGATGCAGCGCAGCGTCGACGTGACCTGCGGTCCCGACACCGCCTGGGCATGGCTGGAGACCGGCTGGGAGCTGATGCCCGAGGCGCGTGACGACGAGGTCACCTGGTCGTACGAACCGATGGACCCCTGGCACCTGGCCTTCACACCGGGTGTCCGGCCCGTCGAGGTCAAGGTCGATGGCGAGGTGGTCTTCGCCGACGGTTCGCCCACCCGCGTCGATGCCGTCGAGGTGCGCGCCAGAGCGGCTGAACAGGCGGTACGTCTGCACGCCCGACTGTAGGCACCTGACTGAGCCAAGGAGCGAGGACATGGCCGATCGTTTCCACCCCGTCTCGATGGAGCAGCTGACCGACTGGGTCTTCGACGAGCTGGAGCAGAAGGACTCCATCTTCGGCGTGCCTCGTGCTGCGTTCTTCGTGCCCGCCGAGGACGACCGCTTCCGCCTAGAGGTGTACGGCCAGCTGCTGGAGACGCCCTTCGGGGTGGCCGCGGGGCCGCACACGCAGATGGCCCAGAACATCATCGTCTCCTGGCTGGTCGGCGCCCGTTTCATCGAGCTCAAGACGATCCAGACGCTCGACGAGCTGGACGTCAACAAGCCCTGCATCGACGTCGAGGACGAGGGCTACAACGTCGAGTGGTCGCAGGAGCTCAAGGTCTTCGAATCCTTCGATGAGTACCTCCGCGCCTGGATCCTCGTTCACGCTCTGCACCGCGAGCTCGGCTTCCCCGGTGAGCGGCCGGGCGTCATCTTCAACATGAGCGTCGGCTACAACCTGGAAGGGATCCAGAGGCCGAACGTGCAGTGGTATCTGGACACCATGCGCGACGCGTCGGCATACCTGCCGGCCTACGTCGACATCGTCGCGCGGCGCTCTCCCGAGGTGCGAGACATGGACGTCCCGACCTGCGTCTCGGACACCATCACGCTCTCGACGATGCACGGCTGCCCGCCAGACGAGATCGAGAAGATCTCCCTGTACCTGCTCGAAGAACGGAAGCTGCATACCTCGGTGAAGTGCAACCCCACCCTCCTGGGCGCCGACCGGGTGCGAGCCATCGTCAACGACGACCTTGGCTTCGGTGACGTGCCCATCCCCGACGAGGCCTTCGGCCACGACCTCAAGTACGTCGACGCGGTGCCCATGTTCCACAACCTGCGACGGGTCGCCGCCAGGGAGGGGTTGGCCTTCGGGCTCAAGCTTTCCAACACGCTCGAAGTCGAGAACTGGCGTTCGACGTTCGATCGCGACCAGATGATGTATCTCTCCGGGCGGGCCTTGCACCCGGTGACCACCAACCTCGCGGCGCGCCTCAGCGAGGAGTTCCGGGGCGATGTGGCGATCTCGTATGCGGGCGGCGCGGATTGCTTCAACGTGACCGACCTGCTGGCCGCCGGCATGAGCACGGTGACGGTCTGCTCCGACCTGCTCAAGACCGGTGGGTACCTGCGCCTGCCGCAGTATGTCGAGAACCTGGCCACGGCCATGGAGGAGGCTGGCGCCGTGGACCTGCCCGATCTCGTGGCGCAGACGACGCTGGCGCACGGCGATCTTCGAGGAGTTCACACCGCTGCTGCGATGGTCGGCCCTGACCGACAGCGGGCTGGCGCTCAGCGGTGATGACTGTCGTTCGCTGGCGCGAGCCTTGTCCGGAGGTGGGGGCAGCGCGGTCGAGCGCGTCGTGGCCTGGGCCGAGGACATCGGCTTCGACGCGGAACGGAGCGGAGTCCTGGTCGGTCTCGTGCACAACGTCCTGGCGCGGCTGAACCTTCGCCGCTATGCCGAAGCGACCCGCACCGATGAGCGCTACCAGAAGGCTGGCTGCGCACCGATCGATCGAAGACCGTCCGCGAGCTCGGGCTGTTCGACTGCATCAAGGCACCGTGTGTCGACGAGTGTCCGGTCGACCAGAAGGTCCCGCAGTACATGGACGCGGTACGGAGCGGGGACTTCGCGGCGGCCGTGCGCCTGACACGCGAGGACAACCCGCTGCCGTCGATCCTGGGCCAGGTCTGCGACCACCTCTGCGAGAACACCTGTATCCGCACACACCTCGACCAGCCCCTGGCCATCCGCCACATCAAGCGCTTCATCATGGAACAGGAAGGGCAGCCGGTCCTCTTCCACCAGAAGCCCGGCCGCGGGCCGAAGGTGGCCATCATCGGCGCCGGGCCGGCGGGAATGTCGGCCGCTCAGGCCCTGGCCTACGCCGGTTTCGCGGTGACCATCCTCGAGACTCACGCCTATCCCGGCGGCATGGTCGGGGGCGCCATCCCGGCCTACCGGCTGCCGCAGTCCAAGATCGACCAGGATATGGCCGTGCTCACGGCGCTCGGTGTCGAGGTTCGCTACGGCCAGCGTGCCGGTGTGGACTTCACCCTGGATTCGCTGCGAGACGACGGCTTCGAGTCCATCTTCGTGGCGGTCGGCGCGCAACTCGCCAAGCGGCTGGGTCTGGAGGGCGAGGACGCCGACGGCGTCATGGACGCGCTCCACTTCCTGCGCAGCGTGCGCGAGGGCGAGCCCGTGCCGGTCGGTGAGCGCGTCGGGGTCATCGGCGCCGGCGACACGGCCATGGACTCCGTGCGCTCGGCGCTGCGGGTGGGAGCGCGGCAGGCTTCGCTCGTCTACCGGCGCACCATCGACCAGATGCCGGCCGACCCGGAAGAGATCCACGCCTGCCAGGAAGAGGGGGTGCGCATCGTCGAGCTGGCCAAGCCGACCGCGCTCCGTGTCGAGGACGGCAAGCTGGCGGGCCTCGTCTGCTCACGGACCGAGTACCGCGGCGACCGGGATGCGTCGGGCCGCAAGATCCCGCACGAGCTCCCGGACTCGGCCTTCGAGATCCCGCTGGACACGCTGATCCTGGCCATCAGCCAGCACTCCGTGCTCGACTTCTTCGGCGATGAGCCGCCGAGCCTCACGAGCCGGGGCTACATCGACGTCGATCCGTTCACGTTCGAGACGTCGATCCCCGGCATCTACGCCGGTGGCGATGTCGCCGGTGGGGGCCCGTCCTCCATCGTCCGGGCTGCCTCGGAGGGGAAGGCGGTGGCCGAGGCCATCATCGCCACCCGCGACGGTTCCCCGGCCCAGCCCGACGCCGAGACGGCCCGCGTCGACCTCGGCGAGATGGTCATCCGCCGCGCTCGCCGCGAGTACCGCACTCCCATCGGCAGCTCGCCGGTGGAGGCTCGTACCGGCTTCGAGCAGACGGTCGTGGGCTATACGGCGGCAGAGGCCATGGCCGAAGCTGGCCGCTGCATCGACTGCCATCGGATGTGCAGCTTGTGCGTCGGGGTCTGCCCCAACCTGGCGCTGATGACATACGAGATGGAACCCTTCTCCGCGGCGCTACCCAGCGTTCGCATCGAGGGCACCGAGGTGACGTTCGGCGAACGGCACGCCTACCGAGCCGAGCAGGCGTTGCAGATCGCGGTGCTCACCGACTTCTGCAACGAGTGCGGCAACTGCACCACCGCCTGCCCGACCTCGGGTGAGCCATACCGGGACAAGCCGCGCCTCTACCTCGATCGAACCGACTTCGAAGCCGAGCAGGACAACGCCTTCATGCTCTTCACCGATGGCGCCATCGAGGGCCGCTGGCACGGGGAGACGCATCGGCTCTCGGTCAACGGCACGGTCGAGTACTCGTCGCCGGCGCTCACGGCGCGCCTGGATGCCGAGACGTTCACGATCATCGAGGCGAAGGCGACGGTGGCGGCCAGTCCGGACCGCGAGCTGACCCTGGACCCCGCCGCCGATCTGTACGTGCTGCTGCGCGGGCTGCATGGCTCCATGTCCCACCTGCCGGCCATGACCGGAGACTCGGTGGCGAGCACCAGGTTGGCGCACCCGGGCTACGCGGAGTAGCGAGTCCGGGCAAGCGCTCCGGTGTGTGTCCGGATGCCACGACGTGGGTCCGCGGCCTCGCCGGGTCGGCCCCCGCCGTCGAGACGTGACGCCGGGGCGCGGGTAGGCTTGGCTGCATCATCGAACGAACTGCGAGGCCGACATGAGCGTCTATACCGACTACACACCCGACGAGCAGCGGCTCCTGCGATCCGCCATCGAAGCCGCTGCCGTGGCTATCTCGGCGGCCAGCCCCGGGCGCAAGGAGGAGACAGTCAGCGAGGGCTACGCTGCCGCCAGCTACGTCCTCGAGAGCGGGCCCAAGTACGTGGCCAACACGCTGGTGGCCTCGCTCATCGTGGAGCTCGAGAGAGAGGTCAAGGCCGAAGAGGCGTTCCCCGACTATTCCAGGGTGGCCGCTCGGCCCGATGCGCTGGTGTGGGCCATGGACACGCTGCGCGCCGTGGTCTCATTGCTCGATGCGAAGGCGGCGCCCGACGAGGCCCGTGGCTACAGGGAGTGGCTGATGAACGTGGCCACGGTCACAGCCAGGGCCGGCAAGGAGGACCAGGGCTTCCTGGGCAGGGGCGGGGTGGCCGTCAACGACGCCGAGCGGAGCGAGCTCAAGGACATCGCGGCTGTGCTCGGGATCGACTCCTGACCACTGCTTTCCGGCGGCGACGATACGGGCGCTCCCCGATGATGCCATCGGGCTCGTCGCGCACGCTGCTGGCCCTGGCGCTCATCCTCGCCGTCCTGGGGGTGGGCGCGGCCGACCGTCCGGCGACAGCCGCGGGTGGCGTGTCGCTGACCGCCATCGGTTCTCCCTTCGACCCCGACCGTGACGGGGCCCGTCGGCAGGTCACTATCGTGGTCGAAACCGAAGGCCTGGCGCAGGTCGATCTCGACGTCCGCGACTTCGACGGGCGGCACGTCAAGACCATGGCCAGGCGCGCCGACGTGGATGGCCGTCGAGCGTGGACCTGGACGGGCCGTGACAAGAACGGCCGGAAGGTCGCCTACGGACCCTACCGCGTGAAGGCTACGGTCTACCGTGGTGGCGAGACTTTCAAGCGTGCAACGTGGGTCACGCGAGCCAAGCGGGCTCCCTACCGGGTGCGTCCCGGAGCCATCGTCGTGGCCATCGACCCCGGCCACGGTGGCCCCGCCCCGGGCGCGGTGTGGAAGGGCCTCAGGGAGGACGACGTCAACCTCGACATCAGCCTCCGTCTCGAAGCCATGCTCAGGGGGGCTGGCATCGGTGTGGTCATGACCCGCCGGACCGACCGCAACGTCAGCCCCGTGGGCAAGGACCTCAACTTCGACGGCAGGTACACGCGTGTCGACGAGCTCATCGCCCGCAACGACGTGGCCAACCAGGCTCGGGCGGACATCCACCTCGCGGTGCACAACAACGCTACCGCGTGCCACTGCCAGCGCGGCACCGAGATGTACACCCACAACCGCCGCGGCTGGTCACCCGAGGGCCGCAAGCTGGCCAGGGCGCTGCTCAGCGAGCACATCTGGCATCTCCGCCAGCGACCCGGCTACAGCCCCAGGTCTCGTGGCCTGAAGTCCCATGGCTTCAAGGCGCTCAAGCCGTACCACCCGCGGGCCATGCCCAGGCCCTCACTGCAGCCCTCGGTGCTGGGTGAATCGCTGTTCCTCGACTGGCCGTCCGAAGCACGCATCCTCAAGTCGCGTTCCGGGCGCACGATCGTGGCCGCCGCCTACTTCGATGGCATCGCGCGGTATCTCGCGAAGCGCCCCTATGGGCTGCGCTACCAGGTGCTGGCAGCGCCCAAGGCTGTGCGGGCCGGCAGCAAGGCCGGCCTCACGGTCCGTCTGACCAACCGCGGTGGGCGCACCAGCTCTGGCTGGAAGCTCGTGGCCCGGGTGGTGCCCAAGGTGGCGCGATACGACGGGCGCCCCAGGCGTGGCCGGATCGTGGCCAAGGTCGCCGTGCCCGATGGGCTCGGGCCCGGGCAGTCGGTCGAGGTCGTGATGCCGACTGTGCCCATGCCCGGCGGGGTCGGCAAGTGGCTGCTCAAGCTCGATGTCAACCTGCCCCGGGGCCAGACGCTCTCGCGGCACGGTGTCGTCGGTCCGCAACTCTCGATCAGGACGGTTCGACCCTAGGCGCTTCGTACACGGCAGGCATCGATGATGCGCGCGGCCGCGTCCCCCCGGTCCGCCCCGCCCATCTCGATGATGTCGAGCGCGTCGTAGTACAGGTCCCAGGCGGCACGCTCCCTCTCCAGCTCCAGGGCCACGACCGCGGCCTCACCGCCGGTCCGCAGGTATTCGTCGACGCGTCGAGGGCCATCGACGGCGTACTCGGACGCGTCATCGACATGGCCGCTGCCGAACAGGCGAAGCGTGCGCAGCGCGAGGCGCAACAACACGAGCGTCTGCGGGATGGGCGAGGCAAAGCAACCGGTGAAGGGGTCGAGCAGGCGGTGCAGGACATCGTCGTCGGCGCCCTCGAGGGTGAGCGCCCGGACATAGGCTGAGAACACGAGGATGCGCACATCGTCGCCGATGAGCTTGCCGATCTTGGCGGCAGCCATGGCCTGGCCCGCGAAGGCGCGTTTGTCGTGTCGCATGATGAGGCCCGCCGCGTGCGCATAGGCCAGCCGCGTGCCCGCGCCTGTGCCGTTGAGCGCAGAGAGCAGATACGCTTGGTCCTCGGCGCGACCGACCCAGGTCGGGGTGAACGGCCGGTACTTGCGCAGCGCATCGACGCGGATACCGTTGGTACCCCCGGTGACATGGATGCGCTGGAGAGCGTGGGTGATGCCATCGATGGCTGGCCCGTCGTAGCGCTCCATCATCTCGGCGCGCGTCGAGATGGCCTGCGGCAGGCTGCTGAAGAAGACATGCTCGTCGAGGGCAGGGAGCCGGTCGGGGATGGGCACGTCCGGCGTGAACAAGCCTTCAGCGATGTCACGTTCGTTGACGAGTGCGCCAGCGAGCATGCCCAGCTCGAGCTCCTCGCCATATGCACCCCGCGCGGTCGCGCCCCAGAGCGGGCTGCAGAGGTGGCCGAACATCGTCCTCCCGGTCTCGGCCCGCAGGACGTCCTGCGGGAACACCTGGTCGAGATCGATCTTGAAGGTGGCGCGTATCGCGGGATCGATGGCCACATGCCAGAGCGCGGCCACGGCCTTCAGGAAGCTGTAGTGGCGCCCGTAGCGTCCGTCCACCCCGAGCACGCGACGAAGACCCTCGGCGGCGTCGGCGTCTGGTGCCCTCAACACCGGCAAGAGGACCTCGTCGATGAGCCGGCGCGTATCGACCTCGGTGATGACCACGACATCGAGGTTGCGCAGGTGTCCTTCGCGTGCCAGCTCGGCCTCGACGTAGCGACGGGCGATGGCGCCCAGGCCGTCGTGTGTGACGCTGACCGAGAGCAGACAGGTCACACGTCCCGCGTTGGGTTCGGCATCGATGGCGGCGTCGAGTCCGCGCAGCCCGTAGAGCAGCTCATTGGCGGCCGGCTCTACGCCGATCTGGATGGGATGGTCGAACCAGTGACGCTGTGGCTCGGCTGCAGCTGTGCGGATGGCCTCGCGCAGGTCGGCTGGGTAGGGGAGCGCGTCGATGTCGGTCGAAGCGTCGGGCACGGACAGCAGCACGTTGGACGTGAACAACACCTCGTGTGCCGGGTCCCGGATGGGATCCGCCGAGAGCTGTTCGATGCTGACCGTCCGAGCGTGGCGGATGGCGGCGATATGGTTGCTCTCGTATCCGCGGATGCCGACGCCCTGGGGAAAGAACGCCAGCCACATGGCCTCGGTGGCCGCATCGGCGGTGGTCGCGGTCTCGAGTGCCGCGACGGCCTCGTCCCAACGCGTGGCGAGCATGGGGTCGCCTGCGAAGGCGCTCTCGAGCTCGGAGGCCATGTGTTGGAGGCCGTCGCGATAGAACGCGGCTTCATCCGCGGCCTCGGTCGGTGGCTCGGCCAGGATGGCCGTGGCGCGATCATGCTCCTGATGCCCCGGTCCACTGGCGGCGACCAGGAACGCGGCCGCGACGCGGGCCCTGGGGTCGGCGTCGTGGGCCAGCCACCGCCCGGCGTGGAAGACAGGGAGGCCCGGCACCGTGCTCGCGGGATCGAACATGTGGGAGAGCAGAGCGGTCAGACGCGGGTCGATCTTGGGCTCCTTCGGATCACGTTGGACGAGGTCATGCACCACGCGCGGTGGGCACGGTCAGGATGCCACGAATGATGCTCGCGACACGGCAGAACCGGGGGAGGACTTCTCTCTTGGCCCGGCCTGCTACGGTGTGCTGACCATGACGCGCACGACCACAGCTCGCTCGGCCCTCTCCGGCATGGCGGCGGCCGTGCTGCTGCTCCTGGGGCTCATGACCACCGGTCTGGGCTCGGACGCCGGCGAGGACCATCCCGTGCTGGGCCGTTTCTCCGTGACCTCGGAAGCCGGTGGTGCCATCTGGGCATTCCAGCCGAGCGGCAAGCTCGTCGTCACCGGGCCCGGCGACATCGTGTCCCTGGGAACCTGGGTGCCAGCCGCGGGCGAGGGCGAGTTCGACGCGAAGGTCGATGTGGCGGTCACGGGACAGGTGCTCGAGGTGCTCGGCCAGGTCTCGCCGGAAGCGCTGGAGATCGCGCTCTGGGTGGCAGCCACCGAGGCCACCAAGGCGGACGATTGGACGCCGTGGCCGGCCGAGTCACGTCTCACCGGCGGGCGCCTAGGCATGATGAGCGAGGCCACCCCTTCGCCGACGCCACAGCCGCTCGATTGCGCGCGTCCCGAGTGGGTCGACGGGTCCGTCGACTGGGATCGCTGCGATAACGTTCCGACACCCGCCTAGGCTTCACGTTCGAGCCACCGAGCACGTCCGTGGCTTGCCCTGGCTGGTAGCATTGGTCATATGCCTAAGGCAAACGCCCAATTCAGCTCCCAGGCGGCCCCCAGCGGGGACGTAACGCGCTCTCGGCTGCTCGCGGCGGCCGCATCCCTGGTGGCCGAGCGCGGATGGGGTTCGGTGACCACGCGAGCGGTAGCAGCGCGCGCAGGGGTCAACCAGGCGCTCGTGCACTACCACTTCGGGAACATGCAGGATCTGCTCCGCGAGGCTGTCATCGGCCGCCTCGAGCCGGAGGTCCGGGGCCTCATCGACGAACTCCTTGACGAGCGGCCCGTCACGGAGTCGATTCACCGCGTCATGGCTTTGCTCGATCGATTCGAGCTCGATACCGAGGTCGGCGTATTGATGGCCGAGGCGATGCTGCAGGCGACACGCGACGACCACGTCGGCCGGGCCCTGGGAGGGCTGCTGGGGTCGTGGGCGGGGCTGCTCGAGCCGCGTCTCAGTATCGCCCAGCACCGAGGGGTCATCCGCGACGACATCGCGGCCAGCCACCTGGCCCTGGTCATGGCCGCCACGCTCGATGGCTTCCTCATCCAGCGCATGGCCGATCCCGGACTGGGAGCGACCGAGATCGCCGACACTCTTGTCCAGATGCTCAGCCCAGGTCAGGAGGACCCTCGATGACCACCACTCCCGCCGCGCAGGCTCCACAGGCACCACCGACCACAGGGCCGGTCATCCGACTCGACGGCGTAGACAAGACCTTCGGCGAGGGCGAGTTGGCCGTCCATGCCCTGAGGGCGGCCTCGCTCGAGATCGAGCGGGGTCAGTTCGTGGTGGTGCTGGGCCCCAGTGGCTCGGGCAAGACCACGCTGATGAATGTCATCGGTGGCATCGAGCCCGCGACGGCCGGCACGATCATCGTGAACGGCTCCGAGGTGTCCGGCCTGGGGGAGAAGGCGTTGACCGAGTATCGCCGCACAGAGGTCGGCTTCGTGTTCCAGTACTTCAACCTCATCCCCACGCTGACCGCACAGGAGAACGTGGCCCTGGTGGGCGAGCTGGTGGGGGCAGGAGAGAAGGACGCGGCGCACTCCCTTGAGGAGGTCAGTCTGGCGGACAAGGCCGACCGCTTCCCGAGCCTGCTCTCGGGTGGTGAGCAGCAGCGCGTGGCCATCGCCCGCGCCCTGGTGAAGCATCCCACGGTCCTGTTGCTCGACGAGCCCACCGGCTCGCTCGACCTCGAAACCGGCCGCCAGGTGCTGGGCGCCCTGCGCAGCGCCGCGAAGGCCTTTGGCTCGACCGTGCTGCTGGTGACGCACAACTCCGCCATCTCGAAGATGGCCGACAGGGTCATCCACCTCCATTCCGGCTCGATCGTCGAGGACCAAGTCCAGCCTGAGCCGCTCGACGCCTCGGAGCTGCAGTGGTGAGCATCCTGTCACGCGCGCTCTGGCGCGAGCTCCGCCGGCGCCCCGCACAATTCCTTTCGGTGAGCCTCGTCATCGCCCTCGGCGTTGGCCTGTTTACCGCTTCGTTCGACGCCTTCCTCAATCTCGGCGAATCGTACGAGCACATGTACAGCGAGACTCGGCTGGCACATGTGACTGCTATCGGTGGGCCGACCAAGAAGATCCTCGCTGCGGGCAAGGAGATGCCCGACCTCGTAGCCTCGACGACGCGCACGGTCGCGGATGTGCCCTTCCGACCGAGCGAGGGCCACACCTTGATCGGCCGTGTCGTGGGCATGCCTCCATCCGGTCACGCCGCCGTCGATGACATCCAGATCACCGAGGGAGGCACGCTTGATCCGGGCGTGCCCAACGGCGTGGTCGTCGAGCAGCACATGGCCACCCACTTCGATCTCGCGCTGGGGGACACCGTCGAGATCTCTACTCCGGATGGCTTCACGAAGGTCAAGGTGCTCGGAGTGGCGGCCTCGCCCGAGTACCTCTGGCCGGCCAAGAGTCGCCAGGAAGTCCTCGTCTTGCCGGACGACTTTGGCGTGGTCTTCGCGGCCAATGACTTCGTGACCTCGCTCACACCCAGCGCCCAGCGCCATGAGGTCCTGTTCCGATTGTCTGACGATGTCTCGGACTCGACCGTGGAGAAGGCTCGCGAGGCCGTCATCGCGGCGGGAGCGCTTGATGCCTACACGCTCGCGGAGCAGCCGTCCAACGCCGCCCTGCAGGAGGATGTGTCGGGCTTTGCCGAGATGTCGGTGATGTTCCCAGCCTTCTTCCTCATCGCCGCGGCGTTCGCGACCTACGTGATGCTGGGGCGCATGATCGCCGGCCAGCAGGCCAACATCGGAACGCTCCGCGCCTCGGGCTTCAAGCCTCGCACGATCGTCTGGCACTACGCCGCCATCGGCATCGGCCTGGGCATCTTGGCCTCGATCATCGGTGTCATCCTCGGCGCTCTCCTGGCGGAGGCCATCACCCGTCTCTACACCGGCACGCTGGGCCTCCCGGCCGCCGTGGTGGAAATTCGCCCCACCACCGTCCTCGTCGGCCTCATGACCGGCGTGGCGACCGGTTTCGTGGCGGCCTACTTCCCGGCGCGTTCAGCCGGCAAGATCTCACCAGCGAGTGCGATGCGTGGCCAGATGCCGCCCGGTGGTGGCGGCGAATCCATCTTCGAGCGGATCCTCCCGCCGCTGCGCCGCCTGCCTGTTCGCTGGCTCTCGGCCATCCGTGGTCTGGGTCGCGCTCGCCGGCGCAGCGTCGCGTCGGTGGTCGGCGTGATGCTGGCCACGATGCTGGTCCTCGTCTCGTGGGGTTTCATCGACAGCGTCCAGGTGCTGTTGGACAAGCAGTTCGTGCAGATCCAGCGCTACGACGCGCAACTCCACATCGCAGGCCGCCCTGCCGCTGAGGTTGCCAGGGACGTGGTCGCGGTGGACGGCGTCGATGCGGTCGAGGAGGCGCTGGTGGCCCCGGTGTCCGTGATCGGTCCGAAGGGTACCTACACCACCACGCTGACAGCGCTTGAGCCCGACTCGGAGATGCACATCCTGTTCGGTGCCGGTAGCTCGACACTGGCTGTCCCGACCGATGGCGTGATGCTGGGCCAGTCGCTCGAAGGTGATCTGGGCGTCGGCATCGGCGACTCCGTGACCCTCGAGGCGGCCGGCTCGGTCAAGCTGAAGGATGTTCCCGTCGCGGGCTTCGTCAACGAGCCGCTGGGGACCTTCGCCTACACCTCGCTGCCGTATGCGGCTGAGGCTGTGAGCAGGAGCGTCGGCGCGACGATACCCAAGGTCGCTACCTCCCCGAACCTGGTCATGCTGATCTTCGACAAGGGGGTCGAGGGCAGTGACATGCGTGCTCCCCTGAGCGCCATCAAGGGCGTCGACGCCTTCGTCGACTCCGATGCGTTGTACCACCTCGCCCAGCAGTACATGGGCCTGTTCTACGCCTTTGTTGGCGTGATGATCGTGCTCGGTGGGCTGCTGGCCTTCGCGTTGATCTACAACACCATGTCGGCCAACATCTCCGAGCGCCAGGGCGAGCTGGCGGTGCTGCGAACGTTGGGCCTGTCGAAGCGCATGATCGGCTCCATGGTCACGGCGCAGAACCTGCTGCTTACTGTCATCGGCCTAGTGCCGGGCATGGTCTTCGGCTGGCTGCTGGCCTGGGTCTTCATGTACACGTTCAGCTCGGACATGTTCACGTTCGACCTCTACATCGCCCCGCTGACGTACGTGTTCACGGCGGTGGCCATCATCATCGTGGGGCTGCTCTCGCAATGGCCGGCCTTGCGTGCCGTCGACCGCCTCGATCTGGGGCAGATCGTACGAGACCGCTACTTCTAGATCCTCGAGGACGAATCTCGGCGAGCTGGGACGGTGCGCATCGTCGTCAGGCCTGCTTTGAGGCGAAGGTGCCTCCCGACCTGACGCCGATGCGACCAACGGCCCAGAGGGTCTGGTCACGGGCCCTGATACCCTCGCTACCACAAGCCCTGCGAGGGTGGCTCGGAGATGCGCGGCGCCGCCGGCATCGACGGGGAGGGGCCGCGGCTCGCTTGCCATCTTCGTTGAGGAGCCACATGTATCCCATGGTTCGCCCCCGCCCGCGCACCCTCATCGCTGCGACCGCCATGGTCGCGCTCTCCGTCTCCCTGCTGGCCGTTGCGGTCGCCGCGAACGAGACGACGGAAGCTGCTCCGGTCACAGGCAAGGTCACGGTCTACACCTCGGTCACCCAGGACACGATCGATGCCGTGCTGGCCGCTCTGGCCGAGGTCGATCCTGGTCTGGAGGTCGAGGTCTTTCGAGCCCCTACCGGCGAGCTCGACGCCCGCATCGCCACGGAGCAGCGCACCGGCGGCATCGGTGCCGATGTGCTCTGGATGACCGACCCACTGTCGGTCCAGCGCTACGAAGCCGAGGGCCTCCTGGCCGAGCTCGAGGGCGAGGCCTTCGACATCGTGCCCGAGGAGTACCGGGGTCAGACGTTCGTGGGCACACGCCTCCTCAACCTGGTCATCGTGGTCGGCCAGGACGTCGACCCCCAGCCGGCCAGCTGGGCCGACCTGGCCGATCCGGACTTTGCCGGACCGGTAGTCATCCCCGACCCGGGCTTTGCCGGTTCCGCCTTCGCGGCGCTGGGCTACTTCGGCACCAGCGACGAGTACGGCATGGCCTTCTACGAGGCGCTCAGGGAAGACGGCGCCGTCCAGGTGTCGTCCCCCGGGGACGTGCTGACCGGCGTGGCTGAGGGCAACTACGCGGCCGGCATCACGCTCGACAAGGTCGTGCGTGATGCGGTCGAGAAGGGCTCGCCCGTCGAGCTGGTGTGGCCCCGGTCGGGCGCTATCGCGCTCTTCAGCCCGGCCGCGGTGGTGGCCTCTAGCGACGATGCCGCCGCCGCTCGTGCGTTCCAGGAGTTCCTCGTCTCGGCGGAGGGTCAGGCCGCCATCGCCGGCACCGGCTGGCAGCCCGTCCGTGATGATGTCGAGTGGCCCTACGAGGGCGCCGTGGTCACGCCAGACTGGTCCGAGCTGTACGGCCGCCAGGCGACCCTGCTGGAGGACTACTACGCCATCTTCGGTGACTGAACCCGCCACCTTCGCACCGCCGCGACAGGGGCTACGGCACATGGCGCGGCGCTGGGCCCCCGGCGCCGCGCTGTTCGTGGCCGCAGCGCTGCTCGTGGCCGCGCCCCTGCTGGTGCTGGTCCGGACTGCGCTCGAGGGCGGGCTCGGCCCGCTGCTCGAGGCCGTGGCCTCGGCGACACCGGCCATCTCGGCGACGCTGTGGACGAGCCTCGGAGCGACCGTGCTAGCGCTGGGCATCGGGACCACCATCGCCGTGCTTACCGAGCGTACCGATGTGCCCGGGCGCCGCGGCTTGCGCCTGGCCATGTTGCTGGCGTTCATCGTGCCCGGCTATGTGGCCGCTCTGGGCTGGCTCAATGCCTACGGCCCTGGCGGGCTGCTCGACGACACCCTCGGCCTGGCGGCACCGGCGCTGCTGGGGCCGCTCGGGGTCATCGTGGTCATGGGCGTGGAGGCAGCGCCGGTCGTCTACCTGGTGGTCGTGGCCGGGTTGGCCACGCGCGCCGAGCCGGACCTCGAGCGAGCCGCGCGCGCCTCTGGAGCTGGAGCGTTGGAAGCCTTCCGCAGCGTGACCCTGCCGCTGCTGACCCCCGCCATCGCCGGCGCCGGCGCCATCGCCTTCGTGCTCAGCGTGACCTCCTTCGGTGTGCCCGCCGTGCTGGGCATCCCGGCCGGCTTCACGACCATGACGACGCGCATCTATCGCGACCTCGCCTTCTCCTCCGATCCGGCCTCGTTCGCACGGGCCGTAGGCCTGGCGGTCGTGCTGGCCGTCGGAGCCGCTATCGTCATCGCCCTCGCCGACTGGCTGCTGGAGCGCCGTCGCACTCATCGCTCCGGTGCCTTCGGGGGACCGCTCGGCCATGCGGCCAGGCCGCGCCGCGGCCACTCGAAGACGGCGGGGGTCGGCGCAGGGTGCGGCCCCGGGCGCTGGCCGGCGGGATCGCTGGCCTGGCTCCTCGTGACGTTGGTGGTCATCGTGCCGTTGCTGGGCCTCTCGCTGACCGCGCTGACCCGCGCACCAGGTCTGGCGCCGGTCCCGGCCAACTGGACGCTCGAGAACTTCCGTGAGGTGCTCGAGCCACGCACCGTCGAAGCGCTGGGCAACAGCCTGGTGCTGGCTGGCGCCGCGGCGGTCGGCGTCATCGCCCTGTCCGGCCTGGCGGTGATGGCCCGTCGGGGGAGGGGGGGCGGACTGACCGGCGGGCTGCTCGGCCTTACCTTCGCGCTGCCCGGCTCGACGCTCGCCGTAGCAGTGCTGCTGGCCTACGGCATGACCCTGCGAGACACGCTGTTCATCATCCTCATCGCCTACCTGGCCAAGTTCTGGGCGCTCGGGTACCGGCCGGTCGCCGCGGGACTCGACGGCATCCCGGCCGATTCCCATCGTGCCGCTCGAGTATCGGGGGCCAGCAGCTGGACGACGGCGCGCACCATCGTGCTGCCGCTGCTGCGTCCCATGATCATCACCGGCGGCCTCATCGTGTTCATGTTCGGCCTCCACGAGGTGACCATGTCGAGCCTGCTCTACGGGCCCGGCTCGGCCACCCTGGCCGTGGTGGTCCTCAACCTGCAGCAACTCGGCGACAACGGCCTGACCGCCGCCCTGGCCGTGGTCCTGGCCGCCATCGTGGCCGTGGCCAGCCTGCCCCTGCTCAGCCGCAGTGGAGCCCTGGAGCGCGTGGGTTGGCGACGATGAGCGGGACCGAGCACCCGGCCGCGGCCACCGAGCCGGCGACGACGATCGCGCCACTCCCGGCCATGGAGGGCACCAGCGTGGTCATCAACTACGGCCACGCGCCGGCCGTGCGCGGTCTCGACCTTCGTGTCGAGCGAGGCGAGACCGTGGCCCTGCTGGGACCGTCCGGCTCGGGCAAGACCACGCTGCTCTATGCCGTCGCCGGCTTCCTGCCCTTGAGCGGCGGTCGAGATCCGCCTGGAGGGCACGCTCGTCAGCTCGACCGAGGTGAGCGCGCCGCCGGAGCGCCGTCCCGTGGCCATGGTCTTCCAGCACTACGGTCTGTGGCCCCACATGGATGCCCTCGAAACCGTGGCCTACCCCTTGCGGCGGGCTGGCGAAGGACGCTCGGCCGCGCGGGCCCGGGCCGGCGAGTTGCTCGAACAGATGCACATCGGCCACCTGGCGGGGCGCCGTCCGGCCGAGCTCTCCGGGGGTGAGCAGCAACGTGTCGGGCTGGCTCGGGCGCTAGCCAGGCGTCCGGCGGTGTATCTGCTCGATGAGCCCACCGCGCACCTTGACACCGTGCTCAAGGCGGATCTGCAGGCGGAGCTCGCAGGGCGCATGCATGCCGATGGCGCCGCAGCCATCCACGCCACCCACGACGTAGAGGAGGCGCTGGCGGTAGCGGACCGCGTGGTCTTGCTACGTGATGGCAGCGTCGTCCAGGTCGACACGCCGCGCGATGTCTACGCCCGACCCGCGGACGAGTGGGCGGCACGCTTGACGGGCCCGGCCTCGTTCGTCGAGGGCCAGGTCGAAGCGGCCGGCTGGGAGGGACCCGGTCGCTACCTGGTGCGCCCCGATTGGGTGCACTTCCGGGGCGACCTGCCTGCGACGGTCAGCGACGTCCGCTATCGCGGCACGCACACCGACTACCGGCTGGAGACCCCGCTGGGGGCGCTGCTACTACGAGAGCCGGGGCCAGCGCGCCACGTCGTGGGCGCCGGGACCAGCTGTGCCATCGATCGCCTGTGGCGCATGCCTGGCGTTCCATGACCGGCCCCGATGCCTATGCTGTAGAAAGATGACGATGGCACACGACCGTACCGAGATCTCCGCCGCCGAACAGGCCTACCTGCTGGCCATCCGGCAGTCACGCGGCGGGGCCCCCTTGAGCGGCGCAGACCTGGCCCGGCGCATGCGCGTCTCCCCGCAGGCTACCAGTGAGATGCTGCGCCGGCTCTCCACGGCCGGGCTGGTCGAGGTCGGTGGCTCGCGACACGTGGTGTTGAGCTCCAAGGGCAACCGCGAGGCGGACGCCATCTATCGGCGCCACGCTCTGGCCGAGTGGTTGCTGGCCTCGGTACTGGGCATTCCCTGGGCGGAGACGGACCCCGAAGCCATCCGGCTGCAGTCTCACATCTCCCCGCGTGTGGAGGCGGCGCTCGATGAGCTGCTCGGCCATCCCGAGATCTGCCCGCACGGTAATCCCATCGATGCCGCGACCGCCGAGCGACGACCGCCCGGTGAGCCGCTGAGCGCGGTCGATTCGGGAGCGCGGGTGACCATCTACCGCATCATGGAGGCGGCCGAGGACGACCACGGGCTGGTCTCGTACCTCGAGGCCCGAGGTCTGCGGCCCGGCGCCGAGGTGACCATCCTGGCCCGCTCCGAGTCGACCGATTCGCTGACGCTCGAGGGTCCGCTCGGCCGAGCTACGCTGGGGCTTCGTCCGGCCAGCCTCATCCGGGTCCTGTCCGGCGACCCCGACCCGGCGCTGTTCCACACGGTCCCACGCCGGGACGACTGATCCCGCCACCGCCACCCCACCCAGACGAGAAGGAGTCGGCCGAATGCTGGTCGTGATGTCGGTCGCTGCGACCGAGGACGAGGTCCAGGAGGTCCGGCGACACATCGAGGCCGATGGCCTGACCGCCCCACGAGAGCCGCGGCGAGCAGCGTGTCGTCATCGGCGTGGTCGGCGACGTCGGCTTGCGCAAGGAGCAGGTGATGAACCACCTCGCCGTGCTGCCCGGGGTCGAGTCGGTGACGCCCATCAGCAAGCCCTTCAAGCTGACCTCTCGCGATTTCCACCCCGAGGACACCATCATCACGGTGGGTGAGACCACCATCGGCGGTGGCTCGCTGACGGTGATGGCCGGGCCCTGTGCCGTCGAGAGCCGCGATCAGCTGCTGCGCACGGCCGATGCGGTGGCCGAGGCCGGCGCCACCATCCTGCGTGGCGGCGCCTTCAAGCCGCGTACCAGTCCCTACAGCTTCCAGGGCCTGGGCATGGACGGCGTGCGCTTCCTGGTCGAGGCCCGGGAGCGCACCGGGCTGCCCATCGTCACCGAGGTCATGGAGCCGAACCAGGTCCAGCAGGTGGCGCTCCACGCCGACATCGTCCAGATCGGTGCGCGCAACATGCAGAACTTCCCGCTGCTGATGGCCGCCGGCAAGATCGAGCGGCCGGTCATGCTCAAGCGTGGTCTCTCGGCCACCATCGAGGAGTGGCTCATGGCCGCCGAGTACATCGTCTCATCGGGCAACCCGGAGGTCATCCTCTGCGAGCGCGGTATCCGCACCTTCGAGACCTACACGCGCAACACGCTCGACCTCACGGCCGTGCCGCTGCTGCACAAGCTCACTCACCTGCCGGTCATCGTCGATCCATCGCATGCCACCGGCAAGCGCTGGCTGGTGCGCCCCATGGCCGTGGCCGCGGTGGCCGGTGGCGCCGACGGCGTCATGGTCGAAGTGCACCCCGACCCCGACGACGCTCTCTCCGACGGCGAGCAATCGCTAACGCTCGAGATGTTCGCGGAGATGGCCCCGGTGCTGCGCACGGTGCACGGCCAGGTCGGGGGCCTGTTCGCCCGCGAGTCCTAGGCGCAGGTCCTCCTTCAGGGCGATCGAGGTGGGTCAGTGGCCGCGCTCGCCTCGAACGTAGGGCAGACCCAGCGAGGCAGGCGCGCCGATGCGCTTTCGGTTGGCCTCGCTGGCAGCGAACACGAGCACGAGGATGACTGTGACGTAGGGCAGCATGCCCAGGAAGAAGGTCGAGGGCTGGTACTCGTAGAAGATATTGGGCAGCCCGAAGAAGTCCTTGGGCCCCTGCATGTCCAGCGTCAGCCGGAAGATGAAGGCCACCATATAGGCACCGAACATCGTGCGGCCAGGCTTCCACTGGCCGAAGATGACGAGCGCTACCGCGATCCAGCCCTGGGCGAGGACGGTCTGGCTGCCGTGCCAGCCGGGCACCAGGGCCATGGTGATGGTCGCCCCGCCCAGGCCGGCCAGCGCGCCGCCGAGCATGGTGTACGCATAGCGCTGGCGATAGACGTTCACACCCAGGGCATCAGCAGCGCTGGGTTGCTCGCCCACTGCGCGCAAGTGCAGTCCCGGCCGCGTGCGGAAGATCCAGACTGAGACCAGGGGCACAAGCAGGTACCCGAGGTAGACCAGGATCGACTGATCGGTGAAGAAGACGGCGCCGATGAAGGGGATGGCGGAGAGCAGCGGCAGGGTGATGACCGGCAGGAGCGCCGGGCTGCCGCTGGCCATCCCTTCACCCAGCACCAGGGCCAATCCGGTACCCAGGAAGGTCAGCGCCAGCCCTGACACGATCTGGTTGGCCTGCAGCTGGATGGTCACGATCCCGTGGAGCAGCGCCAGCAAGGCACCGGCCCCCATGGCCAGGATGAGGCCCAGCCATGGGTCGATCTCGGTACCGACCTTGAAGCCGACCATGGCGCCCATGAACATCATGCCCTGCACACCGAGGTTGATGACCCCGGAGCGCTCTGCGAAGAGCTCACCGATGGCGGCGAAGAGCAGTACCGTCCCTCCGGCGATGCCCGCAGCGAGCGCCAGCTCGAGGTTCACCGTCGCACCACCCGTACGCGATAGCGCAGGAAGACGTCGCTGGCGATGACGCAGAAGAGGATGATGCCCTGGATCATGGCCGGGATGCCGGCTGGCTGGATCTCACGACCGGCCAGGATGAGCGCCCCGAAGGCGATGGCGGCCACGACCACGCCCAGCGGGTTGAAGCGGGCCAGGAAGGCCACGATGATGCCGGTGAAGCCGTAGCCAGGCGAGAAGTTGTCCTGGAGCCGGTGGACCACGCCGCTGATCTCCGTGGCGCCGGCAAGGCCGGCCAGACCACCCGAGATGAGCATGACCAGGATGATGGTGCGGCCGATGTTGATACCCGCGTAGCGCGCGGCGCGTGGGTTGTCACCGATAAGCCGGATCTCGTAGCCCTTGCGCGTGCGGTTGAGGAAGACCCATACCAGGCCGGCGGCCACGATGGCCATGATGAAGCCGAGGTGGACGGTGAGTCCGCCGAAGTCCGGCACGGCGTCGCTGTAGTCGGCGAGTCTCGGCAGCCACGCTTCACGGGGGAAGCGGATGGACATCTGGAAGCCACCGTCGCTCCACGGTCCGAAGACCCAGAACTTCACCCATTCGAAGGAGACGTAGACGAGCATCAACGTGGTGATGATCTCGTTGACGTTGAGGCGCGCCTTGAGCCAGCCGGCGATACCTGCCCACAGGGCACCAGCCGCGATGCCAGCCACCATCATCAGGGGCAGATAGACGATGCCCGGCGTGCCCTCTGGCAGCCAGCCCACGAGCACGACCGCGGAGGCGCCCCAGGCGCCCATCATCAACTGGCCCTCGGCGCCGATGTTCCAGAGGCGCATCCGGAAGGCCACCGAGCAGGCCAGTCCGGTGAAGATCAGCGGGGTAGCTTTCACCAGCGTGTCCGAGAGCACGCCCACGCTGCCCAGTGACGAGCGCACGATGTGGGCATAGGCATCGACGGGGTTGCCACCGACGAGCCAGATGAGCGCGGCCGAGATGAGCAGCGCGACCACCACCGCGCCGATGGTGGTCACGGCACCCAGGCCACGCGGGGTCTTCAGTCGCCGCTCGGTGTGGATCGCGAACGGGAAGAGATGTCGTCGGGGCGCGGCCGGTGCGCTCACGGGCGGATGGGCCCGGCTGCGCTTGGATCGAGGATCACGGAGCCGGTCATCATCATGCCCAGATCGCCGACGTCGGCTTCCGCGGCCGGGATCGAGGCGCTGATACGCCCCTCGTAGATGACCGCGACGCGATCGGAGAGCATCAGGATCTCGTCGAGTCGCTCGCTGATGAGCAGCACTGCCATCCCGGCAGCGCGCTGCTCCAGGAGCAGCCTATGGACCGTCTCGATGGCACCGACGTCCAGCCCTCGTGTCGGCTGGACCGCGACCATGAGCCCCGGCTCAGAGCTGATCTCGCGAGCCAGGATGAGACGCTGCAGGTTGCCACCCGAGAGCAGGCGAGCCTCGGTGTCGATCGACGGCGCGGAGACGTCGTAGGCGTCCTTGAGGCCCTGCGCCTGCGCCCGAGCCACGCTGCTGTCGATGGTCCAGCCGTGGCCGACTGGTTCGCGCCGGTAGGACTTCATGATGAAGTTGTCGGTCAGCGACAGGTTCGGGGCGCTGCCGGTACCGGTGCGATCCTCGGGCACGTGGGCCACGCCCGCATCGATGGCTTCGCTGACCGGACGGTTGGCGAGCTCCTGACCGTTCACGGTGATGCTGCCGGTGCACGGGCGCAGCCCGGTGATGACCTCTGCGAGCTCGGACTGTCCGTTGCCGGCCACACCCGCAAGGCCGATGATCTGCCCAGCGCGGATGCGCAGGTCGACGCCGGCCAGGGCGGTGATCCCGCGGTCGCTGATGGCCTCCACGCCGGTCATCTCCAGCACGATCGCTCCAGGTGCGACCTCAGCCTTGTCGACCGACTCGAGTAGCTCGCGGCCGACCATCAGCTGCGCCAGGTCGCGCTTGGTCTTGCCGGCCGCCGGCACGCCGGCGGCAGTGACCACGCCGCGCCGCATGACGGTCACGCGATCAGCGATCTTGAGGACCTCGTCGAGCTTGTGGCTGATGAAGACGATGGAGGCGCCGGCGGCGGTCATGCTGCGCAGCGTCCCAAAGAGCTCGTCGATCTCCTGTGGTGCGAGGACCGCGGTGGGCTCGTCCATGATGAGGATGTTGGCGCCGCGATAGAGCATCTTGACGATCTCGACCCGCTGTTGCTCACCCACCGAGAGCTGCCACACCTTGGCCGTGGGGTCGACGGCCAGGCCGGTCTCTTCGGCCAGCGCTCCGATCTTGGCCTCATAGCTGGGCAGGTCCATCCGGAAGCGTGGCTTGTCGAGGCCCAGCAGGATGTTCTCCGTGACGGTCAGTGAATCGACCAGCGTGAAGTGCTGGTGGACCATGCCCAGGCCCACCTCGATGGCATCGCGAGGGGAGTGGAAGGCAACGACTTGGTCACGGACCCGCAACGTCCCCGCATCCGCCCCGTAGAGGCCCGCGAGGATATTCATGAGGGTCGACTTGCCGGCCCCGTTCTCGCCGAGGAGCGCATGCACCTCGCCGCTGCGCAGATCGAAATCGACATGGTCATTGGCGACCACGCCGGGGAACCGCTTGACGACGCCTCGCATCTCGACCGCGAGGATGGGCTCGGTCATGCAGATACCGTGTACCTCGGGAGCGTCCTCATGGGGTCCACTCCCGAGGTGCGGTCTTTCGGCCTGCTTATGGCAGGGCGGCCTCGATGCCGTCGGCCCACCAGTACATGCACGTGCTGCAGCCGTCGCCAGCTCCGGGTGGGAACTGGTCGAGGTCAGCTTGCTCCAGCTTCTCGCCCTCGGCGAGTACGACGTTGCCCTCGTTGTCCATGATCGGACCGGCGAAGACGTCGAAACGGTCGAAATCACCGGCCAGCATCGAAGCCAGGGTGTCCTTCACCAGCTGTACGTCTTCCTCGGGCAGGTCAGCGATGCCGGGCTGCGGCGTTTCGCCCTCCATGAAACCGAAGAGGCCCATGGCGCCGGCGTCGGCGTCGAAGTACTCATAGCCCGCCTCGTACGTGCCCTCGCGGACGGACTCCGCGATGCGCGTGTACTCGGGACCCCAGATCCAGTAGGGCGCTGTCAGACAGGCGTCACTGGTACAGGATGCAGGGTGGTCGTAGGTCACGCCCCACTTGCCCTTCTCCTCAGCCACCTGGGCCACCGCCGGCGTATCGGCGCCGGTGAAGACGACCTGGGCACCGGCGTCGAACAACGAGGCTGCCCCCTCACGCTCGAGCGTGGGGTCGCTCCAGGTGTTGATCCAGCGTACGTTCAACGTGCATTCGGGGCAGGTCTGCTTGACGCCCAGCATGATGGCGTTGCCCAGGCGGATCTCCTCCGGGATGGGGAAGGTAGCCATGTAGCCGATACTCGGATTGCCATCGACCTTGGCGCGCGAGCCGGCGAGCATGCCGGCGAGGTACTTGAAGTCCTCCATGGCACCGAAGAAGTTGCCGAAGTTGTCGAAGTTCGACTTGTAGCCCGTCAGGTGCAGGAAGGTCGAATCCTGGAAGTCTTCGGCCACGATCTCCATCGGGTCCATGTAGCCGAAGGAGGTACCGATGATGAAGTCGAACCCCTTGCGTGCCAGGCTTCGGAAGACCTGCTCGGAATCGCCGCCCTCGGCTACGTCCTCCATATAGGCCACATGGACGTTCTCCATGTTCTCGCAGATGTACTGCAGGCCCTCGAAGTGGGCCTGGTTCCATCCTTTGTCGTCGTGGCTGCCGATGAGGACCATGGCGACGTTGAACTTCCCATCCACGGTCTCGGGTAGCTGCACGCCACCGACGATGGCGGAGCAGTCGGTCTCTTCCTGTGCTGCGACGAGTGGGGCCCCGCTGACCCCGATCGCACTCGCCAGCAGTGCGCCGGCCAGTGTGACGCGCGCGAGCTTTGCCCACGGCTGCCTGCTCATACGATAGGTCCCTCCTGGTGCGTCCGCCGGGAGACCAAACAAGACCGCCCCCGGTCAAAGCGACGATACGCTACCCGGGCGATCGAAATCAGGGCCGGTTGGGCAACACTCCGGCACCCATTCGGCACCTATGCGACCGCCAGGGTCCAGGGGGTGCTCCACGTCCGCTCGGGATCATGTGTGGTTCCGCTATCAGATGGCGGAGATCGTCGGGTGTTCGGCTAGCATGATGTGCGACGCATCCGGCAGCACTAGCAGCGCAAGGAGATCGA
The DNA here is from genome assembly GCA_963705425.1 of uncultured Chloroflexia bacterium. Classification (GTDB taxonomy): domain Bacteria; phylum Chloroflexota; class Limnocylindria; order Limnocylindrales; family CSP1-4; genus JAFMJV01. The sequence continues at coordinate 174,612 of CAVPJO010000014.1, read as the reverse complement.
CAACTTGATGCCAACTCGCAAGACCCTGACAGGCATGATGACAGCGGCCCTGTTCGTCATGGCTCTGCCCGCTGCCTCGTTCGCGCAGGACGAGGCAACTGAGGTGCTGGACGTAAGCCCAGAGGGTGTCGTCTGGTCACTCACCTCTATCGCTGGGGATCTCGTCTCCGCTGAGGTCAACGCCAGCCTGTACATGGAGGACGGCGAGGCCAACGGCAACGCCGGCTGTAACTCGTACTCCGGCACCTACACCCTCGATGGCGAAAGCCTCGTCTTCGACCCCGACATGGCTATCACCTTGGCCCTTTGTGAAGGCCCGGCCCAGGCTGTCGAGGATGCCTACCTGCCGCTGCTGGCCACGGTCGCGAGCTGGGCCATCGAGGGCAACCTTCTGAGCCTTGCCGACGAGAGCGGCAGCGTCGTGCTCGCCTACGAGGAGCCCATCGTCGACGTCACCGAGACAGGCATCGACGCGTTGCTCGCTGAGCTCGTGCGCCTCGACGACCGCATCAGCAAGACACGCCAGGATGTCCGCTCGATGAACATCCCCAAGACGCAGAGCCAGGTCGAGCAGAACGGCGTGGCCATCGCTGAGCTGAGCAAGACGGTCGAGAACCAGAACGTGCCGGGTCTCCGTGACCGGGTCATCGCCAACGAAGAGATCCTCATCCAGCTGTCCAAGACGGTCGACAACGTGCGCTCGCGTGTCAAGTCCCTCGAGCAGCGCGTCACCGCCATCGAGAAGCAGCTCGGCACCGAGTAGGCTCCGCTGAAACGGTAGTCACCCCCGCCAACGCGACACGGAAAGGCCCTGGACTCGAAGGTCCGGGGCCTTTCACTGCACTCCAACACGGATCACGCTCGCCTGCCAGCACGCAGCCGGGCGAAGCGGAGGGCATACTCGCTGGGTCGCAGGCCACGCCCGTCGCGTCGTGATCGGCAGGACCGGTCGACCAGTCACCCAGCAAGCAGCCCCTGAGGAGGAGCCAGTGGCCACCAGCGAGAACGCAGGCAAGCCCGCCGACGCCTCGATGCTCGTCGATCTCGACGAACTCACCGATGCTTACTACACGGGCGTGCCCGACCCCACCGTGCCGGGCCAACGGGTGGCGTTCGGCACGAGCGGTCATCGAGGGTCCTCGCTGAGCATGTCGTTCAACGAAGCGCACATCGTGGCCACTACGGCGGCGATCTGTGCCTTTCGGCGCGAGGCAGGCTTCAGAGGGCCCCTGTTCATGGGTCGCGACACGCACGCGCTGAGCGAGCCGGCCTTCCTGACCGCGCTGGAGGTGCTGGTCGCCGACGAGGTCGACGTCCGCATCGACAGCACCGGCGGCTACACGCCGACCCCGGGCATCTCGCACGCCATCCTGACCTGGAACCGCGAGCATCCCGATGCCCTGGCCGACGGCATCGTGGTCACGCCTTCGCACAACCCTCCGGCCGATGGTGGCTTCAAGTACAACCCACCCAGCGGCGGACCGGCGGATGCGGCCATGACCAGGACCATCCAGGACGCAGCCAACCAGCTGCTGGCGGATGGCCTGGACGGCATCGCACGGGTACCCGTGCCACGTGCCAAGGCAGCCGCCACCGGATACGACTACATGGGCAGCTACGTAGCCGGCCTGGGCGAGGTCATCGACATCGCGGCCATCGCAGCGTCGGGCCTGCGCATCGGTGTGGACCCACTCGGTGGGGCTGCCGTGGCCTATTGGGCAGCGATCGCGGAGCACCACGGCATCGCGCTGACCATCACCAACGAGACCGTCGATGCCAGGTTCGGGTTCATGACCCGGGACTGGGATGGCAAGATCCGCATGGACCCCTCATCGCCATACGCGATGGCGCGGCTCATCGGGGTGCGCAGCGATTTCGACCTGGCCCTCGGCAACGACGCCGACGCCGATCGCTTCGGGGTGGTCACCCCATCGGTCGGGCTGCTCAACCCCAACCATTACCTCGCGGCCGCAGCGGCGTACCTCTTCGGCGGCGCCCGCGACTGGGGCGAAATGGCGGCCATCGGCAAGACGCTGGTCTCCTCGAGCATGCAGGACCGCATCGCCGCATCGCTGGGGCGCCGCCTCTACGAGGTGCCGGTCGGCTTCAAGTGGTTCGTCGACGGGCTGCTCGACGGCTCCGTAGCCTTCGGTGGCGAGGAGAGCGCCGGGATGTCCTTCCTGCGACGCGACGGGTTGCCGTGGTCGACCGACAAGGACGGCATCATCGCCTGTCTGTTGGCGGCCGAGATGACGGCACGCACCGGCCGGGATCCCGGTGAGGCGTACGCGGCACTGACCGAGCGCTTCGGCGCGCCGGTCTACAAGCGCATCGACGCACCGGCCACGCCCGAACAGAAGGCGAGGCTCGGCGCATTGTCACCCGCAGCGGTCTTGGCCACCGAGCTGGCCGGGCAGCCGATCACCGCCAGGCTGACCGAGGCACCCGGCAACGGCGCCTCGATCGGCGGCCTCAAGGTCGTCACCGAGCAGGGCTGGTTCGCCGCTCGACCTTCCGGTACGGAGAACGTGACCAAGCTCTACGCGGAATCGTTCATCGACGAAGCGCACCTCGAGCGCATCATCGAAGAGGCCCAGCAGATCGTCGGTGAGGCGCTCGGAGCCTGACGCGTTCCGCGGTGGCGCTAGCCCGCCGCCAGGAGTTCGCGCAGGCGCGGCAGGCGCTCGATGGTCTCCCGGTCGAACGGTGCCGGGCAGTCGACGATGACATGGGTGAAACCGATGTCCAGATAATCGCGCCACTGGGCAGCGACCTGCTCCTCGCTGCCGAGGAAGTCGGTGGCCGGATCGATGACGTGGCCGCTGCCGTTGTTGTCCAGGCCGTCCTGCATCGCGCGCACGGCCGCATCCCGATCGTCACGCAGCACGAGATGGCGGTTGGTCGTGAACTCGATGTCCAGCGGGTCGCGTCCGACGGCCTCGCAGTGCCGGCGCAGCACATCGACCTTGTGCGTCAGCCGCTCGACCGTGCCACCACCGTTCCAGCCCTGGGCATAGGTGGCCACGGTGCGCAGCGTCTTCTTCTCGCCCTCGCCGCCGATCATCAGCGGTAGCGACCCTGCACCGCGGTAGGGCAGGGGATGGTGCTCGAGATCCTTGAAGTCGTAGCGACCAGCGTGTTCGGAGGTGACCCGCTGCCCGGCCATGACCCGGGTGATGCCGCTGACCGCCTCATCGAACCAGTCGAGCCGCTGACCGAAGCCGCTCCCGAAGTCGATACCGGCCGCGGTGTGCTCGTACTCGAACCAGGCGCCGCCCAGGCCCAGCCACGCTCGCCCCTCGCTGATGTGGTCGACGGTCACGGCCGACTTGGCCGTGAGGGCGGGGTTGCGGAAGGTGTTGGCACCGACCATCAGGCCCAGCCTGATGCGCTCGGTCTCGGCCGCCCAGGCGGCCAGCGTCGTCCAGCCCTCGAAGATGGGCTGCAGGGCATCGCCCACGATGGCGTGGAGGTGATCCCACGTCCAGAGCGAGTCGAGGCCGACCCCCTCGGCGAGGCGGGCGGCCTCGGACAGCTGGGTCCAGTCGGTCTGCTGTGGCCAGAGCAGCGCCCCGACGCGAATGGCATAGCGGTCGCGATGTGTGGTCATGGGTCTGAGGCTATAGCATCCTTGCGTGCCCTGGCCCCGCAACGCAAAGATCGCCTTCATCGGTTCGCACGGCATCCGCAAGACGACCGCCGCCCTGGCGTTCGCGAGCGTCATCCAGCGAGCCGGCCGCTCCGTCGAGTTCGCCCGCGAGGTGGTGCGCGACAACCCGCTGGGCATCAACGAGGGCGCGACCGTCGAGGCACAGCTGTGGGTGCTCACCTCCCAGATCCGCCGCGAGCTCGAGCTTTCGCGTAAGGCCGAGGTACTCGTCACCGACCGTGGCGTGATGGACAACTTCGCCTACTACCTTCGTGCCGGCGGCGGCGAGGACCGCTTCGAGGCGGAACCCCTGGTCCGACGGTGGTCGGCCACCTACGAACTCGTGGTGCGGCTCACGCCCGATGTCGAGATCCGGGCCGATGGGGTGCGTTCGACCAACGACCGGTTCCGCGACGAGATCGAGGGCATCCTTGATGAGCGCTTGCCGCGACTGGTATCGAGCGACCGCCTCGTTGTGCAGCCCGCCTCCGGCATCACCGAGCACCACGACTGGTGGCCGCTGGCCGAGCAGCTGGCGGTGCGCCTCGGGGAACCGCTGCTGGCCCAGGGGGTCAGCCGTCCCAACCGTCCTGCCCCTGTGCGGAACCGCCGGGCGAAGGTCGCCCCGAAAGATCAGCTCCTCCTGGATCTCGGTCGCTGACCTGCCTGACGGGGCAAGCGGGCCCTGCCGCAGCGGCGCTCACGGCCACATCGCTCCGGGCCGGGTACAGTCAGCATGATGTCTGGATCCTCTGGCCCCGGTTGGGGTAGCACGCCTACGTCCACCTCGTTCCCCGATCCGGGACGACCCGGTCCCCTCGACACGGAGGTCGCGGTGGGCCTGCTGCAACGCGGCCAGGTGCTTGCGGAGCAGGGCGACTGGGACCTTGCGGCGGGTACGTTCGCGCGCGTCGTGGGTAATGCCGATCCGGCCATGCATACCGCGGCGCTGCTGGGGCTGGCTGAGTGCCGCTATCGCCTCGACGAGGAGCCGGCCGCGCTGCAGGCCTGGATCACGGCCACGCAGGCGCCCGAGAACGAGTTCACGTGGCGCGCCTGGAAGGCCCTGGCCGCAGCCCGCGTGCGCGACAACGACGTGCCTGGTGCGGCCCGCGCCTATCGCGAGGCCGGTCGACGAGCGCCGGCCTCGGAGCAGGCTGAGATCCAATCGAGGATCGGCTGGCTGAGCAAGGAGCAGGGCGATGAGGGCACTGCCCAACGGGCCTTCAGCCGCACGCGTGCCGCCGGTGTGCCCCAGCCCTATGTCACCTACGGCATCCTGGCCGTTACCTCGATCGTCAGCCTCCTGGCGCTGTTCGCCGCGACCACCGAGATCCGCGACCTGCTGTGGCTGGACAAGGGCGCTGTCTACGCCGACAACGAGTACTGGCGGCTGCTGACGGTGGCCCTCGTACACGGCTCGATCATCCATCTCGGTTTCAACATGTACGCACTCTGGATCATCGGGCCCATCGTCGAAGCGCTGTACGGCCCTTGGCGATTCCTGGCTATCTACATCCTCTGTATCGCGGCTGGCTCCGCGGCCAGCTACGTGACCTCGGGCAACCCTGCGGTGGGGGCCAGCGGCGGCGTCTTCGGCCTCTTCGGGGCGCTGGTCGTGGCCGACCGCATCCACAAGCCGGCGCTCACGCGAAACGCTCGAAACCTGACCATGCAGATCGGTCTGCTCATCGGCATCAACCTGCTCATCGGCTTCAGCCTGCCGAACATCGACAACGCTGCGCACATCGGCGGCCTGCTGGCAGGGGCGGCCCTGGGCTTCCTCCTAGTGCCCCAGGGGGCCCGTCTCGAAACGTTCTGGTCACGGCCCTCGAGCGATCCGGTCTCACCGACCGGTCAGCCTCCCGATCCGGTGCGGCGCACGCGCCCCCTACGGCTAGCCGGCGTCGCCGCTGTGGTGGGCGTCATCGTCGTGCTCGTGGCCCTGGGGCCCCTCACCTACGAGCCGCCGCTGACGTGGCTCTTCGGCGGCTAGCCAGCTCCGCTGACGGAAGCACTCGGCGATGCGATAGCTGTCGCGGCGGGCATGGCGGACATGGTCATCGGGAAGGTAGGCCCGCTCGCCGACCCGGGTGACAGGCAGCTCGATGACGACGGCACGTCGCGGTGGGGCATCGGCTCCTTCGTCGCGCAAGAGCAGCCCTAGCCAGGCCGCGACGCTGCCGCGTAGCTGCAGCCGCGCATCGACGGCGCCCTTGGCGATGAGGTCGCCGCGCCGGAACGCATAGCAGCCTGAGCCCACGGTCGTGACTCCATCCGTGCCCGCCGGCTGGTAGCGGCGCAGATCGACCGATACCAGGCCGTCGGTGCCGATGACCGCTACGGCCGGGTCGCGCAGACCGTCCACCAGCGGGCCGACGATGTCGCCACGCACCTGCAGCTCCGGTTCGATGACCACGATGATCTCGCCGGTGGCGCGACGGAGGGCGGCCCCCAGTGCATCGCCCGCGCTCCAGGGCTCGAGCGAGCGGATGATCTCATCGGCCGGTCCGCCGATCACGGCCTCACGATCGGCCACCACCAGCACCTGTCTGCCGGCCGACCGATGGGCCGCCAGCGACTCGAGAGCCGGGTCCACCGGGCAACCACCGGTTTCCGCGATGACCATGATCGTGGCACTCGCGGTCGCCGCTTCTTCGAGGCGTGACGGCACCGAATCGACGGCCCCATAGAAGGTCTGACCAGCCTCGACCAGGTCAGGCGGCCGGGCAGGAGCAAGCGAGTAGGCGGTGCCGGAGTCGACGATGCGCCAACCGGCAGCCTCGATGCGCGCCTTGAGCTCGTCGGCGCCGGCCCAATCGCGGGCCGAGCGAGCAGCCGACCGCTCGTCGGCCAGGGTGACGATGTCTTCGGGTGCTGTCGTCTCGGTCACGTGGCGAGCATATCGCGTCCGAGAGCGGGTACTCTTCCTCGCCCGTGGACCGCAGCATCTGGACCGTAACCCTGGCCACCTTCGTGCTGCGTTTCGCCACGGGTCTGACCGGCGCCATGCTCATCTTCCTGCTGGCCGACTACGCGGCCTACGGTGGCGGCGAGGTGGGGCCTTTCATCATCGGTGTCTTCACGGCACTGTTCTTCGCGGCGGAGCTGGTGCTGTCGCCTCCCTTCGGGCTGCTCGCTGACCGCAAGGGATACCACCGGGTCATGCAGATCGGCCCCGTATTCGGGTTCGTCGCGGTGCTGCTCACGGCCATGACCGCAGAGATCCACCTGCCAGGGGCGACGATGGTGGCCATCCCCATCCTCGTCGGCAGTTTGCCGCTGCTGGGGCTGACGCGCCTGCTCGAGGGCGCCTCGACAGCGGCCAGCGTGCCCTCCGTGCTCGGCTTCATCGCGCTGGCCACGAGCGGGAACGAGGCGCTCCGCGGCAAGGCCGCCGCCCGATTCGAGGCGGCTACCATCGCTGGCCTGGCCCTCGGTCTTGCCGCAGCCGGCCCGGTGTGGACGGTCTTCGGCCCTGGAGGCTTCTTTCTCAACGCGCTGGTCTACGCCTTCGCGCTGGGTCTCTACCGCTGGGTCGTGCCGGACCTGCAAGCGGGGGCGCCGCCCCGACCGTTCGAACCCATGGACTGGCGCCGCTATCGCCGCCTGCTGAGCCGCTCTCGTGTCTGGATCCTGGCGCCGACCTGGATCGCGCTCAACGCCGGCCTCGGTCTGTACACCTCACAGACGCTCTTCCAGCTGGTGCGGCAGCCCGATGAACGCTATGCCGACCAGGCGCTCGTGGGCGGCTTCGACCCGCTGCTGGTGACCGCTGCCTTCCTGGCCGGTGGGGCCGTCTTCTTCGTCGGCCTGGTCTACTGGGGTGGTCGCTTCGCGTCTCTGCGCCGGACGACCATCATCTTCTACGGCATCGTCGGCGGCGCGATCTTCGTGGTCTCGGCGCTGCTGCTCAACCACAGTGCGGACGTGCCCATATTGCTGCGCTTGCCCACGGTGGTCGGGCTCGGCGTCGGCCTGTTCCTCATCGCTGGGGCCACCCCCGCCGCCCTCGGGCTGCTCGCCGACATCTCCGAGTCGTTTCCCTCCGATCGGGGCGCCATCATGGGCCTCTACAGCGTGTTCCTGGCCCTGGGCCAGATCATCGGCGCGCTCATCGGCGCAGCTGCAGCGGAGCTATGGGCGTTCGACGGCATCCTCATGGCCACGCTGTTGCTGCAGGCGGTGGCGCTCATGCCACTGGCACGCTTGCGCCGCTTCGAGTTCCGCTTCCAGCCGACGCCTGCCAGCGGGCCCGACCCGGAGGTGGCCACCGTGGACCTGTCGGTGACCCGTGCGCATCACATCGATCCGCCTGACCAGCGTGGGGGAGGATAGGCCGGTGCCCGGTACGAGCACGCTCGAGGCACCGACCGCAGACTCCCGGCTCGAGCGGGCACGGACTTCGGACCGCTGCTCTCGGTCACCCGCGTGCCCGACGCGGAGCACCCGCTCCCCCAGGATCAGTTGGTGCCCGTGTCGATGACCTCAGGCCTGAAGACGACGATGGCGTTGGAGCCCTTGAGCAGGCGCAGCTCGCTTCCCTTGACGATGTAGCCATCGGCCAACTGGAGGAGCTGGAGGTAGCGAGCTTGCTGCCGGCAGGTCTTGCTGCGACGCTTCTTGCCGTCGCACGCGCGCCCGCTGACGGAGACCTGCGTGATGCTGATGCGCGTGGCCTTGGGCGATCGGTAGAAGGCGTCGTAGGTGTTGGAGCTGCTGCCGTCGTCCGCCCCCGTATCACCGGTGACCACGCCGAGATCCGCGAAGTCGGCCGTGATCGCGGTGCCCCTGATCGGGCGTTTCAAGCTCGGGTCGGCCCTGTTGGGCGTGTAGGCCAGCCGGTGGACGACCCAGGTCGGGCCGACCAGCTCGGCCTGCGGCAGCAGGCGCATGAGCGTGTTGCCCTCGACGTCCTTGAGCTCCAGCTCGGACCCGCGCAGGGCGTGCGAGGAGACTGCCCCAAGAGCCCTGATGTAAGCCCTCTCGAGCTCGACGAACAACCTGGGGTTCGATTCGTCGCTGGACTTCGGACACTTGGGGCCGATCATCTCGGTCCCGGAGACGCTGAGCGCTAGTCCCGAGCGCAGGCTGTCAGCCTCGAACGCACGGCAGGCGGAGCGGCCCGCCGCGGAGTCGTCGCTGAACTTCACGGCGGAGGTTTCGAGGAGCTCGGGCCCCCAGGCCACTTCGCCATCATCGCCGTAGACCGCGATCGGGGTCCAGGTGCGACGCTGGAGGTCGATGTCCGGAGTGAGGGCCAGTCGCGTGGTGCCGTCACGGTCCTGCAGCGAGAGGCCAGCCGGTAGCACGTCGAAGTCGGTGACCACGTCGAGCGTGGCCAGGATGCGCTCGGCCTGCTGTTGGACGCTCTCGGTACAGGCGTCGAGCCGGTAGGCCACGTCGCTGATGTTCATCGTGCCGTCGTTGAGGGCATACGAGCCCAGGAACGAGCCACAACCGGTGCTGCCCACCAGCCGACCACCGCGCAGGAACTCGATCCAGGGGTCAAGGCCCTGGATGACCGGCTCGATGGAGCCGTCGGCGTCGGCGATGCGAGCGAGGCTCCAGCGCGCCACCGTGGGGTCGTCGTCGACGGTCGCTCGCGTCAGCGTCATGATCGGGCTTCCGATGATGTCGAAGAGGGTCAGGATCGAACCCGACACGCCGATCGACTGGGTCTCCACCAGGTTCTGATAGAAAGCCTCATCGAACGCCTGTGAGCTGGGATCGCAGTCGAATTGCGTGGTCTGTGGAGGGTCGATGAAGAGCGTCTCCTCCTGGCGAGCGAAGGTGGTGTCGTAGCTGCTGCAGGCAGCTTCACCGAAGGCGCTGGTGGAGAACAGGTTCAGGGTCGCGCCCACGCCAGCCGGCGCCGGCCTGACGTCGCCGTTGGCATCCCGATAGGTCAGCAGCTGCCACTTCCACATGACGTCTCCGTCACGGATCCTGTCTTCCTGCGCGGACGTGACGGCAGGCAGGGACGCGCCAAGTGCGAGCAGCACCATCAACGCCAGCCCGAGTAGGCGACTCGACAGTTGGCGATTCATGGTGGACGTGTGCTGACGACTCATTCGACCTCTGGTTCTACGGCCTTGCCTCTCGCCATCGGCAGGCCGGCGACGAGGCAGGGTCCCTTGGCCGCGTAGGTTCCCACATCTCGGAGATTCCGGATGCGAGCGCATCGGCATGGCGGTCGTGGCGTGGGGGGCCCTTGTACTGTGAAGCCCCAACGGGCGGATTTGATACGTCTTGCGCAGGTTTGCTACAGTCATCCGGCGCGGGCCGCTAGCTCAACGGTAGAGCAAGTGACTCTTAATCACTAGGTTGAAGGTTCGAAATCCTTCGCGGCTCACCAACCCGCTGACGAACGACCCCTCCGAGCGTTTCGGAGGGGTCCAGTCTTGTCTGGTCGTTGACCGTGCGCACCCACGCGATGGTACTAGTCCGACGCCGCCAGCCTCTTCGGGCCGGGGCGGTCATGCCACGCACAAAGGAACAGCCCGCCGAGGGAAGGGAGTCCCTGGCGGGCTGCGGAGGAAGCGCGATCGGTGCTGGCCGAGGAGGTGGAGGAAGACCAACCCCGATCGCTCTCCGTATGTGGTTCTGACGCCTAGCTGGAGGAGGGGACCTCCATGATCAGGCGGCGCGTGTGACCGATCGACGTGAGGCGGGCGAAGAGACCGCTGAGGCCGGTCTTCTGCTCGGCCTGGGACGAGCACTCCAGCCAGACTTCCTCGTCGTGCGCGACCGCGATCATGTGCGAACCGCACAGACAGTAGGGAGCGGATCGCTCGGCGTTCTCGATGAGGTCGACTGCGCGCTGGTTCTCGCGCTCGCTGAGGAAGGGCCTCCGCCCGGCGGTGATCCCGGGGACCTGTGTATGAGTCATCGCTGCAACCTCCTGGTTGACTTGCCTGTTTGGTGCGTATCGAGCGGATCTACTCACGGCAGGTGTTTCGATCCGGACCGTATCGTACAGCAGTTCTCACAGGATTGCAAGACGGTGCGTTTCGTTTCTCGCACGGTTGCGGATGATACGCTGCGTCTCGTATACTCGTCTCTCATGGCAGCCGACGCTGAAGCCACCGCGGGGGTCGAGGCCGACCCGCTGGACGACATCATCCAGCGGGAGGCTCCGTCACAGGCCTTGGCCGTGGTCAAGCCGGGGCGACGGCGGAGCGACCGCGCCCACAGGGACATCACCCGCGCTTTCCGGGAGCTCCTCATCGAAGAGGGTTTCGACAGGGTGCGCATGGAGCATGTCGCGGCGCGGGCCAAGGTGAGCAAGGCCACCATCTACCGGCACTGGGCCTCCAAGCAAGCACTGGCGCTCGAGATCCTGCTGGAGCTAGCCACGCCGCACCTGGTCGTGCCCGACGTCGGTGACACCAGGACGGAGCTGTTGGCCACGGTGTTGGCGCCGATGCGGGCATTGACCGAGACGGACTTCGGGCCAGTCATCCGCGAGCTCCTCTCGGAGATCGCCCGCAATCCGGAGCTGGGCGATCCGTTCCGCGCTTCGGTCGTGCAGGCTCGTCGTGATGAGGTGGGGCGTGTCATCGCCCGGGGGGTGAGGCGAGGGGACCTGCGCCCCGATGTCGCTCCCGACGTGGCCACGGAGATGCTCGTGGGTCCGGTCTACTGGCGCCTGATGTTCGGTGGGTCGCTCGATGCGGCCTTCGCCGAGCACATCGTCGACGAGGTGCTGCAGGGCTGGTCGATGCGCGGTTGGGGCGAAGTGGCCACCAACTGGCTGTAGCGTCCGGCCTGTCGTCTCGAGTCCGGCCTACTCACCCAACGGCAGCTTCTCCAGCAACACCAGGAAGGGGCGTGTCTGCGTTGCCCGCGAATCGGTCAGCTGCAGCCGTAGCCAGGCATCCCCGACATCACCGGCGCGCCAATGGCCGGCCAGACGACGCGCCGAGAGGGCGTGGAGGCCCATGGAAGCAGCTGCTCTTCCCAGCGTGATGCCCTCGCCCACGAGGCCGGGTCCGAGGACGCAGTGGTCGGACACGGGCAGCACCGAGACGAGCTGGCGACGTCGTTCGACGAATGACTGGCGAGCCAGGGAGCGGCCTTCGAGGTAGGGCAGGTCCGAAGCCACGAACGCACCTTCGGCGAAGGCATCGGCCTCCGTCGCTCCCCTGAGACGGCGTCGCAGCAGTCCCGCGTCGGGTCGGCCGTCGGCATCGAGGGCGAGCAGCGTGCCCTCGACGATGAGCCCGTCCGCGGGAAGGTGCCCGAGGCTATCGCGCAGCTCTGGGAAGACGGCCAGGGGGTCACTCAGATGTTCGGTGCGGATCTCGACGAAGTCCCCGGCACGCTTGAGGAAGGCGTGTGCGCCCGGCCACCAGGGCTCGAAGAAGCGTGCGACGTCATCGAAGGGCACACCGCCATCGGTGGCCACGGGGAAGGCCAAGCGGGCCGGCAGCGCCGGTGCGTCGTCGCTGTCGTCGAGGGGAAGGGGCAGTTGCTGGTTCATCGAAGTCATCCGCGACCAGCCTGGCTGTGACCCCCGGGAAGCGGTGGCGCCGTCAGGCCGTCTTGCGCCGTCGAGCCGTCGCCGCCGGCTTGGAGTCGGCCTTGCTGCGGGTCTTGCTCTTCGTGCTGGCCGGGGCCTTCTGGCGTGCGCGCGCCTTGGCCACGGAGATGGGCTTGGCCTCGACCTCCGCCGCAGGCTTCGACTCGGGCTCGGCAGCTGCCTGATCGCGAGCTGCTGCCACGCTGGCCTCGAGCACGGCCATCAGGTCCGTCAGCTTGCTGGTTTCGGGCTCAGGGGTGGGCGCGACGATGGGCTGCCCGGCGACCTTGCTGTCGATGACCCCCATCAGCGCCTCGCGGTACTCGTCCTTGTAGCGATCGGCTTCGAAGTCCCCGCTCAAGGCCTCGACGAGCTGACGAGCCATCTCGACCTCGGCCGGCTTGAAGTCGGCGTCCTCATCGGGGAGGTCAAGGTCGGTCACGTCTCGCACCTCGTCGGGCCAGTACAGTGTCGAGAGCAGCATGGTCGGGCCGAAGGGATCGAGTGCCGCCAGTTGCTCGCGGTCCTTGAGCACGATCTTGCACACCGCCTGGAGCTCGCTGTCGGCGAGGACGGTCTTGAGCAAGGTGAACGCCTTGCGGCCGACCGGCTCCGGCTCGATGTAGTAGGACTGCTTCACGAAGCGTGCTCCGGCCCGCTGGTCGCGCGCCGGCACGAACTGCTCGATCTCGATGGCACGCACGGTCTTGAGCGGTACGGCCTCGAAGTCGCTCTCCTCGAGGACGACATACTGGCCCTTGGACCACTCGTAGCCACGCACGGTGTCGGAACGCTTGATCTCGCCATGCTCGGGGCAATGCACCTTCATCTGGATGCGCTTGCGATCCTCGGCGTGGAGCATGTTGAACGAGAGTCCCCCGCGCGACTCGGTCGCGAGGAAGAGCCGGACAGGGATAGTGACGAGGCCGAACTGGATGGCGCCCCGCCACATCGCGCGTGGCATGCGTCGTTCTCCTTGCGGCGCGGACGGTTCCGTCCGCTGCGGACCGAAAGCATAGCGTCGCGCTTCGCATATGCCTAGCGGGGTCCGGCGGCGAAGCGCGCTATCCTGCGCGAACCAGCGTGAGAACCCTCGTCACCTGTTCGCTGATCTTTCTGCTGTCCCTGGCAGCATGCTCCGCGAGCGGGTCCTCAAAGCCGTCCCCAGAGGCCGGGCCTCCGGCTACCCCGGAAGGGGATGCGGCCAGACAAGCGGACCGGACCGAGCGCGTGCGCCTCGTGACGCTGGGCGACGCGTACACGGCCGGCGTGGGGACCGATGCGCCGAAACGGGACAGCTGGCCGGCCCAGCTGGCCGAAGCGCTGGGGCGCGGGGACGTGAGGCTGTGGGTCATGAACCTCGCCTCCGGCGGCCGCACCAGTGAGCAGGTCCTCGAGGAGCAGCTGGGCCAGGTCGTCGGCTACGAGCCCGATGTGGTGACCTTGCAGGTCGGCGTCAACGACATCATGACGGGCGATACGGAGCGGTACCGGGACAACGTCGCCGCGATCCTCGACGAGCTGCTCCTGCTCCTCCCGCCCAGACGCATCTTCGTCATCACCACGCCCGACCATTCGCTCACGGAGTGGGGAGCCGTCTACGGCCCGCGCGAGGTCGCCAGGGCTGCGGTGGCAGACCTCAACAGGACCCTCGGCGAAGTCGCCGACGAACGGGGCATCGGGGTCATCGACATCGGCCTGATCAACGAGCTGGTCGTGGCAGACCCGAGCCTCGTGGTCAGCGCGGAGTATCCGCTGCCCTACCCGACGGCCAAGCAGTACGCGGGCTGGGTCGAGGTCATCGGCCCGCGCATCCACGATGCCATCATCGCCGATTGGCCGTAGTACGCTTGCGCCCTCTTGCACATCCGGCCCGGTGAGGCCGGTAGTCCGGTCCGTTGCGGCTGGTAGTCCGGTCCCGTGAGGCCAGCACGGAGATAACCCGACCATGTCCTCTGTGCAGCCGCCAGCGGCGGTGACCCTGCCTCTTCCCCCTGACGCGGTGGTCGATCCCAGGATCGGCAGCAGCGGTCCCTGTCTGCTCGCGCTCGAGGACGGCGTGGTCTTCCGCGGCGTGGCCTTCGGCGCCAACGTGAGCGGTGGTGGGGACCTCGTGGTCAACACCTCGCAGACCGGCTACCAGGAGGTCTGTACCGATCCCAGCTACGCCGGACAGGTGGTGACCATGACCTTCCCACTCATCGGCAACCACGGCCGCTTCGCCGACGACGACCAGTCGGAGCGTCCGTGGCTGAACGGTCTGGTGGTCGGACACGCCACGGCCGGCGTGCTGGGTCGGGCCCGTCAGATCGTGCACCTGCTGCGCTCACAGGGCGTGCCCGCCATGGCCGGGCTCGATACTCGCGCGCTGGCGCGGCACCTGCGCCAGCATGGCTCGCTGCGCGGCATCATCACCGCTCCAGGCGACATCGACGCAGAGGCGGCTGTGGTCGTGGCCCGGGTCTTGCCAGCCTGGGAGGACCAGGATTTCGTCTCGCAGGTCTCGGCTAGCGCTCCGTATGAGGTCGGTGACCGGGGGCCTGTCGTCACGCTGGTGGATCTTGGCCTCAAGACCAACATCGTGCGTGCCCTGCACCGCCGAGGCGCACGCGTGCGCGTCCTGCCCCACACCGCCACCGTCGAGCAGGTCCTGGCTTCCGACGTCGCCGGTGTGGTCATCTCACCGGGTCCGGGCGATCCGGGCAGGCTCGAGGGCCCGGTCTCGCTGGCAAGGGCCATCGTGGCCGACGGTCGCCCCTTGCTGGGCATCTGTCTCGGTCATCAGATCGTGGCCCGGGCCGCCGGTGCCACGACGCGGCGGTTGCGCTTCGGCCATCACGGCTCCAACCACCCGGTCCGGGACGAGCCCTCGGGTCGTGTGACCGTGACCGCCCAGAACCACGAGGTCGAAGTAGTCGGCGAGTCGCTGCCCGAAGGGGCGGGTTTCTACGTCAGCCAGCGCAACCTCAACGACGGCTCGGTCGAGGGCCTGCGGCACCACTCCCTGCCCATCGAGACGGTGCAGTATCACCCCGAGGGGTCGCCGGGTCCGCTCGACGCGGCCGAGGTCTTCGACCGCTTCCTTGGCCACGTCCGCGCCTACGCCGGCTCTGAACGAGCATGAGCGAGCGCCCCGGGTCGGTCCTCATCCTCGGGTCGGGTCCGGTCATCATCGGCCAGGCTGCCGAGTTCGACTACGCGGGCACGCAGGCCTGCCGTGCACTCCGCGAGGAGGGCATCCGCACCATCCTGCTCAACTCCAACCCGGCCACCATCATGACCGACCTCGGCGTCGCCGACGTCGTCTATCTCGAGCCGCTCACCGTGGCTTCGGTCGAGCGCATCCTCGAGATCGAACGGCCGGATGGGATCCTGGCCGGGCTGGGTGGCCAGACCGGCCTCAACCTGGTCATGGAGGCTGCGCAGGCCGGCGTGCTGCAGCGGACAGGAACGCGCCTCCTGGGCACGCCTATCGAGGCCATCGAGATGGCCGAGGATCGTGAACGCTTCCGGGACCTGCTCGACTCCATCAGCCAGCCGTACGCACCCTCGGTCATCGTCGAGGGCACCAGCGACGAGGAACGCGCGGCGGCCTTGGAGCGCGCCTTCGAAGGCATCGGGCTGCCGGCCATCGTGCGGCCCGCGTTCACGCTGGGCGGCACCGGCGGCGGCATCGTCGATACCCGGGAAGGATTCGAGGAGCGGGTGCGCACGGGCCTGCGCCTGAGTCCCATCGGCCAGGTCATGGTCGAGCGCTACCTGACCGGCTGGCAGGAGATCGAGTACGAGGTCATGCGCGATGCAGCCGATACCTGTATCGCGGTGTGCTCGATGGAGAACGTCGATCCGCTCGGTGTGCACACCGGCGATTTGGTGGTGGTGGCCCCCGTGCAGACGCTGCCCGACCCGGTGCACCAGCGGCTGCGCACGGCCGCGCTCGACATCGTTCGCGCCCTGGGCGTGGAAGGTGGCTGCAACGTGCAGTTCGCGCTGTCGCCCGACTCGTCCGAGTACGCGGTCATCGAGGTGAACCCCCGTGTCAGCCGCTCGTCGGCGCTGGCCTCCAAGGCCACCGGCTACCCCATCGCCCGGGTGGCCGCGCAGATCGCCATCGGCCGCCATCTCGACGAGATCCCCAACGCCATCACCGGCACTACCGTGGCCGCCTTCGAACCGGCGCTCGACTACGTGGTCGTGAAGCTGCCGCGCTTCCCCTTCGACAAGTTCCCCGGCGCCGACCGCTCGTTGGGCTCGCAGATGAAGGCCACCGGCGAGGTCATGGCTATCGAGCGTACGTTCGGCTCGGCCCTGAACAAGGCGCTGCGCGGTCTCGAACAGGCTGGTGCCGGCTTCCTCGCCGAGGACCCCGCCTGGGGGCCGACGCTCGACGTGCTGGCTGGCTGGGCGTCGGGCGGACGTCGTGGGGTCCACGCAGCCATCCCGGAGCGCACGATGAGCCACGAGGAAGCATTCAGCGACGTGCTCATGAACGCCGACGGGCTGGTGGTCGAAGACGGCGATGGCGCGGTGCCGGCTTCACGAGCAACGCTGCTGGCCAGGTTCCTGAAGCCTTCGGACTCGCGGCTGTGGCGGCTCCTGGCGCTGTTGCGCCGGGGTGTGCCCGCTGCCGACCTTCAGCGTGTCACCGGCGTGGCCCCCTGGTTCCTTTCCGAGATGGAGCGCCTGGCCGAACTTGAGCACCGCATGCGCGAGGAAGGACGGGCACTCAGCGATGGTCTGCTGGTCTCTGCCAAGCGGGCCTGCTTCAGCGACCGTGACATCGGGACCATCAGCGGACGTGGGGCCACGGAGGTCACCGCCCATCGCCATGCACTGGGCCTGCGTCCGGGCTTCGCCATGGTCGACACCTGTGCCGCGGAGTTCGCCGCCGAGACACCCTATTTCTACGCGACCTACGCGGCCTCCGGCTCCGAGCCCGAGGCCGGGCCGGTGGACCGACCGGCGGCCCTGGTCATCGGCTCGGGACCGGTGCGCATCGGCCAGGGCATCGAGTTCGACTACTGCGCGGTGGCGGCTGCGCAGACGCTGCGGGAGGATGGTGTGGCCGCGGTCATCGATCGAACTCCAATCCGGAGACCGTGTCGACCGATTTCGACGCCTCGTCCCGGCTCTACTTCGAACCACTCGATGAAGAGAGCGTGCTGGAGGTCATCGCCGTGGAGACGGCGAGCGGGCAGGAGCCGTTGCCGGCACTGATCCAGTTCGGGGGCCAGACGCCGCTCAACCTCGCCGTCGCCCTCGAAGAAGCTGGCGTGCCCCTGCCGGGCATCGACGTGGAGACCATCGACAGGGCGGAGGAGCGCACGCGTTTCGCGGGCATGATCGAGTCGCTGGGTATCCCACAACCACGCGGCGGCATCGCTACCTCGCTCGAAGAGGCCCTGGCCGTGGCCGACGAGGTCGGCTACCCGGTGCTGGTACGTCCGTCTTTCGTCATCGGCGGACTGGCTATCGATTTCTGCTACGGCCCCGACGACCTCGCCCGCCAGCTGGCCGTGGCGACCGTCATCACCGATGAGCGCCCGGTACGGATCGATGCCTATCTCGAGGGACTCGAGGTCGACGTCGATGCCGTGACCGATGGCAGCGACGTGCTCATCCCGGGCCTCATGGAGCACGTCGAGCGCGCCGGCGTCCACTCCGGGGACAGCACCGCGTTCTTCCCGCCACAGCAGTTGTCCCGGGCCGACCAGGGCCTCATCGTCGAGGCCATGCGCCGCATCTGTCTCGAGCTCGGGGTGCGCGGCCTGGTCAACGCCCAGTTCATCGTGCGCGACGATGGCGTCTACATCCTCGAGGTGAACCCCCGCGCCAGTCGCACGGTACCGTTCCTGTCGAAGGTCACCGGCGTGCCCATGGTGGCGCTCGGGACACGGGTCGCTGGAGGCGCCTCGTTGCGCGAGCTGGGCTGGGACGACGGACTGCTGCCCGAGCCGCCCTTCATCGCGGTCAAGGCGCCCGTGTTCTCGACAGCCAAGCTGCGCGGCGTGGATCCTTCGCTAGGGCCGGGCATGCAGTCGACCGGCGAGGTCATCGGTATCCATACGGAAGCAGCTGTGGCCCTGGCCAAGGCACTGCTGGCGGCAGCGCTGCGACCGCCGCTGCCTGGACCCCACGGTGCCCGGGTACTCGTCTCCGTGGCGCCGCGCGATGAGGCGCGGGTGGGCGAGCTGGCGGCGGCGCTGTCAACCGCCGGGTATCGGTTCGTGGCCACGCCCGGTACAGCGGCGGCCCTGCGGCGACACGGCCACGAGGCGCGCGAGGTGGCCCTCGTGGGTGATACCGAGAGCGCGCTGCCTTCGATCCTCGAGACCATCGCCAGTGGCGACATCTCGTTCATCATCAACACGCCCATGCCCCGTTCGGGCGCGGTCCTCGAGGCCGCCGCCGTGCGCCATGCCGCCATCGCCGAGGGCGTACTGTGCATGACCACCATGGACACGGCCATCGCCGCCGCTCACTCACTGGAGCCCTCGGCCCAGGCGCGCGTCGGCGAAGTACGCTCGCTCGGTGCCTGGTTGCAGTGGGGCCGGCCGGGATGACCGCGGCGACGTTCGTGGACGGCATCCCGGACGACGCGCTGATCCTGCTGGTAGGCCCCTCGGGCTCGGGCAAGTCGACATGGGCCGCGAGCCGCCTGGGACGGGAGGCCATCCTCTCCTCGGATTCGTATCGCCGGCTCGTGGCTGGCGATGCCGCCGATCAGTCGGCCACGGCCGATGCCTTCAAGGTGCTCCACCTCGTGGCCAGGGCACGGCTGCGGCGCGGGCTGCTCACGGCCGTGGATGCCACCAACTTGACCCCTGGCGCCCGCCGGTCGCTGCTGCGCCTCGCAGCCTCGGCGGGCCGACCGACCGTGGCCGTCGCCTTCGACCTCTCGGTCGAGCGTTGCCTGGCCCAGAACGAAGCGCGCCCCGAGCGCCGTGTGCCTGAGGCCATCGTGCGCCGCCACCATGCCCAGATGCAGCGCGTTCTGGCGCAGCTGCCCACCGAGGGTTATGCGGCCCTCGTTCGGCTGTGCGACGCTGACATGGACAGGACGTGACCTCGCTATCGTGTGTCGGAAGCGGACCGGGTGACGCCCCGCGGTTCGAGAGGGAGGTTCCGACATGCTGAGCGAGATCTGGGACGCCATCGGGGACCTGCAGGTTGGCGGCATCATCATCCTGGCCGTGCTCGTCGGCCTGGTCATCCACGTGGTGTCCTATCGGATCGCGCTCAAGGTCGTGGATCGGACGGAGGCCACCTTCGACGCGCGCCTCGTCGCGCGCACTCGCAACCCCATGCGGCTCCTCGTGGTGCTGGCCTCGATCCTCGTCTCGACGCTGTTCATGGACGAGGATGCGGCCGACCTCGTGCGCCGCGCGGTCATCTTCATCGGCATCATCGGGTTCGGTTGGCTGCTGGTGTCGCTGACGCACGTGGCCGAGGACCTCGCCGAGGCTCGTTTCCCGGGTGATGTGGACGACCTTGAGGCCCGACAGGTCAGGACCCAGCTGGCCGTCCTGCAGCGCTTCGGGTCCATCGTCATCTGGTCGATCGCGGTGGCCGCGGCGCTCCTGACGGTGCCCGGCGTTCAGGCCCTGGCTGTGAGCCTGCTTGCTGGAGCGGGTGTCGTCGGCATCGTGCTGGGCGTCGCTGCCGCACCGCTCATCGGCAACCTCATCGCCGGCATCCAGATCGCCCTCACGCAGCCCATCAAGATCGGCGACGTCGTCGTCATCGAAGGGGAGTGGGGCCGTATCGGTGAGATCACCGCGGCGTATGTCGTGGTCTACATCTGGGACAAGCGTCGTCTCATCGTGCCGCTCTCGCAGATCGTCAACCAGCCGGTCGAGAACTGGACGCGCGAGACCAACGATCTGCTGGGCACGGTCAAGCTCCATCTCGACTATCGAGCGCCCGTGGACGACATCCGCGAGGAGTTCAAGCGCATCCTCGACGAGTCCGGGCTGTGGGACGGGGCGGCCTGGTCGGTGCTGGTGACCGATGCCGACGACCGCACCATCACCGTGCGGGCCACGTACAGCGCCCCGGACGCGAGCGTGTCCTGGAACCTGCAGTGCCTGGTCCGCGAGAAGCTGGTGGATCACCTGCGGGAGAATCACCCGGAGGCGCTGCCGGTGGCACGAGAGATCCAGGTCCAGGGCCCGCACGAGCCCTCTTCCTGAGCCCCGCTCCCGGCGTCCACCGCTCCCCGCTAGGATGGAGCGATGTCCAATGCCCTGATCGCGATGCGCTCGTGAGTGATGCATCCTACGTCCGCTTCAGCCAGCACACGCTGCCCAACGGCCTGCGCCTCAACATCGCGCCGGACCACGTCGCGCCGGTGGTGGCCATCAACCTCTGGTACGACGTCGGCTCGAAGCACGAGCAGCCCGGCAAGACCGGCTTCGCCCATCTCTTCGAGCACTTCATGTTCCAGGGCAGCCGCCACGTAGCCAAGGCTGAACACCTCGGCATCGTGCAGGGCGCCGGCGGCGTGCTCAACGCCACCACCTTCTTCGATCGCACCAACTACTTCGAGACGCTGCCCTCGCACCAGGTCGAGCTGGGCCTCTGGCTGGAAGCCGATCGCATGGCCACGCTGCTCGACGCCATGTCGCAGGAGAACCTCGACAACCAACGCGACGTGGTCAAGAACGAGAAGCGGCAGTCGTACGACAACCGACCCTATGGCTCCTTCTACGAGAAACTCATGGCCGCGGTCTTCCCCGAGGGTCATCCCTATCGCCACACGCCCATCGGCTCGATGGAGGACCTCGATGCGGCCAGCCTCGAGGACGTGGAGGCCTTCTTCCGCACCTACTACGTGCCCAACAACGCGGTCCTCACGGTGGCCGGTGATGTCGATGAGGCGCCGGTCATCGAGGCCGTGGAACGCTACTTCGGCGCCATCGAGCCCAACGACGAGCTGCCCGTCTTTCGGCGCCCGCCCGCCGACGGCACCGCAGCTTCACGTGAGCTGGTGCCCGATGATGTGCCCCTGGAGCGGGTCCACGTCGGCTACCGCAGCCCCGCCTACGGCACGCGCGAGTTCGAGGCCCTGGAGGTGGCCACACAGATCCTCGCGGGCGGACGTGGCAGCCGGCTCCACAAGCGCCTGGTGCGCGACGAGCAGGTGGCCCAGGACGTGGCCCTCTTTGCGCTGCCGCTGGTGGCCGGCTCGTCGATCGCGGCCGGCTGGGTCACGGCGCGCCCGGAGTCCGACGCAGCCACGGTCGAGGGCATGCTCGATGAGGAGCTGAAGCGCATGACCCGTGAATCCGTCACCGACGACGAGTTGGCACGCGCGCACGCGCTCATCGAATCGGCCGAGCTGTCCGCGCTCTCGCACATGGACGAGGTGGCCGACCGGCTTTCGATGTATACCACCTACTTCGGCCGCCCCGAGCTCATCAACGAACAGCTGGGCCGCTACCTCGAGGTCGACGCCGAGGCCGTACGCGACGTGTGCGCCAAGGTCTTCGGCACCGATGAGCGCGCCACCATCACCTACCTCCCTCGGGCCCGCGAGGAGGTCGCGGCATGACGGACCCGCTTTCGGTCCTCGACCAGCGGCCGTCGCCGGGCGAACCGCGTGACTACGATTTCCCCGATTTCGAGCGCACGACCATGGCCAACGGCCTGAGCTTGGTCCGCGCCCACGTTCCGGGCCGTCTGCTGCTCCAGGCGCAGCTGCTGGTCCGTGGCGACGCGGGCGGCGGTGGCACGAGCGAGGCTCCCGAGCACGCCGGGGCCACGGTGCTAACCGGCCGAGCCATGTCCGAGGGCACGACCGTGCGCGACGCGGTGGCCTTCGTCGAGGCCTCCGAGCGGCTCGGCGCGGAGATCGGCGCCGCGGCCGGCTGGGATAGCCTTGCCGTGCACGTCGAGGTGCCGCGCGCGCATCTCGTTGAGGCGATGGGGCTGTTCGCCGAGCTGGCGTTGCAGCCGAGCTTCCCCGATCGTGAGGTGGCGCGCCTGCGCGACGAGCGCCTCAACGACCTGCAGCAGGTCATGGCCGATGCCGGACGACGTGCCGAGAAGGCGTTCCAGGCGGTCGATCTACGGCGACGGTGCCGCCTACGCACGTCCGCTGGGCGGGACCGAGGAGACGGTGGCGACGCTCGACCGCGATGTCCTCGCCGACCGTCACGCCGCACTGATGCGACCCGAGGCCTGCACGCTGCTCGTCTGCGGCGACCTCGACGAGCTCGACCTCGACGCCATCGTGGCGGGGACCTTCGGCGACTGGAGCGCCGCGGGTGTCGGCTCTGTAGACCTGCCCGAAGCGCCCGATGTGGCAGCCCCGTCCCGCCGGGTGGTGCTCGTACACCGCCCTGGTGCGCCGCAGTCGGAGCTGCGCATCGGACACGTCGGCACGAAGCGGCTCATCGTCGACTACCACGCCCTCTCGGTCACCAACGCCCTGCTCGGTGGGCTGTTCAACTCCCGGCTCAACCGGCTGCTGCGCGAAGAGCGGGGCTACACCTACGGCGTCCATTCGGGCTTCGACATGCGGCGAGCCGCGGGGCCATTCGCGGTGCGTTGTGCGGTCGAATCGGACGTGACCGCGCCGGCCATCGTGGACATCATGTCTGAGCTGGAGCGCCTCCGAGAAGACCCGGTCGAGGGGGCTGAGCTCGATGCCGCGCGCGACTACCTCATCGGCGTCTTCCCGCTGCGCTTCGAAACCTCGGCCCAGGTCGCGGGGGCGCTGGCGGCGCTGATCGTGCAGGACCTGCCCGACGATGAGCTCGATCGCTACCGACCCACCATCGCCGCCGTGAGCGCCGACGACGTGCTGGCCGCGGCGAGGGCACACATCCACCCCGAGCGGGCGTCGATCGTCGTCGTCGGCGATGTCTCGAAGTTCGAGGAGCCGCTGCGCGAGGCGGGCTACGGCGAGGTCGAGGTCATCCATGACGAGGGCTTCACCCGTGCGGCTGAGTAACCCGGGGTCCCTCCGATGATCGTCGTCCTGGGGCGTCCCCGTGTGTACCGACCGGAACCTGATGGCGAGCTGGCCCCCGGCGGCTTGGCCGTCGAGGTGGCCCTCGGGGTGGCCCGTGCCGGATGTGCGGTGGAACTGGTCGGCAGTATCGGTGATGACCCTGAGGGTGATCGCGTCGTGGTCGAGCTCGGTCGCGCCGGCGTCGGCCACTCAGCTCTGCTGCGTGATCCCGCGACCCACACGCCGCTGGTGGGCGAGGCTCGTGATGCCCATCCGCTGCCGCGACTCGACGCGGCGGACGTGGAGCTGGGCATGCGCTACCTGCATGAGTGCAAGGTCCTGGTGGTGAGCGCCGAGCTGGAGCCCGAGGCCCTGCTCAAGGCTCAGGAGGCGGCCGACTTCCATAGTGCGGCGATGGTCATGGTGGCCTCTGCCGGCAGCGTCGATCCCGGACTGCTCGGCGCTGATGTGACCCTCCTGGAACGACCTGCTGCGGAAGATAGCGAAGCGGTCGCCGATGCCGTGGTAGTGGCCGCTGACGATGCCGAGTTCGCCGCGCTCGTGGCCGAGTACGCGGTGCGGCTGGATCATGGAGATAGTCCGGCCAGGGCCTTCGCCGCGGCACTCGGCGACAGTGCCTGGGAGCCCTCCTTTGAGTGACGAGGGCGCTGCCCAGCCGATCCTCGTCTGGAGCGAGGCGCTTCGCGAGTACGATTTCGGGCCTGGCCATCCGCTCACCCCCAAGCGCTTCGAGACGGGTATCGACATGCTCCGCGCGGTCGGTGCCGAACGGCTGATGGAACCGGTGATGGCCAGCGATGAGGCCCTGACACGGGTGCACCAGGCGCACTACGTCGAGCAGGTGCGCTCGTTCTCCGATCACCCGTGGCAGCCCGCCGCGATGGGAGTGGGCAGCGCGGATGTGCCGGCCTTCCACGGCATGCACGAAGCCTCGGCACTGGTGGCCGGTGCTTCGATCGGAGCCGTCGAGCGCATCCTCGCCGGAGAGGCCGACCACGCCTTCTCCCCGGCCGGTGGCCTGCACCACGCCATGCGCACACGCGCAGCCGGTTTCTGTATCTACAACGACGTGGCGCTCGCGGTGGCAGCGGCGCGGGACGCCGGCCATCGCGTCCTTTACATCGACCTCGATGTGCACCATGGCGACGGTACCCAGATGATGTTCTGGGACGATCCCGAAGTGCTCACGTTCTCGGTCCACGAGACCGGCCGTACGCTCTTTCCCGGGTCGGGCGTGGTCGCGGAATGCGGCGGCGGGCATGGCCAGGGCTTCTCCGTGAACACACCGCTCGACGAGGGCGTCGGCGATGAGACCTGGTGGTCCGTGGTCGACTTCGTGTTGCCGGTGCTGGCTGACATGTTCAAGCCATCGTTCATCGTCTCCCAGCACGGCTGCGATACCCATGCGCTCGACCCGCTGGCACACCTGCGCGTGACCACGGCCTCGTACCAGCGCGCCTGCGCGTTGGTGGACGGGCTCGCGCATGAGCATGCCGAAGGGCGCTGGCTGGCCACGGGTGGGGGCGGCTACGACCCCTTCCGGGTGGTGCCTCGGTCATGGGCGCTGGTGTGGCTGGCGCAGGCCCACCGAGCGGTCCCGCGGACGACGCCCGAAGAGTGGCGCGAGCGCTGGGCGCCCGCGGCGGAGGCCTTCGGGCTGGCGCCGTTGCCGGTGGACTTCATCGACCCGCCCCGCACCGTGGCTCCGGATCCGGACGTCATCGTGGCCCGCAACCTGAAGCGAGCGCGCCAGTCATTGATGCAGTCGCTGAGGTTCCAGGCCAGCTGCTAGCGCGGCATGGTGTCGGCTGCGTCCGCGGTCGGCACCACCACGAAGTGCGCATCTTCGAAGGTGTCCGAGTCACCCAGTCGGACCAGCGTCAGTTGCTGCACCGCGTGCTCGGGCATGCGCGGATTGCCGACCGCGTTGGTGTCGATACCCAGGGAGCGTCCCTCGTGATGGAGCGTGGGGCCGTCCCACTGCGGCGTGTGCCCGAACACGACGCGTTCGATGCCGGCCGCGCGATAGGCCTCGAACTCAGCTGATTCCCAGGGCGCGTCGAAGTAGCCCGAACGTACCCAGAGGTGCTCCTCGGTCGTGACGCCGAGGTCGTCCGGGCTGTGGCCCGGGGCGAGGCCACCGTGGACGAAGAGCACGTCGCGCCAGCGGACGGCGTGGGCCAGCGAGTCGAACCAGTCGAAGAGGCCCGGAGCGCAGGTCTCGAGGGTGGCCATCATGCGGGTCGGGTCGGCGGCAGCGGAGCTCTCGCAGCCGAACGCGGCCACGGTCGCGTCTCCCCCGTACTCCAGCCAGGTCTCGAGCCACTCGAGCTCGCCACGGCGGATCGATCAGGGGCATGACCTCGTGATTGCCGCGCGCCAGGGCCACCATGCCGGGTACGTCGGACGAGCGAGCCTCCGACTGCAGGCGACGCAGCAGGGCCACCGTGCCGGGGACGTCACCACCACGGTCGATGTAGTCCCCGCAGCCGACGAGGGCCGTCCCCGGGCGGTGCATTCCAGTGCCCCGCGAGGTCGATGAGTCCAGCCGCACGGAGTGCGCGCGTGAGCCCCGAGGTCACGCCGTGGGGGTCGCTGAATGCCCAGACCGTCCAGTCAGGGGGCACTTCGGGGAGGCGCGCATCGGGCATGGGTCCAGTATCGCCGCTGGGTTCCCCGTGCGGGATCGCTGTGCCGGACCCTGTGCGGCGAGCGATGATGGTGGCGCCTACCCAGCCGCAGGGCCGGGGCGATAGAAGGGTGGAGCCAGGGCGATGGCAGAGCAGGAACCCGGACACCGCGACAGGGCGGAGGCCGTCGCGCTGGCGCGAGCACACTACCTCGACGAACGGCACCGGTTCGGTTGTGCTGAGACGGTGTACATGACGCTCAAGTCCGCCTACGGCCTGGACGATCCCGCGGACCCGGCGGCAGCCGTCGCCCTCAACGGTGGGGTGGCCTACAGCGGCGGGCTGTGCGGCGCGATCACGGGCGCGGCGCTGGCGGTCGGCATGCTCGCCGAGCAGCGGCTGCCCGACCACGCCACCGCGAAGCGGGTGGCACGAGAACTCGTGGCCGGGACGCTCGATGCGTTCCGTGACGAGCATGGTGCGGTCGACTGCCGCGACCTCATCGGCTACGACTTGCGCGCGTCCCACGGCCACGATGCGTTCCTCGCCAGCGGTGCCTGGCGCGAGGGTTGCATGGGCCAGATCGAGTTCGTCGTGGGGCGGCTCGCGGCGCTCGCGGATGGGGCGGCCTGGGAACGCGCGGTGCGGGAGATCGATGTGCCGCCTGAGGCCTGACCTGCGATTAGAGCTGGTCGCGGCCGGAGTCGTGCACGCACGTCGCACACGAAGAAGGCCCTCCCGCTTCCAAGCGGGAGGGCCTTCTGGAGTAGCAGGGGTAGGCTAGAGCCTGGCCTGCTACCAGGCGCACTCGTTGGGCGGATCCGCCGGGTCGCACTCGGCCTCGACCTTGACCTGGTCGAGGACTTCAAGACCCTTCTCAGCATCGAGAAGCACGGGCTCGCCGAACGAACCGTCCGCATTGAAGGGGGTGTACGACGGCGTGACGGCGTTGACGCCGCCATCGGTGTACGTGCCGGGTCCGGTGACGCCCTCGTAGTCGATATCCTGGCCGTCACGGATGAGGGCCAGACAGTCGGCGTACGTGTAGCAGACCTCTCCGGGGGCTTCGCCGACCAGGCGCATAGCGGGCACCCAGTCACTCACGTTGTACGAGCCTCCGGCCTCGACGGCCAGGGCCGTCTGGACCATGAGATCGTAGGTCGAGAACGCATACTGGTTGTCAGGTCCGTAGGGCGGGCACTCGGGCAGGCCCTCGGTGCAGCCTTCCTGGGCGTTCCAGGCCGGCTGGAAGAACTCCCACGCCGGCGTCGACGTGTTGGGCGAGAAGGAGGCGTAGCCGATCCCCTCTTGCGAAGCGATCGGTTCGGCGCCGAGCGACCCGATGAACTCTGCCTCGCTCCACCCGGTCTCACCGACCCAGTTGAGCGACAGGCCGGCCTCGGCCGCTGACCTGATCAGCGTTGCGGACTCCACCGAACCCGCCTGGACGAGGACGACATCCGGGTTGAGGTCGGCCATCCTCTGGGCCTCGGCCCGATAGGACTGTTGCAGGGACGGGGCGTCGATGCGCTCCAGGACCTCCAGGCCCAGGACTTCGGCGGCCCTCTGGGCGGCGTCCGCCGCCAGCTGGAAGCCTTCGACCTGGGTCGCGAAGATCACGACGTTCTCGGCGCCGATCGAGTCCGCGTACAGGGCCCCGTTCGTGCCCAATGCCTCGTCTCCGCCCTGCGCGCGGAAGAGGGGTTCGGCGATCTTGCCTCCGAGGTTGCCCGGGATGGCGCCACCGTGAACGGTCGGCCCCAGCGGCGAGTCGCTCTCCTCCCACACTTCGATCATGTAGTCGCGGTAGGTACGGTACTGGTGAGCGATGCTCACCACGATCTCCGCACCGTGCTTGTCGATGCAGGTCTTGGCCGCCTGGCCTTCGAAATCGTCCCCGATGTCCTCGGAGATCAGCTCCCATGTGCGGCCCAGCGGCGGGTCGACGTTGATGACATCCTCGACAGCGAAGCGAACATCGTTGGTTAGGTACGGCCCGTAGTTCACGAACGCGCCGCTGTAGTAGGCCAACTCGCAGACCTGCACGGGCTCGTCGGACTGCGCCGTGGCACTGCCACCGAAAGCAGTGGCGAGCAGCGCCGAGGCCGCGATCACCGTCGCGACGCGGCCTGACTGGATGTTTCCGATCCTCATGAACGTTCTCCTCCTAGTATGCCTTGGACCGAAGCGAATGGGGTCGTCAGTACCCGGTATCCCTCCTTCAGCTGTTGCGTGGTCATCTCGGCGGCATGCATCGCGGGGTGCGCCTCTCCAAGACTCAGCACCATCACGCGGTCGGCTACCTGCAGGGCCTTCGAGGCATTCTGCTCGGCCAGCACGATGGCGACGCCGCGAACCACGTGCATCTCCCTGATCTTGCTCATGACGAGGTCAACGTACAGCGGCGAGAGGCCGGCCGTGGGCTCGTCCAGCAGCAACACCTTGGGGTCCTGCATGAGGGCGCGCCCGCAGGCGACCATACGCATCTCACCGCCGCTCAGCGTCCCCGCCTGCTGCCGCTGCATGTCCTTGATGTCGGGAAACAGCTCCAGCACCTCGGCCATCCGCTCCTCGTGGGGGCGTACCCCGATCATGCCGCCGACCTTCAGGTTCTCGAGGACGGTGAGGTTGGGGAAGACGCCCTGTTCCTGGGGTACGTAGGCGATACCACGGGCCGCGGTCTCGTAGGGGTGGAGATTGGAGACGTCCTCCTCCGCGAGACGGATGGTCCCGCCCATCAATGGGATCAGGCGGGCCAGCGTGGCCAGCAACGTCGTCTTTCCAGCTCCGTTGGCGCCGAGCACGGCGAAGACCTCGCTGCCGACCTTGAAGTCGAGGCCCTTGAGGACTGTGACTCCGTGGTACCCGCTGCGCAAGCCCGTGACCTCGATGATCCCAGGCCCGTCCGTCTCAGACATGCCCTTCTCCCAGGTACTTCTCGACCACCGTGCTGTGCTCGCGGATGGACTCAGGATCGCCACGCAGGATGACGTCGCCCTCAGCCATGAAGTGGACCCAGTCGCAAAGGCTCCAGATGACATTGAGGTCGTGCTCGACGATGACCACCGACGTGCCCTTCTCGGCCATCTCGCGAACCATGACCATGACCTTCTCGGTGAGGTCGTCCGGCAGACCGGCGGTCGGCTCGTCGAGCATGAGGAAGCCCGGTTTCAGAAGCAGGCAGCGGATGATGTCGAGCAGCTTCTTCTCGCCGGCTGAGAGGGCGAACGCCGTCGGGTCGTCGAAACCGAAGTAGTCGAGGAAGTGCCGCATCTCCTCTTGGTGCTGTCTGAACACGACCGCTTCACTGAAGATCCGTTGAGGTTGCTCGTACCTCGACTCGGTCACCGGGAGCATGAGCGAGTCCCAGATGGTCAGCTTGTCGAAGTCCATGATCACCTGGTTGCTCTTGACCACGCCGTGGCGTGCCATGCGGTCGGCCGGCAGTCTCGAGAGCACCACCTCATGCCCGTCGGAGGGGAGGAGGGAGACCCGGCCGCTGTCGAGCGGGGTGGAGTGCATGATCATCCGCATCAACGTCGTCTTGCCGGCGCCATTGGGCCCTATTAGACCCTCGATGGGATGCTTGCCCAGGTCGAGCTCGTCGACATTGACGACGACGCGACCGGAGAAGGATTTCACGGCCTTGCGGACATGGATCTGCGGGCGCGCCACCACCGGCGCCGCAACGACGTCATCGGCCATGGAGACGTCCCATCAGCTTGTCGCGACGCATGTCGCCCAGGACGCCCAGCGGCCGGAACAGCAGGACGAGGATCAACGTGAGGCCGAACAAGGCCTCTCTCAGCACCGGGAGGGTCTGCGTGTACCACTCCCGGGGGATGGGCAGGTAGGACTGAACCACGATATCAAAGAGCCCAACCGTGAGGATGACGCCGACGACCGCCCCCCAGACTCGAGCCGACCCGCCCAGTACCAGGCCCACCATCGCGGCGAGGGTGACGCCTACCCCAACGTTGCCAACATCGAGGTAGCGGAACATGACCCCCGACATCGCACCGAGTAATCCCATCACTGCCGACGTGACGGCGAACAACCCGAGCTTGGTCCGGAACGCCGACTTCCCCAGGCTGCGCGCCAACGGCTCATTGCTACCCACGGCGATGAGGAGCCGCCCGTACGGCGATCGGTGGACGCGCCAGACGTAGAGGAGGATGGCAATGACGACGATGGTCAGGATCACCAACCAGAGGAATTCATTCTCCTTGACCTTGCCGATGTCGTAAGGGAAGCGGAGTCCGCCCAGGCCCCGCGCACCACCGGTCAGGTCGTCTTCGGTGGTGGCTGACGTACTGGACGGCGGCGGCGAACCCAAGCGTTCCCACGAGCACGCCGTCAGTGTCAAGGTCGGAGATCAACCAGCCCACGACAAGGCCCGCGAGGCCGGCCACGAGGGTCGCGATGGCTGCACTGACGAGGAACTGCCAGGGGTCGCCGAAGGCCCAGTCGACCCGCACGTAGAGGACGCCGAAGATGTACATCCCGAGACCCCAGAAGCCGACGACGCCGAAGTTGGCGATACGAGTGAGACCCAGCTGGAGGTGCAGGAGCAGAGCGAGTCCGGTGACCATGACGACGTCGAAGAGGCCGGTGATGAGGAAGGCGTCGAGCCAGTCGAGCGTCATCAGCTATACCTTTGCCATCTCGGTGAGTCGCCGGCCGCGCCACTTCAGAAGCACGATGAAGGCGACGATCAAGGCGAGCTGCGCGTACAGCACCTGGCCGAACGTGAGGGCCATCGCGGTGAGTGCGACTCCGGTGCCCACGCCCACGACGATCACGCCGCCGAGCCCCCAGGCTCCGCCTACGAGGACGACGAGCAGGATGAAGATGAACTGGTTCCAACCGAGGAGCGGGGCGACTGACGAGCCGACCCCGTAGAACGCCCCGGCAAGGCCCCCGGCGACGCCGGCCACGAACCAGATCATGACCGTGACGACGAGGGGCCGAATCCCGCTCGCCTGTGCCAGCTTCTCGTCGCTGGCGAGGGCACGGATCTGGAGGCCGTAGCTGGACCGCTGGATGAACAGGTAGAGCAGCAGGGACAGGAGGGCGACGCTCACGAGAGCGACGAGCCGGAACGAGGTTACGCCGACGCCGAGGACCCAGACGGTATCAGGCGGGGGGACGTCGAAGAAGCGGGTCGCGTACCCGAAGACGAACAGGAGGCCGTAGCGGAGGAAGATGGCCAGACCGAAGGACAAGATGATCATCTCCAGCTGACCGACGTTGCGCCGCTTGGCTGGCCGGAAGATCAATAGGTACGTGGCCACGCTCAGGAGCCCAGTGAGGATCGCGGTCGGCAGGAGCACCGCGTAGAAGTCGACTTCGAACGTCGTGTTGATCCACATCCCGAAGTAGGCCCCGAGGGTCACCGTCTCCGCGTACGCCACATTGATGAGGCCGGTCAGACGGTAGAGGAGGGCGAACCCGATGGCCGCCAGCACCAGCGGAGCCTGCTCGGTGAGGCCGATGACGAGCGACTGGGTGACGAAGTCCATCAGCCGTCGCTCTGGACCCGCGCCTTAGCAGGTCGGTGTGGTCGCGCCTGCCTGCCCGCCGATCGTCCGGTCACGCCGTCACAGCCTCAGACGCACGAAGTCACCGGCACGTCGCTGGCGAGCAGCTTCTGGACCCGCTGCGCTACCCGTTCAGCGGAGAGACAGTACATGTCCAGCAGCTCCTCGTCGGTGGCCGATTCAGTGTAGTGGTCCTGGATACCGATGCGGTCGACGCGCGTGGGCCGGTACTCACTGAGCGTCTCGGCCACGGCACCACCGAGGCCGCCGATGACGGTGTGCTCCTCGACGGTGACCACTCGGCCCGTCTTCGCCGCGGCCGCCACCAGCCCAGCTACGTCAAGCGGCTTGATGGTCGGCACATGGACGACATGGGCCTCGATCCCGTCGGCCGCCAGGATGTCGGCGGCGTCCACGACGCGAGGCGTCTCGGTGCCCGTGCTGATGAGCGTGATATCGGAGCCTTCGCGCACGACCTTGACCTTGCCGAACTGGAACTTGTGGCCCGGCGCGAAGAGCGTCTGCGTGGTGTCACGAACGAGACGGATGAAGACCGGCCCGTCGTGCTCCACGGCCCAGGCCATGACCTGTTTGGTCTCGACCTCATCGGCGGGGGAGATGACGACCATGCCGGGCATGGCCCGGGCGATGGAGATGTCG
Source organism: uncultured Chloroflexia bacterium (assembly GCA_963705425.1). Classification (GTDB taxonomy): domain Bacteria; phylum Chloroflexota; class Limnocylindria; order Limnocylindrales; family CSP1-4; genus JAFMJV01. The sequence continues at coordinate 142,631 of CAVPJO010000014.1, read as the reverse complement.
TCCACGATCTGGTGGGTCTTGCCGGCCTTGCCCGTGAACAGACCGCAGTAGCCGGCCGTGATCTTGACATTGGCACCGGTCTGGGCGATGAGCACACGGATCTGATCCAGCGGCCGGTGCAGCGCGAAGGCCACGAAGGTACTGATGAACGGCACCAGTCCGACCTTGGCCATGCCTGCCGCGACGCCGAGCATGTTCTGCTCGGCGATGCCCATCTGGAAGAAGCGGTCAGGGTAGGCGTCCTCGAACAGCTTGGCCTGCGTCGAGCTGCCGAGGTCACCGTCGAGGACCACGATGCGCGGATCGCGGGCGGCCAGCTCGGTGACCGTCTCGCCGAAGACCAGGCGCAGCTGCTTGCCCATGGGCAGCGTCATGCCGCACCTCCATCGCTCTCGCCGAGCTCAGCCATTGCCACGGCGAACTCCTCCTCGGTGGGCACGCCCATGTGCCACTGGTAGTTGCCGGCCATGAACGAGACGCCGTAGCCCTTGAGCGTATCGGCGATGATGGCCACCGGCAGGCCCTGGGGCTGGCGGGCTTCCTCGAGCACGCGCACGACATCGGGCATGTCATTCCCGTCCATCTCCATGACACGCCAGCCGAAGGCCTTGAAACGAGCCACCAGGTCACCGGGGTCCTCGGGCGGCAGACGGTCGGCAGCGGAGTCGCCGCGCCAGCCGAACTGCTGGAACTTGTTGTGATCGACGATGGCGATGAGGTTGTCGAGCCGGTATCGGGGAGCGACGTGGGCGGCCTCCCAGACTTGGCCTTCCTGGCACTCCCCGTCGCCGAGCAGCACGTAGGTCAGGAAGTCCTTCTTCAGGTACTTGGCGCCGAGCGCCATGCCCAGACCAGCGGAGAGGCCCATGCCCAGCGAGCCGGTCGAGATGTCGATACCTGGCAGCTTGTTCATGTCGGGATGACCCTGGAGGCGGGCGCCCTTCTTGTTGAAGGTGTACATCTCCTCGAGGTCGAAGTAGCCAGCCAGCGCCATGGCTCCGTACTGCCCCAGGGCGGAGTGGCCCTTGGAGAGGATGAAGCGGTCGCGATCGGGCCAGTCGGGCTCATCGGGGCGGATGCGCAGGATGCGCCCGTAGAGCGCGGCGAGGATGTCGGCAGCGGAGAGGGGACCGCCCACATGTCCGACCTTGCGGTCGGTCACGGTGCGGATGACCGAGACGCGGATGCGCCGGGCCATGTCTTCGAGCCGCGCGATCTCCTCGGCCGAGACGCTGCCGGCCGGGGGAACGGTGGTCATCAGGAGTTCTTGCCTTTCTCGTAGGAGCCGGGCACGACCGGCGGGGAGAAGAAGCAGGCGATCTCCAGCGGCTCGGGGCCGTCGGATTCGGTCGCGTGCGGAGTGCCCGGGCTGACCCACACGACCGCGCCGGGCTCCAGCTCACCGACACCGTCCGGGGTGACGATGCGGCCGCGACCGGCAACGCAGTAGATGGTCTCTTCCTGCGTGTCGTGGACATGCCCTTCGGGCGCCGAGCCCGCGGGGAAGACCGAGACACCGAAGGAGATGCGCTCGGTCGGGATGTTCTGGGGGCCCAGGTAGGTATGCCAGTCGCGGCCGGGCAGGGGATACACCTCTGCTTCGGCACGTGACACCCGCTTCATCATCAGAGCACCTCTATTGCATCCCGTAGCGCCTGTCCCCCGAGCATGGTCAGCCCAGCGAACTGTCACAATCGATTATCGAGGATACGCTTTTTGGGCAAGACATTGTCAAGCGGCCCGGCAAGTGGGGGCCAACTGGCCTGAGCGCGCCACCGAGCCGCAACCAGGACCACCGTCGAGGTGGAGCCGGCTGCGGGCCGCACCACGATGGGCCGTCCGGACCCGTCAAGGCATGACTACCTGCCTGCACGCCCCACCTTGACTGCCGTAGGCTGTGGCGCGTATGGTCATCGGTAATCGATTATCAATGAGTCGCGCCGGCCCGGTCCGACGCGACGCAGGGGTGGAGGGGTTGCCGCTGGTCGAAGCGTCCAGGCATGTGGCTCCGTCCGGGGGGCGAGGGCCGAACGGATCTCGATGGCTCGGAGGGAGCCGATGTCAAGGATCGGTCGTGGAGGACGACCGGCACACCAAGGAGGCATACGACTGATGGGACTCATGAACGACGCGGTCCTGGGGCAGTTCCTCGGGGATGACTTGTTCCCGATCGAGTGGACGTCCGAGACCGAGAAGCGGCTCTTCTGGGTCTACGACGACCTGCACTGCCCGAAGCCCCTGAGCCCGATGTACGAAGATATCGGCGGCTGGTGGCTCTCGTGTGACCACATGTTCCGCCGATTCGGCACACCGTTCGCGACCGACTGGATCTACAAGAACATCAACGGCTACCTGTACACCGCGGCCATCCCCGCGGAGGCCGGCATTGCGGTCGACACCCAGGAGTACGACTACCGCACGAATCCGATCGTGCCCCAGGACGGTGACGCGGACTACCCGGCCATGATCGGCCCGTACCTCAACACGGTGCTGCCGGTCTACGGCCAGAACTTCGTGACCTGGTGGCGTGAGCGCTTCGTTCCTGAGATGCAGCGCAACTTCGACTACATCGAGAGCATGCTCGAACAGAAGGACGAGTTCAGCCTGGCCGACGTGGCCGTCCTCCTCGAGGACGCGATCGACATGCACGATCGCCACTGGAAGATCCACTGGATGCTCAACTTCGCCCAGTTGTCCGCGACGCTCAATCTGCGGGCCGTGATGGAGGAGACCCACGGCGCGATCGACGAGATCCTCCTGGGCCGGCTGCAGAACTCTGCCAACGACCGCAACTGGGACAAGATCCGCTCCCTGTGGGAGATGAAGGAAGAAGATCAAGGCCGACCCTGAGCTGGCGGCGCTCTTCGCCGGCGGGACCTCCGCGCAGATCGTGCCCGCCCTGGAGGGCAGCGAGCGCGGGCGGCTCTTCATCGAGGAACGGGTCGTGCCCTACCAGATGGAGTACGGCTGGCACGCGGTGTGGAGCCACGAGTTCGTGTTCCCGACATTCCGCGAGGACATGAACCCCATCATCCAGCTCATCCGCGACCAGTACAGCTCGGACTACGACTATCCGACCGCCATCGCGGAGCTTCAGGCCGACATCGACGCGGCCGCCGTAGAGATCCTCGAGGGACTCGATGGTGAGGCCCTGGAGAAGATGCGCGCCGCCAACGAGATCAACCTCAAGATGGCACCGCTCACGCCCGACCACCACTTCTACATCGACCAGGGCGCCAACGCCCATGTTCGCCTCGTGCTCGTGGCCATCGGCGAGAAGCTCGTCGAGATGGGCAAGCTCGAGAAGGCCGACGACGTGGTCATGTTCCGCTACAACGAATTGCGGGCCTTCATCGGTGATCCCGACAGCATGGACGGCAAGGCTATGGTCGCCGCCGCCCGGGCCAAGTGGCACGCCGCCGAGAAGGTCCAACCTAAGGACTGGGTGGGCACCGCCACCGAGACGCAGCTCGCCTTCCCGTACCTCAACCTGTGGGGTTTCCCTGACAAGTTCCATCGCTCGCAGGAGAAGACCGCAGGCCGAGTCAGCGGCATTGCCGGGTCCCCCGGCGTCGTCGAAGGCGTGGCTAGGATCGTCTCGTCGGAGGCAGAGTTCGACAGTCTCCAGCAAGGCGAGATCCTCGTCTGCCAGATGACCAACCCAGCGTGGCAGGTGCTCTACGGCAAGATCATCGCCGTGGTCACCGACGCCGGCGGCACCGTCTCGCATCCGGCCGTCCTCGCCCGCGAGTACGGCATCCCGGCAGTGGTGGGCACCTCGACCGGTACCTACGACATCAAGACGGGCGATCGCCTCCGCGTCGACGGCACTGCCGGCGTGGTCGAGATCGTCTAGGGACTGGTCGCACGGCCATGACGGACGAGGCGGGCATCACGCGCAGCGTCCTCAGCGAGCAGGTCAAGGGTCGCCTCCTGCAGGCGATCCTTGACGGCCGCTACCCACCGGGTGCCCGCATCGTGGAGACGCGCGTGGCCAAGGAGTTCGGCACCAGCCAGGCTCCGGTACGCGAGGCACTCCGCGACCTGGAGGCCCTTGGGGTCGTCGAAACCTCCCCATTCAAGGGCGCACGTGTGCGCCAACCCACGACCGGGGAACTGCTGGAGGCCTTCGAGGTGCGCGCCATCCTTGAAGGCCATGGTGCGGTGCTGGCCAGGGAGAACGTCAGCGAGGAAGACCTCGAGCGGCTCAGCGCGCTCGTCGAGCGCATGCGCGAGGCGGCCGTGACGAGCGACCCCTTCAGCGAGGCCACCGCGGACACGGAGTTCCACCGGCTGATCATGCACCGCTCGGGCAACGCCACCCTCGAGCGTGTGTGGTCCACCCTCGAGCCCTTCTTGCGCACCTATATCACGATCGTCTCGCCCGGCGTCGACCGGCGCGCGGTCGCCGACCGGCACATCCCCATCATCGATGCGTTGCGCCGGCAGGACCCCGACCTCATCGAAGAGGCCTTCCGGGTCCACTTCGAGGCCGCGGCCTCGGCCCTGGCCGAGGTCTGGCCCCACCACGGCGCTGACACCGACGTCGTCGACCGACCGTCGCCGCACCAGGTGCCGGCCATCCTCATCTAGCCGCTCCATCGAAAGGACACCATGAGCCCAGATCCAGTACTCAGCCAGGAGATGTCCGCGGGCCCGGCCCGCCTTCGTGTCGACGTCCTTGGCGGCCCGGCCCGCGAGTCCATCGTCGATGACATGGATTTCCTCAACTACCGCCTCGCGGCCGTGACCATGGAAGATGCCGTCACGCTGGCGGAGCCGGATGTGATCTGGGACGTCGATGCCAGCAAGGACATCAGTTACGACGGCCAGGCCATGCGCCTCAGCGGCGATTGGACCGTGGGCGCCATCCAGAAGGTCCTGGTGACCATGCTGGCGCTGCGCATGGAGGCGAAGGGCCTCCATCCCTCGCACTCCTCCGCGGTGCGCTACCGCGAGCAGTCCATCCTCTTCCTCGGTGGTGAGTCGAACCACGGCAAGTCGATGGGCCAGATCGAGGCCTGCCGCCGTGGCGGCAGGCTCATCAGCACCGAGACGACCGTCATCGACGAGCAGATCAACGCGGTCATGGGCTCCAAGTCCGTGTTCCTCCGCGAGAAGCGGGCCAAGGGCACCGAGCGTGCCGACAAGGCCGCGCCGACCCAGGGCGTCAACAAGTTCTGGGGCGACATGCCCACCTGGCAGGAGTACGACGACATCGCGCAGATCGACGTCGTGGTGCTGCCGGCCATCGACGGCAACTTCGATCCCAGCACCAAGCAGCTGGGCGAGTTCGAGTCGCAGTTCCAGGCATTCCATTCGCTGCAGAACTACTTCCTCACCAACGAGCTGCTGGCCCCGGGCTTCCCGATGCCGCTGACCGACACCACGGAGCTGCGCCGGGCCCGTGCTGAGTTCGTGCAGAAGCTCGGCGACCGACCCTTCTACTTCGTCCGCGCAGCCACCCCACAGGTGCTCATGGACGAGGTGGACAGGCAGCTCTAGGCAGCAAAGAGACACATCCCCATGCGCAGGTTCGTGTACGAGCGACCCGGGACGCTGGCTGAGGCGACCCGCCTTCTCGCGGAGGCGGGCGCTGGGGCGCGCATCCTCGCGGGCGGCACCGACCTGGTCGTGGGCCTGCGTGACGGATCCGTCCAGCCGGCGGTCGTGGTCGACCTCAAGCGGGTCGCAGAGTTCGGGGGGGCGACCATCACCGATGGCGGTGAGGTCATCCGCTTCGGTGCGCTGGCGACCATGTCGGAGATCGAGCACTGCGACCTCGTGCACGCGGAGTTGCCGGCCCTGGCCGAAGCCGCCCGGGTCGTGGGCTCGGTGCAGATCCGCAATCGCGCCACGCTGGCCGGCAACGTGTGCAACGGTTCACCCGCAGCCGATACCACGCCGCCGCTGCTCGTCTACGGCGCGATGATCGTCGTGGTCGGACCCGACGGGCAACGCCGGGTCCCCATCGACGACTTCATCGTCGGCCCCAAGCAGGTGGACCTGCAGCCTGGAGAGCTCGTCGCCGCCATCGAGATCCCGAAGCATGAACCGCCCTTCGGCTGCGCCTACACTCGCCTGGTTCGCCGCCGAGGCACGGACCTGGCCTCGGTCACGATGTGCGCGGCCGTATCGGGAGCCGGGACCGCCCACCTGGCGTACGGCAGCGTTGGTCCGCGGCCCTTCCTGGTCTGCGATATGAGCGGTGTGCTGGCCGACCCCGGCGCTGTTGCGGAGGAGCGGGCGGCCATCCTCGAGCAGCTGCTCTCGCAGGCGACGCCTTCGCCGCGCTCCATCCGCGCCAGCCCCGATTACCGCCTGGCGATGCTCCGCGTGCTCGCGGTGCGCGCTCTGGCGACCGCTATCGACCGACGCTCCCGGAGCGCCGCCTGATGGCCGAACGACTCACCATCGGGCTCACCATCAACGGTCGCCCGCGCGAGCTCGATGTGGACGTCCATCACACGTTGCTGGAGGTCCTGCGCGACGAGGTCCGCCTGACCGGCACCAAGGAATGCTGCGTGGTCGGGGAGTGCGGCGCCTGCACCGTGCTCGTCGATGGGCGCTCGGTCAACTCCTGCCTGATGCTCGCGGTCGAGGCTGACGGGTCGAACGTACGCACGGTGGAAGGCCTCGCCCTGGATGGCCAGCTGGACCCGCTGCAGGAAGCGTTCCTCGACCAGGGTGCGGCGCAGTGCGGCTTCTGCATCCCCGGCCAGCTGATGTCGGCGACGGCGCTGCTGGAACAGGTCGATGCTCCCAGCCATGAGCAGATCCAGGAGGCGTTGGCCGGCAACCTCTGTCGATGCGGGGGCTACGAGCAGATCTTCAAGGCCGTCCGCCAGGCGGCACGAGGGAAGACGCCGTGAGCAAGTCGAAGATCGGCGTCTCGCCGCGACGCGTCGGTGGCTACGAGCGCGTCACCGGAGCGCAGGAGTACCTGGCCGACATCGACCTCGCCGACGCCCTCCAGGTCAAGCTCGTGACCGTGCCCTGCGGGCGGGCGCGCATCATCGCCGTGGACACATCCGCGGCCGAGGCGGTACCCGGTGTGCGCCTCGTGTGGACCGCCGACGACCTGCCCCAGCCGGTCCCGCGCTACGGCCCGCAGTACCAGGACCGACCCGTCCTGGCCGTCGGCGAGACGAAGTTCCACGGTGAGCCCGTGGCCGCGGTCGCAGCCGAGACGAAGGATGCTGCCGAGGAGGCCGCTCGCCTGGTCAGGGTCGAGTTCGAAGAACTGCCCGGCGTCTACACCGTGGAGCAGGCCCTCGCAGCCGATGCACCGCTGGTACGCGAGCCCGAGTTGAGACCGGAGGACGACGAACTACGCGACAGCAACGTGCTCACCAGGCGCGTGTTCGGGTGGGGTGATGTCGACGGGGCGAAGGCGGATCTCGTCGTCGACGAGACCTACTCGTTCCCGATGGTCACCCACTTCGCCATCGAGCCCCACGCCTTCGCGGCCGCACCCGACGAGGACGGCGTGGCCATCTGGTCGACCATCCAGCACCCCTACCTGCTGCAACGCCTGATGGCCGGGCTGCTGGGCCTGCCTCTGGCCAAGGTGCGCGTCTACGCGCCGGACCCCGGTGGAGGCTTCGGCGGCAAGCAGAACATCAAGCTCGAGCCGCTGGTGGCCCTCATGGCTCTCGAGGCCGGCCGTCCCGTGCGCCTGGTGCTCACGCTCGACGAGTCCTTCCAGGCCAGCCGCCGCGTCTCGGCTGAGATCCGCGTGCGCAGTGGTTTCAGCGCGGACGGGTACATCCTCTTCGAGGACATCAGCAGCGACTACCTGCTCGGCGCCTATGCCGACATCGCCGAACGGGTCGTGGCCAAGAGCCAGTACACGGCGGCAGGCCCGTACAAGGTGCCCAACGTGCGCATCACGGCACGTTCGATCCTCTCGAACACGACGCCGGCCTGCGCGTTCCGCGGCTTCGGCACGCCGCAGATCAACTGGGCCGTGGAATCGACCATCGATGCGGCCGCCCGTGCCCTGGGCATCGACCGCGCGGAGATGCGGCTGCGCAATCTGGCTACGCGTGGCGAAGACATCATCCCCGGTGACACGCCTGCAGATGGCCTCTGGCCGGAAACGGTCGCGAAGGCCATGGACATGATCGGCTGGGGCGCGCCCCTGCCGGAAGGCCGGGGCCGCGGCCTGGCGGTGGGGATCAAGGCGAGCGCGACCACAGGTCTCAGCTACTCGACCGTGCGCCTGCTCATCGACGGCAGCGTGCTCGTCTATGCCGGCACCAGCGACATGGGCCAGGGTGCGCGCACGATCTTCGCCCAGATCGCGGCCAATGAGATGGGCACGCCCATCGAGATGGTCAACGTGGTCATGGGTGACACCGCGGTCGTGCCCTACGACCAGCAGACCTCGGCCAGTCGCTCGACCGTGTTCATGGGCAACGCCATCATGCGCGCCTGTCGCGACATCCAGGCACAGGTGCGGACCATGGCCGCGGGAGCGGAGAGCGTGCCTGAGAGCCAGATCGTGGTCGATCGGGGTGTGGTCAGCCTGCCGGACCGGGAGGTGCCCATGGTGGATATCGTGAGGACCTCACTGGGCAAGCTCGGCGGCGAGATCATCGGCAACGGTGTGTACCGCAAGGAAGTCGAGCCCGATCATCCGCTCGGCGGCAGCCCGGCCTTCTACGAGTTCAACTGCACGGCCATCGAGCTGTCGGTCGACGAGGACACCGGTCACATCACCATCCACAAACACGTCACCGTCGGTGATACGGGCAGGTCCCTCAATCCACAGCAGGTGGCCGGCCAGGACGAGGGCGCCGCCATCCAGGGCCTGGGCCACACGCTCATGGAGCACATGATCCTCGACGAAGGCGGCCGCGTGCGCAACCTGGGCGCCATCGACTACCGCATCCCCACCTCGATGGACCTGCCCCTGCTCATCGAGAGTGCGGCCATCGAGAACGGTGACGGGCCCGGGCCATACGGGGCCAAGGGTGTCAGCGAAGGCGGCCTCCTGTCCATCCAGTCCGCGGTCGGCTCGGCGCTGGCCGATGCCACGGGCGTCGTCTTCAGGAAGCTGCCCCTGACGCCGGAACACGTGTGGCGCTCCCTGCGGAACGCCCGCGCCAACGAAGCCCAGTAGCCCAGCCCAGAACAAGGAGGATCGCCATGCCGAGGCCCGGAGAAGTCGGCCCCATCAAGGACATGCCCGCCGAGCAGGTCGTCAAGGCCGCCTCGATGATCAAGGAAGGGCGCATGATCTCCCTGGCCGCAGCACGGTTCGACGGCATGCCTCTGTTCCCCGGCCACCCGCCCTTCCAGGTGCTCAACGCGGTCAGCCCTCGCGGCATCGTGGCCGGCGGGCGGCAACCATGGGGTCCCGTCAACGGCGTCAACCTGGGCTACATGGCCGAGTACCTGATGTGCACCTCGCACTCGGGCGCGCACATCGACGGTCTGGCGCACATGACCGTCGGCGAGGACAGGCACTGGTACGGCGGTGGCAACGCTGACGAGCACCTCTCCGACCACGGGCCCACCTTCGGCGATGCCTCGGCCATGCCCCCGATGTTCACGCGCGGCGTCTTCCTTGATGTCCCCACCTACCGCGGTGTACCGCACCTCAAGCATGGTGAGCCTGTCGATGCGGCCGAGCTCGAAGACATCGCCAGGGCGCAGGGTGTCGAGGTCCGCAAGTGGGACGTCGTCGTCATCCGCACCGGCTACATGAGCCTGTGGCCTGATTTCGAGCTGATGATGGCCAACAAGACCGCCGGCCCGGACCTTTCCGCGGCAGACTGGCTGCTCAGGAAGGGCGTCGTGGCCACCGGCACGGATACGGAGACCTACGAGGTCCAACCAGCCCCGGACCCAGGCCCTGAGGGCAACCCGCAGCCCGTCCACAAGCACCTCCTGATCGACAACGGCATCTACCTCATGGAAAGCCTCGACCTCGAGGAACTGGCTCGCCAGAAGGTCTACGAGTTCGCCTTCATCGCGCTGCCGCTGAAGATCAAGGGAGCGACCGCGTCGATGGTCGACCCCGTCGCCGCCATCTAGCTGCGCTCATCCTCCCATCGAAAGGAGCCACAACGTGACCAAGTCCATGCAGGCACTGGTCGTACTCGGACCCGAGACGTACGAGATCCAGGAGGTGCCCGTCCCCGAGCCGGGGCCGATGGAGGTCCTCTGCCGGGTCAAGGCCGTGTCCATCTGCGGTACCGACTCACATCTCATCGCCGGCGACTACCCAGGCTTCTGGCCGCCGCAGTTCCCGATCATCCCCGGCCACGAGTGGTCCGGCGAGATCGTCAAGCTCGGCCCCGGTGCAGAGAAGGCCGGCTGGAAGGTCGGTGACCGGGTGGCCGGTACGAGCCACGACGCCTGCGGCGTGTGCCAGCAGTGCGTGGAGGGCCACTACAACCTCTGCGAGAACTACGGCGTGATGGATCTCCACCGCCAGTACGGCCACAACTACCAGGGGGCTGATGCCGAGTACGTCGTTCATGGCGTCAAATGCGTCTTCCCGCTGCCCCACTCGATCAGCTGGGAGGAAGGCGCTGTCATCGATCCGGCGTCGATCGCGCTGCACGTGGCCAACCGGGCCCGGATCGAGCCCGGCGACAACGTGGGCATCATGGGTGGCGGCGCCATCGGTCTGCTTGGCGGTGAGGCCGCCAAGATCCGCGGTGCGGGTCGGGTCATCATCGTGGAGCCGTTGCCGGCTCGTCGTCAGAAGGCCCTGGACATGGGCTTCGAGGTCATCGACTCCTCGGCCGGCGATGCCGGCGTCACGTTGCGCGAGATGACTGGTGGCCTGGGCGTGGACAAGATCATCGAGGCAGCTGGCGTGCCCATCACCGTGCAGTGGTCGCTGGCCGCCCTGCGCAAGGGTGGCCGTATCGCCGCGGTGGGCATCCCCAGCAAGGGCGTCGAGATCAACATGCGTGACCTCGTCCTCTACGAGCTCGAGCTGGCCGGCTCGCGCGCCTCGGCCGGCGAGATGCGCCGGGTCATGCCCCATGTGGCCGATGGCCGCATGCGTCTACGCGAGGTCATGACGCACGAGTTCGCGCTGACGGACTTCGCCGAGGCCATGGCCACCTTCCGCGATCCCGAGAGCGGGGCCATCAAGATCATCGTCAAGCCGTAGGGGGAGCACGGCCGACCGATGACCTGGGCCTATCCCTTCGACCATGACCATGGGCTGGCGCCGCCCGAGCTGGCCGTGCTCGTCGGCGGCAAGGGCGCCAACCTGGCCATCATGACCATCGAGCTGGGCTTGCCGGTCCCACCCGGCTTCACCGTCACGACCGAGGCCTGCCGGACCTACCTCGCCGAGGGCTGGCCGCACGGGCTCGATGAAGAGCTCCGGGCGCAGATCGGACGCATCGAAGCCGCCGTGGGGCGACGGTTCGGTGACGCGCTCGACCCGCTCCTCGTGAGCGTCCGCTCCGGTGCACCGGTGTCCATGCCAGGCATGCTCGACACCATCCTCAACCTCGGCCTCAATGCCCAGACCACTCCGGGGCTTGCCGCCGTGGCCGGCGACGAGGCCTTCGCCCGTGGGTGTCGCGATCGCCTGGAGACGATGTACAAGGACATCGTCGGCGTGGCCGCGGTCCCCGAGGATCCGTGGCTGCAGCTGAGAGGCGCGGTGGAGGCCGTGTTCCGCTCGTGGAACAGCGAGCGGGCCGTGAGCTACCGCGAGAGGGAAGGCATCTCGGCTGAGCTGGGCACGGCCGTGACCGTGCAGGCCATGGTCTTCGGCAACCGCGGCGCGGACTCCGCGACCGGCGTGCTCTTCACACGCAATCCCGCTACCGGCGAGAACACGCTCTACGGTGACGTGCTCTTCGGCGCTCAGGGTGAGGACGTGGTCGCCGGCACCCACGCTACGGAAGCGGTCTCCGTGCTCGACGAGCGCATGCCCCAGGTGGCCATCGAGCTGCGCTCGTACGCCGATCGTCTGGAGCGATACAACCGCGACATCTGCGACATCGAATTCACCATCGAGAACGGTCGGCTGTGGCTGCTGCAGAACCGCCTCGGCAAGCGCACCGCTCAAGCCGCCGTCCGCATCGCTGCGGAGATGGCCGAGGACGACTCGTTCCCGCTGTCTCGTCCGGAGGCCGTCGAGCGCGTGGCCGGACTGCTCGTCGATCCGCCGACCATGGCCGCGGAGCGCGAGCACGACGTCGAGGTCGTGGCGGCCGGCCTGGGCGCCTCGCCCGGACTCGTTTCGGGCGCCATCGCCACCACTCCTGAGAAGGCGGTGACGATGGCCGAAGCCGGCATCGACGTGCTGCTGGTCCGCTCGGAGACGTCGCCCGACGACGTCCACGGCATGGCCAGATCGGTGGGTATCCTGACCTCCACCGGCGGCCTGGCCTCACACGCCGCAGTGGTCGCCCGTGGCTGGGACATCCCCGCCGTGGTCGGCGCCGTCGGCGTGGTCGTGGGCGAGGGCGCCGTAGCCATCGGCGAGGGGCTCTATCAGGAAGGCGATGTACTCAGTATCGACGGCAGCAGCGGTGAGGTCTACGGCGGGGCCGTGCAGTCGATGACCACGGTCGTGCCTGAAGCGGCGACGTTGCTGGCCTGGGCCCGGGAGCTGGGCATCGAGATCGGGGCAGGGCAGGAGAGTGCGAACATGAGTGCGCAGGGGACGCCATCGGCCCGCGACGTCACGACCGATGACGTGGTCCGCTCGCTATCGATCAAGGGCTACGTCACGCCCGAGCTGCTGGCACCCGCCCTGGGCGTCTCAATCGACGAGGCCCAGGAGTCGCTCGACCGGCTCGCGGCCGACGGCATCACCAAGGACTCCGGCGGCATGTTCAGTCTCACCGACGACGGCAAGGCACTCGGAGCCGAGATGCTGGCCAGCGACCGGGATTCGTGGGGGCCTGCCCGGGCGGTGCCCGCCCTCGACGCCTTCCTGATACTCGACGGGCGCATGAAGAACATCGTGACGGCCTGGCAGATGAAGACCGACGACGGTGAGCAGGTGCTCAACGACCATGCGGACGCCGACTACGATGCTGGCGTCCTGGCCCAGCTTGCGGAACTACACATCGACGCCACCGCTTGGATCGAGCCCCTCTATGCCGGCCTGCCGCGACTCGCGAAGTACGGCCAGCGCCTCGATGTGGCGGCCGCGGCGGTGGCTGGTGGTGAGGGCATGTACATCGCCTCGCCTCGCGTGGACAGCTATCACGGTGTGTGGTTCGAGCTGCACGAGGACCTCATCCGTCTCGCCGGCAAGACGCGCGAGGAAGAGGTCGCGGCGGGCCGCGCCTGAGCCTTGCGGGCGGTACGCTGTGAAGGCCATGCCGACCCAAGCCGCTCTCACCGTCCCGACCCTGGGGGCCGTTCGCTACGACTCACCCCTGCGGGCCAAGGGCCGCAGGTTTCCCGATCCCGCCTTGCGAGTGCTGCTCCAGGCGCGCGTGGGCGTCGACGGCCTTCTGGCTGCCGGCCTGTCTGTCGAGAAGGCCGGTCCGCGTGAGAAGTTGTTCTTCGATCCAGCCACGACCACGGCCGCCTTCGTCACCTGTGGTGGCCTCGCGCCGGGGCTGAACAACACCATCCGCTCGGGCTTCTACGAGCTCACGCACAACTACGGTGTGCGTCGGGTGCTGGGCATCCAGCAGGGCTACAAGGGCCTCGACCCGAACGAGGGACTCGAGCCGATCACGCTGACCCCCGACGACGTCGATGACATCAATGACATGGGTGGCACCGTGCTGCGCACATCCCGCGGCAACCGCGACCCGGTGGACATGGTCGACTACCTCGAAGAGCACCACATCGACATCCTGTTCTGCATGGGTGGTGACGGCACCCAGCGCGGCGCACACGCCATCGCTCGAGAGGCTAGCAAGCGTGGTGCCGCGCGAGCCATCGTCGGCATCCCCAAGACCATCGACAACGACGTGCCCTTCGTGTACCAGTCGTTCGGCTACGCCACCGCGCTGGAGGAAGCCACAGACGTGCTGCGGCACGCGCATGTCGAGGCCAAGTGCCACCACAACGGCATCGGCCTGGTGAAGCTCATGGGGCGCGATGCCGGCTTCATCGCAGCCGGCGCCGCGGTCGCCGCCCAGGAAGCCAACTTCGTGCTGGTGCCGGAGGTGCCCTTCCCGTTGGAGGGTGAGGGAGGCTTCCTCGATATGCTCGAGCGCCGTATCGAGGCGCGTCACCACGCGGTCGTGGTCACGGCCGAGGGTGCAGGCCAGCACCTCTTCGAAACCAGCGACGCGTCAACGGATGCCTCGGGCAACCGGCGCTACCGGGATATCGGCCTGTTCCTGCGGGACCGTATCCGCCAGCACTTCGGAGAGCGCGGCATCGAGACCACCGTCAAGTACTTCGATCCCAGCTACTCCATCCGGAGCGTGGCTCCGAACGCCAACGACCGCTTCCTGACGGACCGCCTGGCGCGCAACGCGGTCCACGCTGCCATGGCCGGCAAGACGGACGTGCTGGTCGGCACCTGGAACCAGTCGACCGTGTGGGTACCCATCGCCACAGCCGTGGCCGAGCGTAAGCGCATGAACGTCGACGGCGACCTCTGGAACGCCGTCCTCGCCACCACCGGCCAACCCAACTGGAGGCCGCCGGAGCCGGCCTGACGGCATCGCGCTGGTCCAGCCTGAACTCGGCGGCCATGGGCACTGGCGCAGCAGGTCCTTCGGTGACCCGTACCTCGCCGGTACACTTCGCATCGACGGCGGCGGTGTGAGGACCGGCCAGACGAGTGGATCCCAGCACGTGTGAGAGACCTCGACATGTCACGATGCCCTCGTGGGGACGACGGAACCGACTAGCCGGCGACTTGGTGTCGAACATGCGCCGGGGCGTGGTGTCGCCATCGTCCTCGGCCTTGTCGTCACCCTTCTGTGGGCGTCATCGGTCGTCCTTCTGCGGCTCGGCCTAGACGAGGAGGTGACCGACCCGATCGGGTTCGCCGGTGTCCGCTTCACGCTGGCGGCGCTCATGCTGCTGCCACTGGCGCTGCCACGCATGCGCGTGGCCAGGGTGGCGCACATCGGTCGCTACGGACTGGGCGGGGTGTTGCTCTATGGACTGCTGATGTTCGGTATCAATCAGATCGCCGTGCATGTCTCCCTGCAGACGGTGTCGGCCTCGACGATGGGCCTGATGATCGGACTGACCCCGGTCGTCACCGCGCTGTTCATGATGGGTCGAGGTCAGGAGCGCGCGAGCCTGATTCAGCTCATCGGCATCGGTGTCCTGGTCGTGGGCGTCCTCGTCTACTTCGGTCTGCAGGTGCCCGATCCGGAGTTGCTGCCCATGGTGTTGCTGGCAGCACTCGTGCCCATCTGCGTGGGGGGAGCGGCCGTGCTGGGACGATACTTGGCCGTCCACGTGGGCGACTACGGCGGCCCCCTGGGGCTAACGGCCATCGCCATGGTCGCCGGTGGCCTTTTCATCATCGTGTTCGGACTTCTCGTGGAGGGCGTTCCCGAGTTCAGCGTCCGGGCGTGGCTACTCATCATCACGATGGCCGCGATCAACACCGCATTGGCGTACACGCTGTGGACGCAGGTCCAGCGCACGCTGTGGGCGGTCGAGTCCAGTGTGCTCGGCGACGTGACCGTGTTGATGACGGCGTTCCTGGGCTGGCTCGTGCTGGGCGAGGCACTGGGCGTATTCGAGATCGCCGGCCTTCTCCTGGCCGTGGTCGGTGTGGGCATCGTCCAACTGGCGCCGATCTACCGTGCTCGGACGTTGCCGCCACACGGCGGCTAGACACCCCAGGGCCATAACGTGTCATGTGGCAAGCGGTCTGGCGTGTCCATGCCAGGCCAGATCCTCGTCATACATCGTCCGAGCGTCAGGCACCCGTGGAGGCTCCTGTGCGCGTTGTCGCGCACGGGACGACGCCCCGCCGGTCTCCCGACGGGGCGTTGCGCTGGGGCCTGCCTAAGCGCGAGCCACGCGTGAAGGGTCGGCGATCAGTCGTTGTCGGCGGTCATCTGGTCCCAGAGGGCCCCGGCGTTGTTGGACATGATGTAGTCCATCATGTACTCCTGACCGATGTCAACCGGGAAGCGTTCCTTGAAGTTGACACGCGCCTGGGTCTCTTCGCGCGAGAGGCCCTCGGCCACGGCTACGGCCACGCCCGTCTTCCACTCGAGCAGCATGGCGCGCTGATCGTCGAGCGACGAGCGGTCGGTGAGGGGACCATGCCCGGGCACCAGGTGGTCGAACTCGAGCTCTCGGATGGTCTCGAGCGCAGCCAGCCAGCCATCGACGTCCGAGGTCATCAACCAGGTCTGGCACTGGTTGAAGATGGTGTCGCCGGTGAAGACGACGCCCTCCTCGGGCACATGCACGGCGATCTGGCCGGGCGTGTGGCCGGCCACGTGGATGAGGTCGAAGTGGGTGTCGCCCACGCGCAGCCTGAGGTCGCCCGTGAAGACGATGGCGCCGTCATTGGGTTCGCGGTAGTACTCCTCGCGATCGGGGAAGATGGCCGCGCCCTCGGGGTCATCGGTAGGGATGGCTTCCTCGGCGTAGGCGAAGGGATCGAGGATGGGGGCCACCACCATGAAGTTGTCGGCGACGCCCTGGTGGTGGATGACCGGCACCGGCTTGAAGTAGTAGTTGCCGAAGATGTGGTCCACGTGGTGCTCGGTGTTGATCACGTAGCGGATGGGGCCGTGTGATTCGGCCTCCTGGCGCATGGCCACCGCCTTGGTCGGCAGCTGCGGCGTGTCGATGACGACCACGCCGTCAGTGGTGACCACGAAGCTGGGATTGCAGCCCCTGATCTTCGTGTTGGCGAAGACGTTGGCGGTGACCTGTTCCATGGCTGGTTCCACGGGCTTAGCGCTCCTCCCCGGGTTATGTGGCTGGTTGGTCGTTGGTGGCTACTGGGTCGCGGTCAAGCCGCCGTCGATGCCGAAGATACTGACCGGTGATGAACGATGAGGCATCCGAGACGAGGAAGATGGCCGCGCCGACGAGGTCGCTGGTTCCGCCGACGCGTCCCAGCGGGATGCGGGCCACGACGTTCTTCTTGAACTCGGAATCCTCGAGCAGCATGGCCACTTGCGGTGTGTCCACGAAGGTCGGCAGGATGGCATTGACGTTGATGCCGTGCTTGGCCCATTCCGTCGCCCACTGACGGGTCAGCGAGCTGATGGCGCCCTTGGCCGCCACGTAGGCGGAGTAGCCGGCGTTGATGCCGAGCAGCGCGCGGACCGAGCTGATGTTGAGCACCTTGCCGCCGTGGCCGGCCTTGATCATGGCCTTCACCGCGGCCTGGGTGGGCACCAGCGTGCAGCGCACGTTGATGTCGTAGATCCAGTCCCAGGCGTCGTCGGGATAGTCCTGCGCATCGAAGAGCACCTTGCCCGCGCCACCGCCGATGGCGTTGACCATGATGTCGAGATGGCCGTAGTGGTCCACGACCTTGCTGACGACGTCGTCGGCATCCTCGCGCTTGGTCATGTCTCCGGCGATGGCCAGGCACTCGCCGCCAGCCTTGGTGATCTTGGCCGCCGTGGCGTCGACCAGGTCCTGCGAGATGTCGGTCACCGCGAGCTTCGCGCCGGCCTCCGCCAAGGCGACGGCCATGGCCCCGCCGATCGCCCCTCCACCACCGCCCACGAGCGCGATCTGACCATCGAGCTTGAACCTGTCCAGCTGACCCATCCTGGTTCCTCCTGTGGCGTGCCTGCGATGCCCGACCGGCGCGAGGGGCGCGGAGCTTGTAATCATCGATTATCGACGATACGTCGGTCCGGTGTGCGGGACGATGCGCTGGCAGGAGCGAGTGCACTATGGCTCACGCCCGTCGGGCTCGTCGGCACTTGGCGAATGCACGCGACGAGCGCACCCTGGTCGAGGACGGACGTGCACACAGAGATGCGATCATGGGCATGGACTTCACCATCGGGCCACGCCAGGTCCGGCGTAAGACCGTAGACCTGGATTGGAGCGACGAGCCACTCCGCTGCGCCAGCCGCGTGGCGCTGCCAGCTGATGATCCGCACAGCGTCGAGAGCGTGAACCGCAGGGCCAGCGAGCGCGTGCTCCGCGCCATCGAATCCGACCTCGCTGAGGGCTGGGAGCCGGACGGCGAGTTGTGGAGCGCGATCACGCTCGAGACGCGCAGACGCCAGGTCCTCCTGCCGACCCCGGGCATGGCCGGTCCTGAGTGGGAGGAGTACTACGCGGCCCACGTCCGGCTGCGACAGCGGTGAGCAGAACGTGAGCGCCTGACTGCCCCGTTTCTTCTCGCGCAGACCTCCTTCGGTGAGCAGTGTGCGCACGGAGCCGCCATGTACCCCTGCGAGCTGCCTGAGCACCCATAGCCGAGCAGCCGACGCGCCCGCGGGCCCGTGGCGCTCGCGGGCGCGCCATCATTCGATGGACCCCGATCGCTGAGACCGAGGTCATACCATGTAGGGGCGCAGCATCGGGCGAAGCGCCCAGAGCGGTTCGACAGGGATGGATACCGACCTCGTGATTCGCGCTCAGGATGGCGACCAGATCGCGTTCGCGCGCCTGGCCGATGGCGTGTATGGGCGGCTGCAGCAACTCGCCTACCGCATCCTGCGCGATCCCGAGCTTGCCCGCGATGTGGCTCAGCAGACCGCACTGTCGATGTGGCGGAACCTGCCGCAGCTGCGCGACCCCGCGCGCTTCGAGGCCTGGTCCTACCGGCTCTGCGTGAATGCCTGCTACACGGAGTCGCGGCGCCGTCGCCGACTCCATCCCTGAGATCGGCCCTCAGTGGCATCGCGAGCCCGTCTCCCCTGACGAGTACGAACGAGTGATGGACCACGATCAGCTGGAGCGTGGCTTCCGGCGTCTGTCGTTCGACCACCGCGTCGTGCTTGTGCTGCACCACTACCTCGGGATGCCTGTCGACCAGGTCGCCCGGACCCTGGACATCCCGCTCGGGACCGTCAAGTCCCGCATGAACCGAGCTCTTCAGCAGATGCGCCGGATCCTCGAGGCGGACGCTTCCCCGGGCCCGCGCGCGACGACCCGACAGGAGGTCAACCGATGACGATCGGACACGACCTCGAGCACCGCCTCGACAGCTGGATGCAGGAAGACGCGACCCTGCCCGATGACCTCCGCGAGGTCCTCGCCAAGCTGCCCGAGACGCCACAGCGACGCCATCGATGGTCGCTCGGCCTCGCGGACCTGACCTGGAGGACACGAACCATGTTCAGCGCGACACGAATCGCTGCGCTCGTAGCCATCCTCACCCTCGGAGGCGGCCTCGCCATCTACAGTGGGGCGCTGGGTCCGACTGCCGACCAGGCTGCCGTGCCCTCGGCGGAGATCACGGCCGCCGAGGACCCGACGCAGATGCCGATCCGATTCGAGCAATCGGTAGGAGCCAACCTCGAACAGCAGGGCGTCACCTCCGAGAGGGATGGCGTCTCCCAACTGCGAGGACAGATCACCAACTATGTCGCCGAGAGTGCCGACGACCCGCGTCTTGTGGGCACGGGGCGGTTCATCCTCGACGCCGCCGACCACGGCGGGTTCGGGCCCGAATGGGGGACGTTCCGCCTGGAGAACGAGGAGGGTGCCTGGCAGGGGACCATGAGTGGGTTCCACGCCCCGCTTGAGACACGACTCTCGGGATGGCTCGTCGGAGAGGGGGCGTACGAAGGCCAGACCCAGTATCGCGAGATGGTGGCCGACCACGGCGCATTCACGGCCGTCATCAAGGGCATCATCTACCCGGGTGACCCACCGCAGGACATCCCCGTCTTCGAGTAGCGTCTGACCAGAGTAGCGCCCGACGATACGACAGCAGCACCCCGGGGGTCGCCAAGGCTGCCGGCGTGCTTCGCTCTGTCCTGGATGGAAGGCTTCGGGCTGGGATCGCGCCATACGTCGGTTTCGCTCTTCGGATAACCATGGACCCAGCAAGCAAGCATGCTGGTATGGCGGTCAGAGTGGAGGCTGCTCGAAGCGATCTCAGCGTGCGCGACCTCATCGCGGACGCACTCGAGCGCTGGCTGGAGTACCAGGAAGACGAGGAGGAGCTGCGCTCGGCGCAGGATGCGCTCGAGGCGTACCAGCGGGAGGGAGGCGTGGCGGCGGAGGAGGTCTACCGGCAACTGGCCGCGGAAGCCCGGGCAAGCTTCGGCGACGAAGGGGGGTCCCCGGAGGCGTGAATGGGGCCGAGCCATGGACCGTGGAGTACTCCCCGGCTGCGGGGCGCGAACTCCGTCGGCTTCCTCCAGGTGATGCCGCACGCGCGCGCGGGCCGGTGCTGGCGCTTGCCCTTCAACCTCGTCCGTACGGGGCCGCCCCGGTCCGAGGTACGGAATACTGGCGTATCCGCGTCAGCCTCCTGCGGATCGCCTACTTCATCGACGATCCTGACCGGCGAATCGTGATCGTGCGGGTCGCTCGGCGATTCGAATCGACCTACCGGGGTCTGCGCGACGAGTAGTCCTGCCGGCTACCAGTCGGCGCCAGGGATGGCGTAACCGTTCGGGTACTCGGGGCTGAGCTGCCAGGCGGCGATCTTCTCGGCCAGCTTGAGCACGGCGATGCCATCCTCAGCGGAGCGGTCGGAGCTGGGCACCATAGGTGCGCTCTCGATGGTGCAGTAGCCCTCGTAGCCGGTGCGCATGAGGGCGCGCATGATGGCGTGCCAGTCGGTCTTCCCGTAGCCGGGCGTCAGCGAGTTGGAATCGCGGAAGTGGCCGTGCCAGAGGTAGGGCTGCGCATCCATCACGGCCTCGTAGGGACCCAACTCCTCGAGGTTGACGTGGAAGAAGTCGAGCTGGATGCCGATGTTGTCGCGACCGGCCAGCTCGATGATCCGCTTGTGGTTGGCGGCGGTGTTGATGAACTTGCCCATCTCGAGGTGATTCGTGGCTTCGAAGACGAGCTTGATGCCGCGCATCTCGGCGTGCTCACCCATGCGCCGGAGGGAGTCGACCGCGACCGCCGTAGCGTCTTCCACGTTGTCGGGCGTGATGGGCGCGTGGATGGCCGTGGCGATGGTGACCGACATCGCCCCCAGCTCGGCCGCGAAGTCGATGGTCGACCTGGTCTCCGATACCGCCAGCTCCGCTGTCTTGGCTTCGGTCAGGGTCTTGTAGTCGGGAGAGTAGGGGTCCCACATCTCGCCCCAGCACTCGTTGACATTGGAGACCTCCAGGTCGAAGTCGGCCTTCAGCTGCTTGTGGGTCTCCAGGTAGTCCTCCATCGAGACGCCCAGGCCGTAGCGGCCCTTGGGCGGGCAGATCTCGATGGCGTCATAGCCGAACCGCTTGAGTCGTTCGTAGGTCAGGTGCGGATCGAGGTAGGCCTCTGCCTGTCCGAAGGTGAGCTGGAAGTAGCTGTACTTGAACGGCGTTCGTGTGATGGGCATAGGTGTGTCCTCCTGCCTTGCAGCATAGCCATGGACGAGCCGTGAGACTGCTCTCATGGGAGCGGCCAGTCCTGCTGCGGATAGGTGGAACCATCCGGCCACGTCACGGGTCATACCTCATGACGGCACCGAACGACGGTGGCCGTCTCGATGACACCGTACGAGGTGAAGTGGTAGTCACATCGCGATTCACGCATCGCGCCGTGACGGATCGGAGGTCCAATGATGCGGTCCAAGCGTTCCTTCCCGATGGCGATGCTCGCCCTGGTGCTCCTCCTCGGACTCGCGGACGGCGCCGCGGCCCAAGCCGAAGAGCCCAGCGCCGGACCGACCATCGCTGGCGTGGGAAACCTGATCGGCGAAGCGGTGGACAAGGCCTGGGACACGAAGGCTGCCGAGGACATCGAAGCGGTGTACGACCCCGAGGTGGTCATGATCCTCGATGGCGAGACCCTCGCCGTGGATCGAGATGAGCTCGCGAACGTGATCGCCCAGGCCAGGGGCATCGGCAACTCCTATCGACACATCGGGCCCGTGGCCGAGTACTGGGCTTCCGATGGGGACCTGTACGTGGCCGCACTCGTCGAGGTCAGCGGCGTGGCGCACCAGGATGGCGTGCCGGTCGTCGGCTTCTACCGGGTGCGCGACGGACGTGTCATCAGGCACGTGTTCATGGACGCCGAACACTACTAGCACCGGGCGTCGCGGCAAGTGCCAGACCTAGAACGGATGTACTAAATAGGCGGTACGGTGGTAGGATTCCGCTCCCGTGTCGCGCACCCGTCGAACCACCACGCAAGACCCGCTGATGGCGTTCGAACCTGCCACTCGGGAGTGGTTCCAGGGCTCTTTCGAGGGCCCCACCGATGCGCAGGCGCAGGGCTGGCCAGCCATCGCTGCCGGCGAGCACACGCTCATCTGCGCACCCACCGGCAGCGGCAAGACGCTGGCTGCCTTCCTGTGGTGTCTCGATCGCCTGCTGACCGAGGAGGCACCCTCGGACCCCAGGGAACGGCTTCGTGTGCTCTACATCTCGCCCTTGAAGGCGCTGGTCCACGACGTCGATCGCAACCTGCGTTCCCCGCTGGCCGGCATCGGGCTGGCTGCCGATCGGCTGGGTGCGCCGGCCCGGGACGTGCGCGTGGGCATGCGCACAGGCGACACCCCGGCCCAGGAACGCCGGGCCTTCGGCCGTAAGCCACCGGACATCCTGGTGACCACGCCAGAGTCGCTCTACCTCATCCTCACCTCGCAGGCTCGCGAGGCGCTGCGCAACGTGCGCTGGGTCATCCTCGATGAGATCCATGTCCTGGCGGGCACCAAGCGAGGAGCACACCTGGCCTTGTCGCTGGAGCGCCTGGAGACGCTGACCGCGCGACCGCCGCAGCGTATCGGGCTCTCAGCCACCCAGCGACCGCTGTCGGCGGTGGCCTCGTACCTCGGCGGACGCGAGCCCGGCGGAACAGGTGGAGCGCCGGCGAGACCACGCCCGGTAACGATCGTGGATGCCGGCGTGCTCAAGGAGCTCGACCTCAGCGTCGTCGTTCCCGTCGAGGACATGGGCCGGCTCGGGGAGTCCATCCCGCTCGAGGAGTCGCCGGGGGGGCCGATGGAGAGCCCGAGGGGCCGGACGAGCATCTGGCCGTCGGTCTACCCGCGCATCCTCGAGCTCATCCGGGCGCACCGCAGCACCATCGTCTTCACCAACAGCCGGCGGCTCTCGGAACGCATCGCGCTGAACCTCAACGAGCTTGCCGGGGAGGACCTGGCCCGGGCGCACCACGGCTCGATCGCTCGCGAGCAGCGCCTGATCATCGAGGAGCAGCTCAAGCAGGGGAGGCTGCCGGCCATCGTGGCTACCTCGTCCCTGGAGCTGGGCATCGACATGGGCGCCGTCGATCTAGTCATCCAGGTGGAATCACCGATGTCCGTGGCCCGCGGCCTGCAGCGAGTCGGACGTGCCGGACACCAGGTCGGCCAGCCCTCGCGCGGCGTCATCTTCCCCAAGTATCGTGGTGACCTGCTGGAGTCGGCCGTGGTCACGCGACTCATGCGCGAAGGCGCCATCGAGCCCACGGTCGTGCCCCGCAACCCGCTTGACGTACTGGCCCAGCAGATCGTGGCCATGACGGTCGACCGGGCCTGGCCCGTCGATGAGCTGTTCACGGTCGTCCGACAGGCAGAGAACTTCGCCGAGCTTGGTCACGACGCCTTCGAGGCCACGCTGAGCATGCTCGCCGGGCAGTATCCGGCCGATGAGTTCGCGGAGCTGAAGCCGCGGGTCATCTGGGATCGCGTGGCCGGCACGGTGCAGGCGCGACGCGATGCGCGGACCGTGGCCGTGACCTCGGGCGGCACCATCCCCGACCGCGGCCTCTTCCCGGTGTTCCTGGTCGATGACACGTCGGAGTCCACGGGACCGGTACGGGCCAGGGGCGCGCGGAGTGGTGGCCGCCGCGTCGGCGAGCTGGACGAGGAGATGGTCTACGAGGCGCGCGAGGGAGAGGTCGTGCTCCTCGGCGCAAGTGGCTGGCGCATCGAGTCCATCGAGCACGACCGCGTGCTGGTCACGCCCGCTCCGGGAGAATCGGGCAAGGTGCCCTTCTGGAAGGGCGATGGCGTGGGGCGGCCGGTCGAGCTGGGGCGCGCGCTGGGCGCTTTCACGCGCGAGCTCGCTGCACTTGCCGGCGAGAAGCGGGGCGGACGGACCCGGGCACTCAAACGGCTGCGCGAGGAACACGACCTCGACGAGATGGCGGCCAACAACGTGCTCGGCTATCTCGAGGACGAGCGCGAGGTGACCGGCGCGCTGCCCACGGACACGACGGTGGTGCTGCAGCGCTTCCGCGACGAGCTCGGAGATTGGCGTGTCTGTCTGCTGACGCCGTTCGGGGCACGCGTGCACGCCCCCTGGGCCCTGGCCATCGAGGCGCGGTTGCGCGACTCGCTCGGCGTGGAGGTGCAACCCATCTGGTCCGACGACGGCATCGTCATCCGCCTGCCCTCGACCGACGGCAGCCCCGAAGTCGGAGGCTCCCCGTCCCCCCTGGCCGAGCAGGCTGAGTCGGCCGTGCTCATCGCGTCAGACGAGATCGAGGACCTCGTGACCGAGACCGTGGGTGGCTCGGCATTGTTCGCGAGCCGCTTTCGGGAGAACGCGGCACGGGCGCTGCTGCTGCCTCGCCGGCGCCCCGGACAACGCACCCCGCTGTGGCAGATGCGCCAGCGCGCCTCGCAGCTGCTCTCGGTGGCCAGCCGCTATGGCTCCTTCCCCATCATCCTCGAGACCTACCGCGAGATCCTCAGCGACGTCTTCGACCTGCCCGCGCTGCAGGGCATCCTGTCGGCCATCGAGCGCCGCGAGATCCGGGTCGTGAGCGTCGAGACGTCGCGAGCCTCGCCGTTCGCGTCGTCGCTGCTCTTCGACTACATCGCCACCTATATGTACGAAGGTGATGCGCCCCTGCTGGACCGTCGGGCGCAGGCCCTCACGCTGGATCGCGACCTGCTGCGTGAGCTCCTTGGCGCAGAGCAGCTGCGTGAGCTCCTCGACGGCGAGGCGCTGGCCGAGCTCGAGCTGGAGCTGCAGGCGCTGACCGAGGAGCGGGCCGCCGGCTCGGTCGACCAGCTGCACGATCTGCTGCGCCGACTCGGCGACCTGGGAGCCGACGAGCTTGCGGCGCGGGTGCGCGGGCCCGATCATGGCTCGCGCGTCGGTGCTGCCCGGGAGTGGAGCGAGGCGCTGCTGGCCGATCGCCGTGCCCTGGCGGTGCGCATCGCGGGTGAGGAGCGCTGGATCGCCGCTGAAGACGTGGCCCGTTACCGCGATGGCGTGGGGGTCTCTCCGCCGACCGGCGTGCCGGAGGAGTTCCTGGCGCCGGCATCCGATGCCCTTGGTTCGTTGCTGGCCCGCTGGGCCCGCGCGCACGGCCCCTTCCACACCGAGGAGCCGGCCCATCAGTGGCAGCTACCCCGTGGCGTGGTCGAGGACACCCTCGAACGGCTGATGGCCGAGGGCGTGCTGTTGCGTGGCGAGTTCCGGCCCGGCGGCGTGGAACGCGAGTGGTGCGATCCCGAGGTGCTGCGGCTCCTCCGGCGGCGGTCCCTGGCTCGCTTGCGCCGCGAGATCGAACCGGTGGAACCGACCACCCTGGCCCGCTTCCTGCCCGCCTGGCAGGGTGTGGATGGCGGCGTGGCGGGACCTGACCGACTGGTGGAGGTCATCGCTCAACTCGAGGGTCTGGCTCTCCCGGCCAGCGTGTTCGAGCGGGATGTCCTGCCGGCTCGTGTCCGTGACTACCAGCCGCAGCTGCTCGACGAGCTGGGTGCAGCGGGTGAGGTGGTCTGGGTCGGCGCGGGCAGCCTGGGCAAGGATGACGGACGCATCGCGCTCTATCGACCCGACCGGCTCAGCCTGTTGTCCTCCACGCGATCGGGCGAGACCACCGACGCGGAGGCGATGACGACGTGGCTGCATGAAGCACTACGTGGGCAACTCGCGTCGAGAGGTGCCTCCTTCCATCGCGAGCTGATGGCCGCGGCGATCGTCGCTGCGGAGGCCGGTGGCCAGCGACGGGCCAGCGAGCGCGAGATGCTCGATGCGCTCTGGGACCTGGTCTGGGCCGGCGAAGTCACCAACGACACGTTCGCTCCGCTGCGAGCCCTGCGCTGGCCTCGCCGGGGAGGGGGCCGGCGAGCGTCGCGTCCGCCGGCACGGGTCGGTAGCCGCGTCGGACCACCGGAGGCAGCGGGGCGCTGGTCGCTGGTCACGGACACCCTCCGGACATCCGCTGCGCTGCGCGGTGGTGAGCCATCCGGGACCGAGCAGCGTGCGGCGCTGGCTTCGGCATTGCTCGAGCGCCATGGGGTGGTCACGCGGGACGCGGTCGCGGCCGAGGGCCTCCGCGGCGGTTTCGGTGCGGTCTACCCCGTGTATCGGGAGATGGAGGAGCGCGGCCGCGTCCGGCGCGGCTACTTCGTCGAGGGGCTCGGAGGTGCCCAGTTCGCCGTCGCAGGCGCGGTCGACCGGCTGCGGTCCATGCGACGAGACGCCGGCGCAGCCACGAGCGGTGATGCACGGACGCTGCTACTGGCCGCCGCCGATCCCGCCAACCCGTATGGAGCGTCGCTGCCGTGGCCCCGCGACGAGGCTCGGCAGCAGCGTGCCCCCAGCCGCTCGGCCGGTGCGTACGTCGTGCTCCACGACGGCGACCTGGTGCTCTACCTCGAGCGTGGCGGCAGATCGCTGCAGACCTTCGCGCCGTTCGCTGACGAGACCATCGCCGCTCGTGCCATCGACGCCCTGCGGCGCCTGCTGACCGATGGCAGGCTCAAGCAGCTGCAGCTCGAACGCATCGACGGTGCGTCCATCGCCGAGTCGGCCCAGCGAACCCGCCTGATGGAACTCGGCTTTCGCCAGGCCTACCGCGGCTATGTCCTCAGCCCTGCCGGAGCGTCGAGTCGAAGCAGGGTCGGCGCGTGACCGGCGACCAGCCCGCCGACGAGCGGCAAGCCCAGGACGACGACCTCGCGCGCATCGTCGAAGCGCTCGAGGAATTCTGGCCTGGTAGAGGTCTATGAGCAGGCGGATGGTACGACCGCCGTGCGCCTCACCGAGAAGGGTGAGGGCCTCCGTCAGGCCCTCCCGGAGTTCGTCGAGGAAGACCCTCGATAGGGCGATCTCTCGCCGCTCAGTCGGCCGGCTCGATAGCCTCTGCCCGGACAGCCGCCTCACCAGTCGAGTCGTGCTCGGCTCCGGCTCCGTCAAGCCCGAAGAAGTGGCGACCGTGACGCAGCGCGGCGTCCCGGGCGTTGACGATACGGCGAGGCGATCGCCACCAGGAGCCGACCGCTTCGAACACGGTGTCTCGGATCTCGCGCAGCTGCTCAGCCCAGGTCCGCCAGTCGAACCAGCGGGGGTGGGCCCACAGCCAGGGGACCGCCGCCCAGATGAGCAGGATGTAGTCGAGACGCAGTGGTCGTGGGAAGTCGATGACCAGCTCGAGCTGGCGGATGACCTCAGGCCAGACCGCGAGCGTGAGGATGCCGAAGAGCACCATCCAGGCGATGCCCCACAGGCGTGCCTTCGGAGGAAGGACAAGGAAGAGCACGACCGGGAACCATTTCAAGGCAGCGGCCAGGGCCCACATCAGGCCCCCGAGCCTGGGCCCTACGAAGTGGGCGGCCCAGATGCCCATCGCGCACAACAGCGTGATGTTGCCGGTATCGAGCGTCGCCGCCAGGGGCACCAGCACGACCAGGGCCAGGAGGGCCGTGGCCATGGGATGCTGTCGATAGGCCCAGGTCACGCTCCACGCGAAGATGATGATGTTGAAGGCGCGAAACACGAACCAGGCCGTCTCCCACGGCAGCGCGGCCCACGGCGTGAACAAGGGCAGGGACCACGACCAGTAGACGTAGGGCATGTAGGGCGGTGGAGGGTCGAGTGGGTCTCCACCGCCGAGCCACAGCCGGACGCCACCCCAGTAGGCGCGCGCGTCGGCGCCGACGAGGTCGCCCCGGGCCACGATCCAGACCACGATGGCGGCGCCACAGGCCACCAAGATGAGGATGGCGAGCAGGCGCACCGGGTCCCGTAGCAGGCTCGTGTCTTGGTGCATCCGCCGCATCCTACCGCCGACCTGTCGGGGCCATAGACTTGATCGCGATGAGGACCCTCCCGAGCCCCGACACCCTCAGGCGGCTGCGCGACCGGGTCGAGCGCCGAGTTCCCGGCTACCTGGCTGACCTCGAGACCCTCGTCGACATCGAGTCCGGCTCGTATACCAAGGTCGGCGTCGACGCGGTCGGCACGTGGATGGCGTCTCGGCTGGAGGCGCTGGGTGCCTCCATCGATCGGCATCGCAACGCAGACCTGGGGGACACCATCGTGGCCACCTTCGCGGGTCGGCGCGAGGGCCCCACGGTGATGCTCATCGGCCATGCCGACACGGTCTTCGACGTCGGCTGCCTCGCGCGGCGGCCCTACGAGATCCGCGACGACCGCATCCTGGGGCCCGGTGTCAGCGACATGAAGAGTGGGCTGCTGAGCGGTCTCTACGCACTCGAAGCTCTCCGCGCGCTGAGCAGACCCGACGATCCGTTGCCGGTCGGCAAGCTCATCTTCGTCGTCAATCCCGATGAAGAGATCGGCTCGCCGCTGAGCACGGGCATCATCGCGGAGCTGGCCGGCAGCGCTGACGCTGCATTCGTGATGGAGGCTGCTCGAGCCAACGGCGACATCGTCTCGGCGCGCAAAGGCGTGTTGCACATCAGGGCCACCATCCACGGCCGCTCGGCACACGCTGGCGTAGAGCCTGAGAACGGCCGCAGCGCCACGCTCGAGGCAGCACACAAGACCATCGCGCTGCACGCGCTCAACGGGCGCTGGCCGGGCGTCACCGTCAACGTCGGGTCCATCACTGGCGGTACC
This sequence comes from uncultured Chloroflexia bacterium, assembly GCA_963705425.1. GTDB lineage: Bacteria > Chloroflexota > Limnocylindria > Limnocylindrales > CSP1-4 > JAFMJV01. The sequence continues at coordinate 113,823 of CAVPJO010000014.1, read as the reverse complement.
CGGCCGAACATCGTGGCCGAGGAGGCGGTGATGACCATCGACATGCGCGCACGCCGCGCGGACGAGCAGGATCAGGCCGAGGCCGCCATCCGCGAGATCCTCGAGTCCTCGGCCGTGCCGGACATCACCACCGACATCGAGAAGCTGGCGCATTCCCGGCCCATGGAGAAGAGCGACGACTCGGCGGAGCTAGTAGAGGCGGCCATCGCTATCGCCACCGAGCTGGGCTTCGCATTGGCCGATGCGGAGACCGGTGGTGGCTCGGACGCCAACACCACGGCCGGTTTGGGCGTGCCCTCGCTCGATGGCCTTGGCCCCATCGGCGGCAACGACCACACGCCGCACGAATACATCGAGATGAGCAGCATCGTCCCCAGGACGACGCTGCTCGCTGCGTTGGTATTGTCGATGTAGGGGCTACTCGGCCTCGAGGACGGGGAAGTCCGTCGGGGGCTGGCCCGGGACGTCCAAACCCAGGATCGTCATCCGCATGCCTGCGTGGTCGCGGACCGTCTCGAAGCAGGAGCGGTGGACACCACCTCGGCGATGACAGCATCTGGGCGTCGGCTAGGCAAGACGAGCGCCACCCGTCATCGCATCTGGGGCCGGCGCTCGCGGGTCAGGCTTGAGCATCCCGCTCGTGGGCCGCGGTCGGGCACGAGGCGCGGTGACTAGCGCGGGAACGTGGACCCACAACCGTCGCACACGGTGTACAGGCCGTGCCGCTCGAGGTTGTAGCCGGCGATGTGCAGGCGACCCTCGACGCACTTGGGGCAGACCCAGGTCCACCACTTGACGGGAGTGCCGTTGTCGCCGAGCTCCGCCTCGCCCAACGGTGAGGCCTCAGCCGCGACCTTGTCCTCGAGCCCCTCGACATCGGCGAAGGCTTTGGCCACCGCCGCCGCGCGTTCTTCCTCGCTCTCGCTGCTGTAGGGGTAGTTCTGGCTGACGTTCGAGCTCACGTGATGGCGACTCCTGGGCTACGAGATGGCCGACCACGGACGGTGCGAGTGGGGCCCGACCGGCCTGCCTGCGAGTATACCGACGGGCTCATTCACCACGCTGCTGCCGACCCATCGGAGCGAGGATCGGAAGCTGCTGCGAACGACTCCACGGCTCCGCTCTCATCACGCACGATCTCGATGGCGTGGGCGTGCCCCATCGACGATGCCCAGGGCTCGCGCATGACCACGTCGTGGCCCTTGGCCGCGAGTGCCTCCGGCACCTCCGGGTGGACCCGCGACTCCAGCTCGGTGAGATCCGCCGGGCCGAACTGCGAACGCATCATCGCCGCCCAGCGTGGAGCGGCCACGGCCGTGGCCACATCGCTGTCCCCATCGACGACCGCCGAGACGAGCTGCGCGAATACCTGCGGCTGGATCTCGCCGCCCATCGAGCCATGCACCATCCAGGGCAGGCCATCGCGCAGGAGCAGGCCCGGTGCCAGCGTATGGGTCGGCCGCTTGCCGGGCTCGAGGGCGTTGGCATGACTAGGGTCGAGCCGGAAGAACGCCCCGCGGTCGTGGAAGGCGATGCCCGTGTTTGGATCGACCAGGCCCGACCCGAAGCCCTGGTAGTTCGATTCGAGCAGGCTCACGGCGTTGCCCCACTGGTCGGTGGTAGCGATGTAGATGGTGCCGCCGCCGGCCGGCAGCGTGCCCGGCTCGAGAGACATCGCGCGGGCAGGGTCCAGGCGGGCAGCCAGGGAGTCGACGTGCTCCCCGGAGAGCATCGCGGCGACCTCGCCGTCGGCCATCCTGGTGGGGTCGGTGACATGGGCGTCACGTTCGGCCAGAGCGAGCCGGGAGGCCTCCAGCCCGAGGTGGACCCAGTCGGCATCGGCCCAGCCACGTCCGTCGAAATCCGACCGCTTCGGAGCGGGAAACCGGCTGAGTATGCCCAGCGTCAGCAGCGCCACCACACCCACGCTGTTGGGCGGGTGGCTCAACGAGGTGACGCCTCGGTAGTCGGCCGACAGGGGTCTGGCCCAGTCGGAGGTGTGAGCGGCCAGATCGGCGGCCGAGATGGGCACGCCACGCGACTCGAAGTAGGCAGCCGTGGAATCGGCGATGGAGCCGGTGTAGGCGGCTGCCGCGCCCTCGGCGAAGAGCCGTCGCAGCGTCTTCTCGAGCATGGGCAGGCGCACCGTCTGCCCGGGCTGCCGGGCCCGCTCGTCCGGCCGATAGACCCTGGCCCAGTCGCCGTCGTCACCGAACACTCGAGCCGAGCGCTCGACGGCCTCGATCCAGCCGGGCGATGCCGGGAAGCCGGAAGCCAGGTCGATGGCCGGGGCCAGCAGGAAACCCCAGTCCAGACGACCGAAGCGGCGGTGCGCCTCGCCCCAGGAGTGCATGCCGCCGGGCACGGTGATCGACCATGGTCCACGCTCCGGCATGGCGCCATAGCCGGCAGCGGCGGCAGCCTCGATGGTGGCAGCGCTGCCCGCCCGCCCGCTGCCGTTGAGCGTCACCGCGGCGGAGTGCTCGGTGTCCCAGATGATCCAGAAGGCGTCGCCACCGAGCCCGCAGCTGTGTCCGGCCACCACCGTGAGGGCAGCGTTGGTGGCGATGGCGGCATCGACAGCACTGCCACCGGTGCGCAGGACGAGCAATCCGGCTTGTGTGGCCAGGTGATGCGGGCTTGCGACCGCGCCATGACGGCCACGTACGGGACGGGCGGGAGTAGTGGCTGGTTGGGCCGCGCTGTTCACACCGCCATCATGGCCTGGCCGGGGGCTCCACGAACGTCGGGGTCGCAGGCAGGATGACACCGACGCGGGCACCGTGGCCCACGACGTTCTCTGCGAAGGCCTCGCCCCCCAGCGCCTCGGCCAGGTCGCGGACGATGGCCAGGCCCAGGCCCGAGCCTCGGGTTCGTGCGTGAGGGGTCGGCCCGATAGAAGCGGTCGAAGACGTGGGGGAGCGCGGCCGGCGGGATACCCGGTCCGTCGTCACGGACTGCGAGGGTCACCCGGCCACCGGCCGCGAGCGTCTCCACGCCGACGTGTCCACCGGGCGACGGTGCATGGCTCAACGCATTGGCGATGATGTTGCCGAGGATGCGATCGAGCACGTCACGGTCGGCGGTGAGCGGGGAGCTCACGGCCCTGTCCGCGACCACGATCTCCTGGGCGCGGCTGTCGGCTTCGGCCACGAAGCGTTCGACCGCGCTCCGCGCGACCTCGAGGCTGTCGAGGGTCTCGAGCCGCAGCGGGGGTCCGCTCACGCCGGGCACGGTGAGGTGATCGAGATCGTCGAGCATGCGCTCGAGGCGGCCGGCCTCGTCGGATATCGCGCTCGCCGCTCGGTCGGCGACCTCGCCCGTGGCCGTGCCGTCGCGGAGGGCTTCGGAGAAGCCGCTGATGACGGTCAGTGGCGTGCGCAGGTCGTGACGGATATCGGCCAGCAGCTGGCGCTGGGCTTCGCGTGTCGCGCCGACCTCGGCAGCCATGGCATTGAAGGCGGCGCTGGCCTCGGCCACCTCGACGGGGCCGGTGGTCGGCAGCGGCTCGGGAACCTTGCCCCGCGCCACCGTACCGGTGGCATCGGAGAGCCGGCGCAGCGGTCCGGTCACGGAGCGGCTGAGGCCCACCGCCATGGGGATACCGATGATGACCAGGAGCAGGCCGGCCACGCTGAGCGAGCGGATCAGGTCGGCCGTGGCCAGGTCCGCGGAATCGTCGACGCGGAGCAGCACGAGCGTGGGGCCGGCCCGTAGCGCGCGGGTGCCACGGATCGAGGTCGCCGCGTAGAGCATATCGCCGCGGCCCTCGAATTCGACGCTGCCCGTCTGGACCACACCGCGCACCGTCGGCAGATCGATGCCCAGCGAGGCGACGTTCGTACCCACCGTGCCGGTCTCAGGGTCGCGCACGATGACGCTGCCCTCGCTGACGAACAGGACCGAGATGCCTGCCGCCTCGATCTCCTCCTGGGTGGCGCGTACGAACTCGGCGAGGTCGTCACGGTCAGAGTCATCCAGCAGACCGGCGTTCGGCCGATCGCTCGGCCTGTTGCCGCCTTCCTGGCCAGAGCCGAGTGCCCGGGCCACGGCCTGGGGGATCTGCTGCCGGGCCTGGTTGGAGTAGGGCACGGTGAGCTCGGCGAGCGAGCCCAGCGCGGCATCGCGATGCAGCTCACGGAGGACCACCCAGAGGGCACCGCCGACGGCGATGAGCGTGACCAGGCCGAATACGAGCAGGACCAGGCCGATGCGGCCGCGGAGCGTGCTCACCCGAGGCGCGAGCGCGGTGGTGGGACGAGCCGGTAGCCGACACCCTTGACCGTCTCGATCGGCGGGCTGCCGTCGCCAAGCTTGCGGCGAAGCTCGGAGACATGGACGTCCACGGTACGTGTCTCGCCGGGGAAGTCGGTGCCCCACACCGAGGACAGCAGGTCGTCACGACTCCAGACCACGCCGGGGTCCCGCGCCAGCGCTGCGAGCAGGTCGAACTCGCGGGGGCGGAGCTCGAGGCGACGCTCGCCGACATAGGCCTCGCGCCGGCGCGGATCGACACGCAGGTCACCCACGTCCATGGGCCGCGTGGCCCGCATGGCAGGGTCAGAGCGGCGCAGGATGGCTTTGACCCGAGCGACCATCTCGCGCGGGTTGAAGGGCTTGGTGAGGTAGTCGTCGGCTCCGATCTCGAGGCCCACGATGCGGTCGATGTCCTCGCTCCGGGCGGTCAGCATCAGGATCGGCGTCTCGCCCCGTCGGCGCACCTCGCGCGTCACCTCCATGCCGTCCATGTGCGGCAGCATCAGGTCGAGCACGATGAGATCGGGGTCCACGCGCGCGTGCTGGTCGAGAGCCTCCTGGCCGTCGCGAGCTTCGATGACGTTGTAGCCGGCCTGCTCCAGGTAGAGCCGCACGAGCTCGATGATGTTCCGTTCATCGTCGACGACGAGGATGGTCTTCACGGCGCGCAGCATAGCGGTGCGCGGTGAGCGGACGCCCGCCGCCAATGTCAGGGCCACGTAAGCTGGGGTGCCGCCGGGTCAGCTGCCGCTGCCAGCCGACCGCTGCGGAGTCGCGGACTCGGAGCCCCTTGCCCTTACGAGCGGTTGGCGGCCCGCTGCTTGCCCAGGCGCCGCAGGGCGGCGACCTTCTCCTTGGGCATCCACACGTAGGGGAGGGTGCCGTCCTCCCGCTCTCCTCCGGCGAGGACATAGATCCAGCCCAGCCGGTCCGGCGTGAGCAGGAGAGTCTGGTGGCTGCCCGGAGTCCAGGGCCAGGACGGAGGTCAGCGTGGCATCCCGCGGTCCGTCCTCGAACCGTGCCGTGAATGTCGGCCGGTCGGACCAGCGTCTTGAACGTTCCATCGCGAGCAGGCTCCCGCTATCCACGAAGCTGTGTCCCGCTCGGATGTGCCCCACTCTGGGACACCGGAAGTACTAGGGTGGGGGCAGGACCGTCGTACCGTCAATGGGCTGGGGCCTGATCGGTTGCTCCGTGTCACCAAAACGGCGGCGTTGGCGGTGAGACGTGGCGCTACCCTCGACAGGTGACCGACCCACGACCGCACGAGGCCGACATCCTTCGACCGACCGCAGAGGCCGCCTCTCTCGCCTGGGCCGAGCGTGTACGTGCCGAACGCGAACAGGTCGAGCGGCTCCGCGAGGTCGATGACCCGACCGACTTCTATGCGCCCATGGCCAAGCGCTTCGGGCAAGATCCGCGCCGCACCGACGACCCAGCCCTGGAACTGCTTCGGTCGATGGCTCGAGCCCACGAGATATGGCTGGACATCGGTGCCGGCGGCGGACGGAACTCATTGCCCCTCGCGCTGCTGGTATCGCAGGTCCACGCGGTCGACCCGTCGCCGGCGATGCTCGACGTGCTGCGCGAGGGCATGGCCGAGCACGGCATCGACAACGTCGCCATCACCGCCGGTCGCTGGCCGCTCGAGGACGAGCTACCGCGGGCCGATGTGGCCCTGATGGCGCACGTCGGCTACGACATCGAGGACTTCAGCACGTTCCTTGCTGCGGCTGAGGCGGCGGCGGCACGCTGCGTGGCCATCATGCGCGTGGACACCGGTACCGGTACGGCCCGATCGCTCTGGCCCGAGATCCACGGCGAGCCACGTGTCGCCTACCCGATGTTGCCTGAGCTGCTGGTCCTGCTGGTGGCGCGCGGCGCGGTGCCGGAGGTGACACTCACCGAGCGAGGTGCCTGGGGCTACGCCTCCCCGCAGGAGTTGCTCGAGGCTTCACGCCAGCAGCTCTGGCTACGACCCGGCTCCGTCAAGGACCGGGCGCTCGAGGCGCTCCTCGACGCACGCGCCGTCGAGCGGCACGGCGAATGGGCCGTCGACTGGACCGCCATGAAGGACGGCATCGTCACCTGGCTACCAGCCCGCTAGGGGCAGGTACGTCTCCCGCCCTATCCGACGGTGACTCCCGGCTCGGGAGCAAGCACACGTACATCGCCGAGACCCAGGTGCTCCAGTTCCTCGCCGAGCTGTCCGGGCGTGCCGGCGAGGATGGGGAACGTGCCGTAGTGGATGGGTACGACCGTGCTCACGCCCAGGAGCTCGACCGCGCGAGCCGCAGCCGGCGGATCCATCGTGAAGTGGCCGCCGATGGGCAGGAAGGCGACGTCGGGGCGATGCATCTCGCCGATGAGGCGCATGTCCCCGAAGAGCGCGGTATCGCCAGCGTGGTAGAACGATCGTCCGTTCTCGAGCTCGACGACGAAGCCCGCCGGTTCGCCGAGGTAGAGGGGCAAGCCGTCATCGGCCAGCCAGTCCCCACCCGAGTGATCGGCATGGACCATGCTTACCCGGACCTCGCCGATGGCCACCGTGCCGCCCTTGTTCATGCCCACGATCTCAGCCCTGGTGTCCTGCGCGCCGAGCCACAGGCCGAGCTCGTGGATGGCCGGCCAGACGGGGTTCGTTCGCCGGGCGATGACCAGTGCGTCGGCCGCCGAGATCTCGCCGGGCGCGGCTCCGAGATGATCGTGGTGGCCATGGGTCACGAGCATCACGTCACAGCGCTCCACGGCATCGCTGCCGACAGGCGAGCTGGGATTGCCGAACCAGGGATCGATGAGGATGCTCGTGCCGGCCTCGCTCTCGAGGTGTACCGCAGCGTGCCCGTACCAGGTGAAGCGGAAGCCCAGGTCCTCGGTCATCAGTCTCCTCCAATCGACTCGCACGGGTGACAGGGGCATCCTAGCCACTCCTGAGGACTATCGGCCAGCCTGTATGCTCGTGGCGTGAACGTGCTGTCGCTGACCACCGGGCCCGTCGCCACCAACGTGTGGGTGCTTGGGGACGCGCGTAGCCGTGAGGCCATCGCCATCGATACGGCCACGCCCTCGGTGCGCTGGCTGACGCAGCTGCTCAGCGACCAGGGTTGGGCGCTGCGCTTCATCGTGAGCACGCACAGGCACTGGGACCACATCGGTGACAACGCCGAGGCCGTCATCGCCACGGGCGCCACCTTGGCCGTTCACCAGGCTGACCGCCACGGCCTGCTGGCACCGGACCCCATGTCGGCACCGTTCCCCATCCCACCCAGCGTGCCTGCCCTCGACCTGGCTGAAGGCTCCCGCATCCGCTTCGGCGAGATCGACCTGACCGTACTGCACACGCCCGGTCACACGGAGGGTTCGGTCTGCCTGTTGGGCGCCGACGATCGCCTGCTCATCAGCGGCGATACGCTCTTCGCGGGCGGCTGGGGACGAACCGACCTGCCCGGCGGCGACGCCGACGCGATGGTCGAATTACTCACTCGTCTGTCGGTGTTCGACGATGGGCTGACGGTGCTGCCAGGACATGGCCCGCAGACGAGCATCGGCCGTGAGAAGCCGTGGCTACAGACGGTCGCCCAGAAGAAGGCACTGCCCTGGTAGGAGCCGTCACTCGAAGGCCGAGCGATGAGCCGAAGCGGCCGGAGGCCTCCGCGTCGAGCTTGCAGACACGCTGGGTCCCAGCGCCGTCGCGAAGCCGCCGTTCCGCTCGAAGATGGTCCGGCTCACCATCGTCCTCGCGACCTCCCCCAGACGCGGCAAGCCTACACGCTCAGGGGTTTGTGCCACTCCGTCGCCGAGCGGTCGGCCACGAAGCCGTGGCGCTCGTAGAGCGTGAGGGCGTCGTTCTCGTTCTCCGTGTCGACGTCGAGCTGCGCTGAGGTCATGCCTCGCTCGTGCAGGCGGACGAGGGCTCGGCCGATGAGCGCGGAGGCCAGCCCGCGCCGTCGCCACGGCCGACGGGTGTAGATGGGATCGGTCCAGCCGCGCTCGTAGCCCTGGGCAGCGTTCTCTTCGGGATCGATGACGCCATGGACGGCCCCGGCGACCTCCTGCCCATCGAAGGCGACGACCAGCAACGAGCGGTCGAGTGACGGTCGCTCGACCCAGATCCGATACGAGGCCTCGCTCGTGTCGAAGGCACCGAAGTGGTCGCGGAACGCCTCGATCATGGCCTCCCACATCGGGCGCAGGTCAGCCTCTGTCACCGGGCGCACTTCCAGACCGGGCGGCATCGGAGGGACATCGATGCCGTCGAGCGTGGGTCGGGTCATGTGGTGATAGACCCGCACCTGCCGGTAGCCCAGACGTTCGGCGAGGATGGCCCCGCCGATGTCGCGCTCCCTCAACCAGGGCACGGTCAGGAAGCGTTGCCCGCGGAAGCCGTCGGTGGCAGCCAGTCTCGTGAGGCGTGCCATGTTGCGCTGCCACATGGCCGTGCCGATGCCCCGTCGGCGCCACTCGGGGTCGATGTCGCCCCACGACATGTAGTAGCGCGAGAGGCCATCAGGAGTGTCGGCCCGGTCGATGTACGAGCGAGCCACGAGCCGATCGCCGGCGTAGCCGAGGACCATGTCCTTGGTCGGATCGACGATGGCGGCATGGCGCATCTCGACCAGAAGCTCCTCTGCGGTGACGCCCTCGGTCTCGCCGTTGGCGGCGAAACTGCGACGCAGCAGATCGGCGATGGCGGGGTAGCTCGCCCTCCCCGCGGTAGGTGCGGAAGTCGAGGTCAGGGTGCCGGGGCATTGGCAACGGGCCGCCACCGGCCTTCATCTCACCGCCTCGAGTGGCTTGTGCCATTCCGAGGAGGAACTGGCCACGGCGAAACCATGTCGCTCGTATAGGGCCAGTGCCGCGTTGGCGTTCTCCGCGTCGACGTGGAGTTGCGCCGAGGTCATGCCTCGGTCCCGCAGGGCCACCAGCGCGCGACCCAGCAACGCCGAGGCCAGCCCGCGGCGACGCCACGGTCGCCGGGTGAAGATGGGTTCGCTCCAGCCGCGCAGGTAGCCGTGGGCTTCGTTCTCGGTAGGATCGATGGCACCGTGGATGGCGCCCGCGATGTCATCGCCGGCGAAGGCCACGACCTGCAGCTCGAGGTCGAACAGCGGGCTATCCACCCAGGACCGGTAGGCGGACACGGAATCGTCCCAGGACCCGAAGTGGTCGCGGAAGGCCTCGCACATCGCAGCCCAGTAGGCCGGCAGCACGTCTCTCGTGATAGGTCGGACCTCCAGGCCGTCGGGCAAGGCCGGTACCTCGAGATCGGCCATCGTGGGTCGCACCATGTGGTGATAGACGCGGATCTTGGCGTAGCCTCGCCGCCGGGCCAGCTCGATGGCCCCCGTATCGCGGTCCTGCATCCACGTCGTGAGCACGGGCCTGCCGTCGAAGTCCTGTTCGGCCGCGATCTCCACGAGGCGGGCCTCATTGCGCTCGAACATGACCCCACCGATGCCCCGTCGTCGCCACTCGGGATGGACGCTCCCTAGGCTGTTGAAGTGTCGCTCGCCGTTGGCGGAGTCCGCCCATTCGATGAGCGATCGGGCTACGAGCCGGTCGCCGGCGAAACCGAGTACGACGTCCCGAGCCGGGTCGACCCGCGTCATGTTGACGTACTTGTTGCGCAGGCGGTCGATGCTCGCGACCATCTCCTCGCCGTTGGCCTCGTCGGCAGCGCGCAGCAGTTCGACCAGCAGGGGTAGGTCTTCCTCGCCGCGGTACGTCCGGAAGTGGAAGTCCGCGATGCCAGGTGCCCGGGGCAGGAGGACGGTGTCGAGGTCGATCATGGCTCCAGGGGCTTGTGCCATTCTGAGGCCGAACGATCGACCCCATAGCGGTGGCGTTGGTAGAGGGTCAGAGCGCTGTTCTCGTTCGCGGAGTCGACGCCTAGCTGGGCTGAGGTCATGCCCCGTTCCTTGAGCTGCTGCAGGGAGCGACCCAGGAGGGCGTAGGCGAGACCGCGACGTCGCCAGGCCCGTCGGGTGAAGACCGGATCGGTCCAGCCACGCAGGTAGCGGTTGGCCTCGTTCTCGTCAGAGTCGATGCCTCCCTGCACACCGGCCGCCATCTCATCGCCGTCGAAGGCGACGACGAGCAGGTCGGGATCCATGAGCGGGTCTTCGGCCCAGCGGGTGTACGCCTGTGGCGAGAAGTCATGCCCGCCGAAGTGATCGCGGAAGGCCTCGCTCGCAGCCGCCCAGACCTGGGGCAGCATGTCGCGGGTGACCGGCCGGACCTCGAGGCCATCCGGCAGCGGCGGTACGTCGATGTCGCCCATCTCCGGGCGCGTCATGTGGTGATAGACGCGGACCTTCTGGTAGCCGCGCTGCCTGCCCAGCTCGGGACCGCCGAGGTTGGCGTCATCGAACCAGGTGATGAGCTTCCGCGGACCGTCGAAGGCCTCGCGTTCGGCGAGGTCCCGAAGTCGCCCCTCGGAGTGGGCCATCATGGCCCCGCCCAGGCCGCGCCGGCGCCAGGCTGGATGCAGGTAGCCGAGGCTGCTGTAGTGGCGCTCGCCCCCGGTCGTGTCGGCGTACTCGATCGAGGAGTATGCGACCAACCGCTGCCCGACGAAGGCCAGGACCCGGCCGTCCTCGGGGCGGACGTGCGTTGGGCTGCGCAGCTCCGTGCGCAGCATCTCGACGCTCCAACGTTCGGTCTCACCGTTGGCTTCGTTGAACGCGTTCGCGATCTCGACCATGGCCGGGATGTCGTCCTCACCAGCATAGGCGCGGAAGCGCAGGCCGGGGATGGGGGGCGCGTCGGGAAGGTCGATCCATGCGCTGTCGTTCATCGGTCATAGCTCCCGCCCTTGCGGTGCTTCAGCTCTCTCTTGTGTTGCCTGAAGAACTTGCCCAGCTTGCGGTCCGCCTCGCGACGGGCGCGCGCGTCGGCGCGCAGCTCGGCAGAGTGGCGCTCGGATTCGAGCTTGTGGTGGCTGGCCAGCCGGTCGGCCGACAGGGTACCCGCTTCGATGGCCGCGCGGATGGCACAGTCGGGCTCGGTCTCATGACGGCAGTCGGCGAAACGGCATCGTCGCGCCAGCGTTTCGAGGTCGTCGAACGTGGCCTGTACGGCGTCGGTCTCGCCCAGCACTCCCACCGTACGAAGGCCTGGTGTGTCGATGAGCAGCCCACCGCTGGGCAGCACGAACAGTTCTCGATGGGTAGTGGTATGACGACCCTTGCTGTCGTCGTCTCGCAGCTTCTTGACCACCTGGCGGTCCTCGCCCAGGAGCGCATTGGTGATGGTCGACTTGCCCACCCCCGACGAGCCCAGCAGGCAGGCGGTCAGCCCTGGTTCGAGGTAGCTGGTCAGCTCGTCGAGACCGGTGCCGTCGAGGGCGCTGGTGACGAGCACGCGCGTACCGGCTGCGACGGCGTGGACCTCGGTCACGGCGCGTTCCAGGTCAAGTGCGATGTCGACCTTGTTGAGCACGACCACGGGCGTCACGCCACCGTCGAGGGCGAGCACGAGGTAGCGCTCGATACGGCGCAGGTTTAGATCGTGGTCGAGACCGGACACGAGGAAGGCCACATCGACGTTGGCCGCCAGCACCTGGGGCCGGCCATCGGAAAGGCGCTGGCGCATGAACACGCCGGTCCTGGGGAGCACCTCGCGCAGCGCTGCCTGGCGAGGGCGTACGGAGAGCGGCTCGAGCGCCATCCAGTCGCCGACGGCGGGCAGGTCTGTGGGTGAGGCCACTTCCCGGTGGAAGCGCCGCTGCACGATGAGCTCGGTCGGGCCGGCCCTGGTGATGGCCTGGGCGCCGGCGCTGCTGGTGATGAGTCGGCCGGGCAGGAGGCCGGCGGCGGCGCTGGGCGCGAAGGCCCTGGCGCGGTCCGCCGTCCAGCCCAGCTCGGCGAAAGAGGGCGTCGACGGGCTCGGTCGATGGTCGCTCATCAGCCGACCCGCTTGAGCTTGCCGGTGCGCTTGGCGTAGCGCTCGGCCTTGCCGAACGTCCAGATCCCCAGCGGGATGAAGATGACGGCCATGACCATGAGGGGCCAGACCAAGTGCAGCAGGTCGCTGAGCGGCGTGCCGTGGATCAGACCTTGGCGCATGCCTTCGAGCACATAGGTCGCCGGCGACAGATGCGCCAGGACCTGCATCCATTCAGGCAGGACTTCGATGCTGTAGTAGACACCGCTCACGAGGAGCAGGACCGACTGGAACACGAAGGTCATCTGGGCGCCGCGCTCGACATACATCAAGGGCAGGATGGCAGCCATCATGCCGATACCGATGAACGAGAGCGAACCGATGGTCAGAAAGACGATCGGCGTGAGCGGATCGGCCCGGCTGAAATCGAGGCCGAAGAACAGCGCCAGCACGACGACCATCACGAGCGTGTGCACGAGTCCGTAGAGGACCGCGTACATCGTCGAGCCCAACAGCTGGGCCCAGCGTCGAACGGGCGCCATGAACGTGTACTCGAGCGTCCCTTCCCAGCGCTCCCAGGCCACCGTCTCGGCGATGAAGCCGAAGACGATGGACAGGAAGTTCCAGAAGACGGCGCCGATCATCAGCGACAGCACGAGAGTGGGATCACCCTGGTCGACGCCGATGAAGGCGATGGCCAGGGCGCTGGCCGTGGCGTACACCAGCCAGGCGATCTCCCAACCCCAGTAGCGCTTGGTCAGGAAGAAGTTGCGCTCGATGAAGGCGTAGCTCGCGATGAGCTCACGCGTCAACAGTGCCATGGGCCCTCAGCCTCTCGTTCGAGCGGGTGGCGGATGGAGTGTCGGTAGGGGGCGCGCTTGTGTGGGGAGCGCGCTGGTGGCGGACGGCGACCTCTGTCGCCGTTGCGGCGGATGGGGATGCGCATGTCAGTCGTTCTCCTCGTCCTCGACGTCGTCGTCGAGAGATCGCCCGGTCCAGGTCATGAAGACCGAGACGAGCGTGGCCGGAAGGTCGTGCTCTGCGGCGACCTTGTGTTTGAGTTCGTCGGGTGTGCCCTCGACGACGAGCCGTCCACGATCGAGGATGGCGAGCCGGTCACAAAGGCGATCTGCCTCGGTGAGGTCGTGCGTCGTGAGCAGCAGGGTCGCGTCGTGGTTGTCCCGGAGCTCTTCGATGAAGACCTGGACATCGAGCTTGCTGCGCGGGTCCAGGCCCGTGGTGGGCTCGTCGAGCAGCAAGAGCGTGGGGCTCGTGAGGATGGCCCTCGCGATCGCGACCTTCTGCTGCATGCCCCGACTCATCTGCTCGAGAGGACTGTCCAGGCGCGACTTGGCGATGCCCAGTCGCGCCATGATCCGCTCTGCCTCGCGCTTGGCCTCACGGGCCTGGAGGCCGTAGAGACGGGCGGCGTAGAGCAGGTTCTCCGCCGGCGACAGCTTTTTGAAGAAGGCCGCGTCGACCGAGACCCGGTTGATGAGCCGCTTGACTTCCATCTCGTCGCGCTCGATGTCGTAGCCGAAGACCTCGACCCGACCAGTGTCCAGCGTCAGCAGCGTGCTGACGAGGCGGATGAGGGTGGACTTGCCGCCACCATTGGCACCAAGGACCCCGTATACCTCACCGCGTTCCACACGCAGTGTGACGTCGTCCACGGCCGTCACGGTCTTCTTGTTGCGCCCGAGCTTGAAGCGCTTGGTGACGTGGTCGACGAGCAACGCGGTCGAGCCGTCCGCCCAGGGACGGGTCGCCATCGGCGGATCGACGGGCAGCCGGGCGATCGCCGGGCGGGGTTCTGTGCTTGTGGCCATAGGTCTGCTCCTGGGGTAGCGAGGACGCGTGACGGACCCTGCTTCGAGCTGAAGCGCGGGAGTCTCGGCTCTCGATGCCGGCGGAGGACGTGGGCATCAAAAAAGCCGGGGGGTCCATCCGACCCTCCGGCTCGATCGACTGGCGCCTCCTAGGCGCCTCGTGGACTCTACGAAGGGCACGGATCTCCCGCATCCGGGGCGCCGCTGGGCGCGCCCGACCGCAGCCGGAAGGCAGCGGTGCGGAGGAAGCGGATGCTCGTCATCTGGCCTCGAATCTCCTGTGCAGGATCCAGTGCATGGGGCCGACAATTGCGGCCGCACGCAAGCGTATACCCGGTGTCAACCCCCACCCCGGTCGTTTGTTGTAGGTCAGTGCCTCTGTCCGCGCTATCTGCTCGCCGACTTCGTCAGTGCCTAGGCTCAGTGACGGTCACCCGCAAACCCTTCGGCTCTCCTGTCGCTTGGCCGATACTGTGCCGATGCGACCGATGGACACCGCCTCACTGCTGCGCCAAGGTGTGCTCGACACCGAGCTTGCGGCCCTGCTGTGGCTACTTGGTGATGGTGGGGTGCCCCTCGTCGTGGCCGGCTCGGCGAGTGCAGCGACGAGGTCGGCGCTGGCTGGCGGCCTCCTGGCCATCGATCCAACGCGACGCTGGGTGGTGCTCGATGCCGATGCCGATGAGGTGACTGCCGACCGGCTCGTTGCGCTGCTCCGAGGTGGTATCGGACTGGGCATCTCGGTCGCGGCCAGTGATCTCGAGGGCGTGCTTCTGCGCATGGTCGAGGGTGGGTTGCCGGAAGACGCCGTGCGCCGCCTGGGCGTGGTGGTCATCGCCGAGGAAACGCCAGATGGGCTGCGCTGCACGGTCGTGCACTACCTGCGACCGGCCGAACGTGACGCCCATGGACACGTGCAACGGCGCCCACCTGCAGTGCTGGCAGCCTGGGATGAGCGCGCCGACGCCTACGAGGACTACGCTTGGGGCATCACCCCCGAGTTGGGCGACCGCGTCGACCGCTCACAGGCGGACTTCGAGGAACGCCGCATCGACCGGGCCCGCTTCCTCGCGAGCCTCGAGGGCACGCCGGACGCCTACCCGGAGCGCGTCAGGGCCTACCTCGCGACGGAACCGTCACGGGTGCGCGCTCCCGAGCGCGAGTCGGCCCGGCCGTCACCCTTCTCGGGCGGTCTGACCGATCCCGACCCTCACAGCCACTAGCCGTGACCGGCAGCTATGGCCCGAACGGCCGGCTGAACGTCAGCGTCCTGACGGCCCGTGCGTCAAGCAGGCGCAGCTGGTCGGTCGTTCGCTCGAGCGTGACCGCGCGGCGCAGGCCGCCCAGGAGGGCCCCCTCGACCTTCAGCTCGGAGCAGGTCTCATCTCCGGCGCCCTGCAGGTCACGGAAGGTGACGAAGACGCCGTCGGTAGCGTAGGACGCCGTGTACGGCCCGCAGGGACCTTCACCCGAGGCCTTGCCGTCTTCCAGCCGCAACGTGACGCGGGCGTCGCTGCGCAAGCCCTGGTCGTTCCACTGCATGAGCCAGGTCGATCGCTCCAGGGGTGCCTGACTGACGAACTCCAGCTCCTCACCACTATCAGAGGACGTGAGCACCAAGCGGTCGTAGGGCAGGTCGAGCCGGATGCTGGTGGCATCCAGCACCGTGGTCATGGCTCCCTCCTGAGCCACCAGCTCGGCGGTACACGGAGCATCGGTGCGTTCGAGCTCGCTGAAGCTGAGGACGTCAGCATGGCGATAGAACTCGGCCACGATGCCATTGCAGCCGGTGGATCCGGACAGGGGGCCGGACTGGCGGCGCTTGTAGTACGAATCCGTGCTTGGACGGAAGGACAGCACGGCCGGCTGTTCGGTCGAGGCGTTCATGGTCTGACCAGCCACCGTGTATGACCTCAAGCGCCACTCCGCGCCATCGAGGAGCGCCAGGTCGTCGAGGCCGTAGCGCAGCAGTTCGTCGCCGCCCGCGGAGCGGATCACGAGCTTGCCCTCGGCCGCCGTCGCTCCAGGCACGACCTCATGGCTGGCCGCCTTCTTGAGACCGCTCTCGACGGCCTGCTGCACGATGGCAACGTTCTCGGCGCAGGTGCGTTCCGGGAGCTGCTTGAGGTGGATCTTGAGCGCCGACCCCACGGTGCCGTACCGGCCGCGGACCTTGGAACAGCCGCCGGAGCCCTCCAGGAACGAGCTGTGGAAGCTGAGGAACGCGGCGACCTCGGGGCCAGGCGTCGCGACTCGACCACGATGGCTGTAGCTCTCCAGTCGCCAGGGCGTGCCCTCGAACGGCAGGTGTCCGTCCGGCTGGCGGGCGAGAGGAGCAGCCGGGTCAGCGGCCGCGGGCTCGGACTGTGCGCTGGCCAGCGCTGGGATGGCCAGCAGCGAGGCGGTCAGGGCGACCGCCGCAAGGGGTCGGATGGCGCGCATGGTGGGTGCAGTATCCACCCGGCTCGTGAGTCGTGCCATGCCCCGTAACCGATCGTGACGCCCGGACCCACTCGGGCGGGCCGACGGGCACGGGTGATACGGCGCCACGGGGAGTAGCATCACGGTAGATAGCGCACCCGCGTCTGCTCGACGCCCACTGGAGGTTCCAAATGACCGCCCCTCGTGTCGCCGCGTCCGTCGGCGAACTCGTCTCATACCTCGACGGCATCTGCCACATCGCTGGCCAGCGTCTGGTCATCGACGATGTCGCAGCATTCCGCGCCGAAGGCATCAAGGATGTCGTCTGGAGCGCCACCTTCAGCGAGGACGAGGCCGTTGTCGACGCCGCCCGCTGGATCGTCTGGGAA
This sequence comes from uncultured Chloroflexia bacterium, assembly GCA_963705425.1. Lineage (GTDB taxonomy): Bacteria > Chloroflexota > Limnocylindria > Limnocylindrales > CSP1-4 > JAFMJV01. The sequence continues at coordinate 97,043 of CAVPJO010000014.1, read as the reverse complement.
GCATCGCAGGAGCTCGGTTGCCCGTCCGCCAGCATCCACGAGTTGTACATGGCGCGTTCACGCGACGAGTACAGCGGCTGGACCGAGCCGGCCATCAACCTGCGCACGCAGGTCTTCGACATGGCCACGGCCGGTTGCCGCGCTGCCATGGAGCTCGGCGCCGGTTCGCCCATCTGGGAACTGGCTCGTTCAGAGCAGGCCTATACCTATCAGCGCCCCGGGGAGTACATCACCAGCGTCCTGGCCGGTGCCATCCACGCCGGCTGGCAGGGCCCGGTCTTCATCCAGGGCGATCACTACCAGTGGAACGCCAAGAACTACGCCAAGGATCCCGAGCAGGTCACCGGCGCGTTGCATGCAGCCACGCTGGACGCCATGTCCGTGGGCTACGGCAACATCGACATCGACTCCTCCACGCTCGTGGACCTCTCCCACGACACGCTCGATGAGCAGCAGAAGGAGAACTACACGCGCGCCGCTGAGCTGGCCGCACTCATCCGCGCGAACGAGGAGCTGGTCGTCTCCATCGGCGGCGAGATCGGCGAGGTCGGCAAGGACAACTCCACACCCGCCGAGCTGCGCGCCTACCTCGACGGCTTCAACAGGGAATTCGATGCCCGCGCCGGCGAAGGCGCCATCGGCCTGTCCAAGGTCAGCGTCCAGACCGGGACCTCCCATGGTGGCGTGCCCACCGCTGACGGCTCCGTGGCTGAGGTCAAGCTCGACTTCGAGGTCCTGCGCGAGCTCGGCATCGTGGCCCGCGAGTACGGCCTGGCCGGCGCGGTCCAGCACGGGGCCTCCACGCTCCCCGCCGATCTCTTCCACCGCTTCCCTGAGGTCGAGACGGCTGAGATCCACCTCGCTACCGGCTTCCAGAACGCGCTGTACGAGGACCCCGCCTTCCCCGCCGAACTCTATGCGGTCGTCGAGCAGTACTGCTTCGACAACCTCGCTGACGAGCGTTCCGAGGGTCAGACCGACGCTCAGTTCGTGTACAAGACCCGCAAGAAGGCGTTGGGCGAGATCAAGCGCGAGCTCTGGGACCTGGAGACCAAGGACGAGATCATCGCCAACCAGCAGGCCAAGATGAAGTACCTCTTCGAGCAACTGGGCATCACCGGCAATCGGGCCACCGTCGAGAAGCACATCACCGCGCCCGAGCGCCACAAGCCGCTGCCGGACGGCCTCAAGGCATAGTCAGGCCACACGCGCTAGCATCGGTGTAACGAGCGCCCTTGCGGCGCACGTCGAGCAGCATCATCGCCGGGACTCGCAAGGGTCCCGGCGATGGTCTTTCCAGGACTGCTCGCCCCACATCCTCAGGAATTGGTCAATCCCGACCGGGTAGGTAAGATATCGGCATGCTCAATGACACCACCATCACCGAGGCCCTTCGCAACGTCCAGGATCCGGAGCTTCATCGCGACATAGTGAGCCTGGATATGGTCAAGGAGATCCACGTCGACGGCTCGACGGTCGCCTTGAAGATCGATCTGACCACGCCGGCCTGCCCATTGAAGGACCAGATCGGCGCCGATATCGAGGCCAAGCTGCAACCTCTGGGCGCCACCGGCGTGGACATCACCTGGGGTGCCTCCGTGCGCCGCGCCACGCCGGGCCAGCAACAGGAGAACCTCGTGCCGGGCGTCAAGAACATCATCGCCGTGGCCTCGGGCAAGGGCGGTGTCGGCAAGAGCAGCGTGTCGGTCAACCTGGCCACGTCGCTGGCCCTGGAGGGCGCCACGGTGGGCCTCCTCGACGCCGATATCACGGGGCCCAACATCCCTCAGATGATGGGCGTCGAAGGCCAGCCCTCAGCCACGCCCGGCGGCAAGATCCAGCCCCTCGAGCGATACGGCGTCAAGGTCATCTCCATCCAGTTCTTCGTGCCGCCGGGCCAACCCATCGTGTGGCGGGGCCCGCTCGTCGGTGGCGCCATCCAGCAGTTCCTGCGGGACGTCGAGTGGGGCGAGCTCGACTACCTCGTGGTGGACATGCCCCCCGGCACATCCGATGCGCAGCTGACCCTGGCCCAGTCGGTGCCTGTCACCGGCGCGGTGCTGGTGTCGACGCCCCAGGACGTGGCTCTCTCCGATGTGGAGAAGGCGCTCAACATGTTCGAGCGCATGTCCGTGCCCATCCTCGGCATCGTCGAGAACATGAGCGCGTTCGTGTGCCCGCACTGCAACGAGGAGACCGAGATCTTCGGTCGCGGCGGGGCCGAGCGCTTCGCGGCCACCCACGATCTGCACTACTTCGGCGGTATCCCGCTGGACATCAAGATGCGCCAGGGCGGGGATGCCGGCGTGCCGGCGGTGGCCCAGCGTGAGCCGGGACCGGCCGCCGAAGTCATGCGCAAGGTGGCACGCGCCGTCGCGGGCCGCGTGAGCATGCGGGCCGCCGTAGAGGCGCCGGTCCTGACCATCACCTGAGGGGGCTACTCAGTCGGGGAGGCGCCTCCACAGCTCGGCCGCGGCCGTGTTCGCCGCTCGCCGTCGGCCGCTGTCGCCGCCCCGAAAGACGGTGTGCCGCCCGACGCTGACGCGACCCCCGATGTCGACCGCTACCTCGACACCCATGTCCTCGTCGGTCTCCTGCGCGACGACGGCCAGCCCGATGTCGGCGCCGAGCCGCAAGCGGATGTCCGAGGCGAGCCACGAGGCATCCGCGTGGCGATCGTTGCGCTGCTCCGATCCGCGCAGGAACGGTGCCGTGCCCAGCAATCAGTCCCAGGTAGCCGGCGGTCCCGACTTCTGTCGTGGCCAGGCTACGACCGCCGATCCTGCCGGCCAGGGCCACGGACCAATCGTCGTCACCCCGAGCGAACAGGTAGGGGTCGATCCGTGGACTGAGCGAGGCGATGGTCGACGCCACCAGTGCCGCCGCCGCTTGTGGTCCCGCGGCTACGGCACTGACGCGCACGTCGACCGCATCGGCTCGCGCATAGGTGGCGATGCGGGGATTCTCGAGCTCGAGCAATTCCTTGCCGATGAGGTCCACCACCGTGGATTCGCCGATCCCGGTCAAGCGCAGCGTCTCCGCAGCGCGGTCGACCCCCAGGCCACGCTCTCGCAGCAGCGGTAGCGCGTGGTCCGTCCACATCGGCCCCAGCTCGCGGGGGGGGCCCGGAAGGGCGATGATGACCCGGCCCTCGTGTTCGATCCACCAGCCCGGCGCCGTGCCGTGTGGGTTGCCCATGGCCGTAGCGCTCGGAATCAGCCAGGCCTGCTTGAGATTCACCTCGGAGAAGGGCAGGTCACGCCGGGCCCAGATGTCTCGCAGCCAAGCCTCCAGATCGGGATCGACCACGGGCCGCTCGCCGATGGCAGCCGCGATGCCCTCGCGGGTGACGTCGTCGGGGGTGGGGCCGAGTCCCCCGGTGGTGATGACCAGGTCCACCCGCTGCAGCGCATCAGCCACGGCAGCGCTGATGACGTCGAGCTCGTCGGGCAGCTGGGTCATGCGTCTGACCGCCACGCCCAGCTCGGTCAGATACCCCGCCACATCGCCACTGTTCGTGTCGCGCGTCTCGCCTACCAGCAGCTCGGCTCCCACGGCGAGCAGCTCGGCAGTGGCGATGGGGGAGGTGTCGTTCTCGAGCATGTCCAACCGAGTCTAGCGGGCGTCGTCCCCTTGCTCCTGCGGCGGCCTATGGTTGACGTAGCGCTGCGCTTGTGTTATCACTCTAGGACTGAGAGTGCTAACCACGACACAGGAGCACACCACCGCTCCTGTACGGGGTCACCAGACCGGCGCGAGGCGTCGACTCGCCCACGTGACCGTACGTAGGCGAGATCGGCGCAAGACGCGCACACACAGGGAGGCAAGATGGCCAAGCTCATCATGTACAACGAGCAGGCGCGCAGGAGCCTGAAGATCGGTATCGACGCGCTCGCGGATGCCGTGAGCACCACGCTCGGCCCCAAGGGCCGCAATGTCGCGCTCGACAAGAAGTACGGCGCTCCGACCGTGACCCATGATGGCGTCACCGTGGCCCGTGACATCGAGCTCGAGGATCCGTTCCAGAACATGGGCGCGCAGCTCCTCAAGGAAGCCGCCACCAAGACCGAGGATGTCGCCGGCGACGGCACCACCACGGCCACCGTGCTCGCCCAGGCCATCGTCACCGAAGGCCTCAAGAACGTGGCTGCCGGGGCCAATCCGATGCAGATGAAGATCGGCATCGATGCGGCGGAGCATGCCCTCTCGGCCGCTATCCGCGAGGCAGCCGTCCCGGTCGCTGGCCATGAGGAGATCGCCCAGGTGGCTGCCATCAGCGCCGCCGACCAGGAGATCGGTGACCTCATCGCCGACGTCTTCGACAAGACCGGCAAGGACGGCGTCATCACGGTCGAGGAGAGCCGCACCATGGCTTTCGAGACCGAGTACGTCGAAGGCATGCAGTTCGACCGTGGTTACATCAGTCCCTACTTCGTGACGGACACCAACCGCATGGAGGCGGCGCTCGACGAGCCGCACATCCTCATCACCGACAAGAAGATCAGTGCCATCGCTGACATCGTCCCCGCCCTGGAGAAGGTCATCGCCGCCGGGCGCAAGGACCTGCTCATCATCGCCGAGGACATCGATGGCGAGGCCCTCGCCACGCTCGTCGTCAACAAGCTCCGTGGCATCATCAACGTGCTCGCGGTCAAGGCCCCGGGCTTCGGCGATCGACGCAAGGAGATGCTGCGCGACATCGCCATCGTCACCGGCGGTACGGTCATCAGTGAGGAGCTCGGCCGCAAGCTCGAATTGGTCGAGCTCGAGGACCTCGGCCAGGCTCGCCGGGTCGTGGCCAACAAGGACAACACCACGGTCGTCGAAGGCAAGGGCGACGCCAAGGCCATCGAGGGCCGCATGACACAGATCAAGGCGCAGATCGAGGAGACGACCTCGGACTACGACCGTGAGAAGCTCCAGGAGCGCCTCGCCAAGATGGCCGGCGGTGTGGCCATCATCAAGGTCGGCGCCGGCACCGAGGTCGAGCTCAAGGAGAAGAAGCACCGCGTCGAGGACGCCCTCTCAGCCACTCGCTCGGCGCTCGAGGAGGGCATCGTGCCCGGTGGCGGGGTGGCGCTGTTGAACGCTCAGAAGGCGCTCAAGGGCATCAAGCTCGAGGGCGATGCGCAGACCGGTGTCAGGATCGTCTGTCTGGCCCTTGAGGTGCCCGCCAAGAAGCTGGCCGCCAATGCCGGCCTCGACGGTTCGGTCGTGCTCGAGAACATCCGTCGTGCACAGGCTGAGAAGAAGTCCGACAAGATCGGCCTCAATGTCCTCACCGGCGAGTACGTCGACATGCTCACCGAGGGCATCGTCGACCCTGCCAAGGTGACGCGTTCCGCGGTCGAGAACGCCGCCTCGATCGCCGCCATGGTGCTCACCACCGAGGCCATGATCACGGACAAGCCCGAGCCTGAGGGCTCCGCGGGCATGCCCCCTGGTGGCATGGATCCGATGGGCGGTATGGGCGGCTTCTAGCCACACACCCTGGAGCTGCGGCTCCACGATGAAGCGCAGGAAGCCCGGTCGAGAGGCCGGGCTTCCTGCTTTCCACGCCCGAGCGCGATACCTAAGCGGACCACCCTCGGGTATGCTGGAAGGGCGCGCGAGGGGCTCGTGTATCCCTGTCCCTGCATGACCGAGAGACGAGGCCGAATCTGACCGTCACACCTGACCCCCAGGATGCTGCCCGGCCCGACGTCGAGAAGACGCCGAGCGCTGACGCTGAGCCTAGCGTCGCGGCAGAGGACATCACAACGCCGCCGGTCGCCGGGGCGAAGCCACCGACCGCTGGGGCGAAGGCCGGCCCTGGTCCGGGGCGCCCGCCCCAGCCCGAGGCAGAGTCGAGGGAGCCTGGCGTAGGCGAGGCCATCGGCGGCGTGCGTGAAGCGATCATGCGCATGATCAACGCTCAGCTCGCCCTGTTGCGGGCTGAGCTGGCCATCAGCGGCAAGCAGCTTGGCATCATCATCGGCCTGGGCCGTGCTGCCTTCGTCATCGTGGTCCTGGCCGGCATCCTGCTGTATGTGGGCAGCTTCCTCTTCTTCGGTGAGTTGCTGTTCGGCTCGATGGGCTGGGGCATCATCCACGGCACCCTGCTGGCCGCAGTCGTCGTCGGTTTCGTGGGCATCAACCTCGCCGGTGGAGACGTACGCTCGTACGGCTTGGGGCGCGCTCGTGGGCCTGATCGTCGGAGCCCTCCTGGCCATCCTGCTGCTGAGCAATGTCGGCAACACGGGTGCGGAGTCTGTGAGGGATTGGCTGAACGGCGCCTTCGTCACCGAGGACCTGCCCTTCGGTGACGCCTGGCTGGTGACCCTGGGCGGACTGTTCCTGGGCGGTGCGATCGTGGCCATCGCGGCCGCCATCGTCGGCTGGCGAGCCGGTCAGCGCGGCCAGCCGCTGGTCGGCATCACGGTCGTCGGTTTCGTGCTCGGCGCCATCGTTGGTGCCATCCTGGCATCGACCCGCTACGACGCCCCCGACGGCGTGCTGGGCATGGCTATCACGATCGGGCTCATCACTTGGGTCATCGCCGGTGTGCTGCTCGCGAATCGCAAGGGCTTCGATCCGGAGGCTCGCTACGCTGACATCGTGCCCACCGAATCCATCACCGCGTTCACACAGACCAAGGAGTTCCTGATCGAGCAGTTCGAGCGCCAGAAGCAGAAGATGATGGGCCGATGAGCGACCTCCCGACTCCAGCCCCCGATGAGCTTGATGACGAGACGCTCGAGCGGGTCATGGCCAAGCACTCGGCGCCCACGCCTGAAGTGGCCGAGGCCATAGCTGAGCTCGATGCCGCTCGCACCGATGTCGCCGGCGCAATGGACGAACTGACCAGCGCCACGCAGTCCGCTCTCGATGTGCCTGCCAAGATCCGTCGCAATCCGATGAAGACCGCGGCCCTGGTGGGCGGCACCGGCTTCCTGCTCGTGGGCGGACCACGCCGCGTCGCCCGGTATGTGGGCCGACGCATCCTGCCGGCACGACCCGACCCCAACGACGGCCTCCTGCCGCCGGAGATCGAGAAGGTCCTCAAGGACTCTGGCGTGGCCAAGGATCCCGAGGTGCGACGTGCCCTGAACAAGGACTTCGCCGACTACCTCAAGCAGAAGGGCAAGTACCAGCCCGAACCCAACGCTGCCACTTCATTCTGGCGGACGTTCGATCGCGTGGCCGGCCCGCTGGGCACCGCCGGGGCGCGGATCATGGTGCAGCGGCTCATGGAAGCCGATAAGGACCGCGCGACCCACCGCAGCGAGGCACGCGAGCGCTCCCTCCAGCAGGCAGACGCGAAGAAGCGAGCGGTCAAGACCGACAAGGTCGAGGACTAGACCGGCCCAGGACGCCCGCGGCAGCGTTGGTGCGGAAGGGGGACTCGAACCCCCACGCCCTCTCGGGCACTGGCTCCTAAGGCCAGCGTGTCTGCCGTTTCACCACTTCCGCGACCAGCCGAGTGTACGGGGTGAGAGAAGGAACGGGCGCATCCTGCACGTGTGCAGCCGTGGGGGCGCGGTGAGCATCGCGTCGCGGTCTCGCCAGAACGCCTGGCGCGGTGCGTCCCTATACTCGTTCGGCACTTCCCAATCACCGATGACAAGGATACCTGTGAACACCGACATCCGCGAAGGCGACCAGAGCACCGTCGTGCTCGAGGTCCACATCACCGACAAGGAACTCCAGAGCGCCATCAACGAGGGCGTGCGCCACCTGGCACGTCGTACGCGCATCCCCGGCTTCCGGCCGGGCAAGGCCCCACGCGCGATCATCGAGCGTGCGCTCGGCGTGGACCGCTCCGACCCGGACGCGCCCGACCCCGTCTACGACGAGGCCCGCGAGCACCTCTACCAGCGCACGGTCATCACGGCCGTGGCCGAATCGGGCAAGGATGTCCTGGAGTTGCCGCCCGAGCCGGAGTGGTCCGCCTTCGAGGAGGGCGTAGGTGCCACCTACACGGTGACCCTGCCGGTGCGTCCCGAGGTCGAGCTCGGCGACTACACGGAATACCCCTTCACCCCGGAGATCGCAGAGGTCACCGACGAGCAGGTCGAGCAGGTCATCGAACAGCTGCGCGACCAGCAGGCTTTGCTCGTCCCGGTCGCGGGCCGGGGCGCGGAGAACGAGGACTACGCGGTCATCAGCTTCGAGGGCCGGCGTGGCGGCGAGCTCATCGACGGCGCCCAGGCCGAGCGCTTTCCGCTGATCCTTGGCCAGGAGCGCATGATCCCCGGCTTCGAGGCCAACTTGCTGGGCATGGAGGAGGAAGACGAGCGCATCTTCAGCGTGGTCTTCCCAGACGACTACAACGAGGAAGCGCTGCAGGGCGCTGAGGTGGAATTCACGGCCAGGCTGCTGGAGCTGCGCGAGCGCAGGCTGCCGGAGGCCGACGACGAGTTCGCCGGTGTGGTCGGCCCCTACGAGGACATGGTGGCACTGCGCGCTGACCTGGAGCAGCGGATGGGCATCAACGCGCTCGACCGGGCCCGCCACGAGTTCGTCGACCGCATCATCGAGTACGCGGCGGCCAACGCCACCCTGGTGCTGCCGGAGCTCCTCGTCGAGCGCGAGGTCGGCGTGATGATCGACGAGCTCAAGGTGCGCGTCTCGCAGCAGGGCATCGCCTATGACGACTATCTGCGCGTGACCGAGAAGGACGAGGCCGCACTGCGCGAGGAGTATCGCGAGGGTGCTGAGAAGCGCGTCAAGACGTTGCTGGTCCTCGGCGCCATCGCCGACCAGGAGGAGGTCACGGTCTCCGACGAGGAGATCCAGGCCGAGGTCGACCGCGTCAACGCCGATCCCGAGGCCGGCGACGCCATCAAGGAGTACCTCGACTCCGACCGCGGCCGCAGTTACATCCGCTCCCAGCTGCGACGCTCGCAGGTGGTCGAGAGGCTGGCTGATCGCTGGATCGAAGCTCACCCCGAGTTCGAGAATGTGCAGCACCAACACGGACACACGCACGACGAGGACGGGGAGGAGTCGACGCCCGACCCCATCGCTGAAGTGGTCGACGAGATCGCCGTGGGGGATGGAGCCGAAGGAGGGACCGAGGCATGACCCGTCGCCCGAACATCCCGACCGCCTCTCAGGCGGCCGAAGCCGCGCGGCAGTCCACGGCCATGCTCGTGCCCATGGTCATCGAGTCCTCGAGCCGTGGCGAGCGGGCCTACGACATCTACAGCCGGCTCCTCAAGGATCGCATCATCTTCCTCGGTGACCAGATCGAGGACCACATGGCCAACCTCATCATCGCGCAGCTGCTGTTCCTCGAGGCCGAGGATCCCGAGCGCGATATCAGCCTGTACATCAACTCGCCCGGTGGCGTGGTCACGTCGGGCCTGGCCATCTACGACACCATGCAGTACCTGCGCGCCCCCGTGAGCACCATCTGCATCGGCATGGCAGCCTCGATGGCTTCGGTGCTGCTGGCGGCCGGGGCCAAGGGCAAGCGCTACGCGTTGCCCAACAGTCGCATCATGATCCACCAGGGCTCGGGCGGCTTCCGCGGCTCCACTCCGGACGTGCTCATCCAGGTCAAGGAGCTCGAAGACCTCAATCGGAGGCTCCACGATATCCTCGCCCGGCATACCGGCCAGACCGCCAAGAAGGTGGCCAAGGACACCGAGCGAGACAACTTCATGTCGCCCGCCGAGGCCAAGGCGTTCGGCATCATCGACGAGGTCTACGCCGAACGCTCCGAGTCGCTCATCAGCGAATCCCGGGCCAAGTCGGCGAAGGGCTAGCGCGAGCATCCAAGGAGAGGACATCCGTGGCCAGTAGCTCCGGCAAGGGCACCAAGGTTCCGTACCGCTGCAGCTTCTGCGGCAAGAGCCAGGAACAGGTGCGCAAGCTCATCGCAGGGCAGGGCGTCTACATCTGCGACGAGTGCATCTCGCTGTGCCAGGAGATCATCGAAGAGGAGATGCTTGACACACCCAAGGTGGCCAACAAGCCCAAGGCGGCCAAGCTCCCCAACCCGCGTGAGATCAAGGATGCGCTCGACGCCTACGTGATCAGCCAGGAGCGCGCCAAGCGGGTGCTCTCAGTGGCGGTCTACAACCACTACAAACGCGTCAACGCCGGCAACCTCGTCGATGAGGTCGAGCTGCAGAAGTCCAACGTGCTGATGGTGGGGCCGACCGGCTCCGGCAAGACGCTGCTGGCGCAGACCCTGGCACGGGTCCTCGAGGTACCGTTCTGCATCGCCGATGCGACCTCGCTGACCGAGGCTGGCTACGTCGGTGAAGACGTCGAGAACATCCTGCTGCGCCTCATCCAGGCAGCGGACTTCGACGTGGCCAAGGCGCAGCGTGGCATCGTCTACATCGATGAGATCGACAAGATCGCACGCAAGGCGGACAACCCTTCGATCACCCGCGACGTCAGTGGCGAGGGTGTCCAGCAGGGGCTGCTCAAGATCCTGGAGGGAACCGTCGCCAACGTGCCGCCTCAGGGTGGCCGCAAGCATCCGCACCAGGATTTCATCCAGATCGACACGACCAACGTGCTCTTCATCCTCGGCGGTGCGTTCGAGGGGCTCGACCAGATCGTCGAGGAGCGGGTCGGCCGCAAGACCATGGGTTTCGGCTCGCAGTCGCAGGTCGATCGCGTGGAGCGGGCTCGCGTACTCGAGCAGCTCATGCCCGAGGACTCTGCTGAAGTTCGGACTCATCCCCGAGTTCGTTGGCCGTCTGCCGGTCGAGGTCACCCTCTCGGCATTGACCAAGGAAGACCTGATGCGCGTGCTGACCGAGCCGCGCAATGCGGTGACGCGCCAGTTCACGCGCTTCCTCCAACTGGACAAGGTCGAGCTGGTCTTCACGGCCGGGGCCATCGAGGCTGCCGCAGAGCATTCGCTGGCCCGCAAGACCGGCGCTCGCGCACTGCGTTCCATCGTCGAGGAATCGCTGCTCGACGTGATGTATGACATCCCCGAGCGCAGCGATGTGCGCAAGTGCATCGTCACCGAGGAGACCATCCGGGACGGCCGCACGCCGCTGCTGCTGACCAAGGCTCACCTGGACCAGGGTGTGGACGAGACCAACTACGACGAGCTCGTCGAGAAGGGCGCCTAACGACCAGGAGCCGGCCGATAGGCCTCGATGAAGGCCAGCACCTCAGACCAGGCTGCCCCCGAGGCTGCGGCGTGGTCCTCCTGCTTCCGGTCGAAGAAGGAGTGCGGGGCGCCCTCGTAGCTGATGACTCGGTGGGGCACTGGTGCCGCATCGAGTGCGCGCTCGAACGCCATCACGTCCGTCGGCGGGATCTTGGGATCTGCCTCGCCGAAGATGCCCAGGAGTGGTGCTCGTAGACTGCTGGTGACCGTCGCCGGAGCCAGCGTGTCATTTCGGAACTCACCGACCGGCCAGCCATAGAAGCCGATGACCCCAGCCAGATCCAGCTCTGGCACGGTGCCCAGCAGGAACGACGTCCGACCGCCGAAGCAGAACCCGATGGAGAACAAGGCACGGACGCGTCGCTCGGCCCGCAACTCGCTGACGGCGGCCGCGACGTCGGCCTGCAGACCCGTCCAGCTAGTGCGACCGGCGTGGTCTACGTGGTCGAACGAGCTATCGCGCGGAGGCGGCGCGGCTGTGCGGCCGTAGTAGTCGATGGCCATCGCGTCGATGCCGGCCTCGGCGAAACGCAGGGCCAGGTCCTCGTAGAAAGCGGTCAGCCCGTAGTAGTCGGGGAGCACCACGATGCCCACGCCGGTCGGCTCGGATGCATCGGCCCGAAAGGCGGCCAGCGAGACGCCATCGGCAGCTTCGAGGACGACTCGCCGGCCGTTGGCGGATGAGGACGGACCGGGCTCGATGGGGGGCGTGCTATCAGGGTCGGAGCACATCGTTCCTCATGCCTCGCTGGGCTGCCACGATATCAGCGTGCGCTAGACTCGCTGAGCATGGCGTGATCGGCGCCACGGGACTCGATCGCAAGACGCATTCGGGACCTCGTTCGTCCACCGGGCGGGCGAGGTCATCCGTGTGCACCGAAGGAGAGCGACAGGCATGGGCGAGGCGGCTCGGAACGGAACGACACCGATGGCCAAGGCATACCAGCCGGCCGAGGTGGAGCCGGCTGTCTACCAGCGCTGGCTCGTTGCCGATGTGTTCGCTCCCGACGGTGCTGGCTCGCGCGCCAGGCCCACGATGGAGCCCTTCACCATCATCATGCCGCCGCCCAACGTGACCGGTGCCCTGCACCTGGGCCATGCTGCCCGTTCGGCGACCGAGGACCTCATGATCCGCCGCGCGCGCATGCAGCACCGTCCCGCGCTGTGGCTGCCGGGCGTGGACCACGCATCGATCGCGGCCCAGTGGGTGTTGCGGCGTGTCCTTGCCGACGAGGGCACCACGCCCGAGGAGCTGGGACGCGAGAAGTACCTCGAGCGGATGTGGCGCTTCATGGAAGAGACGCGCCCGGTCATCATGGGCCAGCAGCGCCGGCTGGGCATCTCGGCCGACTGGGGTCGCGAGCGCTTCACCATGGATGCGCGCTCCGCGCACGCTGTCCGCGTCGCGTTCAAGCGCCTCTATGAGGATGGCCTCGCCTACCGCGGTCAGAAGCTGGTCAACTGGTGCCCGGGCTGCGGGACCAGCGTCTCCGACCTCGAGGTCATCGGTACGCCCGAGGAGGGCAAGATCTGGTCGGTCAGGTACCACCTGCTGCCCGAGGATGCGCCATCCGGTTCGGCGCCCAGCCCGAGCCAGACCATCACCGTGGCCACCACACGGCCGGAGACCATCCTTGGCGACACCGCGGTGGCTGTGCACCCGGAGGACGAGCGCTACACCGCGCTGGTCGGCCGTACGGTCCGCATCCCCTTCGTAGACCGCGACGTGCCCATCATCGCCGACGCGTTCGTGGAGCGGGACTTCGGCACTGGTGCCGTGAAGGTCACGCCGGCGCATGACCACACCGACTTCGAGACCGGTGAGCGCCACGACCTGCCGCGTCTCGACATCATGACCGACGAGGCGCGCATGAACGCCGACGCTGGCCCCTACGATGGGCTCACGCGCGAAGAGTGCCGCGAGCGCATCCTCGAGGACCTTGAGGCCGCAGGTGACTTGGTCGAGGTCAAGGACCACGAGATGGCCATCGGCCGCTGCCAGCGCAGCGACGATGTCGTCGAGCCGCGCCTCAAGACGCAATGGTTCATCGATGTCAAGCCCATGGCCGAGCGGGCCATGCGTGCCGTGCGCGAGAAGCGCACCCGCTTCGTGCCGGAGCGGTTCGAGAAGGTGTTCTTCGACTGGCTCGAGAACATCTACGACTGGAACGTCAGCCGCCAGCTGTGGTGGGGGCACCGCATCCCGGTCTGGTACTGCCCCGATGGCCACGTCACGGTCTCCGACTTGGAGACGGGACCAGGTCGTTGCGTGGAGTGCCGCTCCTACGAGTTGACGCAGGATGCGGACACCTTCGACACCTGGTTCTCCAGCGGTCTGTGGCCGTTCTCCACGCTGGGCTGGCCGGAGAAGACGATGGACCTGCGCACCTACTATCCGACGCAGGTCATGGAGACCGGTCACGACATCATCTTCTTCTGGGTCGCCCGCATGATGATGCTCGGCGAATGGCTGACCGATGAGGAGCCCTTCCGCGTGGTCTACCTGAGCGGGCTCATCCGCGACCCGTACGGCAAGAAGATGTCCAAGACCAAGGGCAACGTCATCGACCCCCTTGTGGTCATGGATGAGATCGGGGCCGATGCGCTGCGCTTCGCGATCGTCAGCGGCGCCGCCCCGGGGGCCGATCAGCGCCTCGGTTCGTCGCGGTTGGAGGGGGGGCGCAACTTCGCCAACAAGCTCTGGAACGCGGCCCGCTTCGTGCTCGGCGCCAAACCCACGGAACTGCCTGAGGCGATAGCCCTGACGCTGCCGAGCAGCGATCGGCTCGGTCCGGCCGAACAATGGATCCTGTCGCGCTGTCACGCAGCGGTGCGCGATGCCGACGCCGCCTACGGCGCCTACCAGTTCGCCGAAGCCACTCGCATCCTGCACCAGGCCGTCTGGTCCGACTACTGCGACTGGTACCTGGAAATGGCCAAGGTGCGTCTGGGACCCGACGTGGATGCCGAGACGCGTGCTGCCACCTGGCAGGTGCTGGCCTGGGTGCTCGACCGCTACCTGCGCATGCTGCACCCGGTCATGCCGCACATCACCGAGGAGATCTGGGGTCGCCTGCCGCACCGGCCTGACGATGGCGAACTGCTCATCACCGCCGCATGGCCGGTCCAGGAGGACATGCGGTCGCCCGCCGACGAAGACCAGGCCGCGGCGGTAGCCGACATCCTCGAGCTGGTCTCATCGATGCGCAACGCGCGCGCCGATGCCGGCATCGAACCGGCCACACAGCTCGACGCCGAACTGCGTTTCGAGCGGCCCGACCGCACCGAGGCGTTCGAGGCCATCTCCGACGTGGTCGCCAGGCTGGCCCGAGTACGTCCCTCGATCGCCGATGGCGAACCGGCCACGAGTGACGAGTCGGCGCTGGTGGTGGTCAGCCACGGTGCCGAGGCGCGCCTCTCGGTCGGTGCCGAGGACCGCGAGCGTGACCGCGCGCGCCTCGAGAAGGAGTTCGCCGAGACCGAGAAGCTGCTGGCCTCCACCCGGGCGAAACTGGCCAACGAGGCCTTCGTGAGCAAGGCGCCGGCAGCGGTCGTCGAAGGCGTCCGTGCCAGGGAGACCGAGCTGCAGGAGATGGCAGATCGCATCCGTGAGCACCTCTTGCGCTGAGGGGCGGGCAGCCTGCCGTCCTGCCAACCACGAACGAGAGGATGGTACTGCCGCTCCAGTCCCTCTGAGACGCTAGGATTGACACGTTCTACACGTCTCCCTCTGATGAGCAAGGGACCTGCCTGTGACCTTCGACTTCCTCAAACGTAAGAACGCCGAGCCGGAAACTGCCAAGCCGTTGGGCTTGCCTGACATCGGTCTGCTCACCGAGGAGCCGCCGGCGGAAGACTACGAACTCAAGCTCACGTATCGCGCCCGCAGCAGCAAGGGCGTCCGGTTCGCGCCGGGCGAGGGTTCCGTGACGGCGCTGCCGATGATGCTGGAGCAGTTCGCCAAGACCCCCATCGAACTCATCGAACCGCTCGATCCGCAGTTCGCCGAAGCCAACCCAGTGGTGATGCGCACCATCGAAGCCTCGCAGTGGCTCAACGCCCACCATCATCGGTCTCCGGTGACGCGCTACGGCTTGATGGTGCTCGAGACGCTCGACGCGATCGACCCGGCCTTCGAGTCGATCGCGATCTGTTTGCTCGACGGCACCCTCGACTCGGCCGGCTTCCCCGACTACACCGGGATCATCGGCGCGGTCGCGTCCTATTGGGACGAGGTGACCGGCGACCAGATGGTCCGCGGCATCGTGGGTTGGGGCGGCAAGGGCGTGCGCGGCGACACCGAGCGGAACGCGTCGCGCATCCTGGGCGGGATGCTGGTGGCCATCGTCAGCACACGAGGCGCCACCGAGCTCGTCGATCTCGACCGCCCGCTGCCACCTGATTCGGGTGCCGGACTGGTGTGCCCGCACTGCCACTTCGCACAGGTCGGCAAGAGTGCCTTCTTCTGTCCCAAGTGCGGCATGCGCCTGCTGCGAGGCTGAGCGATGCCCCGGTACGACTACCGCTGCACCGAGTGCGGCCGCGTGGTCGAGGTCATGCACGGCATCGACGGTACCGGTCCTGACGACCTGTGAGACCTGCGGCGGAGCCATGCGCAAGGCCCTGTCGTTTCCGGCTATCCACTTCAAGGGCAGCGGCTGGGCCAAGAAGGATGCCGCGGCCAGTGCCAAGAAGGCCAAGTCCAAGGCCGGTTCCTCGTCGTCCACGCCTCCCGAGCCGAGCGACAAGAGCGGCAGCGAGGCCCAGTCCGGGGCTGCCGAGAAGACCAAGCCCAGCACCGACAGCTCCGCGTCCGCGCGCAAGGACAGCTCATCGAAGAGCGCCAAGGGCGACTAGCAGGGGGTTCCGAGCATGCCACGCGTCGCGTCCGACTGGATCAGCCTTTCCGAGGCCGCCCAGATATTCGCTGACGCCAACGTGCCCATCAGCCGCTCCACGCTGGCTCGCTGGGCACACACCGGCAAACTCCAGTCCATCCAGCCGGGGCGCAACATCTACGTCCGCCGTGCCCAGGTCCGTGCCATGTTGCGACCCCGGAAGCGCGAGGGCGTGAAGGCCACCGACCTGCAGCCGTCACTCTTCGAGGACCTCGAAGAGTGACGAAGGGAGGCGATACGCCTCCAGAGGGGAGTGGCAAGGCAAGTCGCGAGCCACCCGTGCTCGGCTGGCGGGCTCGCTTCGAGGCACTCCAGCGCTCGGTGATGCGGACGCCACCGGCGCTCGCGGTGATGGACGTCATGCGTGCCTACGACCGGGGCGGCGGCGGCATGCTCGCCGGCGCGCTCTCCTACTTCTCGTTCTTCACCCTGGTGCCAATGCTACTGCTGTTCGTCAGCCTCCTCGGTGTCATCGTCGAGGACTCCGCGCTCCGAAAACAGCTCATCGAGAACCTCGTCAACCAGTTCGATCCCATCCGCGATGTGGCGACGGCCATCATCAACGGACTGGCCGACAGCGGCCGCACCGGCACCATCGTCGGAGTCATCGGTCTGCTCTGGGGCGCCAGCGGCTTCTACGGCGCACTTCAGGGCGCCATGCAACGCATGTTCCCGGGCCCGGGCGGGCGTGACTTCGTCCACACCCGCGTTCGCGGCGTCATCACCATCGTGGTGGTGCTGGGCACACTGCTCATCGCCGTGGTCGTCGTCTTCGCCCTTCCCTTCCTGACCGAGTGGGTGAACGAACACTGTGCCCAACTCAAGGATCTCGATCTGGCCCTCGTGAGCGGGGCCTGCTCTATCGATTTTGGTCAGGTCAGTGCGGCCATCGCTGTGGTCGGCGCCATGGGTATCGCGTTCCTCGCGGTGCTCATCGTCTACATGGTGGTCCCCCCCGATGGGCCGACCTTGCGCCAGGCGTTCTGGCCAGCCGTGATCGTCGGACTCGTCATCGGCGCCCTTACGGCGCTGTTCGGGTGGATCGCGCCACTGCTGGTCCGCCATTGGCTGACGCTCGGCATCGTGGGCAGCGTCTTCATCTCGTTGATCTGGCTCAACCTGGTCTTCCAGGCGCTCATCTACGGAGCGGCGTTCGCCCGATTGCGCCGCGATCGCGACCGAACACGCAAAGGAGCCCCGCGGCTCTAGAGGTCCCGGGGTTCGTACTAGCCCTGTGCAGCACCACAGCGGCGACAGAACCGCGCCTTTGCCGAGAGCGGCAGGCGACAGTTGCCGCAGATGTAGGGCCCTGATGACTGCCTGACGGTGGCTTGCGGCCGCGCGGGCTGTGCGGGGGCAGGGGGTGGCGCGAAAGCCGGTGGCGGCGCGGCCGGCGGCCCTGTTTGCAGACCGGGCTGGTGCCGCTGCTGCGGCGCGGGCATGGGGCTCGGCACAGGGGGTGGTGCCTGCTGCACCGGTGGCTGCGGCTGCACCGGTGGCGGCGGTGGCGGGGGCTCTGGTGTGGCTGGCGCAGGCGGCTGCGGCTTGGGAAGCGCCACCAGATACTCCGTCACAGGAGTCTGGGCTACAGATGCCTGGTATGGCTGGTTGAACGGTCCCGGCTCGTCTGGCATCGCCCAGACGTCGATGCTTGGTGGTGGCCCGAGAGGGGTAGTCGGTGCGATCGGTGCGATCGGCGTGCGATCGGTGAGGGCTTGGGGGGTTCGGGTGCCGGTTCGGCGACAGCCTCGGGCTCGGGGGCCGGCTCGGGTTCGGGTTCGGGGGCCGGCTCGGCGACAGCCTCGGGCTCGGGGGCCGGCTCGGGTTCGGGTTCGGGGGCCGGCTCGGCGACAGCCTCGGGCTCGGGGGCCGGCTCGGGTTCGGGTTCGGGGGCCGGCTCGGCGACAGCCTCGGGCTCGGGGGCCGGCTCGGGTTCGGGTTCGGGGGCCGGCTCGGCGACAGCCTCGGGCTCGGGGGCCGGCTCGGGTTCGGGTTCGGGGGCCGGCTCGGCGACAGCCTCGGGCTCGGGCGTCGGCGCTCGGGCTCGGGGGCCGGCTCGGGTTCGGGGTTCGGGGGCCGGCTCGGGCGACAGCCTCGGGCTCGGGGGCCGGCTCGGGTTCGGGCGGGCCGGCTCGGCGACGGTCGGGTTCGGGGGCCGGCTCGGGACAGCCTCGGGCTCGGGCGGCCGGCTCGGGTTCGGGTGCGGCGACGGCCGGCTCGGGCTCGGGGGCCGCGCCTGCGTCTTTCGCCCGTGCGTAACCCAGCCGTTCCGCGAGGGCTTCACTGGCCATGAACTCGGTAGCCGCGTCGACTGGGTCCTCATCGTCGAAGTCGGGCTCGTCGATGGCGATCGAGTCTCGCAGGGGAGTCGAATTCGGTCGCCTCGGGTTCGTCTTCGTCACCGCGATCCACCTCGGGCCAAGCCGTGGCATCGTCGGCGATCGGCTCGGGCCTGCCGTCAGGGCGGTCACTGTCCGGCCACGCCTCGGTGGCCGGAGTAGAAGCGCTGTCGTCCGGGACGGACGCAGCGGGCTTTGGGGGCGCGTCGGCCGCGAACGGCGCCGTCGCCGGCGCGTTCGACGTGGGCTCCTGGCTGTCGGCGCTCGCCGTCTCGTCGTCGGCGGAGAACACCACACCTCGCCAGGGGTCGAGACTCGTCTGACCCACTCCGCTTGAAAGTCGGCTCGGATGTGGGACTCTTGGTTTCTTCACCGGCCTCGAGAGGCCGGCCCCACTGGTCTCGCTCGAGACCGGCGGAGGGAGCCGCCGCGCTCGCGGAACCACCGCGCCGAGGCTTGCTCTTGCTCGGCGGGATCGATCCCGCCTTGGGGCTATCGCCGGAGGGCCACTCGCTGGGGGCGTTGCCGGCTGCGAACGGGCTTGACTGCGCGGTGGCACCGATAGACGGCGTCCCGGCGCGCTCATGTGGACGACAGCTCAGGCAACCTCCGGCCTCCGGGTTCCAGCACTTGGTGCAGGTGTACTGGCGGCAGTCGAGACAGAAGTGGAACGTACCGGCGAAGGCTTCGCTCGAGGGCGGAGTGGTCGAAGCGCCGGCTTCTCCGTGGCACCGGCTTCAGCGGGCGCGCGTCGCCCGAACAGGCCCAGCACCCCGCGGCCCCCCTCGGTCGGCGGCGGCTCCGGGGTCGGTGAACGTGTAGCGCGTGCCACATCGTTCACAGAACGACTGGAGGACGTTATCGGTCATGGCGTGGCGGCGCTTCTCCCTCGGGCAGGCTCGGAGTCGGTTGAGGGTGGATGTAGTCGAAGAGTACTGGTTCGGCGGGCTAGCAGGCTACCAGCACGTCGGTACCGTCGCCAGGCCCTCCCGATGGTCCCGGGGGCAGCCGGATTCCGAGAGCTGTCACTGGGCTACCATGCGCGGACCGCGCGCCGACGCCGCCGCGCCCATTCGAGCCAGAGGACCGCACGCCAGTGGCCAAGATCCAGGAAGCAGGTGAGCGCGTCGCCGCCAACGTCGAGCGCGTCATCGTCGGCAAGCATCGCGAGGTGCGCCTTGCCCTCGTCGCCCTGTTGTGCCAGGGGCACCTGCTCATCGAGGACGTGCCCGGCACCGGCAAGACGATGCTGGCACGGGCCCTGGCGCGGAGCCTCGACTGCACCTTCCGGCGCATCCAGTTCACGCCCGACCTGCTGCCCACCGACGTCACGGGCCTCTCGATCTACAACCAGAAGACCCAGGAGTTCGAGTTCCGGCCGGGCCCGGTCGTCAGCCAGATCGTGCTCGCCGACGAGATCAACCGGGCGACGCCCAAGACGCAGTCGGCGCTGCTCGAGGCGATGGAAGAGCGGCACATGACGGTCGACGGCGTGACCCGTCCGCTGCCGGCGCCGTTCATGGTCATCGCCACGCAGAACCCCATCGAGTACGAGGGCACGTTCCCGCTGCCCGAGGCCCAGCTCGACCGCTTCATGCTGCGACTGCGCATGGGCTACCCCGAGCCGATGGACGAGATGCTCATCCTCGACGAGCAGAAGCGAGCCCACCCGCTCGACAGCCTGGGGCCCGTGGCCGATGCGGCCGCCGTCCTCGAGATGCAGCAGGCCGTCCGTGAGATCTACGTCGATCCGGCCATCTCCGACTACATCGTCCGGCTCGTGAGCGCGACGCGCTCCCATCCCGATGTCTACCTCGGCGCCTCGCCGCGCGGCTCCCTGGCGCTGTATCGCGCCGAGCCAGGCCTTCGCCGCGCTGACCGGCCGTGACTACGTCATCCCCGACGATGTCAAGGCGCTGGCCGAGCCGGCGCTGGCGCATCGCATCATCCTCAAGACGGCGGCCTCGATCCGGGGCGTCGAGCCGCGGGCCATCGTCGGCGAGATGCTCATGTCGGTTCCGATCCAGGCACCGCGGCCGAGCGCGGAAGCACGTGGGGTGCGGCAGGCGTAGGAGCGCCGGACGGCAGGAGGCGCGATGCTTCGCAAGCTCGGCTTCCTGCTCACCGCTCGGGCTGGTCGTCACCGCGGCCGCCCTGACGGGTCGCACCGGAGGTCTACTTCTTCCTCTATCTCGGCCTGCTCGTGGTCGGCCTGGCCTACCTACTCGCTCGTCGCGGGCTCACCAGCCTGGAGGCGGGTTCCTGGCTCGACCGTCAGCACGCCACGGTAGGCGACACGCTGACCGTGACCTACACGCTGCGCTCGTCGGCGCGCTTGCCCAAGCCCTGGCTTGAGACGCATAGCCCGTCGACGTTGCCGGTGGCCATCCCGGGCCGCGTCATCTCGCTGCGCTCGCACACCTCGCGCACCTGGGCCGCCCGCGTGCCGCTGACGCATCGCGGCCAATACCGGGTCGATCCCATGGTGGTGCGCACGGGCGACCCCTTCGGCCTCTTCGAGTCGGTCGCCTCCGTAGGACCGGGTGCAGCGCTGATCGTCTATCCGGAAGTGCAGCCCCTGCCCGCCTGGTCGCTGCCGCCTTCGGCCATCGAAGGCGCCTCCACACGAGCCGAGCACGGGCCGCATCTGACGCCCCTGGTGACCTCGGTGCGTCCGTACACGCCTGGCGATGCCTTCAACCGCATCCACTGGCGCTCCAGCGCGCGCCACCAGGAACTGCAGGTCAAGGAGTTCGACATCGAGCCATCCGCCGACCTGATGGTCTTCGTCGACCTCGACCGCAACTTCCACGCCGGAGCTGGTCCGAGCGCCACTATCGAGAGCACCGTGGACGCGGCAGCGGCTCTGGCGGCGCACGCCCTCGCTGACGACCGTGGCGTGGGCATGGAAGCCATCGGGCTGCGGCGAGCCGTCATCGCCTCTGAGCGTGGCGCACGTCAGCAGCACAAGATCATGAGCCTGCTCGCGGTCGTCCAGGCCGAAGGCAACACGCCGCTCGCGGAGATGCTCGTCGAAGGTGCGGTCGCAGATGCGCCGCGGTACGGTCGCTCTGGCCATCACGCCCTCGCTCGACCGCGACTGGGTGGCGCCACTGGCGAGCCTGCGTAGCGCCGGAGTGGCGCCCATCGCCTGCGTCATCGATCCGCTCGCGCACACCTCCGCCAGCCTGGCGGCCAACGGTCTTGAGGCGCTCACGCCGTCCGAACGGGAGCCTCTGGAACAGGGGCTCCGGGCGTTGTTGCACATGCTTGCCGAGCACGACGTGCGGGCCTTCGTCATCCGGCCGGGCGCCCCTCTGGGTGAGCAACTGACGGCCGCCCGTGCGGGTGCCGTGGCGATGCCGACATGAGCCGCTCGGGCCACCGCCTCTGGTACCTGCTGCGACGACCGGAGCAGGGCTGGTCGAGCCTGCTCCTCCTGCTGGGCATGCTCGTGGTCCTGGGCCTCTCGATCGCGGATGCCCGGCCCCTGTCGCTCTCGGGCGGGAGCGCATCGCTGACCGAATTCGCTGGTCGTGGTCACGGTCGCCGGCGGCCTGATCGGCTATCTGCTGGCGCGCAGCTCTATCGGCGTGGTTCGGGCACACGTCCTGGGGGCCATGGTCGCCGCGATGATGCTGTTGCTGGTGGCCGGGACGGCGTTGCTCCGGAGACGTCACCGCTGCCCCTGGGCTGGGTCGATCTGACCGATCGGATCGAGGCGGTGTGGAAGCGCATCGACGTCGACCTGTCGGCCTATCTCAAGCAGGAGTCGGCCGCTCCCACGATGATCACCTTCCTCGTCTTCGGCGCCGTCTGCTGGGCGACAGCGCAGTTCAGTGCCTTCGGGGTCTTCCGCTACGAGCGTGCCGGACCGGCCATCATGGCCATCGGCGCGTTGCTCTTCCTCAACATCGGCCTCGCGTCCCTCAAGCCCGATGCCGAGCTGCTCTCGCCGCTTCCGGTGCTGGCCATCTTCTCCGCCCTGGCCATGCTCTTGCTGATGCGTCTGCAGCTCGTCCAGCAGCAGACGCAGTGGGCACGAAGACACATCTCGGACACAGGCGAGGTGAGCCGGCTCTTCCTACGTAGCGGCGTCGTGTTCGTGGCACTCACCGTCGTGAGTGCCACCTCGTTGACAGCGTTGGCCACGGTCGAGGCACAGGAGGTCGACCTCGGCGGCCTGGCTGAACCCATCGAGGATGTGGGCCACGGACTATCGCGCCTGCTCGGTGTCGTGGGCGTGCCGCCACCCCAGGAGCAGTCGGCCACCAGGGATCGGCAGTGGGCGGTGCAGGAGGAGTGGGACGAGGACAAGGCCCGGGGCACGGCCTTCAGCGCCCAGCTGCAGGGTCAGCTTCGCGGCAACTACTGGTGGGGCTGGGCGGACGATCGACTTCGACGGCCGGTCGTGGAAGACGACGCTCTTCGATGCCGATGAGCGCACGGCCGGAGAGCCGCTCCCCGTGGAGCTGGAGGCGGCATCCGGCGGGCCCTATCGGACGCGTGCCACGATCGTCGTCGGCGATCAGGGCCTGAGCGGCGCCTACGCCTTCCGGCCAGCGGAGGCTAGCGTCTTCATCGACACCGCCGTCGGCTACAACGTCATCGACGAGGGTGGCGGCATCGGCGACATCACGTTCGCCGAGCCGCTCGAGGAGGGCGCGGTGGTGGTCGTCGATTCGAGGGTGCGGGACTACAGCGATGACGGTGCCAGCCCCACGGCCAACGAGCTGCGAGCCGCCGGAGACGACTACCCGCTGTGGACCGATCGATACCTTCAAGGCGCAGGTGATGCCTCCATCAACGGCGCACGGGTAGCCGCAGAGGCAAAGCTGATCGAGGGGCGTACCGACACCGCCTACGACGGCGCCTTCCTGCTCCAGGAGCGGTTACGGCGGATGGAATACGTCACCGACATGCGAGGTGTATGTGACGGGTACCGCTCCACGCCCGAGTGTGTGCTGGACGTGGGCAAGGGCTTCTGCCAGCACTACGCGACGACGATGGCGATGGTCCTACGCGAGATGGGCACTCCAGCGCGCATGGTCACCGGGTACCTGCCCGGACAGCGCCAGGACGAGACCTGGGTCGTGCCGCAGCGCGCTTTCCACACCTGGGTCGAGGCCTACTTCCCAGGCCACGGCTGGGTGCGCTTCGATCCTACCCCCGGGCGCGGGTTCGGTCAGACAGCGACCGACTTCGCAGATGGGCCGGCGCTGGGCACGAAGCCGCGTCCGACCTTGGAGCCGACCCTGCCCCCGGACGAGGATTCGACGTTCGAGCCCGACCCGTCGCTCGTGCCCTTCGTGCCAGAGCCCGGGGGCGGTACGACCGGCGATGATTCGGCGATGCTGGTCCTGAGCCTGGTGGGCCTCGTGGCGCTGGTGCTCACCGTCATCAGTGGACTCTTGCTGTTCCGGCTTCGGCGACTGCCCGGCGGCGACAGCGGGCTGGCATATCGCGGCATCGTCAGCCTGGCCACCCGGCTCGGCTACGGACCACACCCCTCACAGACCGAGTACGAGTACGCCGGATCGCTGGCCCAGACCATCCCCTCGGTTCGTGAGGAGATCTACGTCGTGACCACGGCGCGGGTGGAGAGCGCCTACGGGCGACATGAGTTCGAGCCGGAGCGACGTGGAGTCCTGCGCCGGGCCTATGCCCGCATCAGGACGGCCCTGCTGCGACTCTCGCTGAAGGCGCGGCGCTAGCCTCCGGATCGGGTCCCACGGCCCAGGGCCACGATGTGCTCGTCAAGGTTGTGGGCACGCAATTGCGCGATGCCGGCGCTAACGTCCAGCACGGTGACCGAGGCCAGCGCCAGCGGGAACGACCAGAAGTGCTCGATGCCGATGCCCAGGAGGTCGAGCATCAGCAGCCGCAGGATGCCGTCATGCGCGACGACGATGGTCCAGTCTGGCCCGCGACCACCCGTGAAGACGCCTTCGTAGCCGAGCACCGGTTCAGCCGGTGCCTGGCCGGCACCCGCGGCGGACTCGGACGCCGAGCCCCAGTCGCCGAGGATGGTGAGCCGGGCCTCTCGGGCTCGCAGCAGCGCCTCGCGGAGGGACTCGCCCCCGGGGGCATGGTTGTTGAGCGGGTCGTCACGCCACGCGGCGAGCTGGTCCGGGTAGCGCTCCCGGACCTCCTCGTGGGTGCGGCCCTCCCACTCGCCCTGCGCCAGCTCGAGTAACGTGTCCAGCGGCTGCAGGGGCGCATCAGCACCACGCGCCACGTGGATGGCCTGCGCGGTCTGAGCGGCCCGCCGCAGAGGCGAGTGCCAGATGGCCAGCGGTGGGTAGTCCGGGACCGGCAGCGAGGGCATCGCGGACGGGGCAGCCAGCCGTGCACCGACCGCGGCCGCCTGCCGCAACCCGGAGTCTGACAGCGGAGGGTCACCCTGGCCCTGGAAGCGACCCTCGGCGATCCACTCGGACTCGCCGTGGCGGACGAGTGCGAGGACCGTCGGTCTCGTCACGTAGGCAGCTCGAGGCTGACGAGCCAGACGTCGAGCATGCCGTCGTAGGAGCGGATCTGCGCGGCGACCTCCTCGGGGACCGGCTCATCGAGGGCCAGCACCATGAAGGCGATCGAGCGCTTGTCGGAGCGTCCCAGGTGCATGTTGCTGATGTTGATGTCGGCCTCGCCCATGGTCTGGCCGACGATGCCGATGGCGCCGGGGCGGTCCTGGTGGCGCGAGACCAGCATGTTGCTGGCGGGCGCCAGGTCGACCTCATAGCCGTCGAGCGAGACGAGGCGCGACTCACCCGAGGAGACGGTGCCGGCCACGGAGCGCTCACCCGAAAGCGTCAGCAGCGATGAGTAGCGGCCGGCATCCGGCGTCTGGTGTACCGACAGGTGGATGCCGCGGGCCTTGGCCAGGGCAGGGGCATTGATGACGTTGACGCGTTCCTCGGTGTGCTGCTCGAGGATGCCGCCGAGGGCCGCGGCGACCAGCGGACCGGCCTCGTACTCGGTGAGCTCGCCGGCGACCTCGAGGGTCAACCCGGCGAAGTCGTCGGAGAACTGGGCGTAGAACTGGCCCAGCGTGCGAGCCAGCGGCAGGTACGGCGCCAGCGCATCGGCCGTCTCCGGGGTCAGCATCGGCGCGTTGACGGCGTAGCGGGCGGACCGTCCAGCCAGCACCTCGCGAACCTGCTCGGCCGCCTCGACCGCGACGCGGGTCTGGGCCTCCGCGGTGGACGCACCGAGGTGTGGCGTGAGGATGATGTTGGGCGCCGAGCGAAGGGGGTTGTCTTCGGCCGGCGGCTCGGACGAGTAGACGTCCACGGCGGCGCCGGCGATGGTGCCGGCCGCCAGCGCGGCGGCCAGGGCGGCCTCATCGACGACCCCGCCACGGGCCACGTTGATGATGTACGCGTCCGGCTTCATGGAGGCCAGCTCAGCGGTAGAGATGAGGTTGGCCGTGTCCTTGGTCTTGGGTACGTGGACGGTGACCGCGTCTGCGACCTTGAGGATAGCGGCCACCGACATGGGCTCGATGCCGTGCAGCCTGGCGGCCTCGGGGGTCACGAAGGGGTCGTAACCGACCACGTGCATGCCCAGCGCGCGGGCACGGTCGGCCACGGCCATGCCGATCTTGCCCAGGCCGATGACACCGAGCGTCTTGTCGACCAACTCGCGGCCCATGAACGCCGAGCGGTTCCACTGGCCGGCGTGCATCGAAGCGTCCGCGGCCGGGACGCAGCGGGCCAGCGCGAACAGCAACGCCAGGGTGTGCTCCGCGGCCGCCGTGGTGTTGCCGGTGGGCGCGTTGACGACGGTGATACCGGCCGCCGTAGCGGCAGGGATGTCGATGTTGTCGACACCGACGCCGGCACGGCCGATGACCACCAGGCGCTTGCCGGCGGCGATGGCTTCCGCGTCGGCCTTGACGCCACTGCGTACGAGCAGGGCGTCGTAGTCGGGGAGGGCTGCGAGGAACTCCTCCCGCGACAGGCCGACGCGAACGTCGACATCGTGCTCCTCCCTGAGCAGGGCGACGCCTTCGGGTGCCAGCTTCTCAGCAACGAGCACGCGCATGGTCAAGCCTCCTCGCCGGCGCGACGAGCGGCCGCCGGTCCGACCCCGCGTTCGATGGCGAACCCGACGCGGCGGCACCTTCCTCGATGACCTCGATGGCGCTGACGATATCGTCGACGCTGACGTCACCGAGGTGACCGATGCGGAAGAGCTTGCCCTTCATCTTGCCCTGGCCGCCGGCGAGGACGAGGTCGCGGGCATGCAGCTCCTTGTTGATGGCCGACCACTCGACGCCGTCGGGCACCAGCGCGGAGGTGACGCTGTTGGAGGCGAAAGGCGGGTCGGCGAAGAGCTCGAAGCCCATGGCCACGAGGCCGGCACGGGCCGCGGCGCCGCAGGCCGCGTGGCGCGCATAGATGGCCTCCCAGCCCTCGGCCTCCATGAGCATCGAGCGCGGCCTCGAGCTGGAAGAAGATGCCGACCGCGGGCGTCCACGGCGTCTGGCCCTTGGGCAGCACGTCACGATGCTTGACCAGATCGAAGTAGAAGCGCGGCATGGTCGCCGACTCGGCGGCGGCCCAGGCGCGCTCCGACGCTGCGACCATGGCCAGCCCGGGCGGGATCATCCAGGCCTTCTGGGCGCCGGTGACGACGACGTCGAGGTCCCAGGCGTCCATCTCCAGGGGCATGGCACCGACAGCGCTCACGCCGTCGACCAGGATGAGCGTTCCGGGAACCTCGGCGCGGATGGTGGCGGCCAGCTCTGCGAGGGGATTGGTGACGCCCGTCGAGGTCTCGTTGAAGGTGACCAGCACGGCCTGCGGCGCGCTTGCCCGCTGTGGCCATGTCCCTGAGGGCATCGCGAACCGCGTCAGGATCGGCAGCCCGGCCCCAGTCGAACTCGAGCATGGTCACATCGGCGGCGTAGGCCTTGGCGATCTTGGCGAAGCGCTCGCCGAAGTTGCCGATGCTCACCGCCAGCACCGGGTCGCCGGGCGAAAGGAAGCTGACGATGGCTGCCTCGAGACCGCCCGTGCCCGAGGATGTCAGGATCATCACGTCGCTCTCGGTCTGGAACGCGGGCTGCATGCCCTCGCTGACGCGGGTGACGAGCTCCATGAACTCGGGCCCACGGTGGCCCACCATCTGCCGAGAGCCGGCCTCACGCACGGCGTCGGGTAGCGGCGTAGGCCCAGGGATACGCAGGTTCTGGGGTGACACGGGACTCTCCTCGGTGGACGCGGGCGTGGTAGCTCTGGGCGGTTCGAATCCGGTGCCTAGATGGTAGCCGCCGCCCGGGCCCGGCGCACTAGACTCAGGCGATGCCCCCTGCTCGTCCCCGACGCCCCGCAGACGCGCGCCCGGAGGCGTTGCCCGTGGTGCTCGACACCGGCCATATGCCACTCGCGGCACGCATGCGGCCGAACGGGTTGGACGAGGTCCTGGGACAGGCGGAACTCATCGGCGAGCGTGGGGCGCTCCGGCGCATGGTCGAGCGCGGCCGCCTCGTCTCGATGGTGCTGTGGGGCCCGCCGGGCGTGGGCAAGACGACCCTGGCCCGGCTGCTCGCGGAGGCGGTCGAGGCGCCCATGGAGGTGCTCTCAGCGACCTCGAGCGGGGTCAAGGAAGTTCGCGCGGTGGTGGCCCAGGCCCGGGACTGGGCCGAGCGCGGCGGTGGCTCGACCGTCCTCTTCATCGACGAGATCCACCGCTTCAACAAGGCCCAGCAGGATGCCCTCCTGCCCCATGTCGAAGAGGGCGTGGTCACGCTCATCGGGGCCACCACCGAGAACCCCTACTTCGAGGTCAACTCCGCGCTGCTGTCGCGCCTGCGCGTGTTCCGTCTCGAACTCCTGTCCGACGAGGACCTGGGCAGCATCGTCGATCGCGCCCTAGCGGACGAGCGCGGCTTCGGCGGACGGGTCGAGCTGGCGGCCGAGGCCCGCGTGCACCTCATCTCCATCAGCGCCGGCGACGCTCGCGCCGTGCTCAACATCCTGGAGTCGGCGGCATCGATGGCGGGGGCCGACGACCCCGCCGCCGGGGCGATCATCTCGCCGAACCTCGAAGACATCGAGACCGCGGCGCAGCAGCGCGTGCTCGCCTACGACCGAGCCGGCGACGGGCACTACGGCACGGTCAGCGCCTTCATAAAGGTAGTGCGCGGCAACGACCCGGATGCCGCGTTGTACTGGCTGGCGGCGATGGTGGCCGCGGGGGAGGACCCCAAGTTCATCGCCCGGCGCCTCATCATCTCGGCGTCCGAGGACGTCGGCAACGCCGATCCCAGGGCACTCCAGGTCGCCATGGCCGCAGCCCAGGCGGTCGATTGGGTCGGGATGCCCGAGTGCCAGTACGCACTGGCCCAGGCTGCTGTCTACCTTGCCACGGCGCCGAAGTCCAACCGCTCGGGGCAGGCGTACTGGCGCGCGATGGACGATGTGCGTGAGCACGGCTCACAGCCGGTGCCGAAGCATCTCCAGAACGCACCGCATCGCGGCATGCGCTCGCACGGCATCGGCGTGGGCTACAAGCTGCCACACGACTACGAGGGCGGGGACGTCGACCAGCAGTACCTGCCGGACAAGCTCGTGGGTCGGCGCTACTACGAGCCCTCGGACCAGGGCTGGGAGCTGCGCATCAGGGAGCGCATGGATGCGCTGGGGGAAGCGCGCAAACGCGGGAACCGGAGGCGGCGCTAGCTCTTACGTCACGCGCACCGGCAAGTTGCGACGTAGCGGGTGATGACGAGGCCCGCTACCAATCCTGGGAGGCATCCTTGCCCACGGGCGGCTTCTCTCCGGCGCGTTCCGCACGAAGGAAGCGGCGCCGGTCACGGTTCTTCGTCCGGCCCAGGCGCTGGTCGAGCCACTTGGGCATCCAGACCTCATCTAGGATGTCCATCGCGCCATACCAGGCCGAGAAGTGGGCAGTGAGGATGGTGCGCAGCTGGAACATGAAGTGAGTGTCCGCGCCAGTATCGGGGGTGCGCAAGAGTCGATTGGCCTGCTACTCGAACGCTGACTGGTCGGTGACTCAACGTCAGTACGTCAAGCGCATCGGCAAGTTGCGGCACAGCGGCTGGGGCACGCCATCTGGCGCGGCACCGGCTCACAAACGGGCATGAGGCGCATGGCGCGCTGGGCCGTCCTCACTGACGCACTCATCGACCATACCGCCCCCTGGCGCGAGGCCTCACCGGCCTGAGGGACGACTGGTCGCCGCGGTCAGGGTACGAGGCGGCCAGGCGGTGGCTTAGCCGCCATCCGAGGTGGCACCGCTCTGGGACGGGCCGGCGGCCTGCGTCGGTACGCCTTCCAGGCGGTGAGAGCCATGAATACCCAGGCGATGATGCTGATAGCGCCCCAGGCTACGGCGGAGGCAGTGCTGTCGGCGTTCACGCGCGCGGCCACGACTCGGAGGTAGTCGGGTCGCGAGGGCACCGCCCACACGTACCAGCAGGAACGTAGCTCGGGCTGGAGGCCACGGATACAGCCCGCGGATTCGGTCACCCGGTCCGCCAGCTCGAGCGACGACGGGCGGCCCTCAAGGGCATCGATCTCCGCGAGCAGGGACGCGCTTCCAAGGCTCTCGGAGGAGTCCATCAGTGCTCGCCCGGTGGTCACCAGCGCGATGGACAGGGCAACCAACATCAACGAGAGCCAGAAGGCGCGGTCCATGTCTCTGGTCTCAGCTCCGGGCGCGCGGCGACAGCATCAAGGCCTCAGTATCGTCTTCGCGCCGAGGCACGTCCATCGCCGACGCAGGCTGGCGTCGAGTCGCAGCATCGCCACGGCAAGCGCCATCGCGGGCCTTGTCACACCCCAAGGGTGAGGTCGCCCTCGCGTCTGCGAGCTCGTCGCGCCGCCCACGCGGTCTCGCGAGAGGGTCTTGCCTCTCGACTCGGTCGCCAAGCCCAGGTCGCCTGGCTGCGCCTGCTCAGCCCACGAGCAAACTCG
Organism: uncultured Chloroflexia bacterium; assembly: GCA_963705425.1. GTDB lineage: Bacteria > Chloroflexota > Limnocylindria > Limnocylindrales > CSP1-4 > JAFMJV01. Next base: position 66,736 of record CAVPJO010000014.1, on the reverse strand, counting down.
ACCGATGCGAGGGCCTTCTTGCAGGTCCGGTCCATGGAGCGAGCAGGAGTGTCAGGCGTACTCTCCCTGTGAGCAGGACCGGCTGGATCGACGCCCGGCACGTCGAGATGGCTCAGCCCATGAGCACTCGGCGGACGGCCAGAGGCGAGCTCCCACGACCCGCGGCGCCGGACGAACGCGATCCGCCGCTCGCTCGACGGCCGAAAGACCGTACACTCTGACGCTGACCATCCGATTCGAACCTGGAGCCCAACGTGTTCTTGATCCTCGCGCTCGTCGTCATCCCGCTGGTCGCCGGCTATCGTGGCCAACCTCATCGTCGGGAAGGGTAAGGGCTTCCTGCCGTGGGAGCTGTTCGTGGCCGGCATCATCGGCTCGTTCGTCGGCGGCCTCATCCTGAACCTGCTCATCAACGGCAATCTCGAGCTCTCGATCAGCGGTCTCATCGGCTCCATCCTTGGAACCATCATCGTGCTCGCGGTGTGGGGCTGGCTGCGCATGAACGTCCTCAAGCCGAAGACGCCGAAGTAGGCGGGGGCAAGCCGCGAGATCAGAGCGACCGGGTCGTTGCGGACCCGGTCGCTCTCGTTGCGGCAGCCGCTGGCCGGCTGCTAGTAGAGGCTCAGGATATCCAAGGGCACGAACACGACCCAGGCCAGGGCGAGCGCCACGAGCAGGATGACGCCTACCACGCCGATGCGGCGGAGGTCCGCCCGTACCCAGATATCCTCTGCCAGGGCTTTCGCGGTCAGGTCGTCGGTTCGGGTCCTGGCCTGCCGACGCGCACGGCGCTTGGAGGCTCTTGACCGCGGGCTGCGCGACCGCGATCTCGGTGTACTCGCTGCCGGTGGCCTCGAGCACGGACGCCGGTGTCGGCGTCAGCGCTGGCCTGCGTGACGTCGCCGGCGCGCTCGACGAGTCGTCCGCTGTCTTCCTGGTGCGGCTTGGCCCCTGCCCGCCTGGTCGGTGGGTGGAGCGGCTGCCGCGAACCCGCTTGGGCACGTGATCTCCTCGTCGTCTCGATATGGGAACCGGCGACGAGGATAGCACCGGGGCGCCCGACAGGCCCCTCTCGAGCGCTGCTACGATCGGGCCATGGAGGCGATCGCACTCATCGCGGCCGTGATCGCCCTGGTCGTGGCAGTGCGCCGCCATGGGCCTGCTGCTGCGAACGAGCGACGAGCCAGCCGACTTCGACCCCAGCGCCGCCCGCGCGGCCCAAGCTGAACGTCGGTTGGCGCAGCTGGCACAGCGGCTCGAGGTCGTCGAGACCGAGGTCGATTCGCAGCGGAACGGGGTCGTGGCCGAGACCGGTGTCGTGGCCCGTCCGCCGCCGCGCGGGACGGCCGCCATCTCACGCATCGGCCTGATCCGTTTCGACGCCTTCGAGGACAGCCGGCGGCGCGCAGTCGTTCGCGCTGGCTCTTGTCGACGACGACGGCGACGGCATCGTGCTGACCAGCCTGCACTCTCGCCCGACCACGCGCGTCTACGTCAAGGCCATCCGCCGGGGCGTGGCTGATGCCCCTCTCTCCGGCGAGGAGACGCGGGCTCTGCGAGACGCCGGGATCACGCCGACGGTGTGACACCGGAGCTGGCACGGGTGGGCGCCACCATGAGCGCCGATGACCGCCATCCGCACGCCACAGCAACGAGCACAGCCCGGACCACCCGCCATGGCTGCTGTCGACACGCCCGTGGCCATCGACGGTGTCCGCGAGCTGCTGGCGGGTCTCGATCGACGACAGCGCCAGGCCGTCACACACAGGAAGGACCGCTCCTCGTCGTCGCCGGGCCGGGCACAGGCAAGACCGAGGTCATCACCCGCCGTGTGGCCTGGCTCATCGCCAGCAAGCGAGCGCGGCCGTCGGAGATCCTGGCCCTGACCTTCACCGAGCGTGCCGCCGAGGAGATGCAGGCGCGTGTCGACCTGCTCGTGCCCTACGGACAGGCGGACACGGCCATCCACACCTTCCATGCCTTCGGCGACTGGCTGCTGCGGGAACATGGTCATGCCATCGGCCGGCCAGACGACCCCCAGGTCATCGGGCGCTCGCAGGCGATGGTGCTCCTGCGAGACAACGTCTTCGCGCTCGGCCTGAAGCGCTTCCTGCCGCTGGGTGATCCCGACCAAGTTCATCGGCTCCCTGGTCGACCTGTTCGGCCGAGCCAAGGAAGAGGGCGTGACCCCCGACGAGCTGGCCGCCTACGCTGCCGAGCTGGGCGCCGGGGCTCGGGCCGCCACTCGAGGAGGCCAGCGAGGAGGCCGTGCACGAGGCGGTCGAGGCACTGCTCGATGAGGCAGCCTCGAGCGCCGAGTTGGCCGGAGCCTACGCCGCGTACCAACGGCTGCTCGCAGAGCGATCGCTCATCGATCATGGCGACCAGGTGGCGGAGGCTGTGCGTCTGCTCGACGAACGGCCCGCGGTACGGTTGTCCTTGCGCCGGCGTTTCCGCTACGTGGTCGTCGATGAAGCACAAGACGCGAACCGGCAACAGATGCGGCTGGTGCGTCGCCTGGTGGGGGCACGGGGCAACGTCATGTTCGTCGGCGACGATGACCAGGCCATCTACTCGTTCCGTGGCGCGGTGGGGCAGGGCCTGGCCGGGCTCGACGCTTCCTACGACTCGGTCAAGGATGTCGTGTTGCGCCGCAACTACCGGTCCCACAAACCCATCCTGGAGGCGGCCCGGCGCCTCATCCGCCACAACGACCCGGACCGGCTCGAAGTCCAGCGCGGCCTCGACAAGACGTTGACTGCCGTGCGTCGTGCACGACGCCCAGCCCTGGTCGCTCACCACGCCTATCGCACGGTGAGCGACGAAGCCGATGCCGTGGCTGCTGACATCAAGCGACGGCTGGAGCACGGAACGGCGCCGGGAGCCATGGCCGTGCTCGTGCGTACCAAGCCGACAGATGCCGCTCCGGTCCTGGCCAGCCTTGACGTGGTCGGCATCCCGCGGCGGTTCTCCGGTGCCTCGGGCCTGCTCGCTCACCGCGAGGTGCGCGACGTCATGAGCCTGATGCGGACCATCGCAGCGCCGGGCTCGTCTGAGGACCTGTACGGTCTGCTCACCTCGGAGCCCTACGGACTGGGGGGTGAGGACCTCACGCTCATCTGCGAGACCGCCGAATCCGAAGCGTCGCAGCCTCTGGGCGCTGATCACCGATCTGGCCGAGCAGCCCGGCCTGCTGCGCGTCTCGGCCAGATACGCGCCAGCACCTCGGTCGCGTCGTGGAGGACGTACGGGAATCCATCGAGCAGGCACATGAACAGCCGGCCCCGGTCGTGCTCTACAACCATCTGCGGCGGAGCGGCTGGCTCAAGCGGCTGGTGGCTGCGGCCGAGCGAGGCGACGACGGACCGCTGCGGCGTATCGCCCGCTTGTTCGAGATCGTCAAGGAGCAGTCGGACCTGGTCAGTGACGCACGGCTGGCCATGGTCGTGCCTGCCCTGCGGGCCCTGATCGACGCGGGCCACGATCCGGTAGCGCCCATAGACGACGAAGCGGCCGAGGCCGTCTCGGTCTTGACCGTTCACCAGGCCAAGGGGCTCGAGTTCTCGATCGTCTACGTCGTCGGCGTCGCCGAGGGTCGCTTCCCGGTACGTGCCCGCCGCGACCTGCTGACACTGCCGGCCGCACTCAGCAGCGGGGTCCCTGCTCGCGATGCAGACGCCCACCGGGCCGAGGAGCGGCGCCTGTTCTACGTGGCCCTGACGCGTGCCCGCGACGAACTCATCCTCAGCCACGCCGCCAACGGTCGTTCCGGTGGTCGTCTGCGGCGACCCTCCGGCTTCCTCGCCGAAGCCCTGGGCCATGAGGTCGACGATGCCGCGGCGCCTCCACCACTTGCCTTGCTCCAGGCTCCAGCCCATGCCGATCCAGCCACTCCCGCCCCGCTCGCGTCCGGTCCCGAGGCACCGTTGACGCTGAGCTTCACGCAGATCGACGACTATCTCTCGTGTCCGCTGAAGTACCGGCTGCGGCACCGGGTCCACGTGCCCACACCGCCAAACCACGCGCTGGTCTTCGGCAACGCCTTGCACCAGTCGGTGGCCGCTGGCAACGTCCGGCGCCTTCGAGGTCAGCGGGTCGAAGCGACGCTGCTCGAGGAAACGCTCGCGGCACACTGGCAGAGCGAAGGCTTCCTGTCGCAAGAACACGAGGCCGCTCGTTTCGAGGCGGGCAGGATGGCACTGGCCCATTTCGCCGAGCGAGCGGGCGCTGCATCGGACGCCATCGTTTCAGTCGAGCAGCCGTTCTCGGTACAAATCGGAAGAGATCATGTGCGTGGTCGCTACGACGTGGTACGTCAGACCCCCGATGGTCTGGTCATCACCGACTACAAATCCGGTGACACGCGCGACCCGGAACGAGCACGACAGCGTGCTCGCAGCTCCCTACAGCTCCAGCTCTACGCGCTGGCCTGGGAGGCAGAGCACGACGTGCCCCCCGCCGCGGTCGAGCTGCATTTCCTCGAAGGCGACGTCATCGGCAGGGTATCGCCGACGAAACGTCAACTCGACAGTGCCCGTAAGAAGGTGGAGAGGGCCGCGGTCGGGATCCGTGCCGGCGACTTCGATGCCACGCCCGGCTTTCCCGCCTGCGACTGGTGCCCGTACCGGCGCATCTGTCCGGCGGCGCCGTGAGCAGCGGGATTACACTCCGGCCGGTGTCAGCCCAAGATCGCACGGTCACGATCATCCTCGTGAGCGCCGCCATCGCTGCCTGGTTCGTGGTCGCCTTCGTGCTCACCATGGTCTCCCCGGCCGGCGATGCTGGCGCCCAGCTACTCGGCGCCATCGCGCTCGGTGCCGCCGTCGGCCTGACCCTGTGGCCGCTGCTCTGGTCGGCGACCCGCCACAGGCCCGGAGCGCTCGCCACCTCGGCTCGGCGCTGCGTGCTGGTCGGGACGTTCATGGCCATCCTGGTGATCCTTCGCGCCATCGACGTGGTGACCGCACCGGTGGTCATCTTCCTCGTCGTCGGTGCCGTGCTCATCGAAGCCGGCTTCACGATGCGGCGCTGAAGGCGAGCGGTCGCGGTCACGCGCGACCGAGCGGGCGCACAATGAGCGCCTGGAGGATGCGATCCCATTGACCGACCACCGACCCGACTACGCCGCCATCAATGGCTGGGACACCGACTACCCACGTTTCCGTGACGAGGACCGGCCCGTCTACGTGGGTTCCACGACGTTCGGCAAGCGGCCCCTCGTGGAAGACCGCGCCGAGCTGCGCTCCCGGGCACCCGACGTGGCCATCATCGGCGCTCCCTTCGATGATGCCGTCAGCCATCGTCCCGGAGCTCGCTTCGGGCCGCGAGCCATCCGCAACGGCACCTACCAGGCCGGTGCCCAGTCCCTTCAGCTCGATGTCGATGTCTGGCAGTACCTCGATGTGGTCGATGCGGGCGACGCAGACATCGTGCCCGCCTGGCTCCATCGTGGGCACGCCATGATCTTCGACAAGGTCCGCGAAGTGGCCGCGAGCGGCGCCGTGCCCATCGTCCTCGGCGGTGACCACTCCATCACCTGGCCATCGGCCAGTGCCATCGCTCAGGTGCAGCATCCGTGCAGTATCGGGATCGTCCATTTCGATGCCCACGCCGACACCGCCGACTCATCGTGGGGGGTGCTCTCGGGGCACGGCACGCCGATGCGCCGGCTCATCGAATCCGGGGCCGTGGCCGGTCGCAATTTCGTGCAAGTCGGCCTCCGCGGCTACTGGCCACCCCAGCAGGTCCTCGATTGGATGGCCGGACAGGGCATGCGCTGGCACCTCATGCGCGAGATCGAGGAACGTGGCGCTGAGGCCGTCATCGACGATGCCATCGCCGAAGCACTCGATGGTCCTGAGCTCATCTACCTCTCGGTCGACATCGACGTCCTGGATCCGGCCATGGCGCCCGGTACCGGCACGCCAGAACCGGGGGGCATGCTCACCCGTGAGCTGCTTCGTGCCGTGCGCCGCGTCGTCGGTGCCGTCCGGCTGGCGGGCATGGACATCGTCGAGGTGGCGCCACCCTTCGACCACGCTGAGGTCACCGCCATGGCCGCTCATCGCGTAGCCATGGAGGCCCTGAGCGCACTCGCGGTCCGCAAACGTGACGGCAGCGACGTCCGCTTCGGTGAGCAGCCGTGAGCGAGTCCATGTCCGCGACCGAGCGCGCGCAACGCCTGGCCCGCTACTACGACCTCGATTTCCTCGATATCGACTACGACGCCGAACTCTATCAACAGCTCGCGTCCGGGGCCGGCGGGCCGGTCCTCGAACTCGGCACCGGGAGCGGGCGACTGGCCGTCCCGCTGGCCCTGGCCGGGCATGAGGTCGTCGGTCTTGACGATGACCCCGCCATGCTCAGCCGAGCGCAGGCGCGCTGGGACGACGTACGAGGCGAGATGGAGGCTGATCGATTCGAGGCCGTGGCCGCTGACTTCACGACCTACCGGTCCGCTCCTCGCTTCGGTCTCGCGCTCATCGCGGTGAACACGTTCCTGCTCGCCGAGGACGACCACGCCCGACTGTCGATCCTGATCACCATGCGGGAGCAGCTGCGCGCCCGGCGGGGTCGCCGTCGTCGAGGTCGGCACGCCTGACGTCGCAGAGTTGGCGAGATACGACGGACGCATCCAGCACGAGTGGCTGCGCGTCGATCCGGAGACCGGCGATGAGGTGAGCAAGTCCATCTGTGCCGACCATGATCCCGCTGCCCAGACGATGGAGCTGACCCAGATCTACGAGTGGACGCCACCTCATGGGGGGGTGCTCTCGCGCGTCACCAAGATCGATCTGCTCCACCTCCTCTCGGCCGAACACCTCGGTGAGCTGGCCGTGCGAGGCGGGCTTCACGGAGGTCGACCTCAGGGGGGACCATCTGCTCACCCCCTACCACGCCGGAAGTCACCGGACCATTCTCTTGGCCCGATTGGTATAGTCCCGCCGTGGCTACCGACGACCAGATCCGCCTGCTTCTCGTCGAGGACGTCCCGCAGGTATCGCAGTATGTGCGCAATCTCCTTCAGCATCAGAAGCAGGTCCGCCTGCTCGACACCGTCACCGACGGGCGCTTGGTCATGGACCACGATCCGAGAGCTGCGCCCGGACGCCCTGATGGTCGACGCCCTGCTGCAGGGCAAGGTCAACGGCCTCGAGGTCGCCGAACAGGTGCGCCAGGCCGGCATCCGCATCCCCATCATCATCGTCACCGTTCCCCAGAAGCCGGTGAAGGCCGGCGAAGGGCATGGGCATCACCGAAGTGCTGTCGATGCCGTTCTCGGGCTACGAGCTGATGAACGCGCTCAATCACGCGAGTGCGGCCTATCGCGCCACGGCGCCAAGCGCGATGTCTCGCTCGTACGTGGTCTACTCCGGCAAGGGCGGCGTGGGCCGCACCACCATCGCCTACAACCTGGCGGTCACGTTCGGACAGATGCCCGGCGTTCGCGTCGTGCTCATCGACGGCGATCTGCAGTTCAGTGACCTGCGCGGCCTGTTGCGCGTGCCCGACACGGCGCCGTCCATCCTGCAGCTACCCACCGACCGCATCGCCGAGAGCGACCTCGCCTCGGTGCTGTGGCGCGACCCTTCGGGTATCGACCTCCTGCTCGCGCCGCCGCGCGTCGAGCAGGCGGAGATGGTCACGTGCCCGCGACATCGAGAAGGTCATCTCGTTGCTGCGCCGCATCTACAACGTCGTCGTCATCGACTCGCCGCCGGCTATCTCGGATACGACGTTGGCGTACCTCGACGACGCAGACAGCATCGTCAGCATCGTCACTCCGGACCGCAACTCGGTCCGCACCGCCAGGCTGGCCGGCCAGGCCTTCGTAGCCGCCGGCATGCCGCCGCAGAAGATGATGCTGGTCATGAACCGGGCCGGGAGCCCGGGTATCAAGCCCGAACAGATGAGCATGGAGCTGGGTCGCATGCCAGACGTGTCCATCCCCGACGATCAGCAGCTCATCAAGGCCACCTCGGCCGAGGGCGTGCCTTTCGTGCTGGCGCAGCCGAAGGCCAAGGCCAGCCAGCAGATCGCGCTCATCGCACAGCGACTCGCCGCTCCACAGAACGCGTCGGCCGGCGAGGCGCCGATGGCCCAATCCCTGGCACAGTCGCCCGGCTGACCGCGATGGGCGACCCTCGACCCATCGGCTTCTTCGACTCGGGGGTAGGCGGGCTCACCGTCCTGCGCGAGGTCGTCCGCCGGCTGCCGGCAGAGTCCACGCTGTACCTCGGCGACAACGAGCGAACCCCGTACGGCCCGCGGCCGGATGCTGAGGTCGTGCGTTTCAGCATCGAATGCCTCGACGTGTTGGCCGAGCGCGACGTCAAGGCCATCGTCGTGGCCTGCAACACCTCGACGTCAGTGGCTCTGCCGGTGTTGCGACGGCGCTACGCGCTGCCCATCCTCGGCGTCGTGCGACCTGGTGCCACCGCGGCTGCCCTGGCCACCCGGACGCGCGCGGTTGGTGTCATCGCCACGCCGGCGACGGTCCGCTCACACGCCTACTTCGAGGCCATCAACGAGGAAGACCCCTTCGTCGAGGTCTTCGAGCACGCGACCCCGGAGCTCGTGCCCCTGGTGGAGGCCGGCCGGCTCAACGGGCCGGAGGTAGAAGCCATCGTCCGGCGTTCGCTGGCACCGTTGCTTGGCAGCGCCGTGGCCGGCGAGGGCCCGACCGACCCATCGGACGCTTCGTTCGTGTTCCCGATGGCACCCGGGGCGCACATCGACACGCTCCTCCTCGGTTGCACGCACTACCCGCTGCTGAGCCCGGTCGTGCGCGCCATCGTCGGCGAAGGTACCGCGGTCATCGACTCCGCCTCGGCCACGGCCAGCGCGTTGGCAAGCCTCCTCGAGATCCACGCCCTCGGCGCCCTTGAAGACACATCGGGGCAGCACACCATGCTCACCACCGGCGATGTGTCTGCCTTCGAGGAAACCGCCGTGCGCCTCTTCGGGGAGGACGTGGGAGCCGTCGAGGCAGCGTGGACCTGGCGCCGGCAGCCGTGGCCGCCGAGATCTCCCGGGAGCGACATGACCTTGACCACGGCCGCTGGCCGCCTGCGCTCCAGTCGCGCCTTGCGGGTGGGCGTAGCCATCGGGCTGGGTGTGACCGCACGCGTCATCGCCGATCGCGCCAGCGCCAAGGTCCCGACCGGTCTCGTCGACTGGGAACGTGCCGAACGGATCGCCCGTAGTCGACTGCGCAAGGTCCCCGGGCGGCTCAGCGCTCGAGCAGCTGCAGGCGACCGAGGCCGCGTACGCTCGCCACATGGACCTGGTGGTGCCCCTGCTCGAGGCGCGGCTTGGTGCCCGGTTGCCCGGTGTGGTGGAACGCCATGCCGTCGTCAGCCGTGCCCAGTGGGCCACCGCCAACATGGAGACCTTCAAGGCGCTGATCAGGCACCTGGAACCGTATCTCACGCCGCGTCTGCCGGAGGGCAGCGTCCGTGCCGGGTTCGCGGCTGCCACCAACCGCTTGCTGACTACCGGCCAGGTCGGGTTCCTGCTCGGCTACCTCGGCTCGCGCGTGCTGGGTCAGTACGACGTGGCCCTCCTGTCCGCCGAACAGGAGCCAGGGCGGCTGCTCTACGTGGAAGAGAACATCCGCGCCACCGCGCGCCTGGTGAAGGTGCCAGTCGACGACTTCCGTCTGTGGGTCGCGCTGCACGAGACGACTCATGCCTTCGAATTGGAGGCGCATCCCTGGCTGCGGCCATACATCCGTGTGCGCCTGGAACGACAGGTGGCCCTCTTCGCTCAGGAGACCCTTCGCCTGCAACGGCACGGGCTGGCTCACTTGGCGCGTCGCTGGCGTACGGCCGCGGCCGAGGGCTCCCTGCGTGGCTTCCTGAGCCCGGAGCAGCGGGGGCTGTTCAAGGAGACGCAGCTGGTGATGAGCCTCATGGAGGGCTTCAGCGACTGGGTCATGGACGAGGTCGGGGCTGAGGTGCTGCCCGACGTCCCCGACATCCGACGTCGTTTCGAGGAGCGCCGAGGCCAGCGTCGCCGGGCGATCGACCGCCTCATGGCGCGCATCACCGGCATGGACATCAAGCTCGAGCAGTACCACCGTGGCGAACGCTTCGTCTCGGGCGTCAATCGTATCGGTGGACCCGCCGCCATCGCTCGTCTTTGGGACGGACCTGAGACACTGCCGTCTGATCGGCGAGATGGACGATCCGGCCGTGTGGGTCCGACGCGTGCTGCCGGCCGCATTCGAACCCGGGGGGAGTGCATGACCGAAGCCACTCGCAGCGGCCGCGAGCCGGCAGCCATCGCGCTGACGCCGATCCTTTCGGCGCGCTACCGCGAAGCGGACCTGGCGCGCATCCGCGCCGCAGCTCCCGGCGCCCGACTGGTCAACGTCTCGCTGGAAGGTCTCTCGGACAGCCCACTCGACGACGTCGAGGTGCTGCTGCGTGGACCCATACCCACGGCCACCTTCGACCGACTGCTGGCGCGCTGTCCTCGCCTGCGCTGGGTGCATTCGGCCACCGCTGGCGTGGAGCGTGTGCTCACGCCTCGAGGCTGCCCAACGCGGCCTGACCATCACCAATGCCCGTGGCGTCTTCAGCGAGCCCATCGCCGAGTACACGATGATGATGATCCTCTCGGTGTTGCGACGGCTACCGGAGCTCATGGAGCTGCAGCGAGGAACGGACCTGGCAGCCGCTGCCGGCGCGAGAGCTGCGCCAGGTCACCATCGGCATCGTCGGCCTCGGCTCCATCGGCCGCAACGTGGCCCGCGCTGGCCCTGGCGTTCGGCGCGCGAGTCATCGGCACGCGCAAGGAGCCCGACATGCGCAAGGACTTCACCGAACCCCTCCCGGACGGCATGGACCGCGTCCTGGCCCACGACCAGCTGCCGGAGCTGCTCGCCGAGTCCGACTTCGTGGTCCTGACCGTGCCGCTCACGCCGGAGACGGACAAGCTCATGGACGGCCCGCGGCTGGCCCTGATGAAGCCGGGTTCATGGCTCATCAACGTGGCCCGCGGTCGGCTCGTGGACCAGCGGGCCCTGCTGCGTGCGCTGCGCACCGGTCCGCTCGAAGGCGCCATCCTCGACACCATCTGGGAGGAGCCGCTGCCGCCCAGCTCACCGCTGTGGGACGCACCAGGGCTCATCATCACGCCGCACACCTCATGGTCGAGCGGCCGCGTCCTCGATCGCAGCATCGAGCTCTTCTGCGACAACCTCGTGCGCTACCGGGACGGCCGCGAGATGCTCAATCTCGTGGACCCGGCAGCAGGGTACTAGGCATGCAGATCGCCATCGTCGGCCTGGCGCGCTCGGGCAAGACGACCGTCTTCAACTCACTCACCAAGGGCGACGCCGATACCGGTGGCTTCGGCGGCCTCACCGTCAACACCGGCGTGGTCAAGGTGCCCGATGAGCGGCTGACGCGCCTGACCGAGCTCTTCAAGCCCAAGAAGGAGGTCCCGGCCGACGTCACCTACGTCGACCTGCCGGCCGCCGCCACCGGCGGCCGAGGGCGAGCCGCACGCCGACATCCCGCGCCGACCAGCTGGCCCGACTGCGCAACGCCGATGCCCTGCTGCATGTCGTGCGCGCCTTCGAGAACGACGCGGTGGCGCACCCGCTGCTCGAGCATCGACCCGGCCCGGGACGTGGAGCAGCTCGAGCTGGAGTTCACGCTGGCCGACCTCGGGGTCGTCGAGAAGCGCCTCGAGAAGCTGAGGCAGTCCGGCCGTCACGGCACCGCCGCGGAGAAGGAGGCCAACGAGCGTGAACAGGTCGTGCTGGAGAAGATCCTGCCTGCCCTCATCGACGGCCGGCCCATCCGCGACGTGGGCCTCGACGATGACGACTCACTGCGCATCCGTGGCTTCCGCTTCCTGACCGAGAAGCCGGTGCTCGTGCTTCTCAACGTGGGCGAGTCCGATATCTCGCGAGCTGACGAGATGGCGGCGCAGCTGCGCGCCTCGATCGACCACGCCCAGACGGAGGTGGCGCAACTCTCGGCGCGCATCGAGATGGAGATCGGCGAGCTCGACGATGAGGAGGCGCAGATCTTCCGGGAGGACCTGGGCCTCGGTGAGCTCGAGCATGGAGCGGGTCATCCGTGCCAGCTACCACCTGCTGGGTCTCATCAGCTTCTTCACTGCCGGCGAGGACGAGACGCGCGCCTGGACCGTGGCCCGCGGAGCCTCGGCCGTCGAGGCTGCCGGTACCATCCACACCGACCTGGCGCGCGGTTTCATCCGGGCCGAGGTCATCGACTGGGAGGAGCTGCTCGAGCTGGGCTCCATGGCTGAGGCCAGGAAGCAGGGCAAGCTGCGCTCGGAGGGCAAGACCTACGTCGTGCAGGACGGCGACGTCATCGAGGTGCTCTTCAACGTCTGAGTCGCCCAGGCGACCGCGCGGATCAGTCGTCGCTGAGCCGGTCGTCCTTGACACGCGTGCCGTCGGGCACGCCCCAGGCCGCGTCGTCCGGCTCGACGTCGACGAGCATGGTGCGGAAGTCATCGCGCCCACGACCGCCGCTGCTCCCGGCGTAGCCGACTTCATCGACATCGGCCACGAACGTGCCGTCCTCGTCGGCCGAGACGTTGACCGCGACGCGCAGCTGTGAGTCGTCGATGACGAGGAAGCCGGCCTGCTCGGCCGAGCTCGGCGGCCACGGCCTCGATGAGCGATTCCTCGCCGTAGTCGTCGATGATCCGCTTGCGGGTCTCGAGGACCATCTCGAGGAACTCGGCCTCGTCGAACTCGGTCTGGTGCGCCAGCAGCACGTCGGCGAACAGGTCGGTGTCGCTCTCGTGGAGCTCGTAGAAGTAGTAGGGGGGTGCATCCCCGTCGCGCGAAGTCACGAGACCGAGTATAGGCTTCTGCGCTCACGCGCCCGGCCATGCGCATCAGCCGGGTCGGACGGGAAGGGAGGCTCGATGCAGGCACCGGACGTCGTCGTGGTCGGATCGGCCACGCGCGACCTCAACGACGACGGACCCGCGAGGTTGGCTGCTCGGCGGCGGTGTCACCTTCGGCGCGCTGGCCCTGGCCCGCCTCGGTCTGCGCACCGGCGTGGTGCTCGGCCTCGACGACGAAGCCGCCACCGCGCGCGAACTCGACCTCATCCGCGGGGCCGGCGCGGAGATCGTCGAGGTGCCGCTGGAGCGCGGCCCCATCTTCACCAACGTCGAGACGCTGGCCGGTCGCATCCAGACCTGCGGCTCACTCAGCGACCCGGTACCCATCGAGGCGCTTGCCGGCGGCGTGGGAGAACGCACCGGCCTGGGTCTTCGCGCCCATCGCCTCAGAGCTACCCCGATGAATGGGTCGACGTGCCCACTGCCCGACGAGCTGCGTCGCGTTCGGCTGGCAGGGCATCCTGCGCGAACTCGAGCCCGGTGAGCGGGTACGTCCCCGGCTGCCCGGGCCCATCGCCCTTCCTGGAGCGTGCCGACATCGTCGCCGTCAGCCGCCACGACATCCCCAGCGACCTCTCGCTCCGCGACATCGGCGCGTGGGTCGGGGACGAATGTGACGTACTGCTGACCGCCGGCCTGGTGGGCGGCATGCTCATCCGCTTCCGAGGCCGGCCGCATCACCAGGGCGCGGGCCTATCCCAGCGTGCCCTCCCGCGGTGAAGTCGATCCCACCGGTGCCGGCGACACGATGCTGGCCGGCCTCGTCGCGGCAAGACTGGTGGCCGGCGACGCCGCGCAGGAACGCGGGCCGCGACATCCACATGGGCGCGGCCGCCTCGAGCCTGCTGGTCGAGGGTCCGGGCATGAACTCGGTGCCCACCTTCGCACAACTGCTGGACAGGATCGGCGGCCGCCACTAGCGACAGTGGTGTCGCTCAGGCCTCCGGGGCGGGCCCCGTGGAGCCACGCACGACGAGGTGCACGGGGATGCGCTCGGTGGGCGCCTCAGCGCCGCTCATCAGCGACCGGCTCCTGGCCGGTGGCGCTCTCGTCGATGAGACCTAGCAGGGTGGCCACAGCCCAGTCCCCCATCTTCGTGGTGTCCTGCCGCATGGTCGTCAGCGGAGGGTCGACGTAGGAGCGCCAGCTCGATATCGTCGAAGCCGACGACGCTCACGTCGTCGGGCACCCGGAAGCCCAGTGCGTGGACACCCCGCACCGCTCCCACGGCGGTGAGGTCGTTGTAGCAGATCAGGGCCGTGGTCTGCGCGCCGCCGCTCCATGGCCTCGAGCGCGGCCGTTTCGCCGCCCTCGACGCCTCCGTCGCCCTCGACGATGTCGAGGTCCTCGACCGGCGAACCCGGCCTCGCCAGCGCCTCTCGTACGCCCTCGAGGCGTTCGTCGACCGCGAGATTGGCCGGCGGCCGTGGCGACGATACGTCAGCTGCCGATGGCCCGAGCTCCAGCAGGTGCTCGGCAGCCAGCCGTCCTCCCGCCGCATTGTCGGAGAGCACGGCCGGTACCGAGCCGAAGGCCGAGCCGCTGTTCATGATGACGACCGGGCAGGGACGCTCGTCGATCCACGAGCGATGGCGCTCGGTGAGCGCCGCACTGGCGAGGAGCAGACCGTCGACCTGGCGCTCGGCCAGCAGCTCCAGCGACTGGATCTCACGCTCCTCGTCGCGGCGCCCGTCGGCCAGCACAACCGAGTAGCCGCGCATCCGTGCCGCGTCCTCGACGGCGCGGATGATCTGCGGGAAGTAGGGGTTCTCGATGTCGGTGACGATGAGGCCGAGCGTTCGCGTCGAGCGCAGCTTGAGGGAGCGTGCCACGCCCGAAGGCCGATAGCGCAGCTCACGGGCGGCCTCCTCGACCCGTGCCCGCGTCGAGGGTTCCACGCCGACGCCGCCGCGCAGGGCGCGACTGACCGTGGCCGTGGAGACGCCGGCGCGCGCAGCGACGTCGCGAATGGTGGCGGACCTCGACGAGCCGGTCGCGCCACGCATGCCTAGTTCGCGGCCGCCGAGGTACCCGAGCCGTCGGTGCCCTGCTGCTCGACCACGGCCGCGTACTCCTCGAGCTCGTGGCTGAGCTTGTCGAGCTCGGCGCCGCCACCCATCAGCTTGAGCAGCTCCTCCTTGGGTAGCTCGTCCTTCTCGAACGTGCCCACCATCTGCCCGCGGTCGAGGATGACGAAGCGTTCTCCGACCGGATAGGCGTGGTTGACGTTGTGGGTGATGAGGATGATGCCCAGGCCGCGAGCCTGGGCAGCGACCACGTAGCGCAGCACGATGGCCGCCTCCTTGACGCCCAGCGCCGACGTCGGCTCGTCGAGGATGACGACCTTGGCGCCGAAATGCACGGCACGTGCGATGGCCACCGACTGGCGCTCACCGCCCGACAGGGTGCCCACGGCCTGCGTGGTGTCGCGCAGGTCGATGCCCATGGCCAGCAGCTCCTCGCGGCTGATGCGATCGGCTGTCTCGGTGTCGTAGCGCTTCAGTGGCCCCCAACCCTTGGTCGGCTCGTTGCCCAGGAAGAAGTTGCGGGCCACGCTCATGAGCGGACACATGGCCAGGTCCTGGTAGACGGTGGCGATACCGTGGTGCAACGCGGCGCGCGGCGACGAGAACGTCACGGGAGTGCCCTCGAGCACGATCTCACCGCTGTCGGGCGGGTGTACGCCGGAGAGCGTCTTGATGAGCGTCGACTTGCCTGCGCCGTTGTCACCGAGCAGGCATACGACCTCGCCTGGGCGCACCGTGAGCGAGACATCCTGGATGGCGATGACGTTGCCGAAGTACTTGGTCAGCGAGCGTGCCTCGATGAGTGGGACCGCGGTGTCGATCTTGTTCATGAGCGCACTCCTGTGCCTCGCATGCGGATCCAGTTGGAGCCGAGGACGGCAACGAGCAGGACGACGCCGAGGACGGCGCGGAACCAATCGCCGGGAAGGCCCGCCATGGGGATGCCGACCTGGGTCATGCCCAGGGTCAGGGCTCCGAAGAACGTGCCGATGGGCGAGCCATAGCCACCGGTCAGCAGGTTGCCACCGATGACCGCTGAAGCGATGGCCTCCAGCTCCTTGAGGTTGCCGCGCGCTGTATCGGCAGAGCTGAACTCGAGGACCTGGACGGTAGCCAGCAGGGCGGCTGCGGCAGCCGTGCCCATGAACAGCGAGATCTTCGACTCGGCGGACAGGCACACCCACGTTGCGAGCGGAGACCTTGTTGCCGCCGGTGCCGAAGATCCAGTTGCCGTAGGTCGTCCGGAACAGGATCCAGGCGGCCACCACCGTCAGCACGATCCACCAGATGACCGAGGCTTCGATTCTCGATCTCGAGGATGGGGACGGTGACCTCGCCCGTGAACAGAGAGCTGAAGAGGTCGCCCTCGGTGTAGTCCGAGAGGCCGCCGACCTGGGTGCGGTCGGTGATGTACCTGGTGAGGCCGATGGTCAGGCCACGTAACAAGAACAGCATGCCCAGCGTCACGATGAACGAGGGCAGGCCGGTCTTGGTCACCAGCCAGCCGTTGAACCAGCCGACCGCGAGCGCGAAGGCGAAGGCGGCGGCCACTGCCATCCAGGGTTGCAGGCCGAACTGGTCCATGCCGATGGCGATGATCATGCCGGCTGCGCCGATCATCGAGCCGATCGAGAGGTCGAACTCGCCGGCGATCATGAGCAGCGTCACGGCTGCCGCGAGGATACCCACCTGGGCCGCCACATCGAGCCAGTTGGCGATGCCGCGCGCCGAGAGGAAGCCCTTGCCGTAGCAGGCTCCGGCGTCGGCCAGGCATTCCCAGAGCGGCCAGGAGAAGACGAGGAAGGCCACGAGCGCCGCGATGATGGCACCCGAAGAGGGCTTGCTCAGTGCCTCCTGGAACCAGTTCCGTTTCCGGACCCGCTCGTCCGAGGCCCCGCCGTCGGCAGCCCCTGGTGTCCCTTCAGCCGTCACGCGCGCTTCTCCCTCGTCGTGGTGATCGGTGGTGGAGGAGGGGCCGGCACGGCCAGCCCCTCCCGGTGCGCTGCTGGCGTCCTAGCGGATGCCGGCCGCGGACAGCTCGATGACCGCCGCCGCGTTCTCCTGGGTCACGAAACCGGGACCCGTGAGCACGACGCCGCCGCCGCCGGGCAGCAGCCCGCCGTACTGGTTGTAGAGGGTCAGCATCACCACCGGCAGGTAGCCCTGCAGGTACTGCTGCTGGTCGATGGCGAACAGCATGTCGCCCGCAGCTACCGCCTCGAGCACCTCAGGTGACAGGTCGAAGGTAGCCAGGCTGATGTCGCCCAGGACGCCCAGCTCGGTAAAGGCCTTCAGCGCCGGGGTGGCGCCGGTTGGCCCGAGCGTGAGCACGCCGTTGATGTCAGGGTTGGCACTGAGCGCGGCCTCGATGGTGGCCTGCGCGCCGGCCGGGTCGGCCAGCTCTACGGGCAGCACATCGAGGACCGTCACGCCGGCCTCGGTGAGGGCATCACCGAAGCCCTGGCAACGCAGGTCGAGACCGATGTTGCCGATCTCCTGGTTGACGCACAGGCCGGTGGTCACGCCGGCCTTGGCCATGGCCAGGCCTCCGCCGTAGCCGGCCTCGTATTCGGTCTGACCGACATGCACGAGGACGCCGAGGTCCCGGTACGTGTCAGAACCGGAGTTCATGGAAATGACCGGGATGCCTGCCTCCACGGCCGCCATGATGGACGGACCGAGCGCGCTGGCATCGGGGATGGAGACGATGATGCCGTCCGGCTCGGAGGCGATCGCCGTCTCGATGAGCTGGCCCATCTTGACCATGTCGAAGGTGTCGGGGGCGGTGTACTCCGCGGTCACGCCCATCGTCTCGGCGGCGTCGTTGACGCCGTTCTGCACCACGGACCAGAACGGGTCCGAAGCCTGACCGTGGCTGACCACGACGAGGCGGATATCATCCTGCGCGGTGACCGCGGCAGGTGCCATGGCCGCTCCTGCGAGCAGACCGATGCTGACGAGGCCGGCAAGGCCCTTCTTGATTCGCATCTGTGGGATCACTCCTCCATCTGGCGGCCGTGCCGCCACTGCTGTGGGTCGGTCCTCTCAACCGGTGTGATGTCTTTCGGCCGGGTCCACCTCCTTCGCTGCGGGACGTCGTCGTCAGGCGGGGATGTCATCGAGTCGGACGGTGCGGTGCTCCTTGAGCGCCAAGGTCGCAGCCTCGGCGATGCGCGCGGACTCCACGCCGTCACGTGCCGTGCACGGTGTCTCGCTGTCGCCGCGGGCGACAGCGAGGAAACCGATGCATCTCGTCGCGATACGCCTGCGCGAAACGGTCCTGGAAGTTCGGCCAGGCCGGACCCTCGGGCGGTGGCACACCCGGTTCCACGGAGCGGATGACCTGTCGCGGGCCCAGGCCCACGCTGATGCTGTCCTTTGACCCGAAGAGCTCGGTACGGACGTCGTAGCCGCGCGGGTCGTGGCGAGAGACGGTCATGACCACGAGCACGCCGCTGCGCATGCGCAGTGTGGCAACCGCGGTGTCCACGTCGTCGTACTTGGTGAAGACCGGGAAACCACGAACCGATCCGTCAGCGTAGAGCTCTTCGACCTCGTCACCCGTGAGCCAGCGCAGGATGTCGAAGTCATGTCCGCTGAAGTCGCGGAACAGGCCGCCGGAGAAGGGGATGTAGGACTCATGCGGTGGGACATCGTCGTGGCCGGCCATGCGCACGCTGTAGAGGGTCCCTAGCTCGCCGCTCTCGACCATGCGTCTGGCCTCGAGGTAACCCTTGTCGAAGCGGCGCTGAAAGCCCAGCTGGAACGGCGTCCCCGCCCGTTCCACCTCCTCGGCGAGGACGACGGCGTCGGCCAGGTCGGCGGCCAAGGGCTTCTCGCAGAAGATGGGGATGCGCCGTTCGAGGCCAGCCCGCACGAGCGGCGCATGGGCATCGGTCATGGCGCAGATGACGAGGGCATCGGCCTGGGCCAGCAGGGCTTCGACGGACACGACCGTGGCCCCGGTCGTGGTGGCCAGGTCCTCGGCTGCCTCGGCCACCGGATCGGCCAGCAGCAATTCGTCCACCTCGTCGATGGAGGCCAGTACCTGAGCATGAGCCTTGCCGATCCGTCCGGCTCCCAATAGCCCGATCCTCACGAGCGCTCCCTTCCGTTCGATACCCTCGGAGCGGTGGGTCCGCAGCGCCCAGCGACGCGCCGGCTAGCGCTCCTGTAAACGTTTACGTCAAAGGCGTATCATGGGCAGAGGAGGGGTCCCGTGTCAACTTGCAGACCCGCCGACAGCCCCGTCGGCGACGGGCGGCTCCGCGGCTCGGAGGACATGCATCGATGATGACGCCTGCTGTCGCGCCAGATGACCTGATACGGCGGGCTGGCTCGCCAGACCCCCAGACGGGCCAAGTCCACGCCATCAGTGCAAGTGACGCCGGCTGGCGGTTCGTGGGCTTCTCCGAGCATCGGCTGCGCGCGGGTATGGGCATCGAGAGGCCCGCCGATGACCACGAGCGCGCGCTCATCGTGCTCGAGGGCAGTGCCAGCGTGCGGGCGGGGACACGACGGTATGGCTCGCTGGGCAGCCGGGAGAGCGTCTTCGATGGACCCGCACCCCCGGTCCTCTTGCTGGAACCCGGTCTGGACCTCGAGATCACGGCCGAAAGCGAGGCGACCATCATCGTTGCCGAAGCCCCCGGCGCCGAGGTGCACCTGACGCGTCTCTTCGAGCCCTCGGACCTGTACGTGGAAACGCGTGGCTCCGGCGTCACCGAACGACGTGTCCACCACCTGCTGCCCCCGACCACCGAGGCCGGACGGCTCATCCTCTTCGAGGTCTACACGCCCGGTGGCAACTGGTCCAGCTACCCGCCCCATAAGCACGACACCGAGGATCCACCCACCGAGGCCTACCTCGAGGAGCTGTACTACTACCGTTTCGCGAGGCCCGAGGGCTGGGGCTTCGCCCGGGTCTACACGCCGGACCGCTCACTCGATGCGTCATTCGCGCCGAGAGACCGGGACGTCCTGCTCATCCCCAAGGGCTACCACCCCTTCGGCGCCCCAGCCGGCTACGACGCCTACTA
Organism: uncultured Chloroflexia bacterium; assembly: GCA_963705425.1. Lineage (GTDB taxonomy): Bacteria > Chloroflexota > Limnocylindria > Limnocylindrales > CSP1-4 > JAFMJV01. The sequence continues at coordinate 46,770 of CAVPJO010000014.1, read as the reverse complement.
CCTCAACGTGATGGCTGGCCCTAACCGGGCATGGCATTTCACCCTCGACCCCGATCATGCCTGGCTGATGAACTGGGACCCCCACCTGCCCACCTAGGGAAGACGAACCCACCTAGAGCACGAAGGAGCACATCGATGGCCAAGACGCCCACCCCGCTGCAGCGCACTGCGAGTGAGTTCCCGACCGATTATTGGAACGACTCCTGCAACGAGGCTGAGCTGACGTACGCCATCGCGAATGGCGCAGTGGGGGCGACCACGAACCCCACCATCGTGGGCTCGGTGATGAAGCAGGAATACGACGTCTGGGCGCCGCGAGTGAGGGAGATCGCTGCGCAGAACCCGACCTGGACCGACCAGGAGGTGACCTGGCAGGTCATCGAGGAGATGGCCATCCGCGGCTGGAAGATGCTCGAGCCCATCTACCAGGCGGAGCACGGCCAGAAAGGGCGGCTCTCGATCCAGATCAACCCGACGTTCAACCGATCGGTCGAGAAGATGATCGAGCAGGCACGCCATTTCGACACGCTCGCACCGAACGTGCAGATCAAGTTCCCTGCTACCAGGGCCGGAGTCGAGGCGCATCGAGGCCGTGACCGAAGAGGGCATCAACATCAACGCCACGGTGTCCTTCACGGTGCCCCAGGCGTTGGCGGTCGGCGAAGCCGTCGAGCGAGCGTTGGCCAAGCGTGAGGCCGCGGGTCAGGACACGTCGTGGATGGCGCCCGTGTGCACGATCATGATCGGACGCACCGACGACTGGGTGAAGAAGGCAAACGACCGCGACGGCATCATCGTCGATCCGGCGGCTCCCGACTGGGCCGGCGTGGCGGTCTTCAAGCGGGCTGCGGCCATCTTCGCGGAGCGCGGCTACCGCGCGCGGTTGCTGGCTGCCGCCTATCGCCATCACCACCACTGGTCGGAGCTCATCGGTGGCGACGTCTCCATGACCATCCCCTACGGCTGGCAGCGGCTCTTCAATGACTCCGCGGTCGAGGTCAAGGACCGCTGGAGCGATCCGGTGCCGGGGGCTTACGTGGCCGAGCTGCTGGAGCGCTGCCCGGAGTTCGTCAAGGCCTACGAACCCGACGGCCTCACCATCGAGGAGTTCGACACCTACGGGGCCACCATGCGCACGCTGCGTGCTTTCATCGCGTCCTACTGGGAGTTGGTGGGCACCATCGATGAGCTGATGATCCCGAATCCGGATGTGAAGGCCTAGCACACACCCAGAGGAGGGGAGGAGGCGGTATGCCGCGAACGACCGTGGCCCAGGCCATCGTGACCTGGCTGGCCAATCAGTACGTCGAGCGTGACGGAGAACGCCAGCGCTTCTTCGAGGGCGTCTTCGGCATCTTCGGCCATGGCATCGTGGCCGGCATGGGCGAAGCGCTGGAAGCTGCGCAGGACAGCGTGCGCTACTACCAGACCCGCAACGAGCAGGCCATGGTGCATACCGCCGCCGCCTTCGCCAAGCAGAGCCAGCGGCTGCGCACGTTCGCCTGCACCTCCTCGATCGGACCCGGCGCCACCAACATGGTCACCGGCGCGGCCAACGCCACGGTCAACCGCCTGCCCGTCCTGCTGCTGCCCGGCGATCGCTTCGCGACGCGCCGTGTGCGCCCGGTGCTGCAGCAGCTGGAGCGCCCGGAAGCCGGCGATCTCTCGGTCAACGATGCCTTCCGTCCCGTCTCCCGCTACTTCGACCGCATCGAGCGACCGGAGATGCTCATCGATGCGCTACCAGCCGCGATGCGTGTGCTGACCTCGCCCGCGGAGACGGGCGCTGTGACCCTGGCCCTGCCCCAGGACGTCCAGGCCGAAGCCTGGGAGTGGCCCTCCGAACTGCTCGAGCCGCGCACCTGGGTCATCCCGCGTTCACGGCCCGATGTCGGACTGCTGGCGGCAGCGGCTGAGCGCATCGTCGCCGCGCAGCGCCCCATGATCGTGACCGGCGGCGGCACCATCTACAGCGGTGCCTCGGAGGCCTTGGCCGCCTTCGCCACGCGCTTCGGCATCCCGGTCGTGGAGACGCAGGCCGGCAAGGGCGCGCTGCCCTGGGACCACCCCTTCAACCTCGGTGCCATGGGCTCGGCCGGCGGTCGTGCCGGCAACGCCATCGCCCGCGATGCCGACCTGGTCATCGCCATCGGCACCCGGCTCTCGGACTTCCCGACCATGAGCTGGACCTCGTGGCAAGACCCCGAAGTCGGGTTCATCGCCATCAACGTGGCCGAGTTCGACGCCGCCAAGGCAGCGGCCATCCCGCTGGTCGGCGATGCGCTCGTGGCCATCGAGGAGCTGCACGCCGTTCTCAACGGACGCGGCTATGAAGGCCCCGACGGGGAGCGTCTGGCGCACATCGAACGGCTACGGACCGAGTGGAACGACGAGGTCGATCGCGTCCTGCGTCTCGCCGCTGACAGCGACATCTCGCAGCCGGAGGTCATCCGCCTGGTCAACGAGGCGGCCGGTGAGGAGGGCGTCATGGTCGCGGCCGCCGGCAGCCTGCCCGGTGATCTGCACAAGGTCTGGCGTGCCAGCGGTCCCCATAGCTACCACATGGAGTACGGCTACTCGACCATGGGCTACGAAGTCGCCGGCGGCATGGGCGTGGCCATGGCCGAACCGGAGCGAGAGGTCTACGTGATGCTCGGCGATGGCTCCTACCTGATGCTCGCCAACGAGATCGCCAGCGCCTACCAGGAAGGCATCTCGATGACCATCGTCATCCTCGACAACCACGGCTTCCGCTGCATCCACAACCTCTCTGGGTCATGCGGCGGTGACAACTCGTTCAACCACTTCCGCGTGCGCGAAGCGGAGACGGGCGGCTTCACCGGCGAGCCGCTTGCCCATCGACTACGCCGCCAACGCCGCCAGCCTCGGCGCCACCGTACTCACCGCCCATACCCCGGCCGAGCTTGAAGCGGCACTGGCGCAGGCCAAGGCGATCGAGGGCGGGCCGGTGGCCATCGTGGTCGAGGTCAACCCCGACCCGGCCGTGCCCGACTACGAGAGCTGGTGGGATGTGCCGGTCGCCGAGGTCTCGACCTCGGAACGGGTCCGCCGGGCTCGCAAGGAGTACGAGGCCAGCCTGGAGAAGGAACGCTCGTTCGTGTAGTGAGGGGGAGTCGATGAGCTCGAACGGAACCGGCGGCATCAAGGTCGCTGCCGCCCCGGTGTCCTGGGGCGTCTTCGAGAAGACCGAGGGTGATCCGCTGCAGCTCGGACCAGAGCAGATGCTCGATCAGATGGCGGTCGCCGGCTATGCCGGCACCGAGCTGGGCCCGCCCGGCTACTTCGGTGAGGCCAGCGTCATGCGGGAGCGTCTGGCCGCGCGTGACCTGTCCCTGGTGGGTGCCTTCCTGCCACTGCGATTCAGCCGCGCCGAGCACATCGCCGAGGACCTCGAGTGGATGGTGGGAGTGCTCGACCTGCTCGCCGAAGGTCGCCCCGACGAAGTCATGCCCAAGGCCGTCCTGGCCGATGCCTCCCTTGAACCCGAGCGCATGCGCTGGGCCGGGCAGATCGACAGCCATCCCGAAGCGGGCCTGCCCCCCGATCGCTTCCCCGTGCTCATCGACAACATGGCGCGGGCCGGCGAGATCTGCCGCGAACGAGGCTTCGACCCGGTGCTGCACTTCCATGCCGGCAGCTACTGTGAGAGCGACTCCGAGATCCACCGCGTCTTCGACGCGCTCGACACCGACCTCGTGGGCATGTGCCTGGACACCGGCCACGCCCTCTTCGGCGGCGCTGATCCGCTGCAGCTGCTGGAGGACTACGGCGACTGCGTCAGGCTCGTGCACATCAAGGACTGTGACCTCGGCGTGTTAGGCGAGGTGTGCCAGTCGGGCGGCGGCCTGATGGAGGCCTGGGATCGCGGCGTCTTCTGTGAGCTGGGCCTGGGCACGGCCGGCCTGGACGGCTTCCTCGATGCGCTCAAGGCCCGCGGCTACGAGGGCTGGATGACCGTCGAACAGGATCGCTTCCTGAAGCCGGTCGACACCGCCGGGGAACTGCTGGCGCTTCACACACGCAACCGAGCGTGGCTCGCCGCCCGCGGTTTCTGACGCCAGACGCGATGAAAGCGGCCCTGGGTCGAGCCCGGGGCCGCTTCCTCGTGAGTGAGGGGGCGCTACTCGGAAAGGCTCGCGAGGAAGCCCGCAGCCACGTCCTCGATGGAATCCTGGTCCACCGCGACGCGTACGCCCATCTCGGTCAGGACCTCGGTCGTGATCGCGCTGGAGATGGGATCGAGGATGGCAGCGATCGTCTCAGCGCCACCGTCCACGCCGTCGAGGAAGTCGTTGCGCACCACCGGAGCGAGGTTCTCAGCTGGCTGTGTCGCGAGATCGTCTTCGAGCACCACCCAACCGTTCTGGGCGATGGCGGGCTGCGTGGAGCAGAGCCAAGCCACGTCGATGGCGTTGCCCTCCAGAGCGCCGGCCATCGGTGCGTCGCAGGCGGGCAGCAGCTCGAGCTGGGCTGGCGGCCAGGCGATGCCATATCCGTCCTCGAGCGCGCCGCGGCAGAGCGCGTTGACCTCACACTCGGGCGGCAGTCCGAAGGTCAGCTGGTCGGCGACCGCGACCAGGTCGCTGATGCTCGTGAGGCTGAATTGCTCGGCGGTATCGGCGCGAACGACGGCCGCGTTGGTATCCTCACCGGCGCTGATGGCCAGCACGGTGGCACCGACTTCGGCGATGTCAAGCGCCTGCTGCAGGTTTGAACGGTTGGTCTCGCCATCACCGCTGACCGTGATGGCCGCAAGGTCCGGGTTCTCCGAGCCCACGGTGTAGAAGCCGAGGCCGGAGCCGACATACTCGGGCACGAGATCGATCTGTCCGGCCTCAAAGGCTGCGACTCGCGCAGGACGGGCGCCGATGGCTAGCTGGCGCTCGACGCCGAAGCCTTCGGCCTCGAGCGCCTGGCCATAGATCTCAGCCATGAGCTCGGGATTCATAGAAGCCGTCAGAGCCGATCCGAACCGTGGGCTGGTCCTGCGCCGACACGATGGCGCCCCCACCCGCCGATCCGACCATCGCGATCGATGCCAGGATCGACGCCCCGAGGGCGAGTCTGCGGGTACTCCGCATGGGTACCTCCCTTGTGGATTGTCTGACCGGGCGCCATCTGGCGACTGCGGTCCGCATAACCCTACCCGAGGCGCTACTGGTTCGGTGTGAGGGGGCTCACGTCGGGGCCGCCCGACCAGCTCAGGCAGCCTTTGCCGAGGCGGCCTCGGCAGCCACGACCGACTCAGGATCGGCAGCGACACGAACGCCGCGAGGGGTCAGGCGACGCTGCAGCCATGACAGCAGCACGTCGGTACCGATGGCCAGCACAGCCACAAGCAGCACGCCCGAGTAGAGCATCCCGTCGTCACGCCGGGCGATGCCGTCGATGATGTAGCGCCCCAGTCCACCCGCAGCGAGGAAGGCGCCGATGGTGGCCGTGGCGATGACCTGCAGGAGCGCCACGCGGAAGCCGCCGATGATGACCGGAAGCGCCAGCGGCAGCTCCACCTCGGTAAGGATCTGGCGATCGGTGAGGCCCATGCCCCGGGATGACTCGGTCAGGTCGCGATCGACCTCCTGGAGGCCGGCATAGGTAGCTACCAGGATGGGTGGGATAGCGAGCAGGACCATGGCCAGGAAGATCGGGAAGAAGCGCAGGCCGAGGCGTGGATCGTAGCCGAGCACCGGCGCCAGCGCCAGCATCACGGGCAGCAGCATGACCATGACCGCATACGAGGGGATGGCCCGGCCGATGTTCGCGATGTTGATGCCCAGCAGCTGCAGGCGGCCGGTGTGGCCGATGTAGAAGCCCAACGGCAAGGCGATGCCCGAAGCCGTCAGCACCGCCAGCAAGGCGATGAGGATGTGCTCGATGACCCGATTGGGGATCCCCGTCTCGTCCTGCCAGTTGGCAGGGTCGGTCAGGAACGCGAGCAGTTCTTCCATGGCCTATCCGCCCTCGGCCCGGGCACGCGTCCACGGTGTGAGCAGGCGTTGCAGCGCGACCAGCCCAGCATCGACAGCGAAGGCGAGGATGACCGAGCCGATCGCCCCGAGGTAGATCTTGGTGTCGAAATCGGTCTGCAGCCCCTCGGTGATGAACTGGCCAAGGCCTCCGAAGCGGTTGCCACCGATGATGGCGGCCACCGTCACGAGGCCGATGGTCGTGACCGCAGCCACGCGCACCCCGGCCATGATCAGGGGCACGGCCAGCGGTAGCTGGACACGGAGCAATCGCGAGCTCCTGGTGTAGCCCATGGCATCCGCGGCCTCGTTGACCTCAGGTGGCACGGAGCGCAGGCCGGCCACGGTATTGACGTAGAGGATCAGCAGCGTGTAGGTGGTCAGCGGGATGATGGCGGTCATCAGCGACAAGCCCGTGATGGGGATGAGCACCGCGAAGGCAGCCAGGCTGGGGATGGTGTAGAGCAGACCGGTGATCGCGGTGACCGGCCCGATCGTGCCAGGCCGGCGCATGGCCAGCACCGCCAGAGCGAAGGCGATGACGAAACCGGCCACCATGGGGATGACCAGCAGCTGCAGGTGCTGCCAGGTCTTCTCGGCCACGTCGTCGAGATGGCTGGCGATCCACTCCCAACGGATCTCGATCATGCGCTAGACCGATGGGCCCGCTGGTTCGGGGTCGTCCTCAACGACGCTGGCCTCCGATACGGCCTGGGCGATGTCGGCCGGCACCTCGCGAGAGCGCTCGTCCTGCAGCCAGTCCATGACCGCGCGCAGGGTCAGCAATCCCTGGACGCGTCCATTGCGGTCGACCACGACGCCATTGCGCACTTCCTCGTCGAGCAGCCGAGAGGTGGCCTCCTTGAGCGTGGCCCGTCGATCCAGCAGTGGGGAGGTCGGATCGGCATGCTCCGTGGTGATGCTTCCCTCGGGAGGCAGGTCGGCGAGCTCGACCCAACCGACGGGCCGCTCAGCCTCGTCGACGAGAAGCACGAAGTCGAGATCTGCATCGTGTGCCCGTTCGCGCAGCACCTTCACGGCCTCGCCCACGTGTGCCAGCGGTGCCTCCGCGAGGTCGATGTCGCCGACGCGATAGAGCGACAGGCGCTTCAGGCCGCGGTCAGCCCCGACGAAGCGGGCTACGTACTCGCTGGCCGGCTCGGCCAACAACTCCGCCGGTGCGCCGAGCTGGGCGATCTTGCCACCCGACTGCATGACCACCACGAGGTCACCCATCTTGATGGCCTCGTCGATGTCGTGGGTGACGAAGAGGATGGTCTTGGCCAGGTCTTCCTGGAGGCGCAGGAACTCGTTCTGCAGGCGCTCACGCACGATGGGGTCGACCGCGCCGAAGGGCTCGTCCATGAGCATCACAGGGGGATCGGCCGCAAGCGCGCGAGCCACGCCCACCCGCTGGCGCTCGCCCCCGGAAAGCTGGCTCGGGAAGCGGTCGCGGTACGTGCCCGGCTCCAGACCGACCATCGAGAGCAGCTCATCGGAGCGCTCTTGCTGCCGCTTCGGCTTCCAGCCCAGGAGGCGGGGCACGGTGGCCACGTTCTGGGCGATGGTCTGATGCGGGAAAAGGCCGACCTGCTGGATGACATAGCCGATGCCACGGCGCAGCTCGGTCACATCCGCAGCGCCGATGTCCGCGCCGCTGATGAGGATGTGCCCGCCGCTGGGCTCGATGAGCCGGTTGACCATCTTGAGCGTCGTGGTCTTGCCGCAACCGGAGGGCCCGACCAGCACGCAGATGCGCCCGGCCGGGACGGTCAGCGAGAGGTCATCGACCGCGCCCGGTTCACCCGATTTCATGGTGGCCGCGTCGTAGTGCTTGCTGACATGATCGAACTCGATCGTGGCCGCGCCCGCACCTGTGGCCTCATCCATCGCCGCCGACACTAGCGCATGGTCCACCGCCCGTGCCGTGTCGGGCGGCACAGCCGGCCCGCGAGGCGCTCAGCCAGTGGCGACGACCAGGCGCCGTCGCAACCGTGGGACACGGCGTGCCAGGTCTCGCTCGACATGCCGATCACGCCGCCCGAAGAGCCGGCTTCGCTCGGCCAGTGCGCGGGCTCGGTCGGTGGCCTTCAGGGCGGCCTCGAAGTCCCGGGCATCGTGCTCTCGATGCTTGGCTACGTGCAGCCAGGCCCATGCGGCGTAGCGGCCCCCTTCAAGAGCGAGGGCATGCCAGGCACCCTCCGCCTCGTCTCGGAGACCAAGGCGGGTCAGCGTCCGCGCCCGATCCATGGCGATGGCCTCGTAGTACTGCGTCTCCCACGGCTCCAGCAGCCGCTCCATGGCCGAATCGAAGCAGGCCAGCGCTTCGGCATGACGGCGTTTGCGCGCATAGGCCCGGCCCAACCCGCCGAGGTCACCGGGGTGCACGGCCGCTGAGGCCTGCCCTGTCCGAGCCACCGGCGCTAGGTCCCTGGCCAGGACCCCCATCAGCAGCGCCATCGAGACGACGTCCTGGCGATTGTGCTCGAGCACATCCTTCAGCGGCCGACCGTGCCCCGAGCGCAGGTAGTCGAGATACCGACCAGGCACCAACCCGCCGGGCAGATCGTGCCCGCGTCGCACCCCGCACACGACCGCCTCCACGGAGGCCAAGCGGGCATCTGGGAGCCGGTGCTTCCAGAGCACGCGAGCCAGCGGCAACAGGTCGAGGTGGGCAGCATACGGGGGCGGCTTGCGACCATGCAGCCGATATCGCGTCACCAGCAACGGCCAGTCGAAGGAGCGTCCATTGTAGGAAACGAGGCACGCCTCGGGTGGGATGAGCGCCTCCAACGCGTCGAGGAAACCAGCTTCATCGGACTGCTCCGGCAGGAGTAGCTGGCGTGTGACGAACTCCTGACCCTGCCACGTACCGACGCCGACGAGGAAGGGCAGTGTGCCCGTGCCGCTGCCGAGACCGGTGGTCTCGGTGTCGATGAGCACGAACGGGCGAGAGGGATCGACCGGCTCGGGCAGCCAGGCCAGCCCAGCGAGGTCCCCTGGGAGGGGCTCGCGGGACTCGACCACGACGATCGGTCGCTGCGTGGTCTGCTGCACCGTGCCCTCGACGTCGATGGCCAGGGCCGCAGCACGATCGGGCCGTGGCTCCGGGACCGGCGGGCGGCGAATCTCCGAGGCATCGCGCACCTGCGCGTCGCGTAGCCGTTCCAGCCGGGTGCGGCGCAGCCGGCCGGTATCGAGAGCATCCATGTCCGGCAGCGTGGGCTGCGGCCGTGCCAGCTCGGCCGTCACGCAGCTGCCTCTGCCGGCTGCGCGACGCGGGACTCAGCGCAGAGCACACGCAGGAGGCGGGCCGCCAGTGCCCGTCCGTCGAGACGGCTCTCGCCGCGAGGGCCGACGCAGGCCGGGCAGCCGACCTCGCAGTCGCAGTCGCGGACGAGGTCGAGAGCGCCGGCCACGAGCTCGTCGGTGCGATCGAACAATCGTGGTGACATGCCCACGCCACCAGGCGCCGCCTCCCACAGGTAGATGACCGGCTGCTCGGCATGCGGCGATTGCACCTGCGCCACCATGCCCAGATCGCGCGCATCGGCCATGAGCAGCACGCTGGCCACCGTCTGCAAGGCCCGGCCGACGCCGACCAGGGCGGCGTCGAGCTCATCACGGCGCCAGCCGACCACGGCCTCCGGGTCGACGGCGATCCACCATGCCGTGGTGTGCAGCTCCATCTCAGGCAGGTTGATGGCGCCCCAGCCTACGTTCTCGTGGGTATCGAGCTTGAGCTTCTTGAAGATCGTGGCGATGTTGCTGATCATGACCTCACCGTGCTGGCGACTGCCCCCGGTGCGGGCCGCCTGCGCGAACACGTCGAGCGGCTTGAGCGTCACGGCCAGCTCGGCCTGCGTGTAGTAGTCGGTATCGACGGGCCTGACCAGCGCCTTGCGCTCCTCCCAGTCGAGCTCATCGACGTGGTACTGCTGCGAATCGTGCAGGTAGATGGCCTTCTCGTGGACAAGCATCCTGGCCGCGAAAAGGTCGACTTCGCCCAGGACCCGCGGTCGCTCAGGCCCGGTATCGATGATGAGCACGTTCTCGGGCGCTCCCAGGCGCAGGTTGATCTCGGAGGCCGGGAAGTTCTCGCTGGCCCAGTACCAGCGCCCATCGGAGGCCTGCCGCACGTGGCCCTCTTCGGCCAGGAAGGCGAGCAGATCGATCAGCAGGCGCTGAGCCGAACGTCTCTCCGGTCGAGAAGGGCAACTCGAACGTCGCCGCCCGCAGGTGCGCCAGCAGCACGTGCAGGTTCTCGGGGTCCAGACGAGCCTCCTCCGGTGTCGCCTCGAAAAGGTACTCGGGGTGGGTGGCCACGTAGCGATCGAGCGCACCAGCGCCGGCCACGAGGATGGAGACGCTGGTTTCCCCACGACGTCCGGACCGGCCCATCTGTTGCCACGTGCCGGCGATAGTGCCGGGGTAGCCCGCCAGGATGGAGGCGTCCAGAGCACCGATGTCGATGCCCAGCTCGAGGGCGTTGGTGGAGACGACCCCGAGCACCTCACCACTGCGCAAACCGGCCTCGATGGCCCGTCGCTCGTTGGGCAGGTAGCCGCTGCGGTAGCCCCGGATGCGCTCGATAGGTCCGCGGCCCTCGCGCATGGCCTCGCGCAGCGAGCTCAAGAGCAGCTCCACGGCCACGCGGGCGCGCCCGAAGACGATGGTCTGCCGACCGGCCCGCAGGAACGAGAGCGCCGCACGATAAGAGAGCCCGTGTGGTCCCGGGCGCACACCGCTGCGCCGATCGAGCGGGGGAGGGTCGAGCACGACCACATGGCGCTCACCCGTGGGGGCACCACTGCGGTCGATGACCCGGAAGCTGCGCCCGGTCAGCGTCGCGGCCAGTTCGGCCGGGTTGCCTATCGTCGCCGAGGAACACACGATGCGCGGCTTCGAGCCATAGTGCTCACAGATGCGCAAGAGGCGCCGCAACACATTGGCCACGTGGCTGCCGAAGATGCCCCGGTAGGTGTGCGCTTCATCGATGACGATGAAGCGCAGTTGCTCGAAGAGCTGGAACCACTTGGTGTGGTGAGGCAGCACGGCCGTGCTGAGCATGTCCGGGTTGGTGACCACGACCTGGCCAGCCTCCCGCACCACGGCACGGATGGGTGCCGGCGTGTCGCCGTCGTAGACGGCCGCAGAGAGGTCCATCCCGGCCAACCCGGAGAGATCCCGGAACTCCGCCAGCTGGTCCTGGCTCAGCGCCTTGGTAGGGAACAGGTATAGCGCGCGCGCGGCAGGATCCTGGGCGATCTCCTGCAGCACCGGCAGGTTGTAGCACAGCGACTTGCCCGATGCGGTGGGCGTGACGATGATCGACGTCTTCGCCACCGTGCAGGGCGTCGAGGGCCTCACGCTGGTGGCTGTACAGGGCGCTGATACCGCGTCGCTCGACGGCCCTGACCAGCCGTGGATCGAGCCACTCGGGCAGAGGCGCGTAGTCGGCATCCCGGGCGGGCAGCACCCGCCTCACGGCCACGGCCTCAGCCACGCCCGGCTCGGACAGGAACCGTTCCAGCGCATCGAGCGCTGACATGGGTTGATGGAGTCTCATCGCACGACCTCGTATGAAATCGACCATCCGTTCGGTTTGAGATGGCAGTCTAGCAGGCTGGTCGAGGGTTTGACACGGAGCGGTGTAGCTCTCTAGGCTCGGCGCTGATGTCATCCCTGCGCCAGTCCCGCGTCCACGGTCGCCGCGCGCTCTTGTTTGCCATCGGCCTGGTCATCGTGGTCGCGCTCATCGTGGTCTTCGCCGGTACGCTCACCAGGTCGACCACCATCGAGGCGCAAGCTGAACGCGCCGAGGCAGAGATCGCTGTGCTCCAGGCTCGTGTGGCCGCCGGCCAGGCCGAGATCGCCTTCTTCAAGAGCGGCGACTTCATCCGCCAGCAGGCCAGGGCTATCGGCTGGGGCCAGCGGCAGGAGAAGGCCTTCAAGCTCCCGGACGGCGCGCCGTCGCCGGAGCCCATCGAGCCCATCGGCCCCCAAGGCCAGGGCAGACCTGCCAAGGCGCCCTTCGACGCCTGGATCGACCTCCTCTTCGGGGCCTGAGCCTGAGCTCCTGCGGCTAGCGGCCTTGGCCGGGTTCGGTCCCCACGGGCAGCGGGGTCGGTGGGTCACGTCGGGCGCGCAGATCGAAGTAGAGCACGGCGGTCAGCACGGGGGTGATGGCCGCCACCAGCACCGCCGCCATGGCCAGAGCCACGCTCTCGGCCACGAGCGCATCGAGGCCCAGCAGATTGGCCAGCCCGCCCACCATGAGCAGCGACAGCAGCTGTGCCAGGATCATCGAGAGGGCGCTGGCGGCAAGCGTCGCAAAGACGAGCACGGCAAAGATGCGCCAGACGTTGTCGCCGCTGAGGTACCAGGAGCGCGACAGCGCTGGGCGCCAGCCGAGGTCCTCGTTGACCATGGCCGGGAAAGCGGGTGCCCAGCGCATCGAGACGTAGACTACGGCCACCACCGCGGCGACCACGACCACCAGGGCCAGGAACACGCCCGGGCCACCCGAGCCCGAGCTGGCCGGCAGCAGGGACATGGCCAGCAAGACGGCCACGAGGCCGCCCAGCCCGAGGCCGATGACGATGAGCGTGGTGATGAGCATGAAGGCTAGGGCGCTGGGCGTTCGCCGCAGACATGAGCGCAGTGTCCCTCGCAGCTCGATGGGCCGCGCGTGGTAGTCGGCGATGACCACGGCACTGAAAGCCAGTGCGCCGATGCTGGCCAGCACCCCGGCCACGATCGTGGTCAGGGCGTAGGTGCCCAGGGCCTCGAGCGCTCGGGGCAGCTCGGATTCGTCGATCCTCGACGTCCATGTCCACGGTGCCCTCCGCCAACCCGGGAATGAGTTGCCCCGCGACTTCGGTGAGCCGCATGCCAGCGGCCGCGGTGAGCAATCCGCCCGGTCCTGCGAAGAGCAGCGAGAGCATGAGCAGGATGGCCCAGTGCCGACGCAGGATGCGGAAGCTGACTTCGAGGATCATCCCGAAGCGCATCGGCCCGGGGCCTGATGGTGAAGCCGGCTGAGGCGGCGTGCCGGGCTCCCAATCAGGCCCGCCGCTCAGGGACACGCTATGCCGATCGGTCACTGCCGGAGGAGCCGCCCGATCCGAGCCGACCCAGCACCTGGTAGCCGATGACCAGCACGACCGCCAACACGGCCATAGCCAGCGTGAGCAGCATATCGAGCGAGGTGCGCAGGCGGAGGCTCGTCGACGTGCGGTCGGGGGCCATCGCGCCGGTCACGGCCGAGGGCAGCTTTCGAAAAGCGCTCATGACGCGAGTGTGCCACGCCCGGCGGGGAGAGGTGCGCCGACGCCCGCACAGAGAACCCCCGGTGGCTTCCTTCGAGGGGCACCGAGGGTTGTCGAGTATCCGAGTTGGTGGCTGGGGGCAAATTCGAACTGCCGACCTAACGATTATGAGCCGTTTGCTCTGCCGCTGAGCTACCCAGCCACGAGTGACGTGGCCGACATAGTAGCCGAAAGGCGGCGGCGGCTGCGGCGAACCCGTTGCCCCGCGGCCCCGCATGACCTGCCTCGGGTATGGGCCTTTTCGGTCTCGGGCCTATAATCGCGCTTCCCGACCCGGTCATCCGGGCGCTCTCACTCTCGAAGGCAGGTCGTCCTTGAACAGTCGTTTCATGCGCAATGGGCTCGTCACCCTCGTACTCGTCGTCGGTACGGCCGCGCTGCTCTACCTCTTCCTCTTCAACGAGCAAGAGCCCCAGACCATCCCGTACAGCGGGTCGGAGGAATCCTTCCTCGACCGCGTCGCGGCCGGCGAGGTCAAGTCGGTGCTCACGCGCGGGGAGGCGCTGCAGGTCACCCTCGTCGAACCGGGCGATGACGGCGAGGATGTGCTCGAGTCGTGGGTGCCTGCCTACATCACGACCAGCGTGCAGGCGGACATCGAGGCAGCCTGCACGGCCGGCCCCAACTGCGACCGCGTCATCTTCGAGGGCGAGAAGGCCGACGATGGCAACGCCTTCCTGGGCTTGCTGCTCTCGATGCTCTTCCCCATCCTGCTCATCGGCGTGTTCCTGTGGTTCATGTTCCGTCAGGCGCAGGGCTCCAACAACCAGGCCATGAGCTTCGGTCGCAGCCGCGCGCGCATGTTCGTGGGTAGCAAGACCGTGGTCACGTTCAACGATGTGGCCGGCGTGGACGAGGCCAAGACGGAGCTGCAGGAAGTGGTCGAGTTCCTCAAGTACCCGGAGAAGTTCAACTCGCTGGGCGCGCGCATCCCGCGCGGCGTCCTCTTGGTGGGCCCGCCGGGCACCGGCAAGACCCTGCTGGCGCGGGCCGTGGCCGGGGAGGCCGGCGTGCCCTTCTTCAGCATCTCCGGCTCCGAATTCGTGGAGATGTTCGTGGGTGTCGGCGCGAGCCGCGTGCGTGACCTCTTCGATCAGGCCAAGCGCAACAGTCCCTGCATCGTCTTCGTCGATGAGATCGACGCGGTCGGCCGCCAGCGTGGTGCCGGTCTGGGTGGTTCGCACGACGAGCGTGAGCAGACGCTCAACCAGATCCTCGTGGAGATGGACGGCTTCGACACCAATACCAACGTCATCGTGGTCGCCGCCACCAACCGTCCCGACGTGCTCGATCCGGCGCTGCTGCGCCCGGGCCGCTTCGACCGGCAGGTCATCCTCGACCGCCCCGACATGAAGGGCCGTCTCGAGATCCTCAAGGTCCATGTCAAGGGCAAGCCGCTCGACAAGGAGCTCGACCTCCCGAGCGTGGCCAAGCAGTCGCCGGGCTTCTCCGGCGCCGACCTCGCGAACCTCGTCAACGAGGCCGCCATCCTGGCCGCGCGCCGCAACAAGAAGGTCATCAGCACGCCCGAGTTCAACGAGGCGCTGGAGCGCGTCGTAGCCGGGCCCGAGCGCAAGAGCCGCGTCATCAGCGACGAGGAGAAGGCCATCATCGCCTACCACGAGGGTGGCCACGCCATGGTGCAACGCCTGCTGCCCAAGTGCGACCCCGTCGTGAAGGTCAGCATCATCAGCCGGGGCATGGCTCTCGGCTACACCATGGGTCTGCCCACCGAGGACCGCTACCTGCAGTCCAAGTCCGAGTTCGAGGACAAGATCGCCGGCATGCTGGCCGGCACTGTCGCCGAGCGCCTGATGTTCGGTGACATCACCACCGGCGCCTCCAACGACATCGAGAAGGCGACCGGCCTGGCGCGACGCATGGTGACCGAGTTCGGCATGAGCGACAAGCTCGGTCCGCGAGCCTTCGGCAAGCGTGAAGAGATGGTCTTCCTCGGTCGTGAGATCAGCGAGCAGCGCAACTACTCGGATGAGGTCGCCAAGCAGATCGATGACGAGGTCCGTGCCATCATCGACCGTGGATATAAGCGCGCTACCGAGGTGCTGACCACCAACAAGGGTCGGCTCACCGAGCTGGCTGAGGCGCTGGTCGCCAAGGAGACCATCGAGGCAGTCGAGTTCGAGGCCATGTTCGCGGACCTGCCCGATCCCCGTCGGGAGGCGGGCGGTTCACCGACGCCCAAGCTGGCGACACCGCTGGCCGGCCTCGGCAAGCCGGCTGGGGAGCCGGACGAAGAGCCGCCCGCGACGCTCGAAACGCCCAAGCCGACACCGCAGCCGGCCTGAGCCACAGCCCGGCGGAGGCCAGCCACCAGCACACGCGGGAGGGTTTCTTGAGCACGCCCATGGAGGCCGTCGAGGCTTATCTTGAACGCACTGCCGAAGAGCGACTCGCGGAGCTCAAGGAGTTCCTGCGCATCCCCACCATCGGCGCCCTGCCGGAGCACCACGAGGACGTACGTGCCGGCGCCGAGTGGATCGCCGCACACATGCGCGACATCGGCCTTGAACACGTCGAGGCCTCGCCCACAGCTGGCCACCCGGTCGTCTATGCCGATTGGCTTCACGCGCCGGGTGCGCCCACCGTGGTCGTCTACGCACATTACGATGTCCAGCCGACCGACCCGCTGGAGTTGTGGGTACGACCGCCCTTCGAGCCGCGCGTCGAGAACGGCCGCATCTACGGGCGTGGAGTGTCCGACGACAAAGGGCAGGTGCACCTGCACCTGTGGGCCGCCAAGGCGTGGATGGAGAGCCACGGCCGGCTGCCGGTCAACATCCGCTACGTCATCGAGGGCGAGGAAGAGGCTGGCTCGCCCAACTTCGAAGCGTGGCTCGAGGCCAATGCCGGTCGCCTTGACGCCGACATCGTGGTCGTCACCGACACCGGTTTCTACGAAGGCAACCACCCGGCCCTGACCGTCTCGCTACGCGGCAACACCTACTTCGAGCTCGACGTGACCGGGCCTCGGCAAGATCTCCACTCTGGCAGCTTCGGCGGCATGGTCCAGAACCCGGCCAACGCCCTCGTCCGCATCCTGGCCTCGCTGCGCGACGGCGAGGGTCGGATCACCGTTCCCGGCTTCTATGACGACGCTCCGGAACTCAGCGAGATCGAGCGCGGGGAGCTCGCACGGCTGCCCTTCGACGAGGCCGACTTCGCCGACGGTATCGGCGTCTCCGAGCTCTTCGGGGAGCCTGGCTACAGCCCGCTCGAGCGCAAGGGCCTGCGCCCCACCCTGGACATCTGCGGCATCTGGGCCGGCTTCACCGGCGAGGGCAGCAAGACCATCATCCCGGCTCACGCCCATGCCAAGTTCTCATGCCGCCTGGCGCCGGGCATGGACCCCAACAAGACCTTCAGGCTGGTGCGGGATGCCATCCTCGCGGTGGACGTGCCTGGGGTCCAGGTCCACCTCAGCCAGCTCGACGAGATGTGGCCCTTCGTGGTCAGCCCTGAGCATCCGGCGGCACAGGCCGCGGCGGCCTGCCTGCGGGACGTCTTCGGGCAGGAACCCTACTTCATCTACGAGGGCGGCTCCATCGGCGCTGTGGCCAGCTTCGACCGGGTCCTGGGTCTGCCCATCGTGATGATGGGCTTCACCAACCCCGACGACAATGCACACTCGCCCAACGAATCGCTGGTGCTGGCCAACTACGAGGGCGGCGCCCGTACGGTGGCTCGCTACTGGGAGGCGCTGGCCCGGGGCTAGTACCGCTGGCGGAGGCGGACTAGGAGGGTTGGATGCCCTCGACACGGCCACCAGGTTGCTAGCATCCAAGGCGTGGAAGCCTGTCGCAAGGAGCCTGAAGAGGCCTAGGCCTCGCCTGCCGCTATGACATCCCCTGAAGCCCCCGATACCGGCCTCGGCCAAATGACCGACCAGGAACCGCCCCCCATGGACGCCGCCACCTCGGCCGCGCCGCCTGTGGAGCCGGCGTTGGCTCCCCAGGAGGCGCCGCCACCACCGGCGCCTAGCCCGCTGGCGCCTCCGCCCATGGCGCCCCCCGCTCCGCCGGTGGCTCCACTCGGGCCCCTGGCGCCCCTGCCGACCTCTCAGCAGATCGGCCTCGATCCGCGCCTGTCGCAGCCATCGCTGGCGCCGCAGCAGCCCAGCGCCATCACCGTCACCGACGAGACCATCGGCGGCAAGGTCTGGGCCTACGACTCCGGCATCGGCAATATCGAGCCACGCAGCGCTACCCAGGTCCTGAGCACCCTCGCGGGCAAGGTCGCCGAGGGTGACGTCACCCAGTACCAACCGACTCCGCTCGGTTTCACCCCGCTGGACAAGTCCATCGGTGGTGGCATCCGAGCCGGCGAGATGCTGCTCATCGGTGGCGCCCAGGGCACGGGCAAGACCACGATGGCCCTGCAGATGGCACGCAACATCGTGATGGGCGGCCTCGCCAGCGTGCTCTACATCTGCTTCGAGCACGACGAGGAGTACCTGCTCAACCGCCTCATCGCCCAGGAGTCGGTGCTACCCAGCATGCCCTCGCGCAGCGGCGGCGTGAAGCTCGTCGATGTGCGCCAGGAGATCCTGGGCACGTGGATGGCCACCGGCGGCCAGAACGCCGATCTTGGCGCCAACCCACGCCTGCGACCGGCCCTCGAGCGCGTCAACCGCTACGGGCCCAACCTCTACCTGCTGCGCGGCTCGCAGACCACCAGCACCGTCGAGAACATGGCTTCGCTGGTGGAGAAGTACAAGGAGCTCGCTGGCGACCGCCGTCTCATCGTCTTCATCGACTACATGCAGAAGGTGCCGGTCCATCCCGAGCCGGCCAATGAGGCCGAGAAGGTCACCACCGTGGTGCAGGGCCTCAAGGACCTGGCGCTCAACTACGAGGTACCGCTCATCTCGATCGTGGCCGCCGACAAGGAAGGCCTGAAGGCGGCCCGCTTGCGCAACCACCACCTGCGCGGCTCGTCGGCCATCAACTACGAGGCGGACATCATCGTCATCCTCAACGAGAAGTACCAGATCGTGGCCAAGGTCAATATCGAGTTCAACCCGTACCAGGCCCAGCGCTTCCGAGATTGGGTGGTGCTGACCGTCGAGAAGAACCGCGGTGGCACCAACGCCGTGGACCTCGAGTACCAGAAGTACTTCGAGTACTCCTGCTTCGACCCCAGCGGCCGCACGGTCATGGAGAAGCTCATCGAGGAGCGGCTCTACAACGACTGACCACCGCGCGACACGCACCACGGCGAGGAGCCCCGTCCGGCCGGATGGGGCTTCTGTCTGCCCCCGGATGGCTAGACTGGGGCGGTGATGCTCCGGACCAGCCCAACGGTCGTCCTGCTCGATGTGGGCGACACCATGGCCAAGGCCAATCCCTCGTGGCGTGACGTCTACGCCACGGTGTTCGGCGGGCACGGCATCGAGGCCAGCGTCGAAGACTTCGAGAAAGCGTTCCGGGCGGCGTGGGGTGAGTGGGCCAATGAGGGTCCCTTCGAGGCCACCGAGAAGGCTTCATTCGAGCGCTTCGTGGCGCTCGACCAGCTCGTCTTCGATCGCCTGGGCTACCCGGACCTGCCCGAGGCGTTCTTCCGCGATGTCGACCTGGCTTTCCGGCAGCGCTCGGCGTTCTATGTGTTCCCCGACGTCATCCCCGCGCTCGACGCCATGCAGGCGGCGGGCTTGCGCATGGGCGTAGTCAGCAACTGGGGCTGGGCCGCGCCGGAGCTGCTGCAGACGCTTGAGCTGGCGCGCCATTTCGAGATCATGAGCATCAGCGCCCGGGTGGGCTACCAGAAACCCCACGCGGCCATCTTCGAGCACGCCCTGGACCTGCTCGACGTCACCGCTGACCAGGCCATCCACGTCGGTGACGACCCCGAAGCCGACGTCGTCGGCGCCCGGCGCGTGGGCATCGAGCCGGTGCTCATCGACCGCCGGGGCCGCGCCCATCCACCACTGGGCCACGAGGCAGATGCGGGCGATGTCGCGACCATCGCCGACTTCGGGGAGCTGCTCGACCTGCTCGGCATCGAGCGACCGGCAGTCCTCGCTGGAGAACACGCCTGAGCGAGCGCAGTGGGCCCCGGTCCTGGCGGCTGTTCATCGCGCACCCCATGCCCGACACCGTCCGCGGGCAGCTCCAGGCACAGCTTGCTCCGTACCGCGTGCGACACAAGAACGTACGCTGGACCCGGCCCGAGTCGTGGCACCTGACGCTGCTGTTCCTGGGCGCGGTCGATCCGGAGCGAATAGCCGAGCTCGAAGCGCTCATCGACCGTGTCGCCGATGATGACGGCCCGTATCAGGCCACCATCGGGCTCGGTGGTGGACGCCTGCGAGGAGACCGGGGCGTGGCCTGGCTGAGCCTCGGCGACGGCGCCGGCAGGCTCATCGACATGGCCACGGCCATGGCCACGGGTTGCCCACCCGAGGTGACCCTGGGCTTGCCCCCAAGACGCACGCCCTCGGCCCATCTCACCGTCGTGCGCAAGGCCGACGAACGAGTCATCGAGGCGCTGCGCACGGGAGCGCATGGCCCCATCGGTGTCGACTGGACCATCGACCGTATCGCCCTCGTTCGCAGCCACCTCGAACCCGGCGGGGCTCGCCACCAGACGCTTCACGAGAGCACGTTGTAGGCTCCGCGCAGGCACCCACGCCCGAGCACAAGGCCGTCATCCCGATGACGACGAGGAGAGGAACCATGGCGCTGCAGCAGACCAAGTTCATCCTGCCCGAGGACCGCATCCCGCGCGCCTGGTACAACATCAACGCGGACCTGCCCGTACCCCTGTCGCCACCCTTGCACCCCGGCACCAAGCAGCCCATCGGGCCCGACGATCTGCTTCCGCTGTTCCCCATGGCGCTCATCGCGCAGGAGATGAGTGGGGAGCGCGAGATCGAGATCCTGAACCGGTGCGCCAGGCCTACGCCATGTACCGACCCTCACCGCTGTACCGCGCACACCGGCTCGAGCAGGCGCTGGGGAGCACCGCCAAGATCTTCTACAAGTACGAGGGCAACAGCCCCTCGGGCAGCCACAAGCCCAACACGGCCATCCCGCAGGCCTACTACAACAAGCAGGAGGGCGTCACTCGCCTGACCACGGAGACCGGGGCCGGGCAGTGGGGTTCAGCCCTCGCGCTTGCCGGCTCGATCTTCGGGCTCGAGGTGATGGTCTACATGGTGCGCGCCTCCTACGACGCCAAGCCCGGACGTCGCAACCTCATGAAGATGTACGGCGGCGACGTGGTGGCCAGTCCCAGCGAGCTGACCGCCTTCGGTCGTGCGGTCCTGGCCGAGACCCCGGACACCCCCGGCTCACTGGGCATCGCCATCAGCGAAGCCGTCGAGGATGCCGCCACGCGCGAGGATTCACGCTACGCCCTGGGCTCCGTGCTCAACCACGTCCTGCTGCACCAGACGGTCATCGGCCAGGAAGCGATGGAGCAGATGGAGATGGCTGGTGAGAAGCCGGACATCATCGTGGCCTGCACCGGTGGCGGCTCCAACTTCGCCGGCCTGACCTTCCCGTTCATCGGCCAGAAGCTACGCGGGGAGGCCGACTACCGCGTCATCGCGGCCGAGCCGGCTGCCGCTCCCAGCCTCACGCGAGGCATCTACGCCTATGACTATGGCGACACCGGCAAGATGGCCCCCATCGTCAAGATGCACACGCTCGGACACGACTTCGTGCCCGATCCCATCCATGCCGGTGGTCTGCGCTACCACGGCATGGCACCCCAGGTCAGCCTGCTCAAGGACCAGGGCATCATCGAGGCACGCGCTGTCAAACAGTCGCAGACCTTCGACGCCGGCCGTCTCTTCACCCAGGCCGAGCTCATCCTGCCCGCGCCCGAGCCGACCCACGCCATCGCCGTCGTCATCGACGAGGTGGAGAAGGCCAGGGAAGAGGGCACCAGCCCGACCATCCTCTTCAACCTGTGTGGCCACGGCCACTTCGACGCAGCCTCGTACACGCGCTACCTCGAGGGTGAGCTCGAGGATTTCGAGCTGCCTCAGGAGAGGATCGAGCACGCGCTCGAGACCGTCCCGTCGGTCTGAGGCACCCTGCTGTGGGCCGGCCCAGACTGGCCCACAGCCCCGCCTGAGGTCGTGAACGACAAGGACCGCGAGCTCGTCCTGGGGCTGCCCCGCGCCCGCATCATCGGGGAGCGCCCTTGGAAGGGCATCCTCAGTGAAGGCGTCGGCGGTCATCTCGAGCTCATCGCCAGCGAGGGTGAGTACCGGTCTCGCGGCGAGGCCGAGAGGATCCGGAGTGGCAACAGATCATCCCCTACCTGTTGATGCGCGACGGAGAGCGCCTGTTCCTGATGCAGCGCACCAGGGCCGGGGGCGACGCGCGCCTGCACGACCTCTATTCGCTCGGCATCGGCGGCCACCTCAACCCCGAGGATGGCGGGGTGCTCGAGGGGCTGCGCCGAGAGTTTCACGAGGAGATGGTGGCCGACTGGGAGCCCGAGCCCGAGCTCCTCGGCCTGCTCAAGGACGACGACCTGCTGGTCGGCCAGGTCCACCTGGGCGTCGTCTTCACGGCCGATGCCGCCGGACGCTCACTGGCCATCCGCGAGACGGACAAGCTCAACGGACGGTTCGTCGACCCCGCCGAGGTGCTGTCCGTCTATGAGCGGCTGGAGACGTGGAGCCGCTTCCTCTACGATCACGCCACCGGACGCCAGGTCGGGCCCGTGGAGCGTCCCGGAGCTGGCTCACCGCGTGTAGTGGGATAATCCTCACCTAAGAGGTAGCTCCTGTGGCACATCGTCGTCTCTCGCCGCCGACCCTCCTTCGCGCCATCCTGTTGATCATGGGCGCGCTCAGCCTGCTGGCGGGCACGGTCGGCGCCCAGGACGAGGGGCGTAAGGTCATCGTGCTGCCGACGACCGGGGTGGTCGACCAGATCATGTCGAGCTACCTGCGCGAAGGCATCGCGCAGGCCGTGCAGGACGGCGCGGTCGCAGTCGTCATCGAGCTCGATACGCCCGGTGGCTCACTGGAGTCCACGCGTGAGATCGTGCAATCCGAGCTCGCCGCCGAGGTGCCGGTCATGGTCTGGGTCGGCCCCGCGGGCGCGCGTGCCGCCAGCGCCGGCACGTTCCTGACGCTGGCCGCGCACGTCGCCTCGATGGCACCGGCCACCAACATCGGCGCGGCCACGCCCATCTCCAGCGACGGCCAGGACATCCCCGATGACCTCGGCGACAAGATCATGAACGACACCATCGCCACCATCACTTCGATCGCCGAGGAGCGCGGTCGCCCGGTCGACTGGGCCGTAGGCACGGTCACAGACGCGCTGTCCTACACGGTGGATGAGGCGCTCGCCGCGGGAGCCATCGACTTCAAGGCCGCATCCATCGAGGATCTGTTGACCCAGGCCGACGGCATGACCCTGGATGTGGCCGGTGAGAGCATCGTGCTCGAGACCGCCGGTGCCCAGGTCGAGGAGCTGGGCATGAACCCGTTCCAGTCGTTCCTGCACCTGCTCGCTGACCCCAATATCGCCTTCATCCTCTTCACCCTGGGCTTCTACGGCATCTTCTTCGAGCTGCAGAACCCCAACTACGTGACCGGCATCCTCGGCGCCTTCGCGCTCATCCTAGCCTTCATCGGTTTCGGCAGCCTGCCGCTCAACGTGGCGGGCCTGCTGCTCATCGCCCTGGCGGTGATCCTCTTCGTGCTCGAGCTGAGCGTGACCAGCGGGGGATTGCTGACGGTCGGTGGCCTGGTGGCCTTCGCGCTGGGTGCCTCGGCCCTGTACACCGAGCCGGGTGACCCGCTGGAACCTGCGGTCGCGGTCGCCTGGCAGGTGATCGCCATCATGACGCTGGTGACGGCCGTGGTGGTGGTCGGCATCCTGTACGCGGTGTGGCGGACGCGGCGCAAGCCTCAGCTGCAGCTCGGCGTGAGTCACATCGACGAACCGCTCGTGCCGCTGGGGACCGAGGCATCGGTTCGGCGCATGCTGGACCCCGTGGGTACCGTCTACGCCAGGGGCGAGGAATGGAGCGCTCGCAGCGCGGACGGCGATCTACTGGAACGCGGAGCGGCCAGCACCGTCGTAGGCCATGATGGGCTTACCGTGATCGTGAAGCGCATGACACCTGAAGAGATGACTGCCCGAGGGGCGACGATGGGCAAGCCCATTCCTCCAAACACAGACGCACAGCAAGCGGAAAGGACGGCCTGAGCCATGGAACTCGCCTTTGGAGGACTCGTCCTCGCGCTCGTCGTCGTCATCGTCGTGCTGTATCTCGCGGTACGGATCGTCAAGCAGTACGAGCGCATGGTCATCTTCCGGCTCGGTCGCACCGATGCCAGCCTCATCAGGGATCCGGGGCTGAGGTTCCTGATCCCGTTCATCGACCGACCCGTCAAGGTGGACATGCGTGAGCGCTTCGTCGAAGTGCCCAGCCAGACCATCATCACGCGCGACAACGCACCCATCGACATCGACTTCCTCATCTACTACAAGATCGTCGATGCCATGGCCAGCCTGGTGAACATCGACAACTTCAATGGTGCCCTCATCGGCATCGCCACGACCACGTTGCGCGCGGTCGTCGGCGACATGATGCTGGACGATGTGCTCTCCAAGCGCGACCAGGTCAACGACGTCCTGCGCGTCAAGCTCGACGAGCAGACCGAACGTTGGGGCGGCAAGGTCACGACCGTGGAGATCCGCGAGCTCACACCACCACGGGACGTCCAGGACTCGATGAACCGCGTGCTCACCGCCGAGCGAAATCGGCGGGCCGTCATCACCGAGTCCGAGGGTGAGCGACAGTCGAAGATCAACGTCGCCGAAGGCGAGAAGCAGTCGGCCATCCTCCGGGCCGAGGGCAAGCGGCAGTCGGCCATCCTCGAAGCCGAGGGCTTCGGCCAGGCGCTCACGCGCATCTTCCAGGCGGCCAAGAGCATCGACGACCGCACCATGACGTTGCAGTACTTCGAAGCGCTCAAGGAACTCGGGGCCAGTGCCTCGACGAAGTACGTCATCCCGCTCGAGCTGACCGACCTGGCACGGCGCCTGGGCAACTTCCTCGACAACGGCCTGGAGAGTGGCGCGGCCGTACGCCTGGCTGAGGGCAGCGAGACCAAGTCGGCTGACGACGACGCCGCCTAGGCGTCCAACCGACCGCGTGATGCTGCCCACCGTTCGCGCGGTCCGCTATGTCGCGCCGCTCCGCGAAGGTGGCTCGCTGCCGGGCCTCATGGAGGCCGACGACGAGGGCACCTACGTGGTCAAGTACCGTGGGGCAGGGCAGGGGCCCAAGGCGTTGGTGGCCGAGGTGCTGGCCGGCGAGATCGGCCGGGCCATGGGACTGCTCGTCCCGGAGGCGGTGCTGCTCGATCTCGACCCGTCATTCGCGCGCCTCGAGAATGACTACGAGATCCGGCACCTGCTGCAGGCCAGCGATGGCCTCAACTACGCGCTCGACTACCTGCCTGGCTCGATCACCTACGACCCCCTCGTGCCACCCGACCCCGATCCCGACTTCGCGGCCGACGTGGTCTGGTTCGACGCCTTCGTCAGCAACGTCGATCGCACCGTGCGCAACACGAACATGCTCGAGTGGCACGGCCGCCTGTGGCTCATCGACCATGGGGCCTCGCTCTACTTCCACCACGACTGGCGTGTCGTGAGCGAGTCAGTCGATGTGCGCGCCGGCGACCCGTTCACGCGCGTTCGGGAGCATGTCCTGCTGCCGTTCGCGGGGGACCTCGAGGCGGCCGACGCTCGCGCGCGAGCACGCCTGTCAGCGGAGGCCTTCGAGGACATCGTCGCGTCCGTGCCCGAGGGCTGGCTGACCGAGTACTACGGTGGACTGGAGCCGAGGGCCGTGCGGCGAGCCTACGTCGACTACTTCGTGGCCCGCCTCGACGGCTCGCACGCGTTCAGGGAGGAGGCGTCTCGTGCCCGAGCTCAGCTCGTATGACTACGCGGTAGTGCGGGTCGTGCCTCGCGTCGATCGCGAGGAGTTCCTCAACGTCGGCGTCATCCTCTTCGCGAGGACCCGCCGCACCTTGCTGGCCCGCGTCGATCTGGACGAGCAGCGACTGGCGGCTCTGGCACCGGGGGAGGATCCCGCGCCCATGCGCGAGCACCTGGCCTCGTTCGTGCGCATCGCCCGCGGTGGCCCCGAGGCCGGTCCGGTGGGCCAGCTCGGCCAGTCGGAGCGCTTCCACTGGCTGACCGCACCACGGTCCACGGTCATCCAGGTGTCGGCGGTGCACTCCGGCCTGTGCGAGGAGCCTGGGGCTGAGCTCGAGCGGCTGTTCGAACGCCTGGTCCGGGCGGCAGGCTAGCTGCCGAGGACGAGCGCCAGCGCGCGTCGCATCGTCTGTCGACCTCCCGAGCCCAGACCGGGCTCACCGACGTCGCAGGCGTCCTCGGTGGCGATGTCACTTCAGTCCCACGCGATAGACCGCGATCTCTTCGGCGACGCCCTTCATGATTCCGGCCTCGCGCTCGACCGAAGAGCCGTCCAGCAGGTCGGGCACGCCGGTGGGCCGTACACGCCCTCGGCCAGGCAGACCTGTCCGTGGCCGGCCATCGCCTGGACACGTGGCGCGATGTCCACCATCTGACCGAAGTAGTCGATCGACTCGTTCGACGTGACCGCGATGAAGTGCCCACGATGGAGGCTCGACCACCCACACCGAGGCACGCTCGGGCACATCGTCCCTCACTATGAAGGTCACCCGGCGACGCGGGATGGCTGAGAAACCCGGTGCCACAGCGCCGCCGCAACGCGCCGGTTTCCTCGTCGCCGCGCCGCACGCGGTGCCCCCGGCATCGGCGTGTCCTCGGACTGACCGCTACCACGCACCGATACACTGCCGACGATGAGCGACATGCTGACAGACCGGCAGATCGTCGCCGCCTTGACGCGAGCCTTCGGTTCGATACCCCGACCTGCTCACTTCACCCACCACACGCATTGCGACGAGTGCTGGGAGCATGACCAGCTGCTCCAGCAACGGACGCTGGAGACGCTGGCCATCGAGGACGTCGGCAGCCAAGCCTGGAACCCCATCACGATGTGCTCGCCCGAGGCTTTCGCCTACTGGCTGCCGGCTCTGGTTCGCCTCGCCCTCCAACCCGAGCCCGAACGGTGGGACTGGTACGGCTACATCGTGCTCTTCGAACTGCGACGGGACGGCCGCCGCAACGAGAGATGGGCGCATTGCACGCCCTCGCAGCGAACAGCTGTCACGCGCTTCCTCGAGCACCTCGACGCCACTCGGGCCGAATCCGTCAGGCGCTATGACTGCTCGCGTGAGCTGACCGAGGCCTGGGAGGTCTGGTCCGATGAGGGCGAGATCTCCGCGGATGCCCGGCCTGCAGGCAACTGGTCATCGAGATAGGCCTCCACCCGATCTCACGTGCTGTGCGATAGCGTCGAGTACCCTTGAGAGGAGGCCCCCCCGGACGGATCGATTCCGCCCCGCCTCGCGCCACCAGGCAGGTTACCCATGACACCCGACGCTACCGACAAGCTGCTAGTGGCGTCAGTCCTCGAGCGCGACAAGCGTGAGATCGGCGGCGACGTCGGCCGCTCCGAGCAGGAAGACGAGATCGGCGCACCGCGCGGTTCACGGGCCGCCTCCGAGCTGGGCGTCCGGAGCACCGTCGAGGAGGGCCAGAGACAGCCTTGGCATGAGCTGGCGGCAAGGACCGATCAGGAAGGGGCGGAGCAGTCGCCCACCCCGGAAGGGTTGGATGCCATGGCCGGCATCGACGACCCGGTCCGCATGTACCTCCGTGAGATCGGCAAGGTCCCGCTGCTCAAGGCCGAGGAGGAGGTCATCTTCGCCAAGGCCATCGAACTCGGCGAGCAGATGGCTGGCGGCAGCCTGCGAGATTCCCGGACCTTGCCCGTGGAGGAGCCCTGGAAGGCCGTCCTCTCGCTCTGGGAGTGGACTCGGCATGACACCGAGCGGAAGACCCGCGACATGTGGCCCGAGCACCGTCTGGATGGCTACGCCGATGATGCGGATCGCATCGTGCGCTCGGCATTCGCCATGGCCGAGACCGACGGGCTCATCGGCCCTGCGCCCGATCTGCACCTGACCGGCGCGCAGCGATCCGCCCAAAGCAAGCACACCAAAGCCGTGCTCAAGATCGCCAAGCAACAGGTAGCCGCCTATGACGCGAGACGCACCTCTGAGGTCTTCACCGGCCTGGTGGACTTCGCCTGGGCCTCGGTGCACAACGGCGACCAGGACTGCCGCGACGACAAGGGCTTGCGCGCCGTCTACGACTGGTCGCAGGGGGTGGCACACGAGTCACTCCGGCACTTCATCCTCGCCGGCAAGGAAGCCGAAGTCATGCGCGAGTGGGGCTGGGACCCTGAGCTGAGCCAACAGCACCTCAAGCCGCGCGACCGTCATGGCTCCATCGTCCGCACCGGCAGGGCTGGTCGCGAGTCGCTGACCTCGGCCAACCTGCGTCTCGTGGTCTCCATCGCCAAGAAATACATCGGTCGCGGCATGTCGTTCCTGGACCTCATCCAGGAAGGCAACATCGGCCTCATCCGTGCCGTCGAGAAGTTCGACTACGAGAGGGGCTTCAAATTCTCGACGTATGCCACGTGGTGGATCCGCCAGGCCATCTCGCGGGCCATCGCCGACCAGGCACGCACCATCCGAGTGCCGGTGCACATGGTCGAGACCATCAACCGCCTCGTCCGTGTCTCACGTCGCCTGCTGCAGGAGCTGGGGCGTGAACCGACCATGGAGGAGATCGCCTTCGCCATGACCGTCGGCCTGGAGTTCGCCACCGAGATCCTGGGCCGCCTTGGCGGCAGTGCCAACCTCGCCCAGGCCAAGGATGGCAACCCGGACATCGAGGTCAGGCGCGACGCGACCGCAACGATCACCGTGTGGGTGATCGATCCCTCCAAGGTCCAGCCGATGACCGATGATGACTACGCCATCACCGGCTCCGGTCCGAGCTACGACGTCAAGCTGCCCAAGAAGAACGACAAGGAGATCGACACCGTCATCCTGATCACCCCGGACAGGGTCCGCGAGATCATCAAGGTCAGCCAGGAGCCGGTCTCGCTCGAGACGCCCATCGGCGAAGAAGGAGACTCCCATCTTGGCGAGTTCATCGAGGACCGTGCCGCCCTGGCTCCGGCCGAGGCCGCTTCGCGCCAGCTGCTCAAGGAGCAGGTGAAGGCTGTCCTCGACTCGCTCTCTGGACGCGAGAGCCGCGTGCTACAGCTGCGCTTCGGTCTCGAGGATGGGCGCCCCCGCACCCTCGAGGAGGTGGGCCGGGAGTTCAACGTCACCCGCGAGCGCATCCGCCAGATCGAGGGCAAGGCGCTGCGCAAGTTGCGCCACCCTTCCCGCAGCCGCAAGCTCAAGGACTACCTTGACTAGTGTCGTCCCGGGCGATGGCGCGATCGGTGCGCTCTACCCGCACATCGACCGAGCGGGAAGTCGGCCCCCGGCGATATGCAGGCTGGGACCATCCTGACTAACGACATCGGGGTTCATAGCAGCCACTTCGACGCATGGTCACGCACTGCACCACACAGGAGACCACGATGACTGACCAGCTCGGCGGGCAGGAGCCGCCACGGACCCCGGCGATTCGGGGCCGCCGATTCAAGCCACATGGACTCGACCTCGCGGACGGCGGCAGGCTCGTCCTCTCAGCCGATGGCTCCATCGACCACATCGATGACCATGGCTCCAGAACGCACCGCTGGATGCCTGACGATCCGGAGTGGCCGGACCAAGCCATCCGCTTCGGGCTGCACGCCCAGGCCCCCACGGTCACACCGCCAGGTCGCCACGTCCAGGGAACGAAACCACCTCGCCGCTAGTTTGTACCCGGCCACGACGTTGGTGCCAGCCGGCCGACCGGAGGGCGACCGCGAGCCGAGCCTCCGGGGGCGTGACTGGCCGATCCGATCAGGTTCCCACCGCCTGCTCGACGATGGCCACCGCCGTGCGCAGGCCGTCCTCGCCACGAATTCGAGCTCCGAGTTCGGCTGCGTGCCGCTTGATCGTCTCGCCGGTCACGGACTCCACGATGGCTCCACGGAGCTGGGCAGCGGTCAGCCGATGCTTCGGTAGCGGCCGAGGCCCGACACCCAGAGCGTGGACCCGTCGGCCCCAGTACGGCTGGTCGGCCATGTGTGGGATGACGACCCCCGGCACACCCGCCGACAGCCCGGCGGCGGTGGTGCCGGGGGTCGGTGACTCGGCGATGTCGATCAGCGCGCTTTCGTCGTCTCGACCAGGTCCGTGCGGCGCCCGTGGTCGGGCTGGAGGTAGATCGAGAAGCGCCAGGTATGCAGTCCGAAGAGCGCGGCCATCGAGACGCGTCGCAGCCATTCGAGCCGATCACCGGGTCGGACGACCGCTCCGATGGTGGGGTCGCCGGTCAGGAGCCGGAGTCCTGCCAGGGCGGCCACCAGAGCAGCGAACCCTTCGAGGTACAGCAGTCGAGCGGGGCCAGCCCGCAGGAGGGCGGGAGCGCCGGTCGCCACCAGCGTGGCGTCCCGAACCAGCAGCAGCGCCGCGATGCCTTGGGCGACCACGGCGCCACGTCGGCCATGACGCACGATCGCGAACTGCGTCAGTGGGTAGCCCATGCCGCTCAGGACGAGGATGAGCCGGCCGACAACCTGGCGTCGGACATGCCGACGTGCTACTTGCTCCACCACATCACGCTAGCCTCCCCGAGCGTGCCGACGCAGAGCCGCATGGGCTCGGCATCAGCCTCGAAGCGCGGGAGGCCATCCGCCAGGCACACGCGAGCCTGGACCCAACGATAGCGCACGAGCTGACTGCCACTCCGAGCGTGTAGTCCGCAGCCGAGCATGCTCTGTGCATCTCCGCCGGCGGCGCTGGTGACAGCCCTTTCGCCGCGGAAGCCTAGGGCCAGCGGATGGGTGACAGATCGAGCGTCATGGGCAGCGGTCCTCCTCGTCGGACATGATCCGAAGCGGATGCCGGTTGGATCCGCCACACCCATCGTGACGGTCCGCGCTGACAACATCGATGCGTGGAAGTACGTACTACCGCAGCCGTGTGAGCCGACCACCGTGGCCGTCCGTGCAAGCCACGTGGCCAGGGGTGGCGCGGGCCTGTACTCCACGCTTGGTGTTCGCGGCCGGGCTGAGCGATGATGGGCACCGGAGGTCGCCATGGACGCCAGGCTCATCTCGTTCGGTCTCATCGAGATCGATGGCCAGCGCTACGAGTACGACGTGGTGCTCGATCAAGGAGCCATCCGCAAGCGCCAGAAGGGGCCGTCGAGGGCTCACCGGGACCGGTACGGCCACACGCCGCTCTCGATCGCGGAGGCCGTCCCGTGGTCGGCGTCCGTCTTGATCATCGGCACAGGGGCCTCCGGTCAGCTGCCCGTCATGCCCGAGCTGTACGAGGAGGCCAGCCGTCGCGGGGTCGAGGTGATCGCCGAGCCGACCGCGGACGCTTGCCGTCGCCTGCGGTCGATGGATCAAGAGAACATCTCGGCGGTCCTGCACGTCACGTGCTGACATGGCTGTGGTCGGGGGAGCGTGCCGTGCGCCCGGCGCCACCTTGGTCCGGCGCGCTACATGCACGGTAGGTGGCGCAGCCATTCGATCGGGGCGGCGGCATCGAGCCGCCGGGTGGCCGCTGACGCCACGGAAGGACGACGAGGCAGGCGATGAACGGCCGGGACAGGATCCTCGCAGCCCTCGATGGCTACGAGCCTGACCGGGTACCTCGAGCCCTCGCCTTCTACCGCATCGACGCGAAGGCGTTGGCGCCGCCAGGGTCCTGGCACGACGGCCTCGTCGATGTCGAGTTCGTCGCCTTCCCCGTCTCGGCCGAGGAGGAAGACCTTCGGCGACGCGCGCTGCCGTATGCGGGCAACACCCGGCTGGGCAGCCGATCGCAGGTGGCGCGGTATGCCAGCTGGGGCTACCACCCCGAAGCCTCGGAAACCGCCAATCCCCTCGAACACGCCACCAGCCTCGCCGATCTCGAGCGCTTCCCATTCCCGGAGGTGCGGGGGCCAAGGGTGGTCGACGATCTCTCGCGCCAAGTGAACGACATCCACCGAGCCGGACTGGCTGCTGGTGGCAACACTCCCCATCTCGGGGGTGAGCTGTTCGAGGCAGCCTGGCGCCTGCGGGGTCTCGAGAACTTCCTCATCGACCTGGTCCGCCGCAAGGAGATGGCCCACTACCTGCTCGATCGGCTGTCCGAGCTGGCACGGAGCAACGCGGCGACCCTCGCGCAGGCCGGCGTGGATGTCCTCTCGCTCGACGATGACGTCGGCATGCCGGGCACGATGATGATCAGCCCCGCGACGTGGCGCGAGTCCTTCAAGCCTCGGCTCGCCGGCATCATCGGAGCTGCCCGAGCTGTGAAGCCTGACATCCGCGTGCTCTACCACAGCGACGGCCACTTCGAACCCATCCTGGACGACCTTGTGGAGATCGGCGTCGCCGCCATCAACCCGCTCCAGCCAGAGCACATGGACGCTGTTCGCATCCGGCGACGATTCGGCTCACGTCTCGCGCTCTGGGGCACGGTCGGCCGTCAGACGACGTTCGCGTTCGCAGACGCCACGACCATCCGCCGGGAGGTCAGGCACCGCATCCGATCGCTTGGGCGAGGGGGGCTCATCCTGTGTCCTGCCTACGACATCGACGAACCTGACGTCCCGTGGACCAACATCGCCGCGTTCCTCGCGAGGGACGCTGACGGCCACTGACGACGCCGGCGCCGTCGTCGGATCGTGCAAGCCGTGTCCCTCGACGTCGGTCCCTGGGGAACTGCCAGACCCAGACTTGTACCGCTGGTTGACTTCCCGCACCCTGGGACCCACAGTGGCCGTCCAGGCTTCCGGCCGACGCGGCGGGCGCCGTATCGCGCCTGCCAGGAGGTCGAGTGTGGAGATCACCAAGGACACCAAGGTCTCGGACATCCTGCGCGAGTACGGCGACATCGCCGCTGTGATGGAGGTCTTCGGGATCAAGCGGGTCGGCAGCTACGGCGTCCGAAGGTTGCTCACGCGCGCCCTGACCGTGGAGCGCGCAGCCAAGATCCATCGAGTCCCGCTCGATGAGTTCCTGGTTACGCTTCGCGCCGCCGTCGGGCAGATGCCGCCCACCGGGTCATAGCCGAACGCCGTGTCCGACGAGAACGTCATCGGTCGGCCGGCCAAGCCAGATCAGGGCACCTCAGAGTCTCCACCGAAGTCAGGACGGTTCACGGTGGCCGTCGGCATCACCAGGAGGTTGCCTGTGAGGATGCCTCCGACCCGTAGACGAGCGCGAGAGAATCCCAGTTAGCGGGAGGCTGTGAGGCACGGCCCCGGTCGGATGCACCTGAGCCGTGCCGAGTCACCGGCAAGCGGGGCGTCGTCTCGTCTCGTCGAACATGCTCGCAAGTAGGAGGGTTCCGCCATGCCAAGGTACCGACTCATCCGCGTGCTCCTGGCCGCGATCTTCGTCGTCACGATCCCGTCCGCCGCGCTCGCGCAGGAGGAGCCCGCGAGCCCGGAAGGCGTCCGCTGGGACCTCACGACCTACGCCGCCGATGGGCAGCTCGTGCCAGTCCCCTGGACCGTCGACGCGATGCTCCAGCTCGACGCCGGCGTGGCCAGCGGCAACGGTGGTTGTAACAGCTTCTCCGGCACCTACATCCTCGAGGGCGAGTCGCTCACCTTCGGCGAGGAGTTCGTGCGCACGCTGACGGCCTGTCCCGAGGACGAGACGACGGTCGATGACGCCTACCTCACGGCCCTCCCGATGGTCGCGACGTGGGCCGTCGCGGAGGGGACTCTGCAGTTGTCCGACGCAGCCGGCGGCGTCCTCCTCGCCTTCGAGCAGCCGAACATCACGCTGACGGCTGCTGAGATCGCCGGGATCCAAGCCGATTTCGCGACGCTGCAGTCCGACGTGGACAAGCTGACCAAGGCCGCCAAGAACACCTCCAGACTGCGCAAGCGAGTCTCGACGCTCCAGGCCGAGCTGAAGAAGGTCAGGAACCAGCTCGCGATCCAGAAGGCCGGCGCCGCTCCGGCGAAGCCTGCCGCCTTCTCCTCGGCCGAGCGGGTACTGCTGAAGGGCATTCCGGCAGCCATCCGAGCCACCTGCGTACCTCGCCGCAGCCAGAACCCCACCGGCACCCTCGCCGCCGTGCAGTGCGCGCCCAAGACCTCCGCGGTCGCGGACATGGCCTATTACCTCATGGATGGCCCGGATGCGTCCAAGGTCTTCGAGCAGCGCATGGTCGAGAACGGGGTGAAGGACAGCGGGAAACGCTGTTCGGCCGGTCAGAAGACCTTGACCAACTGGATCGGCGGCGGCGTCACCACGGAGGGCTGCTATCGAAACGACGGCGGCAAGGCCAGCCTGCGCTTCCTGGAGCCCGCCAACGGCTGCAGGCAGGTGAAGGTCGATGGCAGCTGGGTCAGGCGGCCCACGATCTACATCGCGGTGCTGGGGCCCGATGGCGACATCGCCCTGCTGGCGGACTGGGCGACTGACGGCGGCACGGCCGATCCCAGTGTCTTGGCGAAGGCCATCAAGCAGCCCGATGCCCCGCTGTCGCCCGCCTGCCCGAGCTAGCGGCAGAGTCCCCAAGGAGCGGGCGTCGGGCGCACGCTGCGGCCTGCTCGTAGCTGACGTGGCGTCCAGCCTAGTGAGTGAGCCCACCCCAAGCCGTGATGCCGACTGCGGCGATATCTCGCCTCTACGCCGGTCCCAGGTCTGAGCGCCTGAACGGTCGGTCGATGCCTGGCTCGACCGGTCTTGACGCGAAACCCGGGCTCGATCACAGGGTGATGCGGGTCTTGGTGGTGGCCCGTTGAGCCCCTCGTCCCGGTCCGCGAGGTCACGTGAGCGGTCGCCGGTCTCGGGACCAGGGAGACGTGCCCGTCTTCGAAAGAGCGTGCCGGACGGACACCACGTCGAGCACGTTGCTGGTGGCCCCTCCCATGGCCACGGTCGGGTCTCTGGGCGAGAGCGGCATCGGTGGACCACTCCGGCACGGATCAGGGCGCCGCGGCGCACGGTCGCGCTCACGGGCTGCGCTTGCACGGAGGCGTACCCTGGTTCCGTGCCCACCGTCTGGTCGTCGTAGTCGGAGGCATCACCATGCGTTTCAGGAACCTCGAGGGTCTCATCGACCTGCCCATCGACGCGGTCAAGCACCGCTTCCGCAACGAGCAGGTGCTCACGGTGCTGCCGGTCCACGGGGCCATCGCCGGCCGCGATTTGGTCCTCGTGGCCACGCCCTTCGAGCTCGTGATCGTCACCACCGATGCCCGCAGGCGCGACCACTGGATGACGACCCTGGCGCCCTGGGGCGTGGTCCGGGTCGGCGACGTGGAGTCCGAGGTCGGGACCCATCACCTTGCCGTCCACGTCGGCAAGTTCGTGTTCCGCGCGGAGTTGTGGGGGCCCAAGGGGGAGCAGGCCCTGCGCGACTTCATCGTCGCCTCGGGGAGCCAGCGCCAGGCCCTGGCGCTGGCCAGATGATGACATCGAGCTAGCCATCGGCCTTCTCCGCGCAGTCCGCTGAACGCCTCCCAGCGCACCACGATGATGTCGCAGGAGCGGGAATCGATCTCGATGCCGGCGCTGATCCCCCGGTGCGCCACCAAGCGACGGGCGTGGAATCGGAACTCATGAACGGGTCGAAGACGAGCGCACGGGCGTAGTCGCCGGAGACATGACCACCCCTCGCCCGTTACCGCGAGGCTGACCCCTACGACCGCGGCCACGACGAGCAGCGAAGGAGAGAGGAGGCCACCACCCGAGCTGTGGGCCTGGCAGCCGCAGCAGGGTCCCGGCGTCCACGTCTCGGCAGAGCACGGACGTCCCGTCGTGCGAATCGACACCCGAACGCTCCTTGACGGACAGGTTCGTTGCGCGGACCGGTACCGAGCACGCCCTCTGACGCTCGAGGTCGTGGGTACGGACTGCCTCCCATGCCCTCCCGGGAGTGCCCATCGATCGGCCATCGGCGTATGGTGGGCGCCACACAAGGAGGACTCCGATGGCTGAGGAATGGGCGACGGCCTTCGCGCGAGATGTAGCGCCACTCCTGGCGAGGATGAACGAGGGAGTAGAGGCCGTGATCGACAGCTCCCAGGACGGCGACCTGGCGGCGACATGGGAAGCCATGCGTGACCTGGGTCGGACCGGAGAGCGGACGCACGAGGCCATGCAGCCCTACGTCACCGGGGAGATCCCCACGGCGATGCCGGGCCCCGAATACGAGGCTCTCGCCGACGTGTGCTGGGCCTCGCACGCCTGGTTCACGGCCGTCCAGGAGGTGGAAGCCGTCGCCACGGACGCGGAGATGACCGGCGAGGGCTACGAGGCGCCCGTGCTCGCCGAGCAGATCGAGGCCTGCGTCGCGACCTGGAAGGAGGCACAGGCCAAGCTGGCCGAGGCGGGCATCTTCGCCTGACCGGAGTCTGGAGTCTGCCGGCTGCGAGGTCGCCAGCCGCTTCGCATCCGTGCGGCAGCACGCGGCGGTCAGGAAGGCGTTGCATCGTCTGTGCCTTCTCAGGCTTGTGGCATGGATGCGAGCCAGGCGGCTGCCATGATGGCGAGTCCGACAGCCTGGCACAGCCAGCCCGCCTCGCGCGCCCGGATGGCGTCCTGCCATGAGAGCGCCACGCCGAGCACGGTGGCGATGGTCGCGACGAGCGCCGCGGTCACGGCCGGGCCTGAGGCGGTGGCGACCGATACCAGCGTGGCCCAGGCAAGGACGAGGACGGTGGCCATCAGGATCGTCAGCGTCGTCCTGGCGCGGCGGAGCCCGAGTCGCGTGGCCAGGCTGAGTTGACCGGCCCGCTGGTCCGAGTCCACGTCGACGAGGCTGTTCGAGAGGTGGATAGCCGGACCTGCCAAGGCCGCGAGCGGCAACAGGAACGGCCATCCCGGCGGCAGGGTCCCTGCGGCCGCCACCCACGTCCATGCGAGCATGAGCGGGAACGCGGCCGCCAAGCACAACCATCCCAGCCCCCTGGGGCGCATGGCGAGGTCATAGGCCACGCCCGCGGCGTAGCCCGACGCCCCCAGCACCAGGACCAGCATGCCGTAACTCGCCGAGATGCCGAGCCCGACAACCGCCCCGAGGACGACGATGACGCTTGCGAACGCGACCGGGATCAGGCCGGCAGGGATCGGCTTGCGGGGCTTCCGCTGACGATCAGCGTCGACGTCGGCGATGTCGTTCAGGGCACCTATGGAGAACTGATAGCCGAGCATGGCGATAGCCAGTAGCCCCGCCGTCGATCGCTCGCCGCCGGCGAGGATGGCCAGGATCGCAACGAGCAGAGCGTTGATGGCACTGGGCACGGGGTGAACCACCGCCAGCGCGAGCAGTGTGCGTCTGCCTTGCCGCGGGCGTGCTGTCGGGCTGGAACCGCCGGTCTGCTGCCCTACCATGCTGCTCGCATGATGAGACCGATCTGCGACACGCGACGGGCGCAGCGGGATGCACGGCCAAGGATGCCCAAGCCGCATGCAGTCGATAAGCGCGAGTCGACCGGACGCGGCCCTCGCAGACGACGAGCCAGCGGGGCCCACACGATGAATGCCATGAAGAAGGGCCTCACCGGTGACAAGGCGGTAGGTGCGAGCACCACCGATCGAAACGGTGTTGGTGCCGGGCTCATGGGTGGGGCAGGTGTGGGCCGGCAGTGGCTCTACATCGACGCATGGTGGGGTCGCGTTCGCGCAGCTACGGGCACGCGACAGACCCCGGGTCACGCACGTGAGCACGGTGCGCAGGAGGCTAGCCTTCGTCGCAGCTGATCTCGAAGCTGCCCTGAACGGATCCCGCCTCGCTGTTCCAGGAGTCGGCGAACGTAGCCGAGCCGGATGCGGCCAACCCATCCTTCTCGTACGAATCGACCTGGCTCATGCCGACCTTGTCGTGCTCCTGGGCCCAAGCAGCATCGGCGCGCCAGCGGGCGTTGTCTTCACCGGTGGAGTTGATCTCCAGCGCCACCGAGGGCGGGTCGTAGCGACCGTCGGCATACGTCTCCCAATCGAGCGGCGGGATCATGAAGTCGCCCTCGATGTCGCGCCCGTCGGCCACCTGGCCTGCAGCCTGGATGATCCCGAAGACATCGCGGCAGAGGCCGATGCCTGGGCCGATGGCGAGCTCGAACGTCTCTTCACCGAGGGTGATCGAGGCGGTCCCCGAGCCGAAGTCGAGGGCGGCTGCGATGGCGTCGGTCGGGGCTGCGTCGCTGATAGCCTGCTCGCCATCGGCCGCTTCGCCCTCAGCTCCCTCCTCGACTGCGGGTGCGTCGGTCGCCGCGGGCGCCACGGTGGCCACGGGCTCGGCCGATGCTGCCGACGTACCACCGTCACCATCCCCGTTGGAGCAAGCGAGGGCGGCGGTCACGAGCACTGCGGCGAGAACGCTCAGCATGCGCGAGGAGCCGACTGCGGGCATCGCGGTGCGGACGTGGATCATCTAGCTGTCTCCCGAGTGGCCCCTCGATGCCCCGCAGGAGTATCGCACGCGCGCTGGCCGACACAGAGGCAGATGGCAGGGAGATGCTCTGCCGTGTCGAGGACGACTCGATCTGCGATCGGCGGCTCGTGCGCTGGGCGCCATGCGGTACGAGGGGCAAGGGCCTGTACGACCGCGGGTATCGAATCCCACGGGAGGTGCACGCAGCCATGATGGGATCTGCACCCTGATCGGCCTCGGGAGCATGTACGGTTCCGACCAGGTCGTCGCTTCGCGGGTCCGCCAGCAGAGCGGTAGACCGAGCTGGCATATTGGACGTCGGACGGCCCGACGAGCCGACCGATAGCCCAGGAGCGTGGCGCAGAGGCTGCGCGTCAGGTCCGGGGGAGGCGACGAATGGCTGAGTGGCGAGCAGGTCCTACCGGGTGTCCTGATGTGGCCGGACAGCTGCAATGTCTACGCCATCACGGGGCCCGACGGCGTCCTCATCGTCGATGCCGGGACCGGAGAGTGGATCGACCACGTCGACGAGCTGCCCGACCGGCCGGTGGCGTTGGCCTGCACTCACTTCTTCCGGGACCACAGCGCAGGTGCCGCCCGTGCAGCCCGGGAGCTCGGCGTTCGCGTCCTCGTGCCGGAGCGCGAGATGGAGCTCTTCAGCGACCCGCTCGAGCACTTCCGCGGGGCGCAAGACGTACATCGTCTACGTCAACTACTGGGATCACTTCGCCCCGATCGAGCCGATATCGGTCGCCGGGGTGCTGCGCGACTACGAACGCATCGAGCTGGCCGGCCTGCAGCTCGAGGTCATCCCGCTGCCCGGTGCGACCATGAACCAGGTAGGCCTCGCGTTCGACGTGCCGGAGACCTCGCTGCGAGCCGTCTGCTCGGGCGAGACGATCCACTCGCCCGGGCGCGTGCCGCGGGTCGCGCCCCTCCAGTACGACTACGCCGGCCTGCTGGGCGCCGTCGAGGTCTGGCACTCCGCTGCCGAACTGCGTCGTCGGGCGGTCGACGTCCTCCTGCCCAGCCTGGGTGAGCCCGATCCTCGCAGCGCCGACGAGGCGCTCGACGCGCTGCAACGCACCATGGAAGCGCTGTGCGCGACACGGCCGTTCGAGTCGGGGAGCTCGAGGCCGCGCGGTCGGACGAGCGGACGACCCGTCCCTCGACTCGGCTCAGCGAACACGTCTGGCTGGCGCAGCACTCGGCCAGCTCGTGCGCGTTCGTGGTCGGCCCGTCGGGCTCAGCCCTCGCCCTGGACTATGGCTACCACGCCCAGCGATGGTGGAACGGCTACCCGTTCGACACATACCGTGCCCGGGTCCTGGCCCACACGCTCGACGCGCTGCGCGATGAGGCCGGCGTCGAGCGCATCGACGTCGTCATCCCGTCGCACTACCACGACGACCATGTCGCGGGAATCCCGCTCCTCCAGCGCAACACAAGGAACCGAGTGCTGGGCGCATGAGGGGTTCGCCGATCTGCCTGGAGCGCCCCGACGCTCACCAGTTCCCGTGCGACAACCCCATCCCGACCCGGGTCGACCGCCGCCTTCGCGACGGCGAGGCGGTCTCGTGGGAGGGCATCGAGTTCCGGTTCGAGGCCTCAAGCGGACACACCCGCTTCCAGAACCTCATCGGCTTCGAGATCGACGGCCTCCGCTACGCCCATACCGGCGATCAGTACGGCTTCATCCCGAAGTCGTCTCTTCAGACTCACACGGTCGAACCGGTCACGGGCGATGCCATCTCCGACTGGGCGATGGTCACCCACCAGGAGAACCACGTCTATCGCGGCGGTGCGCACCTCGATTCCTTCGCACACAGCGGGGCGTGGCTCAAGGCGCAGCGACCCGACATCGTGCTCAGTGGCCACTGGGCTCCGTTCCGGACCGACGAGGCCTTCTACGAGCTCATCGACGAACGCACGCGGAGTCTACGAGGACGTCCACCGGCGGGCCATGCCGCTGGCGGCGACGGACGTCCACTTCGACGTGGATTCGTGCGGCGGCTGGCTGTGGCCGTACCGGCTCCACCTGGCAGACGGCGAGACCGCGACCGTGCGGGCGACCGTGCGCAACCCCCTGCCCCACGCGGCGACGCTCGAGGTCCGCCTCGTGGGCCCGGCCGGCTGGGTCGGCGGTGCAGCAGCACTGACGGCCGCGGCACGAGCAGAGGTGAGCTGCGAGCTCACGATGACCGTGGCCGGGGAGTGCCGGCGGAGGCCGATCGCGCTCGAGCTGGTGGCCGACGGACGGCCCTTCGGCCAGGTCGCCGAGGCCCTCGTCACGGTCGGCGGTGCCGCCTGGTGAAGCCTGGCCCGAGCCGATCGGTTGCCCGGATGGGAGCGAGGCAGACGGGCAAGCAGCCGCGCTGCTTCAACGTTGGGATACCAGCGCGCCAGGCAAGACGGGACCTCGCGCCGTTGCATCGAACTCGGGGGCAGATGCTCAAGACGCTCGCCCGCGGCCGTGACGACCGCGATGACCTCCGGGTCGAGCGTCCCAGTCATGGCCCTCATGCCCACAAGACGCGTGGCCTCATCCAAGTGTGACCGAGGGCGTGCGCCCGCGGGTCATCCAGGCGATCGGCATGACAAGGACGTCGTGGTTCGGTGGTCGCACGCCACGAAGGGTCCTCCGCTGGAATCGGGGCTGTACGCTCGTGACGCGACCACTCACGGTGAGCCATGGTCGCGTCGGGCGTGCCGGGCGCGCCACCTTAGTGCGGCCCCGGTGGCGCCACTCCCGAGGAGCAAGCGACGCCACCGGGGCTGGAGGGCTGCGACGCTCCATCACCTCCTCCGTGTGGCTCGGACCACGACCGAGGAGACCGTGCGATGGGGCGAAGCTACGGTGATGTTCGAATGTGAGCTCAGGTGGTCCCGGCCAGCTCACGAGGAGCCAGCGCGTGACGCCGTCCCTGGACCGAACGGCGGAAGTCGCTCAGTGCGACTGTGCCAAGCTGACCGCCCAGCACGGGCCTGAAGCTCCTGCCGTCGACGCTGATGTCCGGCTGGAGATGCCGCAGGCGGGCGACGGGATCGGACGAGTCGTCCGGCAGCCGCACGGCGTCCCAGGGCGCCCAGCGGGTGATCCAGTGATCGTGACCAGCCAGGCGCCGCAGCGTGGCAACGCCCAGCTTGCGCGGCGTTGCCACGAGGATGGTGGCCAGGCCGGAACCAAGCTCGCTCACGGGCAGGATGGCCGCGACCTGCTCACGCCGAAAGGCGGAGTCCAGTCGCTCGACCGGCAGGGATGTGAGATCGACGTAACCCATCGAAGCGCACGATCGCATCTCCTTCCCCCCACTACAGCGGTCTGCACCGTACGTCACACGCGATCTCGCGTCACTAGACCTCTTGTAGGGACGAGAATGGCTCGGAAGTACTTTCTGTCAGTCTCTCTGACAAGTGCCTCATGGCCCTATCTCGGCACGCCACTCGACTCTCTGTCTCACGACTGGGTTGACCCCGGCACTCGCGGCGTCCGTCACCTGATGCTGCTGTCTTGCCCAGTCCGCTCGCGAGGCCGAGGGCACATCGATAGGTGCCGCTGCCCTAGCCCGCAAGCTTCTCGGGGACGGCTGGTGGTAGTCGCACACGAACGCGCGATCGCGTGGAGAGGCCGGCGGCACCGGCTTGACGGAGGCGTGTAGGGTCTCGGGCATGACACCTGATGCTCGGCGGTCCGACCCTGCCCACCCTGCACAGTACGGCCGCGGGGCGGCGACCCTCCACTGGGTCAGCGCCATCCTCATCATCGTCGTGCTCGTCCAGGGCTTCTTCATGACGAAGCTCGAGGACGGCGACAGCAAGACGCTCTTCTATCAGCTGCACGTCACGCTCGGCTACTTCGTGCTGATCCTGTCTATCGTCCGCGTCATCTGGGCGATGCGCGACCGGCGCCCGGACCCGCTGGAGATGCCGCGCAGCGAGTACCTCGCCTACAAGGGCATCCACGTCCTGCTGGTGCTGGGCTCAGTGATCACCGCGATCAGCGGCATCCTGCTGCTGCTCGGTAGCGACATCACGCCCATCGCGCCGGCCGTGGCGTCAGGCGACGTGGACCGCTCGCTGCCGGTCCGCAACGCCCACTTCATCTTCGCCATCGGCATGCTGATCCTGCTGCTCGCGCACGTGGGGGGCGTGGTGATGTACCAGCACCGCGTAGGGCGGACGCTGTCGCGGATGCGCTGGCCCCGCAGCGGGGCGGGCGGCTAGGTGGCACCGGTCGCGGGACCCCAGGCCGGGCCTCCGAACCGGAGATGGCCGGCATCAGGCCCTGCCAAGCGGAACCTGACACTCGTCCGTGTCACGTTCTCGTCATCGTGCGGGTGGGCAGTGCTGCACGCCCGTGTGCTGTCGACGGACTGGACTGTGAGCTTCACGCTCCGCTCCTGACAGGTCAGGGTAGTGACCTCGACGCGAGTGAGAGAATCGGTAGTGGATGGTCGTGCCGTGCGACCAGGTGAGCCGCCGACAGCGCGACCATGAAAAGATGGGAGCGCACCCATGCGCAAGATCATCGCGCTATCCACGGTCGTCGCGCTGATGCTGGCATCAGTCGGCGTCGCGGCACAAGATGAGGTGGCGACCGAGCCCTACGGCCCCGAGGATGGCGTCCCCGTGTGGCGCGCGTCCATCCTCAATGGGGCGAACGGCACCTACGTCGGACCGGATGGCAGCGTCTACGCCGCGAGCGTGGGCGGCGACGAGATCACGGTCCACGACCCCGACACTGGCGAGCTCCTCGATCGCATCGGCCCTGAGCGAGGGGTCCACGGCCCCGATGACGTGTTCGTCACGGACGACGGCACGATCTATTGGACCGAGCTCCTCGGCGGCAACGTGGGCATGCTGAAGCCCGACGGCACGTTCACGACCCAGCAGGTCGGGCCGGGCGTCAACCCCATCACGATGTCGGACGATGGCCGACTCTTCGTGGCCCGTGACTTCATGGGCGACGGCCTGTACGAGTTGGATCCCGAGCTCGTGGAGCCTCCCAGGGTGGTCATCGAGGACCTGGTCGGCATGAACGGCATGGATTTCGGCCCAGATGGCCTCCTGTATGGACCGCTGTTCTTCGGCGGGGCCATCGCCAGGGTCGACATCGATGCCGAGGAGCCGACGGCGGAGATCGTGGCCGAGGGCTTCCGTATCCCATCAGCCGTCAAGTTCGACTCAAGGGGCCGCCTCCACGCCGTCGACTTGGCCGAGGGTCAGATCCTCAGGCTCGACCTCGACAGCGGCGAGCGCGAGATCCTCGTCGATATCGAGGCCACCCTGGACAACATGGCGTTCGACGCCGGCGATCGCATCTTCACCGCGACATCCAGCGAGGGTCAGATCCTCAGGCTGGATACGGACGGCACGGTCCAGGCGTTGAACGAGAGCGGCTTCCCCGCCCCAGGCGGTATCGCGGTCACGCCCGACGGCACCGTGTGGGTCACAGCCGATTCCTTCTCGGTCCGGGGCATCGGTCCGGACAACGAGCCGGAGATGTCGTACTACGGTCGCTACGATCCGCCGGGCACGGAGCCCGAGGGCGGGTTCACCGTGGCAGCCGACGCGGATCGGCTCATCACCACCAGCTGGTTCTCCAACTCGGTGCAGGTGTTCGACCCGGCGACAGGAGAGGTGCTCGAGGACATCCGTACGTTGGCGGTCCCGCTCAATGCCATCCGTCATGGCGAGACGCTGGTCGCCGCCCAGGGCGGCCTCCCCGACGGCAACAACGTGGTCAACGCCGCCACTGGCGAGGAGTTGATCGGCGGACTGGGACTCCCGCTCGGGCTCGCATCCGACGGTGAGACCCTGTATGTCTCGGACTGGGCGCTCGGTACGGTCTTCGCGGTCCCGCCGGACGGTGAGGCAGTCCCACTCGCGTCGGATCTTCTCGTCGCCGGAGGGGCTGGCACTCGATGGGGACCGCCTGCTGGTGGTCGAGGAGGGCCTCGACCGAGTGTCGGCGATCGACCTGGTGAGCGGCGTGGTCACGCCAGTCGTCGAAGGCTTCGATCTCGGGAACCGCGTCATCCCTGGCACCCTTCCCCATGGCGGCTTCAACGGCGTCGCGGTCGGCCCCAACGGGTCCATCTACGTGACCGAAGACGTGACGAACACCGTCTACGAGTTCGCCCGCTGATCGTATCGCGCCTGGGGGCTCCGGGCGGAAGAACGCACGGAGCCCCTTGGCCAAGCCTCGGCCGAATGCAGCTCAGACCACATCGCAACGCCCTGGACCCATGACTCCCTTGTCGCTGAGGGCGCGGTCATGCCCGATGCAGGCCTGGAACATCACGAATCCTCGCCTCAGTGATGCGACTTCCTGTGGGCCCCACACCATGGCGGCGTCGTGACAAGCAGAAG
Source organism: uncultured Chloroflexia bacterium (assembly GCA_963705425.1). Lineage (GTDB taxonomy): Bacteria > Chloroflexota > Limnocylindria > Limnocylindrales > CSP1-4 > JAFMJV01. The sequence goes on along the minus strand of CAVPJO010000014.1, from coordinate 2,605 downwards.
GCGACGGGGGCACATGGATCGCGCCTCTGACTTGACCACCCCGTTCCGAGCGCTCACTCGAACAGCGAGAGGTACTCTCCGTAGCCCTCCTTCTCGAGGTCCTCCCTGGGCACGAACCGTAGGGCGGCGCTGTTGATGCAGTAGCGCTGACCCGTCGGCTCGGGGCCGTCGGGGAACACGTGTCCGAGGTGGCTGTCGCCGTCCGCGCTGCGCACCTCGGTCCGTGGCCTGGACAGCGTCGAGGTCCTCGTTCTCGACGATGTTGCCCGGATCGAGGGGGCGGGTGAAGCTGGGCCAACCCGTGCCGCTCTCGTACTTGTCCGTGGAGCTGAACAGGGGCTCTCCGCTGACCACGTCGACGTAGATCCCGGCCCGCTTGTCGTCCCAGTAGGCGTTGTCGAACGGCGGCTCCGTCCCGTCCTCCTGGGTCACGTGGTACTGGAGCGGCGTCAGGCTTGCTCGCAGGTCGTCGTCGACTCGTCGCGCTCGCCGGCCTCCGTCTCGCCCGTCTCCTCACCCCAGATGGACTCGAGGAACGGATCGTGTCCCGAGCCCGCGCGGTAGGACTCGTAGCGCTCGGGCGCCTTCTTGTAGAAGTCCTGGTGGTACTCCTCGGCGCGGTAGAACGGCCCGGCCGCGACGATGTCGGTCACGATCGGCGCGTCGAAGCGGCCGCTCTCGGCCAGCGCGTCCCGCGACGCCTCGGCCATGGCCCGCTGCTCGTCATCGTGGTAGAAGACCACCGTCCGGTACTGCGCTCCCCGATCGACGAACTGCCCGCCGGCGTCCGTGGGATCGATCTGTCGCCAGTAGAGGTCGAGCAGCTCGTCGTAGCCGATACGCAGCGGGTCGTAGCTGACCTGGACCGCCTCCGCGTGACCGGTCGTGCCCGAGGACACCTGCTCGTACGTCGGGTCCTGCTCCGAGCCGCCGGTGTAGCCGGAGATGACCTCGTAGACCCCGTCCAGCTGCTCGAAGGCAGCCTCCGTGCACCAGAAGCAGCCCCCGGCGAAGGTCGCCCTCGCGGCATCGTCGGGAATCGTCCCCGCTGACTCGTCCGACGCGCGCGTCACTGCACCGATGCCTCCCGCCATCATCCCCAGCGCGAGCAGCATCAGCATCACCATCAGTCGATCTCTCATGACTCTGAACCCCATCAACGTCTTGCATCGAAGCTAGCGCGGGTCCGTCCGCGGCATCCCGGACGGGCCTACTCGCAAGCAGGGTGGCAGGTCGGTGTGTCGATGGCGTGTCGACGCACTGCCTCGGCGGATCGCGCCCTGCAGAGGTGATCCCCGGCGGACGGGGTGTCGTCACGCTGTGTTCGTCTGCGTCTCCGTCGCCTTCGAGTGCAGAATGCTCGACGAGGACCTGGGGCGGCCGGTGTTGTGCTGCCACGCACCACCGTTCACCTGGAGGGCTTGCGCGCGCCGGCGGCGGGGTGCAGGGTGTCCGGTGCTGGGGCGTCGACACGATGCTCACCGCCGGCGCACCCAGCGCCACCCCCACCCGCTGCGTCCTCACCACGGCACGCCCATTCGCTCGGTGCAGCGGCGACGTGCCGGCACGAGGTCGCCCTCGATGCCACCATCCGCAGCGAGTGGACGGGACGGGCTGTGCTGCGGTGAGCGGGAGTCACGCCCGCGGGATCGGCATATCAGGCAGGCTGACGACGAAGCGGCCGCACACTGCCGGTGAAGCCGTGGTGAAGTGGCGCTGCCCAGACTGGCGGGCATGCTCGCGATCCTCGATACCGCTGTCGTCAGCGGCCTGCGGGGCGAGCTCGTCCGGGTCGAGGTCGATGTCGCGCCGGGGCTGCCCTCCTGCCAGATCGTGGGGCTGCCGGACGCCGCACTCTCCGAAGCTCGCGAGCGGGTCCGCAGTGCCATCCGCAATGCCGGCTTCACGTATCCGCTGTCGCGCATCACGGTCAATCTCGCCCCGGCCGACCGGCGCAAGCACGGAGCGGCCTACGACGTGGCCATCGCCATCGGCATCCTGCTCGCCGCCGAGGAAGTGCGTGCCTCGGGTGGGCCGTGGGCACTCCTCGGCGAGCTCTCCCTCGACGGTGGTATGCGGCCGGTGCCCGGGGTCCTGCCCATGGTCTCGACCTTGCGCGAGGCCGGCCATCGCCGCGTCTGCGTCCCGCATGGCAACGTGGACGAGGCGGAACTGGTGTCCGGCATCGAGGTCGTGGGCGCCGACGGGCTCGATGACGTGGCCCGGCTGGTGGCCGGGCCACGCGGCCGCACGGCAGCCCGGGCCCGCCGGCGACAGCCCATCCGCATCGCGGGCGGCGCGGGCCGCACGAGCGCTCCAGCGCAGGCCGACCGGCCCGAGCTCGAGGACATCACCGAGCTGGCCGACGTGCGTGGCCAGGAGCAGGCGCGCTGGGCGCTCGAGGTCGCCGTGGCGGGCCGCCACAACCTGTTGCTCATCGGCTCTCCCGGCGCCGGCAAGACGATGCTGGCGCGTGCCACCCCGGGCCTCCAGCCGAGGCTGACCGAGGGTGAGGCCCGGGAGGTGGCCGTCATCCGCAGCGTGGCCGGTCTGGAGCCATCGGCCGCCGACCGGCTGAGACGCCCGTTCTGCAGCCCCCACCACA
>CAVPJO010000013.1:0-129616 GCA_963705425.1 uncultured Chloroflexia bacterium | reverse complement strand
TGAGCGGCACCGCCGCCGATGGTGCGGCTGGTCAGGAAGACATCCGAATCACCGGCCTTGTCAGAACTCCCGCGGTAGCCGGAGCCCACCCAGATGCGCTTCGCGCAGATGTCTACCGACATGCCCAGTGAGGTATCGCCGACGATGGGGTACTTGCGCAAATTACCGTTGGTACGGCTGTAGTCCTTGCCGCCGTTGACACTGAAGGCCAGGTTCAGCTGGCCGGGCCTACTGCCCTCGTGCCAGCCCACGGCCACGACAGCGCCCTGCCGGGCCCGTTGGTGGCCATGTCCTTGACGCGCAGCAGCGTCTCCTGCCGCAGCGGACGCGGCGTGGCTTCCTTGGTGGCTCCCATCATCGGCCCAGCCGCCGCCAGCACCAGCGTCAAAGCGGATACGACGGCGAGCAGGAGTCTTCGCTTGACGACCATGGCGTTTGCCCTCCTACGCAGCTCTCGAGTCGCTCTCCATCCCTCTTGCACGCAGCGTACAACGGCCTCGCACACAACGCAGGCGAGCGACCAGCTCAGCCGCCGGCCAGGGAGCGAACGCCCTCAGCTGCGACTGCGTCCCCGGCGCAGACCACCACGTTCGGTCATGGCGTGGTTGGCCAGCGCCGCGACGCCCATGGCCACGAGGGCGCGCTCGGCCATGGGCATGGGGCGCACCACGGCCAGGAACTGGTCGGCCCGCTCGCGATCGACGGCGGAGAGCAAGGCTTGTCCCTCGCTCGTCAGGGCAAGCACGCGTTGTCGCCGGTCGGCGACTTCCTCGAGACGCTGGAGGTAGCCCTGCTCGACGAGTTCGCCGACGAGCCGGCTGGTGGCCGAAGGCGAACGATCGAGCTGCTCGGCCAGGTCACCGACCGTGAGTGTCACGGGACCGGCCACCGCGTAGAGCGCGGCCAGCTGGGTGAAGCCGATGTCGAGCGAGCCCAGCTGGTGGGCAAAGCCGATGACGAGTTCGCGCCAGAGCGCCCGGCCGACGGCGATACGGTCGGACAGGATGCGTGGATTCTGGAGTTCCTCACGAGCGGCCTGGACGACTGGGGAAAGCAGCGGATCATCCATCGTGTGCATGATTGCACACGATTTGTGGGGTGGTCGTGCATCTCCTGCTACGGTTCGACATGGTGCGCTCAAGAGGTGCGCGCCTCGCCGGCGTGGGAGCGTCGTGGCGTTCCGATCAGCACAGAGGGGAGCATCGACTGGTGCCTGCCTACATCTACCCAGGACAGGGCTCGCAGTCGGTCGGCATGGGCAGAGCGCTGGCGGCGACCTCAGCCGAAGCGGCGGCCGTGTGGCAGCAGGTGGACGAGGCCATCGGCGAGCCCATCTCGCGGCTGGCCTGGGAGGGCCCCGCGCAGCAGCTCGACCTGACCATCAATGCTCAACCGGCCCTGTTGGCGGCGTCGATCGCGGCCCAGCGCGCGCTGGAAGCCAGCCTGGCCGCTCCGACCTCGACGTTGGGCCCGCCCAGCTACTTCGCCGGCCACTCCATGGGCCAGTACAGCGCCATGGTCGCCGCCGGCGTGCTCGACCTCGGTGACGCCGCACGACTGGTGCGCGAGCGCGGGCGTTTGATGCAGGCTTCCTCGGGCGATGGCGCCATGGCCGCCATCATCGGCCTGCCGGGCGACCAGGAAGACGAGCTCATGGCCGTCGGCGCGGCCGAGGGCATCATCACCATCGCCAACCGCAACTCGCCCGGCCAGATCGTCGATCAGCGGCCAGCGAGCGGCGGTCGAGGCCGCGGCCGCGGCCGCCAAGGGACTCGGCGCCCGCAAAGGCATGGTCCTGCCCGTCAGCGTGGCCGCCCACTCGCCGCTCATGGCCGACGCCGCCGAGGGCATGCGCCTGGCCCTCGCGGACATCACCTTCGACACCCCGACAGCACCGCTGCTGGCTAACGCCGATGCCATGCTGCTCGATGACGGCGAGGCCTGCCGAGACGAGCTCATCGACCACCTCACGCGCGGTGTCGACTGGGTCACCGTGGTCGAGACCATGGCGGCTGCCGGCACCGATACCTTCGTCGAGGTCGGCCCGGGCAAGGTCCTCAGCGGACTGGTCCGCCGCATCGACCCGAACGCGACGACCGTCGCCATCGACGATATCACCACCGCGAGCGGCCTCGAGCTGCCCGCCTAGACCCCGGACAGGAGAACTACGAACAGCCATGCGTCGTCCTGACTTCAACCGCCGAGTGGCCGTCACCGGCCTCGGCATCATCAGCCCCGTCGGCTCAGACATCCCGACCGCCTGGGACAACCTTGTCGCCGGCAACAGCGGCCTCACGCGCATCACCCGCTGGGACCCTGAGGTCACGACCTGCCACGCCGCGGGCGAAGTCAACGACTTCGACGCCAACGAGTGGATGAACTTCAAGGCCGTGCGCCGCACGGACAAGAACGTGGTCTTCGGTGTGGCCGCTGCCAAACAGGCCATGACCGACTCGGGCTTCGAGGTCACCGAGGAGAACGCCACCGAACTGGGTGTCATCTTCGGCTCTGGCGTCGGCGGTCCCGGCCTCATGGCCGCGGCTATCGAGACGCTCGAGAAGCGCGGCGGCAAGGCGGTCAGCCCCTTCTTCATCGCCAACATGCTGCCCGACACGGCCTCGGGCCAGATCGCCATCGAGGTGGGCGCCAAGGGCCCCAACATGGCCATCGTCACCGCCTGCTCGACGGGCACCCACAACATCGGCGAGGCCGCCGAGGGCATCCGCCGCGGCGACTATATGGCCGCCATCTGTGGTTCCACCGAGATGCCGCTCTTCGAGGTCGGCTATGTCGGCTTCAGCAACATGCGCGGCATGGGCACGCCTCGTGAGGGCCGGCCATTGTCCGACATCTCTCGTCCGTTCGACCGCACTCGCGACGGCTTCGTGCTGGGCGAGGGCGCCGGCGCGCTCATCGTCGAGGATCTCGAACACGCCAAGGCACGCGGCGCCAAGGTCTACGCGGAGGTCGTCGGCTACGGCAACGCCGCTGATGCCTGGGACCTCATCCAGCCGGTCGACAAGGGTGATGGCGTGCGCCGGGCCATGGAGTGGTCCCTTGAGCGCCACGGTGTGCCCCGTGACGAGATCGACATGATCAACCCGCACGGCACCTCTACCCCGCTCGGTGACCTGCGGGAGTGCGAAGCCATCAAGGCCGTCTTCCCCGATCGCTACAAGGAGATCGGCATCAGCGGCACGAAGTCGATGACCGGGCACTTGATGGGTGCCGCCGGTGCCATCGAGGGTGTGTTCACGGCGCTGTCGGTCTACCACCAGGTCATCCCCGCCACCCAGAACTACCTCGAGCCCGACCCTGAGATCGATCTCAACGTCATCGCCGGGGACTCCCGCGAGCAGCAGATCCGCTACGCCATGAGCGACAACATCGGGCTTGGCGGTCACAACGGGGCCATCATCTTCAAGCGCTACCTGGGCGACTGACACCTGGCCCGGCGTGCCTCGAGCAGGTCGGAGGCCGGCCGCCGGCGCGGAGAGCCGGAACGATCCCCGACCGCGTCGGCTACGATCCACAGCAGCCCGCACTACAGGAGCCTCTGACCGCCGTGCCGTCTCCCGACCCCTCGCGCCGTGCCGTCATCACAGGACTCGGCGCGGTCACGCCCATCGGCAACGACCACGCCACCTTCTGGGCCAACGCCAAGGCGGGCGTGAGCGGCGGCGGACCCATCACGCATTTCGATGCCTCCGACCTCGACGTCCGCATCGCTGCCGAGGTCAAGGGCTTTGACCCGGCCATCGCCATGAACCCGAAGATGGCACGACGGATGAGTCGCTTCATCCACTTCGCCATGGCCGCCGGCAAGGAAGCGGTGACCGACGCCGGACTGGATTTCGCCGCGTGGACGCCGGAGCAGCGCGACCGTGTCGCGGTCGCCGTCAACACCGGCGGCGGGGGCCTCGAGCAGGTCATCGATGGCCACGACATCATCAATACGCGGGGTGCTCGTTTCGTAAGCCCTTTCGCCATCCCGGCCCTGTCGGGCTCGATGGCCGCTTGCCAGCTGTCCATGGAGTACGGCCTCACCGGCCCGGTCACCACGCAGGTTGCCGCCTGCGCCTCCAGCGTCATCTGCTTCCTGGACGCGCTACGGCTCATCGAGCGCGGGGAGGTCGACGTCGTGGTCGCGGGCGGCACCGAGGCGCCGCTGCTCAAGATGGGCTTCGCGGCGCTCTCCAACATGGGCGCCCTTTCCAAGCGCAACGATGAGCCGGAGAAGGCCTCGCGTCCGTTCGATCGCGACCGGGATGGCTTCCTCTTCGGCGAGGGCGCCGGCATCCTCATCATCGAGACCGTCGAGCACGCCCTGGAGCGCGGGGCCACCATCCACGCCGAGCTGGTGGGCGCGGCCCTGACCGCGGACGCCTTCCACATCTCCGCCCCGGACCCCAGCGGACGGGGTGCGGCCATGGCCATGAAGAAGGCCATCGCCGATGCCGACGCCAGCGTCGACGAGATCGACTTCGTGGTCGCCCACGGCACCAGCACGCCTCTCAACGACAGCACCGAGACGACGGCCATCAAGGCCGCCCTCGGCGAGCATGCCTACAGGACCGCGATCTCGTCACCCAAGTCGATGGTCGGCCACCTGCTCGGTGGCGCAGGCGCGGTGGCTGCGTTGGTGGGCATCGGCGCCATCCGCGAGGGCGTCATCGCCCCGACCATCAACTACGACAACCCCGACTCCCGAGTGCGACCTCGACTACGTGCCCAACGTGGCGCGCCAGGCCAGGGTCGACACGGCCATGGTCAACGGCTTCGGCTTCGGCGGCCAGAACGCGGTGGCCGTCTTCCGACGCTTCGAGGAGTAGCCCCGGCTATGTCCCGGCCGGTCGGGGCGGGAGTCGGCGGCCTTCGTACGCTTCGAGGTCGCGAACCAGGGCCGCCGGGGTGCGCATGGGCCGTCCCCGCTCGAGGTCGTAGAAGACCTGGACCGACGCGCCATCGGCGACCACGCGCGTCTGCCCCGTGGGCACGTGCTCCCCGTCCGTGCTCGGCGGCGAAGCTTCGACCTCGACCCGGTAGTCCAGGCTGAATGCCGAGCGGCTGACCCAGCCGACGCGCACGCAACAGCTGAGCGGCTCCCCGTAGAAGGCCGGCAGCCGGTAGTTGATGTGTGCCTCGGCGATGACGAAGGTGCGCTGCTCGGCGTCGGGCCCGGTGCCGAAGGGATGGCCCACGACCTCGGTGTAGAAGCCACCACGGGCCATCTCGAAGTAGGAGAGGTAGGTGGCGTTGTTGACATGGCCCAGCGCGTCGGTGTCGTTGTAGCGGATCTCGATGGGGTGCCGGTAGCGGAACTCGCCGACGAGCGGTCGTGATCTGGCCATCTCCCGATGCTAGCGGCGTGGCGTCCGCTCCGTGGGCAGAGGTCGTGCAGGTGCCGTACCGTTGCGCCTGATGCCCACCACCAGCGACGGACCCGACACCCCGCCCCCGATGGCCGGGCGCGGAGACGCCGACGAGCCCGAGCAGACGTCGGCTACCTCCATCGAGCGCGGCCGGCCGAGCTACTCGTGGCGCTACGGCCAGGATCGCCGCCTCGAGATGGTGCGCCGATTCGTGGACCTCGAGGATGCGCGTGTGCTCGATGTAGGTTGCGGCATCGGCACCTACGTGCGCCGCTTCCGCCAGTACTCCGATGACGTCCATGGCATCGAGGTCGAAGAGGAGCGCGTGGCCGAGGCCGGCCAGGAACTGCCCAACATCGTGCTGGCGGTGGGCGAGGACCTGCCCTACCCCGACGACTACTTCGATCTCGTCTTCAGCAACGAGGTCATCGAGCACGTCGAAGACGATCGCGCCACGGCCGCCGAGATGGTCCGCGTGACCAAGCCGGGTGGCACCATCGTGGCCTTCGCACCCAACCGCCTGTACCCCTTCGAAACGCACGGCGCCTACTTCGGCTCCCGCTACGTCTTCGGCAACATCCCACTCGTCGGCTGGCTGCCCGATCGGCTGCGCGATCGCTTCGCGCCCCACGTGCGCGCCTACACGATGCGCGGCATCGAGCGGCTGTTCGGGGCTCAGCCGGTGCGGCTCGTGCACCACCGCGTCATCTATCCCGGCTTCGACAACATCAGCGCTCGGCATGCCCGCCTCGGTGCCCTGCTGCGGCGCGCCCTGTACGTGGCCGAGCACACGCCGCTGCACCTCTTCGGGCTGTCGCACTTCCTCGTGCTGCGCAAGAAGGACGACGCGGCCGACTGGTCGTAGTTCTCGGGGCCAGCGAGACATCGCGCCAGATCTCCGGCTGCTCACAGGCTGAAGCATCTCGACATGCCGGACACCGGACGTGCGAAAAGACCGGACAGCGATCGAGTTCGCTCATGTGCTGCACAGACCGGGTCCGTGGCCGGGGCTGCTGGCCGCTGACAAGGCAAGCGGTCGCTTGGCTCCCCGCTGCGGGCGTCGGACAAGCACACGCGGGGCCGTGGATCATCGCGGTCTCATGAACCCCGCGTCCAACGCCCCGAGAACGACGGCATCGCCGTCGACGCCGGCTTAGAGGTCGGACGGCGTGGTCGAGGCGACCGGATCGAGGACGTGGGCCTCGATGACGAGGGGCACCGACCAGTTGCCGGTCCCGTCTCGCCACTGCACGTGGATGGACCGAGGGCCCTCCGTAAGCGAGCCACCCGTCTCAGCGTCACCGAGCGCGAAGTCGATGCGCTCGGCTGCGGGGTAGCTGCGGCCGGTGACCAGCATGCCGTCCTCGTCGAGTTCGCCGGCCAGGCCGATCCGCGTCAGCACCAGGCCGCTGCCGTCGACATCGTCGGCCGCGAACAGCCGCAACGGAGCGGAGCCGATGACCACGCTGCGGCCGCCGACCTGGCCCCCGCGGATGGACTCGGGATCGAGCGCTGCTGAGCCGTTGGGCGGCGACTCATCGAGGCGAGGCTGGAGCACGTTGCGCAGTGCCCCGTGCATCTCCTCGCGACCCTCGTCCATGCCCAGGGCCCAGATGCCGATCCCGGCGAGACCTTGGTCGAGCGCGAATTGGGCCTTGGCCGTGAAGCTGTCGTGATCGTCGTACCAGACCTGGCGCCAGGTGGCGGGACAGCTATTGCACTGCTTGGTGGCGTAGGCGGTCCAGGCCGAGGCCTGTTCCGGTTCGTAGCGGCGACCCGACTCGGTGGCCTGTTCGACGGCCGCGGAGTAGTCGACCGGGGCGGGGCCGTCGATGCCCTTGCCGCTGCGGACATCGGCTCGCGCCTTGTCGCCCTGCGTCGACCAGGCCAGGCCGTACCACGGCAGGGCCAGCGAGAGTCTCTCAGGGCCGGTCTGCTCGAGGGCAGCCTCGACGCTGCTGGTCAGGTCCGCCCGGCCGGGGTCGACGAGCGGTGCGGTCGAGCCGGACGCTCCCGCGGTGCCGGTGCGGTAGCCGTAGCCCATGATGACCGCGAGGTCAGCGGCGTCATCGGCGGTCAGTGCCGCGAGGTCGTAGCCCGCGAGAGTGGGCACTACGTCGACGCTGAGGTGCAGACCCGGGTCGATGGCGTCGAGCGCCGCCCGGACCTCACGCACGAACTCCACGTATTCGTCCGAGACCTTCGCCGGGATCGGTTCGAAGTCGAGGTTCACGCCGTCGAAGCCGTTCGAGGACACGAAGTCGGCGATACGACCGGCCAGGGCACGCCGGTTCTTCCTCTTGGTCAGCAGCGTGACGATGCGATCACGAGTAGCCGCGGTCCAACCGGCGCGCTGGATGACCGGCACGACCTTGACGCCGTCCTCCTGGAGCTTCTCCTGGAGCTTCTCGAACGAATCGCTGCGCAGCGCTGCCCAGCCGGGCGGCACATCGCCGTTGGGCTTCTTGGAGACGAGCTTGCCGTCCTGCGACGCCTCGATGCTGTGGAACGCGGCGATGGTCAGCAGGTCAGCGTCGAGGGAGCGGCTGGCGTCCTCCAGGAGCCAGTTGGGGATGAAGCCGAGGACCTCGGCATCGACCGGCTGCGGTGTCGGTTCGGGCGTGGGCGGCGGGGTCGGTGAGGCCAGCGGGGCCTGTGTCGGCGAGGCATCGGCCCCCGGCGTGGTTGCCCCGATGGAGGGCGTGGGCGTGGCCAGCAGGTCGCTCTGGACGCTGATGCAGGCGGTCACGGCGAACGGCACCAGCAAGAGCAGGAGCCACAGCGCAGTGCGCGCACGGCCCGGACCAGTGGAGCGATCGCTGTTCAGCACAAGGGCACCCTACCAAGCGATCGGGGCCGCCTGGCTGCGCCGGAAGGCGACGCAGTCGCAGGGAGTTGAGGACCACGCTGACCGAACTGAAGGCCATGGCCGCCGCGGCCAGGATGGGATCGAGCCGCAGGCCCAGCAGCGGGTAGAGCAGGCCCATGGCCACAGGGATGAGCACGATGTTGTAGCCGAAGGCCCAGCCGAGGTTCTCGCGGATGACCCGCAGCGTCGCCCGCGAGATGCGGATCGCCGAGCCCACCAGGCGCGGATCGCCGCCTACCAGCGTGATGTCGGAGACCTCGATGGCCACGTCGGTGCCGCTGCCGATGGCGATGCCCACATCGGCCTGGGCCAGCGCTGGTGCGTCGTTGATGCCGTCGCCGACCATGGCCACGCTGACGCCGCGGCGCTGCAGTGCGCTCACGTAGGCAGCCTTGTCGCCGGGCAGCACTTCGGCACTGACGTGCTCGATGCCGACCTCGCGGGCCACGGCCGCGGCAGCCGCGGTGCTGTCACCGCTGAGCAGATGGACCTCGATGCCGGCCTCGCGCAGCTCGCGCACGGCCGCGGCGGCGGTGGGCTTGATGGTGTCGGTCACATCGATGGAACCGATGATCGCGCCATCGGCGGCCACCAAGACCGTGCTCTGCGGCGTGACCATCGGCAAGGCCAGGGCTTGGAGGAGGCCGGCCTCCAGCCCTTCCCCCGCGAGGAAGGCACGACTGCCGACCAGCACGTCCCGCTCGTCGATGCGCGCTCGCACGCCGCGCCCGCTGACGGCCGAGAAGTCGGCGGCCTCGCCGCTGGTCACACCGCGGTGCTCGGCCTCAGCGAGGATGGCTGCGGCCAGGGGATGCTCAGAACCGCGCTCGGCAGCGGCGGCGAGGGCCACGACCTCCGCCTCGTCGTGGCCGGGAGTGGCACGAACAGCAGTGACCGCGGGGCGCCCGACCGTGAGCGTGCCCGTCTTGTCGAAGACGACGATGCCGACCCCGCCGGCCGCCTCGAGTGCGGCGCCACCACGGATGAGCACGCCTCCCTCGGCTGCCCGGCCGGTGCCGACCATGACCGCGGTCGGCGTGGCCAGGCCCATGGCACAGGGGCAGGCCACGATGAGCACACTGATCGACGAGACGAGCGCGAACGTCAGCGTCGGCTCGGGGCCCCACAGCCACCAGACCCCGAAGGTCACCGCTGCGAGCGCGATGACCAGGGGCACGAACCACTCGGTGACGCGATCGGCGACACGCTGGATGGGCGCCTTCGAGCCCTGCGCCTCGCGCACCATGCGCACGATCTGGCCGAGCACGGCATCGCGTCCGACGTGGGTGGCGCGCAACACGATGGTGCCGCCGCCGTTGAGGGTCGCCCCGATGACCTGGTCGCCGGCCTCGCGCAGCACGGGCAGCGGCTCACCGGTGAGCATGGACTCGTCGATGCTCGAGCTGCCGGCCACGACGATACCGTCGACGGGCACCTTCTCACCCGGCCGAACGCGCACGAGATCGCCGGGACGGATGTCCTCGATGGGCACATCGGTCTCGGTCTCGCCTTCGAGGCGACGGGCGGTGCGCGCTCCGAGGCCGACCAGGGCTCCGACCGCGCCGCTGGCCTGGGCCTTGGCCCGGGCCTCCATCCAGCGACCGGTCAGCACCAGGCCGATGATCATGGCCGAGGAGTCGAAGTAGGTGACCGGCTCGATGCCGGCTTCGGTCACCAGCGACGGTGCCAGCGTGACGACGGCGCTGTAGCCCCAGGCCGCGAGCGTACCGAGCGCGACCAGCGTGTCCATGCTCACGGTGCGGTGACGAGCCTGGCGCCAGGCGTTGCGCAGGAACGCGCCACCGGCCCAGAACTGCACGAACGTCGCCGGGATGAGCAGCAGCCAGTTGAGCTCGGTCATGGACCGGCCCACGGCGTCCGGCCACAGCATCACGATCATGATGCCCACCGCTACCGCCACCGAGACGATGGCGCGCACGCCCAGGTCGCGCACCTCGCGGGCCCGCAGATCGGCATCCGGGTCGGCCTCGTCGAGCGTCAGCGCCCCGCTCGCAGAGACAGCACGCTCGGGGCGCACATCGTAGCCGGCCGCCTCGATGGCAGCCTGGACCTCAGCACGCCCGGCCATGGCGGGATCGACCCTGACGGTGGCACGCTCGGTGGCCAGGTTGACATTGGCCGCGGTGACGCCATCGGCGTCGCGCAGGAAGCGCTCGATGCGATTGACGCAGGAGGCGCAGGTCATGCCCTCCACGCCGACCGAGAACTCGATGAGATCGGGTGCCGTCATGGGCAGGAGTCGCGTGGCCTAGCGACCGACCGGCTTGATGGCGTAAACGCCGATGATCATGCCCACACAGGGATCGTGGCAGAGTTCCACGCCGACTTCGCCCCTGTCCACGAGCTCAGCCAGGAAACCGCATTCGCGCTGCGGCAGACCGACCCAGTAGCGGCCATCGCGCGTGTCGACGGGGGCCACATCGTCGGCCCCGCCGTCGATGGCGAAGCGTCGGCGCAGCTCGTGCATGGGCACGTAGGCGCGCGACTTGATGAAACGCCGCAGCTGCGCCTGGGTGCAGCCCTGGCTCGGGGAAGAGCCATTCGAGCGGCTGTCAGTCTTGTCAGCCATAGATTCTGTCTTTCTCCACGAGGCCGCCTCACGCAGCGTCGTGGTCGGCGCCAGCGGCGCCTCGAGTCATCGTCGGTTCATAGCGGTCGAGACGAGATGGTGACGACCGGTCGGCGGATGATACACCCGGTCGCGGGGGCCGCCCTGTCCACCGAGGTGCCCCTGGCGTCAGCGTCCCGACACGGTGCGCAGCTCCCGTGGGGCCCGGTTCAGCGACTCGCCACCGTCGGACGTGCACAGCATGGCGTCCTCGATGCGCACACCGTAGCGACCTTCGAGGTAGATGCCAGGTTCGCAGCTGAAGGTATTGCCGGCCACTGCCGCCTCGCTGTTGCCGGCTACCAGGTAGGGCTCTTCGTGGACCTCGAGGCCGATGCCGTGGCCCAGGCGGTGGATGAAGTGATGGCCGTAGCCACCAGCGCTGATGACCGCCCGCGCGGTCGCATCGAGGGCTTCGAACGAGATGCCGGGGCGCACCGCGGCACGCGCCGCCGCCTGTCCCCTGGCGGTCAGCTCGTAGATGGCGCGGAAGCCGTCATCCGGACCGGAGCCGTCCTCGCCGGCGATCCAAACGGTGCGCGTGATATCCGAGTTGTAGCCGGCACGCCGGCCACCGATGTCGAGCAATAGTGGCTCGCCAGGCGCGATGGTACGGTCGCCCGGCTCATGATGCGGTGAGGCGCTGTTCGGCCCCGAGGCCACGATCCAGAACTCGGCCGTGTCATGCCCCTCCTCGACCAGCGCTTCGCGCACATCCCTGGCCACGTCAGCCTCGGTACGGCCCACCAGCGGTCCGGCGATGACGCGCTCGATGGCCCGATCGGCGGCCTCCGCGGCGAGCCGGAGCAGCGCCACCTCTTCGCGGTCCTTGACGCGTCGCAAGGGAGCCAGCACGGCCGAGGCCACGCCCCAGTCTGCCCCTGGGAGCGCCTCCTGGAGGGCCAGCACGAAGGCGGCCCGCAGGCCATCGGAGACGAGGTACCGCGCCGAACTGCTCTGCGGCAGCAACGGCGGCACGAGCGCGCAGGGATCATCGGTCTCGTCCCACTGATGCAGCGCCACCGTGTCCCCGCCAAGGCCGGGTGCCGCCAGCGCGGCCGGTGCCTCCAGGCGTGGGCTGAGGTAGGCGATCGGGCCGGCCGCCGGGATGAGCAGCAGGTTGAGGCGCTCGCCACCGTGTGCGGCATAGCCGGTCAGCCACTCGAGCTCCGGACCGACCCCGATCAACAGGGCACTGACGCCGCCGGCAGCAGCCGCCTGCTGCGCCTGGCCTAGACGCACGCTGTATCGCTCCGCGCTGATGAGGGCGCTCAGTTCAGCCCTCCCCGGCGGCGCTGGCGGCCAGCCAGCCCTCCACCAGGCGCGTGCCATCCTCGAAGAACTTGCGGTACGAGAAGACGCGGGTGGCGCCTGCACCGAGGGCACGCTTGCGCGTCAGTTGGTCGTCGTGCTCGGCCACGGCGATGACCGGCAGCCTCGCCGCGCCGATGCGCTCGATGGCCGCCACGCCGTCGAAGCGCCGCGCGGCCAGATCGACGATGGCTGCACTGATGGTGCGCACGTCACCGACCTCGTAGGCCTCGAGGGCGATGGCCAGCTCGGAGTCGGAGCTGAGCTGCACGGCACTGCCGCCGGCACGGCGAACGGCTTCGGCAAGGCGTGTGGACCACATCAGGTCGTCGGCAAGGACGACCACGGCTGCGGTCAGGGGGCCTCCCAGGTATCGCTGGAGAAGAGCAGGTCTCGAAGCACGCCCTCGCCCTTGTCGGCGCGAACGAGCTCGATCTGTCCGGCCACCAGCTGATGATGCGTCGGCCGCTTGACGCGGCGGAAGATGCCGATGGGCACGGGGTACTCCGGCCAGAACATGCGCGAGAGGATGAAGGCCAGCGTGTCGTCGGTCTCGTCGTGCACGAGCAGATCGGACTCTTCGATGCCGTTGCCCAGCTCGACCACCTCCGGGTTGGTGCCGTTGAGGCGAATGCCGCGGTCGCGGTCCTTGCCGAAGACCATCGGCTGACCGTGCTGCAGTCGCAGCGTGCGATCGTCGCGGACGTCGCGGTCGGTGAAGTCGCGCCAGGCGCCGTCGTTGAAGATGTTGCAGTTCTGCAGCACCTCGACGAAGGCCGAGCCCTTGTGCCAGCCGGCGGCGTCGAACGTTTCCCCGATGTGCTCGCTGTAGGTGTCGATGGTGCGGGCCACGAAGGTGGCCTCGGCGGCCAGCGCGAGCGTGGGCGGTACGACGGGCTGGTCGACGGTGCCTTCGGGCGTCGACTTGGTGCGCTTGCCGAACTCCGAGGTCGGCGAAGCCTGGCCCTTGGTCAGCCCGTAGATGCGGTTGTTGAACATCACGACCTTGACGTCGACGTTGCGCCGCATCGTGTGCACGATGTGGTTACCGCCGATCGAGAGCGCATCACCATCGCCGGTGATGACCCAGACCATCAGGTCCGGCCGGGCGATCTTGAGACCCGTGGCCAGGGTCGGCGCGCGTCCGTGGATGGAGTGGAACCCGTAGGTGTTCATGTAGTAGGGCAGTCCGGCCCGAACAGCCGATACCGCTGATGAACACGATGTTCTCGCGCGGATAGCCGAAATCGGGCATGACCCGCTGCATCTGAGCCAGGATGGAGTAGTCGCCACAGCCCGGACACCAGCGCACCTCCTGGTCGGAGACGAAGTCCTTGCGCGTGAGCTTGAGCGGCGTGGTGGCCGTGGCCGGCCCGCTGGCGTCAGTCATCGATCAGTCGTCCTCGCTGAGCAGCAGCCGCGCGGCCTTCATGACCTCGGGCACCGGGAAGGGCTTGCCGCGAACCCGGTTGAGGCCCACCGCGTCCACGAGGTAGCGGCCGCGGATGAGCAGCCGTAGCTGGCCGGTATTGATCTCGGGGATGAGCACCTTGCCGTAGCTGCCGAGCACGTCGGCAGTGTTGCGCGGGAAGGGGTTGAGATGGCGCAGATGGGCATGGGCCACGGATCTGCCCTCGCGCTGCAGCCGCTCGGCGGCGGTGCGCAGCGAGCCGTAGGTGCTGCCCCAGCCGAGGATGAGCAGGTCGCCCGATCCGGGCCCGAAGACCTCGAGATCGGGGATGTCGTCGGCGATGCCGGCGACCTTGCGGGCGCGCAGGTCGGTCATGCGCTGGTGGTTGTCGGCGTCGTAGGAGACCTGTCCGCTGACATCGGCGCCCTCAAGACCGCCGATGCGATGCTCCAGACCCGGCGTGCCGGGCACGGCCCACGGGCGCGCCAGCGTGTCGGGGTCACGTTCGTAGGGCTGGAACGTGGCCGCATCGGTGTGGTTGCTGACCGAGATGTCGGGCAGGTCGGCAGGTTCGGGGATGCGCCACGGCTCTGACCCGGTAGCCAGCAAGGCGTCCGAGAGGTAGATCACGGGCGTCATGTACTTGAGCGCCAGGCGACAGGCCTCGATGGCGAATTCGAAGCACTCTGCCGGCGTGGCTGGGGCCACGATGGGTAACGGTGCGTCGCCGTTGCGGCCGTACATCGCCTGCAACAGGTCTGACTGCTCGGTCTTGGTGGGCATGCCCGTCGACGGTCCCGCGCGCTGCACGTTCACGATCACCAGCGGCAGCTCGACCATGACCGCGAGGCCCATGGCCTCGCCCTTGAGCGCGATACCCGGCCCGGACGAGGCGGTGAGCGACAATGCTCCACCGAAGGAGGCGCCGATGGCCGCACCGATGGCCGCGATCTCATCCTCGGCCTGGAACGTGCGCACGCCGAAATGCTTGTAGGTCGAGAGCTGATGGAGGATCTCGCTGGCCGGCGTGATGGGATAGGAACCGTAGAACAGCTCGCGCTGGGCCAGCTTGGTAGCGGCCACGAAGCCCAGGGCCGCGGCCTCGTTGCCGGTGATGTTGCGGTAGGTGCCCGAGGGCAGCTTGGCCGGCTTGACGCGGTAGCTGGTGTGGAAGATCTCCGTCGTCTCACCGAAGGCGTAGCCGGCCTTCAGAGCACGTAGGTTGGCCTCAGCAACGATGGGGCGGCCGGCGAACTTCTTCTCGATCCACCCGACGGTCGACTCCATGGATCGCTCGTAGAGCCAGAACATGATCCCCAGCGCGAAGAAGTTCTTGGTCAGGTCCACCTGCTTGGTGGACATGTCCAAACCCTCGAGCGCACGCGCGTTGAGCTTGCTCACGGGGATCTCGAAGACGTTGTAGTCGTTGAGCGAGCCGTCCTCGAGCGGGTTCTCCTGGTAGCCGGCCTTGGCCAGGTTCTGCTTGGTGAACGCATCCTCGTTGACGACGATGGCGCCACCGGGGGGGACATCGCCCAGGTTGGCACGCAACGCGGCCGGGTTCATGGCCACGAGCACATCGGGCTGATCGCCCGGGGTGTGGATGTCCGACGAGGAGAAACTGATCTGGAAGCCGGAGACGCCGGCCAGTGAACCTGCGGGCGCGCGGATCTCCGCGGGGAAATCCGGGAGGGTCGCGATGTCGTTGCCGTAGACCGCCGCGGTCCGGGTGAACTGCGTGCCGGTAAGCTGCATGCCGTCGCCCGAGTCGCCCGCGAAGCGGATGGTGACGCGTTCCAGCTCCTGGCTGTCGGGGGTGAGGTGCTGATCTGTCTCTGTGGTCACGCGGGGGCGGGCTCCTCTGTCGCGGCCCGGCCGACGATGTCCGGTCGCGGTTTCGGTCAGTGTAGCGCGGAGTGGCCGTTCGGCCCTTGACAGCACCGCTAGAGACGACGAACCGCGGGTCCGCGCGGTCGCTAGCATCGGGGAAGTGACCGTCATCGATCGACCCGGTCGTCGCGCACCCCTGTCGGGCCAGGCGCTGGGCATCATCCTCGTGCTCATCTCGGCCGCTGGTTTCGGCTCGGGGGCGTTGTTCGTGCAGCCGCTCTACGACGCTGGCATGTCTGCCATGGCGGTGCTCTTCTGGCGTTTCTTCACGGCCGCGCTGTTCAGTTGGGGCTTCCTGCTGGTGTCGTCGCAGCGCCGCCTCTCGTTGCGCGGGCTGTCGCGTCGGCGCCTCGCGGTGCTGCTCCTCCTGGGTGCGCTATACGTGGGCAACAGCTATGCCTTCTTCGCCTCGCTCGAGGTGGTCTCCATCTCGCTGGCCTCGATCATCACCTACCTCTATCCAGCGATCGTGGCCGTGATGGCCACGCGCTTCGTGCGCCGCCTCGAGGGACCCCGGGCATGGGTCGCCCTGGGCATCTCCATCGTCGGTGTAGCGCTCACGGTGGGCGGTATCCCGGAGGGCGAAATGCCGCCGCTGTGGGGCCTGGCGCTGGCCTTCGCCAACCCCGTCATCTACGCCACCTGGATCGTGCTCCAGGCCCGGCTGGCGGGCGAGCGGCCCACCTCCGCCAGCGCCTTGGGAGCGGAGGCCGACGGCGCCCTCGAGATGCCTCCGGGCGATGCCGACGTGGTCACCGACGCGCCCGACCCCTCCCCCGCGGCCGCCTTGATGACGACCGCCACGGCCGCCGTGTACGCCCTGCTGCTGCTGGGCACGGGTGGCTCGCTCTCGCCGCTCGCCGTGCCCGCGGGCACGTGGTTGCCGCTGCTGGGTCTGGGCTTGGTGGCCACGGCCATCGCCATCCAGACCTTCTATGCCGGCGTGAAGCGCGTCGGTGGAGCACGCGCCTCGCTGATCAGCACGGTCGAGCCGGTCTACACCGTGATCCTCGCGGTCATCCTCTTCGGCGAGCAGCTGACCACCATGCAGCTCGTCGGCGGTGGGCTGGTCATCCTCGCGGTCATCCTCGCCGAGACCGGTCGGCCCGATAGAGTAGAGGCCACGACCACCGAACGCGCCTGACGGGGCGCGGCCATCATGGACAATCCAGGGGTTCAACACATGCGACTTGTCTCATTCCTCGATGACGCCGGCGACTGCCTGGGCGTCGAGCACGATGGACGGATCTGGTCGAGCAGCGCGCTCGGCGCCGGCCTGCCCGGCGACATGGCCCAGCTGCTGGCCGGTGGCCAGACGGCCCTTTCGGCCCTGCGCGCGGCGGCCGGGTCGGCGGCTGCGGCCGGCCGAGCCGGCGACATCGACCCTGCGCGGCGCATCTCGCCCGTGCCCCATCCCGGGAAGGTCATCGCCATCGGCCTCAACTATCGCGACCACGCCGCCGAGCTTGGCTTCGAGATCCCGAGCGTGCCGCTGATGTTCGCCAAGTTCCCGACCGCGGTGGTGGGCGACGGCGCCACGGTCGAATGGGACCCCGGCCTGACCGATGACGTCGATCTCGAGGTCGAGCTGGCCATCGTCATCGGCCGCAGTGCGCGCCGGGTCAGCGAGGCGACGGCGCTTGAGTACGTGCTCGGCTACACCTGCCTCAACGATGTCACCGCTCGCGACCTGCAGTTCTCGGACGGTCAGTTCGTGCGCTCCAAGTCGCTCGATACCTTCTGTCCCATAGGTCCGATGGTGGTCACCGCCGATGAGCTCGGAGACCCCGGCCACCTCGCGGTGCGCAGCTTCCGCAACGGCGAGGTGATGCAGGACTCCAACACCTCCAACCTCATCTTCAGCGTTCCCTACCTGGTCTCGTTCTGCTCGCAGGCGTTCACGCTGGAACCCGGTGACATCATCGCCACCGGCACCCCCGGCGGCATCGGCTACTTCCGAGACCCCAAGGTCTCCATGCACGATGGCGACGTCATGGCCGTCGAGATCGAGAGCATCGGTCGCCTCACCAACCCCTGTGCCGAGGTGTCCACGGCCCAGCTGTAGTCCCAGACGCGAGAGACAGCGGGCGCCGCACAGCGCGGTCCTACCGGGTCGCGAACAGGGCCTCCCCGAAGATGCCCAGGGCTTCCTCGATCTCGGCCCGGTCGACGTCGAGCGGCGGGATCCAGCGGACCACGTTGCCAGCGCCGCAGGTCAGCACCAACAGGCCCCGCTCGGCACAGGCCGCGCTCAGGGCGCTGCCCAGGGCCACGTCGGGTGCATCGGGATCCTTGATCATCTCCACACCGATCATCAGGCCCGGACCACGGACGTCGCCGATGCGCCGGTCTTCGGCCGCGAGCGCCCGCAAGCCGGCCGTCAACTCCGCGCCACGCGCCGCAGCATTGGCCACGAGCCCCTCCTCACGCATGACCTCGAGCACGGCGATGCCGGCCGCACACGACACGGGGTTGCCACCATAGGTGGAGCCGTGGGCACCCACGCCCCAACGCTCCTGCAGCTCACGCGGCGAGACGAGCGCGGCCAGGGGCATGCCGTTGGCGATGGCCTTGGCCGCGAGCACCACGTCGGGCACGATGCCGGCGTGCTCGAAGGCCCACATCAAGCCCGTGCGACCGTAGCCCGACTGCACCTCATCGGCGATGAGCAGGATGCCGTGACGGGTGGCCAGCTCGCGCAGGCCCTGCATGAAGGCCACCGGTGCGGGCACATAGCCGCCCTCGCCCTGCACCGGCTCGATGATGAAAGCGGCCGCGCGCGCCGGCTGGATCTGCTCGGCGAAGAGCCGCTCGAGATAGGCCAGGCTGGCCGCCGAAGCCGCTGCCTCGTCGCCATCGAAATCGCGGTAGGCGTTGGGGAAGGGCGCGATGTGCACGCCCGGCACCAGCGGGTCGTAGCCACTGCGGTAGTTGAGGCTCGAGCTGGTGAGGCTGGTGGCACCGTAGGTGCGGCCGTGGAAGGCCCCGGAGAAGGCGATGATGTGCGTCCGGCCGGTGGCCCGTCGCACCATCTTCATGGCGCCGTCCACGACCTCCGCGCCGGAGTTGCCGAAGTAGACCGTGTCCAGACCTTCGGGCAGCTCCTCGACGATCATCTCCGCCAGGCTCGTGACCGGGTCAAGGTGGCCCAGGCCGTTGCACACATGGATGAGCTCATCGACCTGCTGGTGGATGGCCGCGTTGACCCTGGGATGGGCGTGGCCCAAGGAGGTCACCGCGATGCCGTTGGCGAAGTCGAGATAGGCGCGACCTTCACTGTCGAAGAGGCGGTGGCCCTCGCCGCGCACCCAGGCCTGCTGGTAGTAGCGGCCGAGGATGGGCGATAGCGTGGCGGTCGAACGTTCCTGGATGGTGCGGGCAGTGTCGGTCATGTGCGCAAGGATACGGGCAGCGACGGGCGACGCGCCACGCGGCGCAGGACTCCCGCTAGTAGCGGCGGCCGCGCAGTTTGTCGAGGTCGAAGCGAGCCGTGTCGGCGATGGCCATGACTGCCATGGTGCCGGCCTGCACGGGATCGCTGACGACGAGGTCGGCCTCGCTCGACACCGAGCCAGCCATGCTCAGGGCCACCACCGGGACGCCCAGCCCACGCAGTTCGCGCACGGCCTTGGTGATCTCGCCGCCCATCAGCGAACCGGCCAGCACCAAGATGTGGGCGCGGGGCAGATCGGCCACGGCGCGCACGGCCGCGGCGATCTCAGCCTCACCCACCAGGGCCATGGTGTCGACCGAGATGCGTTCGCCACGCAGGTTGTGACGGTCGCTCTCGGAAACCGCACCGAGCGCCACCTGGGCCACCTGGGCGCCACCACCGATGACGATGACGCGCTTGCCGAAGATCTGGCCCAGCGTCGGACGCGCTCCCGCCGAGTACACACCGGGCACCGTCTCCGCGGCCTCGGTCGCCTCGACCGGGCCGAGGTCGCGCAGCTCGATGTCGAAGACACGCGTGATCTCGTCCTGCTCGCCCTTCTTGGTGGCCGGGAAGGAGTTGATGGTGACCACATCAGCACCGGCCTCGCGCAGTCGCACGAGGATCTCGGTCAGGTCGGCGGCGTCGGTGGTGCGCAGCTCGATGGCGGTCAGCACGTGGCCGCCGCTGGGGATCGACAGATCGGGCATGTCGTGGTCGCGGGTGTCGTCGTGGTCGCTCATGGGCTGCGCCCACTATCGCATAGCCGCCGCTCACGGCCCTGCCACGCGAGCGCCGGCTTCTCGACCGGCCGGGTCGATGCCCTGTATCGTCAGGCGACCATGACCAGAACCATCCCCGGGACCTCCGTCAGCCCAGCCATCGGCGGCCGCGCCACCATCCGCGTGGGCATCATCGGAGCCGCCGGTATCGCCGGTGGCGAGCTGGTGCGTCTACTCGAGCGCCATCCCAACGTGCGCATCGTCGGCCTCCAGGGTCGCGATCGCGACCATGAGCCGCTCGGCACCAGCCAGCCGCAGCTGGGCCGCACGGGCCACTTCATCGAGACCTCCTTGCCGGAGGTCGAGGCGGTCTTCATGGCCTTGCCTCATGGCGCCTCGGCTGCGCTGGCCCCGGAGTTCGTGGGGCGAGGAACCGCCGTCATCGACCTCGGCTCCGACTACCGGCTGAGCGATCCGGCGGACTACGAACGCTGGTACGACTACCAGCACCCCTTCCCCGATCTGCTGGCAAAGGCCGTCTACGGGCTACCCGAGCAGCACCGCGCGGAGTTGCAGGCGCTCGACGGCTCGGACACCATCCTCGTAGCCTCACCCGGCTGCTACCCCACGACTTCGTTGCTGGGTCTCTACCCGCTGGCCAGGGCGGGTCTCATCGAAGACGTCGTGGTCGACGCCAAGAGCGGCGTGTCGGGCGCGGGACGCTCGGTCACGGCAGGGCTCATGTACTCCGAGGTCAACGACTCGGTCAAGGCCTACGGTCTCGGCGCTCACCGCCACACCGCCGAGCTCATCCAGGAGCTTCGCGACGCCGGTCCGGTCCCGGAGGCGAACCCCGGCGCGGCCACGGTCGACTTCCTGCCCCACCTCGTGCCCATGAACCGGGGCATCCTGGCCGCAGGCCATGTCCGCCCCACTCGCCCGGTCACGGCCGACGAACTGGCGGCGCTCTACGCGGAGGCCTATGACCAGGAATACTTCGTCGAGGTCGTGGACACACCGCCCGCGACAGGCCACGTACGCGGCAGCAACTTCGTGCGTGTCTTCGCCCACCTCAACGAGCGCACCGGCCGCATCACGACGGTGTCGGTCGAGGACAACCTCGTCAAGGGCGCCGCCGGTCAGGCCGTGCAGGCCTTCAACATCGTCTTCGGACTGCCCGAGGCGGCTGGCCTCGAGCAACTCCCCATCGTGCCGTGAGGCCGCTCGAGCCAGTGACTTCCGAGCTGCCCGAGGTCGAGCTCAGGGCACGCTTGCCGAGTGGCTTCCGAGCGCTGGGCACGAGGGCCGATATCAAGCCATCGGGCGCCCCGGACCTGGCCGTGATCCTCGTCGATGACGGCCCCGCGCCGGTCGCCGCCACCTTCACCACCAACCGCCTTCCGGCCGCAGCCGTGCGCATGAACAAGGCGCACCTCAGCGCCACCGAACCGGCGGGCGGTGGGCGCTACGGCTGGGTCGAGGCCATGATGAGCACTAGCGGTTGCGCCAACGCAGCCACGGGGGCGGCCGGGCTGGCCGATCAACAGAGCCTGGCCGCGACCCTGGCCGAGGCGGCCGGCACGCGGATCGAGCACGTGCTGGCCATGTCCACCGGTCTCATCGGCACGCGCCTGCCGGTCGAGCGCGTCGCTCGCGCGCTGTCCGGCGTCGCCGACCGGATGGGCCGCGACGACGATGCCTTCGCCGCGGTGGCTGAAGCCCTGCGCACCACCGACTCGCGAGCCAAGGTGGCCGCGGTCAGGGTCGAGCTGCCCGGAGCGGACGGCAGCCCGGAGGTCGTGACCGTCAGCGGCGTGGCCAAGGGAGTGGGCATGATCCATCCCAGCATGGCCACCATGCTCAGCCTCGTGCTCACCGATGCGAGCGCTGCACCCGAGACGCTCAGCCGGCTGCTGCGGCCCATCGTGGCCCGGACCTGGGACCAGACCAGCGTCGATGGCGACCAGTCCACCAACGACACGGTGCTCCTGGTGGCCTCCGGGGCATCGGCTGCGACGCCGCTCGAGGAGGACGACGCGGCCATGGCCATCTTGACCCGAGCCGTCGAGGCCGTGGCTCGTTCGCTGGCTCGTCAGCAGGCAGCCGATGGCGAGGGCGCGACCACACTCATCACCTGCGTTGTCAGTGGCGCGGTCGACGACGCGGCAGCACGCGCCGCGGCACGGGCGGTCGTCTCCAGCGATCTGCTCAAGGCCGCGGTCCACGGCGCCGATCCCAACTGGGGCCGCATCGCCATGGCCGTCGGCAATGCGGTCATCGCTCCGGTCGCGGTCCTCGAGGCCGCCGGGCTCGAGACCGCCACGGCCCGGGCACGGGCCGGCCAGCCCGTCGAGCTTG
The DNA here is from genome assembly GCA_963705425.1 of uncultured Chloroflexia bacterium. Lineage (GTDB taxonomy): Bacteria > Chloroflexota > Limnocylindria > Limnocylindrales > CSP1-4 > JAFMJV01. The sequence continues at coordinate 107,621 of CAVPJO010000013.1, read as the reverse complement.
ATGCTGATCGGCTGCAGATCGATATCGAGGGCACGCCGGTCTTCGTGGGCCTGCCGGTCGATTTCGACGCTGTGGCGTTGAGCGAGAGCATGCGCCACGGCGAGGTCGTCATCCGCATCGACCTGGGCCTCGGTGAGGGCCAGGGCGAGGCCTTCGGTTGCGACCTCAGCGAGGCCTACGTCATCGAGAACTCGGCGTACTCCACGTGAGCGGCAAGCCCGTCGTGGTCAAGCTGGGCGGCACGACCATCGCCGATGAAGGCGACGTCCTGCGCGAGATCGTCGCGGAGCGGCGCGAGCGCCCTGTGGTGGTCGTCCACGGCGGCGGCAAGCGCCTGTCCGAGTGGCTCGGGCGCCTGGGCGTCGAGAGCCAGTGGCATGGGGGCCGGCGCGTCACCGACGAAGCCACGCTGGAGGTCTTCCTGGCGGTCATCAGCGGCGTCATCAATGCCCAGCTGACCGAGGCGCTGCTGGACCTCGGTGGCGAAGCGGTCGGCGTGCGCGGCATCGACCGCGGCATGATCAGCGGCCCCCGCGCGGAGGGTCTGGACCGCGTCATCAGCGAACCGGTGGTCGACGCGGCGGTGCTGACCACGCTGCTCGAGGCCGGCTACCTGCCCGTGCTGACGCCCATGGGACTCGACCCCCAGGGACGCATCTGCAACGTCAACGCGGACGATGCCGCGGCTGCCGTGAGCGCCGCACTCGGCGGTGAGCTGGTGCTCATGACCGACACCGACGGGGTTCGCGGGGCAGACGGCGAACGCATCGTCGAGCTCACACCTCCACAAGCGGCGCAGCTCATCGACGAGGGCATCATCGCCGGCGGCATGGTACCCAAGGTGTACTCGGCCCTGCGTGCCATCGGCCCCGGCTCGCACGCGGATCGCGCGGTCATCGCCGACGGCCGGACGCAGCGGGCGCTGCAGCGGGCGCTGCATGAAGGCGCCGGCACGGGATTCCGCATCGGCTAGGCCGGTCCCGGCTCCGCGCGAAAGGCCGGCTTGGGCGAGGGCAGCAGGATCGTTGGTCGCTGCTCTGAGCTGCCCTCGTCATCGTCGAACTCGGCGTCGGGCCAGGCCGAGAGCACCAGGGGCAGGGCCGAGGTCGGCACCACGAGCCCGCTCTCGAGGCCACGCACATCAACGAACGTCTTCTCGAGCGAGGCATCTGGACGACCCAGCAGGAAGCCCTGGCCGGCGCCGATATCGAGCTCGCGGAGGAACTGCAGCTGCTTGGAGGTCTCCACTCCCTCGGCCACGATGTGCGCCTTCTGGCCGACGGCCAGGTCACGTAGCGACTCGAGCACCGCGCGAGAGCCCAGCCGACGCACGCCATCGTGTACGAGCGTGAGATCGATCTTGACGATATCGAACTGCACCGACGAGAGGAGACGCAAGCCGGAGTTGCCAGCACCGACGTCATCGGCAGCGAGGCGCAGGCCGTACTGCTGGAGCACGTTGAAGGTCTGCTGCAGGCGGTCGAGGTCAGCGACCTCCTCGCGCTCGGTGAGCTCGATGATGACGCGGCTCGGTGAGATGCCCCGGCGCACCAGGCTGGACAGCAGCCAGGACGCGTCGAAGTCCTTGGCCTCGAGCGTGCGTGGTGAGAGATTCAGGGTCAGCAGCCGATCGGGACCGATGGCTCGGGCCCCCTCGATGACGGCATCGATGCAGGCCAGGTCAAGCTCGACGGTGCGACCCGAAGCCGCGGCGGCGGCGAAGAGCCGAGTGGTGTCCGGCAGTGGACCCCGGGGATCGGGGCGGATGAGGCCTTCGAAGCCGAGGATGTGGCCGGAGCGCAGGTCGACGATGGGCTGGAAGACCGGCCGTAGCAACTTGCCGGTAATGACCTCCTGGACGGCGTGGCCGGTGGCCACGCCGACATCCTCGGGGAGCCGGTCGCGCTCGGAATCGAAGACCTCGATCGATCCTCGACCGTGACGCTTGGCCCAGTACAACGCGGCATCGGCCTGGCTGTAGAGCAGGTCGCGCTGGCGTGCGAATCGAGGCACGCTGGAGATGCCCGCGGAGAAGGGGCTGGGGCGGGCACCGGTCCGCGGGCGCTTGCAGAAGTGCAGGATGCGTTCGGCGATCTCGAGGGCCTCTTCGATTTGCGTGTCTACGAGGATCATGGCGAACTCGTCGCCGCCGGTGCGGTACGGCAGGTCATCGCGGCGTGACATGTCGCGCATCGTCTGCGCCATCGACACGAGCACCTCGTCACCGGTCGCGTGGCCGTCGCGATCGTTGACGAGCTTGAGATCGTCGAGGTCCATGAGCACCAGGCTGAAGGGCGTGCCGTCCTGCTCGAAACGATGCATCTGCCACGCCAGCTGCTCCTGGAACGAGCGGTGGTTGCCGAGCCCTGTGAGGCCGTCGTTGAGCGCCTCCTCGCGAGCTTCGGTATAGAGCTCCTGGAGCTCGGCGCGCGAATCGGTGAGCGGGCCGAGGTAGACGCGCACGAGCACGATGACGACCACGATCACACTGGCAAAGACGAGCAGCATGGCCAGGCGCAGCTCGAAGGGCACGACCGCCGGCTCCTCCGGCCAGAGCTGCACGAGGCCCATCTTGGAGCCATCGTCATTGCCCCACAGGGGTACCACCGTAGATGCCAGGCCCATGTCCGCCAGCTGCCGGTCGGTCTCGGCATCGTCGGCGACGATGCCCTCGAGATGCGGGGCAACGGCCGTCAGATCGACCCTGCCTGCGCCGTCGGCCGGACCCACCACGGGTGGCGTTGCCGCGACGACCTCCGATGAACCCATGTCCACGAGCATCGAGGAGACCGCGTCGCTACCAACCATGCGGGACCGGCCGAACAGTGCCGCGGTGTCCACTTCGACGAAGAGGACACCGCTGTTGCGCTCGGAGACCGAGCGCGAAGGTGTTGCCAGCCAGAGCGTCTGGCCGCCCTCGTCACCGAGACTGCGCACGACCATATCCGTGGTCGGCTGCACAGCGCCAGGGCGCAAGATGGGGCTCAAACAGGAGGAGCCTCTGACCAGCGGGGTGCGCAGCCCATCGGCTGAACGCACGATGCAGGCGCCCGAGATGGCAGCGCCGTTCGTGCCGCGCACGCCGCTCAGCACACGCTCGGCGAGCTGCCTGTCGGCGGGCCCGTCGATGCCGTTGGCCAGGCGAGCTAGCGCTGGATCGGCTGCGGCCACGAGCAGACGGGCCTCGATGGCCTGCTCACTGGCGAGCAGGTTGGCCGCGACCTGGGACGACTGGCGGGCGTGTTCTGCAGTCACGGCCGGATCAGGCTGTTGTGCCCATGAGGTCGTCAGGTAGATGCCGGCCACGGTGGGTACGAGCGCGAGGGTGAGCATGGCCGCCCAGAGGCGCCAGCGGGCAAGGCCGGAGCCCTCGGTGCGGCGGGCAGGCGAACGATCGTGCTCGGGGCGGGCGGTGGACATGGGATTCTCCCTACCGGGCGTGACCGTCATTGAAGCCGCGAAACGGGGCAACGGGTAGTGACCCGATGCCGCTATGGGGGCACAGGACCCTGTCCCGCGGAAGCGCGGTCGTGCGCCAGACCAGACCCGACCGCGCTTCCGCGGACCACACCGCAGCGGACCCGGAGCGGGTACGTATCCCGGCGTCCACGAGCGAAGCCTGCAAGGACTGCATGACTATGCAATAATCTGACCAACAGCGCATGTTAATGCAGGACAGCGAGCCGCCACTGCGCTGTGTGTCCCGCACATCCAATGGCGTCCGTCTTACGTCGGGCGCTCCAGTGCTGATCAAGACGGTTCGGAGGTACGAGGTGAAGAAGGTCGTGCTCGCCTACTCGGGCGGGCTGGATACATCGGTCGCGGTGGCCTGGCTCAAGGAGCAGTACAGCGCGGAGGTCGTGACCCTGACGGTCGACCTCGGTGGCGATTCCCTTCGTGACAGCGTCGCTGATCGGGCCCTGGCCTCCGGCGCCAGTCGCGCCTACGTGATCGACGGCCGTGACCGCTTCATCCGTCAGTTCGTGTGGCCCAGCCTCCAGGCCAACGCGTTGTACCAGGGCGTCTACCCACTGGCCACCGCCCTGGCGCGCCCGCTCATCGCACAGCTGCTCGTCGAGGTCGCTGACCGCGAGCGCTGCGATGCCGTCGCCCACGGCTGCACGGGCAAGGGCAATGATCAGGTCCGTTTCGACGTGGCCGTCCATGCCCTCGACCCCAAGCTCGAGGTGGTGGCACCCATGCGCGTGGGCATGGGCCTCTCACGCGACGAGGAGATCGACTACGCCATCGAGCGCGGCATCGAGATCCCCATCACGAAGGCCTCGCCCTACTCCATAGACGTCAACCTCTGGGGCCGTTCCTGCGAGACCGGTGTGCTCGAGGATCCGTGGGCAACTCCGCCGCCCGACGCCTACGCGTGGACCGTGGCACCCGGTGACGCGCCGGACATCCCCACCGAGCTGACCATCGGTTTCACAGGGGGTGTCCCGGTCTCGCTCGACGGCGAGATGTTGGGCCCGGTCGACCTGGTGCAGCGAGTGCACGACCTCGGGAGCAAGCACGGGATCGGCCGCATCGACCACGTCGAGGACCGCTTGGTGGGCATCAAGAGCCGCGAGATCTACGAGACCCCGGCGGCCACCATCCTGCACACCGCGCACGCCGCCCTGGAGAGCCTGACCCTCTCCAAGGAGCAGCTGCGCTTCAACCGCCTGGTGGCCGACGAGACCGCCCAGGCCACCTACGACGGCATCTGGTTCAGCGCGCTCCACCGCGACCTGCGCGAGTACACCCACTCCAGCCAGCGCGTGGTCAACGGCCAGGTGCGCATGCGCCTCGACAAGGGCAACGCCTACGTGGTCGGCCGGCGCAGCGACGATTCGCTGTATGACCGCACCCTGGCGACGTACGATGCTGACGATGCCTACGATCACGCCGCTTCGGTCGGCTTCATCAAGATCTTCGGCATGCCGCTGCGCACCGAGGCGGCGCGCCACGAGTCAGCCTGGACCTGGACCGAGCCGATGCTGGGTGATCTGCCCGTCGAGGTTGCCGACGCCGCGTCGGCCTGAGCGATGAAGGCCTGGGGTGGCCGCTTCGCGGCCGAGCCGGACGCGAGCGCGGCCGACTTCGGGCGCTCTATCGAGGTCGATGTCGAGCTGGCGACCGAGGACATCGCCGGCTCGCTCGCCCATGTCGCAGGCCTGCAGCGTGCAGGCCTGCTCAGCGAGACCGAAGCCGAGACCATGGCTGGCGGCCTCCACTCCATCGCTGCCGACGTGCGCGACGGGACCATCGAGTGGGACCCCGCCCACGAAGACATCCACATGAACGTGGAGATGGAGCTCACCGCTCGCATCGGGGCGGTCGCCGGCAAGCTCCACACCGGCCGTTCGCGCAACGACCAGGTCGCCACCGACCTGCGACTCTACCTGCGCCGTCGCATCGGCGAAGTGGACGACGCCATCGTCGGGCTCGAGCGCGCCCTGGTCAGCCTCGCGCTGATGCATCGCGACGCGGTCATGCCTGGCCACACGCACGTGCAGCCGGCCCAGCCGGTGCTGTTCGCCCACCACCTGCTGGCCTACGTCGAGATGCTCGAGCGCGATCGTGGGAGATTCGCCGATGCTCTGAAGCGAGCGTCGCTGTCTCCGCTGGGCTCGGGAGCCCTGGCTGGGGCCGGCTTCAAACTGGACCGTGAGGCGACTGCCGATGACCTCGGATTCACCGGTGTCACCCACAACTCCATCGATGCGGTCGGCGATCGCGACCCGGTCGTCGAGGCCATCAGCGCCGCGGCCCTGACCATGGCCCACCTCTCCCGCCTGGCCGAGGAGATCGTGTGGTGGACCAACCCCAACTTCGGCTTCGTGCGCCCAGCAGACGCATGGTCGACCGGCTCGTCGATGATGCCCAACAAGCGCAATCCCGATCCCGCCGAGCTCGTCCGGGGCCGTAGTGCACGGGTCACGGGCCACCTGGTCATGGCGCTGACCATGCTCAAGGGCATCCCCAGCGGCTACCAACGCGACCTGCAGGAGGACAAGCCACCACTGATCGACGCCTTGGCCGTGACACGGTCATCGCTGGGCGTGATGGCCGGCATGGTGTCCACGCTGCACGTCAACGAGGATCGCATGCTGGCCGCCGCCACGTCCGGCTACACCACCGCCACGGCGGTGGCTGATGCCCTCGTCGAGCTGGGCGTGCCCTTCCGCGAGGGCCACCACATCGTCGGCTCGCTGGTAGCCCTCGCCGAAGCCCGCGGCCTGAAGCTGACCGAGCTGCCTGACGCTGACATCGCCGCCGTGCTGGCCGGGTCCGGGGACCCTGTCGCCCGTGATGCGGCCTCGGAGCCGGAGGTCGCCGCAGAGCTGCGGGAGGCAGCCACGCTCGAGAACGCGCTGGCGCGTCCGGACGTCATCGGCGGTACGGCTCCCGTGCGCGTGCACTCAGAACTCGCCGCGGCCGCCCTCCGCCTGGGCATCGCCGACTGAGGCTCCGCCCGCTTGTTCGCGGCAGCAGTCCACCTCGACCGTGGCCAGCGCGGCCGGGCTCCGGCAGGATCTCCACGCGGCAGCCAGGGCCACGTAGAGCGCCTCCCAGGAGCGGACGCGGTCGCGCGGCGATCCGAGCAGCCTCCCGGCGGAGCAGGTCACGGGCGTTTCTCAGTCCGGCTCGATGCGGTCGCGAGAGACGGTCACCACCGAGCCCTCGATCATGACCTCGGCGGGCAGGGGGTGCGAGAGGAACAGCGGCATCAATTCGCTGTAGCCGTAGGCGCCCGCGTCCAGGACCGCGAAGAGATCGCCCGCCCGCGGCGCAGGAGCCGGGATATCCGAAGCGAGGATGTCGATGCCGGTGCAGAGCGGTCCGACGAGATCGAGCCGAGCGTCACGCGGTCGTCGCGCGGCATCCCCGACGGGCAGGACACGGTGGTCCTGGCCGACCAGGCGCGGACGCAGCAGGTGGTGGATGCCGCCATCGCTGATGGCCACGGAGCGGCCACCACGCTCCTTGGTACGGGTCACGCGACAGAGGTAGGCGCCGGCCGGGCCCACCAGCCATCGCCCGGGCTCCAGCAGCAACCGGGCGTGACGCAGGGCTGGTCGGCCGGACCAGGTGGCCAGCTCACCGGCCAGCCCCGCGCCCAGCGTCTCCACGTCGAGCGGCATCTCGTTGTCAGCGTAGGGGATGCCCAGGCCACCACCCGCATCGAGCAACTCGAGCTCGAGCTGATGAGGCTGCGCGATACGCTCCGCACGTCGCGCCAGGTCGGCGCCTCCGGCGAGGAGCACGGACGCGTCGAGCACGTTGGACGCCCCGAACGCGTGGAACCCGCGGAGCACGAACGGGCCCTCGGGCGCCAGCGCAGCCGTGGCACGCAATCGCGAGATGGCTTCGTCGGCCTCCGTGTCTGTGAGCCCGAACTTGCTGTTGCCCGGCGCACTGATGATGGGCAGGCCCTCCTCATCGCCCCCGGTGGCCAGCCGCAGCATCAGCCCCTGGCCCAGCTGAGCCGTCGCCGCCAGGGCGATGATGACGTCCAGTTCGTCGAGCGATTCGACGGTCAGCGTCCCGACGCCGACCCGCAGCGCGGCCTCGAGCTCGGCATCGGTCTTGCCCGGACCGGTGAAGACGACACGCTCGGGAGCGAAACCGGCACGCAGGACCGCGCGCAGCTCACCGCCTGAGGCCACATCCGCCCCCAGCCCCGCCTCGCGCAGCGTGGAGAGCACACCCGGCGAGGAGTTGGCCTTGATCGCGTAGGCGATGTCCACGGCATCCGGCAGCGCTGCCCGCAATGCCCGTGCTCGAGCCCGCAGCACGTCGGCGTCGTAGACGTACAGCGGGCTGCCGTGAACGGCCACGAGGCCGGCCGGGTCCAGGCCGGCGACCGTGCGCCCGACCTCGATGGCCGTTGCATCGGTGGAGGTCGGCGGACTCACCGCAACGCGTCTTCGAGAGCCACGCGGGCGTCGGTCCCGGCATCGCGGTACTTGACGATGAGCGGCACGCTGACCGATACGCCCTGCTCGCGCGCCCAGTCAGAACCGGCGGGACGCGTGCCCGGGATGACCACGGCTCCTGCGGGCACGACCAGCGGTGACCCTTGCGAGCCATGCAGCACGCGCTCCTCGACGAGGTCGATGAGACGGCTCTGGCCGGTGATGATGGTGCCGGCCCCGATGACCGCGCCGCGGCTGACCACGACGCCCTCGTACAAGCCCGCGCCGCCGCCCACGAAGGCACCGTCCTCGACGATGACCGGGCGGGCGCCCGCCGGCTCCAGCACGCCGCCGATCTGGACCGCGGCCGAGAGATGAACGTCCGCGCCCACCTGGGCACAGGAACCCACCAGCACGTGCGAGTCGATCATCGTGCCGCGCCCGATCCAGCTGCCGATGTTGGCATAGGACGGGGGCATGATGGTCACCCCCGGTTGGAGATGCACTCCGCTGCGCACCGTCGAACCACCGGGTACCACGCGCCAGGGAGCACCAGCTTCGGTAGCCGCGACGGAGCTGGCCGAGTCGAGCAGGTCGAGTACGCCGTAGGCAGAACGGTCGCGGGCCGCCATGATGGGCCCGTCGCGGTACTCGGTCATGCCCGGCAGACGGAAGCCGAGCAGGATGCCGGTCTTCACCCAGGCATCGACGCGCCAACCGCCGTCGAGCGTGGCCTCGGGCCTGGCCGCCCGCACCTCGCCCGCCTCGAGCGCAGACACGAGGTCGGCCACGACCGACCGCACGTCCTCGACGAGCTCCGCGGCGGGCTGGCCGGCCGCCGCATTCCACGCCTCGTTCGCAGCGAGGACCCGCTGCTCGAGGGAGGCCGGGCCGGCGGCCGTACCGGAGTCGGTGGCCACCGGCCCATCGGAACCCACGGGGTCCGGAGCAAGCTCGGCGGTCACGCGGCAGCCTCGGTGGCACCTAGCAGGCCGAGGTCGTCGAGGACGGCCCGGAGCCGGCCGCGGTTGGCGTCGTCGAGCGGCATCATGGGCATGCGCAGGGCATCGGTGATGAGGCCCATCTCAGCCATGGCCGCCTTCACGGGCGCCGGGCTGGTGGTGATGAAGTTGGCGCGGAAGAGGTCGAGGTAGCGGTAGTGGATCCGCCGCGCGGTCTCCATGTCGCCGGCCCGGGCCGCGGCACACAGCTCGACCATCACCGCGGGCACCTCGTTGGAGGCCACCGAGATGACGCCATCGCCGCCCACGCCCATGATGGGCAGGGTCCAGCTGTCATCGCCCGAGAGCACCGCGAAGCCCTCGGGCCGGTCGCGGACGATGGTCATGATCTGCTCCATGTTGGCCGAGGCCTCCTTGACCGCGACGATCATGGGGTGCTCGGCCAGACGCAGGAGCGTATCGGCGCCCACGTTGCCGCCGGTCCGGCCGGGCACGTTGTAGACCACGATGGGAATGCCGCCCTCGTCAGCGACGGCCCGGTAGTGCGCTTCGAGCATGCGCTGGTCGGGCTTGTTGTAGTACGGCGAGACGACGAGGGCCGCGTCGGCACCGAGCCTGGCAGCCGCCTGCGTGTACGCGATGGCGTGCGAGGTCACGTTGGAGCCGGTGCCGGCGATGACCGGCGTGGTCTCGGCCACTCCGCGGCGCCGCACGGTCTCGATGGTCAGCGCGATGACGCGCTGGTCCTCCTCGGCCGAGAGCGTGGGCGACTCGCCGGTCGTGCCCACCGGCACGAGGCCGTTGATGCCCGCGTCGATCTGGCGCTCGACCATGCGCACGAGGGTGGCCTCGTCGAGGGCCCCGTCGGCGGTCATGGGCGTGACCAGGGCGGTGAATGCGCCGGTCAGGGTTGGGGTGGTGTTCATGGTGTCGTTCGTCCTTTCGATGTCAGGCGGTCCGCTCACGGACCAGGGCGGTGAACTGCGTGATGCCTTGTCGGTCTGGCTGTGCCATCAATGCGTCGGCGGAGATCAGCGCTCCGGCCACGTAGGCGGAGCGATCACGTGCCGTGATGCGGATCTCGAGCGCTTCACCCGGGCCGTCGAAGCCGACGACGTGCATCCCCGGGTGACTGCCGGCTCGCAGGGCCACCACCTCCAGCACGTCTGCATCCGGCGCGCCCGGCCCGGTGGCCAGACGCGCCTCGCGCTTCGCGGGCAGGTACGGGACGAGTCGCTCGGCGATGGCCAGAGCGGTGCCCGAGGGCCGGTCGGACTTGGCCGCCCGGTGTTGCTCGAAGAGGTAGGGGTCGTAGTCACTGAAGCTGCCGAAGAGGCGCGCGGCGTACTCGGCGATGTCGCCGAAGAGGACCGCGCCAAGGCTGTAGGTCGGAGCCACCACGGCACGGGCCCCGGCCTCCTCGAGGCGAGCCGCAAGCACCTGGCCCGTCTCGTCGAAGGCGCTCCAGCCGGTGGTGCCGATGACGAAGGCCCGGCAGCCGGTTTCAAGAGCCAGGTCGACGTGGCTCAGCAGCGTGGCCTCGTGGCTGAACTCGAAGGTCACCTCGATGGGCCCGATCTGGGCAGCGACCGGATAGCCTGTCTCGCGGCCGGCCATGGCCACGACCTCGTCACCTCGTGCCTCGAGGGCGGCGGCGATGGCGCGGCCCATGTTGCCGGTGCCGGTGATGAGTGCTCGCATGGTGTGTGCTCCCTCGTCTTGTCGTGTCCATGGGTGACGAGGCTGCCAAGCGCTCCGAGCAAACAAAAAGACCGCAGTCACCGGTGTCGGTGTCTGCGGCCCTCGGAGCCTTGCCCAGCGGCCCGAGTCGGTCGTTCCCGAACGAAGCCGTCTAGGCCCGTGCCTCCAGGCAGGGCCGCGTGCGCTTCGGCTTGAGAACATGCAGATGGTTCATCGATGGCGGAGTCTGCCGGTTCCGGGCAGCCGCGTCAAGTGGGGAGGCCACGCATTGTGAACGGCCAGCGAAACTGTCAGCCCTAAGCGGCCAGCGAGCTTGCGGTCGTACGATCAGGCTGCGGCCTCGCCGACGGTGCTCCCCCACCACTCCTCGAAGGCGTCGAAGCTGGGTGCGATGGGTTCCGGCAGCGTAGCCGTGCCGTCGCCGGCAAGGACGTCGAGCGTCTTGAGCCCGTTGCCGGTGATGACCAGGACGGTCTCCTCGTGGCCACGCAGGCGGCCCTCGTCGATGGCCCGGCGCAGCGCGGCAAGCGTCACGCCGCCGGCCGTCTCGGTGAGGATCCCCTCGGTCTCGGCCAGTAGACGGATGCTGTCGATAGTGGCCTGGTCAGGCACGCCGACGATGGCCGCATCGCTGTCACGCGCCTGGCGGATGGCATAGCCGCCGTCGGCCGGTGAGCCGATCGAGAGGGAGCGCACGATGGTGTCCGGCTTCTCCACCGGGCGCACGATGTCGGTGCCCTGCGCGAAGGCGGTGGCGATCGGTGCGCAGCCATCGGCCTGGCCGCCGAAGTAGCGCACGGATGCCTCGTCGAGCAGGCCAACCTCGGTGAGCTCATCGAAAGCGCGACGGAGCTTGGTGTACATCGAGCCCGAGGCCAGTGGTGCGAAGAGCGCGTCGGGGGCGCGCCAGCCCAACTGCTGTGCGATCTCGTAGGCGATGGTCTTGGAACCCTCGGCATAGTAGGGCCGCAGGTTGACGTTGAGCACGGCCCATCCGTCGAGCTCGTCGGTCAGCTCGAGACAGAGGCGGTTGACGTCGTCGTATGGCCCGTCGACGCGGACCACGGTGGCGCCAAGGGCGCGCGCCTGGGCGATCTTGGCCGGCTCCAGGTCGGCGGGGATGAAGACGACGGCGCGCAACCCGTGCGCCGCGGCCGAGGCAGCCACAGCCGCCGAGAGGTTGCCGGTCGAGGCACAGGCCAGCGTGTGATAGCCCCACTGTGCGGCGCGCGTCGCGGCCACTGCCACGGGGCGATCCTTGAAGGACAGCGTGGGGTTGCGCGAGTCGTCCTTGACCCAGAGCTTGTCGAGGCCGAGGTGCGCGGCCAGGCGTGGTGCATCCGTGAGCGGAGACAGACCGACACGCAGCCCAGCGACCGGCAGCTCCGTGACCGGCAGCAGCTCGGCGAAGCGCCAGATGGTGGGCTCGCGCCTATCGACAGCCTCGCGGCTGATCCGCTCGCGGATACCCTCGATGTCATACACCGGCTCGAGTGGGCCGAAGCAACGCTCACAGACGAAGAGCGGCCCGTCGGCGACAGCCTCGCCGCAGGCGCGGCAGCGCAATCCGGTGAAGCCGGGCGTGAACTCCCCGGGGGTGGTCGGATGAGCGCTCGTACCGGTGGCCCCCGATGGGGCCGACCGGGCCTCGGCATCAGCGGTCGGCGGGCGGGTGGCGATCTGCGGGCGGGTGGCGATCTGCGTCATGGGGCTGCATCCTCTCGATCGATGAGCGGCACACGGGCCAGTGGGGTGCTCAGGAATCACGAAGGCCGCGACCTTCGCGCCATGGTCGCGGCCCCGGGGATCCGGCCTGATGCCGGGCGCACTACGGCGCACCCGGACTCAGACCCCGACCGATCCCGGCGGGGCCCCGGGCATCGCCATGCGAGTACCGTGTGGCTTCATCGCCGCGAATGATAGCCAGACCGACGACGAAATGGCAAGCCTATTGGTCATACTATGCAAACGGCGCTGTCCTGCTCGCGAACTCCGCGCCCATCCGTGCATAGTGATGCGGTGTTCTTGTATGATCGTGCACGATGAGCCCAGCACCCCCACAGAACACCTCGCGCGTCCTGAAGCGGGAACGACAGCGTCACATCCGTGACCTCGTGACCGCCGGCAACATCGCCAGCCAGCACGAGCTCGTGGACCTGCTCGGCGAGCGCGGTTTCGAGGTGACCCAGGCCACCGTGAGCCGAGACGTCACCGAGCTGGGACTGGTCAAGATCGTCCACGACGGGCAGCACGTCTACGCCTGGCCCGGCGACCTCAGTGCGCCGCAGCCGCTGCCCAGCGACGTACGCCTGCGACGCGTGCTCTCGGACTACCCCATCCGGGTCGGCCGCTCGGGTCTGACGTTGCTGTTAGTGTCGGAGGCCGGCGTGGCCAACGCCATCGGCCAGGCCATCGATGAATCGACGCTCGATGAACAGGAAGGCACGCTCGCCGGTGACAACACCATCCTCGTGCTCTTCGCTGACGAAGTCCGCCTCGAGGCGTGGCTGCAGCGCTTCGAGGCGCTGCGGGCGGCCACTCCCATGAGGGAATACGCGCGATGACGCTGCTGGGTGGGGAGCCTGAGACCAACGAGCCCGCGACCGATCCGCTGAAGATCCTGGTGGTCGACGACGAGCCGGCCATGGTCGGGGCGCTCGGTGCGCTGCTGGGCCAGGCCGGCCATCGCATCATCGCGGCCTACGACGGCGAAGACGCCCTGCGTCGCTTCCGTGATGACGAGCCCGACCTCGTCCTGCTGGACCTGGCCATGCCCGGCATGGATGGCGCCACCGTCTGTCGCCGCATCCGGGACGTCAGCGACACGCCCATCATCGTCGTTTCCGGTGAGCGCGATCGGACCGCCACCGTCGAGCTGCTCGACCTTGGTGCCGATGACTACGTGCGCAAGCCCTTTCGCAGCGACGAGCTGCTGGCTCGGGTGCGCGCCGTGACGCGACGCGCCTCCGGCAGCCGGGGCGATCGGGGCCGGGGTGATCCATCCGGATACGAGCTTGACCGTCGGCGCCACGAGATCCGCTGGCAGGGCACACCGCTGCCGACCACGGTCACCGAGTTCCGCCTGCTCCAGGCGATGGTCGAGCGGCTGGGCGAGGTCGTGCCCCATGATGACCTGCTGGCTGCCGGCTGGCCGGATGTGCCCGACCCCGACCCGCTGTGGCTCAAGCCGCACCTGGCACGGCTGCGCGAGAAGCTGGTCACGGCCGGGGCACCGGTCCCGGTGGCGGTGCGCGGCGTGGGTTACCGCCTCGATACCTAGCGGACCCGGGCCGCGCCGTCACTCGCGGCCGCCACCGCTTCGCAACCGAACGTTCACCACGGGGCCACCACGTTCGCGCCCCGTCCGTCGCTGACATCCTCCGGCGCGCTTCGTAGCGTGGGCTTCGATCGGCTTCGGGCTCGGCTGCCCGGCGCCTTCGAGAGGCGCACACGCACGCAGGAGGATCTATCGATGATCGACACCGGCAATACCGCTTGGGTATTGATGTCGACGGCACTGGTCATGTTGATGCTGCCAGGCCTGGCACTGTTCTACGGCGGCCTCGTGCGCGCCAAGAACGTGCTCTCCACCATCATGCACAGCTTCTTTGGCCTGGCCATCGTGACCGTGGTGTGGGTCATCATCGGCTTCAGCCTGGCCTTCGGTGAGTCGGTCGGTGGCCTGGGTATCGTCGGCGGCTTGGACTACGTCTTCTTCAACGGCGTGGGCATGGAGCCGGCCGAGGGCAGCGACATCCCGTTCGTGCTCTTCGCCACCTTCCAGATGATGTTCGCAGCCATCACGCCGGCCCTCATCAGCGGCGCCTTCGCTGAGCGAAAGCGCTTCGCGGCGTTCGTCGTCTTCACCATCGCCTGGTCCATCCTCATCTACTCCCCGATGGCCCACATGGTCTGGGGTGGCGGCCTGCTCAGCACCCTGGGCGCGAATGGCGCGCTCGACTTCGCCGGTGGCACCGTCGTCCACATCGCCTCCGGTGTGTCCGCGCTGGTGGTCGCCCTGGTCATGGGTCGCCGCGTCGCGGGCCACCACGTGGAGCCGCACGACGTGCCCATGACCGTGCTTGGCGCTGGCCTGCTGTGGTTCGGCTGGTTCGGCTTCAACGCAGGCTCGGCGCTGGCCGCTGACGGCCTCGCTGCCCAGGCGCTCATGGTCACCACCGTCTCAGCTGCCGCTGGTGTGCTCACCTGGGTCGGTGCGTCATACATGACCAACCGCAAGGTCAGCGTGGTCGGCGCCGCCGCCGGTGCCGTGGCCGGCCTGGTGGCCATCACCCCGGCGGCCGGCTTCGTGACCGTCGGTGGCGCACTGGTGCTCGGACTCGCGGCCGGTGCAGTCTGCTTCGGCGTCACGCTGCTGCGTGATCGCCTCTCGATCGACGACGCTCTCGACGTCTTCGCGGTCCACGGCGTCGGTGGCATCCTGGGTGCTGTCGGCACCGGGATCTTCGCGGTCGCAGCGATCGGTGGCGTCTCCGGTCTGATCGAGGGCAACCTCGAGCAGCTGGTGGTGCAGGTCGTCGCTGTCGCCTTCACCGTCGTCTTCGCCGGCGTGGGGACCTTCATCATCATCAAGGTCATCGACGTCGCCATCGGCCTCCGTGTCCCGGAGGCGGACGAAGAGGCTGGCCTGGACGTCGCCGTCCACGGCGAGACCGCCTACGTACCGTGGGCCGGGAGCACCAGTGGTGCCGTCGCGACCCCGGTCGCAGAGCCGCCGGCAGCGCCCGTGGTGGAGGCAGAACCCGCCTAGCCATCCCAGCCGAGTGTCGATCGCCCGGACCGCGTCACTCGAACAACGACCGCGAGTCTGCCCAGCAGGCTGACACGCATCCGCTACGAAGGCCCGCGAGACTCCCACTCGCGGGCCTTCGGCTGTGCTCGGTGAGCCCGGATGGGCGGGGGCCGGCTGGCCGCCACCAGCTTCAACGGACGGCCCGCGCCCCCGGGTGGGCCGAGCCCACGGACCTGAGGCGCAGCACGAACTGCGAGCCGTAGGGCTGGCGCGGCTCCACGGTCAGCTCGCCATCCATCGAACGCGCCAGCCGACGTGCCGCGAAGAGGCCGATGCCCGCCCCCCGCGGCGAGTCGTCGCTGCGCACGAAGGGCTCGAAGATACGATCGCGCCACGCGTCGGGGATACCCGGTCCATCGTCGGTGACCGCCACGTAGGCGCTGTCACCGCGGCGCCAGCCGTAGATATCGATGCCCCCACGCGGTGGTGCGTACTTGGAGGCGTTCTCCAGGAGATAACCGAGCAGTCGCTGCAGCATCTCGGTCGAGGCCAGGGCCATCAGCGGCTCGTCGCGAAAGTCCAGGTTGAGGGTCCGGCTGCGAAGCATGGGACGAAGCTCAGCGGTCACCGCGGTGACGGCCGCGGCGAGGTCGATGGGCCGTAGTTCGGCCGGTGCCGAGGGCATCACGCGCAGGCTTTCGAGGATGGAGTCGACGGTCTCGTCGAGGCGGTCGACCTGCGTCAACGCTTCCTGCTCCCAGCCCTCGGCCTGGGCGCTGCCGGACGAGCGGGCTTCGCTGCCGAGCAACTCGACGTAGGCACGCACGACCGCCAGCGGCGTGCGCAACGCGTGCGTGACCACGGCGACGAGGTTGGCGCGGGCCTCGTCGATGGCGCGCAGCTGCTCCAGCTGCGCTTCCGCCTCGGCATGGAGCCGGCTCTTCTCGACCATGCCCGCAAGCAGGCCGGCCAAGGCCTCGAGGAAGCCGATGTCAGCCGGGCTGAACTCACGATGCTCGGCAGTCTGGACGTTGAGCACACCTACGACCTGCTCCTCCCAGGCCAGTGGCACCGAGCACATCGAGGTGAAGCGAGCCTGGTCGACACCGCGGATCCAGGCGAAGCGCTCGTCCTTGTGCACGTCCGGGCTGACCACGGTCATCTGGGTCTGGGCCGCAAGGCCGGTGATGCCCTGACCCAACTCGAGTCGGGCTACCCCGACCGCATGCTGGTCGAGACCGTTGGTCGCCGCCAGCGTGAGCCCACTGCCATCGCGATCGCTGATGTAGAGCGAGCAGACGTCTGCTCGCGAGGCCGCGCGGGCGCGGTCGATGACGGTACCCATGAGGTCTTCCCACGTCCGCGCGGTGGCCGCCAGATGGGCGACATCGGCCAGGAAGGTGATCTCCTCGACTCGCGCCGGCCCGGGATCACGTGGTGCCTCACTGGACGCGGTGGACCGTTGGGGCGTGCCTGGCATGCCCTGATGGTACGAAACACCAGCACATCGAGTCCCGGGCTTGCCTCCGGCCGCCATCGGTCACGCCGCCCCGTGGTCAAGAGCCTGCCGCAAGCCCCTACTCGGCAACGCCGTCAGCGCCATGCCTAGGCCATGATTAGGAGCATGACCGGATTCGACACCAGACTGGCCCACCTGGGCCGCACCTCGGCAAAGCGTGAACGCACCGTGAACCCACCGCTCGCCCGCGCCTCGACCATCCTCTTCGACACGCTCGACGAGCTGCGCGCTGCTCGTGCCGAGGTCCCCTTCGAGACGCCGCGCTACGGCATCTACGGCACGAGCACGACGTTCGAGCTGCAGACCGCGATGGCGGAGCTGTGCAACACCGAGTCTTGCATCGCCACGGCCAGCGGCCTCATGGCCATCGCCGCGACGCTGTCGGCGCACGCGCGCCCGGGCGCCCGCGTCCTCATCCAGGGTGACGTCTACGAACCGACCCGCATCTTCGCGGAGGCCGAGCTGCGCAAGAGCTGCGAGGTGGTCTTCTTCGACACGGTCGATGAGCTGGCCGGGCTAGTCGACGGGCGCACCAGCCTCGTCTTCATCGAGGTGCCCACATCGCTCACGATGCGCCTCGTCGACGTCGCTGCGGTGGTCGACATCACGCGACGCCACGGCATCCCCGTGGCCTGTGATTCGACCTGGGGCACACCGGCCTTCTTCGATGCGCACGCGCTCGGCATCGACATCTCCATCCACGCCGCCACCAAGTACATCGGTGGCCACTCCGACATCATGCTGGGGCTGACCACGGGCCGCTACGAGGCCCTGGCCAGTACCCGCGAGTGGTGTGCGCGCTACGGCTCCACGGCAGCCCCCGACGTGTGCTGGCTGGGGCTCCGCGGCCTGCGCACGCTCAGCGTACGGCTGGAGCGCCACCAAGCCAGTGCCCTGAAGATCGCCCACTGGCTCGAGGAGCAGCCACAGATCGAGCGCGTGCTCTATCCGGCCCTGCCGTCGGATCCCGACCATGAGCTCTGGCGGGCCCAGTTCAGCGGTGCTCCGGGGCTGCTGACCATCGAGCTTCGGAGCTGCGACGGGGCCGCGTTCGCCCGCTTCGTCGAATCGCTCGAGCTGTTCGGCCTCGGGGCCAGCTGGGGCGGCTTCGAGAGCCTCGTCATCCCGGCGGTCCCGCAGGCACGGCGTGAGCTTGAGCCCCAGCCCGATGAGGGTCGTCTGGTGCGCCTGCACATCGGTCTCGAGGACGCCGACGACCTCACCGCCGACCTGCGAGAATCGTTGGCGATGCTATGAGCACGCGCGATCCCGAGTACGACCGTTTCGGTCCGTGGGTCATCCGGATCTCGGAGGAAGATCCACCGCCGGCCCGCTTCGTCCCCTACCTCACCCGGGACGAGCCCGCGCTCCTCAGCGTCAAGATCCCGCGCAAGATCGCCCGGCGAGATGCACATCCGGGCATGGACCTCTACGACTACGTGGTCAGCCTCTACGAGCATGACCTGGTCATCCTCGAGCGCATCGAGACCGAGGTGCGCTCCGAGACCATCGCCTATGGCGACATCAAGCACGTGAGCCTGCGCGAGGACCTGTTGCGGGGCACGCTCCATCTGGGCGTGCCGGACAGCCCTTACGACCTGGCCTACAACACCGTCTCCAACGACGTCATGCGACCGCTGGTCGATGTCATCGTGGAGCGCTACCGCCCGGCCGGCGCGGATACCGTGGTGGACCTTCCCGTTCCGGGAAGCCTGGGCGAGCTGAGCTTCTACCTGGAGAGGCTCCTCAAGGACGAACGTGAGCAAGGCTCCGCGATGCTGCCCCTGGCCGCCCAGCCCGAGACCGGCTTTCGCTCGATCGAGCGTGGACAGCTGCGCAGGCTCCTCTTTGGCATCGTCGACAAGCGGCTGTTGGAGTCTGTCCACTTCAGTGACGGCCACCAGCTGAGGATCGTCGACCGCGGCCAGCCTTTCGCCTACCGCTGGCAGTCGGTCTACTCACGGCGTGAGACGCTGATCCCCCTGGCCAACATCAGCGACGTCACCTGGCTCGACACCGGTGACCGGACGACGACCACGCTCGTGGTGCGCACCGGTGGTGGAGACAACAGCTGGGTCTTCACCACCGGGAACGAGAGCGTCGAGGCCTATCGCGGGTGGCTGGAGACGCTGGCTCCTACTCGTCGGAGATGAGCCGCTTCCCGAAGCTGACGATGGGTTCGAGCTCGTAGCCGATGGCCTCGTAGAAGCCGCGGGCCGCCTCGTTCTCGTCCCGGACCTGGAGGTTGATCTTGGCACAGCCCAGCGCCAGCAGCCGCTCCTCCGCCGCGTCCATGAGCGCGCGGCCAAGGCCCCCTCCCTGCCGTTCGGGATCCACGGCGAGGTAATCGATGCAACCCCTGTGCCCGTCGTAGCCGGCCATGACCGAGCCCACGACCTGTCCGTCGAGCTCACCCACCAGCAAGAACTCGGGGCTGTCGGCCACCTTGCGCCCGATATCTGCGCGAGGGTCGTTCTAGGGTCTTGTCGGATCGCATGCGACCCACAGGGCCACGACCGCCTCGAGGTCGGGCTCACGGTAGACCCGGATGAGCACCATCGGCCTACGAGGCCAGGTTGGGGGCCAGCCAACGCTCCGCTTCGACGATCGACCAGCCCTTGCGGGCAGCGTAGTCCTCGAGCTGATCGCGATCGATGTGGCCGACGCCGAAGTAGCGCGCCTCGGGGTGCCAGAAGTAGGTGCCGCTGACCGAAGCCGCCGGCAGCATGGCCATCGACTCGGTCAGCTCGATGCCGGCCCGCTCCTCGGCCTCCAGCAGACGGAAGAGCGTGGCCTTCTCGGTGTGGTCGGGACAGGCCGGATAGCCCGGCGCGGGTCGGATGCCCTGGTAGGACTCGGCGATGAGGGCATCGTTGTCGAGTGCCTCATCCGCAGCGTAGCCCCACAGCTCCCGCCGCACGAGCTCGTGGAGACGCTCGGCGAAGGCCTCCGCCAGTCGATCGGCGAGGGCCGTCAGCAGGATGGCCGAGTAGTCGTCGTGGGCCGCCTCGAACCGAGCCCTGGCCTCGGCCAGCCCGTGCCCGGCCGTGACCGCGAAGGCACCGACGTGGTCGGCCACGCCCGTCTCGAGCGGAGCCACGTAGTCAGCCAGGGCCAGGTCGGCGCGCCCATCCGTGCGCGCCACCTGCTGACGCAGCGTGTGCAGACGCGCCAGCTCGGTGGTGCGGGCCTCGTCGGCCCACATCACGATGTCGTCGTCAGCGGTCGAGTCCGCCGGCCAGAAGCCGACGACTGCCTCCGCCCGCAGCAACCCCTCCGATGCAGCGCGTGCCAGCATCGCCTGGGCATCGGCGAAGAGCTCCTGCGCGGCAGCGCCGACCAACGTCGTCGGAGAGGATGGACGGGTAGCGGCCCTTGAGCTCCCAGGTGGCGAAGAACGGCGTCCAGTCGATGCGCTCGACCAGCTCCTCGATGGGGTAGTCGGCCAGGGTGCGCACACCGATGAAGGTCGGCTTCGGTGGCTCGACCGCTGCCCAGTCGATGACCAGCCGGCCGGCACGTGCCCTCTCCAGCGAGACACGACGATCGGGCGTGTTGCGATCCTCGTAGCGGCGGCGAACCTCGGCGTACTCCGCACGCCGCTCGGCCACGAAGGCGTCCCGAGCGCCCGGGTCCAGCAGCGCGCCGGCCACCCCGACCGCCCGCGACGCGTCATCGACGTGCACCACCGGCCCCGAGTAGACCGGCTCCAGCTTCACGGCCGTGTGTGCCTTGGAGGTCGTGGCGCCGCCGATCAGCAGCGGCGTGCTCATACCCTCGCGCTCCATCTCCGTGGCCGCCAGGCGCATCTCCTCGAGCGAGGGTGTGATCAGGCCCGACAGACCGATGAGGTCGGCCGACTCCGCGCGGGCCGTCTCCAGGATCCTCGTCCAGGGCACCATCACGCCCGAGGTCGATGACCTCGTAGTCGTTGCAGCCCAGCACGACGCCGACGATGTTCTTGCCGATGTCGTGGACGTCGCCCTTGACGGTGGCCATCACGATCTTGCCCGCCGAACGCCGCCCGGCCTCGGCCTCATCACCCGACGCCGCCCGCTCGGCCTCGATGTAGGGCACCAGGTGGGCCACCGCCCGCTTCATCACCCGGGCCGACTTGACCACCTGCGGCAGGAACATGCGCCCCGTGCCGAAGCGATCGCCGACCACGTCCATGCCCGCCATCAACGGTCCCTCGATGACGTGCAGCGGTCGTTCTGCCGCCAGCCGCGCCTCCTCGGTGTCTTCCACGATCCAGTCGCTGATGCCCTCGACCAGCGCGTGCGTGAGCCGCTCGTTCACCGGCGCCTCGCGCCAGGAGAGGTCGCGCTCGGTGCCGGTGGCCGTCGACCTGGCCTGGTCGGCGATCTCGAGCAGCCGGTCGGTGGCGTCCGGGCCGGCGGTCGAGCACGAGGTCCTCGACGCGCTCGCGCAGCTCCGGGTCGAGGTCGTCGACGACCGGCAGGGCGCCGGCGTTGACGATGGCCATGTCCAGCCCGGCGGCGATGGCGTGGACCAGGAAGACGGCGTGGATAGCCTCGCGCACCGGGTCGTTGCCACGGAACGAGAACGAGACGTTGGAGACGCCGCCGCTGGTGAGCACGCCCGGCAGCTCGGCCTTGATGCGGCGCACGGCCTCGATGAAGGCCACGGCGTAGCTCGTCGTGCTCGGCGATGCCGGTGCCGATGGCGAAGATGTTGGGGTCGAGGATGATGTCCTCGGACGCGAAGCCGACCTGCCTCGGTCAGCAGCCGGTGCGCCCGCTGCGCGATCTGCAGCCGCCGCTCGACCGTCTCCGCCTGGCCGTCCTCGTCGAAGGCCATGACCACCACGGCCGCACCGTAGCGATGGGCCAGGCGCGCCTGTCGCAGGAACTCCGCCTCACCCTCCTTGAGCGAGAGCGAGTTGACGATGGGCCGACCCTGTGCCGCAGCGCAGCCCGGCCTCGATGACCGACCACTTCGATGAGTCGATCATGAACGGCACGCGGGCGATGTCCGGCTCGGCCGCGAGCAGGCGCACGAAGCGGGTCATGGCCGCCTCCGAGTCGAGCATGCCCTCGTCCATGTTGATGTCGATGACCTGGGCACCGTTCTCGACCTGTCCGCGCGCCACCTCGACGGCCTCGTCGTAGGCGCCCTCGATGATGAGCCGGGCGAACTTGCGCGAGCCGGTGACGTTGGTGCGCTCGCCGATGTTGACGAAGAGCGAATCGGGGCCGATGTCGAAGGGCTCGAGCCCGCCAGTCGGGTGCAGCGACTCGACCGCGGGCACGACGCGCGGCGCCACCCCGGCGACCGCGGCCTGATGGCCTCGCACGTGGTCGGGACCGGTGCCGCAGCAGCCGCCCACGATGTTGACCGAGCCGTCGCGAGCCAGGCCGCCGAGCACGCTCGAGGTGTGCTCGGGTGTCTCGTCGTAGCCACCGAAGGCGTTGGGCAGACCGGCGTTGGGGTAGAGCGACAGGAACGTGTCGGCCAGTCCGGCCAGCTCCTGCGCGTAGGGCCGCAGCTGGTCGCCGCCGAGGGCGCAGTTGAGACCCACCGCGAACGGACGCGCATGGCGCACGGTGTTCCAGAAGGCGCGCCACCGTCTGGCCGTTGAGCGTGCGCCCCGAGGCGTCGGTGATGGTGCCGCTGATGATGACCGGCAGCCGATAGCCCAGCTCGTCCCACAGCGTCTCGACCGCGAAGATGGCGGCCTTGGCGTTGAGCGTGTCGAAGATGGTCTCGATGGCGAGGATGTCGGCGCCGCCGGCCTCCAGGCGCGGGCCGACTCGAGGTAGGCCTCGGCCAGCTGCCTCGAAGGAGACGTTGCGGGCGCCGGGGTCGTTGACGTCGGGCGAGAGCGAGGCGGTGCGGTTGGTGGGCCCCAGCGAGCCGAGCACGTAGCGGGGCAGGCCAGTCGGCCGCCTCGGCCGCGTCGCAGGCCTCCCGCGCCAGGCGCGCCGACTCGCGGTTCATCTCGGCGACCCACGGCTCCAGCGCGTAGTCGGCCATCGATAGGCGAGGTGGCGTTGAAGGTGTTGGTGGTGATGATGTCCGCGCCGGCCGCGAGGTACTGCCGCGTGCATGTCGCGCACGATGTCCGGCTGTGTCAGCGAGAGCAGGTCGTTGGCACCCTTGAGGTCGCGAGGATGGTCGGCGAAGCGCTCGCCGCGGAAGCCGGCCTCGTCAAGGGCGTGGCCCTGCAGCAACGTGCCGGTGGCGCCGTCGAGCACGAGGATGCGCTCGCGCAGCACGTCGGCCAAGCCCTCGGTGCGAGCGCGACGAGGCAGCGTTGGGATCGCTGCCGTCTCTCGTGGCCCTGGTCACTGTGCTCCCCTGTCTCCTCCCGCATCCCGCGACCGGGCACCGTGCCACCGCAGCGTGCCCGCATCATACGGCAGGTGCGGGCACGGACCCGCCACAACATGGCCGAGGCGAGGGCGAAAGGTACATACCAATCAGACCATCCTGCTAGACTGGCGAGGTAGTCAGGAGGTGGGTGCGTGCCCGGGGAACCGTTGTACTCGGTGATCGCCAGCCAGGCCGAAGGACTGATCACGTCCGGCCAGTGGCAGGAGGGTGATCGCCTGCCCCCTGAACGCCGGCTCTGCCAGGATTTCGGCGTCTCGCGCGCGACCCTCCGGCAGGCGCTCGGGCGAGCTCGAGGAGCGCGGTCTCATCAGCCGCCACCAGGGACGAGGCACCTTCGTCACCCGCCCCCGGCTGCAGCTGCCCATCGTGGGCGTCTTCTCCATCCGGGACGCCCTGGAGGCGCAGGGCATGCGCATGACCACGCGTGTCGTGAACGTCGAGATCATCGAGGCCAGCCGTCAACTGGCCAGCGACCTTGCCTGCCTGCCCGGTGACGACGTCGTCTTCGTCGAACGGCTGCGCATCGGCGACGGCGAGCCCATGGTGCTCGACACCGCCCACCTGCGCGCCGAGCTCTTTCCCGGCCTGGAGTCAGTCGACTTGGAGCATCGTTCGCTCTACGAGGTGCTGGAGGCCGACTATGGGCGCACCGTGGCAGAAGCGCGGGAGACGTTGGAACCGGTCATCCTTACGCCCCGCGAATGCGAGCTGCTGGGCGTGCCGGCGCACACCACGGCCCTGCTGACGCGCCGCATCACCACCGATTCGGCCGGCGTCGTGGTCGCCCTGGGCCACGTGCTGCTGCGCGGCGACCGCTCCCGCTACATCTACAAGCGCACCGTCGAGACGGCTCCCATGGAGACCGGAGACGGACCCAGCAGCGACGGTACGATGCGGCGGCTCCCGCCCCGCCGGCCGCTCGCCACAGCCACAAGGAGAAGCTGAGTGACCGCATCCGATCGCTGGTTGGCCGCCGCCCGGGACGTCCTCGAGCAGGTGAGCACGACCCAGACCAAGGCCATCGACGAGGCCAGCACCATCTTCGCCGGGACCATCGCCGCCGATAACCTGGTGCATGTCTTCGGCTCCGGCCACTCGCGCATGAACACCGAGGAGATGTTCCCGCGCATCGGCTCCTACCCGGGCTTCCATCCCATCGCCGAGCTGGCGCTCTCGAACCACGTCGGCGTGGTCGGCCCCAACGGCCTGCGCCAGGCGCTGTACCTCGAGAAGGTGCCCGGCTTCGCTCGCATCATCCTGCAACAGTTCAAGATCCACCCCGGCGACAGCTTCCTCATCTTCAGCTCGACCGGCATCAACGGCACCGTCGTGGAGGTGGCCTTGCTGGCGGCGGCCATGGGCCTGCCGGTCGTGGCCGTGACCTCGTTGCAGCACACCGAGGCCACGCCCTCGCGGCATC
The DNA here is from genome assembly GCA_963705425.1 of uncultured Chloroflexia bacterium. GTDB lineage: Bacteria > Chloroflexota > Limnocylindria > Limnocylindrales > CSP1-4 > JAFMJV01. The sequence continues at coordinate 82,999 of CAVPJO010000013.1, read as the reverse complement.
CCTCGGGCAGGAAGCTGGCCGACATCGCCGACGTCACGATCGACAACTGCAGCCCGCCCGGCGACGCCGTCACCGATATCGAGGGCATCCCCTTCAAGGTCGGCCCGGTCAGCTCCATCGGTGCCATCGCCGTCGTCAACGCACTCAAGACCCGTACCGCCGAGTTGCTCGTCGAGCGCGGCGTGGTGCCGACCGTGCTGACCAGCCCGCACTTCGTGGGCAGTGACGTCGGCGAAGTGCAGCTGGAACGCGTCTACGAGGAGTACTTCCGCCGCGTCAAGCAGGCCTACGACAGCGACGGCGCCGTCGCGGTGCCGGAGACCTGGGAGACCGACTGACCATGGCTTCCGAGCAGATGACCATCTCGCCGCCGCTCGCGGCCTCGGCCGATGTCGTGGTCGTCGGTTCCGGCACGGCCGGGGCCTGCGCCGCCATCGCCGCGGCGCGCCTGGGCGCTTCGGTCGTGCTCATCGAGAAGCAGGGCTTCATGGGCGGCACCAGCACCGCCGTGCTGGACACGTTCTACGGCTTCTACACCCCGGGCAGCAGGTCCATCAAGATCGCCGGCGGCATCTCCGATGAAGTCGTCGCCGGCCTGCGCGCCCTGGGCCCGGTGCTGGAGCGTCCCAACACCTACGGCGCCGGCACCGGCGTCACCTACAACGCCGAGCACCTCAAGCTGGTCTGGGAGCAGCTCGCGGTCGAGGCCGGCGTGCGCGTGCTGCTGCACGCGTTCCTGCAGGACGTCACCGTCCGCGACGGTCGCGTCGGGGAGCTGCTGGTGGCCACCAAGGCCGGCCTGGTGCGCATCGCCGGGCGCGTCTTCGTCGACGCCAGCGGTGACGCCGACCTCGCCTGTCAGGCCGGATTCGGCTACGAGCTGGCGGGTGCCCTGGACCCGGCCCAGACGCTGACCACCACCTTCAAGATGGTCAACGTCGACATCGCCGCCCGCAAGCGCATCGAGCACGACGGAGATGCACCAGCTGATGGCCAAGGCCGCGGACTCGGGCGACTACGACCTGCCGCGCCGCGAGGGCTCCGATCACATCACACCGATCGAGGGCATGATGGCCACGGTGATGACCCGCCTGCCCTCGTTCCGCGAAGAGGACGGCGAGGTCATCAACGCTACCGACCCGGGGCTGCTCGCCGAGGCCGAGATGCAAGGGTCGCCGTCAGGCGGTCGAGTACGCCCGGTTCCTGCACGACATGGTGCCCGGCTACGAGCACGCCTCGCTGGTATCGCTCTCGACACAGATCGGCGTGCGCGAGACCCGCCGTGTCTACGGCGACTACCGCATGACCGCGCGAGGACGTCCTGGGCGCGCGACGTTTCGACGACGAGATCGGCCTCTGCGGCGCGCCCATCGAGGACCACCATCCCGGCGCCGACACGAAGTGGCAGTACCTGCCCGATGGCCAGGTCGTGGGCATCCCCTACCGCTCGCTCCTCGTGCGTGATTTCGGACAACACGCTCGTGGCCGGCCGCTGCTTCAGCGCCACCCACGACGCCCACGCCTCGGTGCGCTCGATGGCACAGACGATGGCCATGGGCCAGGCCGCCGGTACCGCCGCTGCCCTGGCCGACGCCGCCGGGATCGAGCCGCGCGACGTGGACGCCCGGCTGCGCGACGAGTTCGGCCGGGCGGTGCCGTGCTCGAGCTCGACGCCTGAACGCGGGCGCGGGCGAGTAAGGTCAGGCCATGGACGATGAGGCGCTCACGACCCGCAGTTGGTGGCTCGGCTTCGACATCGGCGGCACGCGCCCAAGGCCGGTGTCGTCGACGATGACGGCGAGGTGCGCCGGACCCACCTGGAGGACACCGGCCACGAACCGTTCGACGTCGTCTGGGAGCGCATGCTCGCCTACGCCGACGAAGCCATCGAGGGCGAGGGACGCTGGGCCTCCAGGGCATCGGCATCGCTGCCCCGGGCCTGGTGGAGCCGACGTTCGGCGTCCGCAACCTGCCGGGCAAGGTCCCCGGCATCGAGGACTTCCCCATGCGCGACCGCCTCGAGGAGCGCCTCGGCGTGCCCGTCCGCTGCATCAACGACGGGGCCGCTGCGACCCTCGCCGAATGGCGTTTCGGTGCTGCGCGCGGCTACCAGGACGTCGTCGGCCTGACCATCGGGACCGGCATCGGCGCCGGCGCCATCATCGGTGGCCGACCGCTGGCGACGCGCAACCTCGCGGGTGGTGTCTCGTTCGGTCACGCCACCATCCGCACCGACGGCCGCACCTGCCTGTGCGGCAACATCGGCTGTGCCGAGACGCTCGTGTCGGCCAACGCCGTGGTCGGCCGCATGCGTGACTACGTCGCCCGCAAGGTGCCCTCCACCATCACCGATGCCTACGAGCACGACCCCGGCCGCATCACCTTCCGGACGCTCGTGGAGGGCGTCGATGCCGGCGACCGCGTGGCCCAGGAGATCATGCAGCAGTACTGCCGCGACCTCGGCGCGACCATCGTCACCGCCATCCACGCCTACGACCCGGAGGTGGTCGTGCTCGCCGGCGGACCCATGGCCCAGGCCGACCACTTCGTGCCCCAGGTCCAGGCCTACGTCGACCGCTACGCCTTCCGCTACCCCAAGGAACGCGTCATCCCCATCCTTCGCACCGAGCGCTCCGACCATGCCGGGGTCCTCGGTGCCGTCGCCCGCGTCATGCAGGCTGTCGCCGACGCCGCCCCCACGTCGCGACCGGCAGCGACCTGACCCCAGCCCGAGAGGAGGCACCATGCCCTTCGCCCGAACCGTCCTCGGCGACATCCCGTCCGAGGATCTCGGCATCGTCTACGCCCACGAGCACCTCGTCATCCACGGCGGCCGCCCGGTCCAGCTCTTCCCGGACTTCGAGCTGGCCGATGTCGACAAGGCCGTGGCCGAGCTGGCCCCTGTCCAGGCCCTGGGCCTCGCGACCGTCGTCGATGCCATGCCCGCCGACTGCGGCCGCGACGTGCTCATGCTCGCCGACATCGCCCGTCAGAGCGGCGTTCACGTCATCGCCCCCTCGGGCCTCCATCACGAGCGCTACTACCACGACCGACACTGGTCGGTACGCCTCTCCGCGGAGGAGATCGCCGGCCTGTTCGTGGCTGACATCGAGGAAGGCATCGACGAGCTCGACTACGACGGCCCCATCGTCAAGCGCACCGAGCACAGGGCCGGCGTCATGAAGATCGCCGGCTCGGCGGGCGGCCTCACGGCGCGGGACGAGAGGATCTTCGCCGCGGCCGCCATGGCCCAGGAGCGCACAGGCTGTCCCATCCTCACCCACTGCGAGGGTGGCAGCGCGGCCCTCGAGCAGGTCGAGGTGCTCGTCGAGCACGGTGGCGACCCTGCCCACATCGTGCTCAGCCACGTCGACAAGATCGCCGACCGGGCCTATCTGCGCGACATCGCCGCGACCGGCGTCCGCGTCGAGTACGACCAGGGCTTCCGCTGGGGCGACAAGCCCAACGGCACCCTGCAGCTGCTCGAATGGGCCGCCGAGGACGATCTGCTGGGCCACATCACCCTGGGTCTTGATGCCGCTCGCCAGGGCTACTGGACCGAGTTCGGAGGCTCACCCGGCTGGACCTACCTGCTCGGTGAGTTCAGCGACCTGATGCGTGAACGCGGGCTGGGCGACGCCGAGCTGCACACCCTGTTCGTCGAGGCGCCCGGGGGCGCCTACAGCTTCGGAGGACGATCATGACGCCACGCGAACGGATCCTTGCCGCGCTCGACCACCAGGAGAGCGACCGCATCCCCATCGACCTGGGCTCATCGCTCGTGACCTCCGATCACCAAGGCGGCCTATGTGCCCCTGCGCGAGCACCTCGGCTACCCGACCGAGGAGATCATCGTCTACGACGAGGTCCAGCAGCTGCCCTACGTGGGCGAAGACGTGCTGACGCGCTTCGGCGTGGACACGCGCATGGTGCAGCTGCCGCCGACCCACGTGAAGGGCGTCGAGATCGTCGACGACGGCGACTACTGGGCGATGTGGGACCGCTGGGGCAGCCAAGATGCGCATGCCCAAGGACAAGCCGCTCTACTACGACTGGGTCGACTTCCCCATCAAGGAGTTGACACCTCGAGGCCCTCGAGGCGTACCACTGGCCCGAGCCCGATCCGCCCGAGCTCATCGCCGGACTGAAGGAGCGCGCCGAGCACCTGCGCGCCACGACCGACTACGCGCTGGTCGGCTCGGCCGTCATCGGCGGTGGCATCTTCGAGCAGCCCTGTCGGATCATGGGCATGGAGCCGTTCATGATGTCGCATGCTCACGGAGCCCGACGTTCAGCGCCAGGCTCGTCGACGGCATCACCGACATCTACATCGAGTCGGTCGACCGCTATCTCGGCCGAGGTCGGCGACCTCATCGACGTCTTCACCTTCTGGGACGACGTGGCCACACAGCAGGGCTGGATGATCAACCCGCAGTCCTACGTCGAGGTCATCAAGCCGCGCCAGAAGCGCCTCTTCGATGCCATCAAGGCGCGCACCGACGCCAAGCTCTTCTACCACGGCTGCGGCGCCGTCTTCGAGCTCATCCCGCACCTGATCGAGATCGGCGTGGACATCGTCAACCCCGTCCAGGTGAGCGCCGAGGGCATGGATTCGGCGCGGCTCAAGAAGGCCTACGGGAACGACATCGTCTTCTGGGGCGGCGGCGTGGACACCCAGAAGGTGCTGCCCTTCGGCACGCCCGACGAGGTGCGCGACGAGGTCAAGCGCCGCATCGACGACTTCGCGCCCGGCGGCGGCTTCGTCTTCGCCTCGGTCCACAACATCCAGGCCTTCGTGCCGCCCGAGAACATCGAGGCCGCCTTCGACACGGCCCTGCACTACGGCGCCAGTCCCGCGGCGACCTGAGCGCATCGGGGCGCGGACCGACATGACTCGCGCCTACCTGCTGCTCATCGGCCTGGTCGTCATCTGGGGCAGCCACTGGGTCGTGGTCAAGGTCGGCCTGGAGACCATCCCGCCGTTCACCTACGGCGTGCTCCGGCTGCTGGGCGGCATCGTGGTCCTCGCCGCCCTGATGGCCGCGACCGGCCGGCTGAAGCGACCCGCGCGGCCCGACTGGCCCATCATCGTCTCGTACGGCCTGCTGGCCGTGGCCCTGGGCATCGCCATGATGAACCTGGCCCTGCCGCACATCCCCGCGGGTCGCTCGTCCATCCTGGCCTACACCATCCCGCTCTGGGTGGTGCCGATCATGCTCGTCGTGGCCCGCGTCCTGCCGACGCGAGCCGAGCTGGTCGGCCTCGCGCTGGGCCTGACCGGCCTGGTCCTGCTGCTCAATCCGGCCGCCATCGACTGGGGCTCGTCAGGCGCCTTGCTGGGCAGCCTGCTGCTGGTGGTGGGCGCCATCGGTGCCGCGATCGCGCTCGTGCACGTGCGCGCCCACGCCTGGAAGGGCACGCCCTTCGACACCCAGATCTGGCAGCTCCTGGTGGCGCTCATGCCGATGCTCGTGCTCATGCTCATCCTCGAGTCGCGACCAGCTGGGATCGAATCAGCTGGGACCTGCCCACGGCGCTGGCCGTGCTCTACAGCGGCCCGCTGGCCACCGCCTTCGCGTTCTGGGCCTCGCAGATGATCGTGCGCTCCCTCGGTCCGCTGACCACCGGCATCGGCTACCTCGGCGCACCCGGTGGTGGGCGTCATCGCCGGCATCATCGTGCTCGGCGAGATCATCACCATGCTGGACATGGCGGGGGTGCTGGTGACCGGCCGGGGCATCGTCGTCGTGCTGGTGGCGCAGCAGCGCGCCTCCAGACGCGCCGCGGATGGCGACCGCGACGCGGCTGCCGCGGGCGAGATCACGCTCCCCGATGGCGCCGAGCTGCCCGAGCCCAGACCGCGGACGCGCTGAGCCGGCACAGCCCGGGAGCCGTGCGCCGGGCGGCCCCCGAGCCACAGTCCTTCGGCACTGGTGGTGACGCCCTCGAGCCGAGGAACCTGAGCAGCGGAGGGAGGGTCGCCGATTCCACTGACCAGCAGCAACGAACGGCGGGCGAGACGCACAGCCGACGCCCTGGCGCGCATCGAGGCCGCCTACCGCCACGAGGATGTCGAGAGCCCACCCATCCTCATCGGCGATGCCAGCTACTGGATCACCGGCGAGGACTCCGTCCTCATCCCGCGCCGACTACTTCGATGAAGGCGCTGCCGCCTCCATGCTCGCCTTCCAGGAAGCCAAGATCGAGGGGCACCTGGCGCGCACGCCCGATGACATCTACATCCCCTTCCTCTTCCCCTGGTACGGCACCGGCGTGGTGCCGTCCGCGCATCGGTTGCCGCATCCTCTTCGGCGCGGCGAGGAGCCGGCCGTCGACGGTGCCGTCATCGACGATCCGGCCGCGGTCGCCCGGCTGGAGCCACCCGACCCGGAGCGCGATGGGCTCATGCCCCGTGTCCTCGCCTGCATCGACCATTTCCGGGCGCACTCCGACCTGCCTGTCAGCTTCACCGACAACCAGGGCCCGCTCAACATCGCCCTGAACCTCGTCGGGCTCGAACGGCTCTGCATCTGGATGTTCGAGCGGCCGACCGTCGTCCATGAGCTGATGGACTTCTGCACCACCGTGCTCATCGACTGGGTCAGGCTCCAGAAGAAGCGCGCCGGGGCCCCGCTCGATGGCGGCGCCTACCCGCACATGATCGCCATCCCGCCGGGCATCGGCGGTGTGTGGCTTTCCGACGACGACAGCACCGTGCTCTCGCCGGACCTCTACGCCCGGTTCGTGGTGCCCTACAACGGCCGCGTCTTCGAGGCCTTTGGCGGCGGCACGCTGCACTACTGCGGCAACGCCCGGCACCAGCTGGAGAACTACCTCGCGACGCCCGGGCTGGTGGGCCTCAACGCCTGGTGCATGGGTGAGTTCGAGCAGATCTTCGAGGCGCAGCGGGTCATCGGGGAACGTGCCCTGATCATGGTCTGCGACTACACACCGACCGACATGGAGTCGTACTTCAGCGATCTCTTCGCGAACCTGCGCAAGCGCGGCACCATCGTGGCCACGTACCCCTCGGCGGCTACCGCGCTGAACTACGGCACGGCCCAGGTGGAGCCGGTCAGGCGTGACTCGGGCGAGGTCGCCGCGGCGGCGTGGAAGACCATCACGCGTCTCAGCACGAGGGGACAGGTCGATGAGCGACCAGCGCGGGCACGATGAGCGGACGGCACGCTTCGAGGCGGTCTTCCGGGGCGAGCTGCCCGACCGCGCACCGGTCACGCTCTTCATCCAGGACCAGGGCCACTTCATCAACCAGCTCCACCCCCAGATCGACCCCTGGGACTCGCTCTCGCTGCAGCTCAAGACCATCGAGGTGCAGCGCGAGCTGGGAGCGGACATCATGGCCCGGCTCCTCTTCGGCACGCTCGGTGAGTTCCAGTGGATGCTCCTCGGTGGCCTCGACGTGAGCCGCTCCACCGCGCGAGTGGCAGGTCGAGACGACGCGAGCGGCGTGGACGGCCGCACGACCATCCGCACCTCGGTCATCGAGACCCCCGACGGCCAGCTGAGCCAGGAGTACTCCATCGACGAGATCCGCCCGGGCACGCTGATGTATGCGTGCACGCGGAAACCGGTCAACGGCCGGGACGAGCTCGAGCTGGTGGCCGCCTACGAGCCGGGCATGGCGGCCGACTATCCGGCCAGGGTGGCCGAGATGGTGGCGCCCATCGCGGAGGCTGTCGGTGACGATGGCTGGGTCGGCCTATGGGCCCCGCACGGGCCCTTCAACATGGCCTCCCTGCTCGTCACCGAGGACGTCCTCTACTCGCTCTTCTACGAGGATCCGCGTACTATCGTCGCCTCATGGAGGTCTCGCTGGCGCGGGTGCACGACTACACCCGGGCGCTCGATGCGCCGGGCGTGGACATCCTCTTCGTCGGCGGCAACGTGCCCGGCGGCTTCATCGGCCGCCCCAACTACGAGCGGCACGTGCTCGAGTGGGAGGCTCGCCACATCGCCTGGGCTCAGGCAGCGCGGCACGCCAGCCTCCTATCACAACTGCGGCCAGATCCAGACGCTTGGTGGAGGCCTACAAGGGCCTCGGCGTCGCGGCCGTGGAGCCGTTCTCGCCGCCGCCCAAGCTCGGTGATGCCGACCTGGCCCTGACCAAGGAGCTGGTCGGCGACGACTACGTCATCATCGCCGGCATCGACCAGGTGGACGTCCTGCAGAACGGCAGCGTCGAGACGTCCGACGCGCCACCGCCGAGGCGATGAGGGTGGGCAAGCCGGGTGGGCACTTCATCCTCCAGAACGCCGACTTCCTCGAGTACGGCACGCCCATGGCGAACGTCGAGGCCTTCGTCGAGACCGCCATCGAGGGCGCCTGGTACTGACCGACCCGCGTACCGATCCGAGGTCCGCGCGGACGAGGCCGGCGGCATCGGTCACGCACGCTCAGAACAGGAGCTCGAGCCGCGCCCCGCCCAGAGCACGTGCCAGATCAGGTAGTAGCAGACGCGGAACCAGAGCATCGGCAGGTAGCCGTAGCGCCGGAAGAGGACGCCGAACGTCCTGCTCCGTGCTGCGGCATTCGGATCGATGGGGGTGCCCGTGAGCGGCCTGTCGCAAGCGCACGGCGATGATTCGCGTCCCTGAGGGCCAGCTGCGCCTTTGGGCTATGTTTCGACGACGACCGGGGGTGTACGCTCATGCCTCACATCCAACCTGAGTGCCGAATCGCCCAGGCGTCCGGCGCGACAGCGCCAACGATCGCCACCTGAAACCTATCGTCCGGATCTCCATGGGAACCCAGTGAGGTTCCGCTCAAGACCCGAGGTAGCGAGAGGCAGGATCGCTGCGGCAACGGTCCGCGGCAGATGCCAGGACCCCCGTCACGTAGCCCGAGACGGCACCGCAGATGCGCGGCTCGACCGGCGTTGCGTCATCGCTCCCCCCGCCACGATGTTACCTGCGCCCACTCGGTCGCCGCATCCTGCCGACTGCCGGCTGACCACGATCGCGCCTTGTCGACCGTCACGACGCATGACACTTGCCGAGCCACGACCCGGCCTCGACGACTGCGAGCCCAGGCAACTGGCCCGTGCGGGCTGCCCGCAGGTTCGCCCCGGGCTGAGCAGGAGGCACCGCACTACCCGTGCCGGCTGCGAGTCGACGGGCACTCGAACGGCTCCCCGTCAGGCGGCTGTACCCGATGGGCGGCGGCTCAGCACTGCATCTGGCTTGGCCTTCCCTAGGCGCGGTGGCCTGCGACGAGGTCGGCCACGATGTCGACGACCCGGGGCAGCGCGCGCCTCCACCGCCGGCGTCAGCCCCTCCCCCAGCTCGATGTCGGCGATGCCGATGCCGATCGGCCACCGCCTCGGGGCGCTGCGCCCGTCAGCTGGGCCGCCAGTGCCACCAGCTCGCCGCCGCCGACGTGGTGGGACGAGGCGCCCGGCTCGGCGCGCGGCGTCGGCATCGGAGCGCGGCGCATCGGCCTCGAGATGGTCGGATCTCGATCGAACCCGGCAGCCCGCGCAGGTCGGCATCGACGAAGATGACCAGCGAGCACTCGCCGATGTCGAGCGCCATCTCGGGCAGCAGCTGGTAGCGCGCCTGCACCTCGACGTCATCGCCCGCCAGGCGCGGATCGGCCGCCAGCAGCTCCGCGGCCACGGCACCCGACGCCATCATCGCGACGCAGCGTGTTGCCGAAGCCGATGACCAGCACCGAACGCGAAGAGGCGCCGCCACCATCGCCGGCGGCGGCGCTCCGAGCTGTCGGGACTCACGTCCGGGTCGAGTCCCTACCGCTTGACGCGGTCGAGGATCTCTCCGTCGGGCGAGAGCAGCTGGATATCCAGCAGCCATGTCGCCGAGGGCGTGCGTCGAGCAGGACAGGCAGGGGTCGTAGCAGCGGATGACCGCCTCGACCCGGTTGAGCATCGGCTCCTCGATCTTCTCGCCCTTGACGTGGTGGCGTGCCACCTGCTGCACGGAGCGGTTCATGGCCATGTTGTTGTGGCCGGTGGCGATGACCAGGTTGGCCCACTCCACCAGGCCGTCGTCGTCGACCCTGTAGTGGTGCATCAGCGTGCCGCGGGGAGCCTCGGAGACGCCGATGCCCTCGTTGCGGTTGATGCCCGCGGTGGCCTGGACGTGCGTGGACAGGATGTCCGGACCGCGCAGGATCTGCTCGATCTTCTCGACCGCGTGCAGGATGTCGATGAGTCGGGCGTAGTGGTAGTGGAAGGACGAGCTCGGCCACCCGGCCGACGCGCCAGCGGAACTTCTGCAGCTCCTCGTCGGCGCGTGGCGTGCCGGTCGCTTCGGCCACGTTGAGGCGCGCCAGCGGGCCGACGCGGTAGATGCCGTCGGGGTAGCCCATGGGCTTGTAGTACGTGGACTTGAGGTACGACCACGGCTCCACGGCCTCACCGATGTAGTCGTTGAACGTGCGCGGGTCGACGCCGGTCGACCAGCGCCGTGCCGTCGGCATCGACGATGCGCAGGTCGCCACCGTAGTGGTCGACGTTGCCCTTCTCGTCGACGAGGCCCATGAAGGCGGAGCGGAAGTTGCCGAAGGTGGAGGCCTCCTCCTCCCACTTCATCATGTCGGTCTTGTACCAGGCGATGGCACGCTCGACCTGGGCGATGGCCTCGGGCACACCGGCCAGGATCTGGTCGCGGACGTCCTCGGTCAGCGGGTCGGCCACGCCGCCGGGCACGATGCCACCGGGATGGATGCGCTTGCCGCCGAGCAGCTCGATGATCTCCTGGCCCCACTTGCGCAGCCTGATGCCGTCCATGGCCAGCTGCGGGTTCTCCTGCGCCAGGGCGATGATGTGGCGCTTGGAGGGGTCGGCGTCGAAGCCGAAGAGCAGGTCCGGCGAGGACAGGTGGAAGAACGACAGCGCGTTCGACTGCACGATCTGGCCGAGGTTGATGAGGCGGCGCAGGTCGGCGCCGGTGGGCGGCGGATCGACCGCGAGGATGTCATCGACGGCCTTGGCCGAGGCGACCAGGTGGCTGACCGGGCAGATGCCGCAGATGCGGGCCATGATGGCGGGCATCTCGTGGACCGGGCGGCCCTGGACGATGCGCTCGAAGCCACGGAACTGGGTGACGTGGAAGTGGGCGTCCGTGACCTCGACCCTGCTCGTCGAGCTGGATGGTGATCTTGGAGTGGCCCTCGATCCGGGTGACCGGATCGATGGTGATGGTTCGACTCATGGTTGGGGGCTCCCTATCGACCGAACCGTGACCCGGCCGTCTCGGGGACGCGACCGGAGAGCAGGTCATCGAGCAAGGTGTAGATGAGGTCCGCCGAGGGCGGACAGCCGGGCAGGAAGACGTCGACGTCGACGACCTTGTGCACCGGGATCGACATCGGCAGCAGCGCCGGCACCGACCTGGATCGGCATCTGCGCGTTGATGGTCACGTTCTCGCGGTAGGCGCGGTCCAGCAGCGGCTCGACGCCGATGGGGTTGCGCATGCCCGGCACGTTGGAGGTCACCGCGCAGTCACCGAAGGCGATGATGGTGGTGGTGTGCTCGCGGACCAGCTTGACCTTGTGCAGGTCGTCCTCGCTCGAGACGGCGCCCTCGACGAGGCACACGTCCACGTGCTCGGGATACTCCTTGTAGTCGACCAGCGGGCTGTAGACGAGGTCCGCCCGGCTGAAGATGTCGAGGATGCGCTCGTCCATGTCGATCAGCGACATGTGGCACCCCGAGCACCCGTCCAGCCAGACGGTGGCGACAGTTGGCTTGCTCATAGACCGCGCTCCTCTCGGACCACCTTGAGCCACGGCAGGAACGGGCGGCGGTCCTTGCTACCGGCTGCGACCGGGCGGCCCTTCTCGAAGAGCGCGCCGGTGGGGCAGACCTGGACGCACTTGCCGCAGCTGGTGCATGTCGTGGACTCGCCCCAGGGGGTGCCCATGTCCGTCTGGACGCGGGTCTCGAGGCCACGGTGCATGACGTCCCAGGTGTGGGCGCCCTCGATCTCGTCGCAGACCCGCACGCAGCGGAGGCACAGGATGCAGCGGTTGTGGTCGATGGCGAAGAACTTGTGGCTGGCGTCGATGTCGACGGCAGGGTTGATACGCGGCAGGTCGAAGTGCTTGATGCCGAGCTCGTCGGCCATGTTCTGGAGCTCGCAGTGGTTGTTGGCGACGCACACCGCGCACACGTGGTTGCGCTCCATGAACATCATCTCGGTGATCGCCTGGCGGTACTCGAGCAGCGTCTCCGAGTGCGCGGTGATGTCCATGCCCTCGGCGATCTTGGTCATGCAGGCCGCCGCGAGCTTGGGTGAGCCCGCGATCTCGACCATGCACAGGCGGCAGGCGCCACGGTCGGTGATGCCCTCCATGTGGCACAGGCCCGGGATGTCGATGCCGTTCTCCTCGGCCACCTCCATCACGGTCTGGCCTTCGTTGCCGGCGACGTCCTTGCCGTCGATGGTCAGCGTGAAGACGTCGCTCATGCCACTACCTCAGCTGGCTTGGAGATGGGACAGACGCCGGCGGGACAGGTCTTGTCCACGATATGGGCCATGTACTCATCCCTGAAGTAGCGCAGCGTGCTGAAGATCGGGTTGGGGGCGCCCTGGCCCAGGCCGCAGAGAGACATCCTCTGGACGATGCCGGCCAGCCGCTCGAGCTGGGCCAGGTCGTCCTCGGTCGCCTCGCCCTTGGTGATCTGGTCGAGGAGCATGTACATCTGCGTGGTGCCCACGCGGCAGGGCGTGCACTTGCCGCACGACTCGTCGCGACAGAAGTCCTGGAAGTACTTGGCGACATCGACCATGCAGGACGTGTCGTCCATGATGATCATGCCGCCCGAGCCCATGAACGAGCCGAGCTCGATGAGGGTCTCGTAGCTGACCGGCGTATCGAGGTGCTCGGCCGGGATACAGCCACCCGACGGGCCGCCGGTCTGGACGGCCTTGAAGGGCTCGGCCGTCGATGATGCCGCCGCCGATGTCGAAGATGATCTCCCGCAGGGTCATGCCCATGGGCACCTCGACCAGGCCGGTGTTGACGACGCGACCGGCCAGCGCGAAGACCTTGGTGCCCTTCGACTTGCCGACGCCGATGGCGGCGTACTTCTCGGGGCCATCGCGCAGGATGGTCGGCACGCTGGCCAGCGACTCCACGTTGTTGATGAGCGTGGGGCTGCCCCACAGGCCGGACACCGCCGGGTACGGCGGGCGCGGCCGGGGTGTGCCGCGACGACCTTCGACCGAGGCGATCAGGGCCGTCTCCTCGCCGCACACGAAGGCGCCGGCGCCGAGACGGATCTGCACGCTGAAGCCGAAGGAGGTGTCCATGATGTTGTCGCCGAGGTAGCCGGCACGCTGCGCCAGCCGGATGGCCGTGCGCAGGCGCTTCACCGCCAGCGGATACTCCGCGCGGCAGTAGACGTAGCCTTCGGCGGCGTGGACGGCGAAGGCCGCGATGGCCATGCCCTCGAGCACCCGGAAGGGGTCGCTCTCGAGCACGCTGCGGTCCATGAACGCGCCGGGGTCGCCCTCGTCCGCGTTGCAGATGACGTACTTCTTGTCGCCGGTGGCCTTGGCCACCGTGGTCCACTTGAGGCCGGTCGGGAAGCCGGCGCCGCCGCGACCGCGCAGGCCGCTGGCCATGACTTCGTCGCGGACCTCGGCCGAGGTCATCTCGGAGAGGACGCGGCGGAGGGCCTGGAAACCACCCGCGGCGATGTAGTCGTCGAGGCTCTCGGGGTCGACCACGCCGAAGTTCTCGGTGGCCACCCGGACCTGTTTCTCGAAGAACGGGCCCTGCGCCTGCCGCTTCGCGTCGGGCTTGACCTTGCCGAGTGCCTTCACCAGCGGATCGATGGTGTCAGGCGTGACGTGCTCGAAGAGCTCGCCGGTCTCGGCGATCTCGACCAGCGGGCCCGCGGCGCAGAGGCCGAGACAGCCGACGCGCTTGACGAGCACGTCGCTCTTGTCCTCGGTCAGCTCGGTCAGGCGTGCGGTGATGTCGCTGGCGTTGCCCGAGACACAGCTCGCGGCCTCGCAGACACGTGCGGTCGCGCGCGGCGGCCCGGCGTTCGCGTCGATGGTGATGGTGCGGTGACGGTTGGGGCGTTCCGCAGCTGCCGTGTCGCTCACATCGCCTCCAGTTCAGCCATGAGCTCACTCGGTGACGGCCTTGCCCCTCATCTCGCCGTCGACGATGACGGCGGGAGCGAGGCTGCAGGCACCGATGCAGCGGGCGGTCAGGAGCGAGAGCTTGCCGTCCTCGGTGGTGCCCTTGGGCTTCACGCCGAGCGTCTCGTCGAAGGCCTCGATGATGTCGGCGGCGCCGTTGATGTAGCAGGCCGTGCCGGTGCACACGACACAGGTGTGGTCGCCCTGCGGCTTGAGCGTGAAGAACGAGTAGAACGTGGCCACGCCGAAGACGCGGGAGTGCGGCACCCCGAGGGTGTCGCCGACGAACTCGAGCGCGTCGTCGTCCAGGAAGCCGAAGGCCTCCTGCGCCGCGTGGAGGGCCTCGATGAGCGCCTCGGGGCGATCGCCCAGGCGGCGCATGCGCGTCGCCACGATCTTCCAGCGCTTGTCATCGTTGGGCGGTGCGGGTTTGGTGTACGGGATCGGCATACGCCCCTTTCGGGTTCGTTGGTCAGACTGACTTCGCCCGTGTCCCGCCCAATCTCCAAGAGGACCTGACGGGGGAAACAGGTCGTGCCCCGTCATGATACGAAACCGGCCGCCCCGCATTGGGTGCCGTGCGGCCCGTTTCATACGGGCCGCGAGTACATCGGCCGGGGCCAGACATGACCGATGGCATGCCTGTCCGTGCCCTCTGGACAGGCCGTTCATCCACGGCCTTCATCGGCGAGGCGGCGCCGAACGCGACTCCGTGCCGCTAGTAGCGCGTCTCCTCGATGGTCTCGATCATGGCCCAGAAGTTCTCCAGCGGCGTGTCCAGTTGGACGTGGTGGGTCGGGCCGAGGATGAGACCACCACCGGCGCCGATGGTGGCTACGCGCTGCCGGATCTCGGCACGGACGTCTTCGGGCGTGCCGAAGGGCAGCGTCTTCTGCTCGTCGATGCTGCCCCAGAACAGCAGCTCGTCGCCGTAGTCGCGCTTGAGCTCGGCCGGGTCCATGCAGGCCGGCTGCACCGGGTTGAGGATGTCGATGCCGATCTCGATGAGCTCGGGGATGACCTCACGCACGTCGCCGTCGGTGTGGTAGGCGATCCTTGATGTCGGGGTTGATGGCCTTGACGCGGCTGACCAGCTCGGCCATGCGGGGTTTGAGGAAGCGACGCCACGTGTCGGGATGGAAGAGCATGCCCTTCTGCGAGCCGATGTCGTCGCCGGTCCAGATCATGTCGACGCCCATCTGCGCCAGCTTCTCGGCCGCGGTGAGGTGATAGCGGAAGGGGATCTCGAGGATGCGCTCGGCCAGCTCGGGGTTCACCAGCAGGTCCATGAGCAGCCGCTCGTAGCCGCGCAGCGCCCAGGCCGTCTCGAAGATGGTGGTCACCGTGACGCCGACGATCCAGTACTCGTCGCCGTATTCGCGGATGACGCGCTCGGAATCGAGGTACAGCTCGGGGCGGTTCGGGTCGGGCGGCAGGTACGAGTCGATGGCATCGTCCTCGGCCAGCGGGAAGCCCACCATCTCGGTGTAGTGGCCGGTGCCGAACTGCGTCTCGTAGGGGTGCTCCTGCCAGGTCACGCCCCACTCGTCGCTGTAGGTGCCATGGTCCGAGTAGTAGCTGTTGGCCCAGCCCACCGAGGTCAGGATGAGGTCTGAGTCGATGGCGCGCTCCAGCTCGTAGGTGTTGCCGCCACCGTGGGGGTTGTGCTCTCCCCCACGTGCCACGTTGAGCTCACCGCGGACGCCCAGGTCCGCGCGCAAGCGGTCGGCGAACTCCGGGGTGAAGCTGATCTGCATGGGGCAGCGATCGGGCTCCTCGCGGGCGAGGGCCATCGCCACCCGTTCACGGTGGCTCAGGGACATCCCTAGGCCAGCAGCTCCTGGGCCACGACGGCCGCGGTGGCGGCGTCCTTGGCGAAGCCGTCGGCCCCGATCTCGGCCGCGAACTCGTCGGTCACCGGCGCGCCACCGACCATGATCTTGGCCTCGGGGTCGACCGCGCGGATGGCCTCGACCGCGTCGCGCATGCCGACCATGGTGGTGGTCAAGCAGGGCGCTGATGCCGACGATGTCGGCGTCGTGCTCGGTGGTCGCCTCGGCGAAGGCCAGCGGGCTGACGTTGGTGCCCAGGTCGACGATGGCGAAGTCGGCGCCCTTCAACATCATGCCCACGAGGTTCTTGCCGATGTCGTGGAGGTCGCCCTGCACGGTGCCGATGACGGCCGTGAACTCGGGCGTGATGCCGCCCGCCGCGAGCAGCGGCTCGAGCAGGACGCTGGCCTCCTTCATGGCGTGGGCGCTGATGAGCATCTCGGGCACGTACACGCCCTCGTTGCAGGCGAACTTGCGGCCGACCTCGGTCATGGCCGCGGTCATGGCCTCGAGGATGACCGTGGGCTCGAGGCCCTCGTCGATGCCCTCCTGGGTGAGGCGCACCGCGGCGGCGCGGTCACCGGCCTCGACGGCGGCGGTCAGTGCGGCTAGATCGGCCATGGGTCGTGTCCCTCCTCGGTGGGGCTTGGTCGGTGATGTGGGTCAAGAGCGCCCGCTGTGAGCACAGCATCGCGCGGCACGATCGTACCTTGACGGGCCGGATGGCCCGATGTGATGGTCGGTCCGGACGTGCCGCCGAGAAACGCTCACGGGGCCATGGCGCTCCACGAGTCGTCCGAGCCATGCGTCGGCGAGAGCGCGTGGTCCGCTCTAAGCGGTGAGGCTGAGGCGAACCCACCAGCCAAGCTCGCCGCCCGGCGCCAGGATGCGCTCCTGCCCCGCCGCGAGCGCGCCAGCGAGATGGTCGTGTTCAGAGGTGCAGGGCTCCAGGGCCACCTGCTCCTGGGGCTCGCCGCTGGGCGGCCAGCCGCCATAGGCAAGCCACACGCGCAAGGCGGACGCGAACGCGAGATCCCATTCGAAGTCGAGTCGGGCCCCATCAGGTGCCACCACGCGAGCGCCGTCCCGGGCATCGGCGTAGAGGACCGCAGCCCAGCCCTCACCGCTGCGAACGCAGGCCAGGTCGAGCTCGCGACCCTCATTGGTGGTGGCCTTGGGCCAGCTCAGCTCGTCGGGCAGGTCGATACCGTTCTGGAACGAGCGCCGGGCGGTGTAGACCTCGGGCAGATCGATGTGGCTCCCGGGCTCCAGCCGCAACACCGGATGCTGCGCCCACGAGATCGGCAGTGGCTCGCTCGCGTGGCTGACCATGGCGTACTCGGCGAGCACCGTAGTGGCATCGGCGAAAGAGAGCCGACGGTGCAGGCGGTAGTCCCAGCGGGGCACGCTCCAGGTGTGCTCGACCGCGCCTCGCTCGGTGTCCACGGCCAGGTATGCGCCGCGGCCCCATTGGTCACCGTGGTCGCGGAGGTCGGCGCCGTCGGGCGCCAGGGGGTCGGCGCAGATCGAGGTGGTGGGCAGGCACTCGTCCCAGCCAAATGACTCACGGCCCCCGAAGAGGGCGCGCTCCTCGGCCCAGGCCATCTGCTCGAGCTCCCCGGGCGGTTCACCCTGGGTCAGCCACTCCCGGTCGCAGCGCTTGTCGCGCAGCGAGACGACTCGCGCGCCGATCTCGCTCACGACCTCCAGCTCGACCGCGTCGGTGGAGAGCTTGACCGAGGGCCACTCGCCCCAGGTCTGGTGGGTGGTCTGCACATTCACCATCGGCGCATGGTCCCGTCGCCCGCGACGCCGATCAAGCCGCGGCCGTCTTGGTGCGCGCCCGCTCGGCCCGCGCCTGGCGCCACTGGGCGAGGGCCACCGCGGCGATGAGCAGCACGCCCAGGGCCACACGCTGGTAGAAGGTGCCCACGCCGAGCAAGGCCATGCCGTTGTTGAGCACGCCCACCAGCAGCACGGCCAGGACGGTGCCCACGATGGTGCCCTTACCACCGGTGGTCGCTGCCCCACCGAGGAAGACCGCCGTGATGGCCTGCAGCTCGAAGCCGACGCCGTTGATGGGATTGCCCGAGGTCGTGCGTGCGGTCAGCAGCACGCCCGCGAGGCCGGCGGTCGCGCCGCAGAGCATGTACATGCCGATCTTCATGCGGTTGACGTTGATGCCGGCCAGGCGAGCCGCGGTGGCATTGCCGCCGATGGCATAGACGGCCCGGCCAAAGGCGGTGTACTTCATGAGCACGTGGAAGACGATGGTCACAAGGACGAAGATCAGGAACAGCATGGGCATGCCGGTCCAGCCGCGACCCCCCAGCTCAGGCAGGGGCAGCTCCGGGAGGAGCCGGCCCGTGGCCAGCCAAGTGAAGTCCGGCTGCGTGATGACGCCGACGGGCTTGCCGTCGGGGGCCACCAGGAAGGCCAGGCCGGCGAACGCGGCCAGGGTGCCCAGCGTGGCGATGATGGGGTTGACGTGCAGCTTGGTGACGATCAATCCGTTGATGACACCGAGGCCCACGCCGGTCAGGATGCCCACCAGGATGCCGGCCTGCATCGATCCCTCCACGAAGGGAATCTGGACCTGGATGTCGCCGGGGATGGTGATGGCGCCCAAGGCTATCGAGGAAGCCGTCGTCACCGAGGCCACCGATGCAATGGAGCCCACGGAGATGTCGAGCATCCCGGCCACGATGACGACGGTCTCACCGATAGCCATGAGGCCCACGATGACGATCGACTGGCTCAGGCTGTTCATAAGGTTCTGCCAGCTCAGGAACAGGGGCTGCAGCCAGACGATGACCACGATGATGCCGATGAGCGCCAGGACCAGCGAGAGGTTGTCGACGCCGACGGCGTTGATCAGTCGCCGCAGCGTGGACTCGTGCGCCTCCTGCGAGGGGGGCGCACTGGGTGAGCGGTTACCACCGTTTCCGGCGCTTGCCCCTGCGCTGGCGGGCGGCGGCGTCTCGGTCATGTAGTCTCCCCTCCAACTGCCACCTCGACGGCCGCTCGGCGCGCCTTGAGGTGCTCGTGCATGGCCAGCTCGAGCACCTGTTCCTCGGTCGTCCCCTGTCCCGGCAGCTCACCGGTGATGCGGCCACCCTGCATGACGTAGATGCGGTCAGACATACCCAGGATCTCGGGCAGCTCTGATGAGATGAGCATGATGGCCAGGCCCTCGTTGGCCAGCGCATCGATGAGCCGGTAGATCTCAGCCTTGGCGCCGACGTCGATGCCGCGGGTCGGCTCGTCGAGGATGAGCGCCTTGGGTCTGGCCGCCAGCCAACGCGCCAGCACGACCTTCTGCTGGTTTCCGCCCGACAGCTTTCCCACCTCCTGATCGAGTGACGGTGTGCGCACGTTGAGGCGCTGTACGAAGTCGGAGGCGATTCGCCGCTCCTGGCGGCGCTGCACGATGCCGAACCGCGTCAACCGCCGCAGGATGGCCAGCGTCGTGTTCTCGAGCACGCTTCTGATGAGCACCAGCCCCTCGCGCTTGCGGTCCTCCGGCGCGAAGCCGATGCCCTCGTTGATGGCATTGGCCGGCTGGCCGATGTGGACTTCCTTACCGTCGATGCTGACCTGGCCGGAGGTCATCGGTAGCTCGCCGAAGATGACCTTGGCCAGCTCGCTGCGGCCGGCCCCGATGAGGCCGGCGAAGCCCACGATCTCACCGGCCCTGATGTCGAAGGAGATGCCCTTGTGCCAGAGGGACTTGATGTCCTTGACCTCGAGCACGACGCGGTCCGTGGCCACGGGGGAATGGCCGAAGACCTCACCCAGGTCGCGGCCGACCATGTTGCGCACGATCTCGTCCTCGGTCAGGCTCTCGGCGGCGCTGACCATGACCAGTCTGCCGTCACGCAGGATGGCCACCCGGTCGGCCAGCTGCAGGATCTCGTGGAGTCGGTGACTGACGTAGATGATGGCCACGCCCTCAGCCTTCAGGCGGCGCACGAGGGCGAAGAGACGATCGACCTCATCGTCGGTCAGCGAGGAGGTCGGCTCGTCGAGTGCCAGGATGCGCATCTTCGACTTGACCGCGCGCATGATCTCGACCAGCTGGCGCTGGGCTGACGACAGCTCATCGCCCATGCGGTCACGCGGCAGCGCGCCTTCGAAGCCGTACTCGGCCAGCTCGGCATCGACATTCCTGTTGAGCACGCGCCGGTCGATGAAGGGGCCTCTCCGTGGCAGCTCGCCGACGTAGATGTTCTCGGCCACGTCCACGCCGGGGATGATCTCCGGCTCCTGGTAGATGACGCGGATGCCGGCGGCCCGGGCCTCGCGGGGGTTGGAGAAGCGCAGCTCCCCGCCATCGATGGTGAGCGTGCCGATATCGGGCTGGTAGTCGCCGCTGAGGATCTTCAGCAGCGTCGACTTGCCGGCGCCGTTCTCGCCGAGGAATGCGAGCACCTCACCGGGCCGCACGTCGAGCGAGACGTCGTCGAGGGCCTGGACATTGGGAAAGGCCTTGCTGACGTTGCGGATTCTCGAGGACGCCGGAGCCGCTGGTGGGACGGGCTGCGGAGCCTTCGGGAGTCGCGGTCAGGGTCATGCCACCACCTGTCTATGGACGGACGCGCGGGGCCCGGAAGGAGCCGGACCCCGCGTCGGCCGGTTCACGCTTGGACTATTGCGAGCAGTTGGCCAGCGATTCGGGCGTGAAGATGTCGGTGTATGTCGATGGATCGACGATGGACGTGGGAGCGATGGTGAACTCCGGCAACGGTTCGCCGTTCATGACGTTGTTGTACAGGACCTCGGCCGCGGCTGCTCCGACATCGAGGCCGGAGATGTACAGGGCGGCCTTGAAACCGCTGGGCTGATCGGCAGCCCAGAACTTGCAGGCCTCATAGGCGCCCAGGCCGACGCCGAGGATGTTGTCTGTCGAGACGCCCTGGGTGGCCAGCGCGTTCAAGACGGCCAGGACGCCCTCGTCGTTGCAGGCGAAGACGACCCAGTGGGTCACGTCGGGATGGGCGGTGATGACCGGGCCCGCCTTGTCCTGGGCGTCCGGGGACTCACCGGTGTACTGGACCTGGAAGATGGACTCGGCTGGGACACCCACGTCGAGCATGGCCTGCTTGGATGCGTTGGTGCGGTCTTCGCAGACGGAGAGGGTCGGGACCTCGGTCGAGAGGACACCGAGCGTGATGGACTCGTCCTCGAGCCAGCCACCCTCCTCGATGAGGCGCGCCGCCTCGGCGCCGACCTTGGCGCCCATGTCGGGGCCACTGAAGCCCACGAATGGCACAGGGTTGCCGGCGGAGTCGACGATGCTGTCGTCGGTCGCGACGAGGGCGACACCGGCAGCGGCAGCCGCGTCGGAGATGGCCGGGCCGATGGTCTGGTCGGGAACGGTGATGGCGATGCCGGCCGCACCCGCGGAGATGGCGTCGTTCACGAGGCCCACACCGAGATTGGGATCCAGCTTGGCGTCCGCTCGAAGGGCGCTACCGCCAAGCTCGGTGGTCTTGGCCTCGAACGAGTTCTGCAGGTCGATGAAGTACTGCTGGTCAGCGCTCTTGTTGATGACGTAAAGCAGCGGGCCCTCGTCCTGGCGCAGCGGCCGGGAGCGCCGACGCTGTCAGGAGCGCCGCACCACCGATGGCCACCAGGGCCTTCTTGAATCGAGAGTCAATCACGAGCGATTCCTCCATATCCTCCCAACGGGGTCGTTGGCCTTGACAGCACATATGCTATCGCTTTCCAACACAAAACAACGCAGTTCGCGACGAATCCGGTCCGCAGGCTGCCCTCCTCGCGCTGCGTTCAGCGGGACTCCCTTGCGTCTCCGCTGGGCCGAAAAGGTACGATTGGTCAGGACCAATCTCACCGGATTGTCTTACAGTGAGCGTGCGAGGCAACCCACGACAGGGCCGTCGGTCACGCCGACCCCGGCCAGAGGAGAGGACCGGCCCGCTGGACGAAGGAGGTCGAACGTGAGGTCAGGCCCGCTGCAGCTGCCCCCGCGCCCGGCGCACTTGCGCGACCGTGACGTGGCCGCCTGGTC
Organism: uncultured Chloroflexia bacterium; assembly: GCA_963705425.1. Lineage (GTDB taxonomy): Bacteria > Chloroflexota > Limnocylindria > Limnocylindrales > CSP1-4 > JAFMJV01. Next base: position 60,997 of record CAVPJO010000013.1, on the reverse strand, counting down.
CGAGCCGGTGATCATCGACACCTACCCGGTGCCCGCGCCCGACCGCAATCCGCTCTTCCTCGAGAATCGCGTGTACCAGGGCTCGTCCGGGCGTGTCTATCCCAATCCCGTGACCGACGGCGTCGCCGACGAGCCCGTGCCTTCCGTCTGGGAGGCCATCCACCTCGAGAACGAGTACCTGCGCGTGATGGTCTTGCCCCAGATCGGCGGTCGCATCCACGTCGTCCAGGATCGCAAGACCGGCTACGACCTCTTCTACCGCCAGAACGTCATCAAGCCCGCCCTGGTCGGCCTGCTGGGACCATGGATCTCCGGCGGACGTCGAGTTCAACTGGCCGCAGCATCACCGTCCCTCGACGTACATGCCCACCGACTGGGAGATCGAGTCGCACGTCTGACGGCGGAGCTATCGCCTGGTGCTCGGAGCACGAGCCCACTGAGCGCATGAAGGGCATGCACGGGGTCGCCCTGCGACCCGGTTCGTCGGTGCTCGAAGTCCAGGTCCGACTCACCAACCGCACCCCGCTGGTGCAGACGTTCCTGTGGTGGGCCAACGTGGCCGTCCGCGTGCACGATGAGTACCAGGCCTTCTTCCCACCCGACGTCACGTACGTGGCCGACCATGCCAAGCGGGCCATGTCCACCTTCCCCGTGGCACGTGGCCACTACTACGGCGTGGACTATGGCTCGCGCCCGGCGCGCGAGGCTGACCTGCGCTGGTATCGCAACATCCCGGTGCCCACCTCGTACATGGCCATGGGCACGGACAAGGACTTCTTCGGCGGCTACGACCACGCTGCCGGCGAGGGATTCGTGCACTGGGCCGACCACACCATCAGCCCCGGCAAGAAGCTATGGACCTGGGGCAACCACGAGTTCGGCTACGCCTGGGACCGTGAGCTGACCGATGCCGACGGCGCCTACGTCGAGCTCATGGCCGGCGTCTTCACCGACAACCAGCCGGACTTCAGCTTCCTGCTGCCTGGTGAGGTGCGCACGTTCGAACAGTACTGGTATCCGCTGCTGGCCACGGGCCCCGCCCACGAGGCCAACCTCGATGTCGCCGTGCACCTGGTGCGGGGCCGGGCCGGCGCCCGCCTGGCAGTGACCGCGACACGCGCCCTGGCGGCAGCCACGGTCATGGTCACGGAGCGCTCGCGACCCATCTTCGAGCGCACGGTCGATCTCGCCCCCGACACACCCTTCGTGGTCGAGGACCTCGAGCTGTCCGCGGGCGTGCCCATCAGCGACATGCGCGTGACCGTCGTGCACCAGGAGACCGAGCTCATCAGCTACCAGCCCCCCGTCCTCCGGCGCGGTGACCCACCGGCGCCCGCCGCCGAACCACCGCCACCGGATCGCATCGACTCGCTCGAGGAGCTCTATCTCACGGGCCTGCACCTGCAGCAGTACCGCCACGCCACGCGTCGCGCGGAGGACTACTACCGCGAAGCGCTGCGCCGCGATCCGAGCGACAGCCGCTGCAACACGGCCATGGCCGAATGGCACCTGCGCCGTGGGCAGCTGACCGAGGCCGAGGTGCACCTGCGCGCGGCCACCGAGCGGCTCGGTATCCGCAACGCCAACCCGCGCAGTGGCGAGGCCAGCTACCTGCTGGGCGTGACCCTGCGCCTCGCGGGCCGCCTTGACGAGGCGGACGACGCCTTCGGCAAGGCCGGCTGGAACGGTGACTTCGTAGCCTCCGCCGACAGCGCACGCGCCGAGATCGCCGCGACCCAGGGAAGGCTCGGTGCGGCCTTGGCCCTGCTCGACCGCGCCCTCGCCGCCAACGGCGCCGAACCGATGGCGCTGGGCCTCAAGGCTGCGCTGCTGCGCCGCTCGGGCCGGACCACCGAAGCCCGCGAGGTCGTCAGCGCGATGCTCGCAGCGGACCCGCTCGACGTCCGTGCGAGACACGAGCGAGCGCTGCTCGACACGTCCGCCGAGGCCCTCCCCGGTGGCGCGCAGGCCGCGCTCGATATCGCTCACGACGAGGCACGCGCGGGGCTCCTCGATGAGGCCATCGATGCGCTCGAACGGGCGCGTCGAGCCGGACCGGAGGCGGGCCACCTGGCGATGCTGTGCTACACCCTCGCCTGGTTCGAGGCGCGCCACGGCAATGAAAAGGCAGCACGACGTCACCGGCGCACCGCGCGCGAGGCCGCACCCGACCACGCCCAGCCCGTGCGGCTCGAGGAGCTGGCTATCCTCGAGTGGGCGTGCGCCGAGGATCCGGCCGATTCGCGGGCGCCCTACTACCTCGGCAACCTGCTCTACGACAAGCGTCGCTACCACGACGCGGTCGCCTGTTGGCGCCGTGCGGCCAGGCTCGATCCTGCCTTCCCCACTGTGCACCGCAACCTCGGCATCGCCGAGTTCAACGTGCTCGGCCGCCCCGGGCGCGCGCTGGCCGCATATCGCCGCGCCTTCCGGGCCGATCCGGCCGACGCCCGTGTGCTCTACGAGCTCGATCAGCTGCGCAAGCGCATGGGCCACCATCCGGCCGCCCGCCTGAGCGCGCTCGAGACCGAGCGCGAAGCCGTGCTGCGGCGCGACGATGTGACCGTCGAGTACGTGACCCTGCTCAACCGCGTCGGTCGCCACCGCGATGCCATCGCGGTGCTGGGATCGCGCCGCTTCCACCCCTGGGAAGGCGGCGAGGGCCTGGTCTCCGCACAGTGGGTGGTGGCCCATCGTGAACTCGCTCGTAAGGCACTGCGCCGCGGCGACGCGGCTGCTGCAGCCGACCTGGTGCGCACGGCCATGACCTACCCGCAGAACCTCGGCGAGGCCCGGCACCCCCTGACGCCGCAGAACGAGCTGCACTACCTGCTGGGCTGCTGCCTGCGCGCAGGCGGCGACGAGGACGGGGCCAGGGAGTGGCTGGAGCAAGCTGCCCGGCCGCAGGGCGACCCTCAGGCCCCGGCCGCCGACGGACCGTACTGGCAGGCGCTGGCCTTGCGCGCCAGCGGCCGCGATGAGGCCGCTGCTGAGCGCCTGGGGGCACTCTCCGAGGCCGCTGCCGGGGCGGCCCGCGCCGTAGTCTCCATCCCCTACTTCGCCACATCGCTGCCGACGCTGCTGCTCTTCGATGACGACCTCAGCCTCCGCTCACGGCAGGAGGCAGGCTACCTCGAAGGGCTGGCGCTGCTGGGAGTCGGACGGTCGGGAGCGGCGAAGAACCGCTTCGAGCAGCTGCTCGCGGCACGACCGGATCACCTCGACGCCGCGCTACGCCTCAGGGACATCGAAGGGTGTTCGTGAGTGGCCTGACAGCCCCCTATCGACTGGGGCGCTATCGTTGGTCATGGCGCCGTCGGTCACGACCCCCCTCGTGTCCGAGGGCGCCACTCCGAAGCGGGCCACTCGCTAGCGGGAGACGGCGCTGGCCACCAGACGCGCCCGCTCGGTGACGCCGGCCGGGTCGCCGTCGCCGATGAGCCAGCCACCCATGCCCACGGCCACCGCCCCGGCAGCGATCCAGTCGCCGGCCGAGTCCGCCGAGACGCCACCGGTGGGCACGAAGGGGATGCCCGGGAACGGCCCCGCGATGTGCTTGAGATAGGCGGGACCGACGGCAGCGGCCGGGAACAGCTTCACGGCGCTGGCACCGGCTGCCCAGGCCGCGTGGATCTCGGTCGGAGACAGAGCGCCGGGGAAACACGGCACGCCATGCAGCGCACACCAGGCGATGAGCTCCGCGTCGGTGTGCGGGGAGACGATGAAGCTGGCCCCGGCATCGACCGCGCGCCTGGCTGCGCCGATCGAGAGCACGGTCCCAGCTCCCACCAGCGCACCGAGCTCGCCGGCTACGCCGGCCAGTGCCTCGATGGCGCGCAGCGCGTCGGCCTCGGGCTCGTTGAGCGTCAGCTCCACAGCGTGCACGCCGCCTGCCGCCAGTGCCGCACCGATACGTAGCGCGTCGGCGGTGGGTACGTTGCGTCCGATAGCGATGACTCTGCCACCGCTGATGAACTCGGGAATGGCCGGTCGGTCGTTCATGTCGGCTCCGATGCCCGCCCCGGCGCGGAACGGGCCCATGATGGTGCTGGATGGGAGTGACGTCGGCTCGCTGCGGGCGCGGACTCGCACGGCGCGGACCTCGTCATCTCCGTAGGTTGGCCGACCTTCGCCAGCCAGCACCGTCGGCAGGGGCTACATCACCGACCAGGTCCGACGTATGTCGTCAGGGCCAGATCGAAGGTGTGAGGGCCAGATCGAAGGTGTGAGGGCCAGCCAGTCGGCCATCCCAGTCGTAGGCAACGGTGCCAGGGCCAGCCAGTCGGCCATCCCAATCGTACTCAAAGGTCGGGACCGCGAATGCTATCGCGATGGTACCGACTCCTCCCCGCGCGGTGGCAAGGCCCGGCAGCATCGCTGCCATCAGAACGCCCGCAACCAGGGCCACGATGAGAATCGCTTCTTCACGAAGCTCTCTCCTAATCCCCCCGGACGGTCACACGGTGTTGTAGCGCAGACCGCTGCTCGGCGTGACCGCGACTTCGTCAATGTACAGCGTTTAGGTGTTAGATGGCCACGCGAACGCCGTGGCGACCATCATATCGACGCCGTAGATGAAGCCCGCCCTGCGCAGGACGGGCTTCAGTCACACGAGCCCCCAAGGCGGTGCGAGCAGGCGTTCAGGGGGCTCGTCGGCGATCAGGGGGCGATCGGGTCGGGGCGCTTGAGCCCTGAGGCCCGGCTGCTCACTGGCCCGGTGGGCAGGTGATGCCCTTGTGGTAGCCCTTGAAGAGCTTGCCGTAGTAGCCTGCCTTGGCGACACGCTTGGTCGCGAGGCGGTGCTGGTTGGTACGGTCTTGCACCCAGGTAAGCGTCTCGGGCACGAGGTAGCGCCAGCCGGTCCTGAGCACGCATCCGTTCGGGATGCGGTACTTGGTGTTGAAGCGTCCAGCCTTGCCGATGCCCCGCCAGGTCACGATGACCGGTCCGGCGGTGTCGCGGATGACGACGTTCTCGACCTCATCGCTGTTGCTCCAGATGCCCTGGTAGCGATCGGGCGGCAGCCACGCTCGTTCCCCGGCCTTCAGCTGCTGATCACCGATGTAGAACGTGGCGTCGCCGACCCACGACTCATCGGGAACGCGGACCCAGCCGCGGCAGCTGCGGTCGTGCTTGACGATGATCCGGCCCCACGGGTCGCCCGCAGGTTCGATGATGCGCCCCGCTGGCGTCGACCGGCAGTCGCCGCTCTCGACGTACGAAGCGAGTGCAGGAGTGATGATGACGGCACTGGCCATCAGCGCCAGCGTCAGTGACGCGACGAACAACTTCTTCATGACAGGTCCTCCTGGAGCAGCGGCATGTGCTTCGTGTGCCCCCCATCGACGGTCCCCAAGACGGATCGCCGGGTCCGTGAATCGCAATCAGTCTTGGGCATCGGGATCGATCTCCTCTTTCGGCTTCGCTGCGTGGTACTAAAGGTCTACCGCCAAAGTACCTCCTGACCAGTACCACTAACCGCATCAGACCTCACCACCTCCCCCAATACCGTTGACCGCTGGCACGCAGTGGCTTGCCAGCGGCCTTTTCGTGCCCCTCAGACCCCGACCGCGTGGCTGTCCCGCGGGCATCCACGGACCATCCGGAGGCGGCAGTCACCGGAGCCGAAGCCCTCGCAGCACGCAACCGCTCGTGCTCGCCCGATGGCACCATGGGGTCAGACGAGATCGCTCAGGCAGCGGAGGTTGACATGGCTCCACGACGGCTCCCCGCACCCCAGGTCCTGGTCCGGCACGATGCCTTCGTTGGCGAAGGACCCGTGTGGGACCCGCGCGTCGGCCGGCTGGTGTGGGTCGACATCCCCAACAACCTTGTCTTCAGCACCGACCCGGCCGACGGCGCCACCACCCGGCGCGAGCTCGACCGCTCGGTGGGCGTGGTGCTGCCGCGCGCCTGTGGCGGCTATGTGGCCGCTCTCCAGGACGGTTTCTACGCCCTCTCCGGGGACGGCCCGCCCGAGCTCATCGCCCCGGTCGAGGCAAACGACCCCAGGACGCGCCTGAACGACGGCGAGATCGACCCTCAGGGCCGCTTCTGGGCAGGCACCATGGGCTGGCATGCCGAAGAGGGGGCCGGCGCGCTCTATCGGCTCGATGCCGATGGCTCGGTCAGGCAGATGATCACGGATGTGACCATCAGCAACGGCCTCGGCTGGAGCCCGGATGGCACCACCATGTACTACGTCGACACGCCTACCCTGCGCATCGACAGGTTCGACTTCGACCCGGTCAGCGGCGACATCGCCAACCGCCGCGAGTTCGTGACCATTCGTGAGGGCGGCGGCCGTCCTGACGGCCTGACCGTCGACAGCGATGGTGCCGTTTGGGTGGCCACCTGGCCGGGCTACGCGGTGCACCGCTACCTGCCCGATAGCTCGCTCGAGGCCATCATCCCGCTGCCCGTCTCCAACGTCTCGAGCATCGAGCTCGGCGGGCCGGATCTGCGCGATGCTTTCATCACCACCGCCTGGGAGCTGCTCTCCGAAGAGGAGCACGCCGCTCAGCCCCTGGCCGGCAGCCTCTTCCACACGCGTGTCGACGTGCCCGGGCGAGCCCGGATGCCGTTCGCCGGCTAGGCCGACGGGCTACGTCCGGGGCTCAGCGACGCGGATCTCGATGAGCTCCGGCCAGTACTTGCCGGTGACCAGCAGAGTGCCCGCGGTCGCGTCCCAGGCGATGCCGTTGAGGACGGCATCGGAGTCGGATGCGGCCGGGTGCGGTTCCATCAGGCCACGCATGTCGAGCACGCCGGTGACGCGCCCATCGGCAGGGTCGATGCGAACGATGGTATCGCTCCTCCAGACGTTGGCCCACACCGACCCGTCGACGCACTCGAGCTCGTTGAGCTCCTCCAGCAGCTCACCGTCGATAGTGACATCGACCGACCCGATTGTTTCGAACGTGTGCGCGTCACGGAACTGCAGGGTGTGGCTGCCGTCGCTCATGACCAGGCGCTCACCGTCGTAGCAAAGGCCCCAGCCTTCGCCCTCGTAGTGGTAGCGGTCGATGAGCGCGAAGGTGTCCGCGTCCCTGCGGACCGCCACTCCGGCCCTCCACGTGAGCCCGATGAGATCGCCGTCGACGAGCGCCAGGCCCTCGCCGAACCACTCGTCGGGCAGCGCCTCAGAGCGAATCACCTGGCCGTTCGCGGCATCCACCTCACGCACCGTGGAGGAACCCCAACGACCGGTCGACTCGAAGAGCCGCCCAGCATCATCGAGCACCAGGCCCTGCGTGTAGGCCGTGCTGTCGTGCACTCGTCGCGACACCTCCTGCCAGTCCAGGATGGGTGCTTGATCGGGCGAGGACGCGACCGTCGAGCCGGCCACGACCAGCACGAGGAGCGTGGAGATGGCGCCGGCGTTGGTATGCACCAGCGCAGTGTGGCGCAGCGGGGCAGAGAGTGGGAAGGCGCCGGCCACTCGCCTGCCTGAGCGGTCCGGCGCTTCTGAGAGGCTAGGCGTGTCGGCAGCCCATGGGCATCGTCATCTCGGCGGTGGGGAGGGTGGCTCGGATGTACGGGGACCACGTCACCAGACCGCCCCTGCGGCCACCGCGCGGGGAAGCACCGCTCCCGGGCGCATGGCGTGTCGCGACGGTCCGTATCCGAGTCGAGCTTGAGAGACATCCGCGCCTGAGCGATACTGCGGCGAGAACGCTGTGTGCCCAATGGTCCCGGGGTGCGCACGAGCCGAGTGGGCCATCGCTATCGTGGCGGAACCCGCTAGAGTCACGTCCAAGCCTGTCACCAAGGAGGGATAGCCCCGATGTCCGGTTCAGATAGTCAGACCCCCAAGACCCCAGCCAAGGCAACCAAGAGTCAAGCGTCGAAGTCGGCCGCCTCGGCACCGGCTGCCGACCCGGCCGGCCGATGCCGCAGCCGGTACCTCGCAGACGGCCCAGGCCACGGCCGCCGTCGGTAGCGCCGTCACCGTCGTCCGCGACAAGCTCGTGGCCGGTGAACAGATGGTGCTCGCGGCCGCGCTGAGCATCGTCATCTTCTCCTGGTTCATCGTCGGCTTCCTGCTCGACGACCGAGTCATCAGCGAGTTCGCGGTGCTCCTGGGCGTGCTCACGGTCCTCGCCATCTGGGTGCACCGTTGGGGCCACTACGACTTCGGCGAGGGCTACCGCATCCTCATCGCCGCCCTGGGCATCTCGCTGGCCATCCTGGCGCTCATGAACCTGCTGGTCTGGGTGCGCGTCGGCGGCTCCTCTGACGGCCTGATGCCGCTCCTGGGCCGCCTCGTCTTCTGGGTCTCCGGTGTGGCCGCCTTCGTCGGTGCCTGGCAGGTGTTCCGCACTCGCGAGGACTGACCGACCGACCTCCCGGGACCGCCTGCCGCGGCCCGATGACACGGACGACCGGGTCGCTTCGAAGGCGGCCCGGTCTTCGATTCTGTGGATAACTCGGCCGACCAGCGTGGCGGTGGTGTGCGGCCCGCGACATGTCCTGCTAGGGTTCATGGGGAACCAACGCCCACGAGGCTGCCCAACCAAAGACCCGCCGTCCCAGCGGCAGGGCCCTGATGCGAACGATCGAAGCGGTCGAGCGCGTCACGGCTGGATCCGATGGGCATCCCCAGATGCTCGGAGTATCCCGGCCCACGTCACCAGCGCTCGTTCTTCGCGCCGGCGACCAGGTCTCGATCCCTGAATCCGAGACCGTCCTCCTCCCTGCGTCCTGTCCCTGCTCGGCATCGCCGCTGTCTGTGTCCGCCCCAGCGACGCGTCAGCGGCCTAGGAGGCATGATGCCCGCATCAATTCAGCGCGCCGCCGTGGCGCTGGCAAACCCATTTCGGATCATTCGCCCCAGCGCGATGCTGCGCGTGGCCATCGGCATCGCCTTCGCGCTTTCGGTGCTGGCCGTCCCGCAGCTGATGAGCCCTGGACCGGTCGCTGCCGCTTCCACGTGCACGGGCTGGACCAGCCAGGCCGCTCCGCCACGCACCATCCGCGTCTTGCGTACGCACAGTGGCCGCATCGAGACGGTCAACTTCCGCCGCTACGTGGCCACGGTCATGGCTTCAGGCGAGTGGCCCGGCAACCTTAGAACGGCCACGCTCGAAGCCGGCGCCGTCGCCACCAAGCAGTACGCCTGGTTCTACGCCATGAAGGGGCACCACCGTCCGGGCTACGTGCGCGGCAGTACGTGCTATGACGTTCGCGACGACACCAACGATCAGCTCTACCGACCCGAGAGCGCGAACCCCACCGGCCGCCAGGAAGCCGCGGTCGAGCGGACCTGGGACCTGACTCTGCGCAAGCTGGGACGTTTCTTCCTGACCGGGTATCGCACCGGTACGACGACCACCTGCGCCGCCGACGCCAACGGTTGGAAGCTCTACGCGCGAAGCATCCAGGCCTGCGCCAACAAGGGCTGGTCGAGCAAGCGCATCCTGACCAGGTACCTCAGCCCCAACCTCGAGTTCAAGTGGTCGGACAAGACAGGTCCGACGGTGAGCAAGCCGCGCATCACCCTCCAGGTCGGCAATACCATCTCCGATGGCGCGGCCACCGTCTCCTGGCGGCCCAGGGCCAAGGGTTCGGATGTGTCTGCCTTCAGGCTGCAGCGCAAGGCCGCCGGCGGCTCCTGGAAGAAGGTGCCGCTGGGCAAGGCCATCGCCCGCACGGTCGACGCGCGGGTCAAGATGGGTGCCAAGAACCGGTTCCGAGTGCGCGCCAGGGACAGCAAGGGCAACTGGGGACCCTGGTCATCCAGCCCGCGCCGCAAGCCCGTCGTGCGCGGCCCCGTGGGCCTGACCCTGGCCGAGGACGTCTTCGAGGCCGCCGGTAGCAAGCCCGTCAGGGTCCAGGAGCGGTTCACCGGGCGATCGATCGCGCTGGTGACGCGCACCGGCCCGGGAATGGGCCAGGTCAAGATCATCGTCGACGGCAAGCGGGTCGCGACCGTCGATCTCGAGCGCGCCGTCGCGACGCAGAACAAGATGGTGTGGACCAAGAACTGGGCCCACTCGGCGAGGCACTCCATCTCGGTCAAGGTCGTCAACTCCCAGAGGCGCGTCGACTTCAACGGGTTCTTCGTCCTGCGCTAGAGCCGACGCGCTGCCGGGCTCGGCCGTCCACGCTCCGGCGCCCCAGGGACAGGACCATCGAGTCGGGGACGGCCGGGCCACATGGACGGCATGGTCAGCGCATCTCGCTCGTGCGGGAAGAGACAACGCGGCGCCTCGACCGCGATCAAACGAACGCGGGCCTGCCACCTTGCTCGACATTCCGACCGCGCACACGCCGCTGAGCGCGGTGTACCCTTCGGCGATCCAATCCGAGTCCAACCGTCGGAGGTCCGCTGCATGTCCCGAGTCGTCCGTGGAGCCCTTGTCCAGGCCACCTGGACCGGCGACAAGGAATCCATGATCCAGAAGCACGAGCAGTATGCGCACGAAGCGGCCAAGCAGGGTGCCCAGTTCATCCTCTTCCAGGAGCTCTTCTACGGGCCCTACTTCTGCCAGGTGCAAGACACCAAATACTACGAGTACACCGAGCTCATCCCCGACGGCCCCACCACGGCACGCATGCAGGATCTGGCCAAGGAGACCGGTATGGTCGTGGTCGCGCCGATGTACGAGGAGGACCAGAAGGCCTCCGGCATCTACTACAACACCGCGGCCATCATCGATGCCGACGGGCGGTACCTGGGCAAGTACCGCAAGACGCATATCCCCCACGTCAACGGCTTCTGGGAGAAGTTCTACTTCCGGCCGGGCAACATGGGCTATCCCGTCTTCGAGACGGCCATCGCCAAGTTCGGTCTGTACATCTGCTACGACCGGCACTTCCCCGAGGGGGCGCGGGCGCTCGGCCTCAACGGCGCGGAGATCGTGCTCATCCCCAGCGCTACGTCGCGCGGCCTATCCGAGTACCTGTGGCGCATCGAGCAGACCGCGCATGCGGTGGCCAACGGCTACTTCGTGGGCACCATCAACCGGGTCGGTGTCGAGCCCCTGGGCGACGACGACTTCTACGGGCAGTCGTACTTCTGCGATCCGCGCGGGCCAGTTCATCGGCGAGGTCGGCGATGCCTACGAGGAGGAGCTGATCGTGCGCGACCTCGACCTCGACATGGTCAAGCAGGTGCGCGACACATGGCAGTTCTACCGTGACCGGCGACCCGACGCCTACGAGGACCTCGTCCGACCCTAGCTCCCCGACGCCCGGCCGACGCCCGGACGTCTCAAGGCCACGCCTGGCCACGGTGGCCATGGCGGCCCTGGCCGTGGGCCTCGGCCTGTTCTGGCTGGTGCTGCTGTTCGTTCGCTTCCGCGAGGGAACGTGGATCGATGGTGTCTGGATCTATGACCACGAGTCATGGGCCTTCGATCTGTCGGCCTACGTCAATGCGGCCCAGCGGCTGATCGACGAGGGTTCGCTGTACGCAGCGGAGCTGGTGGCCGGCACTTTCCAGCCAGGTCCCGCCGACCTCTTCTACTACGCGCCGCCGCTGGGCGTGGCCATGCTGCCATTCACCGACCTGTCCATCGCCGACAGCTCCGCATCGTGGTGGAGCATCCGCATCGTGGCCCTGCTGCTGGCCTGTGCGTTGATGCCGGTGCGGCCGGTGCTGCGGGCGCTGGCCTTCGCCGCCATGGCCTTCAGCCTGCCCGGTCTGAAGGACCCCATCATCGGCAACGTCAGCCTGCTGCTGGTGTTGCCCATAGTGGTGGCCTGGCGCTGGATGGACCGGCCCCTCGGGTCGATGGCCATGGCCGCCTCCATCTCGGTCCGCCCCAGCTTGGGCGTCTTCCTCATCTGGCAACTGCTGCGCCGACAGTGGCGAGCAGCCATGTGGACGGTCGCTGCGGGGCTGGCCCTGGTGATCGTGACCCTGCCCTTCGTGGGTCTCCACGGCTATGCTGACTATCTCGCGGTGCTGGGCAACCTCGATGTGCCGGTGGGGGCCTCGGAGAACCGCGACCTGGGCGCCCTGCTGTTCTCGCTCGGAGGCGGCGACCAGGTCGTCTCGGCGGGTCGCCTGCTGAGCGTGGTGCTGGCGGTCGTGGCCATCCTGCTCAGCCTGCGGCTCGACCGCGAAGCGAGCTACATGGTCATGCTCAGCGCCTCGCTGCTGCTGGTGCCGCTGCTCTGGGACCACTACCTGGCCACGCTCGTGCTGCCGGCCGCATTCCTGGCGCAGCGGCTGTGGACGCCGCTCATCCTGCTGCCGCTGCTCTCCTGGCTGCCGGTGGGCGCACCCCTGCTCGTGGTGGCCACCATGCTGTTGCCCTTCTTGGTGGGCCGATCCGCGCCCGCAGCGCCGCCCGTCGAGCCCGACCCGGCCAGGGCATGACCATCTCGACCCGGTCGCCGTCTGGCCCTCGCGACTGGGCGCTCCTGGCCGGTGTCGCGCTCGCGGCGATCGGGGCGCTGTGGCTGATCGTCGGGTTCGTCTCGTTCCCTGGTGGTGAGGGCTGGGGCTACGACTACCAGGCCTACGCCGATGCAGCCGTGCGGCTCGGCGAGGATGGCAGTGTCTACCAGGCCGAGACCCTTGATGGGCCCTACCGACCGGGGCCCTACGGGCTGTACATGTACGCTCCGCCACTGGGCATCGCCATCGCGCCCCTGGCCGATCTCGAAATGGGTCTGGCCGCCGGGTTGTGGTATCTCCTCCATGTGGCCGTGCTGCTCGCAGCCTGCGCACTCATGCCCATCCGGCTCTCGGTGCGCCTGGCGACGTTCGGTGTCGCGGCTCTCAGCCTCGCGGTCACACGCGACCTCATCCTTGGCAACGTCAGCGTCATGCTCCTGCTGCCACTGGTGGCGGCCTGGCGCTGGCTGGACCAGCCCATCGGGTCGGTGGCACAGGCGCTGGCCATGTCCGTGCGGCCGATGCTGGGCGTGCTCATCATCTGGCAGCTGCTGCGCCGGCAGTGGCGGGCCGTGGCCTGGACCATCGCCACCGGCCTGGTGCTCATCGCGCTGACGCTGCCGTTCGTGGGTCTCGACGGCTACCGCGACTACTTCACCGTGCTGCGCAACCTGAGCGGCGTCAGCGGTGTCGAGTTCAACCACGACCTCAGTTCCACGCTGCTGACGCTGGGTGCCGATGGCTCGGTCGCAGGAGTGGCGCTGCTGGCCGGATACGGCGCGGCCATCGCGGCCATCCTGCTCAGCCTGCGGCGCGACGCGGAGGTCGGCTTCATGGTGACCATCACCGCCTCGCTGTTGCTGTCACCGTTGCTGTGGGACCACTACCTCGTGATGCTGGTGCTACCGGCTGCCTTCCTGGCCGGGCGCGGCCGGCCCTGGGCGCTGGCCCTGCCACTGCTCTCCTGGCTGCCCGGTGAAGCCCTGCCCTTCGTCGTGGTGGCGGCTACCTGGCTGCCCTTCCTGGCGCGCCCGGCAAGGCCCGAGCGAGGCACGGGTTCCCCGGCCTGAGTCGAAGGCGAGGCGCACAGGGGCTTCCCGAGGGGGACCGTCAGCGTGTAGGCTCGCCGCCCATGGACTTCGGATTCACACTCAAGCCCGAACACAGCATCGAACGCACCATCGCGCTCACCAGGCAGGCGGAGGCGGCCGGCTTCAGCTACGGCTGGCTGTTCGACTCGCACATCCTCTGGAAGGATGTCTATCCGCTGCTCACGCTGATGGCCGTCAACACCGAGACGATGCGGCTGGGCACCTGCGTCACCAACCCGGCCACGCGGGACATCACGGTCACGGCTTCGGTATTGGCCACGCTCGACCACATCAGCGGCGGACGCATGGACCTCGGCATCGGTCGCGGCGACAGCGCCCAGCGCGTGCTCGGCAAGGGACCCGTGAAGACGCGCACCCTCGACAACTCGGTGCGGGTCATCAAGGACCTCGTCGAGGGCCGCACGGCGACCTACCTCGATACCGAGCTGGACCTGCCCTGGACCGGGTCGTACCCCCTGCCGGTCTGGATCGCCGGCTACGGGCCCATGGTGCTGGGCATGACCGGCCGCATCGCCGACGGTGTCATCCTGCAACTGGCCGACGTCGACCTCATCAGGTGGATGATGGGCATCATGCGCGGTGCCGCCGAGGAGGCCGGACGCGATCCGGCGCAGATCAAGGTCCAGGCGGCCGCGCCAGCCCACGTCGGCCCCATCGACGTGTGCCGCGAGCGGGTGCGCTGGTTCCCTGCCCTCGTTTCCAACCATGTGGTCGACCTCGTCAACAAGTACCCCCGGGAACAGCTGCCCGAAGCGCTGACCGGCTACATCCGCGAGCGCGAGAGCTACGACTACCGCCACCACGCGGAGGTCGGCTCCGACAACTCGCAGTTCGTGAGCGACGAGGTCTCCGATCGCTTCAGCATCGTGGGCCCGCCCGAGGAGCACGTGCGACGGCTCGTCGAGCTCCATGAGGCGGGGGTCGACCAGTTCAACCTGTATCTCATGAACGGCGACGAGGAGGCCCAGCTGGAGGCCTACGGCAACGAGGTCATCCCCGCCTTCCGGAAAGCGACCGGCGAGGCCTAGCAGGGCGCACTGGGCGCCGGTATCGAGACTCGGAGGAATCGAGCCAATGGCTGAGACCAAGGTCGCCGCGCGCGCCAAGACCGGGCGCGCCAAGACCGGGCGGGCCAAGACCGCGCGCGCCAAGAAGTCCGACGGCGAGGCAGACGTCCTCGCCAACATCGCCGCGATGCCGGCGCCGGACCGCGCCATCGGCGAACGGCTCCATGCTGTCATCAAAGCCAGCGCACCTGATCTCGCGCCGAGACTCTGGTACGGGATGCCTGCGTATGCCAAGGACGGCAAGGTCGTCTGTTTCTTCCAGAGCGCAGCGAAGTTCAAGACGAGGTACGCGACGCTCGGCTTCCAGCACGAGGCGAACCTTGACGAAGGTGCCCTGTGGCCGGTCGCCTTCGCAGTGAAGGAGTTGACCGCTGACGACGAGGCAAGGATCGTCGCGCTCGTGACCAAAGCGGTGAGCTGAGGAGCGAGCTCAGCACCCGGCCCCGCCCTGGAAGGTCGGGCCTGGCCCTGGTACGTCGTACCCGCCGTCGGTATGCTCGAAGTGGTATTCGCCCACAAGGTCGTCGAGGTCGAGCGCTGGCTGATGGGCAAGGGGGAGCGTGCAGCCGCCTTCGCGCCGTACGCCTCGGACATCGGGGATCATGTCGCCATGGACGGCAGCAATGGGGTCGCCCTCACCGCGGACATCCACGACCTGGACGGCGTCCAGGCGATACCGGCCTCCATCAGGGGCGAAACACACGTCTGAGCCACCCTCCCCCCACGGTCGCACGACGGTGGCCATGCCCGCCTACCCGGTATTCCCGATGCTGTGGCACCATCCGAGCCGATGAGTTCAGCGAATAGACCCCCGAGCGGAGGCGCTCCCCGGCAGCCGTGGTCGCCGGATCAGGCCCCCAAGGGTATTACCTGTCCTGCATGTGGCCTTGCCAACGAGCCGGGCATGCGCACCTGCCGCAACTGTGGTCTGCCCATCGCGGCGGACAACGACCCGCTGCGCGGCGTAGCCGCCGGTCACGTCGACCTCCCACGCGCCAAGCGCTCCGGTCTCTCGGTCTCCATCGGTTTCGTGCTCGTGGTGGGCCTGCTCGTAGTGGGCGGCTCCCTGGCCGTCTCGGGAGGGGGCATCCTCAGCGGCGGTGGTCGCCTGGGCTTCGGCGCCGAATCGACGCCCACACCGGCTCCACTGGCCACCATCGACCCGGCCACGGGTCTGGTGCCCACGTCAGATGCCAATGCCGATCCGGGTACCGACGAACCGCTGCCCAACGCTAGCGGCACGTCGTTCGACTACACCTGCGAGGACGACGCCATCAAGGATCTCAGCCGTGGCAAGTGGCTGCTCACCGAGGTCCAAGCCGGGCTGCGCACCGAAGAAGACGGCACGCAGTACGACCAGATCTACTGGAAGCTGTCGCGGACGACGGACAAGAAGGCAGCCAATGCCACCCTCGTGTCGCTGCAGTGGATGACGCCGAAAGCGGCCCAGCAGAAGTACGACATCGGCCGGGTGCAGGGCGATCGCGCCATCGTCGTCAGCTTCAACGGCCCCGTCGACATCACCTCCAATCGCACCATCGAACAGGATGACTTCGAGAACGAGAACATCGACCAGGTCAAGAGGCTCCAGCTCATCGAGGACGGCCGCAAGGTGCGCACCATCATCGGCATCAAGGGCGACAGCTGTGCGCGCATGAAGGCCATCGGTTGGGCCAAGAAGGCCGACAAGAAGGGTGCCCGCATCGCCCTCGACATCGAGCGCTTCGGCCCCGCCAGCTAGCGTCCTGACGGCGGCCAGCCAGTCCTCGGCACCAGCCTCGCTACGCCGCCGGGATTCGCTTCGCTAGCGCGCTCAGCAGTTCGATCTTGTCTGAGAAGACGTCCGACCAGTTGCCCGCGGCATCGCGTACCTGCGCATAGACCCGGCGCACGCCGGCATCACCCGAGCCGCCGAAGGTCGTGTCCGCCAGGTCCCAGGAGATGCTGGCTCTGACCGGCATCGTGATGCCGTTGAGGAGCAACCGGCCGGCCTTGTTCATCTTGGGACTGCCGGAGAGGCGCACCCGCGAGACCCAGGTCGTGGCGTCATCCCAGGTCAGGCCCAGGGTCACATCCTCGTCGGAGGTGCTCGCGTCCCCAGCGTTGATGGTCAGCGAGCCGGTCGGTCGATCGGAGTCGGCGGCGCAGCTGTAGATGCGGATGTCGTCGATGTACCAGCCGCGGGCGCCGACGGCACGGTCAGAGGCCATGCGGAAGCGCACCTTCAGACGTGACCCGGCGAACCTGGAGAGATCGATGCGCGCCTTCGACCAGCCGTGCGAGTTGCCTGTCCAGGCACGCTTGCCGGCGAGCGTGTTGCCGTGCTTGGCCGCGATGCGGCCGTTGTAGCCACCGTGGGTGAAGAGGCCACCGACACCTCGCCACGGCCCGCCGTCGACCTTGATCTCCACGATGGCGCCGTCGTAGCGGCGCTTGGCGTCCATGTCGAACGAATAGCCATGCCCGAAGCGCAGGTAGGCGCGGGCCGGCAGCACCACCGGTCGCCGCATCCTCATCGTCGCGTCCGAGCGCGTGCCGCGGTTCGGGGCGTAGAAGTTGTACTTGCCACTGGAGGCCCAGGTACCGTCCCAGGCCGGGCTGTTGTTGGGATTCTGGGGATAGAACCAGCCCTTCGTGGTACCCACGGTCCTGGCCCGGACCCAGGTGCCCGAAGCGGGATCCTCGAGATCGTCGTGGAGTACGTCGGCTGCGGTCTTGCCGGCGCTGCACAGCGGAGCCGACTTGGGCGCCAGCGACTTCGGTGCCAGGTTCATCTGGGTGGCGCGCGTGGCATCTCGGACGGAGCCGCAGTGGGCGAGGGTCATGCCCTTGCTGCCGGCCAGGTCCGTACACGCCGACACCAGCGCATCCGCGAGGTCGACGTAGTTCGCGGCCGGGGTCAGCCGCGTGGTCAGGGCCTGGTACCAGACGCGCGCCGTGCGGGTACGACCGATGGGCTTGATGGTGTAGCCGTTGAACCGCCCGCCCTCGGCCATCAGGTAGGCCGCCTTGTTGCCGACGCCGCTGTTGCGATGGACGCCGCCGTCATCGGATGAGCCGCTGTGCCACTTGGGGCTGCGCACGCGGTCGGGATGCCCGCGCCGGGTCGGATCACGCATGTCGCGGAAGGCGCCGATGGGCGTGTCTTCGCCGATCTTCCAGCGCGTCGAGCTGGTGTCCTTGCCACCCGAGTAGGAGAGGTCGATGAGCTCGCCGAAGACATCAGCGTACGACTCGTTGATGGCACCCGACTGATAGTGATAGAAGAGCGGCGCCTCGGCATCGAGCACGCCGTGCGTGAACTCGTGAGCGACGACGTCGTCGGCTTGGGCCCAGCCCTTGCCGAAGATGGCCTGCTGCCCGGCCCATTTCCACTCGGCGTTGTTCCAGGGACAGCCCTGCCCGGCGCAGTAGCGCACCGTGGCCTTCATGCGTGAACCGTCGCCGTCGATGCCGTCGCGCCCGAAACGATCGAAGAAGTAGTCGTAGGTCACGCCCATCAGCCGATAGACGCTATCGACGTCGGCCACGCCACTCCGGGGCTGGCCCTCGGAGCGGGCATAGGCCGACGTGCAGGCCCAGGCCCGGCCAGGCACGTTGCGGTTGTCACAGACGCGCCGGTTCAGTCCCTCTACGCTGTGGATGCGGTTGATGGAGGTCAGCACCTCGCCACCGAGGGCGTCGACGAGCACGAGACGCCGCCCGGCGCGCTGCCCACCGCCGGCCGGAACGCGGGCATCGATGCGCCACACCAGGCGCGGTCCAGCGTCGGCGAGCGCCGGATCGTCCATGAGCCGCGGGTCATAGAGCGCCAGGCCCTCGGAGCGTGTGCTGATGGCCGACGCGCGGCGTTGCCACAGGCGGGCCGACCAGGCCGTGGCTGCGTTCCGCGCGCGGGTGGCGCCCACCTCCGCGACGGTCGCGACTCCCGCGGCGGAAGGCAGTACCTCGCCGGCCGCGGAGAGGACCTCGCCGGCCTCGGACAGCTGCACCACGATCTCGCCACCCATGACCGGTACGCGGCCGCGTACCTGCTCGAAGCGGACGGTGGCATTGGGCAGGCCGGCGCCGGCATCACCGGCCACGCCGAACACGGGCGTCAGCCCGCGGTTCGTATCGCGTACGCGCAGCTCGGTCGACGGCGACTTCAGGCCGAAGAGCGTGCCGTAACGCTCGATGAACCGGCGCGCCTTGCCGCGTGCATCGGCCGGGCTCAGGTTGCGCTTCCCCGCCGCGACGCCGACGATGGCGCCGGTCAGCGGCTTCGCCGGCGTGCCCGAGATGAAGCGCACCCGGCCCGTTTCGGGGTGGTAGCCGAGCTTGGCGCGACCCGGCAGACTGGCCACCAGGTCGCGATCGCGCCGGGGGACGCCGCCGTTGCGGATGTGGCGTGCCTCCCAGCCGTCAGGGCCTGAACCCTGCGCTGCCGCGGGCGGGACAGCGTGGAAGGGCAGCAGCAGCGCGAGCAGGATGGCGGCGATGGCGGAGCCGAGGCCGCGGCGAACGAGCGTTGACTGGGCTGTCGTGGGCATGACCGGATAGACGGTACACGAAGGTCCCGGGGAGGCTCGTCCTCCAGCCGGCCCGGGGCCCTCGCGCGAAGGTACGTGGCCGGAGCCTGTCTCGCTGCCGAGCCTGCCCTGCGTGAGTCCCGTCACGCGGACTACCATGGCGATACGGCTGCATTCCCCTGCGCCCTCAGCTCCAACGGGACTCAGGATCGACAAGACCGGGAGGGATCGATGCGAACGCTCATCACCAACGGGACGGTCGTCAATGCCGACGGCTCATTCCGCGCCGACGTCCTCATCGAGGACGACAAGATCGCGGTGGTGGGCATGGTCGCCGACGGGTCGGCCGCAGGCGGGGTCCTCAGCGCGCTGGCGCAGGTCGCGGTCGACAGGACCATCGACGCCAAGGACCGCTGGATCGTGCCCGGCGGCATCGACCCGCACACGCACATGGACCTGCCCTTCGGCGGGACCTACTCCAAGGACGATTTCGAGACCGGCTCCCGCGCTGCCGCTTTCGGCGGGACCACTACCATCCTCGACTTCGCGGTGCAGACCAAGGGCGAGGCACTCCGTCCCGGCCTCGAGACCTGGATGGCCAAGGCCGAGGGCAACTGCGCCATCGACTATGGCTTCCACATGATCATGGGCGACGTGAACGAGGCCACGCTCAAGGAGATGGACCAGCTCGTCGATGAGGGCGTCACCGACTTCAAGCTGTTCACGGCCTATCCCGGTGTCTTCCTCTCCGACGACGGCGCCATCTTCGCGGCCATGCGCCAGACCGCCGAGAACGGCGGACTCATCCTCATGCATGCCGAGAACGGTGTAGCCATCGACATCGTGGCCAATGCCAACGCCGAGGCCGGGAACACAGACCCCTACTACCACGGCCTCTCGCGCATGCCCGTCTTCGAGGGTGAGTGCGTCAACCGCGTCATCCGTTTCGCCGAGGCAGCCGAGGTCCCGGTCTACATCGTCCACCTCAGCTCGCGCGACGCGCTCGAGGAGGTCGTGCGCGGTCGCGACCGCGGCGCGATGGCCTTCGCCGAGACCTGCCCCCAGTACCTCTTCCTCGACCTCGAGGACATGGGCAATGGCTTCGAAGGCGCGAAGTACGTGTGCTCCCCACCGCTACGCCCGGCCGACCACCAGGAGGACCTCTGGCGCGGACTGGTCAAGGACGACCTGCAGACGGTGGGCACCGACCACTGCCCCTTCGACTTCGTCGGCCAGAAGGACCTCGGCGTGGGCGACTTCCGCAAGATCCCCAACGGCCTGCCCGGTGTCGAAGAGCGTGTCGACCTGATGTTCCAGGGGGTGGTCAGCGGCCGCTACCCCAAGGAGCGCTGGGTGGAGATCGTCTCCACCGCTGCGGCGCGCATCTTCGGGCTGGCCGGTCGCAAGGGCACCATCGCTCCCGGCTACGACGCCGACATCGTCATCTACGACCCTGACAAGAAGCATGTCCTCTCGGCATCGACACACCATATGAACGTGGACTACTCCTGCTACGAGGGCATGGAGGTCCAGGGCCACAGTGACATCGTGCTCTCGCGCGGCAAGGTCATCGTCGAGGACGGCGAGTACAAGGGCGCCAAGGGCGACGGCCAGTTCCTCAAGCGCGAGATCGCACGCGAGTACCTGAGGTAGTGCCCGCAACCGGCGTGGCGTGACCTTCCTGGCCACACCGGGGAAGCCATCGAACGGCGACGCGCTCGAGCGAGCTCGGCGCCGTTCCACGCGCCTGCTGGTGGTCGCCGCTGCGCTCGGTTCGGTCGCCCATATCGCGGCCGTCACCGTGGCGGCCATCGCCGCCCGCGAGCTGCTCGACGACGCCGACCTGTCGGGTGCATCGACCACCACGACCATCATCGGCTCGGCGGCCGGAGCATCGCTGCTGGCCTGGTTGATGGTGCGGCGTGGTCGCCGTCTGGGCCTGGCGCTGGGCCTTGGCATCGCGGTCGTCGGTGCGCTCATCGCGGCCTGGGCAGTCCTGCAGAGCTCCTTCCCACTCCTGCTCCTGGGCACGCTGCTGTTCGGTTTCGGCAACGCCGCCAACCAGCTCTCGCGCTACGCCGCAGCCGACATGGCACCGCTATCGAGGCGCGGCTGGGTCATCGGCCTCGTGGTCTGGGCGGCCACCGTCGGTGCAGTGATCGGCCCCAATCTGGTACCCCATTCGGCGTCGATCAGCGAGGATCTGGGCATGGCTGCCCTGGCAGGGCCGTTCATGCTGGCCGCCGTGGTGATGTCCACGGCCGCCGCGCTGCTCTTCGGCTGGCTGCGGCCCGATCCCTACCAGCTGGCCGACGCGTCGGCGCGGATCGAGCCCGATGGGGACGAACCGTCCGAGCCCATGCGGCGGGTCCTGGCTCGGCCTCCGGTGGCCATCGCCGTCATCGCCATGGTCGTGGGCCAGACGGTCATGGTCGCCATCATGACCATGACGCCGGTGCACATGAACGAGCAAGGTCACGGGCTCGAGGCGGTCGGCTTCGTCATCAGCGCCCATACGCTGGGCATGTTCGCGTTGTCACCGCTGTCGGGCCGGATCACCGGGCGCTTCGGAGCAGTGCCGGCCATCCTCGCCGGAGGCACGCTGCTCGCCGTGGCGGCCGGCCTGGCCATGGTCGCCCCACCGCACGGTGGACCGCTCCTGCTGCTGGGCCTCTTCCTGCTGGGCTACGGGTGGAACCTCGGCTTCGTGGCCGGCAGCACGTTGCTGACGAGCGGAGTCGAGCATGCCGAGCGAACGCGCACCGAGGGTTTCAGCGATACGCTCATCTGGGGCAGCTCAGCGGCGGCCAGCCTGGCTTCGGGCTTCGTCCTCTCCGGCGTCGGCTACGAGGCGCTCGGCGCCATCGGACTGGCTCTGGTCGGGCTCGGGATGATGGCCGTGCTGCGGCTTCGCGGCCGCCTCAGCCCTCTGCCGGCTGCCAGCTGACGAGCAGCCCTTCCTCGTCGGCGCGGATAGCGATGGTGTGCAGCCCGGCCGTGCGGTAGTCGGCTTCGCCGAGGTCTTCGAGCTGGTGCGTCGTGGTCAGGCCCAGCACCGTGGCGCCCGCGGCCTTGGCCCCGGTGATGCCGGCGGGCGCATCCTCGACCACCAGGCAGCGCGTAGCATCCCTGCCCAGCAGCTCGGCCGCCTTCAGGAAGGAATCCGGGGCAGGTTTGCCGTGGACCACGTCATCGATGCTCACGAAGGCGGCCGGCTGTGGCAGCCCCGCGTGGCGCAGCCACTGCGTGGCGATGACGCGCGTGCCGCTGGTGGCGATGGCCCAGCGGTCCGGGGGCAGGCTGGCGATGAGCTCCGGCGCGCCGCGCATGGGCGTGGCCGCCAGTGCGTCATCGCTGCCGTCGAGGTTGGCATTGAAGCGTGCTGCCTCCGCCTCGGCATCGAGATGCGGCGCCACCAGGCGGATGGTCTGCAGGGGCGGACGCCCTGGGTGGACGGCGGCGATCTGGGTCTCATAGTCGATGCCGTGCCCGGCGCCCCACTCGGCCCAATGCCGCTCGTAGACCTCATGCGAGTCGATCACGACCCCGTCCATGTCGAAGATGACGGCGTCTACGCGTAGCTCAGGCATGTGCCTCCTCCCCCGTCGGCTCGAGCATGACCACGGGGATGACCCGGTCGGTCGCAGCCGCGTACTTCTGGTAATCGGCGAGCTGTGCCACGAAACGCAGCCACGGACGCTCGCGCTCGTGGGGCGTGGCCTCGCGCGCATAGACCGGCACCGCTCCCGAGGGCACCTCGACCGTCGCTCGCGGCTGGGCCTGCAGGTTGAGCCACCAGGCTGGTGCCTGTGTCGCACCGGCGTTGGAGGCCACCACCGCGAAGGCCTCCCCTTCGGTCAGGTGGAAGAGCATCGAGACGCGTTCCTGGCCGGAGCGCCGCCCCACGGTGTGGAGCCGCAGCACGCCCAGCCGGTCGTGGCGGGCAGCACGAAGCCCGAGCCGGCCACCGCTGAGAGCGAAGCCGGCTCGATGAAGCGACCACAGCAGGCGAAAGACCCAACGTGGCGGGACGGCCGACCGGCTATCCCGCCGGGGGCCCACAACAGGTGGCCTACTTGGTGCGTGGGAAGCCGAGGTTGATCTCGGACGTCCCGGGATCCGGCCAACGCGAGGTGATGACCTTGCCCTTGGTGTAGAAACGCACGCCCTCCGGGCCGTACATGTGCGTGTCACCGAAGAGCGAGGCACGCCAGCCGCCGAACGAGTAGTACGAGACCGGGACGGGGATGGGCACGTTGATGCCGACCATGCCCACGTCGATGTCGAACTGGAACTGGCGAGCCGCGCCACCGTCGCGCGTGAAGATGGCGGTGCCGTTGCCGAACTCGTGGGAGTTGGTCAGGTTGACCGCTTCCTCGTAGGTGTCGACCCGGACGACCGTCAGCACCGGGCCGAAGATCTCGTCCCGGTAGCAGGCCATCTCCGGGGTCACGTCGGTGATGAGCGAGACGCCCAGGTAGAAGCCGTCGCTTTCCTTGTAGAGCGGATGCTCGCGGCCGTCGGCCACGATGGTGGCCCCTTCCTTGTGGCCGCTCTCGATGTAGCTGACGACCTTGTCGCGATGGGTCTCGGTCACGAGTGGGCCCATGTTCGAGGCAGGATCGGTGCCGTCGCCGACGACGACCTGGGGCAGGCGCGCCTTGATGGCCTCGATGAGCTTGTCGTGGATGTCACCCACGGTGACGACGGTGGCGATGGCCATGCAGCGCTCACCGGCGCTGCCGTAGCCGGCGCTGACGGCAGCGTCGGCGGTGAGGTCGATGTCAGCGTCGGGCAGCACGATCATGTGGTTCTTGGCGCCACCGAGCGCCTGCACACGCTTGCCCGCCCTCGAGCCGGTCTCGTAGATGCGCTTGGCGGCGGGCGTGGAGCCCACGAACGAGACGGCCGCGATGTCGGGATGCTCGGTCAGACCGGCCACAGCGACGCGGTCACCCTGGAGCACGTTGAAGACGCCGTCGGGCAAACCGGCCTCCTGCATCAGCTGCGCCAGATAGACCGAGACCGATGGGTCCACGGTCGATGGCTTGAGGATGAAGGTGTTGCCGGTGGCGATGGCGTTGCCGAACATCCACATCGGCACCATGGCCGGGAAGTTGAAGGGGGTGATGCCGGCGACCACGCCCAGGGGCTGACGGATGGAGTAGACATCGACACCGGTCGAGACCTGCTCGCTGAACTCACCCTTCTGCAGCTGGGGCACGCCACAGGCGTACTCGATGTTCTCGATACCGCGGGCCAGCTCACCGGCCGCATCGCTGAGGACCTTGCCGTGCTCGGCGGTGATGAGCGCGGCGATCTCATCGCGATGCGAGTCGAAGGCATTGCGGATGCGGAACATGGTGTCGGCGCGCTTCGACAGCGATGTGGCGCGCCACATCGGGAACGCGGCCTTGGCCGTGGCCACGGCCAGCTCGATCTCTTCGGGACTCGCGACGTCGACCATCTTGGCCTGCTTGCCGGTGGCCGGGTTGAACACCGGGCGGCTCTGGCCAGACGTCGAGGCGACGATCTTGCCATTGATCCAGTGGCTGACCCTGGGGAGAGTCGCCTGTTCGATATCAGCCATGTGTGACCTCGTTTCCGGGAGTGAGTAACTAACGATAATCGATTATGTCGCCCGGTGGCCCGTGCCGAACGGCCCGCTGGCGGGGGAGCCTCGGCCGGCCGGGTACGCCGGGGCCGCAGCCGGCCGGGTACGCCGCAGCCGGCCGGGTACGCCGCAGCCGGGGGCGAGCCGCTACTCGGTGCTGGGGTCGCGCAGGGCGCCCATGGCGACCAGCTTCTCGACCAGGCCCCGGACGGAGTCGGCCGAATGCGCGAACTGGGCCTGCTCCTCGGCGGTCAGGCCGATCTCCACGATACCCTCCACGCCGTTGCTGCCGAGCCGCGTGGGGACACCGGCGTAGACACCTTCGTAGCCGTACTGGCCCTCCAGGTAGGCGGCGCAGGGCAGGATCATATGCCGGTCGTTGACGATGGCATCGACCATGGACCCGACCGCCGCCGCCGGTGCATAGAAGGCGCTGCCGGTCTTCAGCAGCGAGACGATCTCGGCACCGCCGTTGCGGGTGCGCTCGACCAGGGCCTCGATCCGATCGGGCGTCATCAACTCGGTGATGGGCACACCGCCCACGGTCGAGTAGCGCGGCAGCGGCACCATCGTGTCGCCGTGGCCGCCGAGCACGAAGGCATTGGTGTTGACCACCGAGACGCCCAGCTCCATGGCGATGAAGGTGCGGAAGCGGCTGGAGTCGAGGACACCGGCCATGCCGATGACTCGATCGGAGGGCAGGCCGCTGGCCTCGAGCGCGACGTGACACATGGCGTCGAGCGGGTTGGTGACGACGATGATCACGGCCTCGGGCGAGTAGGACACCGCCGACTCGACCACGCTGCGCACGATGCCGGCGTTCTTGGCCATCAGGTCGTCTCGGCTCATGCCCGGCTGACGGGCCAGACCGGAGGTGACGACGATGAGCTCGGAGCCGGCCGTGTCGGCGTACTCGTTGGTGCCCCGGACGACCATGTCATGGCCGGTGACCGGCGCGGCCTCGGCCAGGTCGAGTGCCTTGCCCTGTGGCAAGCCTTCGATGATGTCCACGAGCCAGACATCGGCGAGGCCCTGCTCGGCGATGCGTTGAGCGGTCGTGGCGCCGACGTTGCCGGCACCGATGACGGTGACGAGTGGATTGGCCATGGGCTGGGCGACTCCTCGGATACGTCCTATTCGAGGGCCCATGCTACTCCCCGCTCGATCATGCGGCCGCGCTGGGGCAAGGCGGGCCAGCGCATCGGGCTCGATCCGCTATGTGGATGCGCGAGGGCCGCGCGCCGATCAGTCCGAGACGTCCTCGTCGGGTGCGCCCAGGTCGGCGAGGGGCAGCGTCACGGTGATGGTGGCACCCTCCCCTGCCACCGAGTCCACGTCGATGGAACCGCCGGCACCCTCCACGTAGGTGGCCAGCGCGGACAGTCCGGTGCCGCTGCCTCCGCGCTCGCGCTTGGTGGTGAAGCCGACCTCGAAGAGGTGGTCGAGCGCTTCCTCGCTGAAGCCCGGACCGGTGTCGGAAACGATGATCTGCGCTTCCTCGTCGGAGAGCCGCTCCGTGCGCACCGTGAGCTTGCCGCCTTCCTGCATGGCATCCCGTGCGTTGAGCGCGAGGTTGAGCACGATACGCTCGATACGCAGCTTGGAGATGGTCACGTAGGCACTCTGGGCGTCGGGTGCCAGGTGCATCTCGATCGACGGCGGCAGCAGCGCGTCGAGCAGCCGGCGCATGGCCGAGACGTTGGCATCGAGGTTGACCGCGATGAGCGTGCCCGAGGTGTCGGTGCCATCGAGCTGGTCGATGAGATCGAACACGGTCGCGGTGACGACGACGCAGTGCGCGATGTCCTCTCGGATCGGGTCCTCGGACGGGATGGCCCGCAGGGCCAGCTCGGCATGGCCGCGGATGGCCGTGAGCAGGTTGCGCATGTCGTGGGTGATCGAACGGATGTTGTCGGGACCGGGCTCCATGTGCTGAGCATAGACGGGAGGGACCGAATGACGCTGGCATACTCAGCGCATGGGACCCGCCAGCAACGCCAAGTCCTCGCTCGAACGGACCCTGGGCCGCAAGCGCACCAGGCGCTTGCGCGGTCAGCTGCTGGGTCGCAGCCACCTGTTGCCGGATTTCATCATCATCGGCGCGGCACGCAGCGGCACCACGCATCTGCTGGGGCAGCTCAACGCCCACCCCAACGTCCTCGAAGGGCCTGACGAGACACACTTCTTCGACAGCCACCGCTACACCTACGGCCTGGGCTGGTACCGACTGCGCTTCCCGGCCAACAAGGCACGACGCGAGGCCTACCGCACGGGACTGCACCCTGTGCTGACAGGTGAGTCGAGCCCGTCGTACCTGGCCCATGCCAACGTGCCCGGGCGCATCGCCCGTGGTGTGCCACGGGTCAAGCTGCTGGCGCTCCTGCGTGACCCGGCCCTGCGCGCGGCCTCGCACTGGGCCTGGTGCCTGCGACAGTGTGGTGAGACGCGCACCTTCAAGGAGGCCGTCGAGGCCGAGATCGGCCCGCCGGGCGACGATGGCGGATTGCGCGTCCCGCCCGACAAGCGAGTCAACGACCCCCTGGTGGTCCGCCGTGGCATCTACCAGCCGCAGCTCGAGCGCTGGCGCACGCACTTCCCCGATGACCAGCTCATGGTCATCGAAAGCGAGCGCTGGTTCCGCGACCCGTCTGGCGTCATGGCCGAGGTCTGTGCGTACCTGGACATCCCACCCCGTGAGCAGCTGCCCCGCGTCATGCGCAACCGCAACAAGCCCCACGAACCGTTCGACGAGGACGTCATCGCGCGCCTGCGCGAGTTCTACCGCCCTTACAACAAGGAGTTGGCCGACTACCTGGGCATGCCCCTCGACTGGAACCTGGCGACCGACTGACGAGCCGCTCCGCCGCCCACTCCGCGGGAGTGCGCTGGTCGTAGTCCCTGGACTTGGCAGGACATCGCGTCGGGCCCCCGGGCTGCTCACGGGGGTGGACCATCTCGACGTGCCGGGCGCCGCACCTGCCGGGCGCCGCACCTGCCTCCAGCGCTCGGACCAACAGACGCCGGCCCACGAGGACCGCTATCCCACGAACGCCCGGAAGCACGACTCGCGACTCGCGATCTGCTACTCGCTACTCGCTACTCGCTACGACAGATTGTCGTATACCATTGCCCGAGTCAACGCCGATGACGCGAAGGCGTGCTACCGTCGAGATGCTGTGACCAGATCGATCCCCGCCATGGCGATGGCCATCGCCTCCATGACCGCAGCGTGCGCGCTGCCCCCGCCGCGTCCGCAGTCGTCGCTGCCATGTGCAGCGTCGCTCCTTGCTCCGCGGACTGGTACCGACCGACCATCGGGGCCTGCATGTCCGGGCCGGCCTTGCGCGAGCTAGTGGCCCCATTCCCGATGGCTTCCCGATGACCACCGCTCGCCGCCTCAGCTTGAAGCTCGTCCCCCTCATGGCCGGTCTGGCCCTGGTCGCCACGTCGATGACCATGGCGGCCACGCCCGCGCCGACGAGGGCCTCGGTGCCCACCACCGCCGGGGCTTGCGTGGGCGGCTGGAAGGAGATGCCGGTACCTGACTCGGTCTTCCTCTCGACGGCCTTCGACGTGCTGACGCGCCGCGGCCAGGAAGCCTGGATCCTGGGCGGAACCAACAGTGGAGTGCTGGCACTGCGCTGGAACGGGCGGGCATGGAAGCGCACGGCAACGAACAGCAGCGGCCATCGCGGCCTCGTCGGTGGCGCCGTCCTCGGGGTCAACAAGGTCCTCGGCGTGGGCTACTTCCGGCCCTTCGAGGGCAACGGCAGCGGTTCCCTCAAGCCTACCAGCGGCCGCGTCGTCATCAACGCCTGGAAGGGTCGCGCCGTGCCTGATCCACCCGGCCCGCGCTCTTCGCTGACCGATGTGGTCGGCCTGCCCGGGGGCAAGGCCCTCGCTGTGGGCACACGCCTCCAGGACGGCAGGCTGCGCGCCTACGCGCTGCGCTGGACGGGCCGCCGCTGGTCGCGCACGGAGCCGGGGGCCGGGACCGGCTCGGGGCTGCTCGGCATCGACCGAGCCGCGTCGGGGACCGTGTGGGCGGTGGGCTGGAAGGAATTGAAACCCGGTCGGCCGCGTCCCTACATCGTCAAGAAGGTCAACGGCGGCTGGACGGTCGTCAAGGCGGCCACGTTGCCCGGTGGTAGCGCGGTGCTCACCGATGTGCACTTCCGCAAGGGCAACGACGGATGGGCGGTGGGCTACCTCGTCGCGGCGGGTGGCGACAAGCACCGCGCCATACTCATGCACTGGAACGGTACCAGGTGGTCGAGGGTCGGCCTGCCCTGGGCCAGCGACTTCGCGGCCGTGCCGCGTTCCATCTCGGTCGGTGACGACGGCAAGATCCTGATCGCCGGCACGCAGCCGGCCAGGGACAGCCGGGAGCCGCGCGGCTTCATCGCCCACGGCAGGGGCAGCGACTGGTCGGTCGACACGCTGGGCGTTCCGGCCGACATCCGCTCCGAGGTCATGGCCATCGCCGCCACCGACTCGGGGGCCACCGCGGCGGCCACCGTGGGCTCCTCGCTGCTCGTACTCAAGGCCTGCGGGAGCGCTGGCCCAGCCGTGGCGCGGGCCAAGAGTGGCAGCAACCGGCTCAAGGTCAGCAACATCAAGAGGCGACGTCAGTCGGCCACGATCGAGGCTTCACTCGACCATGAGCACCACGACCCCACCGTGGACATCGGCAAGGACCTCGAAGCCAGCGATCGCTTCTCGGTCGCCGGCGACGAGATCGGCACCCGCACGCTGGCCTCCCCTGTCAAGCACAGCGCGTTCTGGGTCCGTGACATGGCCGCAGCCTCCCGGTTGAAGCAATGGACCAAGACCTACGGCGGGTTCGCCGCCGACTTCGATGGCAACGGCTGGAAGGACGTCTTCTACAGCCGCCACGGGACGATCCTGCCGCGACTCGCCATGAACGGAGCGGGGGGCTTCAGCAACACCCGCACGGGCGCCTTCAGCTCCGTCGACAGGCACGGCTGCGACAAGGGTGACGTCGACAACGACGGCCGCATGGACATCCTCTGTGTGACCGGTGCCTCGCGTGGCAAGGCCATGAAGCGTCACGAGCTGTCGCTGGCGCCTCATACCGGCGCTCGCGAACTGGCCATGGACACGCTGGGCATCAGCGACCCCATCGGACGCGGCCGGCTGGTGGCCCTGTTCAGGCTGGACGACGACCCCTATCCCGAGGCCTTCATCGCCAACGCTCCGGACCGCGACGACGGCTGGCCCGGCTACAACCGCTTCTACCGCAACGTCGAGGGCACCTTCGTGCCTGCGCCCGCAGTCGGCCTCGATAGCTCGCACGGTGCTGAGTGCGTGGAGGCCAGCGACGTCGACGGAGACGGTGATGGCGACCTCGTCTACTGCACGCAGTACGGTTTCGCCGGCCGCGCTCCTGGCCTGCGCTTCATGCGCAACGAGAACGGCGTGCTCAAGGACCGCACCAGGGGCCTGGAGATCCGGCAGATCGGCGATATCGACGTGGCCTTCGCCGATGTCACCGGCGACGGCCGCAAGGACCTCATCCAGCTGGCGCCCAAGAGGCTGCGCGTCAGCAAATGGACCAAGAACGGCTACCGCAAGGTCTACGAGACGACCATCACCGATGCCTGGGCCGTGGCCGCCGGTGACGCCAGCGGTGACGGCAAGGCCGATATCTACGTGGTGCGTGGCAACGATAGGAACAACAAGCCCGACCGCCTGCTGGTCAGCAAGTACGGCGGCACCAAGTTCGTGTCGGTCAAGATACCGACCACCTCGAGCGGCTCCGCCGACGACGTCATCGCGCTCGACTACGACCGCAACGGGCTGACCGATTTCGTCGTGCTCAACGGCCGCGCCAAGGCCGGGCCGGTCCAGCTGCTGGCCGCATTCCCGCGCCGCTAGGGCACTCGAGCCCCGGCCGCCGGGCCGCACAGCATCGTCCAGGTGCCCGAAGTACCAGTGGTGACTGGACGCACCGTACCTTGGAGCTGCAGCAGCGGAGAAGTGCGGTGCGGTCTAATCTCGGGTGTCGATGTCCTGCTTCCACATGCCACAGCGCGCGCTGATCACCGCGCTGGGCCTTGCCCTGCTGCTACTCGCCGACGGCCTGGCCGTCGCGCCCGGCCATGCCGTGGTGGCGAAGGAGGCCGGCGACGGCGAGGGCGGAGGGGCAACCGATGTGGTCGACTGCGCCTCCGGCTTCTCGGACGTGGACAGCAAGGTCGACATGTCGCTCTACGGCGTGGCCCTCACCGGTCGCGGCGCCATCGCCGTCGGCTACACCCGGCGCAGGGATCCCGGCGACAACGGCACGCGCGCTCCGGCCAGCATCGTCAATCAAGGCGGCGAGTGGTCCCGGGTCCCGACGGTCAGTCCTGGCGACGAGGACGGCTTGATGGCCGTGGCCTGGCGTGACGATACGGAGACCTGGGCGGCGGGCTTCACCACCTCGGGCGGCCAGCTCATGCCCCTCGCCATGCGCTGGAACGGCAGCGAGTGGAAGACCGACAAGCCCAGGCTGGACACGACCTTGCCGGCTCTCTTCACCGACATCACCATCGTCAGCGACGGCCGGCCCATGGCCGTCGGCTACCGCATGTCGGCGAGCGGCAGGCGCAAGCCACTGGTCATCCGCAAGGACGGTTCACGTTGGCGTGGCATCCCCTTCAAGACCACCGCCAAGGAGTCGGTCAGCCTCACGGCCGTGGCGCCGGATCGCATCGGTGGCGTGTGGGTCGTCGGTCACGGTGGCCCCGGTGCCAAGGTGGGGCCCATCATCTACCGCCGCGAGGGCGGCAAGTGGACTCGCTTCAAGATGCCCAGACTCAAGGGTGAGGCCGCCCTCACTGATGTGGTGTCCGTGCACGGCGGGCAAAGCTGGGCCGTGGGCTACCACCGCCACGACGGCCGCTCCGACGCCTTGGTGCTGCGCTGGGACGGCAAGAAGTGGAAGCGGGTCAAGCCTCCCAAGTGGGAGTCCATCGACGTCATGCTCAGTGCCGTCGCGATCGACCCGGACGGCGGCATCTGGGTCGTGGGCGCGGCCTGGGATGACGAGATAAAGAGCCACGAGGCCGTCGCGGCGTGGTGGGACGGCCGGGCCTGGAATGAGGTCGCCGGCCGCGCCGGCGGCACCGAGCTGCACGATGTCATCGGTTCGCTTGACGAGGACGGCTGGGCCGTGGGCCGATCACAGGAAGCCGCGCGCGCGACACGAGTCTGCACACCGCCACAATCGGGCGTCTTCGGTGCCTCCGAGCCCCTGCCCTCCCCGGGCCTAACCGCCGATGGAAGCACGATCGGGCGGGTAGCGGTCGCGGTCGGCACGGATGCCGCAGCGGCAGCCCGGACGGCCACCTTGGTGGGCACACAAACGCCGGCCCAGGCGGCCGAGGCAGGCGGCGCCGAGGAAGCGGCCGCCGGCGCCAAGTCCACCAAGGCCCAGCAGAAGGCCAAGGCCAGGAAGAAGAAGGCCGCCAAGAAGAAGGCCAGGCAGAAGGCCAGGGTCGTCATCGTCAAGACGGGGACGCTGCCGGCGGCGACCACCGACGGCAGCATCCTCGTCCGCGACGTGGCCAAGGAGGCCGGCGTCTTCGAGGACACCGCCACCTACGACGCGGTAGTTGACGACTTCGATGGCGACGGGCTCGACGACCTGTTCGTCGGCCGGCACGGCCGCAAGGGTCGTCTGCTGCTCAACCGCGGCGGCTTCTTCGTCGAGCACGAGGCACTGCAGATGCAGACGGTCGACCGTCACGGCTGCACCTCCGCCGATATCGACGGCAGCGGCCTGCCTGATCTGTACTGCGCGGTCGGGGGCAAGCGTGGCTCCGGGCTGAAGTCGAACGAGTTGACCCTCGACCCGGGTGGCCCAGCACCGGTCGAGGTGGGCGCCATGCGAGGCCTGGCGGACCCCACCGGACGCGGTCGCGCCTCGGTCTTCCTCGAGGCCGCCAAGCAGCAGGACAGCAAGCTCGTCGTCACCAACTCGCCGACGCGTGTGGACGGCCTGCCATCGCTGGGACGGCTCTACACGACCAACGGAGATGGGCAGTTCAAGGCCAAGGGCAGCCCCGGCTTCGCGTCACGAATGGGTGCCCAGGCGGTCCAGAGCGCCGACTACGACGGCGACGGCCGCGAGGACCTGTTGCTCGTCACCGGCGGGCAGCAGTCACCTGAGCCCAGCCTCACACGCCTCTACCGCAATACGCGAAAGGGCCTCGTCGACGCCACCAAGTCGATGGGTATCCGCTCCTTCGGCGAGGTCGATGCCGAGCTGGTCGACGTCAACCGGGATGGCAAGCTCGACCTGGTGCAGCTGTCGCACGATCAGCTGCGTGTCAGCGTCTTCAAGAAGGGCAAGTTCCGGAAGGTCTACCAGCGCAAGCTCACCAACGGCCGCGCCCTCGCCACCGGCGACATGAATGGCGACAGCAAGGGTGACATCTACATCGTGCGCGGCAACGGCGACCGCAACTACCCCGACGTCATGCTCGTGAACCGGAATGGCGGCGCCCAGTGGTCATCCCTTATCTTGCCCCAGGTCTCGAGTGGCGCCGGCGGCGACGCTTACGCTATCGACCACGATGGCAACGGCCTCGACGACTTCTTCGTGCTCAACGGCCACAACGAGCGCGGGCCCACCCAGCTGATCGCGTTCTACCGAAGCTGATCGCCGCCTCCCGCCTGCCGGCCATGGCGACTGCCGGTCTCGGACATCAGGTCAGCCTTGGTCAGCCCGGCGGCGATGGGCCGGGGTCGTGGCCGCCCTGGCCGCGATGTCGCCACAGTGCCGTGCCGATGCCGGCTACGATGAGCACGACCCCGACGAGCATGGCCGTGGGGATGCCCGCGATGGTCCAGTTCCAGCCGTCGCGGAAGAGCTCCAGCACGAGGCGCACGCCGCCGTACCAGACCATCCAGAACGAGGCCAGGTCACCGTCGCGCAGGTAGGTCCCGAAGCGGCGCGCCAGCACGATCGCGATGAAGCCGCCGGTGATGGTCAGCACCGACTCGTAGAGGAACAATGGGTGGAAGCCGGTGGTCTCGACCGGATAGGCCGAGCAGGCGTACTGCGCGACACGGTTCGAGCACTCGATGGTGATGCCCCAGGGCAGGTCGGTCGGTGGCCCGTAGAGCTCCTGGTTGAAGTAGTTGCCCCAGCGGGCGATTCCCTGGGCGAAGAGGGTACCGGGCACGACCACGTCGAGGGCCCGCCCCAGCGGCATCGACTTACCCCGCAGGTAGACCCAGATGCCGATGGTCGCGCCGATGATGCCGCCGTAGACGCCGAGACCGGAGTAGGGCGGCAGGATCGACCTTGAGCGGGTCCCCGGCATAGGTATCCCACTCGCCGATGACGTGGTAGAGCCGTGCCCCGACGAGCGCGAAGACAGCGACCACCACGATGGCGTTGGTGACCAGACCGGGATCGATACCCTTGCGTCGCGCCTCCGATTGGCTGACCAGGATCATCACGGCGATGGCCAGCACGTAGCCGAGGCCGTAGAAACCGAGCGTCAGGGGTCCAAGCTCGATGCCAGCAGGAGGCGTGAGGTCGATCAGCGCGGGGAGCACCGCGCGAGGATAGCGGAGCGCGCTCGCGCACCACTGTGCGGGCGCTCACGATATGCTCGCGGTCATGATCGAAGGCTGGGCCCTGTGGCTGCTCCTCGCCGGCCTCGCTGTCGGTGCGGCCGTGGTCGGCGTCCTGATGGTGCGGCTGCCGCGCACCGAAGACGACGTGAGCTCCTACGAGCGGCGCAGCGAGTCGGCCTGGATCGCCGGCACCATCGAACGCAACGGCGGCGTGGCGCCGGCCTCGCTGGTGGAGGAGGTGCTGGACCTGCACCAAGCGTACCTGCACGCCTCGCGCCTGCCCCCGGGCATACGCCTGCCGGTCACGCCGCCAGCGGATGGAAGCCCGCCGGGAACGTCGCCCTGGGCTCCGCCCTGGCCGGCGGCACCGGGGGCACCCACAGGACCGAGTGCACCGCGTCCGGTGACACCAGCGCCTCCGCATCCGCCACCGGCGTACGCCGCTCCATCCGGACCGGACCAGTCACCACCGCAGCCGCCGCACTCACCACCGCAGCCGCCGCCTCACCGCCGCAGCCGCCGCACTCACCGCCGCAGCCGGGGCCGCCCCAGCCGCCTACGAGCCGCTAGCGCCCCAGCCGGGCACGAGCTCAGGCTTGGTGCCCAGCGACCCTGCCGGCAGGTGTGCCTCCAGGCAGGTCACGCCGTGGCTGCCGACGTCGGCGCCGTGGAGCGTGCTCGCGGGCAGGTCCAACCGGTCGCCCGCCTGTAGTTCGATGTCACGCCCAAGCTCAGGCAGGTGGAAGGTGATCGAGCCGGCCGCTGTCACGAGGACCTTGTCGTAGCCATGTCGATGCTCCTGGTAGTGATCGAGTGGGGCGTTGCCCCAGGCCGAGGCGTCGAGCCCCTCCCCGGTCAGGCGCGCGCGCAGCTCACGTTCGCCCATCAGGACACGTTCACGCCGATGAGGCTGCCGACGATGTAGGTGACCAGCGCGGCCGCGCCGCCGATGGCGACCTGGCGAACTCCGCTGAAGAGCAAGCCGCGACCGGTGAGCAGGCTAACCAGCGCACCGACGATGAAGAGCGAGGTCAAGGCCAGGATGGTCGAGATGACGATGGCCGTGAGCCCCTCGGTCAGCAGGAACGGGGCCAGCGGGATGAGCGCACCCAGGGCAAAGGCGCCGAACGAGTAGATCGCTGCGCCCCAGGGTGAACCCAGCTCATCGGGATCGAGCCCCAGCTCTTCGCGGATCTTGGTGTCGAGCGCTGACTCCGGGTCCTGCATCAGGCGCGTCGCGACCATGTTGGCCTCGTCCTCGGAGAGGCCCTTCGAACGGTACAACGCGGCCAGCTCCTCGCGCTCCTTCTCGGGCATGAAGCGGAGCTCCTCGCGCTCCAGCTCGATCTGCCGCTCGAAGAGCTCCTTCTGGCTCTGCATGCTCACGTACTCGCCGGCCGCCATGCTGAAGGCACCGGCCAGCAGGCCGGCGATGCCCGCCAGCACGATGAGGTCGTTGCCGGTCGCAGCGCCGGCGAAGCCCATCACCAGCGCGAGGTTGCTGACCAGGCCGTCATTGATGCCGAAGACCGAGGCGCGCAGCGTGCCGCTCTGACCGGCGGCACGGTGCCACGATTCGTCACGGATGGCGATCTCGGCCGCGGCCGCGGCCTCGGGGCTGCCGGGCTCTACGCCGGGCATGCCCATGTCGAGGCGCTTCCAGATGGCGGCGTGTTCCCGCTCGTCGGCGGCGATGGCCTGCATCTCGGGGCCTTTGAGCCCTTCGTACAGCTCCAGCTCATCGCCCTCGAGGGCCTTGACCATGCCCGAAACCGACTTGGTCCCGAAGACGCGCGCGATGGCCAGCACGGCGCGCACTCGCCAGCGCGGCTTCTCCATGGGCGGGACCTCGCCACCGCGGGAAGAGACACGTGACGCCCACACGAAGGCATGGCGTCGCTCGTTGCTGCCGATGGCGTGGAACGCGTCGGCGCGGATGGGGTCGCGCTCGATCTCGGCCAGCCCGTCGTAGAGCTGCACGGCGTCGCGCTCGAGCTTGAGGTTGTGGAGCGCGCGCGCCAGCTCGGCCTGATCGGTCTTCGCGGTTCTGGTCACGCCTCCATCCTATCGGGCCGCGGCCCACCTAGACTTGCCGACATGGACACCCCATCGCTGCGTTACCTCTCGGCGGCCGACGTGCTTGCCGCCATGCCCGATATCGACGAGCGCCTGCGGCTCGCGGAGCGGACGATGGTGGCGCTCGTGGCCGACGCCCAGCTGCCGCCCAAGATCGGCGTCGACCCCTCTCCGACCGACTCGTTCGCCCATGCCATGCCGGCCTGGATGCGTGGATCGGAGCCGGAAGCCGCGGGCGACCTGCTGGGCATGAAGTGGGTGGTGGGCTTTCCCGCCAACGCCGCGCACGGTCTGCCGGCCATCTCGGCCACCACCATCCTGAGCGACGCGGCCACGGGCCTGCCGCTGGGCATCCTCGATGCCGGTGGCATCACCGCCTACCGCACGGCTGCGGTGAGCGGCACCGCCATCTCTCGCTGGGGCCCGCGCACGAGCGGGCCGGTGGCCGTGATCGGTGCAGGCGTGCAGGCGCGCAGCCACCTGCCGGTCGTGGCCCACCTGATGCCGGCCGTCGACGTGACGCTATGCGACCGCGATCCGGCCCGGCTGGCGATGCTGGCCGCCGAGGTCCGTTCCGGGGAGCACGGCCCATTCGGTGCGGTGAGCACCACGACCGACGCGGTCGCAGCCGTGGATGGTGCGGCACTGGTGCTGACGCTGGTCTCCTTCGGGCCGGACCACCAGGCCATCCCTGAGGCTGCCTTCCGCGATGACGCCACCATCGTGGCGGTCGACTACGACATGTGCGTGCCTGCTCCGCTGGCGGCCGGCGCGGCCCTGTTCCTGACCGACGACCGGGGGCAGTTCCTGGCCAATCGCACCGAGACGCAGTTCGCCGGCTATCCCGAGCCGATGGCCACCATGGGCGAAGCCATCTCGGCCGCGGTGCCACGTCCGGATGGGCGCGTGCTCGTCTCGCACCTCGGCGTGGGACTGGCCGATGTCGTCTTCGGCCACGCCATCCTGCGCACGGCCGAAGCCCGGGGACTGGGTACCGTCCTCGAGCGCTGAGGGGGCACCTCGCCGCTGCGCCGGGCCGACGAGGGTGTGGACGACCGCGGGCTACTCGTTGGTGGGGATCTCGCCTTCGGGCAGCTGCAGCACGATGTCGCCGTCGACCTCGCTGACCGAATGGGTCACCAGCGGCAGGTCGGCCGGCGGATCGAGGGGCTCACCAGTGCTCAGATCGAAGCGCGAGAGGTGCAGCGCACACGTCACCGAATCGGCCGTGAGGAAGCCCTTGTCGAGCTCGAAGTACTCGTGTGAGCATGTTCCCTGGAGAGCGTAGAGACCATCCTGGCGAACGAGCAGGATCGATGGCGCCGTCGACATGCACCATCAGCATGGTGCCCTCGTCGAGGTCGGCGGCCCTGGCCACGACGACGTGGCGAACGGGGCGTATCTCGGGTTCCATCGTGGCCATGGTAGCGCGCCACGATCCCATCAGAGCCGAGGGCGGCGCCTGGCGCCGGACCAGCGCTCCGTCAGCCGACATCCCGGCCGGACACGGAAGAACGGCCGCCGCTCAAGGCGCCGGCCGTTCCGTTCTGCGTCAGGGCCCGGGCGGACCGCAGCTCCCCCTAGGCAGCCGCACCACCCGCAGGGCCGTCATCGATGCCCGGATTCATGTACCTGTCGGCGGTGATGGCCGCAGACATGTCAGCGATGGTCCGGGTCTGGTAGATCGCTCCGGCGAAGGCCAGGGCGATGGCGGCGATGACTGCCCAACCAGCCCAGGTCCCATTGGCTGTAGGCATGCCGAAGATGCCCGGTCAACACCGCCGGCAGCTTCTCCTCGGGAACGAGGCCCAAGGCCATGCACCACTCCAGCGATAGTCGCGCCGGCGCCGATGATGGCGGTGGCAACGATGACCAGCACGGCGGGCATCCGCAGCACGAAGAAGCCAACTGCGAAGACGGCGCCGCCGATAAGAGCCAGCACGAAGGCGTGATGACGTCAGTCGTCGAAGCCGATCCACTGCAACACACCGATGGTCAGCTGGTAGCCCAACGCGCCTCCAAGCAGGATGACGGCCACCCAGTAGTACAGGTACGAGAGGACCGCGAAGAGCAGGCCCAGCAGGAAGCCGACGACCCATCCGGTCGACCGTGGCACGCCCGGAATCGCATCCGCCGAAGAGGTGCTCGACACCGTTGGCGCCAAGCAGGAACCCGGCGAAGAAGCCCCAGATGGGCAGCAGGATCAGGAAGACCCTGAAGCCCCAGAAGGCGAATGCCAGGCCGATAGCGACGGCCAGCACCCCAAGGAGCAGGCCTTCAAGTGTGAAGTCCATAGCTGTCTCTCTCCCACTCGCGACACGTGCGACAACACCGTGTCATTGCCCAATAGCCTAGCGTGCCTTCGCCAGCCGCGAACGCTCGATCGCGAAAGACGCCGCGAAACGACGCTTGCTCTGTCGGCGCGGATCCTATGCGGCGGCGTCGCTCGCTGCACCCTCAGGCCACTTGCGCTCCAGGAGCCCGCGCAGTCGCTCCTGCGCTTCGGGCAGCGGGATGCGGGCCACGACCGGCTCCAGGAAGCCCATCACGATGGCCTTGCGGGCGGCATCGGCGGGGAGGCCGCGGCTCATCAGATAGAAGACCTGGGTCTCGTCGATGGGAGCGACCGACGATGAATGCATGGCACGGCGACAGTCGGGCTGCTCGATCACCAGGCTGGGGATGGTGACCGATCGCGCCGAGCGCTGCAGCAGCATGCTGAACTCGCCCAGGAAGCTGTCGGTACCTCGCCCGCTGTAGGGGATGTCGATGAGGCCCTTGATGTAGCCGCGCGCCCTGTCCGTGAAGACCCCCTTGCTCAGCAGATCGCTGGTGGTGTCCTCGCCGAGGTGGTGCGTATAGGAGGTCAGGTCGAACAGCTGCTTGCCGTCGCCGAAGCCGATCTCGACCTGATGCACCGAGCTGCCGCGACCCTCGAGCAGGTTCTCGATGCGGCTGCGATGCAGTCGGCTGCCGACGCTGGCCACCGCCCAGTGGATGCTGGCGTCCCTGCCCACGCGCGCCTGGCGCGAGACGAAGGTGGCCGTGCCCGGACCGAAGTCCTGCTCACCCGCGAAGTCGAGCGTGGAACCGTCCGCGAGGTCGATCTCGGTGCTGCCCCACCAGATGGAGTCGGCGCGCGCGCCGGCTTCCAAGGTGGCCGCAGGCGACGCCACCTGCTCCTCGAAGATGGAGGCGTGGGCGTTCTCGCCCAGCGAGATGACGGTGCGGCTGATGAGGCCGAAGCCGGACGCACCGGCGCTCCAGCGCAGCACGATGGGAGCCGCCAGGTCGACGCCGGCCGGCACGTGGATGAAGAGACCCAGCGAGTGCAGGGCTCGGGCCACGTGGCCGAAGGCATCGTCGTGCGGCAGCGACCGGCCACCCTCGATGAACTCGCGCACCAGCTCGGGCCGATCTCGTGTGATGTCGGCGAGGGAGGCGATGATGACGCCGGCCTCGCGGGCCTCGCCCGAGAGCGCACAAGCGACCACGGCACGCTCATCGACCTGCACCAACGCCGCTGCCCCGGCGGGCAGCTCGGCATCGGTGAGGCACTCCGCGGCCGGAGTCGGCGGGTAGGGCTCGACCGCGGCAAAGTCGACCGCGCGCAGGTCGAGATAGGTCATGAACAGCTGGTTCGGCTCAGCGGGCAGCTCGGCGACGGCCTCTAGCGCGGCCAATCGGTCGGCGGTCAGCCAGTCGGGCTCACCGAGCGCGCTCGACGTTCCGCGAGCATGCGTCTGCGTGGCCCAGGGCAGGTTCAGCGGGGCGACACTCACCCGAGGGATTCCTCCATCTCAAGCTTGACGAGGCGGTTGAACTCGATGGCATATTCCATCGGGAGTTCCTTGGTGAAGACCTCCAGGAAGCCCTGCACGACCAGGTTCTGCGCTTCGTTCTCGGTGAGCCCTCGGCTCATGAGATAGAAGATCTGGTCCTGGCTGACCTTGCCCACCGTGGCCTCATGGCTGAGCGTGGTGTCGTCTTCCTGGATGTCGATGTAGGGGTACGTGTCGCTGCGGCTCTGGTCGCTCAGCATGAGTGCGTCACAGCGGACGCTGGCCACGGCGTTGGTGGCGCCGGGCGCGACCTTGACGTGGCCGCGGTAGGTGGCCCGACCGCTGTCCTTGGACACGGACTTGCTGACGATGCGGCTGCGGGTGTCCGGTGCGAGATGGATGGCCTTGGCGCCGGTGTCCTGGTGCTGACCCTCGCCGGCGACCGCGACCGAGATGATGTCGGCCATGGCCCCGCGACCGCGCAGGTAGATGCTCGGGTACTTGACCGTCTTGCGTGAGCCGGTGTTGGCGTCGATCCACTCGACCGTGGAGTCCTCATAGGCGTGAGCGCGCTTGGTCACGAGGTTGTAGACGTCGTTGGACCAGTTCTGGATGGTCGTGTAGCGGACCTTCGACCTGGGCCTGGCGACGACCTCCACGACCGCGACGTGGAGCGACTCCGTGGCGTAGATCGGTGCCGTGCAGCCTTCGATGTAGTGGACCGAGGCGTCCTCGTCCACGACGATGAGCGTGCGCTCGAACTGACCGGTGTTCTCGCCGTTGATGCGGAAGTAGGCCTGCAGCGGCAGGGGTACCTCCACGCCCGGCGGGACGTACACGAACGAGCCACCGGACCAAACCGCGCTGTTGAGCGCGCTGAACTTGTTGTCCTCCGGGGGGACGATGGTGCCGAAGTACTCCTTGAAGATCTCGGGGTACTCCTTGAGCGCCTGGTCGGTGCCCATGAAGACCACGCCCAGCTTGCTGAGCTCCTCCTTGACGGAGTGGTAGACGACTTCGGAGTCATACTGCGCTCCGACGCCCGCGAGGAAGGCCCGCTCGGCCTCGGGGATGCCGAGCTTCTCGAACGTGTCCTTGATCTGCTCGGGCACGTCGTCCCAGGACTTCTCCTCGCGCTCAGACGGCTTGCGGTAGTAGATGATGTTGTCGTAGTCGATCTTGTCGAGCCCTTCCGTCCACTGCGGCATGGGCCGCTTCAGCCAGTGCTCGTAGGCGCGCAGACGGTGCTGGAGCATCCACTCAGGCTCGTCCTTGATGGCGCTGATCTCCTCGACCGTGGCACGGGTAAGACCGCGCTTGGCCTCGTGGAGGTAGACGATATCGTCGTGGAAGGCATACTCGGCACGGCGATCCTGGATCTCGGGCTGCTTGATCTCGGGCTGACTGACCATATGGCCTCCTGGAGGCGTCGAAGTCGCGCGTTTGGGGCTCCCAAGCGGTTGCGAGGGGGTCCGCCGGAACGGTTCGGCGTGCGTCCCGAGGGGAACGGGACTAATCCCGACCTATTGTATCGGAATTAGCCACTCGGGCGCCAGTCCCCACTCCGAGGTGGCACGGCACAGCCGGCAGGTGCCCTCGGCGCCTACTGCAGGACGAGGTGCACGGGGTTGCCGCGCAGCGTGACCTCCCAGGTCGTCAGGTCCGTGGAGTAGTCGGCGCTGGAGCCGCTCATGTTGTAGCGGATCTTCCACCAGCCACCCTCGTTGGTGACCGAGTCCGAGGACGGATGCGGCGCCGAGTACGTGTTCGGCAACGGGATCTCGATGGTCAGCCAGCAGCCGTTGTAGCGGCTATTGCTGTAGCCGCCGCCGGTGTTGGTGATCACCGAGTTGACGTTCGTGCCGCTGCGGCTGCTGCAGCTCGAGGCATTGTACGAGTTGCGTTCCGCGCTGAAGTTGAACGAGGTGGCCTGGTAGGAGGTGGTCGTCGGCTCGAGGATCTGCAGGTTGGCGGCCAGCTGACCGGTATCGCCCGGGTCCCAGAGCTTGATGACCATCGTCTTGCCCGCGTGCTCGGCGTCGATCTGCGCGAGGTAGAACTCGGTCGAGCGACCGCCCGGCAGCCGCACGTAGGCCTCCATGGCGCCGAGGCCGTAGACCCGCGGCGTGCCGCCGCTGGCCTTCGACCAGATGGCGAAGGCGTTGAGTCCGGTCGAGTTGCGCTGGTCGGTGGCACTGCCCGGATCGGTCGAGTGCGTATGCAGCCGGTAGGTGTGGCCGCCCGCGAGGTTGGTGGCGATGCGCACCCAGTCGTTGTGCCAGGCGAGGCTGTCACAGGCCGCCGCGCTCACCGGGTTCTGGGCGTCGAGCACGGTGTCCCGTAGCTGCAGGCGCCGGTAGGTGTTGCCCGATGCATAGACGAGCGTGTCATCGCTGACGTCATACGGCGTGTTGTTGGTGTCGTACAGGTCGTAGAAGGTGCTCACCGGGTTGAACGAGGACGAGCCGTTGGGCGACCCGAACGTATACGACTCGCCGGTGCCCTTGTCGGAATCGACGTTGCAGAAGCCGGGGTCGAAGAGCCACACCTCGCCGCCGGAGGACGCCGCGGGGAACTCGATGCCGTACTGGTAGTAGCCGCTCGGGGTGTAGTCGTCGTTCGTGCGCGAGGTGCGGGTGTCGTAGTAGGTCATGTAGGCATCGCCCTGGATGTTCGGCGCGCCCTGGCTCTGCAAGGCGCCCCAGAACCCGTGGGGAGCCAGCGTGTTGCCATCGGGGTCGATGACCGGCACCTCCTGCACGGAGGTCATGGTGGTCGTGCCGCTGAAGTCCGTCTGCACCTCGATCTCTCCGACCCGCACGCTCTGGCTGCCGGCACAACCGGGCGTGCCGTCGTTCCAGGTCAGGCGCACCCGGAAGTTGGAGTCGGTGAGGTCCGAGCGCGTCCAGGTGTGCGTCCCCCAGGCGGCCGTCGAGCTATCGCTGCCGAGGTAGTAGTCGACGTCGTTGGTGGTCAGCGGGTCGGTCGTGACCGGGTCCGTCCAGCTGCCGCCGCCGTTCCAGGAGAGGCGCGTCGTGACCCGGCAGTCGGTCCGCGTGCCGCTCCCGGTCAGCGCCGCGTAGCGCAGCCGCAGCTGCAGCCCATCGATGGTCGTGCTCGGATCGTTGGTGATCTCGTTCGACAGCCCGAAGTTCCGCCAGTCCTGGCTGTCGCCGTTACGGTTCTCCGTGGTGTAGCCGCTCTGGTAGGCGCGGTTGGGGTCGCGCCACTGGCCGCTCGCGGTGGACGTGGGGCTGTTCCAGCCGGTGTCATCCTCGAAGGGGATGGTCGTGCTCACGACGTCCTTGAGGAAGCCCACGCCGTAGTAGTTCTGGGGGCTGCCCATGGGCACCGGCAGCACGAAGCTCGCGGCGCCGGCCACGCCGACGTCGACATGCGAGAGGCAGGGCCCACCTTCCCAGCACAGAGCCTTCGCGAAGTGCGTGCCGACCGGGCCGTCGATGTCCACGATGAGCTTGCGCGGGTCGCCGGCGTCCCGTTTGGGCGTGACCGTGACCCCATCCACGCCGTTGACGTAGCCGTTCTTGGCCGCTTCATTGAGCGCCTTGCTGAAGGCCAGGGCCTGGTTGCCCGGCAGGTGGATGGCGCCGGCCAGGGCGCCGGCGTCGGCGGCACGCTGCATGCGCTGCTGGTTGACCCACCACCAGGCCACGTCCGTGAGCAGGGCGGCACCACCGAGCAACACCACCGACATGATGGCGAAGATGGGCAGCACCTGGCCACGCTGTCGCGCGGACGAACTCGTCCTCCGCAGCGAATACCACGCGAAGCGGTCGCGCAGTCGGTCGGTGGCGGAGATCACGAGACGTGGGAGGTGGTTCATGCCACGTCGCCTAGACGCTCGGGTTGAGCGACATCACGGTCGTCTCGGTCAGGCTCAGCGAGAGGTCGCCCCCCGCGATGGCATTGAGGACGGACGGTAGTGGCGTCACGAAGTCGTAGCGATACCTGACGGTCACGCCGATCGAGTCGGGCGTGGAGGCCGAGTTGTCGCGTGAGCAGGCCGGCCAGGCATTGACACCGACGAGGTTGAAGTCGATGTTCTCGACACCGGGGCCCGGGTCCACCTCCGGTCCGGAGCGCTCGCCGGTGTACTTCCAGACGTTGACGCGCCCTGCGGTCTCGGCACCGCTCGAGGTCGCCTTGAAGATGCGGATCTCCTCGACCTTCGTGACATCGACGCCGGAGCCCGGCGACTTGAGGATGCGCTGCACCGCGCTCACGAGCGTGGCGTCGACCAGGGTGGAGTCGATCTCCGCCGCTGCAGTCGATGACGCCACCCAGCGCCAGTGCCGAGCCGACCCGGGCGCCCTCGCGCGAGCCGTAGCCGATGGTGTGGGCGTTGCCGAAGGCCAGGCCCAGCTCGGCCACGCTGACCACGATGAGCAGGATGACGGGCACGACCAGGGTGAACTCGA
Source organism: uncultured Chloroflexia bacterium (assembly GCA_963705425.1). GTDB lineage: Bacteria > Chloroflexota > Limnocylindria > Limnocylindrales > CSP1-4 > JAFMJV01. The sequence continues at coordinate 16,453 of CAVPJO010000013.1, read as the reverse complement.
CGAGGCCCTGGCCCCGCTCGCGCTCGCGCCGGCTCACAGCGTCGGCTCGATGCGGAAGATGTTGCGCTGCTCGAAGTTCCAGCCGCCGCTGGTGGGGGCGGCCCCGCCACCGCCGCCCGGCAGAAGCAGGTTCAGCGCTCCGTTGAGCGGCGTGACCCAGTCATGGCGGTAGCGGACGATGACGCCGATGTTGTCGACCGTGGAGCGCGGCGGGGTCAGCGAGGGGCAACCGCCCAGGACCGTGCAGCGCTGGGCCTCAGGGTAGTTGGCGATGTCCAGCGTATATGGCAGCGCGACCGTCGTGCCGTCGGGCATCACGCAGTCCGTCGTGCCGTGGCGACCCCAGCGCTGCTGCGCGTAGGACAGGTTGCCGACCATGGCCGTGCGCTCGATGATGACCTCGGAGATGTTGGCGCTGCTGTTGGGTACGCCCAGGTCCCGCTCGATACCCTGGAGGATCACGCAGTCGGCACCGAGGATGTTGCCGGCCGATGCGGCGACGTGGGCACCGTGCTGAGAGGCCCGGTTGACGGCCAGCGAGGCGTTGAGTGCCAGCGCCACCTCGAGCAGGGCCATCAGCAGCACGACCACGATGGGGATGACCATCGCGAACTCGACGAGGGTCTGACCGCTCGCCTTCGAGTCGTTCTGAACCGTGGGTCTACCAAACACCGTGACGACTGACCTTCCTGCTGGGCATGGTTCACTGGAGGGGCGGCAGGCCCTCGAAACAGGATGGTCATTCGCCTGGTACTACATGGCAAGGGGGGATGCACCAAAGTCCCGGTGGTTTGGTGACAGGCAGCACCAGAACCCAGAGCCCAGACGTGAACATTCCGCGCGATCGCGGGGTACGGCCCCCGGGGCGGTCGCTCGAGTGCGCCCGAGCGAGGCGTCAGGACACCTTCGATCGGGCCGTGCGAGGTGCCGGGAGGCCTGCTGCAGGAGGCGGGGCAGGGATGCTCCCCCAGGCCAGCATGACGCCGGGACGGAAGCTCCGGTCGAACTAGGGAGGGCGCTACTCGAGGACGAGGTGGACGGGGTTGCCCAGGAGCTTGACTTCCCACGTGGTCGTGTCGTTGCCGGCGCGAACGTCGTACTCGACGATCCACCAGCCATCCTCACCCAAACCGTTGGGATCAAGGCCTCCGTCGCCATAGTCCGTCGGCAAGGCCATCTCGATGGTCAGGATCCGGTTGTTGAAGAGCGCCGAACCGGTGGAGGTCTGCACCTCCGTGACGTTGGAGCCGGAGCGCCCGTCGTTCGAGTACCAATCGAAGACGGCGTAGTTGTACGCGCCGCCATGGGGTGTCAGGAACCGGAGATATGAGGGACTGCTGGCCTCGCCGGGGTCGAAGAGCGTGATCTCCATCGTTTTGCCGGCATGCGCCGCATCGATCTGGGCGAAGTAGAACTGCTGCGCGCCGCCCGCTCCGGTGTCGTCGAGGTTGGTATAGGCGGCCATGCGGCCACCGCCATACACGCGCGCCAGGCCATCGCCGCTGGTCCAGATGGAGAAGAGGTTCTCCGCGCCGTGGTGCGCATTGAGGCCCAGGTTGGTGTTGACGTTGAGGCGGTAGGTACCGGCTGGGAGGCTGCTCCAACCACTGGGCAGGACCCACTGGTTGTGGGCTGGATCGGCGGAGCAGTCCTGACGGTCCGACGCCGTGTTGTTCTGGGGTGTGCCGAAGGCGCCGGAGAAGTCGCCCAGCGTGGCGGTCCCCGGGTCGTACGTCAGGGTCGAGCCGACCTGCACGTCATCCGTGGTGGTATATGGCGTCATCCGCGTATCGAAGAGCTTGAAGCGAACCGACACCGGACCGATGGTCGTGCCGCCACCGGTGCCGTCGGTCGTCCAGTGGTCACCGGTGCCGAACCAGCCACCGCTCAGGTTACGGCCGGTGGCGCAGAAGATCGGATCGAAGAGCCGGACCTGACCGTTGTTCCCGACCTCGATGGTGTACTCGTAGCCGTTGGCGTCGTAGTCCGGGTTGGCCCCGCCGTTGCTGCCGTCCGGCGGGTTGTTGCCACCGATGTAGAGGGGTGCATAGCGATCGCCGTTCTCACGAACGCCGCCCGAGGTGAAGATGGCGCCCCAGAAGCCCTGGGTAGCCAGTGTCCCGCCGCTCGGGTCGGGCACGTCAAGGACCGGGTAGCTGGTAGGCGTGGTGACCGTGTCTTCGTAGTGGAGCTTCAGCTCCAGCAGATCCAGGCGGGCGATATCGCTGCTGCTCGAGCAAGCACTCCCCGGGTCCACGGCCTCGACACGGACGCGGAAACCGCCGCCCTCGACGAACGCCTCCGACCAGGCCTCTCCCCAGCCGTCGCTGGCGTCACCAAGGGTCAGCGGGCTGGTGTCCTCGGTGCCCGGTCCCCCGAGCGTGACTCGCTTGGTGTTGCTCCAGCCTGCCGCGGAGTTGACCCGCACGTCGATCGCGCAGCCCCCGTTTCTACTGTCGTTGGCCCGCAGGCGGGCCTCGATCCCGGTCACGCTGGCACCGCTGGGGATGTTGACGCCGAAGCTGCCGTATTCCTGGCGCTTGTCGGAGTTGCTCATGGGTTTGGTCGCGTAGTTGTTGTCGTCGCTGAAGGCTCCGCCAGGGTTGTTCCAGGTCCCCGTGAGCACGGACGACGGTGGTAGCCAGTTCGTCTCGCCGGGTCGTCGTCACGGTCGAGCCCGGGATCACGCCCTGGAAGAAACCGACGCCGTAGTAGCTCTGCGGGCTGCCCATGGGCACCGCCAGCACGTAGGTGGCGGCACCGACGACGGAGGCGTCGATGTGGTCCATGGCGAAGATCCGGGCGAAGTGCGTGCCGACCGGAGCGTCGATGTCGACGATGAGTTTGCGCGGATCGAGCGGGTCGACGCTGGGAGTGACGACCACGCCGTTCGAGCCGTGCGTGAAGCCGTTCTTGGCGGTCTCATCCCAGGCCCGTGAGAAGGCGAGGGCCGGGTTTCCCGGAAGGTAGATCGCCCCTGCCAGCGCGCCGGCATCGGCGGCTCGCTGCATCTGCTGTTGGCTGACCCACCACCAGGCCGCATCGGTGAGCAGGGCGGCCCCGCCCAACAGCACCACGGCCATGACCGCGAAGATGGGCAGGACCTGTCCAGCCTGGCCATCGCGGCGGACGCGGTCGGGCCGCCTGACCATGCGCAGCACCATCGTCCCGAACCTGGAGAGAGTCGACCGGGCCGTTCTCACGATAATCTCCTAGAGGCTCGGGTTCAGGGCCATGACCGTCGTCTCGGCCAAGGCCAACGAGAGGGCGCCGCCCGTGATGGCGTCGACCATGGCCGGCAGCGGCGAGACGAAGTCGTACGTGTACCGGACGGTGATGCCGATGGAGTCCGGGGGCGAGCTGCTGTTGTCGCGAGCACAAGCTGCCCACTGGGTCGGGCCAGAGGGCACGAAGTCGATCCTGATGGCACCCGGGCCGGGGTCCACGTCCGGTCCGGCCTGCTCGCCGGCATACGTCCACACGTTGACCTCGTTCGGTGTCTCGCCACCGCTCGACGTGGCCTTGAAGATTCGGATCTGCTGCACCTTGGAAACGTCGAGACCCGAGCCTGGCGACTTGAGGATGCGTTGGACGGCTCCGACGATGGCGTTGTCGACGCCGGCCGGGTCTGGTCCGCCGGAGCAGTCATCCACGTCGGCCGCTCGCGAGTGCCGCGCCCACGCGCGCGCCCTCACGAGAACCGTAGCCGATGGTGTGCTTGTTGCCGAAGGCCAGGCCCAGCTCCGCCACGCTGACGACGATGAGCAGGACCACCGGCACGACCAGCGTGAACTCCACGAGGCCCTGACCCCGCTCTCGCTGGCGCCGTCATCACAGCGTCGGCTCCATGCGAAAGATGTTGCGTTGCTCGAACGACCAACCGCCACTGCCGGAGCCACCGCCGGACGAACCACCCCCCGTGATCAGGTCGAGCGCGCCGTTGAGGGGCGTGACCCAGTCGTGACGGTAGCGCACGGTGACGCCGATGTTGTCCACGGTCGAGCGCGGCGGCGTCAAGGTTGGACAACCGCCCAGCACCGTACAGCGCTCCGCCTCAGGATAGAAGCCCTCAACCAGCGTGTAGGGCAGCGCGACGGTCGCACCGTCGGGCAGCCGGCAGTCCGTCGTGCCGCCTCGCCTCCAGACCTGGCGCATGTCCACGTAGTTGCCAACCATGCTCGTACGTTCGATGAGTACCTCGGAGATGTTGCTCACGTTGTTGGGGGCGCCCAGGTCCTGCTCTACGGCCTCGAGCACAAGACAATCGGCGCCGCCGATATTGCCGGCCGTGGCGGCGAGGTGGGCGCCGTGCTGGGAGGCGCGATTGACCGCGAGCGAGGCGTTCAGGGCCAGCGACAGCTCCAGCAGGGCCATGAGCAGGATCACCACGAAAGGGACGACCAGGGTGAACTCGACCAGGGTCTGACCCGACCCGCCAGAGCGAGACGGGGCGGCCGGGTGTTCGACTGAGACGGAGATGCCCCGCACTGGACGCCAGACCTCCACGGTGGATGAATTCGCCACGAGCCTGCGTGGTGCACGGACGTGCAGGAAGAATCGTAGGCTTGATGGGTCCGCAGGAACAGCACGACGAACAGCGTGGTATCCGCTACGAATGGACTATCCGGTTCGGTCGGGCAGGGGTCCGTGGGGTGGTGTCCGGGGAGGTCGGACGATGCCAGAAAGGTGTGTCTAGCGAGCGAGCGGCTCGAAGAAGTCCTCCACCAGAGCCACTTCGACGATCGTGGGCCTCTCGCCGGCGACCGTCATCTCATAGCTGGCGGGCCCACCCTCGAGCCGCGTGCAGAAGTCGTCGAAGGGCACGCCGCTGACCGTGCGCCCATCGATGGCAGCGACCTCGGTGCCGAGGCTGAGGGTCTCGTTGCCGGGGTAGCCTGCCACGATCGCACCCACCACGTAGCCGTCCTCCCAGGCCAGGCCGGCCGAGGGCGGCGTCGCCGGCACGAGCTCCGTGATGGGGTCGAGGTAGACGACATCCTCGCTCCAGTCGTAGGTGGCCACGAAGTGACGCAGGAAGTCCGTGCCGGCATTGCCCTGTCCCTCAGGTAGCAATCGGGACGTGGCCACGGGCAGCCGCTGCAGTGCGGCGTCGAGCGCCAACCCCGCACTGACCCACTCGATCCGCGCGGGGACGGCACCTCCCGCGGTGGCAGCGCGCACAGCCACGGCCGGCGCATCGGGGGCCGCGTAGATGCCGATCCCGTTGAGGTCGTCGGTGTTGACCACCAGCCACCCGTCCGAGCCGGTGTCGAGCAGGATGGTCAGCGGCTCATCCCCCATCAGCAGCTCCACCAGCGGCGATGGCGAGACATCCGAGGCTCGCACGAAGTCAAGCTTGATGGCGCCGTCGACACGATCGAGACCCTCGCTCGACTCCGCGATGGTGACCGTTCCCGCGGCCGGGTCGACCTGCCACACCGCTGCCTGCATCAGGCTGGCGCCGATGAAGCCCCCCTCGCTGATGCAGTAGAAGGGGTTGCCCGGCTCGATGGCACCGACGACCGCGCCCACATCACGGAAGACCGCCCCGCCGATGGCGAGCTGGGGCAGCGACACCACGTCGTTGGTGATGGCCTGGCCATCGGCCGTGGTGGTGGCCGTGGTGCCGGTGGTGCCACGGCCGAAGACCTCGGCGATCTCCCCGGAGACGATGGTCGGCGCGCCGGTGTCGAGGATCGATGGGCACGGTGCGGCTGCCCTCGCCGAGAGCGACGTCGATGACGATGGAGCCTGCCACCGAGCGGTAGGGCACCGTCACCGGCAGGGCGCCCGCTTCGACGGTCGTGCCCACCAGCGCGTTGCGCCCCTCCCCTTGCTCCTGTTGGGCGACGAAGACGATGCCGGCGATGAGCCCGATGGTGATGGCCACGATGAGCACCGGCACCGCCCACGAGGTATACCAGGGGTCAGGCCCGTCGGCCCGGGCAACATCGGAGTCGTCGGCCGCCTCGTCTTGCGGGGGCGTCAGCCCGTCGGTCATGGCGCTCCGTCGTGCACAGCATGCCACCTGCGCCGGGGTCGCGGAGTTCCGCCGCTTGCGCGCCTCCCGAATATCGGGAATGACGCCGACGAGCATGGCCAGGGCGGCGAACCAGAGCACCGGCAGGGCCAGCATCGGAGATCACCGACCGGTCCAGCGCCGATCGGTCCTGCGCGCCCCAGATGACCAGCACGGCCGCGGCCGGCAGGCGGATCCAGAGTGGGATGCCGATGTGATCGCCGAGCGGCAGGCGTGCACGAGATTGCCCGACCAGGACTCGATCCAGTCCGACCCACAGCGAGGGCGCCACGAAGAGCGGCTGCGACGCAGAGCACGGCGGTCGTCCCCAGCGCGATGCCCAGGGGGCGCCACTCGCGTCGCACCGCGAACCAGAGCAGACCGACGCCGGCGGTCGGGCTTGGTCAGCAACACGAACGACCACGTCCACGGATGGCGGAACCCGAGCACGATGGCCGCCGCGACCAGGATGTGCATGTTGCCGTGGTAGAGCTCGAGCGCGACGAAGGGGAGCGCGAAGGCCACCGGACCCAACCTGGGCTGCCCGCGATCCAGACGACCGTGGCCACCAGAACATGCGTCCACGACCACGAGAACACCCACCAGTCGACCAAGCTGAACCAGTCGAAGACGAGCGCGACGGGCGGCGCGTAGTTGAAGCTGCCCAGGGTTCCCGGCGGGATGACGTACGGCTCGGGCATGGTCACGTTCCAGTAGGCGAACGAATCGAAGCCAAATGTCTGGATGCGCGGTGCCTGCACGGCGAAGAGATAGCCACCGAAGAGCAGCCCGGCCACGATCAGACCCAGGCCGACCGGTCGCGCGTAGCGGTGGGCGATCTCAGGGCGACTCGGCCGTCAGGCCGGTTGCAGAGCCTATGCCAGGCTGACCGGCGCTCCGGTCTCTGCCGAGCGGTACAGCGCCTCGATGGTGCGGGCCTGGCCCATCGCATCAGCCCGACGGAGGCGCGGGGCCTTCTGTCCGCGGATGGCGGCGGCCATGTCCTCGAGCTCGCAGCGGTAGGGATCGACCGCCTCCACACGCTGCTCCTCACCGTCCACGTAGATGAGCCCGCGCTGCGAGTGCCACGGATCGGGCAGCGACACCGTGCCCGCACGTCCGGTCACCTCGAGCGACTCGTTGAAGGAGTCGAAGCCGCAGTGGAAGGTGGCCACCAGTCCTGACGGGAAGCGCAGCAGACCGGTGAAGCGACGATCGACGCCGTCGGCCGTGGTGACCTGTTCGCCGTAGACCAGCTCCGGATCCTCGCCGGCGATGAGGCGTGCACCCGAGATGCAGTAGCAGCCCACGTCCATGAGCGAACCACCCTCGAGCTCGGCGCTGACGCGGATGTCGGCGTCATCGTCGAGGCGGTGGCTGAACGTGGAACGCACGTGCACCAGCTCACCGATGGACCCGACCAGCTCGACCAGCCGGGCGGCCTGCGGTGTATGTCGCCACATGAAGGCCTCCATGAGCACGACGCCGGCCGCCTCGGACGCATCCCAGGCGGCGTCCACCTCCTCGGGGTGGCGGGTGTACGGCTTCTCGCAGAGCACGTGCTTGCCGGCGGCGATGGCCTTCATCGTCCAGGGGTGATGCATCGCGTTCGGCAGCGGGATGTACACGGCCTCGACCTCGGGGTCGGCCAGCAGGGCCTCGTATGAAGCGTGCACCCTGGGGATGCCGTTGGCGGTCGCAAAGGCATCGCCGCTGGCCGCGGAACGGCTACCCACCGCGATGACCTGGGCCGTATCCGTCCCTGCGGCGCCGCGCAGCAGCTTCTCGTTGATGCGGGACGTACCCATCAGTCCCCAGCGAATCGGCTCGTTCGTGCTCACCTGGTCCTCCCTGCGCAGCGTGGTTCGGTCACGACCGTACGGTAGTCCATCAGGCCGGTGCCCTACCATGCCACGACCGCCGTGAGGTACCACTTGGACATCGGAGTCGTGCTGCCCGTGGGCAGCCACATCAGTGCGCCGCGCCCCATCGCCGAGGTGCGCGCCTTCGCGCAGCACGCGGAGGCGGTCGGCCTCGATGCGGTGTGGGTCTTCGATCACCTGCTCTTCCGCTTCCCGGGCCAGCCCGAGAGTGGGGCCCACGAAGCGTGGACGACGATGGCCCTGCTGGGTGCGGCCACGGAGCGCATCGGCATCGGCAGCCTGGTGCTGGGCGCCCGCCTGCGCAACCCCGGGCTGCTGGCCAAGATGGCGGCGACCCTCGACGAGGGCATCGGCGGCCGGCTGACGCTGGGTATCGGCGGTGGCTGGCACGATCCCGAGTTGGAGGCCTTCGGCCTGCCCATCGACCACCGCCTGGGACGCACCGAAGAGGCCATGCACATCCTGCGCGGCCTCCTCGACGGGGAACGCGTCACCGTCGAGGGTGACTGGGAGCGCGCCGACGATGCCGTCCTGCTGCCGCCGCCGGGGCGCCGCATCCCCATCCTCAGCGCCTCCAAGAAGGGACGCATGGCGCGCATCGCCGCCCGCTATGCCGATGCCTGGAACGGGGCCTGGGTGGCCCATCCCCATCATCCCGACCTCGTCGAGCGGGTCGAGGAGCTGTACCGTGCCTGCGACGAGGTCGGCCGGGATCCGCGGAGATCTCCCTGACGGCCGGCATCAGCGTACGCTATGGCGACGCTGATGAGCCGAGCCCCACGCGTGGTCGGGGAGATGTCGTCGGTGAGCCGGCCGCTATCGCCGAACAGCTGGCCAGCTTCGCAGAGGCGGGGTATCCAGGGGCGATCGTGTGGCTGGGGCCGATGAACGAGCACGGGCTCGACCGGCTTGCTGAATCTGTCGCCATCATGCGTGCCTGAGACGGGCACGGAGGAGAGAAGGAAGCGATGACCGACGACCAGGCCGGGCAGCCAGAGCAGCCGGCACGACCCGACCCAACGCCGCCGCCCCAGCAGCCTGAGAGGGACGTGGTGGCTGAAGCTGCCACCCCGGACTCGAGCTCGGGCTCGGCACCTCGTAGCCGGCGCCTCCTCGCTGCGGTGTTCTGGCTCCTCGCCAGCCTCTCCGTCCTGTTCGGCGGCGTGATCGTATGGGCCCACCAGACGCTGCTCACAGCCGATGGCTGGGGTGGCCTCGTGGAGGAGGTCATCTCACAGCCAGAGGTCGTCGACGCCGTGAGCGTGGTGGTCGTCGACCGCCTGTCCGAGAGGATCGACCTCCACAAGATCGTGGCCGACGTCGTCCCCGGCCCCAATATCGTGGCCGGCGCTATCACGGCAGCGGTCGAGGAAAGGGTCGTCGAGGCGGTCGATCGGTTCGCGGAATCGGACGAATTCGCGGAGGCCTTCGTCAACGTCAACGTGGCCGCCTACGATGCGGCCCTGAAGGTCATCCGCGGCGGCGATAGCGAGGCGCTCACCTCCCAAGACGGCCTCATCACGCTCAACGTCTTCCCGCTCATCGAAGGCGTGCTCATCCAGCTCCAGGACTCCGGCATCATCGATGCCGATCGCGCGAGATCCCCGACCTGACCGACTTCCAACCCGCGACCGACACGGTGGCCGCCCTGGAGACCCTGCTCGATCGGGACCTGCCCGATGACATCGGCACCATCACGCTCGTCGATTCGGAGAACCTCGAGCTCGTCCGGACCGTCGTCCGCTGGTTCGACGTCATCACCATCGCCATGCTGCTGCTCTTCGTGCTCTTCACGGGCCTGGCCCTGTGGGTCTCGACCCGCCGCATCCGCATGGTCCTGTGGCTGGCCGGCGGCGCCATCGCCGGCGCTGCTGACCGCGCGCGTCGTTCGCCCGGGTCGTGCTCGAGGCCATCACCAGGCGCCAGGAGGGACGATGCCCGGGTCTTCGTCGACGCCATCATCGATGCTGCCGTCGATTCGCTGATGTGGTTCACCTTCATCGCTCATCGCCGCCGCCGTCATCGTGGCCATCGCGGCCTACATCTGGGAGCGACGAGAACCGGGTGGGCGCCCGTCGGAGGAGACGCCGCTGCGCACGCTGGGCCACTGGGTCCGCGACAACATGCGTGGCCATCCTCGCGGTGGGCATCGCCATCATCGCCATCATGGCCCTGTGGAACGTCGGCGGACCCGATATCGCCCTGCTCACCGCGGCGGCCCTGGGCCTGCTCGCCATCGCCGTCAAGGTGCTCTCCGATCATGACGACGACGCGGCTTCAGGGAACCGCCCGGCCGCTTCCAAGGGCACCGGCGGCTGAGCCATGTGCGGGCGCATGACCCAGACGACCGACCCCGCCGAGGTGGCGCGCATCTTCGATGCCGAGTCGACCATCGACGAGGAGGACGCTGATGCCGGGCCGCGCTACAACGTGGCCCCCACCCAGCCGCTGACGGTCGTGCTGCAGCGGGCGGAGCGAGGGCCGCCTCGTCGAGCAGCATCCGCTGGGGCCTCATGCCCTCGTTCAGCAAGTCCGCCAAGGACGGCGCCAAGCGCATCAACGCCCGCGCGGAGACGGTCGCCACCAGTCCCGTCGTTCCGCAGTCAGCTCGTTCAGGAAACGGCGCTGCATCGTGCCCAGCGACGGCTTCTACGAGTGGCAGCGCACGGGCGGGCCCAAGCAGCCCTACTTCCTGCACCCGCCCGAACGGGCGGTGCTGGCCATGGCCGGCGCTGTGGGCCGTCTGGAAGGACCCCGAGACGGGGCTGTGGGTACCCTCGGCCGCGGTCATCACCACCGAGGCCAACCGCCTGGTGTCCGCGATCCACGACCGCATGCCGGTGCTGCTGCCGCGCGAGGCCTGGGATGACTGGCTCGATCCCGACGATGGATGACCGCGAGTACCTGCAGTCGCTGCTCGAGCCGGCGCCCGACGACGTGCTGGGCATGTACCCCATCTCGACGCGGGTCAACAACGTCCGCAACCAGGGCCCCGAGCTCCTCGAGCCGGTACCGGAGGCACCTCCCCTGCCCTTCGATCGTTAGCCCGTCAGGCCAGCCTCCGCGATGCGAGCGCGGAGCTCACGTGACGGTGTCGGTGTCCGACGCGACCGCAACAGCCACCAGCCAGTCGGTGGCGCTCACAGGTCCAGGGGACGTGAGCAGGTCAGCGATGATGGCGGTCATGGCTTCCTCTCCGATCGATTCGGCAGCTGCCTCGACGATGCCGCAGGTCAGGGCCGACTGGTAGCGGGAGCGGTCCCAGCTTGGCTCATCGTCGATGGGTCCCGGCACGACCCAGTCGCTGAGGTCCGGGATGTCAACCTCGGTCGCGTCCGCCCCGGGAAGGGCTGGTTCGGCCAGGAACGCCTGGGGCACGATCGGCTCGGGACAGGTCGAGCCGACGGCCGCATGGCCGGTCCACATGGCGAGACCCTCGGCCAACCATGGTTCACTGACCGCCCCGGGGTCGAGCCACGTCCGGGCCAGGGGCACACTCAGCACGCCCGGGTCGGTGGCTGCCTCGCTGATGCCGACGACCCCATCGACCGGGACCAGATCGGCACCGCCGCGACGGCGTCCCTGGGTGGAGACCTCCCTGACGGTCAGCGAGGCGAGCGGCATGGTCCCGCCCAGGTGCTCTTCGAGCCAGGGGCGCGCCATCTCCGCCTCGCTGATCATGTGCCCGGCCCAGGTGCCATCGGCCGGCCAGGCCGCGATGGTCACCAGGCCGCGTCCGTCGTCGCCGGCGAGGTAGGTGTACGCGTACCGGTCGGGGTCGACCGCCTCGGTGCAGACGAAGAACTCCGCGGGGTTGCCGGTGCCCTTCGGAGATGAGAGGACGACGCCGTCAGGGGTCTGCTCGGTCCGCGGCTGCGCATAGTAGTTGGCGATCGGCTCGAAGCCGGGCGGCAGGATGGCCTTGACGGACCCGGTATCGGCGTCCTCGCCGTACCAGCAGAAATGGATGTAGGCATCTTCGATACGGGTCGGCGCCTGCATCCCGGCCTCAGTGGACGGGAGGTCGTAGTCGATCGTCACTTGCTGCTTCTGCTTGTACCAGATGCGCGGGAACCGGACGGTGTAGCGCGAACCGCTGCCGGAGACATCGGTGAACTCGGACGAGACGCCCTTTCCACCGAAGGCGAGGTCGATCGCCTCGTTGAAATCCAGATCGTGCCCCAGTGGTCGAAGTAGTAGCGTGTCCTCTCCTTGCAGGTGCCACGCTTGCCCTTCTTGCAGGGAACCCGATGCCAGGCTCCAGGCTTGCGCTTGTTCTGCAGGATGGCGCTGGTCGCGACACGGGCGACGCGCTCATCGGGTCGGATCGCCAGGTCGTGGTGGCGCGCTCATCGAGTTCGTCGCCGTCGTCGGCGAGGGCGGCGAAGGTAGTGCGACGCCGCCCCCGAGCCATGCGGACAGTGCGGCGACGCCCGTGCGACGTGGATGGCTCGGCCATCATCGGGACCCTGGCGGACCCGACGACCCTCCCCACTCACCAGAAGTGCTCCTCCTCGTGGCCGAACGTCAGTGCCCACGCACTACGTTTGCCGGTCGTCAGCTGAGCGACTCCTTACCACGCGGGCGCCGGTGTGGCTCTCGATCGACACGAGGAGCGACTACCGAGCCTATAAGCTACGCGACCGTCTCCGCCGAGGTGGCGTGCATCTTCGATGCCGAGGCGATCGCCGACGAAGACAGTGCTGACGCCGACGAGGGCCCCGAGCTCCTCGAGCCGGTACCAGAGGCGCCTCCCCTGCCCCTGAGCGACTAGACGGGACTACTCCGCGCGCGTAGCGACGAGCTGCATGCTCGCGCCCGAACGCAGAGCGGCGCCAAGACCGCGGACGTCAGCGCCACCGGCATGAGCGCCGCAGCCAGAGCCAGCGAGACCAGGACGTCCGGGCCCAGGCCGACGGTTCGGTCGCGCTTGGCAAAACGGTAGAGCAGGTCCGGGTCGACACCAATCCGGTTGAGCGCGGTCTGGACACACCCAGAGATCTCCATCTCGGGGTAGAGATGACCGATGCGCTCGACATGCGAAGACCGGCCCGCTCCACGAGCCAGCGTCAGCGAGCGCGGCGTGAAGTGGTAGATGTGCCGTGGGATGTCGAGGTGCAGCCAGTCGTCGCCACCCAGGCGCGCCTGCCAGCTGTCGTTGTTGGGCACCGACACGATGAGGCGACCGCCGGGCGCCAGCAGCTCGGCGGCGCGCTCGAGCGCCGCCACCGGCTCGGGCAGGTGCTCCAGCACATGCCACATCGTGACCACGTCGAACGGTCCTTCGATGTCAGCCGTCACCGCGTCACCGACGACGACATCGACGCCATAGCGGTCACGGGACATTGCGCGCAACCCGGCTCGAACTCGATTCCGACAGCATCCCACCCCGCGCCTTGGCCGCGGCCAGGAATCGACCCCGACCGCTGCCGACGTCGAGCAGCCGCCCGGCCGAAGACCACGGAGCTCGCGCAAGCGGAAGGTGTTGTTGAACTCGTGACCGCTCGACGACACGGTTGGCCCGCGCCGGCCCTGGCTCGTAGAACCCGGTCGAGTAGAGCGCCGCCAATCCTTCGCCGACCGGCGGGTTGGTCATCCAGCGCAGCGCACACTCGGGACACGTCGCCAGCCGGTATCCACTCGACCGGAACCCCTGTGCGGGAGCGTCGGCCGTTCCGCAGGCGATACAGATTGGCTGGATTGATGTGCGTTCACTCACCGAACGAGACGGTAGCATCTGGGTGTGCCCGACCGTACCGACCCACGCAGATCTGGATCGTCGACCCGATCAACTACAGCGGCATGGCCTACTACGACGCCGGGCTCGCTGGCGGCCTGGCGGCGGCCGGCGTGGAGGTCGTGGTGGCCGGGAGTGACCGGCCGTTGGTTCGGCCCGGGGCCAGATCGCGCGTGGCGCCTTCAAACCGCTCTTCGCGGGCACGGGCACGATCGGCCGCGCTGGCGACGAGCGGCCTCGCTATACCCGACCTCGGCGGTCCGACTGCTCGACGGCCTGCGGAGGAACAGGACCGGACGGTCGTCATCTGGAACTACATCGAAGTGCCACCCCTCGACCAATTCGTCATCCAGCGTGCCCGTCGTTCCGGCGCAACATCGCCTACGTCGCCCACGAACCGAGCCCTGGGAAGACGCCGATGCCCGGCGGGAGACCCACCGGTGGCTCACAGAGGACGGGGCGAGATGCCATCATCGTCCACGGTGAAGCGAACGCCGCCCTCCTCCGGCACGTGGGACGTGACGAGGAGTCGATTGTCGTGACGAGCACGGTGACTGCCGGGACTCGTCGATCCCCCGAGGCAGACCAGGGCGCCGCTCGCGACGCATCTTGGACGTGCCCGAAGATGCACCCATCGCGCTGTTCTTCGGCACGCTTCGCAAGAGCAAAGGCCTGGCGACGCTGCTGTCGAGCCTGGCCGGTCGTCCACGAGAAGCCATCCCGAACGCAGCTCGTCGATCGCCGGTAGACCGTACAGAGGGCACCGACATCCGAGGACTGAGCCCGCAGGGGACGGTGTCGCCCTGCGGCACAGGGGGCTTCCCGCCTGAACGAAGCCAACGAGTACTACGCCGCGTGCGATGTCGTACCCATCCCCTACGAGAAGGTCAGCACCAGCGGAGTCCTACGCTACGCGTACTCGGCAGGCAGACCCGTGCTAGCCACGAACGTCGGTGAGCTGGCGACCCATGTTCACGACGGGGAGACAGGGTGGCTGGTGCCACCTGGGGACGTAGAGGCACTCACCGACAGCATCACCGCAGCGCTGTCGGACCGCGAACTTGCCGAGACCCTCGGATGCCAGGCACTGGCCTACGGATTGGGCGCCTTCGACTGGAATGTGATCGGGCGGAACCTGGCCGAGGTCCTCCGACAGCGGGGAACCGGACCCGTCAGCCGTCCGGACGGAGCCAGTCAACCTCCGACTTGATAGAGCCGGACGCGATCCGCGGTCCAAGCCATGGGACCTGTGTCAGCAACGCCCTGCCAGTCTGCATCCGAAATCGTTCATGGCCAGGAAGTTCCCCCACGGACGGTTCGTGCCTCGAGCGGGCCTGCCTGACGCGTGCATCAGCCTCACCCACAGGACCCGACGCGCCCACCACGCGCAGAACCGGCCACGGGTCAACCCCAGTCGGCGCTCCCAGGCAGGCGCGGTGTCGTGAGCGTCTCGCGATTCTGCGCGACTCTGCTGTGATGGCCGTGGCACCGGCGAAACGCTTGGCATCGTCGTGGTCTCTCTCTATGGCAAGAACCTCATCGAGCCGCAACGTCCGACGACGACCCATGCGCAGCCAGTAGTCGAGGTCGCCCGCCAAGCGCAGGCTCTCGTCGAACGCGCCCACCTCTTCAAAGACGCGTCGGCGCCAGAACACACCAGGCTGAACGAACGAGCCTGCCCGCAAGTAGAAGTCGTACCCAAGATCTGGCTGGAACCGAATGTCCTCATGTCCGATCCATCCTGCACGCCGAGCACGTCGCCGAACACAACATCTACCTCGGGGTCTCGCTCGAATGCGTCGACGACGACATCGAGGGCCCACGGCGGGTACAAGTCGTCACTGTTCAGGTAGGCCAGGATGTCCCCGCTCGCCAGACGCATGCCTTTGTTGATGCCGTCATACATTCCCTCGTCCGGCTCGGAAGACCAGGACATGGAATAGGATCCTTCGTAGCGACGCAGGATGTCCAAAGTCCCATCAGTCGAGCCCGCGTCGGCAACGATGTGCTCGATGTCCGAATAGCGCTGGCCCCTTACCGACTTGAGCGTGGCCTCGATGAACCGAGCCTGATTGAGTGTCAGCGGCGTGACGGTCGACCAGCGGGGGCTTCGCAGCGGGCATCACGAGCGCGTCAGCCGCCGGCGCACGCCTTGGTAGGCCCACCACATCCGCCAAGACACGCGTCGCCCCAGAAACCGATAGGCGTTGGCGTAGGCGTAGGCTTCGTAGAGTTGGATGTCGCGCCAAGCGGGTGTGATTGGGTAGCCGTTCACCCGCCTCGCCGTCGCCGACTCTCGCAAGCTCCGGGGCCAGTTGCGCGGCACTTGTGACACGCCGCCGGCGCCCATGATCGTCACCAGCACGTCCTCTGCGAACCAGGCGTCGCCTTCCTTGAGTACCCTTAGGGCCATCTCGTAGTCGCCGGCGATGGAGTAGGTCGGGTCGAACCTACCGAAGCGTTCGAAGAGCGAGACATGGTAGAACGTAGACGGGTTCGGCAGAGACATCTGCGTCGCCAAAATCGGCTTGGCGTCTACCCAGGGCTCACCCACGGCGGACTTGAAGTTGCCATCTTCGTCGATCACGTGGGTGAGGCCGTAGACCACACGTTCCGGCCGAACGTGCAGGTGTGGCTCCATCCGGGCAATCACATCCGGGGCGGCAAGCCAGTCGTCGGCACCCAGGAAACACACCCACTCGCCTTGCACGTGGTCGAGTGCCTTGTTCCAAGCATCGTAGATCCCGTCGTCGGGCTCAGATCTGACCAATAGCCGAGTCGATCCGACCAGCCCTCCGGCGACCCCCACAGTGC
>CAVPJO010000012.1:0-184814 GCA_963705425.1 uncultured Chloroflexia bacterium | reverse complement strand
CGGGAGTGACCTATCCGAAGAGCCGGCCGTTCAGGATGTCGAGCCGGTCACGCTGGATTTCGTGTCGTTCCTAGATTGTCCTTCCCGGGCCCGTCGATCACTGCCTCGAGTCGACGAGCGTCAGCGACCATGGTCCGGTAGACGACGTTGGAGAGTTGGCGCTTCAACACGCGGATGGCTTCCTTGGTGTTCTTGCCCTCGGCACGTTTGCGGTGGTCGTTCTTGCGTCCCTCGCACGGGTAGCGAAGCTGCGTCACTGCTGCGGTGTGAATCGCCCAGTTCAGCTGCCGGTTGCCGCGCTGGTTCAGCCGGTGCCGCTTGTTCTGACCCGACGACGCCTCGATCGGGGCGGTAGCGTTGTAGCTCGCGAAGTGCGCAGCGACCACGAAACGCGCAACGTCACCGGTCTGGCCGATGATCATCGCAGCGACCACCACACCGACACCACCGAGATATAAACCGACGACATCCAGTGCCGCGACCGCTGTGCGGAGTCGCTTCATCGACGCCTTCATCTGTGTCTCGTAGTGCTCGATGTCGGCGGACTCACGGGCAACGTCGAGGCGATGCTCGGTCATCTGTGTCGCGGGTTCGACCCGGTCGAGAGATCTCGTTAGCCCTGGTCACCGTCATTTCCTTGGCCATCCCGCCTGGTTCGAGCTCCATCAACAACGCATGCAGCCGACACGCCGCCCTGCTCTTCGAGCGGCCGAGGATCGCGATGGCGTTTCACCAGCAGCTTCAACACTCGGGCGTGATCATCGAGCACCACCCGGCCGAGCGCCCTCGTTGCGGAGCACAGCGATCGCGACGGAGCGGGCGTCGTTCGGGTCATTCTTCTGTGCCTTGCCCGAACCCAACAGGCGGGTGCGGGTTGACAGCACCGGTGGGACGTCGACCACGATCTCGCCGGCGGCGACGAGCTGCTGGGCGAGGGGATGGCGACCACAGGCGACTCGATGGCCCACACCCGATCCGGGAACGGTGCCGCCCAGCTGCGGAGCTGGTCGGTCTGTTTTCGAACACGCTCGGACACGCAGTTCGTCGAGCACACACTCGGTGTTGTCGATCACGACGGCGGTGTGTGACGCCTTGTGCGGATCGATGCCAATCATCACAGTCATCTGAAGATGCCTTCCTCTCGGTGGTGGGAACCGAGGCAGGCACTCCTGATTCGTGGTTGTCGGGCTCGCGCCTCTTTCGAGCCACACCTCGGGTCAGAACACCGGTCGGCAGACCATTGGTCCATGAGGTCAACCCGCAGGCAGACAGGCCCTAAATGGAGCCATGCCGACCGGCGCTCTGAACGCTACGACAACCGCCGCAACGCCCTTCCATCATCAATCAGGCCCTTACGAGGCGCCGCACTTTCACGGCCCGCCCAAGCCGGGTGCGATGCCGAGTGCGTCGAAGTCGGTCGAGCGGGAAGAGCCGATGGCCTACTCGCCGGCTTCAGTCTCCGCGTCACCGGCGTCGGCGACGGTGTCGTACCAGTCGACGAGGCGTTCGGCGATCTCGGTGCCCTGATCGGTCTGCAGGAAGTGGCTGGCCTCGGGCAGGCGGTCATGCGGCTGGCCTTGCGCGCCGGGGACCGAGTCGATGAGCCGTTGTTGCGTCTCGCACGACCCGAGTTGGCCGGGATCGTTCGCCCCCCACAGTGTGAGAAAGGGCTGTTGGTAGGACATCAGGCCCTCCCAGGCGTCAGCGGTCTCACCGGGAAGGTCGTTGATCAGCGACGGGAAGGTCCGCGTTCCGGCCATGTAGATCCGGCTCGGGAACGGGGCGTCGTAGGCCGCTTCCTCCTCTGGAGGCAGGTCGTTCCAGGTGAGGGCCTCCACCACCTCCGACGGTTGGAAGGACTCGGCGGTCATGGCGTAGGTCATCCAGTCGCCGAAGTAGCCGTCGTCCGGGCCGGCAATCGGCTCGCACCCGTCGTAGAAGGGCACTTGTTGGGCAGGGATGGCGGTGAACAGCGATGGGAGGTCGGCAAGTTCGTCGGGGTTCTCGACGGGTGGGAACGGCTGGATGCCTTCGGGGACGACCGGGAGTGTTCCGTTGCCGACGGCGATCGTCGCGAAGCGGTCGGGGTCGGTGCCGGCGACGTTCAGCCCGATCAGACTGCCCCAGTCCTGGACGAACAGGTTGATGTCGGTCAGACCGAGTTCGGTGATGAACCCATCCAAGCGGTCGACGTGATCGCGATAGCTGTACCGCTCGATGTCGGTCGGCTTGTCCGAGCGGCCCATGCCCAGGTGGTCCATCGCGATGACGCGATACCCGGCGTCGGTGAGGACCGGGATCATGTCGCGATACAGGTACGACCAGGACGGCTGGCCGTGCAGGAGGAGCACGACCTCGCCGTCGGCGGGCCCCTCGTCGACGTACGCCTGGCGCAGACCGTCGATCTCGACGTACTGCGGCTCGTACGGCCAGTCGGGGAGCTCCTCGAAGCACGAGTCGGGCGTGCGGACGAAGTCGACGCCGTCGGCCGTCGTCAGTACCTCCGGCTCGGCGTCGCACCGCACGGCCGAAGCGGCCTCGGCTGCGTCCGTCTCGACGGGTTCCGGCACGGTCTCGGTCGTCTCGGGGGCGCTCGACGGGCCCGGCACGCTGGTCGCCGGTGAACCTGTCGTCGGTGCTGCGTCCACGTCAGTCTCGGAGGAGCCTCCGCCGCACGCCGACAGTACGATCGCGGCGACGGCCGCCAGCGCGAGGGTGCCCGCGGTCCGACGGCTCGGCCTCCGTGCCGGGTATCCCGAGGGGCTGGTGTCAATGGGGGTGTCGTTCATGGTGCCATACTGCGGACTCCGCGATGCTCTGTCATCGGCCCGACGGAGGCTTCCTGCCTACCGCGTGCGCAGTACGGGTGCACCTCGGGCGTGCGGCCCCGTACTCCGCGGGGTGTACGAGCAAAGTCTCCCGGTGGCGGACGACACGGAGCCCCTGTCCTGCCCACGATGACAGCACGATCGACGTCCAGTCGCCACTGACGGCGAAGACGCACGTCAGTCGGGCGATGACCAAGCTCCACGCCCGAGACCGCGCTCAACTCGTCGTGCTCGCGTTCCGAACCGGTCTGACCCAGCTCGACGACCTCTTGTGGGAGCCGACCGGATCGTGGAGGGCTTGGTCCCGGCACCGAACTACTCCCCACGGAGTAGGCGAGAAGCCTCCCGGTGGCGGATTCGGCTCGGCCGCCGGATCCGCAGGATGGAGGCATGATCGAAGTCACCAACCTCACCAAGGCCTACGGCGAGACCCTCGCCGTCGACGACCTCACCTTCACCGTCCGTCCGGGCATCGTGACCGGCTTCCTCGGCCCGAACGGCGCCGGCAAGTCGACGACGATGCGCATGATCCTCGGCCTCGACGCCCCCACGTCGGGCACCGCGACCGTCGACGGTCGCCCCCTTGCCGAACACCCGCTGCCGCTGCGCTCGATGGGTGCGCTGCTCGAGGCCAAGGCGGTCCATCCGAGCCGCTCCGCCTACGACCACCTGCGGGCCCTCGCCGTCACCAACGGCATCGGCACCGCCCGGGTCGACGAGGTGCTCGACATCGTCGGCCTCGGCGAAGTCGCTCGGCGCGGCAGCGGCGGCTTCTCGCTCGGCATGGGCCAGCGGCTCGGGATCGCGGGCGCCCTCCTCGGCGATCCGAGGGTCGTCATGCTCGACGAGCCGGTCAACGGCCTCGACCCCGAAGGCATCCTCTGGATCCGCAACCTGCTCCAGGACCTCGCCCGCGAGGGCCGCACCGTCTTCGTGTCGTCGCACCTGATGAGCGAGATGGAGCTGATGGCCGAGCACTACGTCATCGTCGGCCGCGGTCGCCTGATCCAGGACATCTCGGCCGACGACCTGCGGGCGATGGCGGACAGCCACACCACCCACGTGAGCGCCGACCGCCTCGACGACCTCGTCGGGTTGCTGCGTGCCGACGGCGTCACGATCGAATCGTCCGATCGCGGCATGGTCAGCGTGACCGGACGCGACCCGGAGGAGATCGGCGTGATCGCTCGCGACCACGGCATCGCCCTCACCAGCCTCGTCCCCGAGCGCCGCTCGCTCGAGGACGTGTTCATGGAGCTCACCGCCGGCGCCGTCCAGTACCACGGCCACGGCACCGCCACCTCGAACGACAGCCCGATCGCGGCATGAGCCCGACGATGACCACCGACCGTTCCGAACCCACCCAGGAGACCCCGATGACCACCAACCTCGACATCACCATCACCGACACGGGCGACGACCCCGTCACGATCGACGCCACGGCGCCCCCACCAACCGGACGGGTCAGCACGTGGAACGTGGCCCGCGGCGAGTGGACCAAGTTCTGGTCGGTCCGCTCGACGAAGTTCACGCTGCTCGCAGCCGGCGTCGTCACGGTCGTGTTCGGCATGATCTTCTCGGCCGTCGCCGAGTCCGGCGAGGCCGCGGGCCCGGCGACGCTGCTGACCGATCCGCTCGACCTCGCCCTCGCGGGCATGGCGCTCGGCGAGATGATCGTCGGCGTCCTCGGTGTGCTGATCGTCGCCGGCGAGTACTCGACCGGTCTGATCCGCACCACGTTCGCCGCCGTCGGCCGCCGGACCAAGGTGCTCTGGGCGAAGTCCGCCGTGCTCGCCGCCTCGGTGTTCGCCATGGCCGCGGTCGCCGTCACCGCCGCGGTCGTCCTCGGCCAGGCGGTCTACGCGGGCGGCCAGGCGACCGTCCCGCTCGCCGACGCCCTCGACGTGATCGTCGGCGCTGTCGTCTACCTGACCGGCATCGGCCTGATCGGCCTGGCCCTCGGCTTCCTGCTGCGCTCGACCGCTGCCGGCATCGCCGTCCTGGTCGGCGGTGTGTTCATCGGCCCGAACCTGCTGAACCTGCTGCCCGAGAGCATCACCGACGTGTTCATGAAGTACCTGCCCTCGGAGGCCGGCTCTGCGATGATGACCCAGGTGACCGATCCGGAGCTGCTCAGCCGTGGTGCGGGCTACGTGGTGTTCGTCGCTTGGGTGGTCGGTCTGCTCGGCCTCGCCGGGTACCTCGTGCGGAAGCGGGACGCCTGACGTGGAGGCGGTCGCCTGGCTCCGAGCCGAGCCTCGCCGGCTCGATCTGGCGATCGCGGCCGTGACCGCCCTGGTCGGGACGCTGCTCGTGTTGGGCGCCCCCGACGACTACGACGCCGGTTGGCCCGAGGTGGCCGCCGGCGTCGGCGCGTTCGTGCTCGTCGCGTTGCGTCGACGGCAACCGTTCGCGCTCCTCGCCATCGCCATGGTCTGGACCACCGTGCACGTGGTGGTCTGGGACCGACCGACGGCGATGGTGTTCGCCGTGCTCGTGCTGCTGACGACCGCCTGCATCCGCATCGAGCGGTGGCCGGCGATCGGACTCGGAGCCGTGGTCGCCGCCTGGCTCTACACGCTCGGGTTCCTGGCCAACGACACCGAGTACGGCGACGCACGGGCGATGATCGGGATCGCCTGGACGGCCGGCGCAGTGGGCATCGCCGATGCCATCCGGTCATGGGGCCGCTACACCGAGAGCGCCGAGGCCGAGCTGCAGGCGGCAGTGCTGGCGGCGGAGGCGGAGGCGAGTCGGCAGGTGTCGGAGGAGCGCCTGGTGATCGCCCGCGAGCTGCACGACCTGCTCGCCCACAACCTCTCGGTGATGAACGTGCAGACCGGTGCCGCGCTCCACCTCCTGCGCACCGATCCCGACCAGGCCGAGGCGTCGTTGACGACGGCGCGTGACGCCGGCCGGACGGTGCTCGACGAGCTGCGCGAGCTGCTCTCGGTACTCCGACACGATCACGACGACGGGGCGCCGATGTCGTCGCTGCCGTCGGCCGACGACGTCGACCGTCTCGTCGACATCGATGCGCGCCGCGGGGCTCCACGTCGATTGGCACCGCAGTGGTGCGCCGCGCCCGTTGTCGTCGGTGGCGTCACTCGCCGCCTACCGGATCGTGCAGGAGGGACTCACCAACGCCGCCAAGCACGGCGACGGCTCGGTCGTACTCGCCACCGACGTGGGCCGACGACGGGCTGACGATCAGGCATCGAGAACGCCACGACCGGCGTGGCCGACGAGACCGGCACCGGGCTCGGCCTGGTGGGCATGCGCGAGCGGGCAGCGGCTACCGGCGGACGGCTGTCGATCGATGCCGGCGCCGACCGGTTCGTGGTCGAGGCCTGGCTGCCGGTCGACGAGGAGGTGGGGTCGTGACGATCCGGGTGGTGTTGGTCGACGACCAGGCGTTGATCCGGGCCGGGTTCAAAGCGATCGTCGACTCGGCGCCCGACCTCGAAGTGGTCGGCGAGAGCGACGACGGCGCCACTGCGCTCGAGGTGATCCGCGACGCGCGGGCCGACGTGGTGCTGATGGACGTGCGCATGCCCGGCCGCGACGGCATCGCGACGACGCGGGCGATCACCGCCGACGAGGACCTCGCCGGGGTACGGGTGATCGTGCTCACCACGTTCGAGCTCGACGAGTACGTCGTCGACGCGATGCGCGCCGGCGCGAGCGGCTTCCTCGACAAGGGCGTCGATCCCGACACGCTGCTCGACGCGATCCGCGTGGTCGCCGCAGGCGACGCGCTGCTCACCCCGAAGGCGACCCGTGCGTTGTTGGGCTCGATGACCGATGCCGCCGCGCCCACCGCGGTCGACGAGGACGCCGTGAGTGTGCTGACAGGCCGCGAACGCGAGGTCGTCGCCATGGTCGGCCGCGGCCTGTCGAACGACGAGATCGCCGACGCCCTCTACCTCTCGCCGCTGACCGTGAAGACCCACGTCAGCCGAGCGATGACCAAGCTCCACGCCCGCGACCGCGCCCAGCTCGTCGTGCTGGCGTTCCGCAGCGGACTGACGCGCCTCGACGACCTCGAGTGATCGCCGGCCCGCTCAGGAGCGCCGAAGCAGGTGCGACGCGTCTCGCGACGCTCCACTTCGTCGGGCCATCCATGGCGATGGCGATGAGGGTGCACAAAAGGTGCACAGGACTCTCCAGAACGGCCCGGCACGGGAACGATCTCGGCGGACAGGCCGGAGCCCGACCCCAGGTCAGAGGACACTCGACGGACGAGACGGACTGCATAACACCAGCTCAGAGCCCTTAAACCCCCCTTCCACTCACGTGGAGTGCGGGTTCAAATCCCGCCCCGGGCACTCGCACGCCGGTACTTCGCGATCGGGTAGTGACGGGCGATCAGTCCGACGCGCTCAGGGCGTATCGCATGCGCCAACTAGACGCCTGCGCCTGCAACCAGCGGTTCGGGGGTGCCCGATCACCCGGCCGTCACAGAATCCACGGCGCCGCAGTGCGGCCCGAGCCGAGCGCCCGGTGATCCCGAACCCGATGCTGTCGCTCTCCTCCCGTAACCCGCACGGTATCGAACTGATACCATGCCGTCATGGCCATGACGCTGCGGCTCACCGACAGTGAGCAAGAAGGACTGAAAGCCCGCGCCGACGCCGAGGGAATCTCCATGCAAGAGGCAGCACGGCGAGCCGTGCGCGAGTTCGTCGCCCGCAGCGATCACCGAGACCGAGTCGCACGCGCCGCTGATCTGATCATGGACACCCACAGCGACGCCTTGCGTCGGCTCGGCGAGTGAACGAACCGGTCGAGTTCCTCGACCTCGATGACGTCGTCGGCCTCGCCATCGCACTGCTCGGTGATCCTGCGCCGATCCGCGACGTCGGACTTCTCGGCTCCGCCGTCGCCCGCCCGCAGACGACCGCGTTCGGTGAGGATGCCTACCCGGACATCTGGACCAAAGCGGCCGCACTGCTGCATTCGATCGTCAAGAACCACGCCCTCGTCGACGGCAACAAGCGCCTCGGATGGTTGGCCACCGCAGTCTTCCTCGAGATCAACGGCATCGAGATCTCACGCGCCAGCAACGACGACGTCTACGACCTCGTGATCGACGTCGCCGCCGGCCAGCCGACCGTCGACACGATCGCCAAACGACTCCGCCAACTCGCCACATAACACCCGCACAAATTCACCTGTCCCACGCCGGGCTGGGTGTGGGGGCACTCAGAGCTGCGTCGAGGTGTCGGCCAGTGGAATGGTGAGCACGAAGGTCGCACCACCGCCCGGGGTTTGCTCGATGGTGATCGTCCCATTGTGACGTTCGATGATCTGGCTTGCGATGGCGAGACCGAGGCCCGCTCCGCCCCCGTTGTTGCGTTCGCGGCCGGGTTCGGAGCGGTAGAACGGCAGGAAGACCCTGTCGGCCTCGCTCGGGTCGATGCCCTGTCCGTGGTCGATCACCCTGACGATGATGTCGGTGTCGGTCGAGATGACCGCGAAGTGCACCGGTGTGCCGGTCGTGGCGTGGGCACACGCATTGGATCCCAGGTTGAGCATCGCCTGGTGGAAACGGCTGGGCTGGCCGGCGATGGTGGTGCAGGCGGACGGTGCGACCTCGACGAGCACGTCGACGTCGGGGTGGGCGGCGCGAAGGTCGGCGGCCACCACCTCGATGACGCCGGTCGCGTCGAAGGATTCGGTGGGTTCGGTCGTGGGTGCTTCACGGGCCAGTTGCAGCATGTCGGTCACGAGCCCGTTGAGCCGTTCGCTTTCTGCGCCGATGCGGGTCATCGCCCGGTCGAGCGCCCCGGGCTCGTCGAGCATCCCGCCGGCGTACAGGTCGCTGTATCCCTTGAGTGCGGTGAGTGGGGTGCGGAGTTCGTGGGACACGTCGGCGAGGAATCGTCGCATGGCGTCGCGCGCCTCGCTGGCCGACAATGCCGCGCGTTCGCTGTCGTCGATCGTGGCGCGCAGGCGCACCAACATGAGATCGAGAGCTTGGGCGAGTTCGGCGGTCTCGAGCGACCCGGCGGGCGCATCGACGTCGCGTTGGAGTTCGCCGCCGGCGATCCGCGTCGCTGTGGTGGCCATTCGGGTGACGGGCCGTACCGCGAGGGTGGTGAGGAGCCAGATGACGCCCGCCACGAGCACCAGGATCACCGCGCCGCCGCCGAGCAGCGTCTGCCGGAAATCGTTGATCGATTCGTCGAATCGCTCCAAGGGCAGCGCGGTGACGACCACCGCGCCATCGTCCAACGGCGTCACGAGCACGCGGTAGCGGGGGTCGTCGACGGTCAGTGTTCCGCTGCGAACCGAGATCTCACGCAGCGTCTCGTCGCTGAACGGACTCTCGCCCGGTGGAGTGAGCAGTTCGCCGCCGCCCGACACGACGACCTGCACCGGTGGTGCCACGTCGTCGACCGCGTCGGTGGCGGCAACAGCTTCCTCGACCGGGGGGCCGCCGGCGTCGCCGGGGGCGCGGGGCTCGGCTCCGCGTTCCGCTCGGGCCAGTTCGTCGTCGATGTCGGCGATCAGGTTGGATCGTTCGACGTTGTCGATGTACACGGCGAACGCGCCGAATCCGATCGTGACCGTCAGCAGCGTCGGAACCAGCATCAGCCACCGCAGCGGCGGTCGTCTCATTCGCCGACCTCGTCACGCAGGATGTAGCCGACGCCTCGGCGCGTGTGGATCAACGGTCGGTGGCCATCGTCGATCTTGCGTCGGAGATACCCGATGTACAGCTCGACCACGTTGTCGCCCCCATCGAAGTCGTGGTCCCATGCGTTCACCAGGATCTGTGCCTTCGACAGCACCGTGCCGGTGTTCAACATCAGGTAGTGCAGCAGACGGAACTCGGTTGGCGACAACTCGATCCGTTCCCCGGAGCGACGAACCTCGTGGGCGGCGGGGTCGAGGGTCAGATCGGCGACGACGAGGCGGTCCGATGGTGCTTCACGGCCGGTGCGTCGCAGGATGGCGGACGCCCGCAGCACCAACTCATCGACGCTGAACGGCTTGGTGAGGTAGTCGTCGCCGCCGGTGACGAACCCCTCGATCCTGTCGTCGGGTGCATCACGCGCCGTCAGGAACAACACGGGCGTCGTCGACCCCGC
The DNA here is from genome assembly GCA_963705425.1 of uncultured Chloroflexia bacterium. GTDB lineage: Bacteria > Chloroflexota > Limnocylindria > Limnocylindrales > CSP1-4 > JAFMJV01. The sequence continues at coordinate 174,889 of CAVPJO010000012.1, read as the reverse complement.
GGCACGGAGGTCACGGCAGATTTCGTAGCCGTCGACACCTGGCAGCATGACGTCGAGCACGACGAGGTCGAAGTCGTCGGTGAGAGCGAGGTCGCGACCGCGCCGGCCGTGGTCGGCCGTGGTGATCACATGGCCCTGGTGGCGAAGCGCCATCGAGACGACGTCGCTGATGGCCGGCTCGTCCTCGACGACGAGGATGCGACTGGGTGATGCGCCCGTGATCACGCCGACCATTCAACCCACCTCGGTCATCAACCGGAGGGATCAGAGTCGGCCGGCGGCGCTCCCGGTCCGCCGGGCGGAGGTCCACCACCGCCGGGTCCTGCGCTCGCCGACTTCGACAACGAGGCCGGTGAAGCAGGTCAGCACGGCGTTCTCCTCGACCTGGTTGGCGTGGTAGTGGTAGCCGAGTTCGGGCGTCTCGTGCCCGTTGCAGTCGTCGAGACCGGCGTCGGCTTCGGCGGCGTCGTAGGGGGCGTGGATCGCGTAACCGTCGAGGGCGTAGCCGAACAGCGCGGTCTCGCCGGCGGGAATGTCGTCGGTGGAGTTGGAGCAGCCGGTCGTGGCGTGCATGTGGTAGCCCTCCTGCGGGTTGACGTGGCCGCCGCAGGGATCGAAGGCGCCGATGGTGTAGTTGCCCAGGATGAGGTCGACCGGTGCGCTGTTCTCGATGAGGACGCCATCGAGGGTGACGCCAAGCGTGCTCGGGGCGCTGCTCGGTGTGTCGGCGCGGATCGGGGTGACGGGGATCTCGACGGTCGCGGCGATGGGGCCACCGCCGTCGGCCCACTCGATCTCGCCGTAGACGCACAGGTTCACCGGCCCGGCATCGGGATCGGCTTGGGGGCCGCCGGTGACGAGGTCGTTGAACTTCTCCGACGTGTCGGTCGACAGCACGTTGCCGTCCTCGTCGTAGAGCTTCCAGGTGGGGTCGTCGTAGATGTCGGCGAGGTCCGAGATGAACTCGCCGTCGATGTCGTAGACGGCGTCGCCGTCGAACCAGATCCCGGCCGCGCCGTCGGATGTGGTTGCGGGGCACCAGGGTCCGATGGCGTCACGGTTGGCGGGGAATCCGGCGACGGTCAGTTCGTAGCACTGGGTGTCGGTGCCGTCGGCGAGGGTGCAGTCAGTCGTCACCGGCTCGGTGGCGAGCGCACCGTCGAAGAACGCGGCGAGGTCGATCGTCTTCGAGCCCTGGCGCTTCAACGGTCGGTTCGTCGCTTGGAGCGGCGGTCGGGTCCGTCGCACTCGGGGCAGTCGTTGGCGTCTCCGCAGCATCGGGCGTGGCGTCGTTTCCGCACGAGGACAGGGCGAGCGCGGCCACAAGCGCCGCCACGGCGATCGGTCGTCGGGTGGGCCCGATCCTGTGGTGTCGTGTCATGTCGTCTCCAGTTGTGTCGATGTCGAGCGAGTGCTCACAGCGGGATGTCGGCGAGTCGGGACACCGTCCAGGCGATGCCGAACAGGGCGGCGCCGGCCGCGACCGAGGAACGGACCCAGACCACGCGGCGGTCGAGGAGTTGCGTGCTCAGCCACAGTGCGCCGATGACGAGCAGCACGAACGTCGTCTGGGCGATGTCGATGCCGAGGTTGAACGCGGCGAGCGCCGTGACCCGTTGCGAGGTGACGACGCCGAGGCTGCCGAGGCTCGATGCGAAGCCCAGTCCGTGGACGAGGCCGATGAGGCCGGCGATCCACGGTCGGGCGTCACTCGAGCGACCGCGCAGGGCGAGGACGGCGGCGGCCACGATCGACAACGAGATCGCCGGTTCGACCACCCATGCCGGGATCGAGATCAGCTCGAAGTAGGCGAGGCCGAGGCTGATGGCGTGACCGACGGTGAACGCGGTGACCAACTCGACCGTGCGTCGAGTCGTCGTGCGCGACACCGTCGTTCCGACGACCGCCAAGGTGAGCACGAGCAGGAACAAGAGATGGTCCGGCCCGAAGCGGATGTGGTCGATGCCCAGTTCGAAGAACGACATCGCACTCGACCACCCGTCGAGCGAGAACGAGATCGACCCGTCGTCGCCGAGTTGGCCGGTGACCGCGCCGTCGGGATGCGACAGCACCACGATGTTCGACGGTCCGTCGAGGTTCCACTCGAGTTCGACGTTCGCGACGTCACCGTCGTGAGGACCCGATGCGAGCACCAGCATCACGAACGAAGAGGCGCCGGCGTCGTTGGCGCCGACCTCGCTCGGCGCCTGGACACCGGCGCCGATGATCTCGACCGGTTCGCCGTCGACCGACAGCCGGACCCGCTCGCGGACCGTCGCGACGAGTTCCGGCGCCACGGTGGCCTCCTGCTCGGCGAGTTCGTCGGCGTCGATCAGGCCATCGCCCGAGGTGTCGACGTAGCCGAGCTCGTCGAATGCGACCGAAGCTCCCACGATCACCCGGCGGTCGTCGATCGTCACGACGGTGCTGCCGTCGGTCGAGTCGTGCGCCGACGCCGGTGCCGCGCCGACGAGCAACACCAGGAGCGTGGCGAGCAGCACCAGCAGCGTGGCGCGGCGGTGCCGCGGCCTCGCACCCACCTGTGTGGAAGTCACAACGATCGCCATCTCATCCACCGGGCGGCGGGCCGCCGGGTCCGCCACCAGGTCCGCCGCCGGCGCCCTCACCGTTCGGGAGGGCGACGTTGGCGTTGTCCGGGCTCGACAGCGTGCCGACCGCTGCGGCACCGACCCGGCAGGTCGGAAGGTTCGGCGAGTCGTAGGTGAGGTGGTAGTGGTACACCTCGCCGAACTCGGCGGTGTCCGACACGTGGCCCGAACACTCGTCGAGGTCCGACGGGATCGCCCGGTCCTCCTCGGGTCCGTAGATCGCGTAGCCGTCGAAGGCGAAGCCGATCAGGGCTTCGACGTCCTGCTCGATCTCGCACGTCACCGCAGCTCCCGCCTCGTCGAGGTTGGTCTGGATCGATTCGGCGCCGAAGTGCCAGTGGTAGTAGCCGGACGGATCGATGTGCCCGCCGCAGGCATCGAGCGCGGGCAGACCGCCACGGTCGGCGACCGACGGCGCGTCGCCGAAGATCGTCACCCCGTCGAGGGCGATGCCGATCTGGGAGATCGTCGACAGCGAGGTCGGCTCGTCGAGCAGTTCGGGCGTCGTCGGCAGCAGGACCTGGAGGTGGTACGAGCCGTCGGCGGTCGCTTCGAGACACGAATTCGCGGTGCCGGACGAGTCCACCGCACCACCACCCGGGTCGGTGACCGAGATGTTGCCGTCTGCGTCGGCGAACTCGTAGCCCTGGGCATCCATCAAGGCCCAGAAGTCGGAGTCGAGGGCGTAGAGCCCGGGATCGTCGCCGTCCCAGACCCAGATACCGCCCACATCGTCGACGGTCTCCGGGCAGTACGGGCCGTCGGTGTCGACGGTGTCGGGAAGGCTCGCGACCTCGAGCTGGTAGCAGGTGGTCTCGCTGCCGTTCTCGAGTGTGCAGTCGACGATCGTCGGCTCGGAGGTGAGTGCTCCGTCCGCGAAGAGCGACCCCAGATCACCGTCGACGGAGACGCCGGCTGAAGCATCGACCGCAGTCGAACCAGATGCCGAATCGGTCGAGTCGGTCGACCCGGTCGGTGCGGTGGCGGCCTCGGACGATGTCGTCAGGTCGGTCGTCGAGTCGTCGGATGAGCCGCATGCGGCGATGGTGAGCGCGATCGGCACGAGAAGTGCGATGGCGCGTCGTGTGGTGGTGCTCATGGTGGTACCTCGGTGGTCTCGGTCAGTGGCTCAGCCGTCGCCCGGGGGCGGGCCGCCGGGTCCACCGGCTGGAGGACCGCCGGCCGCACCGGCGGCACCGGCGACGGTCTGGCCGATCAGGCACTCGACGACCTGATTCTCGGCGGCGTTGTTGGCGTGGTAGTGGTAGCCGTCGGCCTCGGTGGTGTGGCCGTTGCACTCGTCGAGATCGGCAGCCGCGAGGTCGTCGTCGGCGAACGGGCTGTGGATCGGGTAGCCGTCGAGCGCATAGCCGAACATCGGGGTGTCGCCCTCCGACGCCTCGCCCGACTCGGAGCATCCGACCGCGCCGTGCATGTGGTATCCCTCGAACGGGTTGAAGTGGGCTCCACAATCGTCGAACGACGCAATCGTGTAGGCGCCGAGGATCGCGTCGACGGGAGCCGAGGCGGCGATCACCACGCCGTCGAGCGTCACGCCCTGGTTGCCCTGCGGTGCAGATGCGGTGTCGGCGGCGACGGGCTCGACGGGGATCAGCACCGTGGTGGTGATCGGCTCGCCGTTCTCCAACCACTCGAGTGCTCCCTCGACGCAGTGGTTCTGCAACGACGGATCGACGTCAGGGCGAGCCGCCGCCTCGAACTCCTCGGCGGTTTCGGTCACGAGGATGTTGCCGTCCTCGTCGTACATCTGCCAGTTGTCGTCGCCGTAGAGCGTCGGCGAGGTCGACGAAGAACTGGCCGTCGAGGTCGTACACGCCATTGCCGTCGAACCAGATGCCGCCGGCGTCGGCGCTGTCGGTGATCGTCTCAGGGCAGAACGGTCCCACGTCGTGGCTGACCGGATAGCCGGCGACGGTGATGCGGTAGCACGTCGTCTCGACGCCACCGCTCAGGGTGCAGTCCTCGATGGTTGCCTCCTCGGCGAGCGCGCCGTCGAAGAACAGCCCGACGTCGACGCCGCCCGTCGACACCGAAGCATCATCGGAGTCGGCTGGTGCGAGAGTGTCACCGGTCGTCGTGCTGGCGTCGTCGGTCGTCGCGTTGGTGGTCGCGTCTGCACTCGACGTGTCGGTGGCGGCGGTGCTGTCGTCGGCGGACGAACCACACGCTGACAGGAGCATGGCGAGCACGGCTGAACCGGCGATGACGGCGTGTCGGGTTCGTCTCGAAGAACTGGTTGTCGATCTCATGACGACGAACGTACGAACGCTTCCTGTGAGACCGCTGTGGGCCTGTCGAATCCATCCCGTGGGGCCGCAACGCTGCCGATCGGTCGCTGTTCTCACCAGTTCCTTCGGAAAACTTCGCCACCGACACACCCTCGTGGAGGAGCCTCGAACCGATGGACCCTCAATCGCGAACTCACCGAAGTCCGGGTAGCGACCCGTTGCTCGGCCGCCCGACCACGACTGATCGCGTCGGCCGTTCCGGACTCGACTCGCCTACGTCGAATGAGACCCTGCGGCAAGCCGCCCGCACACGAGCCTCTCGGCATCGACATCCCGCACGTAGTGCACGAGCGTTGGCGCTCGCTACGAGCGTGGTCGCGACCGGTGCAGTCGCAGCCGGACTGGCGTACTCCGCCCACTACGCCCAACGAACCGGACACGACGTCTGAACTCCTGGACTTCACCGGCCAGGTCGCATTGATCACCGGCGGCAGCCGAGGCCTCGGCCGACAGATGGCGTTGGCTCTCGCCGCCCGGGGAGCCGACGTGGTCGTCACCAGCCGCAAGGTCGACGCATGCGTCGCGGTGGCCGCCGAAATCGAGGCGATGGGGCGACAGGCCCTGCCGTATGGATGCCATGTGGCCGACTGGGACCAGATCGACCAACTCGTCGACGCGGCCTACGAACGCTTCGGCAAGGTTGACATTGACTCGTTCGTTCGCCTTCTTGCTCGGACCGACCGTTCGAGTCAATCTGCATCCTCGCCGGCCGTTCCTCACCGACATCGCCGACCACTGGGACATGGACGCCTTCGAGAAGCACGCCCGTTCCGCGTATGCGCTGAAGCGCGCCGGCGAACCGGACGAGATCGTGGGCGCTATCTCGCCAGCAGCACCAGTTCGTTCACCACCGGCACCCTCATGCGCGTCGACGGCGGCGAACGGTGACGACCGGGGAGAGACTGCACGGAAAGGTCGCCATCATCATGCGGTGGGGACCGACGCGAGTCCGTTGCGGTCGATGACGCGGCGATACCAGTGAGCGCTGTCGCGTGGCGTTCGCTGCAAGGTGTCGAAATCGATATGTACGAGTCCGAATCGCTTGTCGTACCCCAATGCCCATTCGAAGTTGTCCATGAGCGACCACTGGAAGTAGCCACGAACATCGACGCCCTGCTCGATCGCTGCGGACAGCGCTCGGAGGTGCTGGTCGAGGTAGTCGATTCTGCGAGGGTCGTGGCACTTTGCCGTCGACGACCTCATCGTCGTAGGCGCAGCCGTTCTCGGTGATGTACAGCGGCGGCAAGTTCGGGTAGTCGGCCGAGAGTCGAATCAATCGTTCGGTCAGTCCGCTCGGGGTGATTGGCCAACCCATGTCGGTGTGGACGGCGCGCTCCGGCGCCATGACCACGCCGACGGTTGTCGGGTACTCAGGGAGTTCGCCCGTCATCGGATCGCTCGTCTGCCCACCCGACCCCTGCACGAGGATGTCGAAATAGTAGTTGATGCCGATCCAGTCGATTGGTTGTGCGATGGTGGCCAGATCTCCGGGCAGTACGGCGTCGGCGAGGTCGCCGAAGCTCTCCAACAGATCCGGTGGGTACTCGCCGCGAAGCAACGCATCGAACCACCAACGGTTGTGGATCAGATCGATCAACTCCAGCTGCTCCGGTGGCGCAGGAGGTTCGCCGTCGGACCGGATGTTGCAGGAGTTGATCACGATTCCCGCCTGCACGTCGTCTCGAACGGCGCGCATTGCTTGCACCGCCAGTCCGTGTGCGAGCAGTTCGTGGTGGGCCACGGTGACCGCCGAGTGGGGGTCGGTCAGGCCGGGAGCGTGCACGCCGGCGGCGTGACCGAGGTAGGCGTAGACCCACGGTTCGTTGAACGTCGACCACATCGAAACCCTGTCGCCGAACTGTTCGACCATGAGCGCTGCGTAGTCGGCGAACCATCGAGCCGTGTCCCGGTTGCGGAACCCGCCGAGGTCTTCCAGGGCCTGTGGCAGATCCCAGTGGAACAAGGTCGGACACGGCTTGATGTCGTGCTCCAACAAGAGATCGATGAGCCGATCGTAGAACGCGATCCCATCGGCATTTACAGCTCCGCGTCCATCGGGGATCACCCTCGGCCAGGCGATGGAGAAGCGGTACGACTGCAAACCGAGTTCAGCCATCATTGCGACGTCTTCGGCCACCCGATGGAAGTGATCGCACGCCACGTCGCCGGTGTGGCCGTTGGCGACCTTGCCGCTCGAATGCGAAAAGACATCCCACACACTCGGGCCACGACCACCCTCGTCGACGCCACCCTCGATCTGGTAGCTGGCGGTCGCAGCTCCCCACCGAAAGCCCTCGGGAAACACGACCGCCGGTCGTCGAATCGTCATGGGATCGAGTCTGTCAGACGCACGATCGCTCGGTTGAGCTGTACGCGACCGCGTCCGGCTCTGGTACGGCGCGCCCAGCGCCGATCCTCGGCACTGCAGTCACGTCGTTTCGCGCACCGTCGACTGCACGCCGTCGGCCCGAAGCGCACGCAATGCCGTTGCAAATGCAGAACGCAAGTGATCCGAATCGGCGAGGCCGGTGCCGAAGACGTCGGCAAAGTCGAGGAACGATCCTGGGTCGACGAGGGAACGATGAGCAAACCCGACGGCCTGACCCAAACGAGGATCAGACGAGGGGTTCTCGGACGTTGCCAGGTATTCGCACCAACCAGCCAGGGCCAGAGCGGCCCTGGTGACGGTGCCTCCACTTTCCAACCGGGCCCGAATCGTCGGCAGCAGGAACTTCGGGAACTTTGCTGTGCCGTCTTGGCACAGACGGGCGATCTGGTCGCCGACAGCAGGGTTGGAGAAGCGCTCGATGAGGGAATCGATGTAGTCGTCGACGTCGATCCCCGCTGCCCTCGGAAGGGTCGGCTTGACCTCCTCGTGCAACAACGCAGTGACGAACGCTCGCAGCACGGGATCGGCCATCGCTTCGTCGACTCGCACGTACCCGTCGAGCGCAGCCAGATACGCCAAGCAGGAGTGACCAGCGTTGAGGAGACGCAACTTGGTCAACTCGTACGGTTCGATGTCATCGGTGACGATCACATCGATCGACTCCAGTGGCAGGCGATCGCCGCCGAAGTCGTCTTCGATCACCCACTGACGGAAGGGTTCGGCGACGACAGGCCACCCATCGATGACACCGTGCTCACGTTCGAGCCATTCGATGTCCGAAGGAGTCGTCGACGGCGTGATTCTGTCGACCATGCTGTTGGGAAATCGGACGTTGGCGTCAACCCACTCGGCCAGGCCCGGTGAAATGGCTGCGGCAGCGCCGAGCGTGGCGGTTCGAGCCACCCGGCCGTTCGCAACGATGTTGTCGCAACTCATGACAGTGAGCCGACCGCTACCGGACTCACGGCGGCGTTCCATTCCTTTCGCAAGGAGGGCGAACACGCCCGTGGGCGCGGACCGTTCGGGAACGAACTCGCCGGACTCATCATCGACGGGATAACCCGCCTCGGTGATGGTCATCGAGACGATCTGCGTGTCGGAATGGGCGAGTCGGTCGATCAACGGTGTGTGGTCATCGATGACATGCAGATACTCGACGATGCTTCCAACGATGATCACCTCACTCTCGTCGGCACCTCGCGAAATGAGGGTGTACAGGCAATCCTGACGTTCGAAAACCGCCGCCATTCTCTCGTCGGACGCCAGCACTCCGACGCCCACGATGCCCCACCCCTGATCGCCCTGGCGTGCGATGTCGTCGACATACGTGGCCAGGTGAGAGCGATGAAAACCACCCACTCCGATGTGGACCACGCTGCGACGCAGTGCGGAACGATCATACGACGGCGTGGACACTCTGGCGGCGATCAACGACAGCGTTGAAGCCGAAATCGCAGCAGGCAGAAGCATCCTCCATCACCCCCGCACTCTAAACAACCAGGCGGCGACGGCGTGCCCCCACGATGTCGGCTGCATCACCAGGGCCAAACCGTCATGAGTCCAATCTCCGGACCCGAACACGTCCGAATCCGTCTCTTCGTACCCAAACTGACCTGACTGCCACGCACGTACAACCACACGGCGTCGCACCCGCTTCAACCGCTCCTGATCGGCACTCCTTGGCGCGGGGAGGCGCTCGGAAATGCCGCGGGTCGCCATCGAGCATGGTCATGCTGGTCTCGCTCCAAGCTCAGTGAAAACCCGGCTGGCGAGCTTGCGGTACCCGGAGTCATTGAAGTGAACGTTGTCGTCGACGATGTCAGAGTCATCGAGAAGTTCCGCCATCGAAACGAACCGCGCCGAATGGTCGACTGCGGCTTTCTGCGACACCGACGAATACGCAACCAGCGGCATCGAGGATGCGATCACAGTTCAGTGCAAACTCCTCGAGCCCAATGCTCTTCCATGGCGCCGCGTCGTTCGCTGAGCAGCACCCAGTCTGCATCGCTCGGGATTTGCTGATCCACCACGTCTCGACTGTTCGCACCGCCCACGGCGGCGACCACCACGTCGAGGCCATACCGCCTCAACCGCGGCGGGAGTTTGGTCGTCGGACGCCGCGGTGACGCCTCAGTGAGATGGCTGTCGCCGACCGACACCACTCGCATCAGCCCGACGTACGCGCCGACGCCAGCGAGGTTCACACAAGTTCGAAGCTCGCCCAGCCGCTCCGTATCGCCGGCCCCAAGTGACGCTTCGGACCGCTCGCGAACGGCACTTCTCCGAGCGGGCGGCCGCTCGAGAATGCTCGCCGTGTCGCCAAATTCTCAGAGGTGGCCCGCCAACGTCTAACCGGCGATGGCGCAGGTCACCCAAGCTGGTGCCTCAGTCCAGCTCGAGCACGAGGCGCAGGGCCTCGTCAATCGCTTCAAGCTCGTCGTGCCGGAGCCGACCCACATATTCGCCGAGTCGCTCATGCGCAACGGCCGAAGTCTGTTCAACGAGCACCTGGGTGTCGTCGCCGTCGACGGTGATCGTGGGGCGGAAAATTCTCGGCGCGGACGAACGTGAGGTGGGAGCAACGAGCACGGTCGACAGCATCAGGTCGTCGGATTGGAGAAGAACTGCGTAGCGAGCGCCCTGTTGCTCGTGACCTCGCACGAAGCGTGTCCTTCTCGGCGAGAACACGTCGACTCTCAGCCCGGTCGTTCTCGTCGTTGAGCACGTCAAGTGACTCCGCTCGCATCTGCTCGCGTCGCCGAAGACGCACAGCATCGACGAGCGCTTGGCGGATCGCATCCGACGTCGTTGACCCATCGGACATGAGTTCGGCAAGCGCTCGCTCGGAGCGTTCGTCGGTTCGAAAGTTCAGAACTGCCATCCACACAGCGCAGTACGATAGGTAAGACAAATCAACGACACCGGCGAGCCCACCCGATCAGATCATCACCGCCATCCCGGAACAACCGCTCCTGATCGGCACGTATTCGCTCGGTTGGGTGCGCGAGGATGCGCGTCGACACGACGACCTTGCACAGGTGGTCGCATCCCCGATTCGGCTTCAGTCGAGCGTTGCGGGCGCCACGGGTAGTCCGGCGGCGGCGGCGCCAGCGTGCAGACGTTTGTCCCACACTGCAACGGCGACCTCCTGCGAGCCGAGAGCGAGGGCACTTGCGAGATGAACTGCGTCGGCTCCACGCAGTCGGTGCAGGACTGCCAACTCGCCAGCCACTTTCTCGACGTCGGGCGAGAGTTCGATTGGACGCATCGACGACCAGAAGATCTCCCATTCACCTGCTGCAGCGGACGCTTCGGATTCGGTGAGGTCGTGATTGCGGCCCGCTGCTGCGAGAGCCGCGCAGACTTCGGGATACGCAAGCCGGCTCGACAACGCAGCGTCGCAAGCATTCCACACTGCTGCTGCGAGGTCGGACCCGGTCTCGTCGAGCACGAGTTTGACGAGCGCGCTCGAGTCGAAATAGACGACCGCCACCTTCAGCCACGCTGCTCGCTGACGACGTCAGCCACTGGTCGCTTCGGCTGTGGCCGGGATCGACCGCCAGCGATCGGTCGCGATGATCGGACCGGACGACTGATGACGCCTTCGGCAGTCAGACGATCGAGAACCGGGGTGGAGTCGAGCGCAACGATTCGGGCGACGGGCGTCCCTCGATCAGTGATGACGACGTCGTTGCCGTCACGCGCAGCGTCGATCCATCGACCGAGGTGCGCTCTGAGTTCTGTGACGGCGACGTCCATGAACCTAGTGTACATATAAGATCAACCCCAAACGTACAGTTCTTCGGCACCTTGTGAGGAATCTGACGGCGATCTTCACGCCCACACCCTGACCCACGACAGGGTATGCTGGCATACATGCAACGGACGACGGTCAAACTTCCTGACGATCTCGACGCTCGGCTGCGACACGAAGCCGAACGCCGAGGCATCACCGTGTCCGAACTCACCAGAGAAGCCATCGAGACGCTGCTCTCGGCCCCGCAGGGAAAGCGCCGACTCATCGCCGCCGGCACCGGTGCCAGCGGTCGCAGTGACATTTCCGAGCGGATCGAAGAAATCCTCGCCAACGAGGTCGGCTCATCGCACTGATCGTCGACGCCGGCCCGCTCTACGCCTACGTCGATCGCGACGACCGCCACCACGCTGCGAGCCTCGACCTGCTCGAGACGCACCCCGGGCCACTGATCGTGCCGACCCTCGTCGTCACCGAAGTCGACCTACCTTCTCGGCACACGCCTCGGTGCTGACCCCGAAGTGCGCTTCCTCGGCGACCTCGCCGCAGGCAACCTCATCGCCGAGCCCGTCGCAGCGTCGGACTGGTTGCGCATCGCCGAACTCGTGGCCCAGTACGCCGACCTGCCGCTCGGCACCGTCGACGCCTCGGTCGTCGCGGCTGCCGAGCGACTCGGCACCAACGACATCGCGACACTCGACCACCGCCACTTCACGGTCGTCCGATCGAACCGCGGAACTCTCAACCTCCTGCCCTGACAGCGAAGCGAACCACTCCAGAACGTCCGGCCGGACCGGCTCCTGATCGGCCACCTCGTCCTCACGGCTCAGGCTTCAGCCGAATCTGTGAACCCTCCCGAGCCGCCCGTCGGCGGCAGCCGGATCACTCCGAGGTGGTACTCCCAGTCCTCCGGACCGGCATCCCACACCTCCCATTGCTCGATCGCTCCGTGCACCGAGAGCATCGTTCGATTGTGTTCGGCAGTCCGCAGACTGAAGAGACGCCGGGTGCCGTCGGGTCCCGGTGTCGTCCGGAACTCGTGGCCTGCGCCACCCCACATGCCGATGCCGAACAATGCGCCCGACCGCAACGGTGCCAGTACCGCACGCATCGCCTCGTCGAACTCGTCGGCGGGCACGTGCATGAGCGTGCTCATCGACCACCCGGCATCGAACGAGGCGGGACGAAACGGCAGCTCGAACAGCGACGCGGCGATCACGTCGTGGCCCCTCGCTCGTGCGAGACGGGCATTCCCGATGGCGAGGTCGACCCCCAGATACGAGAGGCCGGACCCGGCAAATGCCGCCGCGTCGGTTCCCGGGCCCGCTCCGACGTCGAGCACACGCGTCCGATCTTCCATTCGCAGCCTCTCGGCGAACGCCGACAGCGGCACGTCCCCGACGACCCGCAGCCGGACCCCGGGTCGACGCCGCCGCTTCCGCTTCGTAGAAGTCGCGAAGCTCGCGTCGGATCGGGTCCACGACGGTCAGCTTGTCCGGATCGAGCGGTGTGATCAACTGCAGGACGCCGCCGATTCCGGACCTCGTGCTCCGACCGTGGCGGCCGATGCGTCGAGAGGGGCGATCAGGCCGTGGTGAGGGAGTTGTTGCAGGTACGTGCGACGCCCGCGAGCCGGGGCAGGACACACGGCCGCCCGAGCAGGCGTCCCAGGTTCGGATCCCGCCCGCCATCAGCGGCTCGTCCGACAGGCGGGCGACTTGGGTTGCCACTTCGAGCGAAGTTGCCAGTTCCTCGGGCGTATAGGCGGTCCAGAGTTCGGCGTTGTCGGCCTCGGCGTCGGTGATCGGTGCGCCGTCGGTGCAGTTCCAGCCGTCGTCGGTGCTCGTCCGGCTGCGCACGATCCTGACGCGACCGCGGGCATTGACGAGGATGTGACCGGACTCCAACGAACTCACGTGGAGTTCTTCGGCTGTTCTGTGCCGCGAGTTGAACGATTCGTCGTTCAGATGGCGGAACCGGGCCCGTCGGCAGGGGCGCAGCCGCTCGCCACGGTGCCGCTCGCCAATTGGCTCACCGAGTCGTTGTCCTCGACGATCACCGTTGCGTCGGGATCGATCGCCCCCGCGTACTCGACCAGGGCGTCGCACAGGCGCACCGCCTCGTCGACCTCCACCGCGCGGAGACGATCACCTCGCTCTCGCCGAGGCTGGAACCGCTGACCTTGCCGTCGAACCAGTTCTCGTCCGAGTAGTTGACGTCGAGGTGCTGTTCGAGACCGGGGATGCTGATCTCGGCAGGGTCGATCGGACCCCAGAACTCTTCGTCGTAGGGGTCGCCGGGCACGGTGGTGGGCTTGACGTCCCCGTCACCGACGAGTTCGCCGTCGTCCTCACCGAAGTCGGCACCATCGTCACCGATGACGTCGTCGGCACCGGATGTCACGTCGTCCGGCGCGTCGGTGTCCGCCGGCGGCTCGAGCCCGCACTCATCGATGCCGAATTGCTCGAGGGTCTCGGTGGCTTCGAGGAACTCCGGACGCTGGAACAACTCGAAGAACAGCTCGAACGCTTCGGGATCGTCCTCGTCGATGGCGTCGAGTTCGGCGAACGCATCGACGACGATGCGCAGATCGTCTTTGAGTTCGTCTGGCGCATCGTCGATCAACGCGTCGAACTCGTCGGCAGTTGCAGTGATGTCTTCCTCTGCAGCGTCCGAGGCGGCGTCGAGCTCGCGGATCTGCTCACAGAACGCTTCGGTGTCGCCGCCTCCGTCACTCCCGCCGCATCCAGCCAGCGCCAGTGCCGCCGCCGCAACCACTCCGACCGCTGTTCGTCCCGTCCCGTTGATCGACATCGCACCACCGTAGGTGGCGTCGGCTCCGCCGATCCGGGAATTCCGAGGCGGGACGACCCCAGAGATCACTCGGCGAGCTCGGCGAGCTCCAACCACGCTGCTTCCAACACATCGAGATCGGCCTGTGCCGTGGCGAGCGTTCTGCCGCGCTCGGCCAGCACGGTGTGATCAGACACGGTCGCGAGCTCGTCGTGGAGTGCGTCGACACGCTTCTGGGCCTTCACCATCGCCTGCTCGGTCTCACGCAGCCGACGGCCGATCGTCGACGGGCTCGGACCGGATCGCTCGGTCTTCGGCTTCCCGCGCGGTGCCGTCGGACTGCGTGTCGCCGAACCCGAGGATGCTCGCCCCGCCGTCGACGTTCGGCTGGTCGACGAGGCGCGTTCGGTCAGCCAGCCGCCGACACCTCCGGCGACTCGACGCATCGTTCCTCCTGGCTCGATCGCCAACACGTGGTCGGCGACCCGATCCAGAAATGCACGGTCGTGGCTGGCCAGCACCAGCGCCCCCGGCCAATCGTCGAGAAAGTCCTCGAGCGACCGGAGTGTGTCGAGGTCGAGGTCGTTGGTCGGCTCATCGAGGATCAGGAGATTCGGCTGCCGAGCCAGGACCATGACGAGTTGGAGGCGCCGCTTCTCGCCACCCGAGAGCATCCGCACCGGGGCGTACTGCGCCGTCGAATCGAACCAGAACTTCTCGAGCAGCGCCTTGTCCTCGTGATCGGGTTCGCGGAGCGGGCCCGCCACCATCTTGCGTACCGTGATGTCGGGGTCGAGCGATGCCGAGTGCTGGTCGGCGTAGCCGACGACGACGGTTGCACCGACCTTCACGGTGCCGAGCGCCGGCTCGCGTCGTCCGGCGATGATGTCGAGCAGTGTGGTCTTCCCCGAGCCATTGGGCCCGACGACCGCCAGCCGCGCCCCCGGTTCGATCACGAGGTCGACTCCGTGGAACACGGTCGTCGGCGCAGCATCGCCGGTGGCGGCGAACTGCTGACCGACGTCGACCAGCTCGACCACCTGGTTGCCGAGGCGAGTCGTGCCCGCTCCGAGCTCGAGGTCGCTCCCGCGAACGCCGAGGTCCCGGGGGCCGCCCGACACGATCTCGCTCGCGGTCCGGAGCCGTGCCTTCGGCTTCGACGTGCGGGCCGGTGCACCGCGTCGCAACCACGCCAATTCCTTGCGCGCGAGGATCTTGCGCGTCGATTCCTCCGCCTCCTCCCGCTCGACGCGGTGCGGCCCGCGCATCGAGATAGGTGGCGTAGGCGCTCGACCCCGCCGCGGCCTGGTGGATGAAGCACCGCCCGTGGTCGAGTTCGACGACCTTGCTCGGACCGACCTGAGTGGTGAGCCGGTCGAGCGCGTGTCGGTCGTGGGTGACCACCACGAGTGCCGACGACATCGAGACCAGCCGCGACTCGAGCCACTCGATTGCTTCGAGGTCCAGGTGGTTGGTCGGCTCGTCGAGCACGATCATGTCGTGCGCGTTCTCGGCGCCACCCGTGCCGCCGCCGTTGTCGGCGAGCATCTTCGCCAAGGCGACCCGCTTGGCCTGGCCGCCCGACAGTTCGTCCGTGCGCCGATCGAACAGGGGTTGCACCCCGAGCGACGTCGCAACTGCCGCGACCTCCCAGCCCTCGCCGAGGTACTCCGCCACCGTTCCGGCGGGCAGCACCGGGTCCTGTTCGAGCATGGTGATCCGAGCGCCCCGTCCGAAGCGGACGTCGCCGCTGTCGGGCTGCAGCGCTCCGGTCAGGATCCGCAGCAACGTCGTCTTGCCCGAGCCGTTCACGCCGACCACGGCCACCCGATCCCCTCGGGAGATCGTGACGTCGAGATCGTCGAACAAGACCTTGTCCGGCTGTTCGAGCCGGACTCCCGACACGTCGACGCAAATCACCCCGACACGCTACGACGAGGTTGGCCGTGTCCGAACCCGACAACCTCACCGCAACCACCGCGGCCTGGCAGAGTGGCGACGTGTCCGATCCGAACGAGCGTCAGACGATCGCCGCCGTCGCAATCGGCGGCGTGATCGGGTCCGCTGGCCGGTGGGCGGTCGCCACGCAGCTCGCACCGGAAGCGGCCGACGGTTTCCCGTGGCAGACGTTCGTCGTCAACGTCGTCGGTTGCCTGCTCATCGGTCTCGCGGCCGGCCGGATCGTGCGTCCCTCGATCGCGTGGGCGTTCGTCGCGACCGGAGTCCTCGGCGGCTTCACCACGATGTCGGGCTTCGCGGTCGAACTGAACGAACTCGCCGAAGCCGGCGACACCGCGACGATGGTCACGTACCTGGCAGCCACGCTGGCGACCGGGTTCGGCGCCCTCGCCGTCGGCGAATGGCTGAGCGGTCGAGCGGACAACGATCCCGAGGGCATCGAGTGACCCCGCTGCTGTTCGTCCTCGCCGCCGCGGCCGGCGCGGTCGGCCGCCATCTGGTCGGACGGCTGGCGTGCTCGTGGCAGGCGCTGCTGATCGTGAACACGATCGGTGCTGCGCTGCTCGGCTGGCTCATCAGCGGGGACGTTTCAGCACACACGGAGACGGTGATCGGCGTCGGGTTGTGCGGGGCGTTCACGACCTATTCGTCGTTTGCGCTCGAAGCCCGAGCACTCGGCTGGCGGTGGGGCGGGGCCTACGTCGTCTCCACGCTGGTGTGCGTCACCGGTGCAGCGAGCCTCGCGAGCACATTCTGACGAGCCACGATCCGACTCGGCCGGTTGTAACGTACGGACGGTCGGCTCCGACTCGCCGGCACCGCCCCGATGCGACTGAAACTCCCGACCTCTCCCCGAGCGATCCTCATGGCCGTCGCGCTCGCCGGGCTGATCGCACTGCTCTGGCCGCTGTGGGTGATCCAGACGGCGATCTCTCGGCTGCGGACGGCGCGGCACACCTCGACACCGGTCGAGATCCCCCGCGTCGACATCGCCGACACCGACCTGCAGACCGTGATGCGACACCGGACACCGGTGATCATCACGGGGCTGACCGCGTCGCTCGACCTCGATCTGCTGCCTGACCTCGATGGGCTCCACCGACTTGCCGACGACGGGCTCGCAACCGTTCCGCGTCAAGACGCACCGCGATCACTCGCCGTACTTCCTCTACCGCGGCGACTACGGCGCCGAACTCGACCACACCAGCGACGATGGAACTCGACGAGTTCGTCCGGTTCATGTTCGACGCCGAGCAGGTCGCCCGGCACCTGCACGTATCGACTGTTCAGTGTCGCCGATCTCGATGGTCGCGTCGGCGACATCGTCGACGACATCTCCGATCGACTGGCCGAACGCACCGACGCCACCCCCGACCGGCAGGCCAGCGGGCTCTGGATCGGATCGCGCTGGTGTCGTGACGCCGCTCCATCACGATGCGTGGACCGGTCTGCTCTTCCAGTTCCACGGCGCCAAGCGGATCCGCATGTTCTCACCGGGCGATCGGGCCAACCTGTACTTCAGCTCGCCACGCGAACCGACGGCCGTGTGGAGCCGACTGCCCGGGTCGATCGGCCGACACCGATCTCGACGAGTTCCCCCGCTTCGCCCACGCAACGCCGCACGAGGGTCAGCTCGAGGCCGGCGAGGTGCTCGTTCATCCCGCCGTACTGGTCGCACGAGATCGAAGCGCTCGAAGCGAACATCAGCATGCCGTTCCGGTTCACGACGAGCGTGCGCGAGTACCTCGACCCGGGGTTCCTCATGCCGGCGATGGAGATCTTCGACAGCAAGTTCATGCAGCCACGGACACCGCAGCGGTGACCGTGGCCGTCACCACGGCCGATCCCGACGTGGTCGCTGCGGTCACCGGTCAACGTCTGGTGACGTGGTCGACGAGCGAGGAATCAGACATCGCTGGGCGCTGCCGCCTCGACGTGCGCGACGATCGGGAAACAGGTCGCCGACGACGCTGCCGACGTGGTGGCGTGGCTTGCATCTCGCGGCCACACCGTCACCGTCGACACTCGAGCCGACGCCTCGTCAACGCCACGACGTTCGCGTCGAGGTCTCGTCGATTCGACGACGCCGACGCGGTCGCGACGCTGCTCGGCGAGCGCGGCTTCGAGCGATGGGATCGGTGGACCGGTGCGGCTGCCCGATTCGTTCCGCGCCCACGCCGAGCAGATCACCGTGGCTCGCACCGAGGGACACAGCTTCGTGCTCCGCCTGCGCTGGCGGGCCACACCGGGCGGCAACCGGGTCAGGCGGCTGCTGCGATCGGTGTTCCGCCCCACCGAGGGCGACTGGACGATGGTGCAACTGCCGCAACCACTGTGGCGCGGGCATACTCGCTCGTGCGCCCGCTGCGGCTCGTGCTCGAACGGATCGGTCGGCGCGACCCCCACGCCGCCGGACTCGGCCCGTTCCTGTCGACGCCGCACTCGTTGATCGACCCGCTCTTCACGCTGGCGCAGCTCGGCGGAGACGACACGCTGCTCGACATCGGTTGCGGTGACGGCCGACTCGCCATCGCCGCCGCAGAGGCAGATCGGCTGCCGCGCCGTCGGCGTCGAACACGACGCAGACCTCGCGCGCGGGCCCGGAAGCCGCGACCGCCCGCGGCGTCGACCGACCGTGTCCGATCCAGCACGGCGACGCCCGCCACGCCGACCTCTGCGACGGTGACGGTGGCGTTCATGTTCCTGCCGATGGACGTCGTCGTCGAGCTCGCCGACGAGACGCTCGAGCAACTCCCGGTCGGCGCTCGACTTGATCGTCCACGAACAGACACCGCTCCCCGACTCGATGTCACCGCGACCCGACACGTCGCACGCCGTGATCGCCCGCGACGCGGTGACGGTGGCGCACATGTGGTCACGGCACTGGTCGCGCCTGGCAGAGTCGTCCGATGAAGATCGACACCGTCACCGGATACTGCTGGCCCCAATCCGTCGTTCCGGGCGCACCGCTCGGCCTGCACCTGTCGTCCGCCGGCGGGCGGCCGGTGTCGGTCGAGATCGCGCGGTGTCGGCGCCACCCGAACCGTCGTCTGGAGCGACACGGTCGAGGCCGACGATCACCCGACGCCGCACGACGCCGACTCGAACGGCTGCGGCTGGCCCGCCGCCACCTCGATCACTGCCGGCGCCGACTGGGCGTCGGGGTACTACGAGGTGGTGCTCACGATCGACGTCGACGGCAAGACCCGTCGGAGCCACGCGTTCTTCGTCGTCCGTCCGACCGCCGACTCGACGAACACGATCCTGCTGCAGCTCGCCACCAACACCTGGCACGCGTACAACGACTTCGCCGGACGCAACCTCTACACGGGCAACACCCGTGCGTCGCTGCAACGGCCGATGTCGCGCGGCTACCTGTTCAAGCCGCCGGGGGCCGGCCGACGCGTCGCCACCACGAACCCGCCGGATCGGGACATGAACACCCACGTCGGCTACCTCCGGCTGAACCACCTGTCGCCGTGGGCCGGCTCGGCCGGCTGGCCCGACTGGGAGGAGCCATTCCTCGCATGGGCCGAACGCAACGGCTACGGCATCGACGTGATCACCAACGCCGACCTCGAGGAGCACCCGACGATCGTCGATCGCTATCGACTGCTCCTGTCGGTCGGTCACGACGAGTACTGGTCGGGCCCGATGCGCGACACCGTCGAGGGATTCATCGGACGCGGCGGCAACGTGGCGTTCTTCTCGGGCAACACTGCGCTGTGGCAGGTCCGCCTGGAGGACCCGGTCGACGGCGTCGCCTCGGTGATGGTCGGCTACAAGGGCCAGTTCAAGGACGACCCGGTCTACGGCACCGACCGCATCGGCGAGCTCACGAGCATCTGGTCCGACCACCTGATCGGTCGACCGGAGAACCACATGACCGGCGTCTCGTTCACGCGCGGCGGCTACCACCGCATCGGCAAACGGGTCACCAACGGCGCCGGCGGCTACACCGTGTACCGACCCGACCATTGGATGTTCGACGGGACGGGAATCGACTACGGCGACGTGCTCGGTGCGAGCGCGACGACCGTCGGCTACGAGTGCGACGGCTGTGAGTACACCGTCGTCGACGGGCTCCCCGAGCCGACCGGGAACGACGGCACCCCCGAGAACTTCGAGATCCTCGCGATGTGCCCCACGGCCCACTTCACGCGCACGACCGCAGCGCGCCCGCCGAAACCGGACGAGCCGTCGGAGATCGAGTTCCTCGCCTCACGCGTGTTCGACGACCGGAGCGAAGCCGCCGTCAGGCGGATCAGCGCCGGCCAGGCGATGCTCGGCAGCTACACGTCACCCGGCGGGGGCACCGTGATCACGTCCGGCTCCACCGACTGGGCACACGGCCTCGCCGGCCGAGACGCACAGATCGAGCAGATCACCACGAACATCCTCGACCGCCTCGGCTGAGCGGGCGACGAGAGCGACCGGCTTCCGACGCACCCGTTCTCGTTGTCGACCGTGCTCCGTGTCACCCGTCGAGACACAGCAGGGCCGAGAAGGATCGACGCTCAGGGGCGGCGTTCCCGAGCCGCGATGCGAGGTCGGCCGCGATGTGGTGCACCCGATCGGCGGCCATGATCGACTGATAGCCGCGGTGGCGACCCTCGACGGGGACGACCTCGACGTCGGCGACGTCGCGCCAGCCGTTGTAGGTCCGGTCGGGGTTGGTCGTCGTGGCCGCGTACATGACGACGGGGATCTCGTCGGAGGTCGGCCGATAGGAGAACGCTTCGAGTGGGACGCCGCCGGTCGACGTCCGTTCCGGCGCGTCGGGAACGGGCGTCCCGGCGAATGCGAGGAGTCGCTTCCCGATCGACGAGGCGTACTTCTTCGCACGACGCTTCGCGGTGGTCGACACCTCGTCGGCCAGCGCACCCGGTGTCGCGAGCGACTTGTACTTCCACCACCGGTTCGACCAGAGGTGCTGTTCGGCACCGGGGAAGAACGTGTCGACCATCGCGACGCGTTCGACGTCGAGCCCGCGGGCCCGCAATCGTGCGCCGAGGTCGTAGGCGACGACCCCACCGGTCGACCATCCGAGCACGGTGATCGGGCGTTCGAGGTCGTCGGCCACCTCGTCGACCAGCACCGCTTCGAACGCCTCGCCCAAGCCGTCGACCGTCGTGAGGAGTTCGTCGGGCGACACCTCGGCGGCGGAGAGTGCAACCACGCGGACGTCGTCGGGCAGCTCGTCGGTGAGCGCCCGATACCCGAACACGTCGTCCCACGCCGGCGTGAACACGACGAGCGGGCCCATCGACGGCGCCGGTCTGCATCGTGACGACGCGGGCTCCACCTGCTGCGCCACCGCGACGCCGACGGCGGTCCGACCCGGGCGCATCCGGCGCGATGAGCGCAGCGATGCCGGCCGGTGTCCGACCGTCGAGCAGCACCCCGATCGTCAGTCGCCGTCCGACCAGATCCTCGGTCGCCCTGACGATCTCGACCGCTGCAAGCGAGTCGCCGCCCGCCTCGAAGTAGTCGGTGCCGGCGTCGATGTCGGTGCCGTCCGAGCACCCGCTGCCAGATCGCGACGAGTTCGTCGGTGAGCCCGCCGGCCGGACCAGCCGGGACGTCGACCGCAGTCGCTGCGTCGACGGCGAGCTGCGCGGCTGCCGCCCGATCGAGCTTGCCGTGACTCGTCCGCGGGAGACGATCGTGCGCCACGATCCGACTCGGCACGTGCGTCGCCGGCAGCAAGCCTCGGCGAGGTCGCGACGCAGCTCGGCTTCGTCGAGGTGGTCGGCCTCGACGTGGGCCACCAGTCGTCCGCGGGCATGCGCCGATGCCACGACGACTCGCGTCGGCGATCTCGGGCCGCGCCGTCAGCACCGCCTCGATCTCAGCCGGGCTCGATGCGCACCCCGCCGACGTTCAACTGGTCGTCGACCCGCCCGACGAACTCGAGCAGCCCACGGTCATCGACGCGGACCAGGTCGCCGGTGCGGTACCACCGACGACCGTCGATCTCGACGAATCGCTCGGCCGTCGCCTCGACATCGTCGACGTAGCCGTTCGTCACCGTCGGGCCGGACACCAGCAGTTCGCCGGCGACGCCGACCGGTGTCGGCGCTCCCGCCTCGTCGGCGACGCGCAGGTCACGCCGGCGATCGGTCGACCGATCGGAATCGACGCCCGGTCGGCGTCGGTGACGTGATGCACGCTCGACCAGACCGTCGCCTCGGTCGGGCCGTATTCGTCGAACAGCGGGACTCGATGCGAGCGCCGACCGGTGCAGCGCGGCGACATCGGGGCCACACGCCTCGCCGGCCACGATCGCCGTGCGCAGCGAGCCGAGACGATCGGCCGAGCGGGTGAGCAGCGCCCGGTACAGGCTCGGCACCATCAGCAGGTGGGTCACGCCGTGACGTTCGATGACATCGGCCAGCCGATCGACGTCGTGCACGTCGTCGTCGCCGGGCAGCACGATCGTGCCGCCGGAGACCAGCGGCCAGAACAGCCCCACGATCGAACTGTCGAAACCGATGCTCGACGTGAGCAGGAACCGACCCGGTGGCTCGGTCGTAGGTGACCCGCCGCGCCGCGGTGCTCGCAGCGAGATTCGCGTGCGTCACCGCCACGCCGCGCGGACGCCCGGTGGATCCCGACGTGAAGATCACGTAGGCATCGTCGTGCGGCGCGACTCGGCGGAGTCGGGCTCGTGCAGCCGCGACCGCATCTCGCGGACCGAACGACGACCCCGTCGCGATCGGAACGGGCGACGAGAAGCGAGCACGGTTGTCGTCGTCGGTCAGGACAGCCGGACAACTCGACCGAGTCGAGAATCGCGTCGAGTCGGTCCTCGGGCGATGTCGGGATCGAGCGGCACGTACGAACCGCCCGCCAACTGTGCTGCGAGCATCGCCACGACGACGTCGACCGAGCGACCGACGCACACGCCGACCAGCGACGCCGGCGCCGGCCAGATCCGTCGGCGGTGACGAGCGCCCGTGCGAGGAGCTCGTGGTAGGTCGCCGAGCGACCCGCAGCGTCGACGACGGCCACCGCATCCGGGGTGCGCTCACACCAGTCGACGATGTCGTGCAACACGGTCGCACCGGAACGCGGCAGGTCCGGTCCGACGAGGTCGCGTCCCGCATCGTCCGCCGGGAACAGCGCACCGATCGACGAGTCGGGGGCCGACGACGGCACCGTCGAGGAGCTACGCGAACGAGTCGAGCATCCGCTCCGCATCAGCGGCGGACACGATCGCGCCCGAGTACTCGATCCCGACCGAGAGGTCCTCGCCGCGCTCCTGGACGAAGAGGGTCACATCGGCGACGGCGGTGCCCGACGCGAGGATCTCGTGTGACACCACGACGCCGTCGAGTTGCGCCGGAGCAAGCCGCTCGTAGGCCAACATGCATCGACACGTCCGGCGGACGCACACCGGCAGCACGCGCATCGCGCACGATCGATGCGAACGGATAGGTCCGATGCTCGACGGCATCGGCGACGACGTCCCCGACCTGCGAGCAGAGCTCGGCGAACGTCGCGTCGGCGAACGCATCGACACGGATCGGCAACGTGTTGAGGTGGTAGCCCACGAGCGGCGCTGCCGCCGGATGATCCTTCACCGACGCGGTGATCCCGATCTCGACGTGCGGGTCACCGGCGTAACGAGCGATGGTGGCCGACGCCGCTGCGAGCGACGCGACGAACGGAGTCCGGCCCGGACCGCCGCCGCAGTTCGCTCGGCCGTCACGTCGAGCGGCTTCGACAGGTACCCGTCGGCTTCCGGGCGGGACCGGGCCGGCCAGTCCGATGCGCCCAGGGCTGGGCAACGCGTCGGCAGCGGCGCGCTCCGTCGCCCAGAACTCGGCGTGCATCGGGTGCACTTCGCGCCGTTGCCAGTCGGCGTGGGCGGCGTACGACACGCGTCGGCTCGACGAGCGGACGACCGGCGTACGCGGTGGCGACCTGATCCCAGAACACGTCGAACGCCCCGGCGTCGACCGAGATGTGGTGCATGCCGATGAGCACCGACGTGACGGAGAGACCCGATGCTTCGACGGTTGCCGCGGCGTGCACGCGAACCAGCGGTCCGGCGTCGAGGTCGAACGGCACGGCGCGCTGCCGATCGGCCAACGCCCGGAACTCGTCGACGGTCGCGTCGCCGACCCGATCGAACGACACCGCCGCATCGCGACCGAGGTCGTGGCGATCGGCGGAGAACGACACGTGGAGCGGGCCGTGGAGCATCGCCACGTCGCCGAATCGCCGCGTCGAGCCGATCGAGGTCGATGTCGGGCGGGAGCCGGTACAGCCGGGTGACGTTGTACCGGGTGTCGGCCGGATCACGCCGATGGTCGAAGAGCATCGCCTCCTCGCCCGCCGACAGCGGCGCACCGTCGACGTCGGGAATCCCGACATCGGAACGCGATCGCCCACCGAGCGGATCGATCGACCCGTCGACCAACACGGCCAACTCGCGGATCGTGCGGGCGTGGAACACGGCAGCGTCGTCGAGCGCCGCGCCCATCGTGTCGGCCACCGTTGCCACGACTTCGAGCGCTGCGAGCGAATCGCCACCCAGATCGAAGAAGTCGTCGGTGACGCCGATCTGTTCGAGGCGCAGCACCTCGGCCCAGATCTCGCACAGCGCGCGCTCGACGTCGGACGTCGGCTCGACGAGTGCGAGCCCCTGACGGTGCACACGGGTCGGGGCCGGCAGGGCCGAGACGTCGGCCTTGGCGCTCGCGGCGAGCGGCATCGCGTCGATCCGCACGAACGCGACGGGACGGCCGATGCGGCAACACGGTCCCGAACGTGGCGACGCAGCTCGTCGGGATCGAGGTCCAGCCCGTCGACGGTCTGGTACCAGGCGGTCAGGATCTCGACCTGCTTCGGGCGGTAGCCAACCGTGTCGAGCAGCTCGCGCACCTCGGGATCGTCGACACCGCCGGCGACCTGGTCGTCGAGTTCGTCCAGCGCCTCGTCACGGGTCTTGTGCCCGAGCCGGACGTCCCAGCTGTAGGGCTCGGCGTAGTTGTGATAGCCGCGCTCGGCCTGGTGGACCTGGATCCCCGCCACGTTGATGAGGCAGTTGGTCGAGCGTCCGGTGTCGGCCGGTCGGACCCACGGTGCGTTCTCCTCGAGATACCGGTACAGCTCGGTGAGATCGACGTCGACATAGCGGTAGAAGTCGACGAACTCGATCCGTTCGAACACCGATGTCGTCGTCGAACACGCGCTGCTCGGGGAGCAGTTCGGTCACGGCGTCAGGCACCTGGTGATACACCTTGCGCGCTTCGAGCACGGTCGCGTCGATCGCATCGGGATCGAACCGACCCGACTCGAACTGCGCGGGAATGAGCCGGGTCTCGAAGAACTGCCCGCGGGACAACCCCGTGACGATCACCGGAATCCCGAGCTCCTCGGCCCGTGCGACGGCCATCGTGTAGATGGTCTTGTAGCAGCCCTGGCACACGTTGGAGTGCCGATCGAGGCTGTCGCGGAAGATCTCGTTCATCGCCTCGGTCGTGGCGAACTCGTGCGTGATCCCGAGCGCATCGATGCTGCTGCGGATGTTCTCCTTCGCCCCCTCGGAGATGAAGCCGTTGTCGAGCGTCAGTGCGTGGACCCGCCAACCTCGCTCGACGAGCTGGTACAGGGCGTACGACGAGTCCTTGCCGCCCGACAGCAGGTGCAGGCAGTCGTAGTCGCCGGTGCTGCGGGCACGAGCGTCGGCGAGGCGCGCGTCGAGGTCGGCTTCGGTCTTGAACCACGCCTCGGTCTGTGGGGCCACCTCGTCGAAGGACCGACACACCGAGCAGACGCCGGCGTCGTCGATCGTGAGCCCGGCACGTCGGTGCCGAGCCCGCATCGGACACAGCGCAGGTCGGATGCGCGCGATCGGCAGGCGTCCACAACCGAACCAGCGCGCTGGCGATCCGCGGATGCTCTACGAGCGCCGCCTCGACCTCGGCTGGTTCGAGCCGAACGCCGTTGACCTTCATCTGGTCGTCGAGCCGGCCGCCGTAGACGGTGACGCCGTGCCGCTCGATGCGGACGCGGTCTGCCGGTGCGGTACCACGGGCCCCGATCGTCGCCGAGCCGGCCCGGCACATCGGTCAGCTCGACGAAGCGCTCGGCGGTCAGCTCGGGTCGGTTGAGATAGCCGCTCGCCATCCCGAGGCGACGGACGTAGAGCTCACCCCACGCTCCGGCCGGCGTCGGATGACCGAACTGATCGAGCAACGTGATCTCGCACCCGGGAGCTGCGTGGCCCGATCGGGACGTCGGGCGCGGTGTCGACGGTCGGGTCCCACTCGTGGATCATGCAGCCGACCACGGCCTCGGTCGGCCCGTACTCGTTGAAGATCCGCACGCCCGGACGACACACGAGCGCAGTGGCCGCGGCGATCGGCCGACGGAACGCCTCACCGCCGACGACGACGGTGCGGATCGCCCGAGGCGTGTCGACCATCCGGGCGAAGATCTCGAGCTGCGACGGCGTCGCCTTGAGGAACGTCACGCGATCGTCGGTGGCGATGCGACCGAGCGAGACCACCGGGATCCCCGTCGAACACGATCACCGGCCACCGGTGACGAACGACAAGGAACAGACTCGTGATGGTGAGATCGAAGATCAATGCGGAGTGCAGCGCGACCACCGGCGGTTCGCCGTCGGAGCGGTAGGTGTCGACGGCGAAGTCGCAGGTAGTCGGCGAGCCCGCGATGCGAGATCGGCACGCCCTTGGGCAGCCCGGTCGAGCCCGACGTGTAGAGGATGTACGCGATGTCGTCGAGTCCGACCGTCACGGGCTCGGCGCCTCGATCCTGGTTCGCCTCGGTCCTCGGCATCGGCATCGGCATCGGCATCGGAGAGATCGTCGACGATGGCGCGGAGCGCCGCGTCGGCGGCGATCGCCGCGTGCCTCGCGTCGGTGCATCTCACGTAGTGTCCCTTCCGGGTCGGGCATGAACTTCAGGGCCTCGAGGGAGGCGACGACGCTGAAGCGGTCGTCCTCCCACGGCAGGTCCGCGGCATCGCCGAGGACGACCTCGGCCGTCCCTGCAACGATGCGGTCGGCCAGTCGTCGTCGAGCCATCTCGATCTGGATCTCCGAGGCGTCGAGACCGGCCACGTAGCGCACGTGCGCGGCGTGCTCGGCGAGGAGCCCGCCGACCCCGCAGCCGACATCGAGCAACTCGTCGTCCGGCCCGAGCTCCAGCTCGGCGGCCATGGCACGGCGGTAGAACTCGCCGTTCCCGACGCCATCATCCGGGCGCCGACCCGTCCGATCAGGCCGCTCGGCCCGCTCGGCTTCCCGAAGAACGGGGTCCAGAACCTCCTGCGCAGACCCATCGCACGTTCCCCCTTGTGCAGGCCGGGTTCGCCTGTGGCTCGGCGCGGTCCTGGCGGCCATGGTCACGGACCGTGCGTCGTCGCCTCAACCTACGTCCGATTCTCGCGCAGTTGCCAAGGCGGGCACGGTGTTCGTGGCGGATGCCGCGGACCACGCTCGCGAACCGCACGGTGATCGAGGCCTTCACCGCTCCGCCCGCCACGCTCCTGAGGCCGGGACCAACGCCGCAAACCGCTCATAGGCTCCCGAAGCATGAGCGCTACCGCTGCCCTACACCCCGACGTGGTTCGTGCGTGGGTAGGGTGCGCAGGACGCGTCCGTAGCGACAACCAAGGGTCTACAGCGCTCGAAGCGGAGGATGCCTGACGATGCGGTGCTGGACCGGAGGTCCCGAGGTCGATCCACCCTTCGGCGCCACGAAGTGGCATCACGATGCCGAACTGCTCGTCTCGAGCCTCCCTGCGCCCAACGGTGTCATGTTCCTGAGCGGGGAGGTGGCTCCAGGACCACGACCGCCATCTCGCGCGACAGCCTGGCGGCATAGCTGTCGATGTCGGCCATGAGAGTCACCCCGGACCGTTCTCCGAATTCGCGCCACCGGGCCCAGAGGCGCGCTCGCTCGTCGCCCTCCGCCGCCCGTGCCCGGACCGGACGGATCCCGTCCTTCAGTCGGACGACGGCGTCGGGATGCGTCTGGAGGTTGAGCCACCATGCAGGTTCCTTGTCGGACCAGCCGTTGACAGCGATCGTGACGAGGTTCGTGCCGTCCTCGTAGTAGCCGAGGATCGCGCTTCGCGCCTTGCCCGTGCGACGACCGACGGTCACGAGGTACATCTCCCCCCACCGATCCGGTGTCGGACGCGAGAGCCCGAGACGCCCGCCCGAGAGCCGATGGAACGTGCGGTGGGCAGTCCCGAAGGCACGAATGAACCAGGGTGGAGGCAGGCGCCGACGCCCGCTGCTCATGGCTGTGCGACCGTGGCATGGTCGACCTGAGTGGCTCGTCCACTGCGGGCGATCGCCTCAGGTGTCACCTCGAGCGCCGACGAGCCGGGCTTCGTGCCACGGGCCAGCAGGGCCTTCGAGAAGACTGGCATGACGGAGATCTCGACGTCGGTGAAGCCGGCCTCCTCCACGACCGAGATCGCGGCAGCGTCGCTCCACTGCCACTGACCCCAGGCGTCCCTCACGCCCTCGGTCGATCCCTCGGGCGCCTCCCCCGCCTCGTCCCTGGTGATCGCTGCTCGACCACCAGGTCGGAGGATCCGGTACATCTCGCGCAGCGCCCCGACCGGGTCGGGGAAGAACTTCATGGCGTTGATCGAGGTGACGGCGCTGAACCGCTCGTCGTCCCATGGCAGTGCTGCCACGTCACCGAGGACGATCTCGGCGGTGCCCGCGTTGATGCGCTCCGCGAGACGCTTACGGGCCATCCCGACCTGGAGCTCCGAGGCATCGATGCCGGCGACGAATGGGAGCTGTGATGCGTGCTCGGCGAGCAGCCCAGCCGACCCGCAACCCACATCGAGAAGCTCGTCGCCGGACTGGAGGTCCAGCTCAGCGGCCATGGCCTGATAGAACGTCGGGCTGGTCCTCGCCATCAGCCGGACGCCGAGGCGCCCGATCGGGCCCTTCGGCACGCCGAAGAACATGGTCCACCATCGGCTGCGCAGACCCATCACGGTCCCCCTTTGTGCGCGAGTCGGGTTCGCCAGTGGCTCGGCGCAGTCCAGGCGGCCATCCTCGAGGGGCCGCACGTCATCGCCTCCCGCTGCCCTCCATTGTCCCGCGGGCGCCAAGCCGGGGCGTGGCGGACACCAGCTCGCACGGAACCCTGGGACGCCGGCGTCTTGGACTCGCCGCGGACCAGCTCGAGAACCGCACGACGACTGAGGCCTACGGCGCTCGCATCCGGGAGCCGTCGATACGATGCCCACGACGAACGGTGCGCGCCCCGTCCTCTGTGCCCGGACCGGTTGTGAACGAGGCGTGCCGGTCACTCGTCGCGGGTGAGCTCGGAGTGAGCTCCACGCGGGTAGACCGACAGCAGCCGCGCCGGTTCTTCGCCGATCGACTCCGCATCATGCGGCAGCGTCCCGTCGAGGAGGACGCAGTCGCCGGCCCCGGCTTCGACGACAGCTCACCCCTTGTGAAGCGCACCTTGCCCGCGAGGACGGCGTGGTGCTCGTCTCCAGCGTGGACATGGAGGCCGGTTCGCCGCCCGACCGGCATCGCGTGGGTTGGTGGTTGTCCGTCTGGGGATCGGGTCGGTCAATAGGAGCCGAAGCTCGAAGTCGTGCCATCGTCGATAGCCAGGACCTCGAAGGGGGCAAGCTTCTCGCCGGTCATGCCCGGCGAGCCCGACGGCATCCCCGGGAGCGCGATGCCGTCGATGTCCGGGCGCTCGGTCAACAGGGACTCGATGGCGTCCACCGGGACGTGGCCCTCGACGGTGTAGCCATCGATCACCGCCGTGTGGCAGGACTGGGCCTCTGCCGGGACCCCTCGGGCCACCTTGAAGTCAGCGATGTTCGGGTCCTCGGTCGACTTGACCGTGAAGCCGTGCGACTCCATGTACTCCTCCCATCCGCCGCAGCAGCCGCAGCCCGGTGCCGCGTGCACCTCGACCAGCGCGGTCTGCACGTCGGTGGCGACCGAGGGCTCATCTCCCGCGGAGCTGGAGTCAGAAGAGCAAGCCGCGGCTGCGCCAGCGATGGCCAGCAGGCTCGCACCGATCAGGAGCGCTCGGACTGCCGACGTTCGCGAGGGGCGCTGGGACTTCGCGGAGGGTCCGGTGGTCGGTCGGGTCAGGATGGACATCGAAGACCTCATGGTTCGCAAGGGGTCGAGTCGCTACGCACAAAAGCATACCTGCACGATAGAGGTTGTTGGGTCGTTCCGTGGATCTCACGCCGGCAGGTACCCCACCCCACGCTCGTGCGTGGGCGGTTCCTGCGGATCGTCCGGACGTAGCTTCAGCCGCCGCAGCAACTGGGCATTGGCCGCGACGATGATGGTCGAGGCGCTCATGAAGATGGCGCCGACCGCGATGGGCAGGCTGATACCCCAGGGCGCCAGGATCCCGGCCGCGATGGGGATGGCCACGAGGTTGTAGCCGGTGGCCCAGATGAGGTTCTCGACCATCTTGCGGTAGGTCGCGCGCGACAGCTCGATGGCACCCACGACGTCACGCGGATCGTCACGGATGAGCACGATGCCTGCCGATTCGACGGCCACGTCGGTGCCGGCACCGATGGCCATCCCGACATCGGCCTGGGCCAGCGCAGGGGCGTCGTTCACGCCGTCACCGACCATCGCCACCCGCTGGCCGCCTTCCTGGAAACGCGCCACAGCGGCAGCCTTGTCAGCGGGCAGCACCTGGGCGGCCACCTCGTCGATGCCGAGTCGCCGGGCGACCGAGTCCGCCACGGCCTGGCTGTCGCCGGTGATCATCGCCACGCGCACGTCGAGGGCATGTAGCTCCTGCACGGCCTCGAGCGATTCGGGTCGGATCTCGTCCTCCACCGCGAGAGCGCCGACCGCGGCGCCATCGACGACGACGTGCAGGACGGTGCGTCCCTGCTCGGCCCACGCACGGGCCCGCTCGGCGAGCGGGCGGTCCAGGCCGGCCCCAAGCTCCTCGAGCAGGCGAGGTCCACCGATGGCGACGGTCCGTCCCTCGACGATGGCTCGCACACCGCGACCGGTGAGGGCCTCGAACTCGACCGCGACCGGGATCTCGACACCGAGCGCCACGGCACCATCGACCACGGCCCGAGCGAGTGGATGCTCCGAGTCGGCCTCGACCGCGGCCGCGAGGGCGACGACGTCGCGCGCCTCGGCCCCGCCGGTGACCACGACATCCGCAACCACGGGCTGGCCCTTCGTCAACGTGCCGGTCTTGTCGAAGATGACGAAGTCGAGCTTGCGCGCACGTTCCAGGGCGAGCCGGTTCTTCACGAGCAGGCCATTGCGAGCCCCGAGCGACGTGCTGATGGAGATGACGAGGGGGATGGCCAGCCCGAGCGCGTGAGGGCAGGCGATGACGAGCACCGTAGCGGTCCGCACGAAGGCCTCTTCCGGTTCCCCGAGGGCCATCCACACGATGAAGGTGAGAGCACCAGCCCCGATGGCGATGTAGAAGAGGGCCGCGGCCGCCCGGTCGGCGAGGGCCTGGGCACGTGAGCCAGAAGCCTGGGCCTCGGCCACCATGCGCATGATGCTCGAGAGCGCGGTCTCGTCGCCGACAGCGGTGACCCGCACGCGCAAGCTGCCGCCGGCCGCGACCGTGCCGGCGACGACGGTATCGCCCGTGGACTTCGAGACCGGAACCGATTCGCCGCTGATCATCGATTCGTCGACATCGGCCGAACCATCGACGATGACCCCGTCGGCCGAGACGCGCGCGCCGGGTCGCACGAGCACGATGTCATCGACGGAAAGGGCCGAGAGTGGCACCTCCTCGGTGCCGTCGGCGGTCATGCGCTCGGCGCTGTCGGGCAGCAGCTCGGCCAACGCCTTGAGTGCACCCTGGGCCTGGTCGATCGAGCGCATCTCCAGCCAGTGGCCGAGCAGCATGATGACGATGAGCGTCGAGAGTTCCCACCAGATCTCGACCTCGAAGATGCCTGCCGTGCCGACCCAGCTGATGACGAAGGCCACCACGATGGCCATCGAGATGAGGGTCATCATGCCCGGCTGTCGCGTGGCCAGTTCCCCGCGTGCACCGCGCAGGAAGACGCCACCACCGTAGAAGAAGACGACCGTCCCGAGGAGGACCGGGATGAGTTCCGAGCCCGGGAACGTCGGTGCGGTATACCCCAACCATGCCTGGATGTCCGGGCTCCAGATGAGCACGGGGATGGTCAGCGCCAGCGAGAGCCAGAACTTGTCCCGGAACATGGCCACGGAGTGGCCCTCGTGCCGGTCGTGGTCGTCGTGGCCGGCGGCAGGCTCCATGAGTGCGTCATGGTTGGACATCGAGTGCGTCATGGCGAAGACCATAAACCTTCAAGTCCACTTGAATGTCAAGGGGTATGCTATGGGCATGCGTATCGGGGAAGTCGCTCGCCACAGCGGGCTATCCCCCACGGCCATCCGCTACTACGAGCAGGTCGGTCTGGTGCCAGAGCCGGCGCGGGCCCCTAATGGCTACCGCGACTACGAACCAGCCGTCGTCGAGCGCTTGCGCTTCGTCCGTGATGCCCAGGACAGCGGGCTCACCCTCGCTGAGGTCGCATCGATCCTGGAGCTACGCGCGCAAGGACAGCCGACCTGTCATCACACGATCGAGCTGCTGGAACGGCATCTCGATGAAGTCGACCGGCGACTCGAGAACCTGCGTGCGAGCCGCGACCTCTACGCCAGGCTCATCGCCCGCGCCAAGATCCTGGACCCCGCCGAGTGCACCGACCCTGATCGCTGCCAGACCATCTCGACGGCGTCTGAACGGGCGACTATCGAAGCGCCGAACCCAGCTGGTAGCTGGCGTGGTGACGACCTCGGCCACCACCCACAAGGATCGTCCAGGCGGACGCGATGATCGCTGCGGTTCGCGATCCACGCTCGCGAAGCGCACGATCGGGGCCTTCGCCGCTCTGGCGTATGCGCGCAGGACCCCGGGGCCTTCGCCGCTCGAGCCTGAAAGGCTGCCAAGGCATGTGCGCTACCGCTGCGCTACACCCCGACGGGTACGTGCGATCCGTCAAGGGCCCGGTAGGGTCCTGATCCGAGCGCCGGGTAGCCAACGCCCCCTCGTCTCATCTGCTGGCGACTTGGCTTGCCGATGGTTGCTGCTTAGGAGTCACCAGCGCAGACGAGCGACATCACACGTGCTGGTCTCCAGCCGCAGCGCCAGCGCATGACGAGCATTCCTGTTCCTGTACATCCCCGGTTGCGCCCTGCAACCAGGGCGGACCCAGACATGATGGAGACCGCGAAAGAGGCCCTCGCCACGCCGGCCATCTCAGGGCGCGACCGGTTGCCTCCGACCTTCATCAGCACATGAGCCGCTGACCTGTTGGCCGGCGTCATCGGATCATGCCTCGCTGAACGGCCAACGTCCGTGCGAGCACCTCTACGCCGGTTGGGACCCTCCACCTTCATCGGCGGCGGTCGCCCGGTGACCCACGACGAGCCAGATCGCGCCGGCAAGCAGCGCCCCGATGGCCGGGAACAGGAAGAATGCCCAGACCTGGCCGAGGGCCCAGTCACCCTGGAAGACAGCCGTGGCCAGCGAGCGGGCGGGGTTGACTGACGCATTCGAGACGGGGATCGAGATCATATGCACGAGCGTGAGTCCGATGCCGGCGGCGAGGGGGCCGAACCCCTTCGGGACTCCGTGTTCGTTCGTCGTGCCCAGCACGATCAGCACGAACACGGCGGTGACGACGACCTCGAGGACCGCAACGGAGAGCAGGTCGAAGCCCGCGGGCGAGTGGACGCCGTAGCCGTTCGACGCGAAGCCGGAGTCCTGTGCC
Source organism: uncultured Chloroflexia bacterium (assembly GCA_963705425.1). GTDB lineage: Bacteria > Chloroflexota > Limnocylindria > Limnocylindrales > CSP1-4 > JAFMJV01. The sequence goes on along the minus strand of CAVPJO010000012.1, from coordinate 141,276 downwards.
AGGCTCATGTAGCCGTCGGTGCCCATCAGGATGAGCGCGATGAGACCCGCGCCGACGATGCCGCCAACGAACTGGCCGATGAAGTACGGCGCCGACTTCACGGGAGCGAGCTTGCGGGTGGCAAGCATGCCGATGGTGACGGCAGGGTTGACATGGCAGCCAGAGATGTGGCCGATCAGGTAGGCCATGCACAGGAGGCTGAACCCGAACGCGAGTGACACACCGAGGATCCCGACGCTGAGGCCCTCGTTGAAGCCGCCCGTAGCGAAGATCGCGGTGCCCGCGCCACCGAATACCAAGACCGCAGTGCCGATGGCTTCGGCGAGCCCGATCCGAACGTCATCGTTCATCGCTCAACTCCTCGAGGGTGGTGATAGGCCTGTAACCTAACCCGAATCCGCTGTGGTCCGCAGCGGCACGGTGCATCTCGCGTCGCAACATCCTGGACTTCCGGCGGGTGCAAGCTCAGGCCCTCGGCCATGAGCAGGAGCCCGAAGAGGACGAAGGCCCCTTGCTGTGGCTCCGGCGCCGGATCGACCATCCAGGGCGACCGCCACATCGATGTGTAACAGGAGGGCAGGTACGGAGCCTCTCTCTGGTATGACGGGACTCGCCGCGACCGAGTCGATGACCGATGCGCTGCAGCGCGCAGCCGCCGGGGACGAGGTCGCCTTCACCCGCATCGTCGCGACGTACCACGGCGACATGATCCGCGTGGCCTACGGCATCTGCGGCGAGCGCGATCTGGCGCTCGACGCGGTCCAGGCGGCCTGGATGATCGCCTGGCGCAAGCTGCGCACGGTGCGGGAACCGGACCGTCTCCGCTCGTGGCTGGTGGCGATCGCCGCCAATGAGGCTCGCCATATCGTTCGACGCCGAGGGCGAAGGACGGTCGTCGAACTGGCCGCCGATCCAGCCGATCGCGGCGGGTCCGACCCGGCCGACGAGATCCAGCGAGTCGACCTGGTGAGGTCGAGGAGATCGGTCCGAGCGAGTCCGATGTCGAAGGTCCTATCTGCCTGGACGGAGGCATGGCTTGCCCGCCCAAGGACTGCGGAGGCCCCATGGGCTACGAGGGCTTGCTGGACGCGTTGACGGATCCCACGCATCCCGAACACGCCGACATGCGCGAATGGGCGCCGCCGGACTTCGACCCAACGTGCTTCGACGCCGCCAAGACGACCTCCGCGCTGCGCTCGGCGTGACCGAGAGTTGACTGGTGATCGAAGCCGGTTCCGCCGAGGCCCCGGACCGTCGGCGGCTGGCCGGCGCACGCCACGCGCCCGCTCATTGGGGCGATGGTCAGGTGGCCGCGCCCGACCTCGGCTCACTGGGAATGGATCGTGTGACACCTACGGGACTCGTCGGGAGGCGCGCCACTTGCGATAGCGCGGAGGAAAGACGCCGCGCGGTTCGTAGTGTCCCCAGAGCACCTCGTCGAGATCGAACTCCACGAGCACGTGATCGCCTCCGGGTCTGAACGGGCACGCGGCGAGCGCCGCTGCTCGTCGCGCTGGGTCGGTCACTCTCGCGCCCGGCCCCGGATGGCAAGCTCGTCATCGACGTCGGCCGACCCCGTGGAGTGCAGCGCATACCGGCCATCTCGTCGGAGATCATCGAGCTTCGGCGATGGGACGATGAAGGCCTGCAAGCACCCGTCGGCCCAGACGACGTTGATGGGGTGGATCCGGGGAGTACCGCCGCGTCCGATGGTGGCGAGGTAGCCGAAACCCGCTCCCGGGACCGATAGCAGCTCGCGAGCGGCGCGAGCCAGCTCAGGGTCGGCGCCCATCAGTTCGTTCCACGAAGCCATCAGCGATCGATCCTCCGGCATGTCGCGGCGCACTGCCGTTGCCGGCTTCGCGCTACGCAGGGTCGGGCCTGATACGCACATCGTACGAGAGTCGCACGCCCCGGGCCTTCATCCCGCCTCACCGCGCTGTGACCGGCGGAAGGTCGTCGGCGTGAACGTCGTGCCACGCACGAAGAACTTGTTGAAGTTCGTCGGCTCCGAGAAACCGAGCTCGCCGGCGATGGCGGCCGCAGTGAGGTCCGTGTGCACGAGGAGGCGCTTGACTTCGAGTACGAGCCGATCGCTGAGCACGCGCTTGGCGCTCAGGCCGGTGACCTGCTGGCAGGCGCGGTTGATGGCGCGCGCCGAGTAGCCCAGCCGGCGGGCATGGTCGGTGACGTCGTGGCTCCATGCCAGGTCGGTCTCGATCGACCGACGGTAGGCGACGTAGGCCTCCGGCAGTCGCTGACCGGAGCGATCGCGCGCGGCCGCCTCGAATACGGCTGTGAGCACATCGTAGAGGGCGGTCATCAGCCGGACTTGCGGCCCCCGGCCATCGAATGAGCCCTGTTGCCGCCTCAGTCCCTCGATCAGAGCGACCGCCAGCGTCAGAGCATCCTCACGGAGGTCTCGGAACACCCGGTCGCCGGGAAACCATGCGTCGGCTGCGGGCGCGGTCGGACGCGACAGCACGAGCGTGGCCTCGAACGAGGTGCTCGTGTTCCAGGCCTGGACCTGGCCGGGCCGGACCCTGACCATGCGCCCCGGCTGTGCGGGGATCTCGTCGAAGTCGACGACATGCGATCCGCCGCTCGAGCGCATCAGCATCAGCTCGTGGAAGGATGGGCGCTCGGGCATCGAGAGCCGGGCCGTTGCCACTCGCTCGATGCCGCGACGCTGCGCACGGTGCACGCCCGCATCGAAAGTGGCTCTGTACGAGGCAAGATCGTGCTCGAAGGGTTCTGACAGGGCACGCGCCTGCCCTCGCGACGGACTCCAGAGCCGTCGGTCAGTTCGGCGAATCCCCGGTCTCGTCAGTGCTCAGGAAGGGCACGAGGAAGGTGGGCACGGACCAGGCCGTCGCCATGTCCCTACCGAAGAAGGCGGGTGCGCCGAACCGCTGAAGCGTCTGGCGCAGGCCCGGCGCAAGGTCGGCATAGCCCAGCGCGATGGCATCTGCGGCCAGCTGCTCATTCACACGCCGGTGCATCGAGTCCGTGGGGACATAGAGCAGGTGGCCGTAGTTGCGGTAGGCGAAGTCGTGCCGGATGCAGGCGGGCCCCAGGCGCTCGTCGAAGAGCCCAGCGAGGCGTCCAGCCGAGCAGCCGTTGCTGTCCCAGTCGAAGTCGGCATCGATACCGCGGTGCTCCTCCTGCTCCCAGATGGCCATGAAGGACTCGAGAGGCTCGTCGAACACCAGACTCTCCAGCCGCGCCGACTGGGCCGGACTCGCGCGACCGGCAAGCTGGGGAAGGGTCGCTGACGTCGTCTCGCACCGATCGGGCCGGAACCGCTCGACGACGCAGGTCGTGATGGAGATGTCACCGAGGGCGCTGCCGATCCTGGGGCTGAACGACCCATTCGTGCTCGCAGTGTCACCCACGCCTAGGTCGTGCTCGAGTGTCGCGGTCTCGTCGCGAGCATCGAAGACCTCGAGCCTGATGGTCGCCTTGACCGTTCGATCGTCGGCCTGGGTATCGGTCGCCTGGAGCGTCCATCTGGCGCCGAAGCGATCGCGGCGCGCGCAGGCCTTCCCCAGGGCGCCGGTGACCCGGGCGGACACACACACCGGCGCCCCGATGTGCGCCGCTGGGGGCGGTGAGGTCGGTGCTGTCGACGATGCCTCGGGCGAGGGTCGGGAATCCTGAGCGGACATCTCGGCAGGGCGGGTGGGTGCGTCGGTGGCGGTCACGGCGTCTGCTTCCAGCCACTCGTCGAGCTTGGCGCGCAGGGCGTCGACGCCTTCGAGCGAGAGCAGATCGGAGTCGCCCTCGAGCTCGCTCGGATAGAGCAGGAACGGCTGCATCTGGGGCCCGCCGATGCCACCGTGGGAGCTGATCTGCGGCTCGAAGGAGGCGACCTCGTCGGCGACGGGATCGTAGATGGAGATGACCACCAGGTCGCCCGCATTCGGAGAGCTCGCGATGTTCAGCAGGCTCTCTGCCGCGAGCGGGCCGTAGTGACCGACCGGGTCATGTCCCTCGATGTGCCCGCTGGTGAGCTCATGACTGCCCCGGCGGCCGAGCGCCAGCAGCCCGCCGTCAGCGGTCTGCACCACGACGACGCCCACACCCCGGTGCGCCACCAACCCCGCCAGCAGCCGGGGATGTCGTGCCTCGATCTCGGTGGCGTCGAGGCGCTCCCCCAGTGCCGGCAGGTAGACATGCGCGAGGTTGCCCGACTCCGCGACGACGAGGTCCGGGGGAACGGCCGGGCGGCTGTCGCTGGCAGCAGCGGACAGGAGCGGGCGCACCACCTCGGTCAGGGTCTCGCCGTAGCGCAGCTCGAATGGCTCGCCTGCGGTCTGACCGTGGTCGGACAGGACCACGAGCCGATAGCGCCGCGGTGCCTGCTCAGCGGCGGCAGCGACGAAGCTGAGCGACTCATCGATGTGCGAGAGGGCGTCCATGGCCGCAGGGTGGTCGGGCCCGGCGTAGTGGCCGACCTCGTCGAACGTGGTGAAGGTCGCATACATGAGCGGCGTGTCCTGTTGGAGTTCCCGGACCATGGCTGCGGCGGTCACTTCGACCAGGGCCCATTCCAGGGCGGGTCCCACGATGGGCACGGGAGCCTTGCGCTTGATGGCCGCGGAGATGGGCGCGTCCTCACCACGGAACATGCGCCCGACGGCTGCGACCACCCCATCCCCGAAGCCGGCCACGACGTGCAGCACCTTGGGCACATCGGCGAGGTAGCGCACCACTTCCCAGGGCAGCGCCGCCCCGTCGAAGTGGGCGGCGGTGAGGACCACGCGAGGTGCCCCGCCGGCGAATAGATTGGTGATGCTGGCGCCGCCCTCGGCCAGAAGATCCGCGGGGCCGTCGATCCGCTGCTCGAACAGCCGTGCCTGCTCGCGATCGAGGAAGTCGAGGAGCTGACCCGTTTCGCGATCCCACCAGCGGAAACCCGGGATGTCACGCCAGCGCCCATGCAGGAGGCCGGCCTGCATCACGGTCGTCGTGCTGGCGGCCGTCGTGCCCCAGCCCTCCAGGGTGTGTGTGCCGTCGTCGATCAGGCTGCTGAGGAAGGGCATGGCTCCCGACTCGAGGGCCGTGCGCAACACAGGTTCGGACAGCCCGTCGATCTGCACGAACACGAACCCCGATGCCTCGCTGCCGCCGTCCTCGGCAGCCACCGATGCAGACGGCACCGCCACGAGGGCGAGGACCAGCAGGATGAGCAGATGCGGCCTCCACGGGGACATGGCTGCAGCCTAGCGCAGGCCGCGCATGCGCACGGTGACCTCACCGGGTCCGATGGGCCACTTGGTCGCCTACGTGCCAGCCAACGGGAGCTGCCAGAACTGCCGACCGCTCTTGCCGTCGTCAGCGGTGAAGTAGAGGTGGCTGTCCGCGGCCACGAACCACTCCGGAGCGGAGCCCTTGGATCCCGGCCGCAGGTCGTCGACGAGTCGCGTACCTTCTGCTGTGCCGTCGGTGGACCACAGCTCCACGCCGCGGATGCCATCGTCGGCGGCAAAGAACAGGCAGTCGTCAGCGACCACCGAAGATGGGTACTCGGCCCAGAACCGCCGGATCCCCTCGGCGCCGTTCTGAGCGGGGCCAAACGGCTGCGTGCCTTCTGCGGTGCCGTCGCTGCGGTACATGGTCCCAGGAATCACCAGTTCATCGGGACCGTCCCAGACCGTGAAGAAGAGATCTCCACCGAGCGCTGAGATATCGCCCAGCAACGAGCTCGCCCCGGCGGGCGCGAGGTCCCTGACGAGGACCGTGCCCTCGGAGGTGCCGTCGGTACGCCACAGCTCACGACCGTGTTGCCGGTCGATCGCCGTGAAGAAGAGCATGTCCCCGACGGCAGTGAGGTCCTGTGGCTTGGAGGCCTTGGGCCCGGGACGGATGTCCCTGACTATGGCCGTGCCGGCGGCAGTTCCATCGGTGCGCCACAGCTCAAGGCCCTCACCCTCCGTCGTAGCACCGAAGTAGACGTAGTCGCCAGCTGCGACGGGCGTGTCCCACCACTGCACGGACCAGCCTGGGCCGATGTCGGCGATCATCTTCGTACCTGCCCGCGTGCCGTCACTGCGCCAGAGCTCGGACCCGTGACGTCCATCGTCAGCGACGAAATAGAGATGACCACTGACCGCCACCAGGCCGTTGGCAACGCCCCCTGCGAGGCCGGACTCTCGACCGGGACGGACGTCCTTGACCAGGCGCGTGCCGGCGCGGGTGCCATCGGTGCGCCACAGCTCACGTCCGTGCTCGGGGCCATACGCCGCGAAGTACGTGACGTCGCCCATGGTGACGAACGAGTCCGGGCCGGAATCGGCCGCATGTGTCCCGCAGCCCTCGGCTGAAGTGCAGAGGTTGGGAGTACGCCCACGCGCGATGTCCTTGAGCAGCCGCGTGCCCTTCACCGTGCCCCGGCTCGATCCATGGCTCAGCTCCTGTGCGCGTCTTGTAGCCAGTGAAGACCACGTGCTTCCCCAAGGCCTCGACCCCGAGGCTGAAATCACCGGTCATCACCGTTGCCAGACGACGCTCCTGCCCGGTGGTGGCATCGATCCATGAGAGCGACGCGCCTCGTCCTCCCCTGCTGCCGACATGAGCGAGGTCAGAGCCGACCTCGGTAGCGTCGTAGACGGTGAGACTTGCCATGCGTGCGCCGATGTCGCGGACCAGTTGCGTACCCTCGGGCGTGCCGTCCGATCGCCACAACTCCTGGCCGTGCTCGCGATCGTCTGCGCCGAACAAGACCACGTCTCCGAGTCGCGTGATCATGTTGGGACCGGTACCACCCTCACCGGGGCCGATGTCTGAGACGAGGCGAGTCGTCTCGCGCGTGCCGTCGCTGGCCCACAGTTCGGTGCCGTGTTTCCCGTCCCTGGCGGCGAAGAACGCGGTGTCTCCGACGGTCGCGATCTCACTGTAGCCCTGGGGTCCGGCCGACTTGCGGCCCTTGGCGATGTCGCGGACCATCCAGGTCCCCTTCCGCGTGCCGTCGGAGCGCCACAGCTCGCTGCCGTGACGGCCGTCGTCAGCCCAGAAGTAGAACAGCGAAACGCCGGGCTCCCAGTCATATCGCCACCCTGAGTCGAGCTTCCTCAGCATCGTGGTGCCGTCTTCGGTGCCATCGCTGACCCACAGCGCCCGTCTTCCCCTGGGGGCGTCGGCGACGAAGAAGACGGTGCCAGCGACGACTGCGACCGGTTCCGGATCGGCGCCCGTCGGTCCGCGCGCCACGTCTGCGAACAGCGTGGTGCCGTCAGCGGTGCCATCGGTGCGCCACAGCTCACGCCCGTGCTCGCCGTCATCGGCCGTGAAGTACGCACGGCCATCAGCCTGCAGCACCCATTCCCGCCAATCCGAGCGATGTGGAAACGCGCGAAGGAGCGTGGTGCCCTCGTCGCTGCCGTCGGATCGCCATACCTCGTGCTGCCCACCCGTGTTGAACCAGAGGACGGCAGCATCGCCGATGCGGAGTGCCGTCTCTGGATAGGGACAATGATGGCTGTCCGGTGACCGCACCTCGAAGCCCTCCACACCACGGACCAGCGTGGTCCCGGCTGGCGTGCCGTCGGTGCGCCACAAACCACAGCTGTGACCGGCGCCCTTGGCCCAGAAGAGGACGAGGTCGTCGAGAGCCACGATGCTGCCGGGGTAGGAGTTGGCCTCGCCGGGCATGAGATCGACCACCAGGGCCGTGCCCTCGGCCGTGCCGTCCGTGCGCCACAGCTCCGCACCGGTCTTGCGGTGTTCACCCGAGAAGTACAGCTCATCTCCGACGGCCGTCATGTGCGTGATGGGGTCCTCTCGCTCGGTCGCAAGCCGATCAGTGACGAGCACCGTGCCCCCTGCGGTCCCATCGGTTCGCCACAGCTCGCCCGGCCGCTGGCCTTCCGCGACGAAGTAGGCCTCGTCGCCGACCGCAACGAACTCCATCCAGCCGATGGGCAGACTTGACGCCGAGTCCTTGGCCGGTAGACCGACCATCGACGGCCTCGCTGTCGAGGCAGGTCTGCCGGCGCCGGTGGCCTCCGCGTCGGTCGCCAGCGCGGGAGTCGATGTCAGGAGTAGCGCCGCGGCGATGATCGCCGAACATGAGCTCAAGGCCCCCATGGCCACCTCCGATTCGCGGGACGTGCCTCGCGCAACAGGAGGGTGGCGCCGAGTTGAGCGGCCGGCCAAGTGGCATTGGTCATGAAGCGCCGGACACGAGCACGGCTGCATAGCCGCTCAGGAGCCGGAGGTGAAGGCTGCCACCAGGGCTCGGTCAAACGAGAGCAGTTCGCTAGCGCCATGGCGACGGCAGACGGCGAGATGCAGGAGGTCACGCGCACCCAGCCCCGGCTGCGCGCTGGCCAGATCTCGCGCGGCGTAGACGTCGCTGGCGTCGACCGGCCAGGTGACCGTCAGGTCCAGCGCAAGGCGGAGCGCAGCTTCGAGCGTCGCCATCCGTCCCACCGGAAGGTAGACGTGCAGCAGCTCCTGCAGGACCTCTGCTGACGTCGCCATGGGCACCTGCTGCTCGAGACGCTCGCGCAGCATCGTCTGGGCCGCCTCACGAAGCGGATGCTCGCGCCCGACGGCGTAGACGAAGATGTTCGTGTCCACGAACGTCGACGGCATCAGCCCGCTTCGAGCCCGTGGCGTCGAGACTGCCCCATCACGGTGATGTGCTGCTCCCAGTCCGGCTCGGGACCCGTCTCTGCCTGCGCTTGTGCAGCGAAGAAACGGTCCAGGTCCTCGACGTTCGCGATGACCGTTGGCCGTTCCCGGTCGAGTCGCTCGCGGGCAGCTTCACGCAGCCATTCCGAGAGGCTGACCCCTTCGGCGGCGGCCCTGGCGCGGAAGGCCTCGCGTTCTCGATCGTCGATGACGAGGTGGATGCGGCCGGTCATGTGTATCAGAATAGCGCATGTGTATGTGATATACACATGCGCTGACCTCCGCCGAAAAGGCGCTCAGTCGACCACGACCCGGAGCATGACCCGGTCGCCGGTCCACTCGTGACACGTCAGCCGGATCACCGAGCCCTCCACGAGGTTCAGCTTCCCGGTGAGATCTCGCGTGAACTGTCCGTCCTGTCCGCTGACGGCCATCGGATATGCGTGCTTCGCACCGCCAGGTGAGGTTGCAGTCAACACGAAGCGTGTCCTGGTGGCACAGGTTCCCTGCACGACATCGGTCGCAGCGTCGCCGGAGACCTGGAGGTCCAGGACCGTCCGCCCGGGCGTCGGTGGCAACGCGGGTGAGGTGAACATGTCACCGACCGCGACCGGCTGCCCACCAGGTTGGAAGTTCCCGCTGAACTGGCCGGCGATGCGGACATAGCCCTTGTAGATCCGTGACCAGGCCTTCTTGTGTCCGTTGGCGGGTCCACTCCAGTCGGCCTTTGGGTCACCATCTTCGTCCAGCAGGTGCACCGCCAGCGTGGCCGCCGGTCGGTAGGCGCCGGCCAGCTGCGAACCACCCGATCGAACGCCCACGTATGGGGTCAGCTGGTCGCGACCGAAGAGGTCCTTGCCTCCGAGCAGGAAGACCGTGACCCGGTCGCCACCACGGATGTCGCCGTATGCGGTGACGCTGTCGTCCGTGTCCACGGAGAACCGGCCGTCACCCGCAGACCTCCCCTCCAGGATGTCGCACCGGGTGCGCCGGTAGCGCTCGGACCAGTAGCAATACTGGACGATGAGCGTTCTTCGGGCCTTGGTCACGCCGCTCACGGCGTCCGCGTCACGATCGACCTCGAAGTCGAGCCGCGGCACACGCACGGTGCGACCGACCTTGCCGACCCTGGCCTTGAGCCTGTCCCCCCGCCTCACCGTGCTGCTGGAGCACATCGACCACTCGCCGTTCTTCCCGGCGCGAACCAGGCCTTTCTTCTTGAGGCCCCCAGCGGCGCTCTTCCAGGTGACCCGCACCTTCGAGGCTCGCGGTGCCGTGCCGCTGACGCAGTCGTTGTCGAGCCAGGCCCGGAAGGTGATGGTGGGACCGGCTGCCTGCACCTCAGGCGGAGCCGTGCCCAGCACCATGCCCATGGAGATCGCCCCTGCCAGGCCCCAGGCCAACGCCGGGCGCAAACCAGCCCTGGATCGATTCATGACAGCGCTCATCGAAGCCCCCTATGTGCATGCTCGCAGGCACTACCCGATGCTAGATCGTCAGGTGATGCGGTCAAGGGCCGAAGGGCAGGGCGCGGCGTCGGGACCGTTGGCGCGTCGAGCCAGCTTCCGCTCTGGTAGTAGTGTCAGTGCAGGACGACCAGGACGAGGACGCATGGAACTGACCCGGAGCGAACGAGTGCGGCGAGCCCTCACCTACCAGCCGCTGGACCGGCTGCCCACGCAGTTCAACTACACCGCCTCGATGGGTCAGGCCATGGCCGCGCACTTCGGCGTCGACGTCGCCGATCTGCCCGAACGGCTCGACAACCACCTCCGGCGTCTGGACATGACCTACCCGCAACGCTTCAGCGAAGACGGCAGGGCCCGCTTCGACTGGTGGGGCGCCGGGCACGATACCGAGGAGGAGGGCTACTACATCCGCGTCGCACCCCTCGGTGACGACAAGGACCTCGACGCCTACGACTGGCCCGACCCGCACGATGCCCATCTGCTCGACGATGCCCGGCGCATCCGGGCCGAGGTCGGCGACAGCGCCTTCGTGGTGCCCAACATCGGCTGGGCCCTCTTCGAGCGCGCCTGGTCGCTGCGTGGCTTCGAGTCCACGCTCCTCGAGCTGGCCCTCGATCCGGGCTACATCGGGGAGCTGATGGACCGCATCGTGGACATCCGTCTGGTGGTCATCGAGCGCTACCTCGAGCTCGGAGTCGACGGTGGCTACTTCGGCGACGACTACGGGGCCCAGGTGAGCACGCTCTTCTCTCCGGTGACCTGGCGGGAGCTCGTCAAGCCGCGCCTGGCCCGGCTCTTCGCCCCGTTCCTCGAGCGTGGCCTGCCCGTGATGATGCACTCCGACGGTGACATCGGGCCGATCGTGCCCGACCTCGTCGAGATCGGCCTCACGGCGCTCAACCCGGTCCAGCCGGAGGTCGTCGACCATCAGTGGTTGCACGCAGAGTTCGACCGCAGGCTCGCCTTCTACGGCGGCGTCTCCACCCAGACCGTGCTGCCCTACGGCACGCCCGCCGAGGTACGCGAGGCGGCGCGCACGTGCGTGGCGACCCTCGCGCCGGAGGGCACCGGTCTGATGCTGGCACCGTCACACCGCATCATGAGCGACGTACCCATGGGCAACATCGAGGCCCTCCTCGACGTGATGGCGGAGCTCGGCTGAGCCATGGACCAGGCGCGGCGGAAGGAAGCGCTCAGCCTCGAGTTCGCGAAGCTCTACGGTGAGCAGCCGGCAGCCTGGTTCCGGGCACCGGGGCGGGTCGACCTGATGGGCAGTCATACCGACTACAACGACGGCTACGTGGCCACCATGACGGTCGACCGGGACACCTGGATCGCCATCCGGCCGCGTGATGACCGTCGTGTGCGCATCGCCTCGCTCAACCTGGCGGGGACGGCCGACTTCGGCCTCGACGCTATCGAGCACGACGCGGCTGTGCCCTGGACGGACTACGTGCGCGGCGCGGCGCGGATCCTCCTCGACGACGGCGCGGACCTCGCCGGCTTCGATGGGCTGCTGCACAGCACCGTCCCTTTCGGCAGCGGCCTTTCCTCGTCGGCGGCCATCGAGACGGCCACGTTGCTGGCCTTTGGATCGGTCAGCGACATCGAGTTCGAGCCGTTGGCGCTGGCTCTCCTGGGCCAGCGGGTCGAGAACGAGTTCGTGGGCGTGAGCTGCGGCATCCTCGACCAGTACACCTCGGTGCTGGGCACGGCCGGCCATGCCCTGCTGCTCGACTGCCGGGCGCTCAGCAGCCGCCCGGTGAGCATCGCTCCCGAGCTCGCCGTCGTCATCTGCGACACTCGGGCGCCGCGACAGCTGGCCGGCAGCGAGTACGACGAGCGCCGGACACAGTGCGAGGCCGGCGTGCACCACATCGCCCGATCCGAACCCGGCGTCACGGCTTTGCGTGACGTGAGCCTGGAGCTCTTCGAGGCCCACGAGGCGGAACTGCCGCCGGTGGTGGCCCGGCGCTGCCGCTTCATCATCGAGGAGAACCAGCGCGTGCTGGACCTGGCCGATGCTCTGACCCGCGGAGACCACGACGAACTGCACCGACTCTTCGAGGCTTCGTTCGAAGGCGCCACCCGGCTGTTCGAGATCGGGGCGCCGTCGATGACCGCGATGCATGAGGCCATGACCGGCGCACCTGGGCTCATCGCGCGGCGCCAGGCCGGCGCCGGGTTCGGGGGCTGCCTGGTGGCCATCGTCGAGCGCGCTCGGGTCGAAGCCTTCGCTGCGCGGGTCGAGCGAACGTATGCGGGGGCTACGGGCATCGAACCGAGCGTCTTTGCCGTCGAGGCCTCCCCTGGTGCCGGGCCCGTCGAGCGCGACTGAGGCCCTACACGCCGCTGCCCTGCCCAGGATGCAACGAGCCCCCGGCCGGTACATCCGGGCCGGGGGCTCGTTCTGGTTCAGCTTGTCAGGACGAGGCCTGGGCGACCGCGTCATTGATGGACTGGGCGGTCTTGTCATCGACACCGGCGCTGCGCACGCTGGTGGCGGCTGGCATCTTGGCCGTGACGGCCGCGACGTCGTTGGCCCTGACGAGGGCGAGGATGCCCGACTGGTTGGGCCCGAGGGCACCGGTCAGGGCCTCACTGGCCTCGGACTTGTGCCACTCGTTACGGATCTTGCCGAGCACGCCGCCGGCGATGCCGGCACCGACCGCACCCGCGATGATCGTGGGCGGGAAGAAGATACCCAGCACGATGCCGCCGACCACGCCCCACTTGACACCGGTCTTGGTGGAGTGATCGGTCATCTTCTGGATCTTGACCTTGCCCTGGTCATCGGTCTTGATGACGAGCACGCCCTCGATGCCGAGGCCGCTGTTCGACTCGGCATCCTGGAGGTTGCCGTATGCCGCGATGGCCGCGTCCTCGTCGTTGAAGACGGCCACGATGGCCGCGGAGTCGTAATCGGTCACGACCGCACCTGCGGCCTGCACGCCGGTGTCGTCGCCGACAGCGGCCACCACGGTCGCGCCGGTGTCGTCGACTTGGCTGGCTACTGCGGCGTCTACGTCCTGGGGGTCTGCTGGTCGTCTGTCATCGCATCTCCCTGTACATATGGTGTTCTTCAGCTATCCGGGTAATCACGGATAGCCGCCTCCGAGCCTGTGGCTTGGACAAGCATGGCATGGCTGCTCCAGGCCATCGCGGCAAGGGCCTCAGGCCTCGTCGCTGGTTTGCACGAGCCCCCGGTTCGAAGGCTAGTTTGGCGAGCCTGGGACTAGCCAGGATCGGCACGAACGGGTCACTCTACGGCCGCCGTGGACGGCGGCTAGATCGCTCCGGGCTCGTGGCCGTCCCGACCTGACCGGCCAGCTTCTCGATGGCACGTCCGACCCGAACGGTCGACTCCTTGACGCCAGCCGCAGGGTCGGGGTCCAACGGCATCCCGAACCGGACGCGCACGCCTCCGCCACGCCGGCGGCGGGGCATCCACGCGCCCTTGGGCAAGATCACATGAGCGCCCTCGATGTTGACCGGCACGACCGGGACACCAAGGTTCGTGGCCAGCAGGCCGATGCCCTCGCGCATGGGGCCCAGGTGGCCATCGGCTGAGCGCGTGCCCTCGGGGAAGATGATGACGTTGAAACCGGCATTCACCAGGTCGGCCACACGCTCGAGCGAGGCCCGGATGTCCGCTGACCGCCCGAAGGGAATGGCGCCCAGGGCCAGCTCGGTGGCGGGACCCCAGGGACTGCCGTCGAACCAGACGTCGGCGGCGGCGGCGATGGCGGTCCGATCGCGCAAAGCCTGGGGCAAGGCGGCACGCACGACCGGGGCGTCGAGGTGGCTGGTGTGGTTGGGACAGATGAGCACCGGGCCAGGCAGGGCTGCCAGGTTCCGGGAACCCTCGACCCGGAGCCTCGTGACCATGCGGATGGCGAGGTTGGTGAAGGCTGCGTCCAGCACCCGACGCAGCAGCCGCGCCGGTCGCGTGAAGGCCCAGCGAGACGGTGGCGGAGCGGGCGGCTGCCCCTGGCGGAGCGCCACCAGCGCGTGCAGGGCCGCAACGTCAGTGGCGCTCACGATCTCGTCGTCCGAGAGCGGCGCACCGAAGGCCTCGTCGAGTCGCAGGGCAAGCGTCACCACGGTCAGGGACTCCAGCTCGAGCGAGGGCAACGTGGTGCGATGCGTGATGCTCGGCACCTGGCCTCCGCGAGCATCGGCGATGACCGCCGACAGGATGGCCGCGACCGCGTCCAGCGTGATCTCTGTCGATCCCGGTGGGCCGGTCGGTCGAGTCCCGGTGGCGCTCGGCGTGCTTTCGGCCCCGCTCGACCCGGCGGCAGCCTGCGCATACCACGCCTTCACGGGTCCGGGACGGACCTTGCGCGTATGGGTACGTGGGAAGTCATCCTCCGGCCAGCGCCGCCAGGTGCCGACCCGCTGGTGAGGCGCGAGCGCCGCATTGGCCTGCCGCACCGCTGCGTCCAGAACGGCCTCCTCCGAGCCCCGGTCATTGGGCACGAGCACAGCGGCCAGGCGACCCGCAGTCGGCTCGAAGACCACCGCTGCACGCACCGCGCCCGTGTCGACCAGCGCCGCCTGCACATCCTCGGGATAGACGTTCAGGCCGCTGGGCAGGGAAATGCGGTCGCGGGTCCGGCCCAAGATCACCACCTCGCCTCGATGGTCGATCCGCGCGGCGTCGCCGGTATGCAACCAGCCCTCAGCATCGAGCACCTCGGCGGTGGCCTCGGGGGCTTCCCAGTAGCCGCGCATGACGTTGGGGCCGCGGACCAGCAGCTCCCCGTCTTCGGCGATGCGCACCTCGATGCCGGCCAGCGGCGGGCCGACGGTGCCTGTGCGTTGTCGCGCGCGCTCATGGCCGCAGACCGCTGCGCACTCGGTCGTGCCATAGCCCTGGACGATGCGGATACCGAATGTCTCCCAGGACCGCTGCAGTTCCTCACTGAGCATGGCTCCACCGCTGGTGATGACCTCGAGAGCTCCTCCGAGTCGTTCCAGCACCGAGCGGAACAGCAGGCGCCGCAGCGGGAAAGGCAGCCAGCGAGCGACGCGCTGGGCACGCCGCAGCTTCGCTTCCTGACCGCTGCGCCGAGCCTCGTTCTCCACGCTTTGGAGCAGGATGCTGATCACCTGTGGTGCGAGCGTGATGGCGGTGATGCGCTCTCGCTGCATCGTGGCCGTCATGACCTTGGGCGTGAGGGCCTGCAGGAATACGAGCGTCGAGCCAGACATGAAGCCCGCCAGCAGGGGCACGGTCTGGCCGTACATATGCGACATGGGCACGATGGCCAGGGCGCGGTCCGGTCGCTTGCCGCGGCCGGTCTGGGTGATGGCTCGCGCGGTGTGCACGATCTGGCCATGGGTCAGGACGACACCCTTGGGGTCTGACGTCGTGCCACTGGTGCAGATGACCTCGGCGGTGTTCCCGCTCACGACCTTCGGGAAGGGCAGCGTGTGCAGCGGAGGTTCCGGCGCGTCGCAGGTGTCCGCGGTCTGGGTGGTGCGATGGGCCTCTGGGTCGAGGCCTGCTTCATCGACGCTGAGGACGGTCACACCAAGTGCCGCCGCGGCCTCGCCATCCGCGTCCGGCCCGGCGAGCAGGAGCGCGGGCCGGGTCCTCTTGCCGATGCGGATAGCCACGTCGGTCTGCATGCGCAGGTCGAGCGGCACGATGGCAGCGCCGCAGCGCCACACCGCGAAGTAGGCCGCGACCAACCAGGGGTCGTTCTGCGACCAGGTCAGGACCCGGTCGCCGGGGCCGACTCCGGCACGCTGCAGGTTCCGAGCGATGCGCTCGGTACGCTCGGACAGCTGTCGGTAGGTCCAGCGCTCATCGGCCATGCCGCGCCGGATGACCATGGCTACCGATTCCGGTGTGCGCGCCACCGCGCGGTTCAGCAGCTCCACGAGCGTCTCGCCGCTGAGCTCAGCGATCCGAGGGTCGAGGGGCGGCCCGGTCGCGACCCTGCTCGCCGGTTCGTGGGCCGTCGTCGAGGTGTTCATGACCGCAGACTGAGGCTCACCCGCGTGCATGTCATCGGGCTGGTCCTTAGATGCCGCCTCATTTCGCGCGCCCGTCGCGGGAAGCAGGGCCCACGCGCCAAATGAGTCAGCCGCTAAGGCCCAGCCCGATGCGTGGGCGCCCGCCCAGGTTGAAGGTGTGCTCATCGACGACACAGCGACACATCGGAGGTCAGGCACATGAACGGCACCGACGACCACGGGCATTCGGCCGCAGACGATCGGGGGCGATCCTCCGAACATGGCCCTCCGGACATGGCGCTCATCGCCTACTTGTTCATGGCCGCGTTCGCCTACGTCTTCGCAGCGATATCCGGGACGGTCTGAGCCGACCGGCCACAGGTGCGCGAGCCTGGTCCTCTTCCCGGCGCGGATGGCAGACGGTCTGACACTTGTCACGGCCACCTTGCTCGAGGTCGGGCGTGTGCTCATCGCCGACGACGGACCGGTCCGCTCGTCCCGGGAGCCGGCCCGCTCAGCGCACGCACGCGCAAGAATGGCGGGTCGGCGATGCTACTCTCGGTTACCAGCCACGCGATCTCGCAGGCGCGGCGCAACGCTACCGAGGAGACGCGGATGCAGCGAGCTCTCAGCCGCGAGTCCAGCGACGAGGCTGGGATCGGCTGGCATGGGCTGCGCTTCGGATCGGTGCTGCTGTGCTTGGTCATGGTCCTCGTGGTCGGGCTCGAGGCGGAGGCAGCGTCAGTCATCAGGCATGGCTCGCGCGAACGTCCCTGGGTGGCGCTCACCTTCGACGACGGCTGGAGTGCGGATCGATGCGGGCAGATCGTCCGGACGCTGAGAGCCAAGCGCGCCACCGCGACGTTCTTCATCAACGGCTCGGTCATCAGGCGCGATCCGAGCCAGTGGCGCCGCATGCTCAGCGGTTTCGCGGTCGCCAACCACACGCTGACACACGCCTGGCTGAACCGCCTCAGCGCGACACGGGTCCGTGCCGAGATCCGGACCAATGAGCAGGCCATCGAGCACGCACTCCGTCGGCCGATGCTGCGCCTGCTGAGACCCCCGTACGGCGCCTACGACAACCAGGTGCTTGGCATCGCCAAAGGCTTGGGCTACCACACGGTTCTGTGGGATACGGACAGCGGAGACACTCGGCCCGGAGCCACCAGAAGCAGCGTCATCCACAACGCCATCCGGGGTGGCCGTGGCGCCATCGTGCTGCTGCATTGCGGACCCAGCGTCACCCCATCGGCAGTGGGTCCGATCATCGACAGCTACCGGTCGCGCGGCTACAAGCTCGTGGACCTGGGCAAGATGCTCGGTCTCGCGCCGCCACGCAAGGCCTGCCGTGTACGCAACATCGATAGCGGCAAGACCAGGACCAGCCTGCAGAAGGCGGTCGAGGCTGCCCGGGCCGGCGACCGGCTCACCGTGCGTGGTATCTGCCGTGGCCTCAGCACCGTGGGCAAGGACCTCGCCATCAGCGGCATCCGCACCAAGGGCTCCGGTGAGCCCACCCTCGCGGGCATGGATCGAGGCACCGTGGTGAGCATCCCCGCTGGCGTGTCGGTCACGATCGGGGCCCTGACCATCCGGGCCGGGGCGAGCAAGCAAGGCGGTGGCATCGTCAACCGGGGAGCGCTCAAGCTACGGAACGTGGTCGTCCGAGGCAACAGGGCCACCGGCGCGGGCGGTGGCATCATCAACAGCGGCAGCCTCGAGCTGGCCGGCACCAGCTCGGTCCGCAGCAACACGGCCAAGGCCCAGGGCGGAGGGATCGCCAACAGCGGCACGCTGACCATGAGCGGCTCCAGCTCGGTCACCGGCAACAGCGCAGCCTCGCCCGGGGGTGGGGTGGCGAGCAGCGGCACCCTCGTTGGTGTCGTCTGCGGCGGGAACGTCCGTCACAACCAGCCGGACGACTGCGCCGGGAGCTGAGGACTGCGATCCGGGGAAGTGGATGCTCGGGCTCCGTCTCCAGCATCGGCTCAGCGACGGCCCAATCGAGGCCTACGACGTGGTGTCGCAGGGCATCGTCGCCTGTCGCCGCTGGCTGGCTACGCGTAGGCCGCGGCCACTGGCTGACTCTGCGCTCTGGTCGCTGGCCAATGACCGGTCGCCGCCAATGACCGGTCGCCGCCGCCCTCGCTGCTGACCCGCCGCCGCCCTCGCTGCCCGACTTGCCACATAGACCGAACAGATCCGGCCGGATCACCAGGCTGTCGCGCGCGATCGGCGGCTCCCGACGCGGTTGGGCCCACATTCGAGGCACCTGTGGGCACAGGCCAGTCACTGTTCGTGACTGAAACGTCCCCGGGCTGACTGCGACTGGCCATCACAAGCGGCGGGAAGTCGTCAGCTCCCAGGGTTCTGTTCGCTCTACGTGGGATTCCGGCCATCTGGGCCAAGTCCACGGAGTGGTCGCACGCTCGGCTCGGATGGCAGGCCGTCCGACACTTGACCTGGCACATGAAAGGACGACCATGCTGGTAGCCGGATGAGGGAGCAGATGATGCGACCGCAAGTCAGGAACCAGGGATCGAACGCGAGACGCGCATCGAGGATCCCCGCGGCCCTGACATCGCCAGCGCTGGGCGGGTATCTGCGGGCCGTCTGGCTGTTCCCGTTGGACGTGGCCTTCCGGGTCTTCGGTCTGCGCTACGCCTGGCTCAGGGCACTGTTCAGCTACGTCCCCCCGGGCGCGCTCGAGTTCCTGGGTAGGCTCCGCGCCGAACGGGCTGCCTTCCGCGCCATCCGCCGGGTCCCGGCCTACCGACGCATGCTGCGCGAGCATGGCATCCACGCCGACACCGCCTGGCCGCTGGGCATCCTGAACACGTTGCCCGAGACGGACAAGTCCAGCTACATCGACCGCTACTCGATGGAGGATCGCTGCGTCGACGGGCGCCTCACCTTCGTCGGTACCACCATCGATGAATCGAGCGGCTCGACCGGCCGGCCCTACGACTGGGTCCGGGGCCAGCGCGAGCGCGGCATCGCCCATCGGAACATCGGCTTCTTCGCGCGGTATATCTTCGGGGGCGAGCCGCTGGTGACCATCAACGCCTTCTCGATGGGCGCCTGGGCCGCGGGCATCAACACCGCACAGGGCATGAACCGCCACGGCATCGTCAAGTCCACCGGGCCCGATCTGGACAAGATCTTCTCGACGCTGCGGCTGCTGGGTCCCAGCTACCGCTTCACCATCTGCGGCTACCCGCCGTTCCTCAAGCTGATGCTGGACGTCGGCGATGCCAGCGGATTCCCCTGGGAGGAGTACGAGCTCCACGGCCTCGTCGGCGGCGAGGGCATGGCCGAAGGACTGCGTGACTACCTGCTGCAACGCTTCGCGTCGGTCTACTCCGGCTACGGAGCGACCGACCTCGAGGTGGGTATGGCGGCCGAGACGCCGGTAAGCGTGGCCGTCAGACGCCTGGCTCGCGCCGACCCGGAGATCCGGGCCGCCCTCTTCGGCGATCGCTCACGGCTGCCGATGGTCTTCCAGTACAACCCGCTCATCCACTACATGGAGGTGAACGCGGCCTCGGAAGTGGTGGCCACGGTCAGCCGACTGGACCCGCTGGCCCCACGCATCCGCTACAACGTCCACGACGAGGGCGGACTCGCGAGGTACCACCGCGTGCGCCGACTGCTCAAGGTCCATGGCCATGACCTGGGCCGGCTGGGCCGTGACCCCGCCGTCTACGGGCCACGTGGTCCGCTGCCCTGGACCGACCCGGTGCCGCTCCCCTTCCTGTGGATCTTCGGGCGCCGCGACGCCACTATCAGCATCATGGGTGCCAACATCTATCCCGAGGACGTCGAGGCCACCATCTACGGCGAGCCGGCCATGGCCGCCGCGGTCCGCTCGTTCCAGCTGGCGGTCGTTCACGACGAGGGGCAGACACCACGGCCCGGTGTGCTGCTCGAGCTGAACGATGGCGTGACCGTCGACGCCGCCTGGCGAACCGATCACGCCGAACGCATCCGCGACGGCATCGCCTCGCTCAGCCGCGACTATCGCACCTCGCTCGATGAATACCCGGAGGCCATGATGCCCATCGTCGAGACCTACGAGCTGGGCAGCGGGCCCTTCGCCGCCGACGCCGGCCGCATCAAACAGAGACGCATCGCCACGAGCTGAGGCCCTACTGCAGAGGTACGGTTCCCCGGCTGTGCACCCAGCACGGGCACGCCGAGGGCCTACGGGACGATCGCCTACGGGAAGAGCGGATCCTGCCAGGCCGGCCGGGCTGGAGCCTCACCTCTCCTCAGCATCTGCCACCACTGCTCGTCGGAGAGGCGGTCCGACGTCGGCCAGGGGAACTCGTAGTACGAGTAGACCCCGCCAGTAGCCACGTGGAACTCGCCCTCGTCGTCGGGCACGATGACGAAGATGCGGTCGATGCGCCCGGTGCCGATCTCGAGCACCTCGTCGATGCCCTTCTCAAGGTCGATGCCGCGCCCGATGTCGGCGATGATCGCGGCATCGTCATCACGGATGGGGTGGGACGTCCTGACCTGGTCGCCGCTACGCCACCAGAAGCCCTCTAGCACGCCGCCGATGGTGCGCAGCCACTCGTTGTCGGCCTTCCACCACTTCTGCTGACCTTCACCCTGCTCGATGGGCTCCCCGGCCAGCTCGTCGGCCGCGAGCACCGCGAGGCGATCCACGAACTCGATGTAGTCGTCCAGCAAGCGCCGGTCCTCCTTGGGCAGCAGCTCCCGTGCAGCCAGGCCGTCACGCGTCAGCGTGGCCATGGCCGAAAGCCGCTGGAACGCCACCGGATCCGGCTCCACCCAGTTGCGCACCCTGGGCAGGTCAACCGCCACGTCGCCCATCTCACCGACGAACTGCTTGGTATAGAGGATGGTGTCATGCCTGAGTTCGGCATAGGAACCGAAGCCCGCCTGCTGAGCCTTGGCCTTCCAGGCGTCGGTCTGCATGAAGTCCGGGAAGGCGGCGCCGTGTGGCAGCCACATGGGCTCGACTGCGGCCAACCAGGCGTCGTAGACCGTCTGGCCCCAGGCCTCGTCGGGCCGGGCCGCCAGGGCTGCCTGCATAGCCGCCATCTGCTCGGGGTAGTGCAGGTATGCCGTCTGCCCGGCCTCGTCCTGGATGGCCAGCGCGAACTCGGAGCCGAAGGCGGCGGCCAGGTCGAGTGGCGAGGCCAAGACCCGCAGATCAGGGGGCTCGCTCACGTTGGGGGCGATGAGCTGGTCGTAGATCCAGGAGTCGATGACGAAACGCGTGCCCATCAGCCGGACCGATGGCCGCTCGGGATCGATGCGCACCGGCCGCGTGGTGATCAGGGTGTCGGCGATACCAAGGAGCACGTCGGGTTGCGCGGCGGCTAGCGGGTCGTCCATGCCCCCGGGGACCGTGGCCTCCACGGCTGCGGCCAGCTCGAAGGGCGTGTAGTCATCGGAGACACCGACCAGGAAAGCGGTCGGCTCGAAGATGTCACGCCACAACGCTTCCAGCCTGGGATGCCCGACCAACGTGCGCGAGGCCAGCAGCGCGAGGCGCAGGTTGTCGGTGTCCTGCACGATGGTCGCGTCGGTCTGGACCGAGCCGGGCAGGCGAAACGCGTGCTGACCGAGCACGGACATGGCCACGAAGTAACGCGTCAGCGCCTTGGTGCGCGTGTAGTGACCGCGCGGGGTGAACAGCGAGTAGTCGGTCTCGGTGCCCAGGATGGGAGACTCGGTCGATGCCGAGTGCTCATCGATGAGCGCCTTCTCCGCCTTGGCGCGCCTGGTCAGCTTGCCCGACTTCGGGCCCAGCTCGGCGGCGGCCACGGCAAGGAGGTCGACCACGCGGGCGGCGTCATCCTCCAGCTCGGTGCCCGTGAGGGCTTGCTGCTGCGCGACCGCATGCTTGCCCATGCCCTTCAGCAACGATGCCAGGGCCGGCGTGAGCTTCCTCGTCTCGAGGTCGCGGAGGGTCTTGTCGAAGACCTGGTGCCAGGCGTGGTAGGCGGCATCGGTGGTCACGAAGACCGGTGTGCCCGCGTAGAACTGCTCGTCATACGCATGATGGAAGAGCCGGAACTCCTCGGGCACGATGACGAAGCCCTGCTCGGCCATCTTTGCCCGTGCCTCAGGGCCGAGCAGCTCCTCGACCTGGTCGGTGAGCGTCACCTCGTCAAGCGAAGTGGGGGTCACGGGGCCCGCGTACGCGGCCTCGTCGCCCAGCATGGGGACCAGGGCGTAGTCGCCGAAGCCGGAGTCCACGGCGGGCAGATCGTCCGCTGCCCGAGCCGGAACACCGACGGCCACCAACGTGGCCATGAGCACCATGGCCAGCAGATACCGCAGCTGAGGCCTTGTCCGTTTCATGGAACGCTCCTTCCCGTGATGGCCGGTTCGGTCCGGCCGTCGCCATCGATGTCGACACAAACAGGGGTGCCCGGTCCCGGGAGGGGATCGACCGGCAGGAACCCGAAGACGACCCAGCGCCAGGCCCCGGTCTCGAAGGTGCCTGGCTCGTCGAGCCTGCCGTAGGCCACCGCGAGGGCGCCGTTGCAGGCAGCTACCGCGGTCACCGGGCGAACCAGCGTGCCCGCCACCCAGATCGAGGTGAGGTCAGCAGGCCGGAAGAGGCCGAGGTGCGCGCTGAGGCCGTACGCATCGGCCCAGGCTCGGCGCGGCCGGGTGACGTTGATGAGATTGCGCTTGAAGGGCCGGCGGAACGAGACGACGAGGTCCTCCGCGCCGTCGAGCGTGACGTCGCCAAGGGCGAACGCGCTGAGCCGGTCGGGCAGCCGACGGGTCGCCGCGGGGGCGACCATGGCGCGGACGGCCTCCATCGTGGCCGGCCCCGGCACCGGTCCGGCCACCGCTTCCAGCGGCCGCAGCGGGGTCCACCACCGCTCATCGACGAGCACGGCATCGCCCGCCGGGAGCTGCCACTCGCGGGCGGACGTGCCCACGCGATAGCCAAGGAGTCGCTGTCCATCGCCCACGACCTCGAAGCGCATGGGCAAGCCGGGCAAGAGCGCGGTCTGGTAGCGCGGCGCCTCAGAGGCGGACGCCGGGGCGGCCGGAAGCAGCAGAAGGGCGCTGAGCAGGAGCAGCGGGCCACGACGGTGCGGCATCGGCCTGAAGAGGCTAGGAGTTCCGCCGGTCCTGGCCAAGTGCCATCCGGCTCACGACCACGGTCCCTCCCTCACGCGCTGGATGTCGTTCAGCTAGATGTAGTTGCTGAGGCTGGTGAGACATCATCGCGGGCCACGCTGCTCACAGGGAGAGCCAACGCGACGTGCTGGACATGAGTCGTAGTGGGTTTGATGGAGACCCTGCTGCCCTGGGTTCGGTGGAGTCACGTCACGTCGGTCGAGTTCGCTCGTGGGCTGCACAGACCGGGCCCGCTGGCCGGGCCTGATGAGCGGGCCGCTGGGCAAGACCATCGCGAGGCGGCAAGGGTGGCGCGACCAGCTCCCAGACCGCGACGGCGACCTCACCCTTGGCGGGTGACGAGGCCCGCGGTCGTTGGGCTCTCCACTGCGGGCGTCGGATGACCAGACGCCAAGTCGCGAGGACCGCTGTCCCACGAAGCCCGGGAACGACAGCCAGCGCACCCGTCGGTTCGCTCCGCTACCCGATGGTGACGGGTCCCGGCACGGTCAGGCCCAGGTGTTCGAGGATCGCCTCGAGCTCGACGGGAGTCACCTCGTCGAGCGGCGGATACGGCCGGCGCGGCGCGGCGTGGTCCATGGCCCCGCGCTTGGTGTAGATGAGCTTGCGCAGCGGCAGGTTCAGCCCGGGCTGGTTCTCGTAGCGGATGAGCGGCAGGTAGCGGTAGAACGTGTCGCGCGCCCGCTCGACCTCGCCGGTACGGAAGGCGCGATAGATCGAGACGAAGATCTCCGGGAAGCCGAAGCCGGTCATCATGCCGACGGCGCCACGCTGCAGCTCCTCGAGCATGAAGTTGCCGCCGAGGCCGCCGAAGATGGCGATGTCGGGCTTGACCGCCAGGATGGCCGTGACCTTCTGCGCGGTGGGATCGTCCTCGAGCTTCAGGTAGCGGCATGACGGCACCTCGGTGGCCAGGCGCCCGATGAAGGCCGGGGTCATGAACACGCCCGAGCTGGTCGGGAAGTCCTGCACCACGATGGGCACATCGACCGCCTCGGCCAGCACCTGGTAGTGACGCTGCACCGCGACCTCGTTGGGCCGGGCCATGCGTGGCGGAGCGACCAGCAGGCCGGCGGCACCACGCGACACGGCATCGCGGGCAAAGGCCACGCTCGGGTCGGTGGCCGGAGCGGTCGCGCCGACGACCACGGGCAAGCGCCCATCGGCCGTGGCCACGGTGATGTCGATGACCTGTGAGCGCTCTGATTCGGAGAGCTTGGCGGCCTCACCGAGGAAGCCAAGGATGGTCAGACCGTCCACGCCGGTGCCGATGACGAAGTCGATGAGGCGACGCAGGCTGGTCCCGTCGACGGCGCCCGACTCGTCGAAGGGCGTGGGCACGATGTTGTAGATACCTTGCATGGATACCCCCTGGAGTGGACGATGGACTAGGGAAGTGCGCGGACCATGCCGCCATCGACGGGCACGATCGCGCCAGTCACATACGAGGCCGCCGGCGAAAGCAAGAACGCAGCGACGCGACCGATCTCCGCGGTGTCGCCGTAGCGACCGAGCGGGATCTTGGCCTTGGTCTGGCGCTGGACCTCAGCGATGCTGAGTCCGCTGGACTCGGACCGCGCGGCATCGAGCTGACGAACGCGATCGGTCGCGAAACGGCCGGGAGCCACGCCGTTGATGCGGATGGGCGCGATCTCGAAGCTCAGGTTCTTGATGAGGCCAGCCAGGCCGGGTCGCAACACGTTGCTGGTGGTCAAGCCGGGAATCGGTTCACGAACGGACGAGCTGAGGTTGATGACGATGGCCGGGTCGCTCCCCTCGCGCAGATGCGGGAGCGCTGAGCGGATGAGCCGCAGGGTCGACTGCAGGGTGCCTGCGATGGCGCGGGCCCATTCGTCCTCGCCAAGCGCTTCGAACGTCCCCGCGGGCGGACCGCCGGAGTTGACCACGAGCAGGTCCAGACCACCGAGCTGATCGACGGCCGACTCGACGGCCGATGCGGGGCCGTCCGGCGTGGAGAGATCCGCCACCACGGTGGCCGCGTCGATGTCGATCGCCGCCGCCTGCAGGCGTTCCCAGGTTCGACCCACGATCGCGACTCGAGCGCCCTCCGCCGCGATCACCCTGGAGATGCCGGCCCCGATGCCGGAGCTGCCACCCCCCACCAGTGCACGTTTGCCCTTCAGCTCCAGATCCACCGCTGTCTCCCCTCTGCAGAGTCCCATGTTCGTGGTTCAGGATGGCGGATCGCTTCAAGCGTGCGCGCCACCGCGCCTTCGATGGAGCATCATCGTCTCACTGAAGGTCACGCAGCTCTCGACTCCTAGCACTTGGAGTCCGAGATCGTGGAGCGTTGCTGAGTGGTAGCGCAGCAAGGGACACTCAGCCTGCCCTGAGCCCCTCGTGCGGTGATGCTCGCATCGTCACGACTCGTGTCGACTACCATCCGATGAGCCTACTCGAACACATCGGAGGGTTGTCCACTGAAGGGCGTCGTCCTCGCGGGCGGAACGGGGTCGCGCCTGTTCCCCCTGACCCAAGTCACCAACAAGCACCTCATGCCGGTGCACGATCGGCCCATGATCTACTTCCCGCTCCAGACCCTGGCCAGCATGGGCATCCGCGAGGTCATGGTCATCCTCGGCGGGCGGAGTATCGGCGACATCGTGGAGCTCCTTTCCGACGGGAACGATTTCGGCCTCGACCTCACCTATCGCTATCAGCGTGGCTCGCTGGGCATCGCCCACGCCATCGGCTTGACGCGCGATTTCGTGGGTGACCACAGCTTCTGCGTGGTCCTCGGTGACAACATCCTGCTCGGTGAGCCACTGGCTGACATCGCCCAGGAGTTCGAGGCCAGCGAGTGCGGCGGCGGCACGCTCCTGTACAAGGTCCCGGACCCGCAGCGCTTCGGCGTGGCCGAGTTCGACGATGACGGCAACGTCGTCGGCTTCGAGGAGAAGCCGGACGAACCCAAGAGCGATTCCATCCCGATCGGCGTCTACTTCCTGCGGCCCGATGCGTTCGGAGTCATCGAGCACCTCTCACCGTCAGGTCGCGGTGAGTTCGAGATCACCGACGTCCTCAACCACTACGTCGGCTCGGGTGGGCTCTTCGCGGCCCACTATCAGGGGGATTGGGCAGATGCGGGCACCATCGAGGCGCTCCTGGAAGCAGCCGTGATGGCCGCGGAGAAAGGTGGGCCTGGGCTCCCCACCGAGGACTGACGCCGTCTGCTACGCAGCGAGCTCGCATACGATCCAGAGTGTCATGTCCTGCTCGAAGTCAGCCTCGAAGCGGATGCGTCGGCCGTCCCATCCAGTCATCGGCGCGGGTATGCTGGCGGACGTCACCGATCAGCCACTCGCAGGCTCGGCCGGAAGCCGAACCTGCCGACCCCGAGGGTCTGCCGAATGGTCAAGCGAGAAGCGACATGGCACAAAGAGGCTCCGCGATCGTTGTTGCCATGAAGATGTCCGTTCGCCGTACGACCATCCCCGAGGTGCTCATCGTCGAGCACGAGACGTTCCAGGACGAGCGCGGCTTCTTCATGGAGGTCTTCCGGGCCGACCACTTCGCCGAGTACGCCGAGCTGGGGCTGCCCAGCTCGTTCGTGCAGCTCAACCACAGCCGCAGCGCGCGGGGCGTGACCCGCGGCCTGCACTTCCAGTGGGAGCCACCGATGGGCAAGCTCATGCGCGTGGCGCGTCGGCGAGGCCTTCATCGTGGCCGTCGACATCCGGCCCGGCTCGCCCACGCTCGGGCGCTACGAATCGATCGTCGCCAGCGACGAGAACCACCTGCAGCTGTGGGCGCCGGCCTCGTTCGCGCGCGGCTTCTGCCACGCTCTCGGACGTCGCCGATGTCGAGTACCTCACCACCGGCACCTACAACGGCGCTCGCCGAATCGGGCGTCGCCTGGAACGACCCGGACATCGGCATCGACTGGCCCATCAAGGAGCCCATCCTCTCGGCTCGCGACGGCTTCGGCCCAGTCGTTCGCCGAATGGCTGGCCCGGCCGGAGGCGCAGCACTTCCGCTACGAAGCTGGCAGCTGAGCCCGCGTGAGCAGCGACGCCGATGATCGACCCCACGCGCCCCGGCATCGTCATCTCCGGCCACGAGGGCCGGCTGGGTCGGGCGCTGATGGCCACGGCACCCGGCCCCATCGAAGGCTGGGACCGCCCGGACCTCGACCTCGACGACCCGGCCAGCGGCGCAGCGCTGGTGGGGCAGCACCACCCCCGGCTGGTCATCCACACCGCGGCCATGACCGCGGTCGACCAGGCCGCACGGGAGCCCGGGGTGGCGCTTGCGCCGCAACGGTGAGGCGGTGGGCGCCATCGCCCGAGCCTGCCGGGACGCCGGCGCCGGCTTCCTGCTCATCTCCACCAACGAGGTCTTCGACGGCGAGCGCGTCGATGGCCGTGGCTACCGTCGAGGACGACGCGACGGGCCCGCGCAACCCCTACGGCCGCAGCAAGCGCGCCGGTGAGGAGGCGGCGCTGGAGGCCTACGACGGAGCCGGGGGCCTGTGGATCGTGCGCACGGCCTGGCTCTTCGGCCCGCCCGGTGCCGACTTCCCGGAGAAGATCACCGCCGCGTCCGATCGCTTCGCCGACCGGACCGCTTGACCGTGGTCAGCGACGAGATCGGCTCGCCGACGTACACGCTCGACCTGGCGCGCGCCTTGTTTCAGCTGGTGGAGCGCACCGACGGCGGCATCTTCCACCTGGTCAACGACGGCTCGGCCTCGCGGTTCGAGTGGGCCCGTGCGATCCTGGACGTGCGGCGCCCGGGTCGTGAGCTGCGACCCATCACGCTGGCCGAGTTCGAACGCCACTCCGATCCGCCCCCCTGGGGCGTGCTCGACACGTCGCGCGCCGCCGAGGCCGGCGTGGTCATGCGGCCGTGGCCGGAGGCGCTGGCGGAGTACCTCTCAGCCTGACCCAGTGGTCAGCCTGGCCCAGTGGTCAGCCTGGCTCAGTGGAGCGTGTCGGAATAGTGACGGAAGAGCGCCACGTCGAGGTGGTTGAGTTCTCGGATGCGCTTGCGCAGCGGCTTCTCCACCGACGTCGCATCGAGGCCCTCGGGAATCGGCGTTGACGACGCGAACGAGGGGCAGGGTGGCCCCTATGGCCCGGCCCAGCACGACCGTGCTGCGCTGCATGGAGCCGCGCACGAGGACGGCCTCGAAGTCGGCCTCGATGTGGGCGATGGCCTCCTCGAGCATGTCGTCGGTGCATGATCCGAAGGGCACGCCCGGCCGGCCGGAGATGGCCCGCACCATGGCGTTGTCGGCTTCGATGCGACGGTCGCTGAAGACCCACTCGGCCAGCGGCGCGGGGGTCAGGCCCCCCGCGGCGGCCTCGCGGGCACGGGCATGATAAAGGGAGATGACGCGGCTGATGGGATGGCGCATGAGGGCCACATAGCGTGCCGGGCCCGGGAGGTGCTCATGCAGGCCGTAGGCGAAGTCGCCCATCACCAGCGCCAGGCCGGAGCGCTCCTCGGTGCGCAGCTGCACGAAGTCCGCGGAGCTGATGGCCCCCTCGACCGCCATGTCGTCGTAGACGTAGCGCCGCTCGTCCTCGGGCACGACGGTCTCGAGCGCCTCGCGGACGGCCGTGCCCGCCGTGCGCGGGATGTGCAGGAGCAGCACCGTCGGCCGGTCGGGATCGCGTGGCCGCCGCTGGACCACGATCGAATCGAGATGGTCGCGCAGCGGTTCGAGCCGGAGCGCGGCCTCGTCGACGAGGTGAGCCAGGCCCATGGAGCCGAGGCCGTCGAGCATGTATTCGACCGAGCCGTGGCCGTGGCGGTCGATCTCGGTGGCCTGCACGTCGATCCAGGCCAGCACGGCCTCGTCGCGCGAGCGGCGGAAGGCGGCCGCGTCCCAGTGCCCGGCGAGGTCGACACCGAGGCGGCCGAACATCGCGGGGATGTCGTCTTCGCGCAGCAGGGGCAGGCCGCGGTGGTGGGATTGGCGGCCACTCGGAGCCAGGCTGTGGAGCAGGTGCTCGGTGCCCTCCACGTAGGTCAGGCCGCGAACCCGCGGTGCCAGGCTGGCCTCGGCGACACGGACGCCCGGGCGCCGCACGAGCACGTCGACCTGCGTGTCGATATGGCCCAATAGCTGCAGCGTATGCAGCGCCGAACCCTCCGCATAGATGATATGGCGCGAGTCCCGGTAGGTGCGGATCTGCGTCAGCAGCGCATGCGACTCGGGTCGCATGACCCGGGCACCGGCGGCCTCCAGGGCGCGCTCCAGGTAGGCCTCACCCGCGAACGGCGTGGAGATCCCGGCGCGCGAGACGTAGAGCGGGACGTCGCTGCCGGCCGGCGGCTCGCCCAGCCGGCGGACGGTCAGCTCATCGAGCGCCTCGAGGTAGGCGGCGTCGGGGCCCGGGCCGTAGAGCTGCTCAGCCTGCGGAGCCACGAAGAGCTCGCCGACGATCGTGGGCTCGTTGACGATGTGGACGCGCTCCGACGGCAGGCCGAACCAGTCGAGGATGGCCCGGAAGAAGCCCGGTGCCTCGTCGATGGTCCGCCAGCCGAACTCGGGCTTGGTGGCGAAGGCGATGGGCAGCTCGGGGCGTGCCAGCATGGTGGCCAGCAGCCGCGCCGAGAAGTCGGCGATCTGGTGTCCGAAGACCGGATCGATGCCGCCACCCCAGGCCAGCGCGTCGACGTGGTCGGGCACGCCCTCGGGTGCATCGGGCGGCACATCGATGGGCTTGCCGGCCCGGCAGTGCCGCGCTCCGACTTGCGACTCCCAGTGGGGCCAGATGGGACCGCCGCGATGCCAGTCACCGTCGTTCCAGCGGTCCAGCAGCTGCGTGTAGGGCACGACCACCACGCCACGGAAGGTCTGGCCGCTGGGGAATGTGTCAGGCTGCTTCACGCGTCTGAGTGTCGCATCCCTCGCCGACCTGCGGGCAAGCACCTAAAGAGCAGGCCGAGGCCTAGCACTGGGATGAGATCCGTCAGTCACCGACGCACTCACGGACGGCCGCCACGAGCAGGCTCGCGCGATCGTCGGGCATGCCGCCCATCTGGTTGTTGACGTAGGCGAAGCCCACGTGGTGTTCGTCATCGGCGAAGGCGAGCGCGCCGCCCGCCCCGGGGTGGCCGAAGCTGCGAGGCCCGAGCATCGGACAGGCCGGTCGCGAATCGAGGAGGAAGCCCGTGCCCCAGCGCTCCCCGCGATCGGGGCCGCCGAGCCGCTGCCGGCCCCGTGAGCGCTCGACGAGAGCGTCCTCGATCGAGGCTTTGCTCAGAACCGTCGGGCCGTCGATCTCGCTGACGCAACTGGCGTACAGTCGGGCGAGCGAGCGCGCGTCCGTGATGCCGTTGGCCGCCGGCACCTCGGCGGCCTGGATATCGGGGTCGTTGAACGTGACGTAGTCCCCGTCCACGATGGGGCCGAAGGCGCCGCCCATCGTGAACCCGCGAATGACCACTGGGTCGGAGAGCATCTCGGCGTTGGCGCGGGCAGCCTCGAGATCGCTGTCGGACAACGACGGCAGCATCCAGGCGACGGCGTGGCGCTCCTCCGCCGGCAGGCCGATCCAGGTGCGGAGCCCCAGTGGCCCCGCGAGCCGCTCGCGAAAGAACGCACCCGGCGTCTGTCCCGTGATGATGCGGATGATCTCGCCGGTGAGCCAGCCGTACGTCAGCGGGTGATACGTGTGGTCGCTGCCGGGGGGCCACAGCGGTGGCTGGCGCTCGATGGCTCGGATGACCGGATCCAGGCGAGGACCTCGGCGCGGGTCAAGGGCTGTTGGAGCGACAAGAGGCCCGCCCTATGGCTGAAGAGCCAACGGACAGGGATGCCGGCCTTGCCCTGCTGGCCGAACTCAGGCCAGTAATCGACCACCGGGGCATCGAGGTCGAGACGGCCGTCCTGGACGAGCAGATAGGCGCAGATGGCCAGGATGCCCTTGCTGCACGAGAAGACAGGGGTGGGCGTCTCCGCTGTCCACGCGCGTCCCGTCCGTGGGTCCGCCAGACCACCCCATAGATCGACCACGCGCGCTCCATCTACGAAGAGCGAGAGCGCCGCGCCGACATCGCCGCGCTCGAGGAAGTTGGCCACGAAGATATCGACCACGGGCCCGAAACTCCCATCAGCCTGGCCCTCGATGGCGCCACGCGGTCCCAGGTCACGAATCGCCACGTCAGGTCACCATCCCGTCAGCCTTCCGTGATGGGCGCGGAGATGAGGTCCAACTCCTTGAATGGGATGGGGTCGCTGATCTCGCCGATGAAAGCGCCGTGGACACCGCCGTCGAAGAAGCCGAGTACCTGCCACTCGCCGGCCCGGTCACGGACGAGGCGCGCCGAGTACAGGTCGGGCACCGGGATCCGCCGAGCCCCAGCGATGTCCCACGGACCGAGCAGGGACTCACCGACGGCCACGAAAGTGGCTGGTGGCTCGCCGGGGTGTCGTGCCTGACGCGCAGCGCTGAATCGATCGGCCCCGACCGAGAACAGCAGCACGGGCGTCCCGTCCACGACCTCGACCTGTGGAACCTCCAGATGCCCGAAATCGCCCGGCTCCGACAGTGGGGGGCGGACCTCCCAGTGGGTCAGGTCCGCCGACCAAGCGTGACCGATGACGCCACGCGCGTCGAGTTCGCCCGTCCTGGCGCGGGCTGTGATCAGGGCGTGGAATCCGTCTCCGTCAGGGTCGCGTGTGACCCATGGGTCACGCCACGCATCAAACTCCACGAGCTCGTACCAGCGAGGGTCGAACTCGATCAGCGGGTTCGACGGATGCCTGGCCCACGAGACCAAGTCCGTCGAAGTGGCGAGGGCGATGCGCTGCTCCACTCCCGATCGGGTCTGCTTGGTGCCCGTGTAGAAGCAATACCACGTGCCACCGTCTTCCAGCACCGAGCCGGTCCAGGTGGCCATCCCCTCCCATGACCCCACGGGGCCCGGCTCGAGGGCCGTTCCCAGCACTTCCCACTGACGAAGGTCGATCGAGACCGCGTGGCCGACCGTGGCATTCCAGTGTCGTTCGATCTGCGCACCGAGGGACTTCGGCGCTTGCAGGAAGAAGATGTGGAACTCCGAGCCGGTATCAGCGATCCAGAAGTCCCACACCCACTTGTCAGGGAGTCGTAGCACTACCTAGCCCTTCAGGCCGCTGGTGGCCACGCCACGCACGAACTGGCGCTGGAAGATGATGAACACGATCAGCAGCGGAATGACCATCATCGCCGCGTAGGCCATGATGTCGCCCCAGTCGCGCGGTGGCAGTCCCTGGAACTCCGCGATGCCCATCGGTAGTGGTCGGGCCTCGACGCTTCGCGTGACCATGACCGGCCACAGGTATTGACCCCACGAGGCCAGGAACATGAGGATGCCGGCGGCCGCATAGGCGGGCTTGGCCAGCGGCGCCGCGATGCGGAAGAACGTGGTGACTGCCCCGGCACCGTCGATCTTGGCCGCTTCTTCGAGCTCCCTGGGGATGCCCAGGAAGAACGAGTAGAACAGGAAGATGTACAACGGCTGTGCGAGGAACGGGATGATCTGGGCGTGCAGCGTGTCTGTCCAGCCGAGCTCCGCCATGATCAACAGCAGCGGCACCGCCAGCGTCTCGAAGGGCACGATGATCAGCGCCACGACGAGCAGGAGGATCACTCTCCTGCCCCGGAACGGCACGCGAGCGAGCGCGTAGCCGAAGAGGCTGTTGACGAGCAGCCCGCCGAAGACGATGCCCGCCGAGATGACGGCGGAATTGCGGAACGAGATCCAGAAGTTGCCTCGTTCGGCTGCCTGCTGGAAGTTCTCCAGCCCCACGAAGGGCTGCGGGATGAAGGCCTTGAGGCTGCCGCTGTCGGCGATGACCGACGTGTCGGCCTTGAACGCGCCCACGATCATGAAGGCGATGGGAAAGATGAAGAACAGCGCCAGCAGGATCAGGATCCCGTACCCCAGGGCATAGTGGCGGATGTGCTGACGGCGGATGGAGGCGTTGGCCTCCTTGAGCGTGGCGCCTTGGCCCGCAGGGGCGCGATTCGTGGCGGCGCTCACTTGACCTCTCCTTCCTGCTTGACCAACCGGCGCTGGACGATGGTCACGGCGAGCACGATGAACAGGAAGATGACCGAGAGTGCCGAACCGCGGCCCACGTTCTGTTGATTGAGACCGGTGTCGACGATGTCGACCATCAGGGTGCGAGTGGCATCGAGCGGCCCGCCCGGTCTGTCGGGCATGATCCAGACCTGATCGAACAGGCGGAACGCCAGGATCGTGGTGATGGTCAGCACGAAGAGCAGCGGGTTGCGGATGCCGGGCAACGTGACGTGGAGGAACTGCTGCCAGTTGTTGGCGCCGTCGAGGCGTGCCGCCTCATAGAGCGACTCGGGCACGTCCTGCAGGGCGGCAAGGAGGATGACCATCTGGAAGCCGACACTGGCCCAGATGGACACCATGATGATGCCGGCGAGTGCGTATGCCGGGTCACCCAGCCAGTCCGGCGAGAAGTTGCCGAAGGTGATGATCTCGAAGAACGCGTTGATGAGCCCCTGGGGATTCAGCAGCACGATCCAGATGACCGCAGTCGCTGCCATGACCACCGTGATGGGGATGAAGAAGATCGTGCGAAACACGACCACGCCCCGTAGCTTCTGGTTCACGAGGATGGCCAGGAAGAGGGCGAAGAAGGTCTGCAGTGGGACCACCACGAGGCTGAACGCGACGTTGTTGGTCAGGGCCGTCCAGAACCGCGGGTTGTTGAAGACGCGCGCGTAGTTGTCGAAGCCGATCCACTGCGTCTCTCGTCCGGGCGGCGACAGCAGTCGCTCGTTGGTGAACGAGAAGTAGAACGCCAGCACGAACGGCAGGATGATGAAGCAGGTGATGAGGATGAGTGCCGGTGCTGAGAACAGCCAGCCAGCGACCGAGTCCCCTCCGAACCTGGGCCGTCCTTGCCCAGGGGAACCTGTGCCCCCTGCGCGGGCAGCGCCACTTGATACCACGCTCATCTTCGCCTCACCCTTCCCTCGGTGGAACATCGGGTGCAGAGCATCGGACATGCCCCGCACCCGATGACGCTATCGGCTAGTAGCCGACGTCCTCGATCTCCTGATCGATCTGCATGGCGATGTTGTCCAATGTGGACTGGACATCAGCGCCTGCCACGATGTCCGCGAGAGCCTCCGAGAAGCGGTCACGGATGAACAGATAGGCGGCCGTCGCCGGTCGCGCCACCGACCCGTTCGCCGTCGCTTGCGGGTCCGACATCGCGTTGGCCAGGTAATCGATATACACGGCTCGCTCTGCGCCCGGCTCGAAGCCGGGGAAATCGGTCAGGTCGGGCGTCGGCGGAACAGCGCCATAGCCGTTCACGAAACGCAGCACCGACTCAGGGCTGGTCGCGTAATCGATGAACGCCCAGGCTGCGTCCAGATCGACCTCGTCACCGCTGCCGGGGATGCCGTCAGCACCGCTTGAGACAGCCCAGTTCCACGAACCCATGGCTCCCTTGCTACCCGTGCCGAAGTCCGGCAGCGGCAGGAGGACGAGGTCGTCTCCCAGGTTCTCGTCGTAGAGCGTGAACATCCAGTGACCCACCCACGAAAGCGGCGTCTCGTCGCCGGTGTTGGGCGCGCCGTCTGGACCAACGGTGAAGTTGTTGTCGTCCTCGGCGATGAGGTCGATCAGGCCGTCGCTGACCCAGGTCTGGAACTGGGACAGGGCACCCACGGACTCGGGGCCGTTGAGCACGCCGCTGGAGCTCTTCATGGTCGAGCGGTCGATGAGGTCACCGCCCGCCGACTGGATGATGGGCGCGAAACCGTAGGCGCGCCACTCGCCGGCACCGTAGTGCCACTTGATGTCGAGTGGACCATTGGCGCCATAGCCTGCCGCCTGGAGGTCGCGCAGGATCTGGTCGAACTCATCGCCCGTCCAGGCATCGTCGATCCCGGTGGATCCGTGCCCCGATGGCTTCAAGCATGGACTTGTGGGTCCAGATGCCCATGCCGGACTCGAAGCTGCCCAGCGAGTAGAGCTCGCCGTTGTAGGTTCCCTGCTCGATGATCGAGTTGAGGAAATAGCCGAGCTTCTCGGCATCCGCGCAGCTGGTGATGGGTCGCAGCAAGCCGTTGAACGCGAACGGATAGAGGGTCGGGCCATCCATGTCCACGAGGTCCGGCATCTCGCCGGCCGCCGCAGCACTGGTGATGGCCGTCTCGTAGGCCGTCTCGCCGATGGGGATGACGTCGACGGTCACGCCCAGCTCGGCGCCCGGCCCGGCATTGAAGGCCTCGACGGTCGCCATCTCCGCACCCGGGTTCGAGCCGGTGTGCATCGTCATCTGCAGGGTCAAGGGACCCTCGATGACGCCGTCGCAGACGTTCGGGTCGCCCTGTGCCGCCACGGGTGCGGCGGCGAAGGCGGTACCGACCAGCGCGGCAGAGGCCAGCAGGGCCACCTTGCGACTGGTGTTGGAATGGATCATATCCTTCCTCCTTGCCCCGTATGAACCATCCGTGACCGTCGCGGGGCGCATGCGATCACGACGTCCCCCGCCTAGGGCGGGGCGGCACTCCCGCCCCGTCGCGGGGCGGTGCGACCGAATCGCGGACCACCAGCGGACAATCCATCCGCTGTTGCCGTGGTCCCTCGGCCTCACCGCTGAGGACTCGAAGTAGGTGCTCGACCGCCCAGCGGCCCATGGCTTCATGGGGCAGCTTCATGGTGGTGAGCGGCGGGTCGAGCCAGGGCGCGATCTGGTCCTGGTTGTCGAACCCGATGACAGAGACGTCGTCAGGGACGGTCAAGCCGGCACGGCGGATGGCGCGGTAGGCGCCCATGGCCATGCGGTCGGTGTAGCACTGGATGGCGGTGGGTGGTTCGGCCAGCTCGAGCAGCTTGGCGGCGGCGATGGCACCACCGAAGGGGTCGTTCTGGTCGACCGCCACGAGCTCCGGCTCGAAGTCGATGCCGTGCTCCCGGAGAGCTCGGCGGTAGCCGGCGAAGCGTTCGGAATCAGCCGGGTACGGGTTGGCCTCGCGCAGGTAGCCGATGCGCCGATGGCCGCGTTCGATGAGATGACAGGCAGCCATGTAGCCGCCGAGCTCCTCGTCGGGCACCACCCAGGAGTCGCTGGGGTCGTCGGTGCGCGAGTCCAGGATGACGCAGTTAACGTCCTTGAGGCCCTCGGGCAACTCCACGACCTGATGCCACATGGTGGCGTAGATGATGGCGTCCACCTGCCGGCCAAGCAGCGTGTCGATGGCCCTCGCCTCGACGTCGGGGTCGCGCTCGGTGTTGATGATCATGAGCGTCATGCCGGCCGCAGCCGCGACCTGGTCGGCGCCGTGGATCATGGCTCCGGCGAAGGGTGTGGAGGCGATGGTGTCGGAGATGAGGCCGATGGTCTCGCTGCTCTGCCGGCGCAGGTTGCGGGCCACGGTGTTGGCGCGGTAGCCCAGCGCGCGGCTGGCCTCGAAGACGCGTTCCTGGGTGATGTCGGGGATCGAGGTACCGGCCTTGCCGCTGAGCACGACCGAGACGGTGGTGGTCGAGACGCCGGCGGCCGCGGCCACGTCGGCCATGCGCGCTCGGCGTCCACGCGGTGGGCGGGTCGGGGTCACGGACGGCACCGCGCCGGAGTTCCCCTCATGACCGTTGGGTCCTGGGTCAACGTCCCATCTCCTCCTGCCGATCAAGCATCGCTGCGACCCTCCCTGGCCGCGGCGAGTCCTTCACTCAATCGTTTCAGTAAATCGATACTGTGCCCTGGGGCGCCGGCTTGTCAAGGGGGTTCTCCACGAGATCGCGATCGGTAGCGCTCCCGATCGAGGGCACCACCCCGGCCTCAGGGCTCCTGCCGGTCGGGCATCCGCCAGCTGGCCATGTCGAATCGCGACCACGGCATCGTGAGCGAAGCGCATCCGCAAGGCAGCGCCCAGGCACTACCATCGCGCCATGAGCAAGATGACCGCGGTAGAGCGAACCGAGACGGTGTTGGCCGGTGGCATCCCCGACCGCGTGCCGGTGGACCTGCACGACTTCCTGGTGGCGGCGCACGCCTCGCGACTGCCCTTTCCCGAGTTCATGCGCGACGGCGAGGCCATCGCCGAGGGCCTGATCGCTTCGTGGCGGGAGTTCGGCCACGACGTGCTGCTCGTCGAGAGCGGCACGGCCACCCTGGCCGAGGCCTGCGGTGTCGGCGTCGAGCTGCTCGAAGACTCGGCCCCCGTGTCGCTGGAGCCGGCCATCAAGAGCCTCGATGACATCGACCGGCTGGTGCTGCCCGACCCAGCCACCTCCAAGCCGCTGGTCGAGAACCTCAAGGCCACGCGCATCGTGGCCGAGACGGTCGGCGACGACGGATTCGTCATCGGCGTGGCCGACCAGGGCCCCTTCTCGCTGGCCTCCATGATCCTGGGCATGGAGGAGTTCCTGGTGGCCCAGATGCTGCCCGAGAGCCAGGACCAGCTCCACCGGCTGCTCGACTTCTGCGAAGAGGCCTTCTACCGCTTCGCCACCGCGCAGATCGAGGCCGGCGCTGCGCTCAGCTCGATGGGCGAGTCCATCGCCGGGCCCGACGTCTGCTCACCGGCCATCTACCGCCAGATCGCCTTCCCCCACGAGCAGCGTGTCACGCAGCGGCTGCTGCGCGAGGGCGTGCGCCTCCAGAACCACATCTGCGGCGATGCCACGCGCATCGTCGCGGACATGGTCGACACCGGCGCCACGGTCCTGGGACTCGACTACAAGTGCGATCTGGCCGTCATCAAGGAGGCCGCCCGCGGTCGCGCCACCATCCTGGGCACCATCGACCCCTCGGAGGTCGTGTCCAGGGGCACGCCCGAGATCGTCACCGAAGCAGCTCGCGAAGAGCTGGCCATCCTGGGCCCGGGCGCTGGGCTCATCCTCGGCGCCGGCTGCGCGCTACCACCGGAGACCCCGGCCGACAACCTCCACGCGCTGGTCGAGGCCGGGCATCGATGGGGCCGCTACATGCCCGACGGGAGCCTCGCTCAGTAGCCTGGCTCACCAACCTGCAGTCCGGTTCGCTGCCGAGCTGAGCGTGCCGGTTGGTGCGGAGACCTGCGGCGGACTCTAGTGAGCGACGAAGCGGTCAGTGACGCGGACCAGCTCAGTGGCGATGCCCTCGTTGCCCGCGGAATGGCCCCCGTCATCGACGACGATGTGCGTGGCCAGCGGCAAGCGCCGGCTGAGCTCCTCCGCGGTGGCCGTGGACTGCGGGTCATGCCGGCCGTCGATGAGCATCATGGGCTTGCTCACGATGCGCATGAAGCCGTCGAGAAGGACGCCGTCGTCGAGCCAGGCGTAGTGGCGGGCGTAGTGCGTCACGATGCGCGCGAAGGCCAGGGCATAGTCTGGGTCGCGGAAGCGGGTCTGGAGCTGCGAGGTCGGCGGCCACTCGGGTGTGGCGGACTCCCACAGGCACCATTCGTAAGCCGCGTCCGCCCTGACCGAGGGATCGGGATCGAACAGCAGCTGATGGGTCGCCTCGAGAACGTCGCCATCAGCCTCGGGGTCGGCCAGGACCGCTTCGCGCAGTCGGCGCCATTGAGCCGGGAACAGGTCGGCGAGGCCACCCCGAAAGACGGTCTCGAACTCGCGGTGCAGACCAGCCGTCACGCCGTGCAGCACGAGCTCCGTGACCCTGACCGGATGCGCCTCCGCATAGGCCAGGGCGAGCGTGCTGCCCCACGAGCCGCCGAGGACGAGCCAGCGGTCGATGGCCAGGCTCTCCCGCAGCTGCTCGATGTCGGCCAGCAGATGGTGGGTCGTGTTGGTGCTCAGGTCCACGTCCGGGATGCTGGCGTGGGGGGTGCTCCGACCGCAGTTGCGCTGGTCGAAGAGCACGACGCGGTAGCGGCCCGGATCGAAGAGCTGTCGCTGCCACGGCGCGCAGCCCGAGCCCGGGCCTCCATGGAGCACGAGGGCAGGCTTGCCGAGCGGGTTCCCGCAGGTCTCCCAGTACATCGAGTGCCCGTCACCGACGTCAAGCCTGCCGCTGGCGTCGGCCTCGAGCTCGGGGTAGAGACTCGCCATGGGCAGACTCTAGCAAGCGCGCGCTCCCGCGCATACCCGGTCGCAGGGCTTGGGGCAAGGCAAGAGGACAGATGTCGGCCCGGGAGCCGTAAGGCGTACTCCAGGACACCGGGTGTCATCCAGGGTCTCGTCCCTGTCCCGGTCTTATGCCCGGCCCCGCTTGGCATCTGCCGATGGTGGCGCGCACTGCGCCGCGCGGGCCGGTCCGAGGTGGCTAACGGCCCCGGGGGCGACATCTGTCCTCAAGGAACGGGGCTACCACCGTCAGTGGTCACAGGCGCGACATCTGGCCGGCGACCTCAGCCGCGCGTAGAGCCTCCTCAGCCGCGCGTGATGCCTGGATGCTAGGCCAGGCCCATCTCGGCACGGGTGGGTGGTTCGGCACCGGCGCGCGTGCAGTTGATGGCCGCGGCGCGGACGGCGAACTCGACGGCGCGCTGCAGCTCATCTCGCCGGCACAACTCATCGCGCCCGAAGCCGTGCTCCAGCCAGTAGGCCAGGAACGCGCCACCGAACGTGTCGCCGGCACCGACCGTATCGACCACCTCGACCACCGGCACGGGCACGGCGAACTCGCCACGCTCGCAGTAGCCGCGAGCGACGTCACCGCCCTGCGTCACGAGCACCGCACCCACGCCCTCCTCCACGAGCATGCGCGCGGTGGCCTCCGGGGTGGGCGCGAGGTCCAGGTACTCGAAGTCCTCGTCGCTGCCCTTGACCACATCGGCGCGCGCGATGACCCGGCGCATGCGTGCCCGATAGCGCTCGAAGTCCGGAGTGGCCGTGGGCCGGCAGTTGGGATCGACCATCACCAAGGTGTCGTCGGGCACCTCCGCGACCACGGCCGCGAGTGAGTCGGCGATGGGCTCCATGGCCAGGCCGAGCGTGCCCACATGCAGGGCGTCGGGTGCGGGCGCCAGGCCCCGTCGCGCGTCAGCGAGGTCCAGCCCGGGCACGGTCGTCTTCTCGATGTACCAGTGGTAGTGGGCCACGCCGGCCGCGTCGATCTCGGCCAGCACGAGCGTGGTCGGGTCGGCCGTATCGACGACCAGGTCGGTGCCCACGCCATCAGCCTCGAGCTTCGAGCGCAGCAGCATTCCCGAACCAGTCATCGCTGATGCGCCCCAGGAAGTGGACGTCGCCACCGAGTCGCGCCACGGCGCGCGCAGCGTTGTACTGTCCGCCGCCCGCAGCCGGGATGACTGCGCCGTCCCGGCCGATGATGAGGTCGATGAGCGCCTCGCCGGCGATGACGACCCGCGGCCGACCTGCCTTGCCCATCTACCAGCCCTCCCCCTCCAGGTATTCGGCCATGGCCCGCGTGGCCTTGCCACGATGTGAGAGCGCGTGCTTCTCCGCGGCACTCATCTGCCCGACTGTACGCGCCCCGGGCGGCTCTGACTCGGGCTCGAAGATGGGGTCGTAGCCGAAGCCTCCGTGGCCACGTGGAGCGGTCGCGATGCGGCCCTCGAACGCGCCGCTGCGGAAGACCGGATCAGCGCCCACCCCGGGATCGATGAAGGCCAGCACGCACTGGTAGCGCGCGCCACGCTGCTCCGCTGGCAGCCCGTCGAGCTCACTCAACAGCTTGCTGTTGTTCTCCGCGTCGGTCGGATCAGCGCCGGCGTAGCGGCGGGTGTACACGCCCGGTCGTCCATCGAGCGCGTCCACCTCGAGGCCGGAGTCATCGGCCAGGGTGGGCAGGCCCGAACGCTCGGCGTAGTAGCGCGCCTTG
Organism: uncultured Chloroflexia bacterium; assembly: GCA_963705425.1. Lineage (GTDB taxonomy): Bacteria > Chloroflexota > Limnocylindria > Limnocylindrales > CSP1-4 > JAFMJV01. The sequence goes on along the minus strand of CAVPJO010000012.1, from coordinate 100,317 downwards.
ATCTCGGCGTTGCCCTCGAAGGTGGCTGCGTCCTCGACGGGCTCGCCCTCGATGCCGACCTCGTCTGGGCGTCACCAGCACGACATCGTCGAGGTCCAGCAGCTCCTCCAGTTCGGCCACCTTGTGACGAGCGCGCGTGGCCAGCAGCAGGCGGCGGGTCATTCGCCGGCCTTGGCCGCCTCGCCCGCGAGCACGGCTTCCTGGATCTCGAAGAGCTTCCTGAGGCCACCGTCGGCCAGGTTCAGCAGCGCCTCCATCTGCGTCCGGTCGAAGGGCTTGCCCTCGGCGGTGCCCTGCAGCTCGACGTAGGTGCCGGCGTCGGTGCCGATGACGTTGAAGTCGACCTCGGCGCCCGAGTCCTCGCGGTACTCGAGGTCGAGCAGCGGCGCGTCGTCCACGATGCCCACGCTGATGGCCGCGATCTTGCCGGCGATGGCGCGTTCCAGGTTGGCCTTGCGCAGCGCCAGCACCAGCGCGATGTAGCCGCCGGTGATCGACGCGCAGCGAGTGCCGCCGTCGGCCTGGAGCACGTCGCAGTCGACGACCACCGTCTTCTCGCCCATGACCGAGGTGTTGACGACGCCGCGCAGCGAGCGGCCCACGAGCCGCTGGATCTCGTAGGTGCGGCCGCCCAGCTTGCCGCGCACCGATTCGCGCTGCATGCGCTCGGACGTGGCCGCCGGGAGCATGGCGTATTCGGCGGTGACCCAGCCGGTGCCCTTGCCGCGCAGGTGCGGCGGCACACGGTCCTCGACGGTGGCCGAGCAGATCACGTGGGTATCACCCTGCTTGTAGATGAGCGACGCAGCCGCCCACTTCTGCACGTTCATCTCGATCGACACCGGGCGCATCTGGCCCGGCGTCCGTCCATCGGCGCGGAAGCGCCCTCCACCGATGCTCATAGACCCTCCTTCTCGATCGATCTCTTCTCGTTTGGCCAGCTGCCACAGGTCGTCGAGCGCGTCGAGTCCCAGTGCCTTGAGCTGCACCCCCTGATCGTCGGCTAGCCGTTCGACCCGTGCGAAGCGCGAAGCGAACTTCCGGCTGGCAGACCGTAGCGCGGCTTCGGGGTCGATGGCCAGCTTGCGTCCCATGTTGACGAGCACGAACAGGAGATCGCCGTACTCCTCGTGCCGGTCGGCCTCGTTGTCGGCGGCCAGCAGCTCGGAGGCCTCCTCGGCGATCTTGTCGATGACGCCCTCGAGGTCGGGCCAGTCGTATCCCAGGCTGGCCGCGCGGCCCTGCATCTCGTCGGCGTAGGCCAGGGCCGGCAATGACTTGCTGAGCCCCTTGAAGGCCTCGGGCATCTCGGCATCGCGCGCGGGTCGCGCGCCGTTGGCGGCACGCTCGGCTGCCTTGAGCTGCTCCCAGTTGCGCATCACCTCGCCGGGCGTATCGGCCTGCACATCGCCGAAGACGTGGGGATGGCGGCTGATGATCTTGGTGGTGATGCCGCGCTGTACATCGGAGAGGTCGAAGACACCAGCCTCGGCGGCGTACTGCGCATGGAGCACGATCTGCAGGAGCAGGTCCCCGAGCTCCTCGGCGAGTTCGGGCGTGGCGCCATCGTCGAGGGCGTCGTAGACCTCGTACGTCTCTTCGAGCAGGAAGGGCTTCAGAGTCTGGTGGTCCTGCTCCCTGTCCCAGGGGCAACCGTCGGGCTGCCGCAGCCGATGCACCAGCCAGGCCAGCCCGAAGGCACCGGCCGGGTTGAGGACGGGGTCGAGGGGGGGCAGCACATGCGGGCCGGCCGCGAGCTCCTCGGGGCCCAGCGTGCCCACGGTCAGGTCGGCCCTGGCCCCGAGGACGGGGTGGTCGGCAGGATAGAAGCGGTGCAGCAGCGAGACGGCATCCCTGCCGTGGCCGTGGCGCCCGGGCAGCATGGTGTAGGGGTCATCGCCGTCGGGTGCAGCGCCGACCGGCGGCAGCACGAGCAGTGCCATGCCCGCGTCGAACGGTCGCGACACGAGACGGTCGAGGGCCATGATCTGCAGCCCCTCGGCAGGATCGACCTCGGCGCGCTCGAGCAGCGACGTGAGCACGGGGTCGGTCAGCAGGGTGGACACTGAGCTCGGTCGCAGTCTAGGCCGGGACGAGGATGCGGCGCGACTCCAGGTACTCCACCACCAGCTGCGCGTTGGCTCCCGGCGTGGTCTCGGTCGTGAGCAGCGTGATCTCGGGGTCGAGCGGCGGCTCGTAGGGATCGGACACCCCGGTGAACCCCTCGACCTCGCCGCTGCGCGCCTTGGCGTACCAGCCCTTCACGTCGCGCTCCTCGACGATCGTCAGCGGCGTGTCCACGAAGACCTCGATGTAGCCCTCGCCGACCATCTCGCGGACCTCCGCGCGGGTCTCGCGATAGGGGCTCACCAGCGCGGCCACGACCAGGCCGCCGTGGCGCACGATCTGGGCGGCCACGTAGCCGACACGGCGCACGTTGGTGTCGCGATCCTCCCTGGAGAAGCCCAGCTCGCTGGTGAGGTGGGTGCGCACCACGTCGCCGTCGAGCACGGTGACCGTGCGGCCACGCGCCTCCAGCAGCGGCACCAGCGCCTCCGCGGTGGTCGACTTGCCGGAGCCGGAGAGCCCCGTGAACCAGATGCAGGCGCCGCGCTCGGCCACTTCGCTACTGCTCATAGACGGAGTCGTCGATGCTGATGCGGCCCTCCTCCTCGGCAGCGAAGAAGCGCTCGTCGAACCACTCGACGTAGGCGGTCTCGGCCACGTCGGCGGCGTCGGCCGGCTCCAGCGGGCGGGTGCCCTCGTCCTGCTTCTGGTAGATGCGGTAGCCGAAGCCTTCGTCAGAGGGCTCAGTGGTCTCACCGATCTCGATGGCGGACAGCGCCAGCACCGTCAGATCATCGAGCTCGTCGACGAGCTGCCAGCCGATCTCGCCACCGGCAGCGGCCTCCGGACCGTCGGAGTGCTCTGCTGCGACCGTCGCGAAATCAGCACCATCTTCGGCCAGGGCCGCCTGCGCCTCGGCGACTCGGACGTCGAGCGAGGAGCGGAACTCATCGAAGAGGATGACGTGCCAGCCGAACGGGGTACGTACCGGGCCGATGATGTCGCCTCGCTGCGCGTCCATCGAGTCCCAGATGGCGTCGTTGAACTCGGTGACCATGAAGCCCTCGGGGAAGTAGCCGAGGTCGCCGCCCTGGGGCGCAGTGGGACCGTCACTGTCGCGCCGGGCGCGCTGGGCGAATGCGTCCATGCGCGCCTCGATGTCGTCGACGGCGGCCAGCTGTCGGGCGGCCCGCTCGGCCTCGAGCTGGGCATCGGCCCACGCCGGATCGTCGGCGGGAAGATCGTCCAGCGCGGTGGGGTTGCCCTCCTCGTCGAGAGGGGTCTCGGGCTGGTACAGGATGTGGCTGACGTGAGCCTCAGCGGCCGTGTCATCGGTGCTGCTGGAGCTGCGCTCGATGAAGATCTCGGCCAGCTTGACCTGGTCGTACTCGGCCGCCAGCGCCTCCGCGGTGATCCGTTCCTCGAGCGTGGCGGCCGTGGCCTCGAGCTCGACGTTGCGGCGGTGTATCTCCTCACCGACCTCATCGTTGACCGCCTCGAGGAAGCCGGGATCGGCCTCGGCCGGGTAGATGGTGGTCACGATGCCGATGAGCTGCTCACCGGTGTCGGCCTCGATGACGGAGCTGATGCCGTCTTCTTCGAGGGTGAAGACCTCGGCGGCCCAGGCCGCGTCGCTGACATCGTCCTTGGTGATGGCCCCGGACTCGTAGTTGGCCGGCCCGTAGGTCTCGACGGCCGCCTCGGGATTCGCCGCCCGCCTCCAGCTCGGCGACGATGGCCGTGGCGCGCTCGCGCGCGTCGGCGATGCCGGCATCCGTGGCTGCGGCTCCGGCCTCCTGCTCAGGGGTGAGCACGACCAGCAGCTCGACCAGGCGCGCCTCGGGGAACGTGCCGTCGGCGGCCAGCGCCTCTTCCAGGTCGGCCTCGCTGAGCACGACACCCGCCTCAGCCGCGAGCTGCTTCGCGTAGATCAGGTCGACCAGCTCGGCCATGATCTCGGCGTTGGTGGCCGGGAGCCCGTTCTGCGCGTTCGTGAAGCGGCGGTTGGCGAGGTCGGCGTCGATGCTGCCCTCGGCGATGCCCCGGCTGATCACCGACTCGGCGCGATCGGCCCGGAACTGCTCGAGCTTCTGGCGGTCTTGCCACTCGCCACGGGCGACCTCGGTGCCATCGACGTTGGCGAGGGGCTTGATATTGGCTTCATAGAAGCCGTAGATGAGGCCACCGACGATGATGACCACGACGACCACGATGATCCCGTAGAACATCCACGACACGTTGCGCGTATGACGCGCATCGGCATCGATGGCACGACCTCTCTTGTCCGTCGAAAGACGGGTCGAGACGCGGTCACGGAGTGACTCCTTCGGTGGTTCTTTCGGCGAGGTCATGCGAGGACGATTCTCCGGTGTCGGTCGTGTCACGGGCGCGTCCGAGGGGCGCCACTCGGAAAGGGCATCTGCGACGCTCGGGCACGCCGCCGCAGTCTAGCGCCTCACGCCCGCGTCAGGCGTGCCCGCTGGGCTGGCGGAGGCGACAGCGGACCTCGCTCAGGCGTCCTCCGACTGCTCGAGGCGCCAGGCGTACTGCTGCCGGTAGTAGTCGTGCCAGTCGCCGCTCTTGATGGGCTCCCACCAATCGCGCCGCGCCGCGTACCAGTCGATGGTGAGTGCGATGCCGTCCCCGAACGAGGTGCGCGGTTCCCAACCCAGCCCACGCAACCGTGAGCCGTCGAGCGCATAGCGGCGATCGTGCCCCGGCCGGTCGGGCACCGTGCGCACCAACGACCAGGGCTTGCCGAGGTGCTCGAGGATGGCCTCGGTCACGGCCCGGTTGGGCCGCTCGATGCCATCACCACAGACGTTGTAGGCGGTACCGGGCTCGCCTTCATCGAGCGCCACGCCGATGCCGTCGGCGTGGTCGGCCGCGAACAGCCAGTCGCGGCGCTGCATGCCGTCGCCATACATGGGCAGGGGCTCGTCGTCGAGCGCGTTGGTGATGAACAGCGGGATGAGCTTCTCGGGGTATTGGTAGGGCCCGTAGGTGTTGGCCCCACGGGTGATGACGGTGTCCAGGCCGTAGGTCTCGTGATAGGCCGCTACCAGGTGCTCGCCGGCGGCCTTGGCCGCACTGTATGGGCTGGTCGGCCGGATGGGATCGGTCTCCACAGAGAGCCCCTCCGCGACCGGGCCGTAGACCTCGTCGGTCGAGACCTGCAGCAGGCGGAAGGCCCCGTCGCGCTCCGCCGACTGCGTGCGGGCAGCCTCGAGCAGGGCATACACACCCATGACGCCGGTACGCAGGAACGCGGTGGGCTCGAGGATGGAGCGGTCGACGTGCGATTCGGCGGCGAAGTTGACGATGGCATCGCATTCGGCCGCAAGCTCCTTCATCAGGGGCCCGTCGGCGATGTCGGCCTGGACGAAGCGGTACCGCTCGCGGGTGGCAGCGTCGTCGGCGAGGCCGGTCAGGTTGGCCGGGTTGCCGGCGTAAGTGAGCTTGTCGACCACGATGATCGAGTCGTCCGTACCGGCCAGGCGGCGATGCACGAAGGTGGAGCCGATGAAGCCGGCCCCGCCGGTGACCAGGATCCTCATGCACGTCCTCCATCGTCTGGCTCGTCAGGGCCGGGCTCGTGGGTCGCACCCGCGCCGAGTCTAGCGTCGCGGTCGCGGTAGGCCGGAAAGGCGGCACTGCCGACGGTGCCGGCCCCGGCCGCCAGCTCGTCGTAGGCGAGGCGATCGACGATGCGGCCGCAGAGGTACGACGGCCGCAGCAGCTCGGTCCAGCCGTCCATGAAGGCGGCAGCCGCCGCGGTCGCCGCCGCGTCGGCGTTCGCGCTCGTCGGGATGGTACCCAGGTCAAGGCAGCGCAGCCCGCGACCGGCCATGTCCTCCACCGCTGCCCCGATCAAGGCGAAGCGCGCGCCCAGCTCCTCGCCTCGGTCGCTGCTGGCCATGGTGTGTAGATGGGCGTCGTCACCGCTGACGTAGACGATGGCGAAGGCGACCGGCCCGTCCTCGGCCAGCGCGGTGAGGCCGACGCAACCGGGCACGCCGACCTGGCGCTCGAGGGCCTCACGCGAGAGCTCGATGGCGGCGGCCCCCTCGCCAGTCGTGCCGAGCCGGTGCCGGAGGCGAGCCCAGTCGTCGAGCCGGCCCTCGGCCGAGTCCTCGATGTCGATGTCCACGAGCTGCATCGCGCGGCGCATGGCCCGGCGGTGGGCCCGAGCTGGCCAGAAGGTGGCCAGATCGACCACGTAGTGCTGGGCGTGGATGCGCAGCACATCGGGGAAGGCCTCCCGCAGTGCTTGCTCGCTGACCTGGGCGAGCGGATCGGTCAGCGCGCTGACGGTCACCACGTCGGCCAGCGCTGCCGTCTCGATGAGGTCATCCGACAGGGCAGACCAGTCGCGGCAGACAAGCTTGGGGTGGCCGATGAGCGCGTCCTTGCGCTCGCTGCCGGGGATGGCGCGGGTGAGCATCCAGGCCCCGCTGCGGCGGAGGTGTCGGACCTCGCCGGCTTCCAGGTAGGCCTCGGCATAGCCCGGGTGCAGGTAGCCGTAGCGACCGGACGCCTCGAAGAGGTCATCGCTCGTGAGCAGGTCGTCCACCTACTCGAGGGGAGCATCGTCGACGAGCGACGGGACCGCATCGAGGGCGACGGTGCGGGCCAGCGGCCGCAGCAGCAGCGCCAGGAGTCGCTCGGCGGGGTCGGTTTGGCTACGCTCACGAAGCGTGGCCCGGCGGACCCAAAGCACGGGCCGGCGCTGGAGCCGGCGCGCGAGCAGGCCTGCGCTGAGCATGGCCGTGCCCAGGACGCGCCGGGCGGCCGGCTGACCACGGGTCGGGTCGAGCTGGCCCTTGACGCCGACGAAGACGAGATGCCGCTGTGCATGTTGCGCGGAGGGGGTCGATGGTGCCGGGCGGACGACGGTCATGTCGCGGCGGGCCAGCTCCAGCAGCAGCACCTCGTTCTGTGGCCCGACCTCGCCGGACACCGGCAGCACGGCCAGCTGGGCACGGGCTTCGCGCGCACCCTCGTAGCCATGGATCCGCAGGTAGCCGGCCAGGTGCAGCGCTGCGAACCGGCGAGCGTCGGCGGACATCTCCTCGCGCCATCGGCCCACGCTGCTGGTGTGGAGCGGCCCGGAAACGGACGCCTTCCACCACTCGTGCTCGCCGGCCACCCCGGCGCCTGACGCACTCGAGTCGAGCATGGCCGGCTCGAAGTCCTCACCCACGAAGTCGCAGACGCGTCGCAGCTCGCGCTCGGGATCGGTGACGAGGTCCTCGTAGCGCAGGGTCATGGCCAGCGGGTCGGTCTCGATACGCTCAGCGGAGGCGCGGTCGTCCGCGTCGATGCGGACCAGGTTGCCGACCACTGACTCCTTGCCGAAGGGCACGCCCGAGAGCGACAGCGCCACGTCGCGCGGGTCGCGCACGATGCGCACGATGAAGGCCTCGGGCCAGAGCCGCCGCAGCCACTCGGTCATGAGCAGGTGGCGTGGCGTCTTCTCGATCCAGCGTGCCTTGCCGGCCCCGCGCGCATGCAGCACGGTGAGCGCCTCGAGCATGGCCACCTCCGAGGGCTGGCGCTCGGCCAGGAACGAGCCGATCTGGGGCAACCCGAGGCCGAAGAGCTCGGAGATGGGATGGTCCTGGTTGCGCAGCGAGGCGATGAAGTCGACCGCCGGCCGCGGCCACTCCATGGGATCGAGGATGCGCGCCCGCTGCCTGGGCCCAAGGTGGCGGTAGCGAGCGAAGAACCGGGACTCGGGACCACAGTCGAGCCGTGAGTGGGCCGCCAGCATGGCGGCCAGCAGCGTCGTCCCCGAACGGGGCACGCCGACCACGAAGATGGGAGCGTCAGTCACTGGCCGTGCCCTGCACCTCGGTCTCAGCACCCACCAGGCCAGGCAGATCGCCGGCCTCCGCGGACACCGCCAGCATCTGCAGCAGGCGGGCGATGAAGCGCTCCCCGCCGTCGTTGGGGTGGCGGCGGATGAGGCTGAGGCGACGCACCCAGACCACGGGCCGGCGCTGCAATCGACGGGTCAGCAGCAGGAGCGTGAGTCGTGCGATATCGACGACGCGTCGCTCGGCCGAGCGGTCCCGATGAGGATCGAGCTGGCCGACGACACCGAAGAAGACCAGCGGCTGCTGCAGGTGCAGCTCGTCGATGGTGGCGGGAATGGGCCGGCGGATGGCCACGTCGGCCGCGGCCAGCTGCAGCAGGACGTGGTCATAGCGGGCGTTGAGGGCGTCGCCGGCGGGCACGATGGCCAGCTGCCGCTTGGGCGGCACCGCCGTGGCGTAGCCGTGCTCCTCGAGCATGGGCCCCAGGTTGAGCGCCGCGTAGTGCTGCACCTCGGGCGGCATCTCCTCGGCCCAGCGGCCCGAACGAGAGCGGTCGAGAGGCCCGGTGGCGTCGCCCTTCCACCACTCGTGGACTGCGGCCACGCCCGTCGCGCTGCTGCGGTCCTCGACCATGCGGGGCTCGAAGTCGACGTCCACGAACTCACAGATGCGATGCAGCTCGTGCTCGGGCGAGGCCACGAGGTCCTCGTATCGGACCGTCAAGGCCCGGCTCGACTCGCGATAGAAGTCGGCCGCGGCCTCGTTCATACGCGCGAGCACGGACAGATTGGTGAGCAGCGAAGGCGTACCGAAAGGCACCTTGGTGAGCGACACGGCAGCATCGCGAGGATCGCGCACGATGCGCACGATGCGCGCCCCCGGCCAGGTCTCGACGATGAGCTCTGGCACCTCGAGGTGGCGCGGCGTCTTCTCGACCCAGCGCAGGGCGCCGTTGCGCAAGGCCCGCTGCGCCGTCAGTGACTCGAGCATGGCCGTCAGCGACGGCGGCCGCACAGCCAGCCAGGCACGGACCTCCTCGAGCGCGAGGTCATACATCGGGTAGACGGGCCGCTTGCCCAGTGACAGGCTGGCCACGTAGGCGGTGGCCCGCTCGGGCCAGTCGGCGGGATCGAGGATGTGCTCGCGCTCGCTGCGGGCCATGCGCGCCCAGCGCGAAAGGAAGTGCGTCTCGGGGCCACAGTCGAAGGCCGAGTGCGCGGCCAGCATGGCTGATAGCAGCGTCGTTCCTGATCGCGGGCCGCCGACCACGAACACGGGCTGGGAGGTCGGGCTGGTCACGCGGCCGACTGTATCAGGGCCGGATGCGACGCGGCGCCGTGGAGGGTCGGGGGCAGACACGAGGCGGATAATCGTGAGCAGGACACTCGTCTCGAAGGGGGGCAGATGATGAGGCTCGCACGGATGCTCGCGTTACTGGTGGGCATGGCCATGGTCCTGTCGGTGGCGCTGGTCGGTGTCGTGCAGGCGGGCACGACGAAGCTGGTCAGGGACCTGCCGGGGAGCGCCAGTCCCCAGCTTGTGACCGCCTACCAGGGCAAGGCCTTCTACGTCGCGGAGACGCCGGCCAAGGGCAAGGAGCTGTGGAGGAGCGACGGTACTGCCAAGGGCACCAGGGTCGTCCGGGACATCTGGCCGGGGCCAGGCTCGAGCGATCCGTGGGGGCTGGTCGTCATCGACGGCATCCTCTACTTCGCGGCCACCGATCCCAGTCGCGGCCGCGAGGTCTGGCGCACCAACGGCACGGCCAAGGGCACCTGGCGCATCACCGACATCGATCCGGGAAACGGTAACTCCGATCCGTACTCCATGACCAAGGTCGGCAAGCGCATCTTCTTCGTCGCGCGGCACCCTACCAAGGGCGCGGAGCTGTTCGTCAGCCGGGGCAAACGGAACGACGCCAGGCTGGTGCGGGACGTCCAGCCCGGCCCGGCGGGTTCCTCGATCGGCATCGCCGGGCCGCTCCGGGGCAAGCTCGTCTTCGCCGCAGATGTGACCGGCCTGGGGCGGGAGCCATGGATCAGTGACGGGACCTGGAAGGGCACTAGGGTGCTCAAGGACATCGTCCCGGGCGCGGCCGGGTCGGGGACGGATGACTTCGTCAAGGTCGGCGACAAGATCTACTTCGGAGCCGCCACGACCTCGACCGGCGGCGAGCTGCACAAGACCAACGGCACGAGGTGGGGTACCAAGCTCGTCCGCGACATCATCAAGGGCAAGACCTCCTCGGGTGCGCTGCCCATGGCCGGCCTCAAGGGCAAGCTCTACTTCCGGGCGGCCACGGAGTCCTCGGGGGCCGAGCTGTGGAGGAGCGACGGTACGAAGGCCGGCACGAGACAGGTTCGGAACATCGCAAGCGGCCCCCTCGACTCCTTCCCTCGGGGAGCTGTGCAGGCCGATGAGCGGCTCTACTTCGCAGCATGGACGCCCCTCGCGGGGCAGGAGCCATGGATGACCAAGGGAACCTACGCCAGCACCAAGCTGGTCAGGAACATCGCACCGGCCGGCACGGGCTCGGATCCGACCGAGTTGACCACGGTGGGCCGGGCCGTGTTCTTCGCCGCGACCGACCCGGCGCACGGCCGAGAACTCTGGAAGGCCGTCGGCTCAAGAGCCTGGCGCGTGGCCGACATCGATGCGGGCAAGGACGATGGCTGGCCGACCTGGCTGGCCAGAGTCGGCAAGCGGCTCTTCTTCAGCGCTGATGACGGCGTCCACGGCCGGGAGCTGTGGATGTGGAAACCATAGTCGAACACACCTGAGCACATCCGAGCGACCGCCGGCGGTAGCAGGCGCGGCAACGGGAATCGACGCACGTCTGCTACCGTCTAGACCGTCCATGGGAGTCGTCAACGAGGCACCTGCTGCCTTCCGCAGCAGCAATGATCGACCGGGCCCGGTCGCCCTCATCCGCAACGCGATCACCGACGTCTGGTCACGCCGTCGGTTGATTCGCTATATGGTCCGCGCCGACGTCAAGAAACGCGGCGCCAACACCGTACTGGGCAACGTCTGGTGGGTGCTCGATCCGCTCATCACGATGCTCATCTACGTGCTCGTGATGACCGTCATCTTCCAGCGCAGCACGCCCGACTTCCCGCTCTTCCTGCTCAGCGCGATGGTGCCCTTCAAGTGGTTCACCGCGACCATCGGCAGTTCCACCACCGCCGTCACCGGCAAAGAGTCGCTGATCAAGCAGATCCTCTTTCCGAAGATCATCCTGCCGGTGACGATGACCCTCAGCCAGATCGTGGGCTTCCTCTTCGGCATGGCCGTGCTGTTGTTCGTGTGGTTCTTCGCCTATCACGACCACGTCACATGGCAGGTCGTGTGGGTGCCGCTCATCGCCGTGGTGCAGTACGTCTTCGTGCTGGGCTTCACGTTCATGCTCTCGGCCGTGACCGTCTTCTATCGCGACATCGGCATCATCATCAGCCACTTCATGCGCCTGCTCTTCTGGATCAGCCCCATCCTCTGGTCGTTCATGGAGGTAGCCGGCCGTGGCCAGCGCCTGCAGGTGGGCCTCGAGGGTGTCGAGCGTGCCCTGGGCCTGCCCACCGGCATGCTGTTCGGTGCCATCTCGCTCAACCCCGTCTCGCTCCTGCTGGAGTCCTACCGCAAGGTGATCTACGGCCATCTCGACAGGATCGATGTCACTGACGCCGCGACCGGCGTGAGCGAGGAAACGCTGGCATGGACCGAGGCGACCCTGCCCAACTTCGAGGTGCTCGCGGTCATCTTGGTCAGCGGCGTGGTCTTCACCGTCATCGGCACGATCGTCTTCAAGCGACTCGAGCCGGCCTTCACGAAGGTGCTGTGATGAGCGAGCAGCCCGTCGCCACACCAGGGCAGGCCGGCAAGACGACCAATTCGGGGTGGGACCGCCACAGCGACCATGCCCTGTCCGCCATCGCTGAGGCTGAGAACGAGGCTCCCGACCGAGATGACTTCAGCCTGCGCGTGGCCGTCCCGACCGGCGACCTGGCCATCCGAGCCCAGAACCTGGGCGTGCGCTACAACCTCAACTTCACCAAGAAGACCAAGTTGCGCACGACCTTCGCCCACCTCCTCGACCCGCGACGACGCAACGCAGGTCACTTCTGGGCGATCCGTGGTGTGGACTTCGAGGTCCGACGTGGTGAGGCCGTGGGCATCGTCGGAGCGAACGGCTCCGGCAAGTCGACGATGCTGCTGGCACTGGCCGGCATCCTCCAGCCCACCGAAGGTGTGGTCGAGGTCAACGGCCACGTCTCCACGCTGCTGAGCCTCAATGCCGGCTTCGACTCCGAGCTCACCGGCCGCGACAACATCGCCCTGGCCGGCGCGCTCATGGGCATCGACGAGCACGTCATGGAGGAGATCACGCCGGGCATCATCCAGTTCGCCAACATCGGCGCCTTCATCGATGCCCCCATGAAGACCTACTCCTCAGGTATGCGCGCCCGTGTCGGCTTCTCCGTGGCCACCGCGGTCGACCCTGACATCCTGCTGCTCGACGAGGTCCTCCAGACCGGCGACAACACGTTCAAGCAGAAATCGCGCAAACGCATCGCAGAGGTGCTGCAGACGGCCAAGGCCGTGGTCATGGTGACCCACGACATGAGCTGGATCACCGCCTTCTGCACCCGCGCCATCCTCATGGACAAGGGTCAGATCGTGGCCGACGGCGACCCTGAAGAGATCGCCGACATGCACGAGAACGATGCCGAGAAGCGCAAGAAGCAGAAGCGCAAGACCAAGTTCCTGCTCAAGCACGGCAAGGTCGACCAGTCGGTAGTTCGACAGGCGCGCAAGGACGGCACCCTCGACGACGTCCTTGATGGGCACGAGGACCAAGTCGAGGAGATCAAGGCGCAGAAGGCGAAGGAGGTCGCGGACGCCCGGGCCGCCAAGCGTGCCGCCAGGAAGGCCAGGAAGGCGGCTCAGGCCGCTCAGGCCGCTCAGGCAGCCGCGGGCGCCCGAGACGACGGCCGGCCGGCTGCAGCCGGCGATGCATCGACGGCGGGCGACCAGTCGGCGGCTGCGGCGCCGGGTGGCGGCGAGGTGGTGGCTGCGGCGCGACCTGAGGCCGACGAGAACGGTGATGCCGTACCATCAGGGGCGGCCGACTCCACCACCCGGAGCGTTTGACCATGGGTTCGTTGCGCAGCTCACTGACGCGTTTGGCGCGACGCCCCGCCGGCTCGCGGGCGCCCGCATACGACGGTCCCACGCGCGTGCTGGCCATCCTGGGCATGCATCGCAGCGGTACCAGCAGCCTGGCCGGCAGCCTCGAAGCCTCCGGCCTGGACATGGGTGCGGTCGATACCGGCAACCAGTGGAACGAGAAGGGCAATCGCGAATCGCCCGTCCTCATGCGTATCCACGATGACGTGCTCATCAACAGCGGCGGCAGCTGGTCGAGCGTGCCCGAGCACATCACCTGGCCGGCAGCGACCCGCAAGCGCCTGGAACGCTTCATCGAGAGTCGTTCGAAGGTGCCGCTCTGGGGCTTCAAGGACCCACGCACCATCCTCGTCATCGAGCACTGGCTGGAGGTGCTGCCCGATCTCGAGATGGTGGCCACCTTCCGGCACCCGGCCGCGGTGGCTCGCTCGCTGGCACGCCGCCACGGCAGCGATGGCCCCGAGCGCTGGCTGAGCGTGTGGCTCGACTACTGCAAGCCCATGCTCGAGCTGTGCGAGTCTCGCTATGTGCCGCTCATCGACTTCGGCCAGCCGACCGACAAGTATCAGGTGCGGCTCAAGGAGCTCATCACCGAGCTGCGCCTCCCGACGCCGGAAGCGGGCAACGCCTTCTTCGACGGCTCGCTGCGCACTCCCGGCGCGCCGAAGGAGATGAAGCTGCCGGACGAGGTGGAGCGGACCTACCAGCGTCTCGTCGAGATCGCGGGGGAGCAGACCGGGGCGAGCAGGGCGGCCACAGCCAGGACCACGTAGCCGCGGGGCGCGTCGCTCCTCGAGCGCGACCCAGCGACGAGTGGCCCGCTGCGTGGAGCGTCGCTAGCCGCGATACAGCGCAGCCGTCTCTTCGGCGATGGGACCCCAGTCGATGGTATCGGCGAAGGCGCGCGCGCGCGCGCCCATGGCCGCGAGGTCTGCCGCGGCGGCCGCGCTGATGGCATCACGCAGCGCGTCCGGAGCGTCCGGGTCGTACAGGAACGTGGCGTCGGGGGGCATGGTACCCGGCAGGCAGCCTTTGGCCGGGGCGATGACCGGTCGCCCGTGGCTCAACGCGAGGATGACGCTGCCCGAGGTGAGGATGTCGCGGAAGGGCATGACCGCCACGTCGGAGGCGCGCAGGATGCGCGAGAGGTCCTCCTCCGGCACGCGGTCGAGGCGCAGCACGATGCGCGGGTCATCACCGGCGGTCTTCTCCAGGTCACGCCCGAGCTTCCGCGGCAACGGCTTGCCACACACGAGTAGCCGGTCGTCGGGCCCGATCCCGGGCACACGCGCGAACGCGTCGAGCAGCTCGCCCACGTTCTTGTAGCCACGGATGGAGCCGACGAAGGCGAAGACGGTGCCCCCGGCCGGCAGGCCCAGGGCCTCGCGCGCTTCTGCCTGGTCCAGGTCGACGTCGTACTGGCGCACGTAGTTGCCGTGAGGCACGACGTGCATGCGCCCCTGTGCCGCCTCGCTGGCGCCGTACATCTCGGTGAGCGCCTGGCGCGCGTAGTCGCAGTGGAAGATGATCGCATCAGCCCGTTCGATGATGATGCGGTGAGCCCTGGCATCGAGCGGGTCGTCGCCCGAGGAATCGTGCGACTTGAGATTGTGGACGGTCCACACGACACGCGCGCCGAGGGCCTTGACGATGCGCAGCTGATAGTCGAACCAGCGCACCTCACGGCTGCTGGGCGTGCCCGAACGGCCACCGACGAAGTTGTGGATCCACTGGATGTGGATGACGTCAGGGCGGCCCTGGGCCAGCCAGGTGCCGAGGATGGGTGATCGTGCGGACCACTCGTGGACCGCCGTGGCCTCCACACCGACCTCGACCAGGGCCGCCGCCAGCAGACGCTGGTAGGGATTCCACTGGTACGAGGGCATGAGGATGGCGCGGACCGACTTCTGCCTCCGGCTCATGCTTCGACCGACCCGGGCGTCCGGGAGGGCAGCTGTAGCAGGTGAGCGGCGATGCGCTCGCCGGCATGGCCGTCCCAGCCGGGCGGGCCAGCACCGATGCGGGACTGGGCGCCGGCCAGGGCGCCATCGAGCGCCGGGCCCAGTGTGCCGGGCGAGACCAGCCGGTTGGTGCCGGCCGTCAGGGTGATGGGTCGCTCGGTGTTGGGTCGCATCGTCAGGCAGGGTACGTCCAGCACGGTGGTCTCCTCCTGGATGCCGCCCGAATCGGTGATGACCGCGGCCGCACCACGCACCAGCGAGAGGAAGTCGATGTAGCCGAGTGGGTCCACCACGCGGAGACCGGGCACCTCGTCGAGGCCGGCGGCGGCCAGGGTGGCCCGGCCGCGCGGGTGCAGTGGCAGCACCACCGGCAACCGGGCGGTAGCTTCGCGCAGCGCACCGACCAATGCCGCCCCAGCCTCCGGGGTGTCGACGTTGGCAGGGCGGTGAAGGGTGGCCACCGCGTACGGCGACGTGATCCCGAGCCGTGCCTTGACCGGCTCCGGCACGAAGCGATCGAGGTGCTTGAGCAGCGTGTCGATCATGGGGTTGCCCACGAACACGACACGCTCTCCGGTGACGCCCTCACGCGCGAGGTTCTGCTCCCCTTCCGGCGCGGTCACGAACAGCGGGTCGCTGAGCAGGTCGGTGACGCGGCGGTTGACCTCCTCGGGCATGGTCGAGTCGAACGAGCGCAGCCCGGCCTCCACGTGTGCCACCGGGATGAGCAGCTTGGCGCACACCAGCGCGGCTGCGAGGGTGGAGTTGACGTCGCCATAGACGATCACGCGGTCGGGCGACCGCGCCAGCAAGGTTTCCTCGAGGGCCACCAGCAGGGCCGCGGTCTGCGTTCCGTGCGAGCCCGAGCCTACGCCCAAGTTCACGTCCGGCTCGGGCAGGCCGAGTTCCTCGAAGAAGACCACGGACATGGCCCGGTCGTAGTGCTGTCCGGTGTGGATGACCTGCTGCTCTGCGCCGGCGGCACGCAGGGCCGCGATGACGGGGGCAGCCTTGATGAAGTTGGGTCTCGCGCCGACGATGTGGATGAGTCCAGGCATAGGCGCAAGCATGCCATCCCCACGACGAGGCGTCGGCGCCGCATCCGGGACTCGGCCGATGCTAGAGTGCGATGGCTGTGACTGACCACTGGACCCCCATCGACCGCGACGGCCCCATCGCAGCGGATGGCGTCGTTCGCGACGCTGCACTCGGGGCTCTCTAGGCTCGGTGGCTACCCCTTCGCGGAAGGTCTGGATCGACCTTACCAACTCCCCGCACGTGCTCTTCTTCCGGCCCGTGCTGCGGCGCCTCGACGAGGCCGGCGTGGATACGGTCGTGACCGCCCGCGACTTCGCCCAGACGCTGGGCCTGCTGCAGCGCTTCGACATGGCCCATACCGTCATCGGCCGTCACGGTGGAGCATCGGTGACCGGCAAGGGCCTGGGCCTGGTGCGGCGCTCCACGGCGCTGATGCGTTTCGGACGCGGACGCGGCATCAGCCAGGCGGTCAGCCACGGATCCAACGACCTGGCCATCACCGCGCGTGTGCTGCGGCTGCACAGCACGGTGCTGCACGACTACGAAGGCGCGGCGGGCATGCATCGCATCAACTTCCGGCTGGCCGACAAGGTCATGACCCCGGACGTCATCCCCTACTCGGCGTTGTCGGGCTACGGGCTGTCGGAGGCACGCTACCGGCCGTATCACGGACTCAAGGAGCAAGTGGCCCTGGCCGACTTCTCGCCCGACGAGAGCGTCTACGACGAGCTCGGGCTGGACCGCGAGCGACCCATCGTGGTGTTGCGGCCGCCGGCCACCATGAGCCTCTACCACCGCGGCATCGAGAACACCGTGTTCGACGACGTGCTGGCTCGGCTGCTGGACAGTGACGCGCAAGTGGTGCTCCTGCCGCGGACCCCGGAGCAGGCCGCGTCGTTCGCCGCTGCGGCCGGGGTCATCATCCCCGAGCGGCCGGTCGATGGACCGTCGCTGGTCTGGGCGGCCGACGCCATGGTCAGTGCCGGCGGCACCATGAACCGCGAGGCGGCGGTACTGGGCGTGCCCACCTGGACCACGTTCGCAGGCCAGCTCGGGGCCGTCGACCGCGAGCTGGTCGAGCAGGGCCGCATGAGCGTGCTGGAGCGTGCCGACGACCTCGTCATCGCCAAGCGCGAGCCGCTCGAGCCGCACTTCGAGGCCATCGCCGACGAGGTCACCGAGGAGATCCTGCGCACCTAGCCACAGCTCCTGTGACGTTCCAGGGCAGGCCTGGGGCGCTGCGCAAGAGGCAGTTCCCGACCTCGCTAGCGCCTCTTGATGGAGCGCTTGACCTGGGGCGTGATGCGCACCGCCAGGCGGTCGCTGTTGCCAGCCTTGCACAGCCCCTTGGCGTTGACCGCGCACTCCGTGACGATGCCGACCGCGCACTGCGACCGACCACAGGGTGAGTTGGCACCGAACGAGCGCCACACCGGCGCGCCGCTCATGCCCTGGGCCACGAAGCCGGTGGTGACCAGCATGCGCGGGTCCGCTCCGACCGGGCGGACGCGACCCTCGGTACGCCACATGGTCAGGCCGTTCATGCCCGAGTAGCGTGGGTCGGCTGGATAGCCGGCGAGAGCGACCCGCTGGCCCACGTTCAGCTTGCCGTCGAAGGCCTCGGTGCCCCACATGCGCGTCACAGCGCTCAGCGGGAAGGAGCAGCCACGCTCGGTGGTGAGCACGGCGTAGTCATGGGCCCGGCTGCCGTACTCACGGTCGGACGAATCCCGCTTGATGAACTTGGCATGCGCCCACACCCTGGCGACGCCGCACGATGGGAAGCGGGAGCCGCCGTAGCGAGAGCTGAAGGCGCGGTAGATACGCAACCGGCCGGGCAGGCCCCTGCGGAACTTGTAGTTGCCGTTGGAGGCGTCCCGGGTGAGGCAATGGGCCGCGGTCACGACCTTGCGCGGAGTCACGACGAAACCGGAACAGACGACCCGGTCGCCGACCGTCACCAGCGTGATACCGCGGTAGGGACGCTGCGTGAGCTGGCTGCGGCTGACCATGGAGCGATCGCCCTCGGCCGCCCGGGCCACACCCAGACCGGAGCCCAGGGCCAGGCCGGCGACGACCGCGAACACCAACGCGCGCACGGCCCAGCGCATCATGCCTCGTCACCATCGCGCGGCGAACCGCCCGCGCGGATGGAGTGGCCCCGCGGGGGCGGTGCGCTCTCGCGGGCCAGCTTGCGGTAGAGCTCGACGAGCCCCACGGCCGTGCGGTCCCAGGTGTACCTGCCAAGGGCCACCTCACGGCAGTGCCGACGCAGCTCGCGACGCTCCTCGAGCGGTGCGCTGAGCAGATCGCCGCAGGCGGATGCGATAGCGGCGGGATCGTCCACGTCGACACACACGCCGATGCCTTCCTCGCGGGTGAGGCGACACTGCTCGTTGCCCTCGCTGACCACCACGGGTACCCCTGCCATGATCGATTCGAAGAGCTTGTTGGGCAGGTTCATCTTCTGGTTCAGCGTGCGCGGTGGCTGGCCCACGAAGGTGACGTCGGCGCTGGCCGTCCAGGGCATGAGGTCGTCGGGGCGGACGGCGGGCAGCAGGTAGATACGGCCGGGGTGTTCGGTCACGGCCTCGGCGATGAACGACTCCAGCCGGCCGTAGCCCATGAACACCACCGCGGCGCCGCGCTCCATCAGGCGCGTGTCAGTGGCGGCGGCAACCAGCTCCTCGACCCCTCGGTCCACGGAGAAACCGCCCTGGTAGAGCACGATGGGCCGTTCGGCCTCGATGCCGGTGGCCTCGCGGATGCGGTCGGAGTCGACGATGCCGGGCTGGTTGGGGCGCCAGGCGGGCGGGCAGTTCAGGAGGATGGTCGGACGAGGCACGCCCCAGCGGCGCACCACCAGGTCGGCCACCGCGTCGCTCACGGCCAGGAAGCCAGCGCCGTCTCGGGCCCAGTCGCGCTCACGGCGGCGCACTACCTCACGCACGATCCAGGGCATCCGGGCCAGCCGCGCAGCCTCGGTATGGTAGTCGGCCACGTCATAGACGAAGCGGCCCGCCAGCCGATCCGCAGCGTCACGCACGACCGGCAGTACGATGAGCGACTGGGCGTGGAAGACGTCGGTCTCGGGAGCAGCCTCGACGACAGCGTCGGCCCAGGGCCCGGCCCGACGGGCGTTGGCCATCATCTCCAGGCTGCGCCGAGCCAGGTGCAGCAGGCGGTCGAAGCCGTGTGGCATGTCGGGCGGCAGTACCTGCGCGTCGTAGTCCAGGCGGATGAGCCGGCAGACGCCGCGACGGACGCGCTCGGGCAGAGGCCTGAGGGCATTGCTGATGCGACGGTCGATGTCGAGCCGTGTCAGTTCCACGCCGGGCGCCAGTTCCTCCCGCGAAGGGAGACCCGGAGCCGACCAGCCCAGGATGCGCAACCGATGGCCGTCGGCCGCCAGCGAGGTCGCCGAACGCAGGAATCGCGAATCGAACTCGAAGGGGTTGGCGGCGACGATGGTGATGTTCAGCCGTCCCGGCTGCGGCGCGTCGGCACTCACGGCGCAGGTTCTCCACGTTCGGCCCGGTCATGACGAACCGGGGTGCTCTACGACCCAGCCTAACCGGGTCCGCACAACTAGGCAGAGGCGGCCTGGCTCTCGTCGTCGTCCTTGACCAGCGTGGCCGTCGGCCCACGGCCGCGCAGCTCCTCCCAGCGCAGCTGGAGGACCACCAGCAAGGCCTCGCCGATGATGGATTTGGACATCTTGCTGGTACCGACCTCACGGTCCTTGAAGACGATGGGCACCTCGGTCACCTCGGCGCCCGCTCGAGTGGCCAGGTAGGTCGTCTCGATCTGGAAGACGTAGCCGCCTGAGTGGAGACGACCCCACTCGACAGCCTCGAGTGCAGCTCGTCGCCAGGCCTTGAAGCCACCGGTCAGGTCGCCGGGCTGCAGGCGGAGCACGATCTTGGCGAAGAGCGAGCCGCCGCGCGAGACGATGCGCCGCAGGACGCCCCAGTCGCGGACGCCGCCGCCGCGCGTGTAGCGCGAGCCGATGACCAGGTCGGCACCTCGTTCGAGCGGAGCGATGAGCGCGGGCAGGTAGTCGGGGGAGTGAGACCAATCGGCGTCCATCTGGACGATGTACTGGGCGCCACCCTCCAGGGCCACCGCGAAGCCATCGATGTAGGCCTTGCCCAGGCCCTCCTTGCCGGTCCGGTGGCGCACCTTGATGCGCGACTCATCGGCAGCCAGGGCGTCGGCCAGCACACCTGTGCCATCAGGCGAAGCATCATCGACGACGAGCAGCGTGGCGCCGGGCAGGGCGCTCAGGATGGCGGCGGAGATCCCGGCCAGGTTCTCGGCCTCGTCATAGGTCGGCAGCACCACCCAGGTGCCGGCATAGCGGTCGGTGTCAACGTGCTCGGTCATCGCACATTCAGTCTATCGGTGCTGCAGCGGGTCGGGCGAGCCCTGAGCTCAGCGCAATTTGAGCGTGAAGACCCGGGCCTGCTGCTGGCCACCGCTGTCGGTGCCCAGGATACGGACCTTCATGGCGCCGGCCTTGCCCTGCGTGCGGGTCTTGAGCGTGACCTTGAACTTGGTCGCGCTGAGCTTGCGAGATCTTGGTGGCGGGCACGGCGTACTTGGCGATGCCCGGCTGGTTGGCGGTCACGGTCGGCTTGCGCTTCAAGGGCTCGGCCGAGGTGAACGTCAAGGTCACGGTCTCACCGCGGCGCAGTGACCACCTCGAGGCCCACAGCTGGTACGACATCATGCGCACGGTCACATCGTGGGCGTAGCTGCCCTGCGGACGGGACACGCGGATGCGGGCGCGATAGCGACCCTCGGGCACGTAGGCGCCGCTGTCGTCCTTGCCGTCCCACACGAAACGCACATCGCCCGGCGCCCAGTCCGCCTGGTCGATGCCGCGACGCACGACCTTGCCGGCCCGGTCGCGAATGATCCAGCTGACCGTGGCGTCGCGGGTGAGCTTGGCCTTCAGCGCCGAGGTGGAGGCCAGCTCGTCGCCATCGCCCGCGAAGAACAGCGCCGGCTTGACGGTGGGAGAGTGCATCGAATTGAGCACGCGCACCGACGTCTCGGCCTGCTCACCCTGGTTGCCGGCGCGGTCGGTGGGCCTGAGGAAGACCCGGTACCGGCCTTCGTCCACGTAGCTCCCGTCGTCGCTGCGGCCATCCCAGACGACGCTGCCCCGACCCTTCAGGGACCAGGTCGACCACAGGCGCACGACCTTGCCATCCCTCTTGATCTTGACCTCCAGGAAGGCAGACTCGGAGAGCTTGTGCGAGATGGTGACGGTGTCGCTGAGGCCATCGCCGTTGGGCGTGAAGACCGGCACACTCGGGTCGCTCGTGGCCACGGTGACGGCGGCCTGGTCGGCGCTGACCCCGCTGACGACCGGCGCCTGCGTGTCCTCGGGCAGCGCCGCGGCATCTCGCCACTCGGTGGTGGTGAAGCCCAGGTCGCCGGTGATGCCGCGCAGGTAGCCGTAGCTGGGATCGGGATCGATGTGGACCCGCGCACCCGGGATGCGCGCCGAGTCGTAGTAACCGGGGTCGTGGCCGATCCAGCCGTTGAGCGGGTTGACGCCGCTGCGGTACTGGGTCATGAAGACGGCGTCCATGGTGGCGTCCTCCTCGTAGAGCGCATCCACGACATCGGCACCGGGCTGCCAGCCGAGCGCCCAGACCACGCGAGCGCCGATGGACAGGAAGCCGTTGGCGAAGTTGTCGACGCGCTGGACGGCCACCTTGCGAGTGGGGATGGCCATGCCCGAGGAGGCGTTGCCAGAGGCGTAGGAAAGGTGGGAGAGGATGACCACGGCATCGGGCGCGAGCTCGATGTTGTCCCGCAGCCAGTTGGCACCCTTGTAGATGACCTTGTCCGGGGCACGCTTGGCAGGATCCGCGGCGTCGAGTCCGAGTCCGTTCTTGGTGTCCTCCTGGAAGGGGCCGTAGGCGCTCGGCCAGCCGTTGCCGTGACCGACGTAGACGAACAGGTCGGCACCCTGCGCGGCTTGCTTGACACGGGAGGCAGGCGCGTATGGATGGAAGATCCGCGTCACGGCCATGCCCTGGGCCTCGGCTGCGTTGGCGATGGCCTTGGCGTAGCCCTTGTACTTGGCCGTGTAGCTGTGCACCGGGCCTGAGACGACGACGGCCTTCTTGGGCGGTGCCGGGTCGTCTGCGGCGCTGGCCTCGGTCACCCAGTTCAGCGCCGAGCTCGTGAGTATCAGCGCGACCACCGAGAGGACCACGGCGAGCAGCCGCAGCGCGTCCCGGCGACGCGCGGTCCCATGCGAGCGCGAGGGCTGGGCGGCGGGACGGTGATGTGCGGCCATGTACGGCCAAGGTTGTGCCACTGCACGAGCTTGGGCCATGCCGAGAAGGTCACCGTCCGAGCGTCCGGATGGTCCCACCGTCAAGGGCTCGCAAACCCGCTCGCAAACGACCCCGAGCGGTGGACGTACCTGGCCCCCGATATCGGCCCTCATTGTTCCGTCGCCGCCTCGCCCTCTCCGGCAGCGCGCCGGGATTCCCGGCCCTCTACCACCACGAGCACGTGCTCGAGGTGCTCGAGATCGGCCAGGGGCACGACCAGCGCGGTCTTGACCACGTTGTCCGCACGGTCGATGACATCGACCACGCGACCGATGGGCAGCCCCGGGGGATAGGCCGGCCTGAAGCCCTTGCCGATCCGGGCCCCCAGCGTGACGATCAGGTCACGCTCGGAGATCTTGTCGTCACGGGGGATCTCGGTCATGGCCAGCGGTGCTGCGAGCCGGCCCACGACATTGCCGGTGGCACCGGTGCGGTTGTCCTGTCCGGCCACGAGGAACCTCGAATCCGAGATGAGCATCACCTCGGCCCAGCCTCGGCCCACCTCCGTGACGCGGCCAGCCAGCGCTCCGCCCGACCCGAGCATGGGGTCGCCTTGGAGGATGCCCGACTCGGAGCCACGATCGATGGTCACCAGCCGCTCGAACTGCGAGGCGTTGTGCGCGGTCACGGTGGCGGCCACGGTCGAGGTCTCCGGCTCGAGGTCCTTCTTGGTGCGTAGCTGCTTGGCAAGCTTCTGGTTCTCCTCGCGCAGCGCCTCGAGCGAAGCGAGCTGCTCCTCGAGCCGGGAGACCGCCTGGGAGAGCTCCTCGTTCTCACGACGCAAGGTGTCGACCTCGGTGATGGCGCCCAACACCGAAGTCATGGAGCGCGTGCCATCCGAGAGCGTGTCCTGTACTGGGGCGATGGCGAACTTCACGCCATTGCGCAGCTCTCGTACCGGGCCACTGCCGCTGACCGCAAGCATGACCAGGCTCAGACCGACCAGGACCACGAAGGCGATGAGGCGGCGTCGGGCGTGGCGGTCGCGCAGCATGGCCGGCCTAGCGCGGTGGCCTCGAGTACGTCTCGGCCACGAGCGCTCGCTCCATGAACGGGGCATCGATGGACTCGAGCACCACACCGGTGCCGCGGGCCACGCAGGTCAGCGGGTCGTCGGCGATGTGCACGGGCATCTGCGTCGCTTCGGCGATGCGACGGTCGAGACCCTGTAACAGGGCGCCGCCGCCGGCGAGCACGATGCCCTGGTCGACGATGTCGGCCACGAGCTCCGGAGGAGTCTCCTCGATGGTGTCCTTGATGGTGCTCACGATCTGGGCCAGCGAGGCATCGATGGCTTCGCGCACCTGTTCCGCGGTGATCTCCACGAAGCGCGGCAAGCCGGTCAGGAGATCACGGCCACGCATGCTCACGTGTTGCTTGTCGTGGGCGCCGGGATAGGCGGAGCCGACCGCGATCTTGATGTCCTCGGCGGTGCGCTCCCCCACCAGCAGGTTGTATTCGCGACGGGCGTAGGCGATGACGTCCTCGTCGAGCTCGTCACCACCGACGCGGACGCTGCGGCTGACGACGATGCCGCCGAGCGAGATCACGGCCACTTCGGTGGTGCCGCCACCGATGTCGACGATGAGGTTGCCGCTGGGCTCGCTGATGGGTAGTCCGGCGCCGATGGCCGCAGCCATGGGTTCCTCGATGAGCCGCGCCCAGCGCGCACCTGCGTTCAAGGCCGCGTCCCGGACGGCACGCCGTTCGACCTCGGTGACACCGCTGGGGATGCCCAGCAGCATGCGCGGTCGCGGCACCAGACCGACACGGTCATGCACTCGCTGGACGAAGTACTTGATCATCTGTTCGGTGACGTCGAAGTCGCTGATGACACCGTCACGCAGGGGCCGGATGACCGTGATGTTGGCCGGGGTCCGGCCCACCATGCGCTTGGCTTCGGCACCGATCTCGATGACCTTGTGGGTCTTGGTGTCGACCGCGACGATGCTGGGCTCACTGATGACGATGCCGCGGCCACGCACGTGGACGAGCGTGTTGGCCGTGCCGAGGTCCATCCCGATGTCGCGGGAGAACGCGCCGAAGAATGCATCGATCATGTCTGGCGAACGGCGGCCTCCATCGGTGGCCCGGCCGGGCCACGAGCATGCTGGCTCGGTGGTGACGACCACGCCCGACACGGCAAGGGGGTGGCGCACCGCTCCGGAGGGGCCACGGCGACCCCGTCGGCAGCCCTCCTCGACTACCGACTCCAGTGCCCGAGAGTATACGCGGGCCTACGCGTTTCCCGAGGGACGGCTGGCTCGACGGAGCGGGCCTCCCGGCGTCAGGCGCTGCGCTCGAAGGCGACACCCCGGTCGCGCAGGCTGACCCAGGCACCATGGCCGACGACCAGATGATCGAGGACCGCGATATCCAGCAGGCGCCCGGCAGCCACGGCCTCAGCGGTCATATGCAGGTCATCCGGGCTGGGCGTGGGATCTCCGGACGGGTGGTTGTGCGCGAGGATCAGTCGCGATGCGTGGAGCCGCACGGCGTCGCGGAAGAGTTCGGCCGTGCGCACCAGGGCCGCGGAGACGTTGCCGCGATAGATGGTGGGCATGGCCAGCACGCCGTTGCGCGTGTCGAGCAGCACGACCCGCAGCTCTTCGCGCGGCAGGTGGCCGAGCTCGACGGTGAGCCGCGCGGCCAGGTCCCGGGGCCCACGGATGGTCCATCGGCCGGCCGGCCAATCGGTGACCGCACGTCGGCCCAGCTCGAACGCGGCCGTCAGCTGGGCAGCCCGCGCGGGACCGATGCCAGGCACGCGCTCCAGCTCACGTGGCGACGCAGTGGCCAGGCCGGCCAGGCCGTCGCAGCGCACCAGGGCATCCTCAGCCATGGCCGCGACCGAGGCCCCGTGTGAGCCGGACGCCCAGAGCAGACCGATGAGCTCGGCCGATGAGAGGCCTGCCGGGCCACGCGCCGCCAGGCGCTCGCGGGGTCGCTCGGCCATGGGCAGCTCACGTACCGTTGGCCGTCTCGGCTCCGCCCTCGTGCTCGCCATGCCGCTCCTCCCGCGTGCCGGGCGGGCGCACTTCAAGCCACCAGACGAAGCTGGCGCCTCCGGGTCCGGACGACGAAGCCCGCCAATTCCCCCGCCGCCCGATCCCGAAGGCACCGCGCAGCCTAGGCGGCGCCCCTTCACGCGGACTTCGCACGCGCTTGGCGGGCGTGATGGGGACGAGTCGGGGCGCTAGACGGGATCGGGGATCTTGCTCGCGAGGTAGGCCAGGCTCAAGAGCAACGAGTTGTAGGTGATGTGTCCGGTGATGGCACCGGCCATGCCGTAGCGCAGGAACAGCCAGCCCAGCATGAAGGCCACCGGTACCAGGACGACCATCTGCAGCACCGCCTGGTTGAGCCCTTCCACGAATCCGACCCCGCTGATGTTCGCGGTGTGCACGAGCGCGAAGAAGAGCGACGAGCGGATGAGGGCCGAGCGTGGACCGAGGTCCCGCAGCCACGCGGTCAGGGCGAAGCCGCGGAAGAAGAGCTCCTCGCCGACGGGGATGATCACGGCGGCGGCGATGGCCACCAAGACCCCGTCCATGAACGTGGTCGAGAGCGGCAGCACCTGGGGTGCGTCGACGCCCAGGAGCAGGCCGACCACGCCACCGACGATGAGCAGCACGAAGGTCGCCGGCAGCATCACGGCGATGGCCGCCCCGACGCCCCGCAGCGTCGGCCCCAGCCCTCGTCCCTGCCACGTCGGCCAGCCCATCTGGATCCAGGTCAGCGCACTGCTCCGGACCGCGAAGAGCCACACCGCGAGCAGGTAGCCCGCCGCCTGGACCGTTCCGATGACGAGGAAGTTGAACGGCTGCTCGGGGTCCGCGTCAAGACCCACCAGGAGCACGAGCCCCACCAGCGACATGGCGAAGAAGTAGAGACCGAACACGAGCAGGGGTGCCGGGCCGCGGTAGCGATGTCGATCGCGGCCGGCGCGCTCCAGGATCTGCGAGCCGGCACCGGCGGCCAGGCCCAGCGTGACGGCGAAGGCACCGATGCCCACGAGGATCGGTCGCAGGGTCTCATTGCTGGCCATGGGGCCGATGACGAAGGTGAGCACCAGGCCGCCGACGGCAAGGATCCAGGCGACCAGATAGAGGCCGGGAGCGCGACGGCCCTCGAGCGTGAAGATGCCGCTGCCGGGTGCTCCCTCCGCGGTGGACGACTCGTTGGCGACGTCCGGCACGGGAGGATGCACAGGCCTGAGCGTGCCCTCGAATCCGGAACCGTGGGTCGAGGGAGCCGACTCCAGCTCAGACAGGTCGGGCTCGAGCGAGCTCCGGTCCGATTCGGGGCCGGTCAAGGCGCTGCGGCCGCGCTAGATCCCAGTCGGGGGCTTCGCGCCGCCCGAGGCCTGCGAGGACGACGAGCCCATCTGCGGCTGGCTAGGCGGGGCGGGGTTCTGGGCCTGGTATTGCGCGGTGTTCTGGGCCTGGTTCTGGTGGGGTTCTGTGCCTGGGCTGGGGGTGCTGGGTTCTGCTTGGCCCGATCGGCAGTCGATGGCTGCGAGCCCGGGTTCTGCGGAGGGGGAGCTGCCGGTCGTGCTTGCGGAGGCAGAGGCGCGGGCGGCCCGGGACGAGGAGCGGTCAACGGGGGCAGCGAGGCTGGGCGCGCGGTCGGCATGAACGCGGTCGTACCGGCTGCCTCCGCGCGTTCGAAGTCCTTGCCGCACCACGCACACAGCGTCCAGTCGAGCTCGATGAGGTGCTCGCAGTTGGGACATACGCGACGCAGCCGGTTACGGCAGGTGGGGCAGATGATCCAGTCTTCGTGGACGGGTCGCTCGCAGTTGGCACAATGAGCGTGCGAGGCGACCTCGGCCAGCATCGCCTCTTCGGCGAGGGCGCGTTCGTTGACCTCGGCGATGGTCTCTTTGGGCCGGACGATGCGGTAGAGCAAGAGTCCGAACAGGAAGAAGATCGGTGTGAAGAGGATGATCGCCAGCGCGGCCACGTACGGCGTGATGGCACTCGCGGAGCGCAGACGCATGTCGCGATAGGCCCAGAACGCGCTCGCCAGCCAGATGAGCACGATATAGGCGACGATGACGTAGATGATGACCTGGAAGATCTCGCTCTCGAAAATGTCCGTGAGCGAACTCTGCAGCTCTCCGAATAGGTCTTCGAACATGAACGGCTGGTCTCAACCTCTGCATGGGATGTGACGGCTCCCCTCGCCGTCCACGGCGCGCCGAGTGTAGCAGCGGTCCGCCCGACGGGCCGCTAGGAGGCCCTAGCCGAGGCGGCCCGGAGCACCGGCCACGTCGACGGCGCGGCGGAAGGCACGCATCATCTCGGCCACCAGCTCGTTGTCGCGCATCGTCGATCTGCGCACCGGGTCCCAGCGCACCGCAGTCAGGATCATCAGCGGGCGGCGCCAGGGTTCGGCCTCGCCCTCGGCCGGGGCCATGCGCATGCGGATGAGCTGGCGGCCGTCCTCCTGGTCGAGGAGGCCCATGAGCGCATTGGCAAGCGTGGGGCCGAGGACCTGCAGTGGCGGTGCAGGGGGCGGACCGGCGGCCGGTGCCACGGTGCGTGCCTCGATGACGCCCTCGTCATCCTCGACCCAAAGCGTGAAGACCCACCAGTCGTCCTCCATGATCGTGGGCTTGGTCATGCCCAGGCGCACGCGGCGCCCAAGGCTGCCGCCGGGCCCATGCAGGCGCATCGGTTGTGCTCGGGCGAAGGAGGGGCCCGGTGAGGGCAGGCGGGGGGACGTCATCGGACGACGATCCTGGCGATGACGACGGTCCTGGCGGTCGGGTTCACTCCCACTCGATGGTCGCCGGCGGCTTGCTGCTGATGTCGTAGACGACGCGGTTCACGCCGGGCACCTCGTTGACGATGCGGGCGCTGATCTTGCCCAGCACGTCGTAGGGCAGCTTGGCCCAGTCAGCAGTCATGCCATCCTCGCTGGTGACCGCGCGAATGGCCACCACGTTGGCATAGGTGCGGCCGTCGCCCATGACGCCGACCGAGCGCACAGGCGTGAGGATGGCGAAGGACTGCCACACGTTGCGGTAGAGACCGGCAGCCTTGATCTCGTCGATGACGACCCAGTCGGCTTCGCGAAGCGTGTCCAGCCGCTCCCGGGTCACCTCGCCGATGATACGGATGGCCAGGCCGGGACCGGGGAACGGCTGGCGCATGACCATCTGCTCGGGCAGGTCTAGGGCCATGCCCACCTTGCGCACCTCGTCCTTGAACAGGTAGCGCAGCGGCTCGATGAGCTGGAAGCGAAGGTCGGACGGCAACCCACCGACGTTGTGGTGGGTCTTGATCTTCTGGGCGGCCTTGGTCTCCGGTGCGGTCGACTCGATGACGTCGGGGTAGAGCGTGCCCTGCGTCAGGAAGTCGATCTGTCCGAGCTTGGCCGCTTCCTCTTCGAAGACGCGGATGAACTCGTCGCCGATGATGCGACGCTTCTGCTCGGGATCCTCCACGCCGGCGAGGCGCGCCAGGAAGCGCTCACGCGCGTCGACCATCACCAGGTTCATGCCCAGGTTGGCCTCGAACGTGTCTCGCAGCAGCTCCGACTCGCGCTTGCGCATGAGTCCGTGGTCGACGTAGATGCAGGTCAGCCGGTCGCCCACCGCGCGATGCACGAGGGCGGCCGCGACCGACGAATCGACACCGCCGGAGAGCCCACAGATGACCTTGCCGTCCTGGCCGGTGGCGGCCGCGTGCGCATCCACGCGATCACGGATGCGCTCAACGGTCGACTCGATGAAGTTGGCCGAGGTCCAGTTCGACTCTGCGCCGGCGATGCCGTGCACGAAGTTGGCGAGGACGTCCTTGCCGCGCGGCGTGTGTACGACCTCGGGATGGAATTGGATGCCGTAGAGACCGCGGTCGGGATCGGCCAGGCCCGCGTAGGGCGTGGAGTCGGTCTGGGCCGTGGCCTCGAAGCCGCTGGGCAGGCGGGTGATGGAGTCGCCGTGGCTCATCCACACCGGCTGCTCCGAGCCCAGGTCGTGGAAGAGTCGGTCGTCAGCGGCGGTGATGGCGATCGACGCCGGACCGTACTCCCGATGGTCGGAAGGCAGCACGTCGCCGCCGAGCTCGACGGCCATGAGCTGGGCGCCGTAACAGATGCCCAGCACCGGGATGCGGCCGGACCAGATGGCGGGGTCGGGCCGCGGGGCACCCTCATCGTAGACGGACTTGGGCCCGCCGGACAAGATCACGCCCTTGACCTCGCGGCGCCTGAGCTCTTCGAGGCTGGTGTCGAAGGGCAACAACTCCGAGTAGACGTCAAGCTCGCGCACGCGGCGCGCGATGAGCTGCGAGAACTGGCTGCCGAAGTCGAGCACGACGACGCTGTCGGGCGGCTCCGGCGGTCGGCTGATGGTGGGACGGTCGTCCTCCGGCGGGCGCGCGGGAGGCGGCGCGTCGAGCGCGACCTCGAGATAGGCCTCGACCTCAGCGTCGTCGGACGCCAGCACACGGTGTCCCGCGTTGGCGATCTCACCGTGGACGGTCTTGCCGCGCTCCTTCTCGGGCTTGGCGTTGTCGGGTGTCGCCGAGAGCGCCTCGTCGGGCGCCCCGCGGCCCGCCATCTCGTTCCCGTCAGCTGCCTCTGTCAATCCGGTCCCCTCGACTGCTCGCCGCTTTGGCCGAGTCTATCCGAGCCGAGGGCAGGCGCCACAGCTACCGCCTTGGCCTCGTCACCGCGTGTCCCAGCCGGTCCCGTCGCCTCTGCCGTCACGGTTCGCATCTGCCATCACGGCCACAGGCGGCTTCCAGCAGGGATCCCACATAGGGCGAACGAAGTCGCGCCGATCGGACGACTTCTGGAGCGCGTGACCGACTCGCCAGCCCGAGGAGGATCGTGATGATCCGATGCGATGCTCGACCATCCTGGACGCCCCCGTCGGCCGGTCAGGTGTCGTTCGGCCTCGGCCCAGGTCGTGAGGCTGGGTAGCATGCTCACATGTTCCAAGCCCAAGCGGTCGCAACAATCGCGGATGCGCCCGCGTCCTCGTCCGAGACACGCAGTGCGTACCTCGACCAGTCCGTGGTCGGGTACCTGCTCTATGGCGTCGGTGCTGTCACGGCCTTTCTGGCCGCCGCGCTGTCCCTGTCGGACGCCACAGCCGCGCTCCACTCGTCCCTGCTCGCGGTCGGGCTGCTGATCGCCGGGCTCACGGGCGACTGGATCGACGCACGGCTTGGCCCACGGTCAGCGCATCGGATCGCCTACCTGCTGTTGGCCGTCGCGAGCGCATGTCTGGCGACGGCGCCTGCCCTGGTCGTGACCCTGGCCGGCGCACTGATGGTCGGCCTTGGCGCGGGGCTCCTGCTGGCTCGCATCAACCGCACGCTGACGCGGGGTGGCGGCACCCTGGCGCGAGTGCGCATGGGCCGCGCCGCGCTAGTGGCCATGATCGCTGTCATCAGCGTGCCCATCGCCATCAGCATCGGAGAGAGCAGCGGCCTGGGCTGGCAGCTGGCCCTGGTCGTGGCCGTAGTCCTCATCGCCGCCGGCCTCTGGGCATCGCGGGCGCGGCGCGAGGTCAGCGCCCAGGTCGCCACTGAAGTGGGACGGCTCCATGGGCGTTTCTGGTTGGCCTGGTGGCTGATCGTCCTCGCCGTCTCGGTCGAGTTCTCGATCGTCTTCTGGGCCAGCACGCTCGTGGAGCGGCAAGTGGGCATCAGCCTCGGCAACGCGACCCTGGTGGCAGCCAGCTTCTACGCTGGGATGGCCACGACACGAGTCGGCTTGAGCCTCCATCTCGTAGGTGGACGTGACCCGATCCGGTTGATGCGCATCGGCCTCGCGGTGGCTCTGCTCGGCTCGCTGTTGGCGTGGGGCGCACATGGCGTCGCCCTCGCCGGACTTGGCATCTACCTCGGCGGCCTGGGCACGGGATTGCTGTATCCGCTCGGCGTCTCCGTGGCGCTGGCCCTGGCGCCAGGACTGCAGGATCGCGCGTCGGCCCGCCTCATCCTCGCGTCCGGCATAGCCATCCTCGTGGCACCGTTCCTCCTGGGCCTGAGCGCCGAGATGAGCGGCGTCTCGATGGCCTGGCTCCTGGTCCCGGCTCTGTGCCTGGCCGCGCTCGGCCTGAGCGTCCCGGTGGGCCGATCCCGAGCCACGTGAACGGGTCTGAGCTGACCACATCGGAGGCCGGCTGCGCAGACTTAGCTGACCGCGGCCTCCCAGCGGCGACGGGCCTCCCCTCGCCTGCCTGATGGGGACCGATCGACGTTGGTGGCAGAACACCGATCAGACGCGCCGCCACAGTCCCACGACGGCCCCGTCGTCACCGACTCGCACTCGGTACCGGTCGCCGATGGCGGTCATCAGCGCCAAACGGAGCCCTTCGACGTCTGTCGCCAGCTCGACGGCTGAGCGGATGGTCGCCCCTCGCGGGCTGTACGGGCTCAGGCGCGGGTCATCGTGACGGATGCGCAGCTGCCGACCCTGCCACGGTACGGTGAGAGGGTCGGGTGCGTTCACCCAGACAGCGTAGTGGGCAGGCTGTGACGCCTTGCGTGTCGCGACCCCTGCCTTCGGCGGGCGGGAACTCGGATGTCCCGGCGCCTTCGATGAAGGCCGGGGCTGGGAGGAAACCGCAGAACAAGCCTCTGCCCCAGGCCGAGCGAGTGATGGCATCGCCGGCGCAACGTTCAACCCAGGCCGACGAGCGCTCCGACCAGCTCGCGCAGCGAGGCGATACGGGTGTCGGCGAGGCCCAACACGTCGGTACCCGGATCGGTGCTCGGGTTGGGAACCGCGACGACCCTCGCACCCGCCGCCTTTCCGGACTTGATGCCGGCCCCCGAATCCTCGACGACAGCGGTGGTCGTCGGGTCGAGACCCATGCGGCCGATCAACTCGAGGTACACATCGGGAGCGGGCTTGCCGTGATCGACCTCGTCACTCGAGATGAGACTCTCGAAGAAGCCGCCCCACCCGGCACCTCTCAGGCAGGCTTCGATCAGCCGCGCAGGCGAGCCCGACGCGAGCCCGACGCGATATCGATCCGCGCACCTTCCGAGCGCTTCGTCTGCGCCCGGCAGGATCGGCACCTCGCCACTCTCGTAGTAGCCGGCCATGCGACCGACGATCTGGTCGAGGACCTGCTCGCTGCTCAGCTGGCCTTCGAGCTTGTCACATAGCGTGTTGACCCAGACGTCGGTGTGCACGCCGGCCATGGCGAGCTGGTCGGTTTCGGTCCAGGTCTTCCCGTGTTGCTCGAGCAGATCGACGCGGGCTCGATACCAGGCCGGCTCACTGTCCACCAGCAGACCGTCCATGTCGAAGATGACGGCTTTGATCATCGGCCACTCCTGTCGCTGTCCTGTCTGGGTTGACGCCGACACACCCTAGGCCAGAGTGCGGGTCGTCGTCGCCGAACGGCTGGCCAGGCGGGCGGATGGCGGCGGATGGCGGGAGTGGTCGGTGACCCAGGGCAGGGTCAGCGCAGGTGCATGCGCATGTCCCTGGTGCCTGTCGCGACGACGACGGAGCGATCGTCACGAGACAGGATCGTGCCCGGCGGTCGACCGGAGCGGTGTCCAAGGATGCGGGCCTGGCTCACTCGAACCCGTTCGCTGTCGAGCACGAACCAGGCCCCTGGTCGCGCGGTCAACCCCCGTACCAGACGATGGATCGCGTGAGCGTCCGCACGCCAGTCGATCTGCGCATCGACGTCGTTCGGGCTGGACTGGTAGCTGGCCCGCGACTCATCCTGAGGACTCCTCGCGCTCTTGCCCTCTCCGATGTCCTGGACCGTCTCCACCAGCAGGCCGCCAGCCACGTCGCTCAAGCGAAGGAACAGGCTGTCGGCTGTGTCGTGATCCGCGATCGGGAGCGAGCGTTGAGCGATGATGTCACCCGCGTCGAAGCGCTCGGTCATGACGTGGACGGTGACCCCGGACGTCGGCTCACCGTTGATGATGGCCCACTTGTAGGGCGCTGGTCCGCGGTAGCTCGGCAGCATCGACAGGTGGGCGTTGATCGCGCCAAGGCGAGGTATGGCCAGCAACGTCGACGGCAATCGCAGGTGATAGCCGGCCACCACGATGAGATCGGGTTCACAGGCAGACAGGGCATCATGCAAACCATGCGCCTCCAGCGTCGCTGGCTGGAGAACGGGCAGGCCCAACTGCCTGCCCTTCTCGGCAACGACCTGGACTTGACCCAAGTCATCGGGCTTGGTGACGACGGCGCCGATCGTGACACCCTGATCGCTCAGCCGTTCGAGGGATGCTGCGCCAAGGTGATAGACGCCGAAGAAGACGATGCGCATGCTCCACCGCGTAACTGACAGAAGAGTCCGGATTGACCGCCGGTCACGAGCAGGCTCGTCCCGGCCCTTGATGTCCCATCGTGCACGATCGGTGTCGCTCGCGGCAGGGCCGGCAGCGTAGCATGTCGTACCGTCCGGGTGCGCTTGACGGCGGTCGCAGTAGCGGTAGGGGGCGAGAGGCTCGTCGGCTTCGGGCGTCTAGAGGCTCGTCGGCTTCGGGCGTCTAGAGGCTCGTCGGCTTCGGGCGTCTAGAGGCTCGTCGGCTTCGGGCGTCTAGCTGACGACGACTAGCCGCGGTAGCGCTGCCAGATCTCCACGAGGCGATGGTGGGGGAGACGATGAGCGATGTGTCCGTTCCCGCCCTCCATCGTCTCGGCAGCCACCAAGGCGTTGGCGATGGCCTCTTCGGTGGACTCGATCGCGGCCCAGAAGAGCGGGCTGATGCAGGCGTCGTGGAGGGCGTGGAGCTCGCGAGTAAAGGCCTGACCCGAGGTTCGGTCCTCGGCGATCAAGCCTCGATTGCCGGTAGCGAACGCGATGAAGAGGTCACCGCTGGAGTGCTCACCCGCCCCACCGGTGCGGGCCACACCCAAGCCGGCTCGCTGCGCCAACCGCTCGCATTGGTGCGGCAGCAGCGGCGCGTCGGTGGCGAGCACGACGATGATGGAACCGGCATCGGCGTCGGATGCTGAGGCCACTCCGTCCTCGCGGTCAGAGGGCACCTCGTCGAAGCCGATCTCGCGACCGACCGGCACGCCATCGATGGCGAGGCGCTCGCGCCGGCCGTAGTTGGCCTGCACCAGGGCCCCCACCGTGAACCCGCCCTCTGCGGCCGACAGCTTGCGTGAAGCCGTGCCGATGCCGCCCTTGAAGCGGTGACAGATCATGCCCGTACCGCCACCCACGTTGCCCTCGGCCACGATCCCGCCACTCGCCGAGGCGAGGGCTGCGTCGAGATGCTCGGCGCGGATGTGCTGCCCATCGATGTCGTTGAGCCAGCCGTCCCAAGTCTCGCCCACGACCGGCAGCGACCAGGCCGATCCGGAGGTAGCGGCACCCCGGACCGCCGCGGCCACGATGGCGTCGCGCACGACACCGACCGAGTGCGTGTTGGTGATGCCGATGGGCCCCGAGAGCAGGCCCGCCTCGCGGATCCACTCCAGACCGGTCAGCTCGCCGTTGCCGTTGAGGCGATGGGCGCCGGCGTAGACCGCCTCGCCGAAGGGATCGACGCCATTGGGCACGACGACCGTGACACCGGTACGAACGGGGCCCTGCCCCACCACCAGCGGCCCGGCTGCTCCGTCCACCAGCGTGATATGACCGACGTGCACGCCGGCCACGTCGGTGATGGCGTTGAGCGGTCCGGGCCGGAGCAGCCCGATGGAGATGCCCAGGTCACGTACACGCATGTGCGCTGACGCTAGCGCAAGCGGGTGGCGTAGATGTTGCGAGGCGAGCCGTCGAGCTGCCCCGACTGCACCACGATGGTGGCCCGCGCGCGGTTGGCGGCCACGTTCGGTGCCATGCGCAACAGCTTGGCGTCGCCAGTGACGGATGTGGGCCCGTTGTAGGAGGCGCCGTCGTTCGTGGACCGCCTGGAGACGACCCTGGTGCTCACCAGGCGGTCCTTGCGGATGCGCTCCTTGACGTAGGTGATGAGCGCCTTCCCCTTCGGCAACAGCGTGACGTCGGCCGCGCTGTAGCTGTAGCCGGAGGGGGCCTTCAGCAGCTTGTCGGTCCACTTGCGACCGTTCCTCGCCGAACGAGCGGTGATGACGCCGCCGGTAGGCGACTGTACGGTGGCCACCACCGTCTTGCCACGGGCATCGAGCTCGGGCCAGCCGTAGCTGCGCCTCGCGGTGATGGTGCGCTCGCGGCTCCACCGTTGACCGCGATCGAGCGAGGTGCGGACCTTGATGCTGGCAGCGAGGCACTGGCGCTTGGGCGCGTGCGACCAGGCGACGTGCAGGGACTTGTCGTTGGCGGCCATGCCCACCAGGCCGTCGGTCAGCTTCTCCTTGCAGTCGATCGACAGGTTGGTCTTGCCCAGCGTCTGAGCCGGTCCGAACGTGCGACCGGTATTGCGGCTGGTCCGGAGCTTGATGCGGCCGTGGGTACGATCGGTCCAGGCGATGGCCACCACGTCGTTGCCGATGGCCATGACCGGCACGCCGATACCGTCGTCCTTCCTGGTGAAGGAGATCTGGTCCCGGACGCCAAAGGTGTCGCCGCCATCGCGACTGACACGCACGAAGAGCGCGGTCTCCTCTGGGCCCTTGACGCGCCACGCCACCGCGACGACATCGCCTTTGGCGGCGATGGCCAGGTTGGGCTGGACGTGGCGGAGATTGACCGTGGCGGTGAAGATCGGCAGCTCCTTCGTCCACGAAGTGCCGTCGTTTCCAGAGCGCTGGTAGACGACGCGGTCATCGGTCGTGTTGGGCCCGATGCGCGGGTGCACCAGGTGCAGCTTGCCGGCAGCGGCGGTGAGCTGGTGCAACGAATCCAGTCGGGAGCCAGGAGTGCTGCTGACGCGGCTGAGCGACGTCCAGTCGGCACCAAGGACCAGGGTCGGGAACAGGAGCAGGGAGAGCACGGCAGCAAGGAACCCCATGAGCGGCGCACGACTGCCGACCCTGCCATACAAGGTCATCACGCCGTCCATTGTGGCCGGTGCGTTCGGGCACCGGTATGGGCGTGGGGTACTTGCGTACGCATATGACCATCGGCCGCGAGGCTGGATCGCCGTGGACCAGCGCGACGCGGCCTGGCAGCTTGAAGGACGCGGCCTGGCAGCTTGAAGACAGATGTCGGCCCGGGGACCCGTAGGCGGCGACCCTCGTTCGCCGACCTCCCGTCAGCGCATAGTGATGCATCCACTCGACTACACAACAATGCATATACAGATTCGTTGCATTGCGATGCGTTCTCAGGTTGACTGCGCACGCCCTTGGCCGCCTAAGGGTCCCCGGGGCGACATCTGACCTGGGAGCAGGGGCGAAACGAGGGGGCGGAGGCGCATCCCGAGGCGAACTACACCGAGAGCCGGAGATGGGTTCCTGAAACCGCCTAGCCCAGGCCTGGGATGTTGGCGTAGGCCGACAGTGCCGGCTGGCCACCGAGGTGTGCATAGAGCACGCGCGAGCCGGCCGGGATCTGGCCCGAGCGGATCATGCCTATCAGCCCTGCGAGCGACTTGCCCTCGTAGACCGGGTCGCTGAGCATGCCCTCGGTCCGGGCGGCCAGCTGGATGGCCTCGATGGTCGACTCGTCGGGGATGCCGTAGGCCGGCCCCTCGTAGCCCGGCAGCACCGTGATCTCGTCAGCGCGCAGGGCGCGGCCCAAGCCGATGCGGTCGGCCGTGTCCGAGGCGATGCGGGTGACCTGGTCGATGGTCTGCTCCAGCGTGGCCGAGGCGTCGATGCCGACCACCCGTCGGTCGGGCCGGTCCTCGAGCGCGAAGCCGGCGATCATGCCCGCGTGCGTGGATCCGGTCACCGTGCACACGATGATGGTGTCGAAGAAGAGACCCAGCTCGGCCTCCTGGGCAGCCACCTCGCGAGCCCAGTTGGCGAAGCCCAAACCGCCGAGCGGATGGTCGGAGGCGCCGGCGGGGATGGGGTACGGCACCCCGCCGGCGACCTCGACCGAGTCGATGGCCGCCTTCCATGAGTCGCGGATACCGATGTCGAAGCCGGCGTCATCGAGGCGGATGTCGCCGCCCATGATGCGCGTCAGCTGGATGTTGCCGACGCGACCGTAGTGGGGGTCGTCCTCATCGACCCAATGCTCCTGGACGGTCACGGCCTTGAGACCGAGGTGGTTGGCGACACCGGTGACCTGGCGGGTGTGGTTCGACTGCACACCGCCGATGGACACGAGCGTGTCACAGCCCTGCGCGATGGCATCGGCCGCGAGGTACTCGAGCTTGCGCACCTTGTTGCCACCGAAAGCGATGCCCGAGTTGCAGTCCTCGCGCTTGGCCCAGATCTCGACCGTGCCGCCGAGGGCTTCCGAGAGCCGCCGCAGCGGATGCACGGGCGAGGGCCCGAAGAGCAGTGGTACGCGCGCATAGTCGTCGAGATGCATCGGTCCCTCTGTCGCTGGCGGATGGCGAGCTGCCTTACGACCAATGCTAGCCTCGGGCCATGACGACCGAGCCCCAG
The DNA here is from genome assembly GCA_963705425.1 of uncultured Chloroflexia bacterium. Lineage (GTDB taxonomy): Bacteria > Chloroflexota > Limnocylindria > Limnocylindrales > CSP1-4 > JAFMJV01. The sequence continues at coordinate 62,451 of CAVPJO010000012.1, read as the reverse complement.
ATCACCATCCGACGCCTGAGGCCGGAGCTCCTGGACGACTACCTCACGTTCTTCGAGGAGCGCGCCTTCGCCGACAACCCCGAGTGGGCCGGCTGCTACTGCTACTTTCCCTATCACGCCCATGAGACCAGCGACTTCGACGAGCGCACGCCTGCTGCCAATCGCGAGGCCATCAGCCAGGCTGTGCGCAGCGGACAGGCGACCGGCTACCTGGCCTACTACGGCGCTGAGGTCGTCGGTTGGGTCAACGCCGCACCCCGCGATCGCTACCCGCAGCTGTCGCGGTTCCCCGGCGACGGCACCACCACCGGCGCCACGCCCTGCTTCACCATCGATCCGGAATGGCGTGGTCGCGGCATCGCGGGCAGGCTGCTTCGGGCCGCCATCGAGGGTCTCGAGGCGGAGGGCATGGTACGCATGGAAGCCGGCCCCATGGCCGAGCCGAAGACGCCGGCCGATCGCTTCAAAGGCACCGTCGAGCTGTATCGAGCGGCCGGCTACGAGGAGGTCGCCGACCTGCCCGGCGGGACGAGGCTGATGGAGAGGAAGCTCTAGCGAGTTGCGCGCGTGGTCGTCGAGCCGCGTCCCTGCCAGGATTTGCCTTCGGCCGCCGCGGCAGGGGCGAAGACCATCTCGACACCCTGCATGGCCTTGATGTCGGCCGCGCCGAGGGCAGCCATCGACTGGCGCAGAGCGCCGATTAGGTTCTCGGTCCCGTCCGTGACGCGCGAGGGGCCAAAGAGGATGCGCTCCATCGAGCCCACCGTGCCCACCGTGATGCGCCTGCCCCGCGGCAGCGTCGGCGAGGGCGCGGCCATGCCCCAGTTGGTGCCGTGACCGGGCGCCTCCCGAGCACGAGCCAGGGGCGACCCCAGCATCAGCGCGTCGGCGCCGGCCGCGATGGCCTTGGCCAGCTCACCACCACGACGCATGCCGCCGTCGCCGATGACCGGCACGTACCAGCCGGTGCGCTCGAAGTGATCGTCACGCGCGGCCGCGACATCGGCGATGGCTGTCACCTGCGGCACACCGATGCCCAGCACCTCGCGCGTGGTGCAGGCCGCACCCGGCCCGACGCCGACGAAGATGGCGGCGATGCCCTGCTCCATGAGCGCGAGAGCTGCCTCGTAGGAGGTCGTGTTGCCGACGGCCACGGGGATGCCCATGAGCTTCGTGAACTCGCGCAGCTCCAGCGGTTCGTAGCCCGAAGCGAGGTGCTGCGCGGACGAGACCTGCGACTGCACGAGGAAGACGTCGGCACCGTGCTCGGCACAGAACGGGCCCCAGCGACGGGCCGCGGCCGGGGTGGCCGAGATGACGGCCGGCGAACCGGCCTCGTGCAGCTCGGCGATGCGGGCCACGACAGGTCATCGGAGATAGGTGCTCCATAGACCTGCGACAGCAGCTCCTGGACCTCCTCGGCCGGAGCCGTGGCGATGCGCTCGAGCACGGGTGCGGGGTCCTCGTAGCGCATCTGCACGCCCTCGAGGTTCATCACCGCGAGGCCGCCGAGCCCGGCCAGCACAGCGGCTGAGCGAACGTCCACGACCGCGTCCATCGAGGCCGCCAGCACCGGGATGTCAAGCGTCAGTCCGGCGAATTCGACGGAGGTATCGACATCGGCCGGCTCGACCGTCTGCGGCCCGGGGGCCAGCGAGACGTCATCGAATCCGTAGGCGTGCCGAAGGCCGTCGACCTTGGAGGCTCGGCGCGGCGGGCGCGTGATCGGACGTTGGCTGATTCCGGCGAGCTACCGACCCTGATGGTCACGAGCGATGGACTCCTCCTGCACTGCGCTGACGGTGGCGGCAGTATAACGACGTGACCACTCGAGAGACCTACCCCGACCAGGTCACCCTGGCCGACATCCAGGCTGCGGCCGACTGCCTGACCGGCGTGGCCCTGCGCACGCCGCTGCTGGCCTTCGGGCCCATCGACGACGAGATCGGTGCGCCGCGCGCCTGGATCAAGCCGGAGAACCTGCAACCCATCGGTGCCTTCAAGATCCGCGGTGCCTACAACGCCCTGGCCACGCTCTCCGCGGCGGAGCGAGCCCGTGGCGTGGTCACGCACTCCAGCGGCAACCACGCCCAGGGCATCGCCCGGGCGGCGCGCATGCTGGGCATCAAGGCCGTCATCGTCATGCCCGACGACGCGCCGGCCATCAAGGTCGCCGGCGTCCGAGCCGACGGCGCCGAGATCGACTTCGTCGGTACCGACAACGAGGACCGCATCACCCGTGCCGACGAGCTCGCCGCCGAGCGCGGCCTCGTGCTCATCCCCTCCTTCGACGACGCCCGCATCGTGGCCGGGCAGGGCACGGTCGGTTTGGAGATCGTCGAGCAGCTGGCCGAGCTCGGCCGCGCCAACGAGCCGCTGACCGTGCTCGTGCCCATCGGCGGCGGCGGTCTCTCCTCCGGCGTCTGCGTCGCGGTCAAGTGGCTGCGCCCGGATGCCACCGTCATCGGCGTCGAGCCCGAGCTGGCCGCCGACGCGGCCGACTCCATCCGCGAGGACCGCATCGTGCGCTGGGCGCCGGAGCTCACCGGCCGCACCATCGCCGACGGCGTGCGCACCAGCGCCGTCGGTCGCATCCCGTTCGCCCAACTGCGCCGGCTCATCGACGATGTCGTGACCGTCAGCGAGGACGACATCAAGCGGGCCATGCTCGAGGCCAGCACCCGGGCTCGCATCGTGGCCGAGCCGTCAGGGGCCGTCTCCATCGCCGCCTGGCTGCGCTACGAGAGGCACTGCCACTGCCCACGACGGCGACACGGTCATGATCGTCAGCGGCGGCAACGTCGACCCGGAGCGTCTACCGCACCCTGCTCGCGGAGGCGGCTGAGCTCGACTGAGGGCGCACCGCGTCATGGCTGGCAGGGAGAGCAGCGGAAGAGCACACGGCCTGCCCGAAAGCGGTGCGCCGACGCGCCACTAGGCCAGGGCTCTGCCGATCACGTCCGTGGCAGCCCACCGGAAGGCGCCTATCATCCCGCCATGCCCGAGCGAACCGTGCCCTTCAGTCTCCTCGATGCCGCCCGTGTGGTGGCCCGAGGAGGCACCTTCGACGCCAAGATGGCGGCATTGTCCGCCCAGGCCCGCACCGTCAGCGACGCCGGCACCGTGGTCGTCCTGCTGCACGATGCCGACGCCGACGTGCTGCTCTCACTCGACGGCGAGCTGACGCTGCCGGTCAGCGTCGCCGACGCCGACATCGCGCGCGCCGTCGCCGACCGACAGCCGGCCGTGCTGGTCGAGATCCCGCCAGCCCTGGCCGAGGTCCTGCCCGGTGCCCGCACCGGCCTGCTCTTGCCACTCGTGGTCGAGGACGAGGAAGGTGCTTTCCTCGAGGGCCTGCTGGTCGTGGGTTGGGAGGCCCACGAGCCGCCCATCAGCACCGCCCCCGACGCCATCCTGGCCATCAGTGACCTGATCGCCGTGACCATCCGCCAGGCTCGGCTACGCAACTCGATCTGGGAACAGTCCGATCACGCCGACCGGCTCTCGCACACCGACCGTCTCACCGGCCTGGCCAACCGCGTCACGTTCGAGCGCATGCTCGAGCTGGAGATCGCCCGGGCCACGCGCCAGGGCACGCCGCTGGCGATAGCCGTGGTCGACGTCGACGGCCTGAGCGAGATCAGCGACGGCAAGGGCGCCCGCGTCGCCGACGAGGTACTGCGCCACGTGGCCAGCGCCATCGCCGACCGAGTGCGCCTGCTCGACACCGTGGCCCGCTTCGGTGACGACGAGTTCGTGGTCATCGCGCCCGGCGACGCCGGCGGCATCGTGGCCTTGCGGCTGCGCGACGCCGTCGCCGAGCTGCCACCGATCGGCGACGTCGACATCAGCATCAGCGCCGCGGTCGTCCACCATCCCGCGGATGGCGCCACCGGATCGGAGTTGGTGGCCGCCTCCGAGGCAGCGCTGGCGGCGGCCAAGTCGAACGGCCCCGGGACCGTGTTCGGCGTGCACGAAGCGACGGCCTAGGAGGCCGACGAACCAGACATCTCCCCGGCCGTGTCGTGGATGCCCGACTGGAGGAGGACGGCATCCACGATACGGTTGACCTCCTCGGCCACGCTCTCGATGTCGCCGCTGCCATCGAGCACGAACCAGCGCGCGGGGTCGGCCGCAGCCATCTCCAGGTAGCCATCACGCACACGCTGATGGAAAGCAAGGTCGTGGCGCGACTCGTCTTCCCAGCGAGTGCGTTCGGCTGCGCTGCCGACGGCTCGCCTGGCCAGCCCGGTCTCCGCGGAGACATCGATGAGCACCACCACGTCCGGCTGCAGGCCGCCAGTGACCCACTCCCCGATGCGGGCCAGCAGATCGCGATCGACACCGCTGCCGTAGCCCTGGTAGGCCATGGTCGAGGTCGCATAGCGGTCGCAGACCACGACCTGGCCGGACTCGAGAGCGGGACGGATGACCTCGTCGACGTGCTGGGCTCGAGCTGCGCTGTAGAGCAGTACATCAGCCTTGGGGCCGCGCGGGGTCGGGCCCGGATCATTGACGATGTGCCGGACCTGCTCGCCCAGCTCGGTACCACCCGGCTCACGCGTATAGGTCACCGGTAGTCCGCGTCCAGCCAGCCCCTCGGCGAGCAGGCGTGCCTGTACCGACTTGCCGGCACCGTCTGGTCCCTCGAGCACGATGAAGAAGCCCTTGCGGGCATCGGCATCGGTCATGGTCAGCGCCAGGCCCTCACCTTCTCAGGGTAGACGCGCACACGCCGGAAGGGTTCGCGACCGCGCGAGCGCGTGACCAGGTTGGCAGCCTCCGCGGCGCGATGCTGCAGCTTGCGCAGGTAGGCGTTCTGGGGTGACAGCTCCACCGGCTTGGACTCCGCGCGTACCAGGTTGATGGCCTCCTCGAGCTCGCGCATGGCCATGTCCTGGGGGTCGCTGTCGAGCACGTAGAGGCTGGTCAGGATGGACTGCATCTGCACCACCGTGTTCGACTTGAGCACGTAGATGGGGATGCCCCGTGCCTCGGCCTCGCGGATGAGCGGCGACCGCTGCTTGTAGCTGCTGCGTAGCGTGATGACGACGTCCGCCTCGTCGGGCTCGCGCACCACCACCACCGGCAGCTGCAGGTCCTTGATGGCCTGCTCGAGCCGCTTGCGGCTGACCCCGAAGCCGAGCACGTTCATGGGCTCGAGCGGGACGCCCCCGCCGTTCAGGTCCGAGAGACGGATGAGCGACTCTTCCTCGTCGGTCGCCCGCCGGCCGGATCGGGCTCTCGGTCCGCGGTGGCAGGCCACCGCTGGCCACGGACTCGGCGTCGACGGCCAAGGGCGCACTCCCGAGGGCGGCTGTCCCGCCGATAGCCTCGGCATCCTCGGCCTCGACCTGGTCGGTCAACAGCTCGGTCATGGCCCGGTTGGCAGAGGCGCGCCACTCGGCCTGGCGCTCGTACTCGCGGGAATCGCGGGCGCGTGGCTCCGGCACCACGGTGGTCGCGCCTCGCTCCATGGGCCCACGATCGGCGATGGCCCCGGCGCGGAAGACGGCGGCTCCACCGGCACGACGCGACTCGTCGCCGGGCCAGCCCTCGGTGCTGCGTCGGCGGGTCCGCCCTCGTGGTACGCCCCCGGCCCGGCTCACATCCTGGGCACTGCCGCTGCGGCGATCGTCATGCAGCGTCGCTTCGGTGCCGAAGCTGGCGGGGCCGCCGCCGACGAGGCCGCCAAAGCGCTCACCGGGGATGCGCGAACGGGGTCCCGGGCGGGTGCGGGCCTGGGAGCGATGCACCCCGGCCTCGTCGCGCCAACGCAGCTCAGGCGCGAGCACGTCACCCCGCAGCATGGCGTCGATGGTCTCGGCCACGTCGGCGTGGACGGAAACGCGATCGCGATCCTGGATCTCCACGATGACGTCGAATGTCGGCGGGGCCTTGCGCTCCAGCACCGACTTCTGCGTCCGTCGCCGCCGTGCCTCGTCGTCGCCGAGCGTGACCGTCTGGATGCCGCCGATGAGGTCGGACAGGGTCGGATTCATCATCAGGTTGTCGAGGTTGTTGCCGTGGGCGGTGCCGATCAGCTGCACGCCACGCTCGGCGATGGTGCGCGCGGCCAGCGCCTCGAGCTCCGTGCCGATCTCGTCGATGACGATGACCTCGGGCATGTGGTTCTCGACAGCCTCGATCATGACCGCGTGCTGCAGGTCGGGTGTACGCACCTGCATGCGCCGGGCGCGGCCGATGCCCGGGTGGGGGATGTCGCCGTCGCCGGCGATCTCGTTGGAGGTATCGACGATGACGACGCGCTTGTCCAGGTCATCCGCCAGCACGCGCGCGGCCTCGCGCAGCATCGTCGTCTTGCCGATGCCGGGGCGGCCCATGATGAGGATGGACTGGCCCGATTCCACGAGGTCGTCCACGATCTCGATGGTGCCGAAGACAGCGCGTCCGACCCGGCAGGTCAGGCCCACGACCTTGCCGTTGCGATTGCGGATGGCGCTGATGCGATGCAACGTACGCTCGATGCCGGCGCGGTTGTCCTCACCGAAGGAACCCACGTGGTCGACCACGTACTGGATGTCCTCGGTGCCGATCTCGCGCTCCGAGAGGACCTCCTCGCCACCGCCGCCGAAACGGGCCTCCGGCTTGCGGCCCAGGTCCATGACCACCTCGATGACGGAGCTGACCCCCTCGAGGGCACGCATGCGCCCACCGATCTCCGGGCGGCAGGGCGTCGAGCAGCGCGTCGAGGTCGTCCGTGGTGGCCTCCGGTCTCGCCGGTGAGAGGCTCGGCCGGCCTCGACTCGGAGCCAGCTTCGACGGCCTGGGGCGGGATGCTCGCGGACATGGGTTCCTCCGATGGCGGGGTGGTCATCAGACGGCCGGCACGAGCGTGGGTTCGGCGACCCGCACCAGTGCCTCCTTGACGAGCAGGGAGACCGTGGCGATGGCCTCCATGCCCTGCTCTTCGAGTCGGTGGTCGATGGGTGATTCGTAGGTGCGCACGCAGGCCATGACGCCGTGCTGATGGCTCGGGTTGGCCGAGCGCTGGCTGGCCCCGCTGCGCTGGCCGATGAGCCCGAGCCCATAGCGGATGATGGCGCTGGTGTCGTGCTCGGGCAGAGCCAGGACGCGCACGTAGTGCGGTTGCTGCTCCTTGGCCACGCCGACCTGCAGCATGGCCGACAGACCGTGACCGTCAGCAGCCTCCTGCACGTAGGCCTCCACGTCGGCGAACCGCAGCAGAGGCGTCAGCGAGGTGCGCGGCACGCTGGAGCGACCCGGCAGGTGCTCCCAGTCGGGCAGTCGGTAGCCCTCGAGGCGGGCCACCGGTGCCGGTGTGACGCGCTTGTAGAGGCGAGCCAGGTCGACCGAGTCCTGGTGGGTCACGGCCGGATACGATGCTCCTGGGCATCGCCATCGCGCAGCGACGGGAAGCGCTGGCGCGGATCGCGGAAGAGGATGGTCTCCTCGCCGTAGCGAGCGAAGCCGGCTTGCCTGAACAGCTCGACGTTGTCGTCCGCATCGGCGCAGGCGACGTGGAAGCGCGTGGCCCCGCGGCGAGAGCCGTCGCGCATGAGGTGCTGGACCAGGCGATAGCGGATGTCGCCGGCGGTCTCCTGGTCGACCGCGTCGAGCTCGACGATGGTCCACTCGTCGCGATTGGTGTCGCGCTCGACACGTGCCAGCCCGGAGAGCCGCCCACCCTCGTCGTAGACGTACATCTGGTCGTTGGGTCGGAACGCCCCGAGGGGCATGCGGAAGAGGCTGAAGACCGAGACGTGGCTGGCGGTCACCGGCAGGCCCAGCGAGCGGATGGCCTGGCCAGAGGTCCTGCTGCCGCGGTCCCCGCCGGCGTCATCGCCACCAGGATCTCGATGGTGGGGTGAGCCAGGCGCGACAGCTCTCCGACCGCGGCCAGATCGGTCAGACGGGCGGCGCGGACGCGGCCCGAGCGAGTCGTCGCTGGCATCAGCGCCCCCGCCTCGTGCTGCGTCGGTGGGTCATCGTGTGGCCTCCTGCCCCCTGCGCGTGGGATGGGGCCGTCGTCCGCTGCCCTCGGCCGGTTCCTCGTAGGCGCCGGCCATGGTCGTCAGCAGGCGGTGGAAGCGCATCTCTCCGGCGAGCTCGGGGTGGAACGCCGTGGCCATGACATTGCGCTGTCGCACAGCCACAACGCTACCGTCTTCGAGCCGCGCCAGCACGTCGACCTCGTCACCGACCCGCTCGACGAGGGGGGCCCGGATGAACACCCCGTGCACCGGCGTGTCGCCCAGGACGGGCACCTCGATGTCGGCCTCGAACGAGTCGAGCTGCCGGCCGAAGGCGTTGCGCTTGACCGACACGTCGAGCAGCGGGCAGGACCGGCTCGTCGCCGTCCACGATGTCGCTGGCCAGCAGGATCATGCCTGCGCAGGTGCCCAGGATGGGCGCGCCGCGCTCAGCCAGGTCGAGGATGGGCCGCGCAGGCCCCAGCGGTCGATGAGCTTGCGCATGGTGGTCGATTCACCGCCGGGCAGGATGAGACCGGCGAGGCCGTCGAGGTGCTCCGGCAGGCGCACCGGGACGGCCTCCGCGCCGATGGCACGAAGCATGGCCTCGTGCTCGGCGAAGGCTCCCTGGACCTTGAGGACACCGATCTTCACGATCGTCCTCTGCACTGTCGCGGCGATGGTCGGCCTACCAGCCGCGGACCGCGAGACGCTCCTCCTCGGGAACGGAGGCGACGTGCATGCCGCGCATCGGCGCACCCAGGCCGCGGGAGACCTCGGCGATGATCTTGGGGTCGTCGAAGTGCGTGGTGGCCTGCACGATGGCGTTGGCGGTGGTGGCGGGGTCTTCGGACTTGAAGATGCCCGAACCCACGAACACGCCCTCAGCGCCGAGCTGCATGGCCAGGGCCGCATCAGACGGGGTGGCGATGCCGCCGGCCACGAAGTTGACGACTGGCAGGCGGCCGGCAGCGGCCACGTCCCTGACCAGGTCGTAGGGCGCGCCCAGCTCCTTGGCGGCCATGAAGAGCTCATCCTCGCGCATGCTCGCTGAGCTTGCGGATGCCGGCATTGACCGCGCGGATGTGGCGCACGGCCTCGACGATGTCGCCGGTGCCGGCCTCGCCCTTGGTGCGCATCATCGCGGCACCCTCGCTGATGCGCCGCAGCGCCTCACCGAGGTCGCGGGCACCACACACGAAGGGCACCTTGAACTGGTGCTTGTCGATGTGGTTGTCCTCGTCGGCCGGCGTGAGCACCTCGGACTCGTCGATGTAGTCGACGCCGAGCGCCTCGAGCACCTGCGCCTCGACGAAGTGGCCGATGCGCGCCTTGGCCATGACCGGGATGGTCACCGCCTCCATGATCCCGCTGACGAGCGACGGGTCGCTCATGCGTGCCACGCCTCCAGTGGCACGGATATCGGCGGGGACGCGCTCCAGCGCCATGACCGCGACTGCGCCTGCCTCCTCGGCGATGCGCGCCTGGTCGGGGGTGACGACATCCATGATGACGCCGCCCTTGAGCATCTGGGCCAGACCCTTCTTGGTCGCCCAGGTGGACGTCTCGACGTTCACGTAAGCCTCGATCGGACTTGGGTCATCGTGGCGCTTACCAGCGGTTCGACTGCGGGGTTCGTCGCCCGCACGGAAGCGGTTGGTTGCCACGACAGTGCAGCGATTATCGCACGCGGCCCGTCGGGACCCCGTCGGAGCGCGACGATGCGGTCGACGGTCGGTGCGCCTGTCCATGAGGGGGGTGTGGTACTGATGGTCCCGGTGCTGGGGGGGCACCACCGTAGGAGGGCATCGTGCCCAGCGGACCTGCTACGTTGCCAGACATGCCGGAACGCCAGCGGACGAAACGTCCACCGATCGATCTTGCCGAGGAGCTCGAGCGAGCCGTCGAACGCAACGAGTTCGGACTCGAGTACCAGCCCATCATCGACCTGGGCTCGGGTTCCATCGCTGCGGTCGAGGCACTCCTGCGCTGGCGCCATCCGCTGATGGGCACCATCGCCCCAGCCGAGTACCTGCCACTGGCCGAAGAGACCGGGCTGATCGTGCCCATCGGTGAACGGGTACTCGACGCTGCCACGCGCCAGCTGCGCACCTGGCACCTCGGCTTCGCACGCATGCAGGCGCTCAAGGTCAACGTCAACATCTCCCCGCGTCAGCTCACCGACCCAGGGCTGCTGGGTCACGTCCAGACGGTGCTGCAGCGCTCCGACCTCGACCCGGTGTCGCTGACGCTGGAGCTGGCCAGTGGCTGCAGTGAGTACCCCGAGGCCATCATGGCGCTCGCCGACGTCGGCGTCGGCCTCGCGCTCGAGGACTTCGGTCAGGGATCCTCGCTCGACGACGTCCGCGAGATGCCGCTCACCATCGTGAAGCTGCACCCGTCCTTCGCGAGCATGGCGGCGGGGGCCGACGACGACGTCGCCTTCGCCGAGAGCCTGCTGGCGCTGTGCCGGACTCGTGGTCTGGCCACCATCGGCAAGGGCGTCGAGACGCGGGAGCAGGCTCGCCGCCTGGCCGTCATCGGCTGCGACATGGCGCAGGGCTACCTGTACTCGAAGCCGCTTGGCTCCGAGGGTATCGGCACGCTGCTGGCGCGCGGTCGCGTCACAGCCCCGGACACACTGCGCTAACGGGAGGCAGGCGCTGCTCGAGCAGCCCCGGGCGCGCACTTCGCATCACCGCTCCCGGGACATGACCAACGGCCGGGAGGTCGAAACCTGCCGGCCGTCGGGCGTCGCGCGCACGTGTCGGAGGCGTGGGTCGGGTGGTGTCAAGACCGGCGACCCTGCCATCAGCCGCGAAGGGGGGCGGCCGGTCGTGATGGGGTCTAGAACAGCCCCATGGCGCTGATGACGACGCCGTAGAGAGCCACGCCGAAGACCAGGGCGACGAGGACGAAGGCACGTCCGCGCGAGAAGCCTGAGCTCTCGTGCATGGACAGCTGCTGCGTCGCGATGTCGAACTCGGTGCCACGATAGCGCTCGGTCAGTGACAGCTCCGGCTCCTGGAACTGGGAGACCGCCGACGTGCGGGCGATCGATCGGGTCCCAGCGGCAAGCGGGGCAGATACCGGTAGCCTGGTCGAGCTCGGTCTCACAGTCGGGGCAGTAGGCGTTCATTGGTCTCTTCCCTCCTCTGCGATGACTTCCTGCGCTCGGTTCGATGACAACGCGAACGATATCGACGCCGACGGTCCTGTCGCCATCACCCGGTTGTCCCACGATTTGGGCGATGACGGGCCGTCCGGTGTGGTCTGGTTCGCGCCACCGCCATGGACCTGAATAGAGATTTGGTACTGCCTGCGGGAGTCCGCCGGTAGGGCATCGGGTGCCGTGCGTTACGATGCAGCAGCAGCGTGCCAACCGCGCGAGTCGAGGTGAGCGTTGGATAGCGTCGTCCTTCTTCTGAACGCCGACTACGAGCCGCTCAACGTCTGCGACCTTCGCAGGGCGTTTCGGCTCGTCTTCGGCGCGAAGGCCGAGGTCATCGAGTTCGACCACACCGAGGTACGGACGCCGACGAAGGTGCTGCGCGCGCCCTCGGTCATCAAGCTGCAGTACCGCATCAAGCGACCGCGCCCGCGGGTGCGCCTGTCTCGCCGTGAGGTCTTCGCCCGCGATGGCCACTCCTGCGTGTACTGCGGCCAGCGCTCCCCCAAGCTGACGCTGGACCACGTCCTGCCGCGGCATCGCGGCGGCAGCCACAGCTGGGACAACCTCGTAGCCGCCTGCAGCTCCTGCAACCACCGCAAGGGTGGGCGGCTGCCTGAGGAGGCCGGCATGCGGCTGCGCAGGCCCCCCTTCGAGCCCAAGTGCGACACCTACTCGATGTACTCGTCGTACCTGTCCGACCCCCGTAACGAGGCCTGGCGGGACTACCTCACGCTCAACCGCTGAGCGGCTGCACCATCGAGCAGCAGCGCCCGGCCGAGTCCAGCGAAGGGCCTCCCTTCCCGGTCGACCCCGAGGTGCTCGGCGTGCTGGACTCGCTATGGTCGGCCGGCCACGGCGGCTACCTCGTCGGCGGTGGCGTGCGCGATGCGCTGCTGGGCCGGCCGGTGAGCGACTGGGACATCGCCACCGACGCTCGACCCGAGATGCTCCTGCGCATCTTCCCCGGCAGCAGCTACCAGAACCGCTTCGGCACCGTCCTGGCGCGGGACTGGAGATCACCACGTTCCGTCGCGACCATCGCTACGCCGACCACCGTCGACCCGACAGCGTCACGTTCAGCCAGGACATCTTCGAGGATCTCGCCCGTCGCGACCTGACCATCAACGCCATCGCCTGGGGCCGTCGCGGCGCCGGAGGCCAGCGCCCGCCTGGTCGACCCCGCCGACGGTCAGGGCGACCTCGAAGCACGGCTCGTCCGCGCCGTGGGCGACCCCAACCTTCGCTTCGAGGAGGACGCCCTGCGGCTGCTGCGGGCGGTGCGTATCGCGGCCCGCCTCGACTTCGTCATCGAGCCCATGACCAGGAGCGCGATGCTCGCCCATGCTGCCGATATCGAGTGGGTCTCCGAAGAACGGGTCGGGGGCGAGGTGCGGCGCATGCTCGGCTCCGAGATGCCCTCCAGAGCCATCCGGCTGATGGGCGAGACGGGCATCCTGGGCACCACCTTGCCGGAGCTGGCGGCACTACCCGGCCCGGTACTCGAGCGGACCCTGGCCACGCTCGACGCGGTCGCCATGGCCATGCCCGGCCATGAGCGCCTGGCCCTGGCCGCCCTGTTGGGCGAGTGCCAACCAGCGGACGTCGCGCGACATCCTCCTGCGCATGCGCCTGTCCGGCCGCGATCGCGACGCGGTGTGCCGACTCATCGCCGCCGCTCCGGAGCCGTTCACGTCGGGCTGGAGCGATGCCGACGTGCGCCGCTACATGGGCCGTGTGCCATCCGAGCTACTCGATGACCTGCTGGCCGTACGCAGCGCGCGCGCCGGTGCCGGCGGCCACCGACCCCGAGCTCGAGGCCCGGCTGGCACAGCGCATCGCGGAGCAACGGAGCGCTGCCTCCCCGCTGAAGCTGCCCGATCTGGCCATCGACGGCCGAGACCTGCGCGAGACCCTGGGCGTACCCGAGGGCCCGCGTCATCGGCGCCATCCTCGACCGTCTCCTCGCCGATGTCGTCGAGGACCCTGCCCTCAACACGCGCCTGACCCTGCTCACTCGCGCCAGCCTCATCCTCGACGAGCTACGGCAGCGCGGCCAGAGCGGGGCTGTCCGTCCCTCCATCAGGTAGGCTCGGCAACGTGATCGAGCAGATCCTCGAGGCCGACCGATACCTGCAGGTCGACCAGGTCGTCAGGGCCAGGGACATCTACGAGCGGGTGGTCGAGCTGGATCCCGGCAACGCCATCGCCGTGGTCGGGCTGGCGCGCTGCGCGCTGGCTGACGGCGACGACCAGGAGGCCCATCGACTGGCTCGCCAGCGCCCTCGAGATCGACCCCGAGAACGACATGGCCCGGCGCATGGAGGCGCGTCTCTCGGAGATCCTGGCGACGCGAGGCGAGGCCGTCGAGCGGCCAGAGGCGGCGGCCGGCCCGGGCCCGCGGGAGATGCGACCGGTGGTGACCGGCGACGCCCCCGTCACGACGCCCCTGCGCCGACACCGCCAGCCAACACGACACCGAGCCCGAGTCCGCACGATGACCCCGAGTCCCCGGTCCGAGACCGATACCCATCACGAAGGAGCCAACCGTGCGCAAGTCCCTCTTCGACCGTCTGCTGGGCCGCTGATGCGCGTCCTCGTCACCGGTGGTGCCGGATACATCGGCGCCATCACCGTGGAACAGCTCATCCTCTCCGGCCACGATGTCGTCGTCCTCGATACGCTCGTGACCGGCCACCGCGAGGCCGTCGCCCCCGGGGCCGAGCTCGCGGTCCATTCCGTACGCGACAAGGACGCCGTGGTGGCGCTGCTCAAGGAGCACCACATCGACGCAGTGCTGCACTGCGCGGCACGCTCGCTGGTGGGCCAGTCGATGGAGGACCCCGGGCTCTACTTCACCGAGAACGTGGTCGGCGGCATCGCCCTCCTCGATGCCGCTGCGCGAGGCCGGGGTCGACCGCATCGTCTTCAGCTGCACCGCAGCCGTCTACGGCGAGCCGGAGCGGGTGCCTATCCGCGAGAACGCCCCGACCCGACCGGTCAACCCCTATGGCGCGTCGAAGCTGGCCTTCGAGAGCGCCATGGGCTGGTACTCGGCCTACGGCCTTCGCTCGGTCTCGCTGCGGTACTTCAACGTGGCCGGCGCGAGCGAGCGCTACGGGGAACGGCACCACCCTGAGACGCACCTCGTCCCGAACATGCTCATGGCGGCGCAGGGAGGTCCACCGCTGACCATCTTCGGGAACGACTACCCCACCGCCGACGGCACGGCCATCCGCGACTACATCCATGTGCTGGACCTGGCCGATGCGCACATCGCCGCGCTGGCCCTCACCGGCGAGATGGAACCGGGCCAGGAGATCGCCAACCTCGGCTCGGGCAGCGGCTTCTCGGTCAAGCAGGTGCTCGACGCCGCCAACGCCGTGGTCGGGGTCGAGATCCCGCACAGCTACGGCCCGCGCCGAAGGGGCGACCCGCCCGCGCTCATCGCGTCCAACGACCGGGCCGACGAGCTGCTTGGCTGGCGACCTCAGCGCGGCTCGCTCAAGGAGATGATCGGCTCGGCCTGGGCGCTGTTGCAGAAGGGCAAGGCCGACCACAGGGGTCATGGCTGACCGCGACCATCTGCCCGTGCCGGACGATCCTCGCGACTGGGCGCCGATGCGGGCCTATCGGGGTCGGCGCAGCTTCGACGTCACCGACCCCATCGTCGAGCCGCTCTGGAGCGGCACCCGCGCCCTGGCCCACGTCACGGTCAGGCCCGAGGCCGATCCACCGGCCGTGGTCGCGCTCGTCGAGGCGCTCGGAGCCGACCTTGCCGATGCGCTGCCGGAGCTGAGCGAGACCATCGGCCGCGGCGTCCTCGCGCTCGACGCCATCGTCGACGGCATCATCACCCGCGAGGTCGGACTCGACGGTGTCGGCGCGGCGGTCATCCCCGAGGTGCGCAGCCGGCCCACCGAGATGTTCGTGCGCAGCAACCTCGATTTCGACGTGCGGGCGCGAGGCGCCACCGGGGACGAGGCCGCCGAGATGGAACCCGTGGACGGCTTCGTGGCCGTCGATCTGCTGCGCCTCGACGGCACCAGCCTGCTCGATGTGCCGCTGCTGGAGCGAAAGCGCCTGCTCGAGAGCGTCATCGCCCCGAGCCGGCTACTGCGCGTCTCCAGCCACGTGCGACCGCCAATCGCCACGTGGATCGCGTCATGGAAGTCGATGGGCCTGCGGGGAGGCATGCTCAAGGGCGCCAACAGTCGCTATCACCCCAACGACGACACCATCGCGTGGCGCATCGTGGAGCGACTCCACAACCGTCGATAGGCGGTGATGCCCGGCGCCAGCCCAGCACCCCGGGGCCTTGCTTGGGCTAGTCTCAGGCCATGCCAGATCGAGCCCTCCCCGAGGCCCTTGCCGAAGAGGTCAAGCGGCTAGGCCCAGCCGACATCATGGTCGGTATCCCCAGCTTCCGGAACGCCGCCACCATCGGTCACGTCACGCGGGCGGCACAGGCCGGCCTGGTGCAGTACTTCCCCGACAGCAAACCGGTCCTCGTCAACGCCGATGCCGGTTCGCCCGACGGCACCGGACGCGTCGTCATCGAGACCCAACCGCCGGACTACGTCGAGCGCATCCTGCTCATCCGGCCGCGCAACCGCCTGCAGCGTCTCTCGCTGACGTACCCGGAGGTGGACGGCGTGGGCGGCAAGGGCGCGGCACTGCGCACCATCTTCCAGATCGCCGACCAGCTTGGGGTCGAGGCCCTGGTGGTGGTCGACTCGGACCTGCGCTCCATCGTGCCCGAGTGGATCGAGCTGCTGGCCGGGCCCATCCTCAAGGGTGGCTTCGACTACGTGACGCCGCTCTACCAGCGCTACAAGTACGACGGCACCATCACCAACACGGTCACCTATCCCCTCACCCGAGCGCTCTACGGCCTGCGCATCCGCCAGCCCATCGGCGGCGACTTCGGGATCAGCGGTGATCTCGTCAAGTACTACCTCGAGCAGGACGACTGGACACCTGATATCTCCAAGTTCGGCATCGATATCTGGATGACGACCAAGGCCATCACCGGTGGCTTCGCCGTCAGTCAGACTCGTCTCGGCGCCAAGATCCACGACCCCAAGGACCCCGGCGCCGACCTCGGCCCCATGTTCAGCCAGGTCATGTCCACGATGCTGCGCCTGACCGTCGCGGAGGCCGATCACTGGCTCGGCGTCCACGGTTCACACGCCGTACCGACCTATGGTTTCGAGCGCTACGGCGACCCGCCGGCGCTGGAGGTCGACGTGACGCGATTGCTGGATGCCTTCGCCACCGGCCGTGCCGCACTCGGAGAGGCCTGGGCGCAGCTGGTCGCGACCGCTCGCATGACGGCACTCGATAGCCTGGCTAACGAAGCTGCCGCAGCCCTCGACGAGGTCACCCGCGCTGATACGCCGACCGCCGTCGAGGATATCGACTTCCACTTCTCCGACGACCTCTGGGCGCGCATCATCTACGACCTCGCCCTGACTGCTCGTGGCTCGACCATGGACATGGATCGCATGATCGCCGCGCTGGTGCCCATCTACTTCGGACGTGTGGCCAGCCTCGTCATCGAGGCTCGCGAAATGACCGCGCAGCAGGCCGAGTCGCTGGTCGAGCGCCAGGCACGAGCCTACGAACAGGCCAAGCCGAGCTTCGTCGAACGATGGGAGTCCGGTGAGGGTCTCAAGACAGGCAAGGCCAAGCGGCGCGCGACCACCAGGAAGCCGGCCGGGCGAGCGGCGACCAAGAGGACGAAAGCATGAGCTCCGGCATCCTCCCGAAGTCCATCGTCATCCCCCTCGCCAACCCGCGCACCGCGGCGGACCTCGTGCGCATCGGCGCCGCGCTGCTCCAGGAGGGCGGCACCATCACCGCCCTTTCTATCGTGGAGGTGCCCGAGGGCGTTCAGCTCTCCGACGGGGCCACGCGTGCCCGCCAGGCCCGGCGCCTGCTGCAACGGGTGCTCGAGTTCGTACCCGAGGAGATCGAGCTGCGTACCGTGGTGCGCATCGGCCGGCGAGCCGACGAGGGCATCGTCGAGCTGGCCGCCGAGGAAGAGGCTGACCTCATCCTCTTCGGCTGGGGTGGTCCCGAGCGGGCTCGCCGCAGCGTGGCCGAGGTCGACGACTTCCAGCCCGTCTTCAGCCCGACCATCGACGAGGTCATCCGCGAGCGCCCTTGCGACATCGCGGTCGTGAAACAGCGCGGCATCGGCCAGGTCAGCCGCATCGTGGCCCCCGTCCGCGGTGGCCCACATGCCGAGTTGGCTCTGCAGTACGCGTCCGCGCTGTCGGGCGCTTTCGGGGCCGACCTCGACGTGCTTCACGTCGTGAGCCCTGGCCTCGACCCGGCCATCCGGGCCAAGGCTGAGCGCAACCTCGGCCTCTTCGTGGAGCGCCACACCGGTGACGCCTCGGCCGCCCACGTCATCGAGGGCGAGAACGTCATCGAGGCCATCCTGGCTGAGGCCGACGACGCCCAGCTCGTGGTCATGGGCGCCACGGCCATGGCTATCGAGTCCCCCGGCGCGCCGCTCTTCGGTCAGCTCGTCGAGCATGTGGCCCAGGAAGCCAAGCCCACCGTCATCGTCGTCAAGACACGCGACGTGCCTACCCGCGCCACGTTCGCCGAGCGCGCTCGGGAAGACGATTCGCTCGAAGCTGCCGAGCAGGCCGCGGCCACGCTGCGCAGCCTGCCCGCCAAGGTCGATCGCTGGTTCGGCGAATCCTCCTTCGACTACACCGAGTTCTCCGATCTCAAGCGCCTTGTCGAGCTCAAGGAGAAGCGGGGCCTGACCATCTCCGCGGTGCTGCCCACGCTCAACGAGGCCGAGACCATCGGGCCCATCGTGCGCGCCGCCCGGCGCGAGCTGATGAAGGTCGTGCCGCTCATCGATGAGCTGCTGGTCATCGACTCGGACTCCGACGACGAGACCCGCAAGATCGCCGAGGACGAGGGCGCCCGCGTGGTCATCCACCAGCAGGTGCTGCCCAAGTACGGCGCGTACGAGGGCAAGGGCGAAGCGCTCTGGAAGAGCCTCTACGAGACCGGCGGCGACCTCGTGGCCTGGTGTGACACCGACGTCCGCGACTGGGACCCGCGCTTCCTCTACGGCACGCTGGGACCGCTGCTCACCGAGCCGCGCCTTGGCTACGTCAAGGCCTACTACCAGCGACCCATCGTGCAGAGTGGCGTGCTCACCTCCGGCGGCGGCGGCCGGGTCACCGAGCTGGTGGCACGCCCGCTCATCAACCTCTTCTTCCCCGAGCTGTCGGGCTACATCCAACCGCTCTCGGGCGAGTATGCGGGCCGGCGTGAGATCCTCCAGGACATCCCCTTCTTCACCGGCTACGCGGTGGAGATCGGACACCTCATCGATCTCTCGCACAAGCTCGGCATCGCGGGCCTGGGCCAGGTCGATCTCGAGATCCGTCATCACCGCAACCAGGATCTCGAAGGTCTCTCCAAGATGGCCTTCGTGATCATGCAGGCGGTCATGAAGCGGCTCGAGGAGCGCGGCCAGACCAAGCTCATGAGCGAGATGGGCTCGTCCATGAAGCTGCCACGCTCGTCAGCCCACAAGCTCTCGCTGGATGTCTTCGACCTGGCTGACGTCGAGCGACCGCCGATGTCACGGATCCCCGAGTACCGGCGCAGACGCGGCCTGCCTGAGACTCCCGCCGGGTGACCGCTCGCCCGCTGCGCGTGCTCGTCGCGCCCGACTCGTTCAAGGGCACGTTCTCGTCGGTGGTCGTCGCTGATGCCCTGGCCGCCGGCTGGTCGGCGGTGCGTGCCCACGATGCGGTCGTGCTCACACCCATGGCCGACGGTGGCGAGGGCACGCTCGACGCGGTCGAGGCCAGCGGTGGCTGGGATCGCCTCCCGGTAGCCGCCAAGGACCCGCTCATGCGCACGCTGACGGCGAGCTTCCTTCGCGACGGTGATCGAGCCGTAGTCGAGATGGCCTCGGCCTCGGGGCTGTCGTGCGTGCCGGTGATCGAGCGGGACCCGATGGCCGCCACCACTTTCGGCACTGGTCAGATCCTGGCTACGGCCATCGGTCTTGGCTGCCGCGACATCGTCATCGGCTTCGGCGGCAGCGCCACCACCGACGGCGGAGCAGGCATGCTCGAGGCCCTCGGTGCCCGCTTTCGTGGAGCCGGCGGTGCCGACCTGGGGCCCGGCGGCGGCGCGCTCGGCGGATTGGCCAGCATGGACCTCGAGGGTCTCTCCGAAGTGCTCGCGGAGGTGCACCTCACGGTGGCCTCGGATGTGACCAACCCCCTGCTCGGGGAACGGGGTGCGGCGGCCACCTACGGTCCGCAGAAGGGGGCCTCGCCAGACCAGGTAGCCGAGCTCGATCGCAACCTGCGCCGCTATGCCGACGTCATCGAGGGCACGATCGGTCGGCCGCTGCGCTACGAGGCCGGCACCGGTGCCGCCGGCGGGGCCATCTTCGGGCTGCTGGCCATCGCCGATCGCTTCGCCTCCTTCGAGGTGCGGCCCGGTGTCGACGTGGTCATGGAGTTGACCGGGTTCGATACCGCGGTCGAGTCGGTCGACCTGGTGCTCACCGGCGAGGGCAAGGTCGACGGCCAGACGGCCTACGGCAAGACCGCCATGGGCGTGGCTGAACGCGCTCGTGCTGCCGGCGCGCCGAGCATCTGCTTCGGTGGCGGCGTGACGCCCGAGGGTTGGGAGTTCATGCAGAGCCTCGGCGTGGTCACCATGCCGGTCATCGAGCAGCCCATGAACCTCGCTGAGGTCGCGGCCGCCGGGACCGCACCCATCGCCCGTGCCGCTGGGCGTGCCGCGGCCATGGTGGAGCTGGCTGGAGGCCTTGGCAGGTGACAAGACCGCGGAAGGCCACCAAGCGGGGCAAGGCCGACCCCGTCAAGCCCTGGGCCAAGCGGCTCAAGCAGTCCCGGCCCGGTCTTGTCGAGTACGTGCTCGAGAGCGTGCAGTCGCTGTACGGCGTGCCCGAGTGGAAGCGCGTACTCGACCCCACCTCGGAGCTGGTGCTCACGATCCTCTCGCAGAATTCGGCCGACATCAACGCCGAGAAGGCCTTCGACGCGCTTCGACGGGCCTACCCCCGCGGCCCTGCCCCTGGGGCGCCGACCCCGCCCTCCGACAACCGGCCCGGCTGGGGAGGCACGGGCTGGGCCCAGCTGCCGTCGCCCGACTGGTTGCTCGTCGAGATGGCACCGATCGACGAGCTCGTCGACGTCATCCGGCCGGGCGGTCTGGCCAATCAGAAGGCGCCGCGCATCGGGGCCTCGCTGGCCCGCATCCGAGATGTGCGTGGTGACCACTCGCTCGAGTT
Source organism: uncultured Chloroflexia bacterium (assembly GCA_963705425.1). GTDB lineage: Bacteria > Chloroflexota > Limnocylindria > Limnocylindrales > CSP1-4 > JAFMJV01. The sequence goes on along the minus strand of CAVPJO010000012.1, from coordinate 42,011 downwards.
CCTCGGGGAGATGGAGCCGTTGGTGGCCCGCGACTGGCTCACGAGCATCGACGGCGTGGGCGTCAAGACGGCCTCAGTGGTGCTCATGATGTCGTTCGGGATGCCGCTGATGCCGGTCGACCGTCACGTCGACCGCGTCTCCAAGCGCATCGGCTTGATGCCGTCCAGGGTCACCGCCGAGGAGGCGCATGATCGCTACCTCGCGCTGCTGGCGCCCGAGCAGTGCTACCAGCTCCACGTGGGGCTCATCACGCATGGTCGCCAGAAGTGCCATGCGCGTCTGCCTGAGTGCGACACCTGCCCCATCGCCCCGCGCTGCCGCTTCGTCGACCGCCGCGCCCCATAGTCGATCGGGCCTACGCACCACGTGCGGCGGTGGCGCCCGGTCGACGTGCGGCGGCACCACGTGCGGCGGTGGCGCCCGGTCGACGTGCGGCAGCACCACGTGCGCGGTGGCGCCCATGTCGGTTCCACGACCGGTAGCCCTGCCCACGCCACGATCTGCAGGACAGATGACGGCTGGGGAGCCGTTGGCCAGAAGCACGCTGGGTTCGAGCTCACCACCGCGCCGACCTGCTCCACATCCTGAGGGTGGCCGGGCATATCCCAAGGGTGGCCGGGCATGGCGACGCGAGAGAGATGGCGCTCATCGGCTGGGACGGTGTCCTCCTTGTGGCCTAACGGACCCGGGGCCGACATCTGGCCGGGGACGGGGCGCTGTCACGCACAGCACGCGGCCTCCGGGTGCGGGCTGCCTAGCGCAGGATGGCCACGGCTGCACTGATGGCCAGGATGGCCAGGACGGCCATGGCCAGGGCGACCGTGCGCCGGTCTGAAACCGTGGCGTACTCCCAGGCCGTGACCACCAGGCCCGCCACCGGCGTGAGCACCACCGCGTACGTACCCATCGTGGCCCAGGCCCACGGGGTCAAGGAGAGCAGTCCCTCGCCTATCGCTCGCAGGTCGGTCATCTCGCCTTCGCCAGGCTCCACGCCGGCGATCTCGGCCAGCACAGCGACGCCGAAGAAGAACCCAGCTACCACCACGCCACCGGTGAGAACAGCACTCGTATAGCGGCGCGGGGCGATCCCGTGGGCGTCCTGCTGCGTGCTCATAGCGTGAGGAACTCGACGAACATGCTCACCGCGAAGACGGCCGCCACCAGCACGAAGGCCAGGCGCAGCATGTCCCCTGAGAGACGCATGGCCAGCCGGGCGCCCAAGCGAGCGCCGACGATGACGCCCAGGGCCACCGGGGCCGCGAGCAGCGGATCGACCTGGCCGGCCACGGTATAGACGGTGGCGCTGGCTGCCGCCGTGGCCGCCAGCATGTAGGTGCTGGTGGTGGTCGCCACGCGGATGGGCACATGCATCAGCACGGACATGGTGGGCACGTTGATGATGCCACCGCCGACGCCCAACAGGCCACTGACGTTGCCGGCCACGAAGGACACGAGCGTGCCCGGCACGATGCGGTGTGCGCGGTACGAGATCTCCTCACCGCTCGTGGGCTCGATGTAGGAGGATGCGAATCCAGGGTCGTCCCCATCAGCATTCGGGGGCGGTGGTATCGACGGATGGCGGATCTGCCAGAGCATGCGCAGCGCGACACCGGCCAGCAACAAGGCGAACAGCAGCGAGAGCACGCGGCCATCGAGGAAGCCGGCGGTCAACCCGCCGGCCAGGCCACCGAGTGCCGCCGCCACCAGCAGCAGCAGGCCCAGGCGTCGGTCGGCGATACCCGACCTGATGTAGCGCGGGCTGGCCGAAAGCGACGTGGCGATGACCCCGATGAGGCTCGCGGCGATGGCGGTCTTGACGTCATAGCCCAGGGCTACGCTGAGCACGGGCACGATGACGAGCCCTCCCCCGATGCCGACCATCGAGCCGAACCCTCCGGCGCCGACCGAGACGAGGAACGCGACGAGCGCTGCGCTCACGCTCGGGGGCTCACGATCACGTCGGTCGGTCGTGTGGATGCCACGCGTAGGAGGATAGCCGGGCTACCATGCAGGTATGGCTATGTTCGTTGATCTCGAGCCTCGTGCACCCGACGCCATCCTGGGGCTGATGGAGCGTTTCCGCGCAGACGACCGACCCGACAAGGTGTCGCTCGCCTCGGGTGTCTATGTCGATGAGTCCGGCACCACGCCCGTGCTCGACACCGTACGCGACGCCGAGGCACGAATCCTCGCAGCTCAGACCACCAAGGTCTACAAGCCCATCGGGGGTGACCCCGCCTACAACCTGCCCGTGCGTGACCTCGTCTTCGGCGCCGATCATCCCGCTGTCACGAGCGGACGCGTCGAGACCATGCATACCCCGGGCGGCACTGGCGCCCTGCGCGTCGCGGGTGACCTGGTCGCCTCCATCAGCCCCGGAGCCGCGGTGTGGCTATCGACCCCCACCTGGCCCAACCACCCGCAGGTCTTCGACGCGGCCGGCCTGCCCATCCGCAGCTACCCGTATCTCGGGAGCAACGGAGAGTTCGATATCGAGACGATGGTCAGCGTGCTGCGCTCGGTCCCGGCCGGGGACGTGGTCGTGCTTCACGGTTGCTGCCATAACCCGACCGGAATCGACCCCACGCCCGAGCAGTGGGGACGCATCGCCGACACGGTGGCCGAGGCCGGAGCCCTGCCGCTGCTTGACTTCGCCTACCAGGGCTTCGCTGACGGGCTGGACGAGGATGCGCGCGGCCTGATGGAGCTGCTCGCGCGGGAGCGCACGATGCTCGTGGCCAGTAGCTTCAGCAAGAACTTCGCGCTCTACGACGAGCGGGTCGGCGCCCTCAGCATCGTCGGTGCCGACGCCCGCGAGACGGCCACCCTGCTCTCCCACGCCAAGGGCGTCATCCGCTCGAACTACTCCAATCCGCCGGCCCATGGTGGCGAGATCGTGGCCACCGTCCTCAGCGACGAGGCCTTGCGTGCGCAGTGGATCGAAGAGGTCGGCCTGATGCGCGGCCGCATCAACGGCAACCGCCGGAAGTTCGTGGCCGGCCTGCAAGCGGCCGGCGCGCCCGGCAACCACGAGGCGCTGATGCGCCAGCGCGGCATGTTCTCGCTGCTGCCGCTGGGCGAGGAGCGCGTGGCCAGGCTGCGCGATGAGTTCGCCGTCTACGTGGTAGGCAAGGGTCGCGTCAACGTGGCCGGCCTGACCGAGCGGAACCTGGGTCCGGTCTGCAAGGCCATCGCCACGGTCAGCTCGTAGCGCACGACCGACCCGGCCTGCGCCACTGGTACTGGTGACGGGATGCCTACAAGTCGAAGATACGGGGTAGTCCAGTGCGGTCTATCGGGGTACCCTCAGTGTTCGAATGAACCGATAGTACTGGTGTGAACTTCGTCATCGCTCTCCCACCCAGTACTTACGTCCGGTACCTGCCCGGTGCAGGTCGTGCGGTCCATCCTGGCGGCACAGCCGCTCACCAAGAGAGGCGCAGGATGAGCGCGAACTTCGCTACTATCACGAACCGGATGCGACTCAACTTCTTCTCTCACAACCAGCCACCCCAGCCGGAGCAGCCGAGCGCACCGCCGAGCACCAGTGCACTCAGGCCGCCGCCCGCAAAGACCTTCCCCGCCGATGAGATCGTCTGGGGCATCGTCATCCGCAACGGCTTCGACGAGCTCGATGATCCCTGGTACCACCGCGGCACCACGCAGCATGCCTACCTCGAGGGCAACGACAACGTCGCCATCTGTGGCTTCCGCCCTCCGCAGTCGGGCCCACGCACGCGCCGTCGCTCGCGGCTGGGCCTGCCCTCCGCCGGCGAGCACCCCATGTGCGGCAGTTGCGCGCGCATGGTCGTCGCGCCACGCCCGCGCGTGCCCGTGCCGGTGCAGACGCCCCGCCCGCCCGTCCCTGTCCCCGTCGCACGACCAGTCAGGCAGCCCGGACAGCCGGTCCCCGTGACCCAGCCCGTCGGCGTCCCGACGGCGGTGGTGCCCGCGATGGCGCCACCGGTGCCCACCGCGGTCCCGCCCGCCGCGCAGCCCAGCCCCGAGGCGACGTCGCCATGGGTCCGCAACCGGACGGTCGCGGTGGAGGTACCCGAAGGTATGAGCATCGAGATCGGCTCCACCCACGACGGCGGGTTGCTGAACCGAGGCGTCCGTATCGAGGTCAACGAAGACTAGTCCGCCGGCAACACCGGCCGAGCACGAGAGAGGCCGCCCGACATCGAGGAGGTGTCGGGCGGCTGCTCGTTTGCGGAGCTCGACAGAGACGCGCTACGGGCGGCGGTGGAGACGCGCTACGGGCGGCGGTGGAGACGCGCTACGCCGTCGGCTTGACGACGATCTTCAGGCCGTTGCGCGCGACCAGGTCGGCGAAGGCCAACGCTGAATCGGCCAGCGGATAGGTCGCGGTGATCATGCCCTCGAGCGAGATGACGCCGTGGTCGGCCATTTCGATGGCGCGCAGCATGTGGGTGGCCTTCATTCGCCGCGACCAGGCCAGGGTCAGGCCCTTGCCGCGGGCCAGCTTGGCCGGGAAGGCATGGCTGTTGGTCGGCGGGATGCCGACCACGACCACGCGACCGCCGAGCTTGGCGGTGATGAGGGCCGACACCAGAGCCGCATCCTCGCCGGCGGCCTCGAAGCCGACGTCGACCTTGGCCACCTCGCTGATGCCTTCGGGCTGGCCATCGACCTCGGTGAGATAGGCCTCGTCGGCCCCGGAAGCGAGGGCGGCCTCGACGCGATGCGCCCTGGCGTCGGTAGCGATGACGCGCCCTGCGCCCATGGCCTTGAGGGCGCGGATGATGAACAGACCGATCGGACCGGTACCGAAGACGCCGGCACTCATGCCGGCCTTGAAGTGGCCGAGGTCGATGCCGTGCAGGGCGACGCCCAGCGGCTCCAGCAGGGCGATGTGGTCGCCCTCGATGCTGTCGGGTGCGGGCAGCAAGAGGCGCTGCGGCCAGTTCATGTAGGTGCGCAGGCCCCCGTGTATGGGGGCATGGCCGCAGAACTTCACATCGAGGCAGAGGTTGCCGTTGCCGGCTCGGCAGACCTCGCAGTGGCCACACGGATCGGCCGGTTCGACGATGACCCGCTCGCCCTCGCGGGGGCCGGACATGATGACACCGCCCATCTCGTGGCCAAGCACGAGCGGTTCGTCGACGACTGATTCGCCGATGCCGCCGTCCTCGTACCAGTGGAGGTCGGAGCCGCAGAGCCCCACGGCAGTCATGCGCACGAGCTCCTCACCGGGGGCGACGACGGGCTCGGGTTCCTGGTGGACACGGACGTCGTTGGCGCCGTGTAGACGAAGCACTTCCATGCCCCAACCATAGCGGGCGATCTCGGTCGAGCCGGAGGGCCAGTCGGCACCGCATCGACGGCGAAAGCGCCCGGTCGTGGGCGGAAAACGGCCACGGGTGGTGCGTTTGGTCAACCGTCAGAGCGGGGCCGTCGCGTATCCTTCAGACGTGCCTGAGAGCGCGTGCCGTGCGCGCTCGCTGACCACGCCGTGAGGGAACCGCTATCGCCTGATGGCCACTGAGTATGTGCGCGTGCCTGCGCACGCTTCGGACTGGGCCATGCCCGCCACCGTGCCCACCCCCGACTGGGCGTCTGACGCTGCCGCGAACGGTGCGTTCACGCTTGAGAAGGCGCGCACGCCCGTCGACGAGGGACTCATCGAGATCGCCTCCGCGATGGCCCCGGGCAAGGCGCTCGACCTGGGTTGCGGTGAAGGCCAGAACAGCATCTGGCTGGCGCAACACGGCTGGATCGTCAACGCCGTGGACATGTCCCCGAGCGCCATCAGCGAGGCTCGAGCCCTGGCGGCCGCCTTCGGCGTCGACCGCACCATCGTCCTCGACGTCGCCGACATCAGCGCATGGCGGCCGGTCTCACGCTACGACCTCGTCTTCTGCGCGTTCGCGCTACCGGCGCGGGGTATGGGCCGCAGCCGCATGCTGGAGATGGCCGCTGCGGCCGTGGCCCCGGGCGGCACCATCCTGCTCACCGACTTCGACGTCTCGCTGCGGCGCGAGGGCTGGATGGCGGAGAAGCACCTCGTCTCGCAGGAGGAGATGGAGCGCCACCTGTCCGGCTTCCGCGTCGACCGCTCCGCGGTCCGCAACACGCGTCATCGCCACGGCTACGAGGAACGAGTGCTGCCAGTGGCCAGCGTCATCGCCACCCGCCGCACGGACCTGCGCACCTCCTTCTAGGCCGCGATCCCGGTTGCGTTCCCCCTCAGGGTCGGCGCTCCCCTTCCAGTCGGCACACTGCACACCCGCTGCGGCGATCGACGCGATGCCCATGACCCGGTGGGCACCGCCCCGGGTTCGCTATGCCGCCCACGACTACATGGACCAAGAGGGCGGCTCCCGCGACCAACCGGAGCACACCGCTGGTTCGCTTCGAGTCACAACGGGCATGGAACGGCCGTCTACCGGTCATCCCAGTCCTCCGCGGCATCAGGCGACCAAGGAGAGGACGCCGCGTGGCCGTTGGAGTCACCGCTGGCATAGGCGATCGAGCCACGGCATAGGCCGGTCACCCGCGGCATCAGGCGACCAGGGAGAGGACACCTCGTGGCTGTTGGAGTCGCCGGTAGCATAGGCGATCCGGCGCGGGCCGTGTCGCGGTCGTAGATGACCCGTATGCTGCCCGGATGACCGAACACGACCCAAAGGAGATGGAGGCGGCCGACTGGGAGGCGGCCTACGCCGGCGACGTGCCCGAGACGCCGGTCGATGGCGACGTCATCGAGCTGGCGCGCGACCTCGAGCCTGGCGATGCGCTGGACCTCGGTTGCGGCAGCGGCCAGAACAGCATCTGGCTGGCGCAGCAGGGCTGGACGGTCCACGGCGTGGACATCGCCGGCGGCGCCATCGAGCGCGCCCGAGCCGCGGCCGAGCGCAGCGGCCTCAGCGTCAGCTTCGAGAAGGCCGACCTGACCAGCTGGCGCACCAACGACCGCTACGACCTCGTGGTCAGCACCTACGCGCTGCCTCCCCGCGGCCCGGGTCGGGTGCACGCTCTGACCACCGTTCGCGACGCTGTGGCGCCGGGCGGTACCGCGCTCATCGCCGAGTTCGAGGTCTCCCTTGCCGAGTCGGGCTGGATGTCGGCGGAGAACCTGGTCACCCTCGATGAGATCGACCGGGATGCTGCAGGGCTTCGAGCTGGAACGGGCGGAGGTCAAGGTCGCCGCGCACACCCACGGCCACGAGACCAGCGAGCTGCCCATCGTCATCGTCGTCGCCCGTCACCCGGGGCCGGCTGATGCAGGAGCCCTAGAGATGCGCGTCATGGGCATGATCTCCGGAACGAGCGCAGACGCCATCGAGGTCGTGGTCTGCGAGATCAACGCTGCGCCACCGCGCCTCGAGCTCGCGGTCCTGGCCGCACGTTCGGTGCCTATCCCCACACCATTGCAGCGCCGCATCCACGCGGCGGCCACCGTCGAGGCCAGCGACGTCGAGGCCATCTGCCTGCTCGATGCCGAGATCGCCGAGGAGTTCGCGCGGGCGGCGCTGGCGACCATCGCCGACATGGGCCTGCGCCCACAGGACATCGACCTCATCGGTTCCCATGGGCAGACCATCTGGCATGCCGTCCGCGAGGACGGTTCGGTGGCAAGCTCGCTGCAGATCGGCAACGGCTCTCGCGTGGCCGAGCGCACGGGCATCACCACGGTCAGCGACCTGCGCTCACGCGACATCGCAGCCGGTGGCCAGGGCGCGCCCATCGTGGCCTACGTCGATTGGCTGCTGTCGCGCCACGACACTGCCTACCGTGCGGTCCAGAACCTCGGCGGCATCGGCAACGTGGCCTATCTGCCACCGGTGGCCGATGACCTGACGCGACCGCTGGCGTTCGACACCGGTCCCGCCAACGTGCTCATCGACGTGCTCATGACGCTCATCAGCGAAGGACGCGAATCGTTCGACCGCGACGGCATGACTGCGGCAAGGGGCACCGTCGACGAGGCCTGGGTCAGCGAGCTCCTGGGGCATCCCTACTACGAGCGCCGGCCACCCAAGACCACCGGCCGGGAGCTCTTCAGCCCGGCCATGGGGGCCGAGCTCCTGGCCGCCGGTCGCGGCCAGGGTCTGTCCGACGTCGACATCGTGGCCAGCGTCACGGCCTACTCTGCCGATTCGGTGAGCGACCAGTACCGGCGCTTCCTGCCGGTCCCTCCCGACGAGGTCATCGCCGCCGGTGGCGGCACCCGCAACCCCGTCTTCATGGCCCGGCTCGCGGAAGGCCTCCCCGACGACAGCCACCTGCTGACCTACGAGGACCTCGGCTATGCCAGCCACCAGAAGGAGGCCATGGCCATGGCCGTGCTCGCCTACGAGACGTGGCATGGCCGACCCGGTACGCTGCCCGAGTTCACCGGCGCCGAGCATGCCGTGCTCATGGGCGCCATCAACCCCGGCCGCCGGATGCCCCAACCATGAACCAGTCGTGAGCCAGTCGTGAGCCAGGCACGTCCCACCACCGAAGCGTCGAATCCGCGTTCGGCTGCGCTCGATACGATGAGCGCCCTCCAGATCATCACCTTGATGAACGACGAGGATGCCTCGGTCCCGGCAGCTATCCGGCCGGCACTGCCGACCATCGCGGCGGCGGTGGAGGCCATCGCCCAGCGCCTACGCGCCGGTGGCCGGCTGTTCTACGCCGGTGCCGGCACGAGCGGTCGCCTAGCCGTGCTCGACGCAGTCGAGTGCGTGCCCACCTTCAGCGTCTCGCCGGATCTGGTCACGCCACTGATGGCCGGGGGCGCGCCCGCCCTGACCAGGAGCGTCGAGGGCGCCGAGGACGACGTCGAGCTCGCCCGCCAAGACGTGGCGGCCGCCGGCGTCGGTGCGGACGACGCGCTGGTCGGGGTCGCCGCCAGCGGGACGACGCCCTACGTGGTGGCGGCACTGGAGGCTGCCAGGGAGCGTGGAGCCGTGACCGCCGCCATCTCCAGCAACGAGCCGGCGCCCATCCTCGAGGTGGCCGATTACCCCATCGCCGCGGTCACCGGTCCTGAGGTCCTCTCGGGGTCGACGCGGCTCAAGGCGGGCACGGCCCAGAAGCTCATCCTCAACATGATCAGCACGGCCACGATGGTGCGACTGGGCAAGGTCTATGGCAACCGCATGATCGACGTGGCCGTGAACAACCGGAAGCTGCGCCTTCGCGCCGAAGGCATCGTGGCCGAGCTCGTCGGCTGCACGACGCCGAACGCGGCCAAGCTCCTCGATGCGGCGGACCAGGAGGTCAAGACGGCGGTGCTGATGGGGCTGGCGAGTGTCGATGCCCCGACCGCGCGGGCACGGCTCGAAGCGGCCGACGGCTACCTCCGGCAGGCGCTCGAAGCGAGCTGACCGCCGGCCCATGACGTCCTGTGAGCGAGCACACCATGGCTTGCGAGCAACGGCCATGGAACTGCATCTCGTCTGCTTCCGTCCAGTGGAGGCTCATGGTCAGCCCTCCCCGGTCTCGATCGACCAGGTGGCCGCGTTCCGCGCCATCGACCACGGCAACAGCCGGCCGGTCCAGCCCCTCGGCGACCGTTCGTTCGACTGAGCAGCGGGCGGAATCCGAAAGATGAGTATTCCTGATCGGCCACTGATTCGGTAACGTATGCCCGTGCCCTCGCCGCGTCCTCCGAGCGACGCTGCGGGGGCACACGATCTCCGTGTGAGCCGGACCCTTGACGACGCACTACCTCTACGGCTACCGACCAGTGGCACGGCCAGGTGAGCTGGTGTGCGACTCATACTCGGGGCGGTCAAGAGATGAGAGGATGGAGATGGACATCGAGGGGCTGCCCGGCGAGACAACGCTCGACGAGAAGGTCGGACGGATCTTCCCCCTGGCCTTCGAAGCGGAGGCCGGCGGGCGCTCACCGGTGAGCGTGCCCGGCGCCGGCGTCCGGGCGCCGTGAGCGAGCAGCCCTTCCACGTCGAGATCGACAAGTTCCGCGGGGAGACGCGAGACCGGCTCTCGGCGGTCATCCGCTCCGCGGTGCCCTCGGTGGCACCGGCGCTGGCCGTCAGCGTGTGGCAGGCGGGTACGCCCTGGTACGAGGCCTACGCCGGCTGGGTCGACCCTGGGACCGAGACGGCGCCGGTCGGCTTCAGGTCGCTGTTCGACCTCGCCTCGGTCAGCAAGCTCTTCACCGCGACCGCGCTGCTGCGCCTGGCCAACGACTTCAAGCTCGATCTCGACGAACCCGTCGTCGAGGTCATCCCGGAGTTCGGAGCGAGCCATCCGCGTGGCGTGGATGGGGGACAGGACCCGTTGAGCTGGGTGCTCCTGCCGACGCCGCCACGGCGACGTGACTGGCAGGTCGATCCCGCTGCGGTCACATTCCGCCAGCTGCTCACGCACACCGGTGGGCTGGCGCCGTGGCGCAGCGTCTTCGAGGTAGCCGGGCCGGTGCCGCCGCCACCGGGCGAGCCCGATGCGGCCACCCTTGACGATCGATGGTCCGCCGGCCTCGACGCCATCTGTGGCTATCGCTTCGTGGCGCGGCCGGGCGAGGAGTTCCACTACAGCGACCTCGGCTACATGCTGCTGGGTATGGCCGTGGCACGCCGCTTCGGCGGGCCCTTGCCGCTGGCGATGCAGGCCCTCATCCGAGATCGGCTGGGGCTCGATTCGCTGACCTACAAACCGGTGGCCGCGGGCCGGCCACGTGCGCAGATCGTGCCCACGGGGGTTGACGATCGCTGGCGAGGGCGGCGCTGCTGGGGCGAGGTCCACGATGAGAACGCGGCCGGCCTTGGTGGCGTAGCCGGTCATGCCGGGCTCTTCGCCACGGTCCACGACGTGGCCCGCTTCGGCGTGGCCTGGTCGCGGCGAGACCCACGGCTGCGCTTGGATCGGTCCATGCGCACGGCCGTGACCGACCAGACGCCCGGCAAGGGCGCCGCGCGCGGCCTTGGCTGGCAGGTCCAGCCCACCGACCACATGGCTCCCTTCAGCGATGCGGCCTACGGGCACACCGGCTTCACGGGCACCTCCCTGGTGGTGGACCCACGGCGGGACCTGGTCATCGCCCTGTTCACCAACCGCGTGTATCGGGGTCGTGATCCCCGCGCCATCGACCGGCTGCGCCTTGACGTCCACGAGATCGTCGCGGCCGCCGGCGAAGCCGGCATTCAGCCATCATGAGCGGTCCATGACCGACCAGCCCATCCTTGCTGAGCTACGCACAGCGCTGCCCGACCTGCGCGTCATCACCGACACGGCCGACATCGAGCCGTACCGTCGCGATGAGACCGAGTTCGTGCCCTTCGGGCGACCGCTCGCCGCCGTCTTCCCGACCTCGACCGAGGAGGTCAGCACCATCGTCGCGCTGGCGGCGACGCGACACGTGTCGCTCGTGCCCCGGGGTGGTGGCTCGGGCCTGTCGGGTGGGGCCAACGCCGTCGACGGCTGTCTGGTCATGGCCATGACCGCCATGGACCGCATCATCGAGATCGACCCCGACAACCTGCTGGTGGTCACCCAGCCAGGCGTCATCACCGCTGACCTCGAGCACGCGGTCGAGGCCCAGGGCCTGCTTTACCCGCCTGACCCGGCGAGCCATGAGATCAGCTGCATCGGTGGCAACATCGCCGAGAACGCCGGCGGCTTTCGTTGCGTCAAGTACGGCGTGACCCGCGACTACGTGCTCGGCCTGGAGGTCGTGCTCGCCGACGGCGGCGTCATGCGCACCGGTGGCCGCAACGTCAAGGACGTCATGGGCTACGACCTGACCCGCCTCATGGTCGGCTCGGAGGGCACGCTCGGCATCATCACCGAGGCCACCCTGCGCCTGCGCCCCATGCCGGCCCCCAAGACCACGCTGCTGGCCTTCTTCCCGAGCGTCGGTCACGCCGGGGACGCCGTATCGCGCATCACCGCGGCCGGTGTCGTGCCGGTCACCTTGGAGATGCTCGACCGCCACATCATCGACGCCGTGGAGACGGCGCTCCACCTTGGCCTCGAAGCCGACGCCGGCGCGATGCTGATGATCGAATCAGACGCCGGCGGCGAGGTCGCCGAGTGGGAGCTGGACACGGCCGCGCGGGCTTGCCACGCGGCCGGCGCCACCTCGCTGGATCGGGCCACGAACACGGCCGAGGCCGACGCCATGCGCGAAGCGCGTCGCAAGGCGCACTGGTCGCTGGGGCTCATCGGGCAGGCTCGCACCGAGGACGTCAGCGTGCCCCGCAGCCGGGTCGCCGAGCTGATCGCCGCCATCGAGCGCATCTCGGAGCGACACGACATGGAGATCGGCGTCTTCGGCCATGCCGGCGACGGCAACTTCCACCCGGCGTACGTGACCGGCCACGACGATCCCCGCGCGGAGGAGCGCACCGACGCGGTACGCGCCGAGCTCTACACCGAGGTGCTCGCGCTCGGGGGCAGCATCAGCGGCGAGCACGGCACGGGTCTGACCAAGCGCCGCTTCCTCGAGCAGCAGGTCGGACCACGCGGGCTGGCGGCCATGCGCGCCATCAAGGACGCACTCGACCCCGAGGGCATCCTCAACCCGGGCAAGGTCCTGCCCGACTAGCCATGTGCCCCGCTCGTCGGCCCTAGCGCTCTATCGGCCTCCCCGCTCGATGCCGGGCAGCAGGCCGAACGAACCGAGGCACTGTTGGCCTGGGCCGCCTGCCTGCGCGACCAGGGCATCGCCGCCGACGAGGTCTGTCGAGATGCCGTCGGAGGCCGCGACAAGTAGCCCTCAGGCGCCCGGGTCCAGTCGTCCCAGCAGCTCGAGCGAGAGCTGCGCGGCATCGACCGGGTCGCTGCGCAGGACCTGGCGGTAGTAGTCCCAGGACTCGAACTCGACGGTGAGGTATCCCTCGTAGCCGATGTCATCGACGGCCGTGAAGAAGTCGGCCCAGGGCACGACCCCCTCCCCCAGCAGGGGAAAGACGAACGTCTCACCGAACATGCCCGGCCGGCCCACAGCGTCCTTGAGGTGGAAGTGGCGGATACGCGAGGCCAGCTGCCGCACGACCCACGGTGCGTCGTTGCCCACGAGCACTCCGTGTGAGGGGTCAAGGTTGATGCCCAGGGACGGCGAGTCGTAGTGGCGCAACAACTCCAGCATCGTGTAGTAGTCGTGCACGAGGTGCCCGAAGACGCCTTCGACCGCCAGGCTGACCCTGCAGTCCTGGGCCAGCGGCACGAGCACGTCGTAGGCGACACGGACCATGTCCCAGGCCTGGCCTTCACTGAGGTCCCTGCCCAGCCGGGGCGCATCGGCATCCCACGGTGCGGGACCCGTGAAGAGGTTGACCGGCGCGTGGATCGGCTGCACGCCCATGTCCAGCTCGGCCACGGCACGGATGGCCGCCGCGGCCAGGTCGATGCGGGCCCGGCGCACGGCGGGATCGGGGTGCACGAAGTCAAGCTGCACGATCCACTCGCTGACGGCCAGGCCGGCGGCGCGAGTGTCGGCCAGCAGCTGGCGCCGGTCGGCATCCGTCTGGGTGCTCGGATCGATGCGGGCGAAGGGCCACGACACCGCCTCGTAGCCGAGTCCGGCGAGGGCATCGGCCACCTCCGCCGCGGGACGCCCGACGAAGCCGAGGGCCGCCAGGAACCCATAGTGTCGCGTCATCGATCCGCTCCGGGGTAGTCGGCCATGAGGATGCGCTGGCCCGAGCCGGCCGACTCGTAGGCCGCGCGGATGGTGCGCAGCGTGGCCCGGGCGTCGAGCGGCGTGACCACGAAGGGCTTGTCATGGGCGATGGCCTCGATCGCGTGACCGAGCCCGCGCTTGACTGACCATGGCCACCAGTCGGTGGCGTGCTCGACGGCCTGGGGGACCCGCTCGCCGGCGCTCCACAGCTCGAGCGGCTCAGGAGCCTCAAGGCGGACGTGCATCGAGCCGGACTCGCTCCACAGCTGGCGTGTCTCGCTCCAGGGCTGGCCGGCCGCGGCGTAGGCGACCACCAGCGAGACCGTCAGCGTGGGGTACTCGAGAATGAGCGCAGCCGTGTCGTCGGCCTTGTTGGGCGCCTCCACGACGTGGCGAGCAAGGTGGCAGTGGATCGCTGTCGGCGGGCCGAACCAGTCGTGGGCGAGGTCCACGATGTGTGTGCCGCTGTCGGCGAGGGCGCCACCACCGGCGCGATCCCAGGTGCCCTTCCAGTTCTGGGAGATGCGCATGCGCGCCAGCTCGTCACCGGCCACCGTGAGCGTGGCCAGTGAGGGGCTGCCGATGAAGCCGTCGTCGAGGAGCGTCTTGACCCGCTGATGGACAGGCAGGAAGCGCTGGTTGAGCGCGACGTAGAAACGGCGGCCAGCGAGGTCGGCCGCGGCCAGCATCTCGTCGGCCTCGAGGAGCGTGTTGGCGATGGGCTTGTCGGCGATGACGTGCTTGCCCGCCGCGAAGGCCTCGATGACCGCGGGGTGGTGCAGGTCGTGGGGCAGGCACACGTCGATGACGTCGATGGACGTGTCGTCGAGCAGAGCCCGGTAGTCAGCCTCGGCACGCTGCGTGGGGTAGTCGCGCGCGATCAGCTCGAGCTGTGCCGCATCGCTGTCGGCGATGGACACCCGATCGACATCGGCATGGCCCAGCATCGCTTCGACGTGGACGCGTCCAACGAACCCGCCCCCGATGATCCCGACGTGCAGCCCCATCTGAAGCCCTCCCCGGCTCGTACGCGTGGCTGGACAAAGCGTACTGCGGGTCGCACGGCGGCACCGGATCGATCAGCGGCTAGAATGTGCCGCGAGGCCGACATAGCTCAGTGGTAGAGCAGCTGTTTCGTAAACAGCAGGTCCTCGGTTCAAATCCGAGTGTCGGCTCCACTCCCCACGCGTGAAATGGCCCGTTTCGGGCTGTCGCGTCTCGGGAAACAGCATGGCCTGACCCCTACGGTGACCCCTGACTAACCCGTCAATCTGGCATTGACTTTGACGGTTTAGGACCGATACTGCCTGGCAAGGCGTCAATTTCAGCAGGGGATCGACGGTTTCATGACGTGGGTCGAGCGGCGCTGGGAGGGCGACCCCAGCGCAATGGGTGGACGGAAGGCTCGCCAGGCGTTCACGTATCGCGCATTCCTGCCCGACCCGATTGCCGCGATTCGCCCGATCGTCAGCTTCGAGACGGCCGATCTCATCACGCGGGCGGAGAACTCCATCGCGGAACTGAACGCCGAGGACCGGGTCCAGGGACTCGAGGCCATCGGCGCGCTCCTCCTCCGCTCAGAGGCCATCGCCTCGAGCCGCATCGAAGGCATCGAACTCAGCCAGCGCAACCTCGCTCGAGCCCTCATCGACCCCCGGGCCAGCAAGGGTAGTGCGCGTGCGGTGGCCGCCAACGTGCTGGCCATGGAGGAGGCTATCGATCGTGCTGCGGACGGCTCCGACCTGACGGTGGCCAGCATCGAGACCATCCACCGCACCCTCATGACCGATGAGCCCGAGCGTGTCGCGGCCGGGCGATTGCGTGACGAGCAGAACTGGATCGGTGGACGGCGGAGCAACCCGTCCGACGCCCGCTACATCCCACCGCCCGAAGATCGTGTCCCGCCGCTGATGGCCGACCTCGTCGACTTCATCAACCGCGACGATCTGCCGGCAGTGGCGCAGGCTGCGATCGCCCACGCGCAGTTCGAGACGATCCACCCCTTCGTGGACGGCAACGGTCGGGTCGGACGCTGCCTCATCCATGTCGTCCTCCGCCGCCGTGATGTCGCGCGTTCGTTCGTGCCGCCCGTGTCGATCGCGCTTGCGGCCAGACCCGACGGGTATGTCGAGGGCCTTGTCGACTTCCGCGAAGGTCGAGTCGAGTCGTGGTGCGCCGCGTTCGCCGAGGCGTGTCGATACGCGGCTGAGTCATCGACCGACCTGGCCGCGCGCGTGGCTGCGCTCCAGTCGGCGTGGCGTGAGCGGGCTGGGCGGCCCCGACGCGACTCGGCAGCCGCTCGCATCATCGACGTCCTGCCGGCGCAACCGATCGCCTCCGCGGCCACTATCCGCGGCGCCATCGGAGCGCGCCATCAGCGTGCGCTCGAGGGGCTCAAGGTGCTCGCCGATGCCGGCGTGCTGCGGCAGATCAGTGCCGGGAGCTACGATCGCCAGTACGCAGCGGACGAGTTGTTCGAGCTCATCGAGGACTACGAGGCAGCAGTCGCCGATCGCA
The DNA here is from genome assembly GCA_963705425.1 of uncultured Chloroflexia bacterium. GTDB lineage: Bacteria > Chloroflexota > Limnocylindria > Limnocylindrales > CSP1-4 > JAFMJV01. Next base: position 25,890 of record CAVPJO010000012.1, on the reverse strand, counting down.
CTCGATAGACGACTGGCCGGCGAGTACCTCTGTTTCGTAGACAGCAGGTCCTCGGTTCAAATCCGAGTGTCGGCTCCACTCCCCACGCGTGAACCGGCCCGTTTCAGGCTGCCTCTTGGCGAATACAGCAAGTCGTGACCCCTGCGCCGGATGCGCCGCTGACCTAGAGCGAAGGCTGGAGTGCGGACGAGACACCTGCGCCGCTCAGCTCGTGGGCATCGCCAGGATGGCCTCGAGCGCCGGGATAGCACGGTCGAAGGTAGCCGCGACGACGTCCGTCGGTGTCGCCGAGGGCTTCGTCCTGGAGCCAGGCAGCGACGCCGGCCTGCATGATGGCGACCGTGGCGTGGGCCACGATGCGTCGGCCGTGGATCGCGCGCGACCGTCCACTCCCAGGTCCACGGCGACCTCCCGCGACAGCTCGTCCTCCCAATGCACCTGATAGGCCAGGCCGGCTGCCAGGATGGCCGGCTCGCGTGCGCTGACGCGAGCCGTCCGCACGCACGATATCGGGCTCGAAGTACGCGGCCGTCAGGGCCAGGAGTCCCGGCGCAACGGCGGCGATGGTGGGCTCATCGGGCGGGCCTTCGACGAGCGCGACGTGGAGTGCCTCGAGCTTGCCGGCCGGGTCCACGAGGAAGGCCTCTTCCTTGGAGGCGAAGTAGCGGAAGAAGGTGCGACGCGAGACGTTCGCCTCGGCGGCGATGTCATCGATGGTCGTGGCGGCATAGCCGCGCTCCTCGAACAGGCGCATGGCCGCTCGCGCCAAGGCCAGTCGCGTCTGCAGCTTCTTGCGCTCGCGCAGAGCCTGTCGCCACTCGGTTCCATGGCACGAAGCGAGACGTCAGTCACCCTGGTGTCAACATGACACTTATGTCAAATGGCACTATGATGCAAGCATTGGCGATGCCAGTGTCACGATGTGCCCGCGGTCGCCGGACCCGAGCCAGTCGAGGCCGCGGCCACCGAGTCGATCACACAGCTCCGACGTCTCCGGAGGAGATCGGGGATGACGCTGCAACAGCGGCTCCGCGACGGGTCGTCGACGCGAGTCCGCCGATCGGTACACGTCACTGCGCACCGCGCGCGCTGCGCGGCGTGCTGGCCAGCCTGGCCCTCGTGATGCTGACCGCATCGCTCGATTCCACGGCCGTCGGGACGGCCCTGCCACGCATCGTCAGCGACCTGCAGGGCAATGACCTCTACACCTGGGTCTTCACGGTCTACCTGCTGACCATGACCGCGACCATGCCGCTGTGGGGCTCGCTCTCCGACCGCACGGTCGGCGACCCATCCTCTTCCCGGCCTGACCATCTTCCTCGTCGGATCGGCTCTGTGCGGAGTGAGCCAGGTCGATGTGGCAGCTGGTCGTCTTCCGTGGGCATCCAGGGCCTTGGTGCCGGTGCCATCGTGCCGGTCTCGCTGGCCATCATCGGAGACCTCTATCCCACCTGCCGACCGCGCGCGCTACCAGGCGGCGTTCAGCTCCCTGTTCGTCCTAGCCTTCCTCATCGGCCCGACCGTCGGCGGCGTCCTGACCGACACCATCGGCTGGCGCTGGGTCTTCTACATCAACCTGCCGATCGGCCTCGTCGGCGCTCGCGGTGATGTACCGCTACATGCCGCTGCTCACGGCGAAACGAGCGTGGCGCGCTTCGACGCGGTGGGCGTCGGCCTCTTCGTAGCCGCGATCGTGCCCTTGCTGATCGGCGTGCGCAACCTGCCGGACGGCGCGCCTACGGACCCGGCGGTCGGAGGGCTGATCGTCCTCGGGCTCGTCATCGGGCCCGTCTTCCTCGTGGTAGAGTCGCGGGCGGAGACCCCCATCGTCCCGGTCTCGCTGTTCCGTGATCGGCACGTTCGCGGTCGCCTCCGTGGTGGTGCTGCTCGGCGTGGCCGGACTCTTCATCTCCATCGTCTTCCTGCCTCGCTACTTCCAGCTGGTCCATGGTGGCGAGTGCCACCGAGTCCGGTTGGCAGATCATGACGTTGCTGCTGGGTCTCATCGTGGGCGCCGTGGGCGCCGGTCAGATCGTGGCCAGGACCGGACGCTGGAAGTGGCTGCTGCTCGCGGCGATGGTCGTGGGCGTCCTGGGCATGGTGCTGCTATCAGGTCTGACCGCGGACTCGTCCATGCCGCTGGTCTGGACGGCCATGTTCCTGACCGGCCTGGGGCTCGGCCCCATCAGCTCCGTCCTGACGGCGGTGGTGCAGACGACATCGCCGCCCGACGTCCTCGGGGCCGCGACCAGCACGCTCACCTTCTTCCGCCAGCTGGGGCGTCCATCTGGCTCGCTATCGGTGGTTCGATCTTCTCGGCGACCTTCCGTGAGCAACTGCCCTCGCAAGTTCCTGGCGAACGGGGTCCCTGCGGAGCTGACCGCCGGCCTGACCGATGGTCCCTCGGCGGCTGCCTCCGAGGAGAGCGCCACCGTCGGCGACCTCGGTGTCGCCATCCTCTCGGAGCCTGCCGGACGAGGCCCGGGCGGTCGTCGAGCCCTACATCGGTGCCATCGTGAGCGGGATGCACGAAGCCTTCAGCCTCGCGACGGGCTCGTCGTTCCTGCTGGGCATTGCTGCCGTCGTCGTCGCGTCCCTGGTGCTCCTGCCGCTCCCGGAGCAGCGGCTGCCACGGAACGACTCGCCGAGCTGCGCGGACGAGCTGCCGCCGAGGGACCCACAGCCTCGACGCCCCATCCTGTGACGGTGCGGGGCAGCTAGCTGGGTCGGCCCGGCAATCGTTCCGCACCCAGGACTCGTCGAGCGGGTCGGTACGTCGAGATGCTCGGCTGCTCCGCACCCGGTCGCTCCACCACCCTGCCAAGGCTATCCGCTGGTGTGCTTGTCACCTCCTGCGCTGGCGGGGCGGAGTCGGGTCGAATCGCCAGTGGGATGGCGCCCGTCGGCCGAGCCTCCGAACAGTCGTGGACGGAGTCGCATCGCCGCCCACACCAGGAAGAGCATGACCGGGACCTCGATGAGCGGGCCCACGACGGTCGCCAGCGCGACCGTCGGACTGAAAGCGGTGATGGCGATGGCGATGGCGATCTCGAAGTCGCGCCCGGTCGTGTTGAAGGCCACCGCCACGCCGTCCTCGTAGCTGAAGTGCAGGCGCGAGCCGATGAAGAGGACGACGAAGAACATGGCCGCGAAGAAGATCGGTCATCGGGACCGCCATCTCGACGACGATGCCCGGCCGTTCGAGGATGAGGTCACCCTTGAGGGAGAACATGACGATAAGCGTGAAGAGCAGGCCGATGATCGAGACCGCGTTCAGACCTGGCTTCAGACGATCCATGGCGGCCTCGCCACCGCGCCGCACGACGGCCATGCGCGTGAGCACGCCTGCGAGCAGCGGCAGCCCGAGGTAGAGCAGGACGCTCTCCCCCACGACGAGGACGTCGAAGTCGACGTTGCCGATAAGGAGGCGGGCGTAGACCGGAATGAGCAGCATCTGGGCCACCGAGTTGATGGCCACGAAGACGAGCGCCATGGGCACGTTGCCCTTGGCCAGGTAGGTGAAGACGATGACCATCGCGATGCAGGGGGCGAGGCCATAGAGCACCAAGCCGGTGTGCAGCTCGGCGTCGCTCACCGAAGAGGTTCGCGAGCAGGAGCATGAGGAACGGCGCCACGAGGTAGTTGAAGAGGAGCACGACGCCCAGCTGTCGAGGTGAGCGGAACGCTTGGCCTACCTCGCCCAGTCGCACATTGGTCATCGCCGGGTACATCATCAGGAAGAGCCCGATGGGCACGCCCAGGCTGATGGCGCTCGCGACCGAGGGCTCGAAGGTGCCCCCGGCAATGGCCTTGAGGGCGTCGATGGGAGGCGTCAGCTCGAAGTCGGAGATCGAGAAGCGCCTTGCCGATGGCGATACCGACGGCCATGCTGACGATGACGAAGACCGGCAGCAAGCGAAAGTCCTCTAGCCTCGCGAGTAATCGATCGGTGTTCATTCGTCTGAGCTGCTCGACATCGTGGCTGCTGGGGATGGCCGACTGCTTCCCGACACCAATCGACTCGTCCAAGAGCGTGTCACCACCCGCTGAGGTGCCACAGTGTCAACCGGCCTACGCAGGCGGGTCGGAGGGCTGAAGAGTTCACTCCTCGGGGTAGCGCGTGACGCAGGGCACGACGTCTTGAGTGACGTGCCGCCGCGGGATAGCGCCGCGCGTAGAGGACGCTGTTCCGGCTCAAAGTGTGGCGCCGATGGCCTGCCCGATGATGTACGTGACGAGCGCGGCGGCGCCGCCCAGCGCGAACTGTCGAAGACCGCAGCGGAGCGGCGGGCGCTTCGTGAGTAGGCTCACACCGAGGCCGAGCAGGAAGAGGGCGAGGAGGGAGAGTGCGGCCGCACGACCGTGATACTCACCGGGCCGCCGGTCCGCAGGGTGTCACCCTCGAGGAACTCGTTCGTTCGTCCGCCAGCGGCCGTGACGATGGCCAGGGCTGCCAAGGCATCCCACGCGTTCATGTGCCGCTCGACATAGCCGACGAGGCGGCCGCAGGCGACATAGCACAGCCCGAGCGCGCCTGACCCATCCCGGTAGTAGTCACCCCCGCACCTGAGCAGTCGCTCGAAGACCGGGATGACATCATCGGCACCGAGCCACGGCGAGTAACCCACGTACGTCAAGCCCTCATCGAGCCGGCTCGCCTGCCCCACCCGGATCGGACACCCATTGAGCCAGGCCCCCTCATCGCGGATGCCGACGAACAGCTCGGCGCGAGCCGGCGCCATGACGAAGCCGAGCTGAGGAGACCCGTCTTCGACATACGCGATCGAGACGCACCAGCTGGTCATCCCGCAGATGAATGGCTGGGTCCCGTCGAGAGGGTCCACCACCCATAGACCCTTGGCGTCTCCCCGACCAGTCATCCCGGTCTCCTCACCCAGAAAGGCATCGTCGGGGAAGCGTTCGCCCAGGCGCTCTCGGATCAGTCGCTCGATCGCGTGATCGGCCTCGCTCACCATGTCCTGCTGGCCTTTCGAGGTGATCTCGAGCGCGTCGTGTCGCTCGAAGTACGAGAGCGCGAGGGAGGCCGCCTCCTGGACGAGGACCCGTCCGAAGTGCGCGCGCGCCGCCCGCCCGTCACCGATCCGTCGTCGAGGCGTCAGCGCCACGGCTCGGTGCTCCCGGTAGCCTGGCCCAAGCGCTCGACCCGCTCGACTATGAGACTGACGGCCCGTGCGTCGCCAGCCGAGCCGCGAGGACCTCCGCAAGGTCGAGCGTCTGCATGGTCGAGGCGCCGTCGTCGGATGCGGCGATGCCGTCACGCAGCATCGTCATACAGAAGGGGCACTCGGTCACCACGGTTTCGGCTCCGGTCGCGGCGGCTTGGCGGGCTCGCTCGACGTTCGTGCGCGCGCCGACCGTCTCCTCCATCCACATGCGCGCCCCGCCCGCACCACAGCAGAACGTGCTCCGTTCGCGCTGCTCCATCTCACGGATCTCCAACATCGGCAGCGCACGGAGGACGCGGCGGGGGTCATCGCTGATGTCGTTGTATCGGGCGAGGTAGCAGCTGTCATGCAAGGTCACCGATCCGCTGCTCGCCTCGTCCGCCACCGAGAGTCGTCCCTCATCGAGGAGCCGTCGCAGGTACACCGCGTGGGGGACGACTTCGAAGGTCCCGCCAAGCTGACGGTATTCGATGCCGATCGTGTTCATGCAGTGCGGACAGGCGGTGATGATGGTGCGCTCCGTCATGCCATAGCGGGTGAGCGTCTCGATGTTCTCGGTGGCGAGCTGCTGGAAGAGGTACTCGTTCCCGCTCCGTCGGGCCGAGTCCCCTGTACACGTCTCCTCTTCCCCGAGGACCGCGAAGCGGACCCCCGCCGCATGGAGGCATGTCACGACCGCCCGGGCGACCTGCATCGCGCGCTCGTCGAACGCCGCAGCGCAGCCGACCCAGTAGAGGACCTCCACCGATCCGAGTCCATCACCTGCGGCCAGTCCAGCTAGCGTGGGTACGGCAAAGGGAAGTCCCTTGGCCCAGTCGAGCCGAGCGGATGCGGGCTGCCCCCACGGGTTCCCCGTTCGCTCGAGGTTGCGGAACAGCGAGTTCAACTCATCGGGGAACCGACCCTCCTCGAGGACCAGGCCGCGACGCAGGTCCACGATCGTATCGACGTGCTCGATGAGCACCGGGCAGGCCTCCACGCACGCGCCACAGGTCAGACAGTCCCAGACCGCGGCGTACGGGATAGCGTCGTCGACGATGGGGGCGGCGAGCGCCTCGGATGCCCGGTCACGATCGGCGGTCGCTAGAGCTCCGATCGAGCGAGCCGACGGGATGACGGGCAACCGTGAGCCGGCCTCCTCTGACATGCGACGCAGGCCCATGACCATCGCTCGCGGGTCGAGGACCTTGCCGGTGAGGTTCGCCGGACAGGAGGCCGTGCATCGACCGCACTCGGTGCAGGTCAGCCCGTCGAGCAAGCCCTTCCAGGTGAGATCCGCGATGGTCCGTGCGCCGAACGTCTGATCCTCACGCTCCAAGTCCATGGACGGCAGCTGGCCGCGCGGTGCGAGCTTGCGGAAGTAGACGTTGAAGAAGCTCGTGACGATGTGGAGGTGCTTGCTGGATGGGAGGTACACGATGAAGACCGCGATGAGGAGCATGTGGCTCCACCACGACACGGCCAGCGCGACCTCGAGCGACCGCTCGTTGACGCCCGTCAGCTGTGTCGCGAGGGCATTGGTGATCACCGCGCCCGGGACATCCTCCATCGTCGCTGCCTCGAGCGTCATCGTGATGAACTCCGCCGCCACGATCCCCGCGATGAGCGCGAGGATCACGAGGGCGTCGCCGGAGTAGCTCAGCCGTGTCGGGCGGCTGACGAGTCGGCGCCAGAACGCGTAGGCGATGGCGATGAGCACGACGATCGCGACGACGTTCTGCATGAAGCCGACGAACGCCCAGAGCGCGCCATCGAGTGGCCACCCGATGACGGCCGAGATGAGACCGGCAGTGAGGATGTCGGCGGTACCGATCGTGAGGAAGACGAAGCCCCAGAAGATCGCGATATGCATCAGGCCCGGGCGTGGGTCCTTCAGCATCTTCGACTGACCGATGGCGTAGCGGGCAAGGCTCGCGAGCCTGCCCGGAACCTGGTCGAACGGCCGAGTCGGCCCCGCCAGGCGCAGGACGCGGACGTGCCGACCCATCAGCACCGCGAAGAGCACGAGCGCTGCGAGGACGAGCGGGAAGACCAGCAGATAGCCGGGCACGTGGTCGTAGGCGGCGAGCATCAGGACGACCCGGTCCTACGCCCTGACCCGACGCCGAGGCGACTGGGTCGCCCCGTCGTCGATCCCCATCGGGGTCCGATCATCCCCACCATCAGCCCGACGGCGGTAGACAGCTGCGGATGTACTCGGCAGAGGCGCGGAACTTCTCCGAGATGTAGTCGAGCGGCCAGCCCGCGGTGCCATGGCACTTCAGGCTCGCCACGCCCTCGTAGCCGGACGCGGCGAGGTCATTGAGCAGCACCTTCCAGTCGAGCACGCCGTCGGGTCGCGGCAGTTGCTCTTCGCCGGGACCGAAGTCGAGTCCGTCCTCACCACGCTTGTAGGCATGGTCGATGTCCCAGACGTAGTAGTGGAAGAGCTTCTTGCGCTCCATCAGGAAGCGCACGACGTCGCCGATCGTCTCCTGCTCCACCCACAGGTGCGGTGGCGCGACGCAGACACCGAGATACGGTGAATCGATGTCGGTGACGAGCCGCTTGATCTGGGCGAGCGTGTCGACTCCCTCGTCCCAGCGGTCCTGCTCGTGGCCACCGCTCTCGAAGTCAGCGGTGAAGGGCACGGTCAGGTGGTTCTCGACGGCGATCTTGACGCCAGTCTGCTCGCAGGTCTTGAGCAGCGGCGGCAGGAACTTCGAGACGAAGTTGGGGTAGTGCTCCTCGCAATCGAAGACGACGTACGGGATCTCGAGCTCGGCGGCCATCTTGATGCGCTCGTTCATCTCGTCCTGGGTCTTGCCGTACATCGTCAGGCCAGTCGGCGTGATGTCGTACTTCTTCAGGGTCTTCTTGATCGCGGCGATGTCGTCGCCGGGGTTGATGTGGTGCGCGAGCGGCGGCGCCGAGGTCCACAGGTTGATGTGCGTGAAGCCCATGTCCGCGAGTTCTCGCAGCGAATCGTCGAGCGAGTAGTCGTGATACGGGACGATCTCTGCCCCGAGCGTGTACATCTAGTCGCCTCCTCTCTCGGATCAGCCGGGTGAGCTCGGGAACGATCTCGTGCAGATCGCCGACGACCCCTGCGTCGCTGATCCCGAAGATGGGGGCCGCCTCGTCCGTGTTGATCGCGACGATGACCTTCGAGCGCTCCATGCCCACGCGGTGGGCCAGCGCGCCGGAGATGCCGCATGCCAGATACAGCTGTGGACGGACCTTCTGGCCGGTCTGCCCCACCTGTCGTGTGTGGGGGTACCAGCCGCGGTCGACGAGCGGAAGCGTCACCACGACGGCACCCCCGAGAGCGTCGGCCAACTCGTCCAGCAATCGGAGCGCCTCGCGGTCGCGGAGTCCGCGCCCACCTGCGACGATGACGTCTGCCGTCGCGATCTGCGCAGCGTCGGCTCCGGTCAGGGCCTCCTTCGCGGTCACCCTGATCGCGCGAGCCTGCGGTGAGAGGCGCGGCTCGACCCGTCGGACCTCGGCTTCACCTGCCTGCTCGGCCGGTTCGAGCAGGCCGACGCGAAAGACGCCGAGCCGGACGTCCCCGACCCAGCCGACCTCGACGCTGACGCTGTCGTTGAGGGCCAACCGGGTGCCGACGAGCGACCCGTCCCGAACAGCGATGTCCTGGAGGTCCCAGTTGACCCCGGCGTCGAGACGGGCCGCCAGACCAGCCGCGACGTCGGCGGCCACGACCGAGTTCTCGAACAGGATGGTCCGATAGCCGTGCTCCTCGACGAGCCGGTGGAGGACGTCCACCTGCGGCGCGCCGACATCGGGTTCGACCGCAGGATCATCGCAATACCAGGCCGACCTCAGCGCCGTAGCGACCCAGCATCGTCGCGATGTCGGCCGCATCGGTCCCGCACACGACGCCGTCGATCGCGCCGATCGTCCGCGCACGAGCGAGGAGCCCGAGCGACCCCGGGGTCGGCGTCCCGCCCCGGGCCTCGATGAAGGCGATCGTCCGACTCATAGCAGCCCCCGCTCGCTCAGGAAGTCGAGCAGCCACCGTGCGCCCTGCCCGTCATCGTGGACGATCGTCCCGCCACCCCGTCTCGGCGGCGCTGCGCCCAGGCCGAGCACCCGCGTCCGTGAACCGGCCATGCCGCTCTGCTCGGGGGTGATGCCGAGGTCCGCGACCGAGATGACGGTGATCTGCTTGCGCTTGGCCGCCACGACGTCGCGGAACGCGGGATAGCGCGGCGTGTTGACCGCGCCCGAGAGCGAGACCACGCAAGGGAGCGGGGCCTCGAGGCGTATCAGCGTATCGGCAGAGTAGCGGGCGGCCCGGACGGCCCCATCCTCAGCCTCGATGTCGCGGACGCCCGACAGGACGGGGAGGCCGAGTCGCTCGGCCACGGCAGCCCACAGCATCGCACCGCCGCCATCGCTCGCCTGCGCGCCGAAGAGCACGACATCGGGAGCCTCCCGTCGGAGCATCGCGGCAAGGACGCGGCTCGTGGGGATGATGTCCGAACCCTCGAGCGACGGATCTGCCACGAGTACGGCCCGCTCGGCGCCCATGGCGAGGGCGGGTCGCAGGCTCTCGGCCTCCTCGGCCGGCGCCATGGCGACGACGACGACCTCACCTGCGCTGGCGTCACGCAGGCGCAGTGCCTCCTCGATGGCATACTCGTCGTTGCCGTTGATCTCGCTCGACCCGCTGCGATCAAGACGCAGCGAGCTTGGATCGATGGTCAGCCGGACCGCTTCGCGTGGGACGATCTTCACGCACACACAAATCCTCATCGTCACAGCTCCATCGCGATCTGCTGCGCTTCGAGCATGATCGTCTGGACCAGACGCGGGGTCGAGGCATCACCGATGCGCATGACGCTGATGGCCGAGTCCTCACCGAGCTCGTCGAGCAGCTGGAAGTACAGGTCATCCCGGGAGGCACGCGGGTAGACCGGGACCACGACGTCAACATCACCGATCCGTCGGCTTCCGCCTGATAGCAGATCGGTGACCATGACCCCGTCGTCCTCGATCGAGGTCACCCTCACCGAGGGCGTGAGGCGGATGCCCTTCTCGAGAGCACGCTGATGGAACATCACCTTGTTCGTCGCTTCGAGACCGAACCCGACCTCGACGCGGTCAGTGACGACCTCGACGTCATGACCCTGATCGGCAAGGAACTCGGCGGTCCCGGCCGCTTCCCAGTGTCCGTGCGCATCGATGACGAGGACACGTCGCCCAGGCAAGGCGGCACCACCCAGGATCTCGTCCACGGAGCGGACGCAGTCCCGGTCGAGACCGGGAAGCTGGTTGGGGACTTGGAGGCCACGATGATCGTGCGATGGTGCCGGCGTCCTGATCGGAGTCTCCGCCTCGTTTCTCGACCGGCAGGTCCGGCTGTGAGCCGGTGGCCACGATGATGACGTCGGGCTCCAGGTCCAAGAGCCCCTGGACGTCGGCCTCGGCGTTGCGCCAGATCTCCACGCCCAGTCGTTCGACAGCCGGCTCCAGATACGCAACGACCTCCCCGATCTCCTGGTGGAGTGGCTGGCGGGCCGCGAGACGGATCTGGCCGCCCAGCTCGCCTGATCGTTCGATCAGCGTGACGCGGTGACCGCGACGAGCGGCGATCTCCGCGACCTTCAGGCCGGCCACACCACCGCCGACCACCACGATGCTCTTCGGCTCGGTCGTGCGAGTGAGGAGGCGCTCGCTGTAGATGAGCTCCTGGCCGGCGGCCGGGTTCTGGATGCAGCGGATCGGCTTGACCTGCATCACTTGATGGATGCACGCATCGTTGCAGCCGATGCAGGCTCGGATCTCGTCGGCGCGACCCTCGGCTAGCTTCGATGGGATGTCGGAGTCGGCGATGAGAGGGCGGGCCATGCCGATGAGATCGGCCTCGCCGAGCTCGAGCATCCGCTCGGCCATCTCCGGATCCTTGATGCGACCGAAGGCGACGACGGGCAGGCTGCTGGCCTTCTTCAGGGCTCGGTTGAGCGGTCGGAAGTAGCCCTGCTCGATGGCCGCCGGTGGGATCTCCATCCAGAAGCTCGAGAACGTGCCGGCATCGCAGTTGAAGTAGTCCACGAGCTCGCTCTTCTCGAAGCGCTCCGCCATGCGCAATCCGTAGTCGAGGTGGTACCCGAACGGCGTGTATTCGTCGAGGCAGAGGCGGATGCCGATCGGCACGTCGGGCCCGACCGCCTCACGGATCGAGCCGAGGACCTCGAGCGGGAAGCGCATCCGCTTCTCGAACGAGCCACCGTAGGCGTCGGTCCGCTGGTTGAAGAACGGGGAGGCGAAGCTGCGCAGCAGCCCATCATGGGCGATCTTGACCTCGATACCATCGACGCCGGCGGCCACGAGGTTCCGACTCGCGTCGCCGAACCGGACGACGGTCTTGCGGATATCGCGCGAGGTCCATCGCCCTCGTCGTGTAGCGGCTCGACGGCTCGGGCATCTGGGTCGGCGCCCACAGGACCTGCGGTGGCTCCGTCAGCGTGGTGTGACCCGAATGGGTCAACTGGCCGAAGACCTTCGTGCCGTGCTCGTGGAGCTCGTCGGCGATGGGACGATAGGCGGGGATGATGCGCTCCTCCCACGCCCGCAGGTAGTGGGGCGCCATCATGCCTTCCACCATCACCGTCATGTGCCCATCGATGATGAGGCCCACACCGCCGAGCGCTCGCTCGACGAAGTAGGCTCGGAGCGTGTCGTTCGGCAGACCGTCGCCGATCGTCAGCGCCGTGAAGTGCGGCTGGAAGACGAAACGGTTCTGCAGAGTCACCGAGCCGAGGTCGAATCGCGACAGCAACCTCGGGAACGCGGTGTTCTCGGCCTCCGTCATCCGGGTCCCTCCTTGGGTTCAGGCTTCCGTGGGGTCGTAGGCCCCATGACTGGGTGCTTCGGTGGTCGACAGACCGTCGAGGATCGCCGCGACCGCTGACTCAGCGATCGCTTGGTCCTCCGCCATGCCGCAGCTGCCGGAGACGCCGACGGCGCCGATCAGCTCATCCGCATGGCGGATGGGAACGCCGCCGCCGAGGACCGAAAGGCCCTCGACCTTGAGGACGCCCTGCCGCAGCTGAGCGTCGTCCTCGACGTATGCCCACATCTCGTGCGTCGCGAGTCCGTTCCCGGCGGAAGAGACGGCCTTGTCCTGCGCGTGGCGCGCGGACTGGAACGGAGCGCCGTCCATGCGGTCATACGAGACGAGGTGGCCGGCGACATCGACGATCGCGATGCAGACGTGGCACCCCAGCTCGCCGGCCTTGGCCAGGGCCGAGTCGATCCCCAGGCGGGCGAGCTCTCGACCCACGGAGTGAGTCGGTGGTCAACGGGGGCATCATCCTCACCTCGCTTCCCGTGCGCGTCGGGGTGTCGATCCGGGTGGCGCTCCGCTGGCGACCCGGAGGAGGCCGAGGTCGCCAGCGGATGCGGTGGGTCGGGTGGCAGTCATGGCGAAGTCGGCCGCTCGATGGCTGCGTCGTATTCGACGCCCACCGCGGCTCGCCAGCGGTCGAGGGTCCGCATGTTCCCGAGGGAGTCCTCCCAGGTCATCTCCGGCGCCTCGGTCCGTCCGTCGCGCGCATGCGCCACGACTGCGTCCGCTTCGATCGCGTACAGACCACCCGAGACGTCGACGGCGATCTCGCGCGGTTCCTCACCCTCGCGCTCGACGATGATCCGCGGGTCTCCACCGAACCGATCAGGACGTCCCGGCAGATAGGCGGCGGGCAGCCGGATGAATCCCTTCCGACCCGGTGATCCTGACCACCTTGTCGACCTCCGTCCGGATGGTGCAGAGGAGCTGCGCGCTGATGCCGTCCTCGTACCACAGCAGCGCCGCGGCCTCCAGGTCGATGCCCTCGGCCGCGTCCACCAGTCCGGCTCCGAAGAGTCGGTCTGGGTCCCGATAGGCCGCCTCCCGAGGCCTGTACCGACGATGCTGCGAGCCAAGGCCACCGGGTAGCAGCCGTTGTCCAGCATCGCGCCACCGGCGAGATCATGCCGGAAGAGATAGTGCTCCGACGGCTGGCCCTACGAACCCGAAGCTCGCACTGATCGAGCGAAGCTCCCCGATGGCACCACTCTGCAGCACCTCGGCGAGTCGCTTCGTCCTGGGGTGGACACGGAATGCGAACCCCTCCATGAGGAAGACTCCGGCAGCGCCGAGCTTCCTCGATGATGAGCCTGGCGCCTGCCTCGCTCACCGCCAGCGGCTTCTCGCACAGGACGTGCTTGCCGGCCCGAGCCGCGGCCACCGCGAGCTCGACGTGCAGCGGATGAGGGGTCGCGACGTAGACGAATCTCCACGTACGGATCTTCGAGAAGCGACTCGTACGATCCGTGAGCACGCTCAGCCTCGAACTCTCGGGCGAAGGCCTCCCCGCGTGCAGCGTCGCGACTCCCTACGGCCGCCAGACGTCCGTGTCGTGGAGGTCTGGACGGCTCGGCGAAGATGCGGGCGATGCCCCCGGTGCCGAGGATGCCCCACCCGGCTCGCTCAGTCATCGATCGCTCCCTCCGCTGCTCGGGCGCCCGCGAGCCCTCGGTCGGGTGGTCAGCGCGCCGACGCGCGGCAGTCGGCGGGCACGGTGACCTTCTCGTTCGGGTCGGGGAACGCGCGCACCATCTGGGGCGGCCACTGGATCTTGCCCAGGATGGCGAAGTCGGTCGCACCCGAACAGGCCGGGATGTTGTTGGCCAGGAGGTTCATGGTCGCGAACGAGAGCGTGCCGAACTTGATGGCCTCCTTGAACTGCGCCGGGATGCCGTACTCGTCCGACGTCGTCACGCGGACCGGTGACAGCTCGGCGAGATGCTCCATGAGCACGGGGTTGCGGGTGCCGCCGCCGCTGCAGACGAGCGTGTCGACCGCGGAGATGTCGCCGACGAGCTCGGTGATCGCCTTGGTGATCGAGATCGCCGTGAACCGGGTCAGCGTGGCGATGATGTCCTCCGGCGGGAGGTGCTTCCACGTCTCGAGCATCTTGTCGGCGTACGACGAGCCGAAGTCGAGCCGCCACGCGCTCCGCGGCGGCTTGCGCGCGTAGAAGGGGTGGTCGAGCAGGTAGTCGATGAGTTCCTGGTGGATCTGGCCTGATGCCGCGACCTCACCGTCCTTGTCATAGCCGCGGTCATAGAGGACGCGCATCGAGTGGTCGATCATGACGTTGCCCGGCCCCGTGTCGAAGGCGCGCATGTCGGCCCGGTCCTTGTTCGCCAGGTGGCAGTTGGCGATGCCGCCGATGTTGAGGGTCAGGATCGGGCCGATGTCGCGAAAGGAGACCCAGTCGAAGTACTGCATCAGCGGTGCGCCGGTGCCACCGAAGGCGTGGTCGCCTGGCGCGGAAGTGCGTGACGGTGGGGACACCCGTGTGCGCCGCGATGACGCCGGATTCGCCGATGAACGTGCCGCAGGCGTACGGCCCGTCGAGCCACCAGTCGACGAGGTCGGCGTCCGGCTCCATCGCTCGCGATGCGCGGCCGGTCCGGCGGCTCTTGGTAGAGCGTCTGGCCGTCGACGCCGATACACAGCACCTCGCTCGGATCCATGCCGGTCTTGGCGAACAGCGCTTGCGCTGCCTTGGCGTAGACGGCGCCGGCGACGTAGTTGATGCGGGTGAGCTCGAAGAGCGTGGCCTTGTTCTCGAAGGCCGGGAGGATCAGTGGCCTCCACCTCGGGCGGCCAGTCGTACGCCAGTCCATCGATGAACCTCGGGCGGACCGGCTGGCCATCCGGCCGAAGCTCGATCTCGACGAGCACCGCATCGATACCGTCGAATGACGAACCGCTATTCATCCCGATCACGAGTGTCATTTCAAGTCCTCTTGTCTGCCTTCTCGTAGCGAAGCGGCTAGCCCTTGATGGCACCGCGAAGCAGGCCTCGGCTGATATAGCGTTCCAGCACGATGGCCATGACGATCACGGGGATGATCATGATGATGATGAGCACCGACATGTACCACCACTGCGGTCCTCGCGTCGCGTTCTGCGCGGCCACCAGCAGCGGCATCGTCTGTGCATTGGCCGTCGACAGGAACAGTGCCAGCAGGTACTCGTTCCAGGCGAAGACGAGGACGAGCATGAAGGTCGCGACCAGCCCCGGCGTGCTCACCGGCAGGACGATCGAGCGGAAGATCCGATACGGGGCTCGCACCGTCCACGGCCGCGCTCTCCTCGAGTTCGATGGGGCACATTGGTAGAAGTAGTCACGCATCAGCCAGATGACGATGGGCAGGTTGGTCGCCACGTACGTGACGATCAGCCCGATGTGGGTGTCGAGCAGCCCGAGGTTCTGATAGAAGACGTAGATCGGCAGGACCACGGCGACCGGCGGCAGGATCCGCTGGCTGATGAGCCAGAAGGCGATGTCGGCGTTGCCGAGGGCGCGCTTGAATCGCCGGCTTACGGTGCTCGCCAGGATGAGGAAGATGGCCACGGCGGACGGTGACGACGATGGGCCATGGCACGCCCAGTGCGGCGATGACGAAGAGGTACATAGCGGTGTCCCGATGACGAATCCGATCATGCCGAGCGTGGGTTCGTAGCGGAAGCGCACCAGGGCATAGGCTGCCGTGGCGCCCACCGCGGTGGCGAGGAAGGCACTCACGAAGGCCACGATGATCGTAGTTGATGAACGGGCGCACCGTGTCGTTCTGGAGGTCGATGAGGATGAACCCCCAGTTCTGCAGGGTTGGCTCGAAATCCACGAACGGGAGGTAGACCGGGCCCGCTGTTCACGTGGATGGGCAACTTGAACGACGTCACCACGAGCCAGTACAGCGGAAACAGCACGACGAAGGTCCACGCCGAACAGAGCGCGTAAGTCACGAGCTTGGCTCGCGGCGAGAGGTCGAGGACATCGCGCGCGACGCAGCGGTTCCTCATCGAACTGTCCCTCGAGCAGGTCATCAGGCGCTCGCCTGGGCTCCGCGGACGACGGTCGTGGCATAGGCCAGCGCGACGATCAGTCACGATCACCAGCAGCGTGTAGGCGATCGCTGCGGACTGGCCGAGGTTGAAGTCGCGCCAATCGATGAAGGCCTGCAGCGTCAGCGACTCGGTCGCCGTCCCCGGTCCGCCGTTGGTGAGGATGTTGGGCAGGTCGATGATCTTGAAGGCCTCGATCAGCCGGATGAGGATGACCGTCGCGCTGACCGGGATGAGTGCCGGCAAGGTGATGTAGCGCAAGATCTGCCACTTGCGGGCGCCGTCGACGAGGCCAGCCTCCTCGACCTCCATGTCCCGGCTCTCGAGGGCGGCCAGCAGGACGATGAACATGAACGGCGTCCACTGCCAGACGTCGCCGATCATGACGGCGATACGAGCTCCCCAGGGGTCACCGAGCGGGGCGAAATCCGAGAGTCCTGCGAAGGACCACAGGGGTGCGAACGGGCCTCGCTGGGTATCGGTGATCATGCGAAACATGTATGCGATGCCGACCGGCGTGATCGTCAGCGGCAAGAGGAAGATGATGCGAAAGAGGCGTTCTCCGGCGAGACGCTGGCTCGTCAGGATGGCCAGACCCAGACCCAGCAGGTAGGTCGCGGCGGTGCCCACGAAGGCGTAGATGAACGTGACCATGATGGTGCCCGGTCTTCCGCCTTCGCTCAACAGCGACTGCACCATGAACCACAGGAAACCCAGCAGCAGGAGGCCCCCCGCAGCGCGAAGAACGAGGCCCGTGAGGTGTACGCCGCCACCTCGCGAGGTAGCGTAGAAAGGCGAATGCGACGAGGCGGCCCCGACCAGGAAGACGAGCCAGCCCAGTGGCGTCGGCTGCTGCAGGGAGCCGAGCACGTGCGTCTGTCTGCGGATCCCGTGAAGAGGATCTGGAAGTTGGTCAGTCCCGTGAATGAGATGTCGAATCCGCCCTGGCACGAAGCGACGCGCGAAAGGGCCAGGAACAGCGACCCGATCAACGGGAAGATCGCCAGGAACAGCACCACGAGCAGTGCTGGCCAGATGAAGGTGTGGCGCGCTGCCCGAGGGCTGTTCAAGCCCTCCAGCTTTCCTGCTCATCGTCATCAGCGTCGCGGTGGTCCGGCGCGCAGCGACGGACCCCGCGACCTTGCTCGAGGCGGGCGTCGGCTACTCGCTAACGACCTCGCGTTCGACGCCGAGGCTCGCGCGTAGATCGCCTGCTGCTCTTCGCGACCGATCTGATCGGTCAGTTCCTGCCAGCCGTCGTACATCTGCTGCATCGCCTCTTCGACGGTCAGATCTCACCGGCGAGATACTGGGCGATCGCCGTGTCCTCGAGGACGTTCGTGTACTGGTTGGCCTGCAGGACGCGCAGGTCGAGGACCATGTTGGGGTTCTCGAGCGTGTCCTCGATCGCGCCGAGGTAGTCCGTCGCGGCCTGCTCGCTGAAGCCCGCCTCGAGCCACGGACTCGAGGTTGGTGAACTGCGAGAAGCGGTAGGGGTTCATGCCCGTCACTGCCGACTGTCACGTCCTTGTTCGATCGCTCGGGATCCGACACGTAGGTGATGAAGTCGAACGCCGCGTCCTTGACCTGTCGTCGGCAGTCGCGTTGATGACGGCGGCCCAGCCGCCGAAGGCCGCGAACGGCGCGCGGTTGAGGCCGAGGTCATCCATGTACGGACAGATCGTCTCGTCGCACGGCACGAGCTCACCGGTCTCCCGATCGACGACCTCGGGGGTCCCGGGCATGGGCACCGCGCCGACCTTGTCCATGACCACTGAGGTCGCCGGGTCGATGGCCAGCACGCCCGTGTCACCCCAGTCGATGGTCAGCGCGCAGCGACCCGACGTGAACAGGCCACGACCTGGCTGCTGGTCGAGGTTGATCTCGTCAGGCGGACCGAACTCGCCGGTCGCCTTCCAGATCTCGAGAGCCTTCCTCATGCCCTCGTTGTTGACGAGCGGGTTCCATGTCCGTCGCCGAAGAAGGCGCCCTGGCTCGTGCCTTGCGTCTGCAGGAACGGCGTCGAGGACTCCGTTGAACAGCCACGTCCCGACCCCGGCGCGAGCCTTCTGGAGGCACGAGCCGTAGTCCGGCGTCCCATCGCCGTTGAGGTCCTGGCCATCGAACTGCTCGACGCGATGTCGATGTACTCGTCCCACGTGTTGGGCGGCTCGAGGCCAGCCTCACCAAGCAGGTCGGTGCGGTAGTAGACCATCAGGTGGTCACCATCGATGACCACGCCCTGGACCTTGTCGTCATACGACGCCACGAAGTCCCTGAAGTACGGCGCCACATCGTCCCACTCCAGGTCGGGCGCATTCGCGACACGGTCGGTCAGGTCCTCGAGGTACTCGCCGGCCGCGAAGTCGATGAGCCACGGCGCCGCCAGCGTCATCATGTCGAAGCTGTTGGTACCAGTGGCGACATCGGTCAGGGCCTTGCTGCTGAAGTTCGGCCCACGGGAAGGTGGTGATGTTGATGGTGCCGCCTGTCTCCTCGCCCCATGGTCCAGCGTAGCGCTGGAGCGGCTCAGAGATGGGCGGGCCGGTGAAGGTGATGACATTCACGGTCACCCCTTCGAATGGCTTCTCCTCGTCCTGGGCAACCGCCACCGCTGCGGTCGTTGTCGTGAGCAAGGCGACGACCGCGAGGGCGGTCAGGGCCTTTGTTGGGTTCCGGGTCATCGTCAGTGCTTGCCTCCGCTGGGATTGGGCGCGGTTGGGATCGGATCCGTGGATGGCTTGATTTCGAATGGCACTCCTCCTCCTCCACTGACGCTCTTTCGCGTGTAGACGTCGTCTTGTCGCCGACTTCTCCTTCTCCCCCTCGCTTGACTAGGTGGGGGTCCGGTGGATGCACGGACCAGCAGCGTGGTGTCGAGCACCACGTTCTCGACCGGTGCGTCCGGTTCATTGATCCGCCTCACGAGCAGCTCGATCGCGCGCTGTCCGAGTTCATAGGTGGGCTGGGCAATGGCGGTCAGCGGAGGGTCCAGGAGTTCGCCTGCCAAGAGGTCGTCGAACCCGAGCACGGAGACCTGCGCTGGTACCTGAATGCCGAGTTGGCGCAAGGCCTGCAACGTGCCCAGCGTGGCGAGGTTGTTGACCGTGACGATGGCGGTCGGGGGCTGGTGGCGACCCATCAACTCCATCACTAACTCGCGGGCGAGCGGCGCCCGGAAGTCCGCTGTGACGATGAGTGACGAGTCGACCGGGATACCTGCGGTAACCAATCCGCGGATGTAGCCGGCCTGTCGGTCGGTTGCCGTGCTCACTTGGGCCGGACCGCCGACCATCGCGATGCGCCGATGGCCCAACTCGAGCAGATGCTGCATCGCGCCGAAGACGGCTGGTTCGTTGTCGACTACGACCGTGTCGAGTTCGATGTCGGGGAGCCTTCGGTCTACCGCCACGACTGGGATCTCGGCAGCCCGCACGAGGCGGAGTCCATCCGTGACTCCACCGGCGGCCGCCAGCACGATGCCGGCCACGCGCTCGACCGCCATCTGGCGAAGCACTGCCAATTCGCGCACCTGGTCTTCGTCTAAATCGCCAAAGACCAGCGCGTACCCTGCTCGCTGGGCCGCTTCCTCGCACCCGCCGATGAGGTCCGGGAAGTACGGGTTTCGGACGTTACCGACAACAAGCGAGAAGATGAGCGACGAGCGAGCTCGCAGGTTGGCCGGCAGGCGATTCACTACGTAGTTCAGCTCTTCCGCTGCCCCGCATGACGCGCTCCCGGACCTCGGGCGAGACGAGCGTGGATCCTGCGAGCGCCCGCGACACGGTCGCCGTCGAGACGCCCGCGCTGCGGGCCACGTCTCGCATCGTCGCTCCCCATCGAGCTCGGCCTTCCCTCCTACGTAGTAGACGCGATGAAACGCGTTACAGACGCGAATTGTAACGCGTATCAGCTTCGTGTCAAGACCCGCAGCGCAGCGTGTGAACGGCCAGCAGTGGGGGTGGCATGAACGGCGGTGCAAGCTACAGCAGCACCGTTGGCGGTGGCGCTGGGACAGCTGCGAACGGTGACATCAGCGTGCCCGGGATGGCCGGCGGCAACGGGGTCCGCATCTCGCTGCCCGGCGTGACCTCGGCGGTCGCGGCGGGCAACGCCTGGGGTGGCGGCAGCGTGCTCGGCGCCGCCAGCGCCAGTCGAACGTCGGGGCCGCCGGCTACAACGGCGCCGCCTACGGCGTCGGTGGCTCGGGTGCCGGCATCAACCAGTCATCGACCACCGTGGCGGCCGGCGACGGGTCGGACGGGGTCGTCATCGTCACCGAGTACTACATGGGCGTGGCGGGGTAGGGCCGGGGCGGCCACATAACCGCCGTCTCACGTGTCGTTTCGAGTCAGGAGGCTCTCCCCGCCGACTTCGAGGAGGTCGCGGATCTTCAAGGAAGCCCTGCGCGCCAAGCACATGAATAATTCGCACAGCCATTGCTCGCGCCTCTCCATCCTGGCTCGCAAGCAGAGTGACGAGGCATTGTCGCAGGGTGTCGCCAGCTACATGCGGAAGTGAGTGCCACGGGTCACCGTCCACGAGCAGCTCCAAGGTCCGCGCGGAGGAGCGCGGACGTGAGGCTGACGTACGCAGCGTCAGCTCGACCAGGCCGGTCTCATTGTCCGTTTCCCCACTCGTCTTCTCCAGTGCGGGGACCACGATCCGCTCGAGCACCTCCTCGGGAGCGTCGAGTGCAGACGCGATCCAGCCGACCGCCTTCAGCTCGTCCAGGCCCTCGGGCGGGTCAGCAACGTCGATCCGACGCTCGAGGAAATCCCGTGCGCGCGATCTCACCGCCTCCTCGGCATCGCTGTCCGCCGCTTGGGTTGCGATCCACCGCAGGACTCTCCCTCTCAGCCAGGGCGCGGTCCTCGCGAAGAACGTGTCAAGCCACGCACCCTCACGTTCCTGGGCTAGTCCGAGCAGGTGGGCCAAGGCGACGTGGATGCCGAGTGACTCCTCATGATCGTGGGGGCGACCTCGTTGATCATCCTGCCGAGGCTCGAGAGTAGCGACGGCCGACGCGTACTGCGCCGCGAGCAACGGCGCGATGTCGGAGAAGTAGCGGCTGTACGGCGGATCGCCCTCCCACGTCGCCGCCCGCGCCGAGTCGGGCACATGCTCGCCGAACAACAGCCGGATCCACTCGTCGCGATTGTCATGATCCCGCGCAAGGAGCCACGGGAGACGGATCCCGTACGCGGCCCTGGCTGAGAGGGAGAAGTCCTCGCTCGCCACGCGACGTAGGGCGGTGGAGATTGCATCGACCAGAGACGGGCTCTCGTGGCGCCTCGCCCAGAGGAGTAGCTCGACGGACGCCGTGGTGGCTTCGCCCCTGACGTTGTTCAGGGCAAGCATCCCTGGGTCCGAGAAGTCGGATGCATCGCCTGTCCCCACCTCCGGAGCTGGGTCCGGGTCATCCAGCAGGTGCCCCAGCAGGTCGAGGACCCGGTCAGCCTCGGCGGGATCGAGGTGGTCCTCGTTCGCAGCGTGCGAGATGACGTCGGCTACGTGGCGTCGCGACTCGCCCACGGCTTCCCTATCGACGCCTCCGCGAGGCGGAATGAGCTGCCCTGCGACATCGAGGACGAATCGCACACCTGCCTGACGGTCAGCGATGCGCTCATCGCGCAGTCCGAGTCGGACCTCCGAGGTGATGGCTACCAAGAGGACCGGACGCAGCTCGGCGATCGCGCTGCCGGCATCCTGGAACTCGGCGAAGCGAGCCACGATGGCCTTGGCCGACGTTCGTCCGAGCCCCTCGAGTGATGGCCCGTCGAACGGATGCGGTACCGGAGGCTGCCATTCACGGAGGAGTTCGAGCATCGCCTCAGTGGGAAGCCGTTCAAGTTCGTCCTCGGAGACCGGGCCGACGGGACCGATCCACGTTGCAGTGGGCTCAGCGACCCTGTTGTCGCCGACGTCTTCGAGTGGACCGCAGCGTTCGAGCCACTCCTGCGGCAGTCGGTCACGAACCGCGAAGAGCAAATGGCTGCGCCACCTCCGGATGAGTGCCTCGGGCTCGGCATCGCTCGATCGAGCGATGGTCTCGTGGGCCTCGGCCGCTGACTCGGCGTACTCAAGCAGCGACCTTCGGGCGTCATCGGATGCCAACGCCCACAGCCCACCGAGTGCGCGTCGGTACTCCAAGCGGGTCGATGATCGCTCGTCCCATCCTTGCGGATTCCCGAGCAGGTCGTCCGGAGCGTCGGTCAGGACCGGACGGTCGGTCAGCGCAGCCAGCGCAGTCCGTCGCATGACCGGCTTCGTGTCGCGGAGCAGCGTCGAGATGACCGCCTTGCTCGGCTCGATCGGACCGGCCACCAGCGTCCGATAGAGGGCGTTGCCGACCAGCCAGACGGCATCCAGCCCGTAGCGAGGGCGCCGGTCGATGTCTCGGAGCCAGAGCGTCGAATGGCGCCCGGAACGAGAGCGGAGGCACCGGCGGAGACGGGCACGCAGGGTCTCGCCAAGCGCCTCGGAGCGGGGCGCAAGCGCGGTCACCGGAGCGTCAAGCAGCTGTTCGAGGTGCCAGTGATCGTCTCGGCGACTGCGCAGCGCAGCGTCGACCGTGGCTGCTAGCAACTCCGTAGCCTCGACCGCGTGGCCCGCCTCGGCCAGCTGAACGACGAGTCTGCCCGCATCCAGGGCGGCATACTCGATCGCGAGCGATACCGGCATCCGCCTCGCCAGCGAAGGAACCAGGCGAGCTGCAGCGTCTGCCGGCAAGGCCTGGGCGATCTGCACCAATCCCAGGATCGCCAGCGGGTTGTCGGTAGCGGGCACTTGCATCACCAATGCCTCGACCGCCCACGGCTCGCTCGCCGCGACCCGCGCGAGGAAGCGGCCTTGCTGCCAGGGTGGGGCCTGGACGTAGCCGTCTCCGCGTTCGATCAGGCGCGGTGGCATCGTCAGCAGGCGGGCGATGCTCGAGAGCGGATCTAGCCACCGCACGTCGATCCGCTCGAAGACGTATGCGTACCGCGCCGGTGTCGTCAGGAGCGCCGCCAGCGCTCTCGCCGTTTCGGGAGTCGGATCCTCAGTCTCGAGCAGTCGGTCGACCTCGTCGATGCCTGCGAGGTAGGGAGCGAAGATCGCGAAGAGCAAGGCACTAACCTCATCGACGTAGCGCCGCGCGGTGTCTGCGGACG
The DNA here is from genome assembly GCA_963705425.1 of uncultured Chloroflexia bacterium. GTDB lineage: Bacteria > Chloroflexota > Limnocylindria > Limnocylindrales > CSP1-4 > JAFMJV01. The sequence continues at coordinate 2,644 of CAVPJO010000012.1, read as the reverse complement.
GGAGCTCAGCAGCGGTTGCCTTGAGGCTGTGAGCGAGCCCCGATCCCGCCTTGGCAAGTTCGGTCCAGCGGTCGAGCGATGTCTCCGGAACGTATGGAGCGTGCGCCGGGTCAGCCCGCGCCATGACGCCGCGGGATCCCTCTCGCGCACGTGTGTTTGCGGCCTCGTGATCCTCGAGGAGCTTGCGCAGGAGTCTCGACGTCCGGGGCGGCGCTTGGTCCGCCCGAGAGATGGCCGGCCAGCTTGCGGCGATGATCCCGATCCGGCTCAGGTAGTCCACCCGCTCGGATGGGACCGTGATGCCGACAATGGCAGGAAGCGCGGACAGCAGCTCACGGGCGACGTGGGCAGCGAGGATGCCATCCACTTCGTCGGCGCTTCGGGCGAGCTCGACCATCCGGCCGTACGCCCTGGCGAGCCGCGGGTTTGGCGCCGCCGGACTCTATCCTGCCCAGCTCCTGCAGCACACGACGTTCCGTCTCGGTCAACACGAGAGGGTCGTGACCAGGCTCCTCCATCACATGTGTGCGACTTGCATGATGAGCAGCTGCATCAGCTGGCGGAGGCCCCGCGAGCCTGCTGAACACCCGCTGGAGGTAGTGCTCCATGACGACGGCCTGGAACGCCTCGTCGTCGAGGATCTTGCCGAAGATGTCGGCGTTGTCGTCCATCCGCCCGACGATGCTCTTGATGAAGACGTCGGCGAAGACGAGGCGGAAGTTCTCGATGGGGTTGGCGCGGGCCTGGGCGACGAGATGCTCGTCCGCCAGCCAGGTCGCCTCCAGCTGGTCGAAGAAGAGCTGGTCGGCGGTGCCGAGCTCGAGGCCGAAGCGCTCGTTGAGGACCTCGATGATCGTCGAGAGGTGCTCCGTCTCCTCCTCGGCCTCCTTGCCCTCGCCCGAGTAGATCGACGGTCGAGCTCCCCGATGCCCGTCTCGGGCGTGATGCTGCCCTCGCTCGTCTTCTCGAGGCGCAGGTGGGTCAGCTCCACCTCCGACCCGAGGTCGAGGCGACCGCCGCCGTCCGACGGCAGGAGGGCGATCAGCGCCCGGCTGGCGAGGTAGAGGGCCTCGAGGCCGACATCGCCGAAGTCCACGACCTGGGAGAGGAACGAGTAGGCGCGGACGTACTGGTCGAGGGCATCGCGGACCTCGTCCTGCTCCTCGTCGGTCTTCGCCTCGAACCGCTCGACCGCCGGGGCCAGCAGGGCGTGGACCATGCCGTGGTCGCCGACCTTCTCGGTGCGGTCGGCGATGATCGCCGCGACGGCCCGCGCCTCGGCATCGTCGAGGACCTGGAGAGCGAGCAGCCGGTCGGCGAGGTCGTGGAGGAGGTTCGGGTCGGTCGGGATGGCGACCGTCTGCTCGTACCAGGGCTTGAAGGCCTCGGTGATGGCGTCGGCCTCGTTGCGGAAGTCGAGGACGAACGTGTCGGTCTTCTCGGGGTGGATGCGGTTGAGCCGCGAGAGGGTCTGGACCGCGGCCAGGCCCGACGAGCGTCTTGTCCACGAACATCGTGTGCAGGAGCGGCTGGTCGTAGCCGGTCTGGAACTTCTCGGCCACGATGAGGACGCCGTACTCGGGCTCGTCGAAGCGGGTCGCGGTCTGGCTCTCGGGGAAGCCGTTCATCGCGCGACTCGGTGAACTCGAGGCCGTCGTCATCGACGCGTGCCGGAGAAGGCCACGAGCGCCTTCGTGTCGGCGTAGCCCTTGCTCGCGCGATGTAGGCGTCGATGGCCTGCTTGTAGCGGACGGCATGGAGGCGCGACGAGGTGACGACCATGGCCTTGCCGCGTGCCGCCGATCTTGTGGCGGGTGTGCTCGCGGAAGTGCTCGACGATGACCTCGGCCTTCTGGGCGAGGTTGTGGGGATGGAGCGAGACGAAGCGGGCGATGGCCCGCTTGGCCTTGCGGGTGTCGTACTCGGGGTCGTCGGCGACCGCCTTGCCGACCTTCCAGTAGGTCGCGTAGGTCGTGTAGTTGGCGAGCACGTCGAGGATGAAGCCCTCCTCGATGGCCTGGCGCATCGAGTAGAGGTGGAAGGGCGCGTAGTTGCCGTCGAGGTCCTTGCTGGCCGAACAGCTCGAGCGTCCGGGCCTTGGGCGTCGCGGTGAAGGCGAAGAACGACAGGTTCGGCTGGCGTCCACGGGCGGCCACGTTCGCCGCGAGGGCGTCCTGCGGGTCGGCCGGAGCGTCCGTCGCCTCGGCATCCTCGGCAGCGGCGAGCTGCGCCTCCGCGGATGCTGCGCCCAGCGCCGCCTTGAGGTCCTTGGCGGCCTCGCCGGTCTGGGAGGAGTGGGCCTCGTCGACGATGACCGCGAAGCGGCGCTGGCCGAGGTCGCTGACCTTGTCGAGGATGAAGGGGAACTTCTGGAGCGTCGTGATGACGATGCGGCTCTGCTCGCCCTCGAGGGCCGCCGCGAGCTGGGCGCTGTCCTGGTCGATGCGGGCGACGACGCCGGTCGCGTGCTCGAACTGGTAGATCGTCTCCTGGAGCTGGCGGTCGAGGATGACCCGGTCGGTGATGACGACGACCTTGTCGAAGACCGGCTTGTCGTCGGTCCCGTGGAGCGACATCAGCCGGTGGGCCAGCCAGGCGATGGTGTTGCTCTTGCCCGATCCCGCCGAGTGCTGGACGAGGTACG
>CAVPJO010000011.1:0-32746 GCA_963705425.1 uncultured Chloroflexia bacterium | reverse complement strand
ACCTCGAGGCCAGCAGGTCGTTGCCCGCCATGATGCAGAGGTGCGGAGGGAGGGAGAGGTAGGGCTCGAGCTCGTCGAATGTGGCCACGGAGTGTTTGGCACCGGCGACGTTCGGGAGTTCCAGCAGAGCCTCGAAGACACTGAACGGCACGGCGTTGCCGGTAGCATCGGGGTAGTTGTAGACGAAGAACGGCAGGTCGGGGGTGGCGCTCGCGAGGGTCCTGAAGTAGTCAGTGCAGACCGGTTCGCTGACCCGGTGGTAGTACGGGGCGATCGCAGTGGTCGCATCGGCTCCCGCGTCCCGAGCATGGCTGGCCAGGAGGGCAGCCTTCCGCCGGTCGACGTGGCCGATGTGGGCGACGACCGGGATGCGACCGTCCACCGCGCGCAGGAAGGCCTCGAGGAGTTCGCGGCGTTCAGCCAGGTCGAGGGTGATGAACTCAGCGGTCGTGCCGCCGACCATGAGCCCCTTCACCCCTCGCTCGAGAAGGAACTCGACCATCGCGGGAACGAGGTCCGGGCGCAGCTCACCACGATCCCCGAATGGCGTCAATGGGGCCGCCACCACGCCCTCGAATGATGCCGTCCAGCCGGTCTCTCGCTCGTACCCCATGTCAATGGCCTCAGCTGGTCCGATCCGAATCGTCCGAGGTGACCGGATCGTGTCAGATATCCTGTTCACGGTAACTCATCCAAGTCAGCCGGGGCCTGACCATGAAGATGGGCTCCGGGTAGCAGTCTGGAGGAGGGTCTTCGCATGAGAAGGACTGGAACGTTGGCCGTTGCCGTGGCGTTGGCCATGACAGCCACGCCCATCGCGACGACGGTTGCGCAGGAGCCGGTGGTACTGCAATTCTCGACACAGAGCGTCCCGGATGATCACCACACCAAGGCTATCTACAAGTTCGAGGAGCTCGTCGAAGCGTCGAGCGACGGCGCGATCGAGATCGAGGTATTCGACAGCGGTAGCCTCTTCGACCAGAACGCCGAGCAGACCGCCTTGCTCCGCGGCGATATCGCCATGGCGTACACCAGCTCGCAGTGGCTCTCGGAGCGTGTGCCGGCGGCGAGCATCGTGGGCGTTCCCTACATGATCAAGGACGTCGACCACCTGTATGCCGTGATGGACAGCCAGGTCGGCCAGGATATCTTCGCGGCGGCAGTCGCTGAGGCCGGTGTCCGGCCGCTCACGTCGCTGTACCTGGGGACCAGGCAGCTGAACCTCAAGGACGTCGGCACGATCATGACGCCGGCCGACCTTGAAGGCGTCAAGCTCAGGGTTCCCGACTCACCGAGCTGGATCGCCATGGGCGAGGCCCTCGGCGCCAACCCCACACCGATCGCGTTCGGTGAGCTCTACCTGGCGCTTCAGACCGGCACGGTCGATGGTCAGGACAACCCGCTCCCCACGAACTTCAACGCCAAGTTCTACGAGGTCACCGACCAGATCGTCCTGACCGGTCACCTGGTGAACGATGTCTGGCCGACGGTCAACGAGGAGATCTGGCAGTCGCTCAGCGAGGACCAGCAGAACCTGGTCACCGACGCTTGGCTCGAAGCTCGCGACTATGCCACCGACATCGCCCTCCAGGCCGAGGCAGACCTGGTGTCCTTCTTCGAAGGGGAAGGGCTTGAGGTCTACGAGCCCGATCGTGATGCGTTCCGGACGCATGTGCTCGACGAGTTGTTGAGCAACGAGGAGCTCACCTCGACCTTCATCGAAGGGCACTACGACACCATCCAGGAGTTGGCTGGCTAGCGCGCAGCTGGGGTCGTCGCCCCGCTGGGTCGGTCGTGGGCGGTGCCGCCGAGAGGTTCGCCACTGAGTAGCGGACCGGACGGGTGCCGCTCCACGGCCGTGGTTCCTCCAGGTGGCGGCAGCACACCCGCTTCATCGATGATCGGGATCCGCGAGTGACTCGGAAGGGATCGTCGGTTTCCAGGTTCGTCTCCGAGGTGCGCCTCGGCATGAAACCTCCGGAATCCGGCGATCTTCTCGATTGGCCCGGCGACGAGCCGCGGACCACGACCCGCGTGGAGCGGGTCGAAGAGGTCGCCGCCATGGCCTTCTTCACGATCATGTTCACGTCGATCCTGGTCGGCGTGTTCTGGCGCTACGTCCTGAACGACCCTCTCATCTGGACCGTGAACGCGGCAGCGGTCGCGTTCATCTGGACCGTGCTCATCGCTGCGGGGCTGCCGAACTGGGCCGATGAGCACATCCAGTTCGACCTGTTCTACCGGCGGATGTCGCCTCGTTGGCAACGTCTCTCGAGGATGGCTGGCAACCTGCTGCTGGTCGTCACCTTCGCGTTGCCGATCCCGGCCACATGGGACTACCTGGCGTTCATCGCGGAGGATTCCGTCACAGGTCTGCCGCTGACGTTCGACTTGGTCTTCGCGGTGGCCCTCTGGTTCCTGGTGGCGACGGTCCTTCACCGTGGACGCCTGCTCGTCAACGACATCCGTGACATCGCTCACGAGCGGGCCGACAGCATGGTGCGCGCATGAGTCTCGCGTTCGGCCTGCTGCTGCTGGTGTTCATCACTGCGTTCCTCATCCGCATCCCGTTGGCCTACGGGATGATGGCCGCAGGCATCGTCTACCTGGTGGCAAGCGGGACCGATCTTGGTCTCTTCGCTCAGGTGACGATGAACGGTCTCTACTCCAAGTTCGTCCTGCTGGCCGTGCCGCTGTTCATCTTCATGGCGCAGATCATGAACGACTCGACCGTCACGGAGAAGATCTTCCACTTCGCCCATGCCATCGTCGGGCGCATGCCTGGTGGCCTGGCGCAGGTGAACGTGGTCAACAGCGTGATCTTCAGCGGGATGAGCGGTAGTGCCGTGGCCGACGCGAGCGGAACGGGCCTGGTCGAGATCAAGGCCATGGCCAACGGTGGGTATCCCAAGGACTTCGCCTGCGCCACGACCGCCGCGACATCCACGATCGGGCCGATCATCCCTCCCAGCATCCCGATGGTCATCTACGCGTATCTCAGCGCCACGAGTGTGGGCATGCTCTTCGCCGCCGGGATGCTCCCAGGGCTCCTGCTCGCCGGGATGCAGATGGTGTTGATCTACTTCCTGGCCAAGCGACGTGGATATCCCAGAGAGAGCTGGCCGGGCCTCGGCCAGACGTTGGGACGATTCCTGGTGGCTGCTCCGGCGCTGCTCACTCCGGTCGATCCTGCTGGGGCGGGATCTACTCGGGTGTGTTCACACCGACGGAGGCCGCGGCAGTCGCGTCGCTGTATGCGCTCCTGCTGGCGTTCGTCGTCTACCGGGCGATGGGGTGGAGTGAGTTCTACTCGATGTTCCAGACGACCGTTCGCCAGTCGGCGACGGTCGGGCTCGATCGTAGGCGCGGCCTTCATCATCAACTACGCGGTCGCCGTCGAAGGTATCCCGCGGGCTTTCGCAGATGCCATCCTGTCGATCTCGAACGACCCTCTGGTGCTGCTCGTCCTCATCAACTTGCTGTTCCTGGTGATGGGCATGTTCCTCGACACGATGGTCCTGCTGCTCATCATGGTTCCGGTGGTGCTTCCGGTCATGCGGCTGGTGGGCATCGATCCGGTCTTCTTCGGGGTCGTGATCGTGCTCAACATGATGATCGGGCTCTCGACTCCGCCGTTCGGCGTGCTGCTGTTCATCGTGTCCAGCACGACCGGGACCCCGTTGCAGGACGTGATTCGACAGATCTGGCCCTTCCTCGCGATCATGATCGTGTCCTTGATCATCCTCATCTTCTTCCCGGACATCGTCCTGTTCGTGCCACGGCTGATGGGGTACGGGGGCTAGCCGACTCGCCAGGACGAACGAGTGACAACGACGACGTGATCGCTCGGATCCGCCTGGTGGACGGGCTCGTCGGGAGCTACAGCGTAGAGCCGCGATTGACCTCCGGGTGTCAGTTCGATCTCATGCGGTTCCGCGCACCACGCAAGCGGGCGTCAGTGCGTTGCGACTTGGTCCCCGAGACCCCATGGGGGCGCCACAGCCATCCGTGCTGTCGGCGTGTCGTCAGGAGGGCGACTGGCCGGGCTCCCCGGCACGACCGATGCGTGCCACGACGCCGACCCGACGCTCGCGGGATACGCTAGCTGGGTCGACTGTGTGGTGGTACTCGCCGGGGACCTCGGCCTGCCGACGGTCTTCGCTGACCGGACGACGAGGTCGCGACCGCGCTCAACCGTGGCTCATTGGCGGAGAACCCTGACACGAACCAGCGGGCCTCACCGCTGTCCTACGTGGATGGCGGCACCGTGCCCTTCCTCGTCGTGCACTGCGGACGCGACAACCCGCGACGGACTCGGACGATGCTGACGGCATCTGACCCGCGACGCCAAGATCGCTTCAAGATACCGAGCAGACCTCGATGGAACGCCATGGGGCCGTCCGAGCACCTGTCTCGATGACGTCCGGCTCTGGGCAGCTCGCCAGTCCTGTATCAGGCTTGTGCTGCGTCGGGCAGCAGTCCGGGATGGGGCCGACGACCTCACCGACCGGCAAGCATCCGCTGACGGCGCCGAACACAGGAGGGCCACCCATGAGATGGAGACGAGGGACCATCAATGCCGTGCTCGCGGTGACGCTCGTGAGACCGGTGGCCCGCCGCCTGATCGCCAAGGCGCGCAGGCGGGCACGGGAGCACCCAGCGTCAGCACTGATGATCCCGGCCCAGGAGCTGCTGGAGACGGCGCTGCTTGCTGAGCTGTCCGCCTCCGAGGCAGGCCTCGAACCGATGCCGGACGAGACAAGAGACGAACTCGCCGATAGGCACATGGTGCGGACCGTGCTCCTGGTGGGTGCGTTGGCCGTGGCCCTCGCTGCTGCAGCATTGGCCATCGCGACCGTCGTTCGCCGTCGGCGGTCTCACACGCCTGAACCGGAGACCGACGCGAACGATTGGGTCGCCGTGCCCGTTGAGGTACCGGCCGAGGAGTCCGGGGAGGCCATCGTTTCCGAGGCGCCCATCGATGAGCGGTCGACGCCGCAACGGAGCGGAGTCGGCGGCAGCCGCGGCGACGGCTAGCCTGGCGCTCTCGTTAGCGTCAGGCGCGGTCTCGAGCGCACCCTGAGGATCTACCAGTCGAAGTGAGCGGCGCGCCCTGGTGCGAGGCTCGTGCTTTGCCGGTCCAGGCCGAAGTGGTCGACGCCCCGAGATGCCCCAGCCTGTTCAGGCTGTGAATTGAGGACTGCGCGTGTTGGCAGCAGGGCTCGGGCAACTGTTCCGCGCCCTTGCCTCAAGACCACGACGTCCAGAGAAGTGTGCCGAGGCACTCGATGGATACGGGTGAGCCGCGTCACGGCGACGGATGGCACGGATCGGTCAGCAGGCTTGGGTCGACTCCCCGCCCCGACTGCGTACCAGGCGAGCCGATCGTCAGTGCGTGGCTCTCGTGCCCTCACGGCCCTTTGGGCGTGCCACGACCACGCACCCGCGCCGTGGGGGACGGCCTCCGCGGCCGAGAAGAACGGCCGTGCCGACGGGGTGCACACGACTCGGGTTCGCGCCTGTCCACGGTCTCTACGCGTTCGACCATCTGGCCCACAGAGCAACCATGCACGGCCGACGTCAGCCCCACATCGATGCCCGCAGCCTTGGGCGGGGCCGCCCTCCAAGACGAGACCATCAACTCGCCGCGTCATGTTCAGACCACCTCCGCGTGCCACGCGAGCGGGTTGCCACTGCCTCGTGACTGAGTCCTCAGGACCCCTTTTCGGCGCCAGTCCCTACTGATGCCAAGACGACGCTCATCATGGCTGGGCGAAGCGTTGACGCGTCCACGGAGCTGACGTACGGTGTTGTCAGTCAGGTAGCGGAATGACCGCGTCCCGTGAGCATGGTCGAGCGCAAGACCGGTCCCGGGCGCGCGACCCGTCAACACGGCCTTCCTCCACCCCGAGGTGTGCGGGTCTCGGTCAAAGCGAGGAGGTGCCCCATGAACAAGCTCGGATTGCATGCGCTCGTGTGGGTCGGCGGCTGGAGCCCGGACGAGTGCCGTACCGCCATCGAGTCTACGAAGGAGGCCGGGTACGAGCTCATCGAGATCCCGGTCCTGGACCCGAGCACCATCGACGTGGCCGACACCGCGCGCGTCCTCGAGTCCACCGGTGTCGAGGCGACCTGCTCGCTCGGCCTCGGGTTCGACACCGACATCTCCAGCGACGACCCTGAGATCGTCGCCCGTGGGGCCAGGCTCCTCGACGACGCTCTCTCGGTCGCGCGCGACCTCGGCTCGCCGTATCTCTGTGGCGTCATCTCCGCTGCTCTCGGCAAGTACGACCGGATGCCTACGGCCCGTGGCTGGGGACATTGCGCCGGCGCGCTCCGCAACCTTGCCGAGCGTGCGGCCGCGTCTGACATCACTCTGGGCATCGAGGTCGTCAATCGCTATGACAGCAACCTCATCAACACCGCCGCGCAGGCCCTGCGGATGGTCGACGACATCGGTGCGCCCAACGTGATGGTGCATCTGGATACCTACCAGATGAACATCGAGGAGGAAGACTTCCGCAAGCCGGTCCTGGCCACTGGCGATCGACTCGGATATGTACATATCAGTGAGAGCCACCGTGGCTACCTGGGCACGGGCACGGTCGACTTCGACACGTTCTTCGCCACGATCAAGGAGCTCGGCTATGCCGGGCCCATCGTCTTCGAGTCCTTCTCGGCGGCGGTGGTCTCGCCCGCTCTCTCGCACACGCTCGGGATCTGGCGTGAGCACTGGAGCGACGGGATGGATCTGGCGCGGCACGCCCGGGATTTCATGCGCGAGCGTTTGACGGACCGCTAAGGCTGTCCAGCACTGGACGCGTCCGTGGGGCAGGCGTTGCCAGAACCGGGTCGGGCGGGCCTGCCCTTAAGGCGTGCTCCTCGAGGGCGGTGCGGCCATCGCGGTCCGATGATGCGCCTGCTGGGCTACGACCGGAAGGGCCATCCGACGTGTCGGGCCCCTGGAGCCGTGCGGTCGCGGATTGGACCTGACGGTCCGCGCGGAGAGGTTCGCTGCTCGCAGCTCTCGGGAAGAACAGCGGACGGCCGCACCAGACTCACTAGCCTGCTCGACTACCCCGTCGTCGTCGCACAGGACGGACGCACCGGAGGCGAGCGCCCAGAGGGCTAGGCAGCCTTCACGCAGACCGCGATCCACTCTCCGTCGGACTCTCGGATGGCGACGCGCCCCATCGAGCCGTTGTCGAGGCGGCAGACGTAGTCGGTCAGCTGGTGCTCCTCGGCGGCGAGGGCAGCTCGCCTGGTGAAGGCGGGACGCAGCGACACCAGCTGTGCGACCACCTTGCTCATGATGCCGCCCGCGCGCTCTTGGCTCCTCAGCGCACGGGCGTGGCTGAAGTGGCGTTCGCGGTGACGGATCTTCACCAATTCGATGGCTTTCTGGTCGTCATATCGGGGCGGTAGCATCGAGGCTCTCCATTCGTGCAAGGCCGATCACGTTTCCGCAGAGGCAGCGCCAGCGCGGTGCATGATCGAGACTCGACCCTGGTGCGCAGTCGTGGCAGCCGCGAAACAAGCACCAATAAAGTCATCTTTCCTATTGCACACTACACCAGTGATGCTGTATGCGATCCGCGACCTCGAGCGTCGGCGGCGGGGCCGCGCCGTTCGAGGTACTCGACACGTCGGCTTGCCGGAACTCGCACAAGCAGTCATTCGTGTGCCTCTTGGTCTGTTTCCTATCATGGAACCGCGCGCGAAACCCCGGTCGGCCATCGCCGGCATCGTGGTCGCCGGCCCCGGGGTTCGGCGGTAGGCGGCTGTCGGCAGCGGCGAAGGGGGAGTCATGCGTTCATCTGGATCCCGGTCACTCGGCATCGCACTCGCAGGGGCGCTGCTCATCTCAGGCCTCGGTTCGGCCGCGCCTGAGCTGCCCTCGGAAGGTCCTGCCTTCGGCGACTACGTGCTGGTGCCACTTCTCGACGATTCCGAGGCCTACGCGGGACCGGCCACGCCGACCTCACTTGCCGAGGTGCGGGTGAGCAGACACGTCAAATCGCAGCTGCGGGTCGGCGCGCAGGAGCGGCTGGCGGAGCAGGGTTTCGTCATCGTGCCCGCGAGACTACGGCTCTTCCACGACGCCTACTCCGATCAGTACGGGACCGGTACCCCGGTGTTCGTCACGACCGACAGCGCGTACCACTCATGGCATCTGGTCTTCGACAAGATCCTCCGAGACATCGAGCAGGCGCGGCTCCTGCCGGCGCTCGAGCAGCTCGTCGGGGGTATGCGGCAGAATGCTGCCCGCCAGAGGGATGAGCTGGCCGGCTCCGTTCTCGCGGACGACGCGGCGCGCGTCTACGATCTGACGGCCCTGGCGGCCGCCATCCTTGGCATGCGCAGCGGGAAGCTGAGCGATCGCGCCAAGGCGGAACTCCGACTCATCGAGGGACACTCGGCGTACACCGGGTCCCCGGTCCTGGACACGAAGACCGACTACTCGCTGTTCACGCCGCGCGGTCACTACACTCGCAACGAAGACCTGACTCGGTACTTCACAGCTATGTCAGTGCTTGGCCAGCACGCCTTCCAGCTGCCGGACTCGAGGCAGCCCGATGGCACCGTCGTCGGCAAGACCGATGGGCTGCGCCGGGCCGTGCTGGCTTCTCGCACGCTTGTCGGCGACCCTGAGCTGGAGGCGCTGTGGCGGCAGGTGTTCGAGCCGAGCGCATTCCTGGTCGGCGTCTCTGACGACTACACCCCCTTCGAGCTGGCGGCGGCCGTCGCGGCCACGGTCCCGAGTGGCTGGGACGACCCGCTCGTGGCCACCGATGAGGCCACGCTCGCAGCGATCGCCGAAGTCCTGACCACCGAGCGGCCGGTCCGCATCGATCCCGAGCGACCTTCGGTGCGGCTGATGGGTACGCGCTTCGTCATCGACTCCTGGATCCTCGACCAGCTGGTCGGGCCCAATGTGGGGACGGGGATCGACCCCCGTGTGCTTGGTTCCCCGCTGGACCTTGCGGCGGCATTCGGCTCCGACTTCGCACTGGCCATCCAGGACGCCTCAGGCGAGACCGCCAAGTCAAACTACCCCGAACAGATGGCAGCCATGAGAGAGGCCGTGGCGACGCGCCCGGACGACGCCTGGGGCACGACCGTCTACGACGCCTGGTTGGCCGCAGTGGAGCCCATGTGGTTGCCACGCGGTGAGGCCTTTCCCGACTTCATGCGGGGCGACGCCTGGGCGGCCAAGTCCCAGCAGACCGGCTTCGGTTCCTACGCCGAGCTCAAGCACGACACCATCCTCTACACCAAACAGGCCACCGGCGATACGGGCGGGGGTCCGCCTCCTCGTCCGGTGCGTAACTGGGTAGAGCCCGACCCGGTGCCCTTCGGCCGCCTTTCGGCGGTGGCGAGAGTGACGCTGGAAGGTCTCGACGACCGCGGTCTGCTGCCCAAGGAGCAGCGCCAGTTGCTCAGCGACTACATCAAGTTCGTCGACCGCCTTGGTCGCATCGCCACCGATGAGCTCGCCGGCAAGCCGATCTCGGAGAAGGACAACGACTGGCTCAGGTCCATCGGCTGGGAGCTCGAACGGCTGTGGTCAAGTAGCGGCGATCAGTCGAGGCGATCCGGGCCTGATGTGGACGAGGACGCCGCCATCATCGCGGACATCATGCGTGGCATCGATCCGCCCAGGGACGAGGTCCTTGAGATCGGAACCGGCTACGTCGATCGCATCTACGTCGTCGTCCCGGACGACGCCGGTCGTTTCCAGGTCGCGAGCGGTGGCGTCTACTCCTACTACGAGTTCCCCTGGCCGACCCCGGATCGGCTGACCGACGAGCGCTGGCGGGAGATGCTCAAGGCCGGCGATGTCCCGCAGCGCCCGGCCTGGCAGGGCCCGCTGTTCCCACTCCCGGCGACAGAGGTGGAGCGTCCACCGGAGCCGACACCGCGGCCCTCGCAGCGCGCCCTCGAGAAGGAGCTCGGTACCGCCATCGAAGGAGCCAGCTGGCAGCCCTATCGACGCAGTCCGGCCGGAGCGGCCTTCGACCCCTTCGAGTCCAAGGCCATCGCCGCCGTCATCTTCGATGAGCTCGAGAGCGAGCTGCACCGCTCGGTCGACTACGTCGTCCTCTTCCGGTTCAAGACCACAGCCTGGCTCGAGGGCTACTGGATGTGGCGTGCAGATGCCGCAGCGTCGGTGGCACCGATGCGTCAGGCACCATGTGTCGACGGCCGCCCCGGCCTCGATACCTGGCAGCATGGTGAGTACCTCTGCTATGTCTCTGATGCTGGCAACGCACTGTTCCGCTGGACCGACGAGCGGACCGACACCTTCGGGGTCATGAACGCCACTCCGGGCCGCAAGAACCTGAAGCAGCTGTACCGCTACTGGGAGGAGATCGCAGGCGCGACGGAGGACTAGCTGCAGTCCCTGAGGTTCGTGAGGCAGAGGGCCTCGATCGCGGCTTCGGGCGTGGGCAACGACTCGTGTCGAGCCGCGCCTCGAGAGAGCCCGCGGGGCGTCGCCGACCGGAAGCCCGGGAGAGGCTCCTGTGGGAGGTCCGCCGAACGAGCGGCCCTCCTAGACGTGCTGGTCGACCAGGATGGCGTTGCCGTCGGGATCGAGGATGACGAAGCTGGCCGGGCCGCTCGTGGACGGGTCCACCTTGGACTCGAACTCCACGCCCGCAGCTTCCAACCGCTGCTGTAGCTCGCGCACATCGGTGTAGTCGTCGAGAGGCTGGGCATCGTCGTCCCAGCCCGGGTTGAAGGTCAGGATGTTGTGCTCGAACATGCCGTGGAAGAGCCCGATGGTGGTGCGGTCGTTGCGCATGATCAGCCAGCCCTGCTCGGCTTCGCCGAAGACCGCCCCGAACCCCAGCTTCTCGTAGAAGGCGCGTGAGGCGGAGAGGTCGTTGACCGCGAGGCTGACCGAAAAGGAACCAAGGGGCATCGTCTGTTCACTCATGACGCGAACGATACTGGGCCTGACAAGCCCTCTTCCTCAGCCGGTGAGCGCGACCACCAGCCGCTCGAGGTCCTCGTCGCTGTTGTAGAGGTGGAAGCCGACCCGCAGCCGGCCGGCGCGGAAGGCGGTACTGAGGCCGTCCAACCGGGATGGGTCGAAGTCCGGCCGCAGTTCGAGTGAGACCATCGCCGAGTCGGCCGGCTCCATGTCGAGCCGCTCGCGCAGGGCGTTGGCGAGCCCGACATCATGGGCATGGATGCGCTCGATACCGACCTCGCCGAGCAGGCGCAGGGAGGGCGCCGTGCCGATCCAGGGGTGCCAAGCCGGCGAGAGGTCGAGGCGGCTCGCGTTCGAGGCCAGGCGCAGCGGCAGCCCGTAGATCGAATTCCAAGGCGCCTCGCCCGCGTACCAGCCGGCGTAGAGGGGCTGGATGCGCTCCAGGAGTTCCGGCCGCACGGTCATGAACGCCGTTCCGCGCGGACTGAGCAGCCACTTGTACGCGCCGGTGACCGTGATGTCCCAGTCGCCGGCGTCGAGCGGCAACCAGCCGGTGCCCTGGGTGGTATCGACCAGCGTCAGGGCATCGTTGGCCGCAGCGGCAGCCCGGATGGCCTGGAGATCGGCCACCCGCCCGTCGGCCGACTGGACCGAGCTGAAGGCGACCAGGTCGGTATCGGGGTCGATCGACTCCGCGAGCCGCTCCAACGGTGCCGTGACGAGTTCGAGACGCAGGTCATCGCGAACGAGGAATGGGAAGAGGACCGAGGTGAACTCCTCCTCGGGACAGAGGATGCGAGACCCCGGTCGCAGCACGGTCGCCGCCATGCCGGCCATGGCTGAGACCTGCGCGCCGGTCGCGACCCACTCCACGGGCACACCGGCCAGCTCCGCGAACGACGCACGGGCGGCGGCCACGTGCGCATCGTAGGCGGGCGCCTGGGCACGTCCAGCTTGCCACTCGCTGAGGGCCTCCGATAGCGCGTCCACCGTGACCTGCGGTGGCAGGCCCAGGCTGGCCGTGTTCAGGTAGCCGACCGCGCCCGGGAATTGCTTCCGTACCCATTCATCGACCACGAGGCGATTGTGGCAGGCCCAGTCCTTCGATCGGCCGACCCCTCTGCTACGATCGGCCCGTGACCGCGACCCAATTCCGCGGCGGCCGGATCATGGGTATCCGGATCCCGACCGTCTTCAATGAGAACGACGCCAAGCGTTGTGCCGGCTGCGGTGAGCCCATCGTGGGCACGCCCTTCCGCGTCTCGCTGTTGGACAACGTCGCCCGCGAGTCGGCCCCCAGCTGGGCGGAGAGCGCCGCGCTGAATCCGGGTCCACACCAGTTCCATGCTGACCCCGCCTGCTTCCGTACCTGGGCCGCGCGGCGCGGTCACTACATCTGCCGGCTCTCCGAGGTGCGAGAGCTGATGCGGCCCACGCCGCTGCCCGTCGATCCTCCGGCCTGGGGCCTCTGCGACGGCAACCATCGCGAGGACCACGAGTTCGAACCGGCCTGACGGCCGACCCGCCTGGACTGACATGGACGCCAACGTCGCTATCCCCGCGGTCACCGCTGTCCTCTCGGGCATCTTCTTCGTGGCCCTGCTCGACCAGTGGCGCACCCGCCGCCGCGGCTACCAGGCGATCTGGGCGCTGGGCATGCTCTTCTTCTCCATCGCCGTCCTGTGTGAGGCCATCGCCGCCGCGACTGGCTGGAACGAACCCATCTATCGGGTCTGGTACCTGACCGGCGCGGTGTGGACAGCCGGCTGGCTGGGCCTTGGCAACGCCTTCCTGCTGGGCCGAACGCGCTTCGGGTTCAGCTTCGCGCTGTGCCTGTTCTTCGCCGGCCTGTTCACGTTCCTGACGGCCCGCCGCAGCCCGGAGATCTATGCCGACGCCACCACCACGGCGATGCTCTATTTCCTGGTCGCGGCTGTGCTCGCGCTGGCGGTCTCGGTGGAGACCTACTTCCAGAACTGGCGTTGGCCGTGGATGGCGCTGCTGGCTGTCGGCGGTGCCACGGTGGTGTCCATCGTGCTCATGGCCATGGCCGCTCTGCCCGAGCCGGGCTACGCGCTCGATCCAGAGACGGGCGTGCCCACCGCCGCCATCCTGCCGCCGGAGTTGCGTCTGCTGACGCCGTTCATGAACATCACCGGTGCCTTTGCGCTCATCCTCGGAGCGCTCTTCTCAGCCTACGTGTTCATGCCCAAGAAGCGAGTGCTCGCCTACTCACTTGACCCGAGCCAGCCCGGCGACCAGTTCATGTTCAACCTGCTCATCTCGCCCATCGCCATCCTGGTCAACTTCGTGGCCTCGTTGCCCGGCGCCATCAGATCGCTCGTCACGGGCCAGATCCATAGCCGTGTGCCGGCCACGCTGCTCATCGCGCTGGGTGCCTTCATCCCGGCGCTCACCGACAGCCTCAATCGCTTCGGTTCCACCGAGTGGTTCCAGCTAGGCAAGCTCCTGGGTGTGCTGCTCCTGCTGACCGGCTTCCTGGTCTCGACCGAGACGTTCACCGAGATCCGCGTGCCCTTCACCTCCATCGTGCTCTGGGCCCGTCGCTCCGAGGTCCAGGAAGCGACCGAGTCCTGAACCGGCCCGCCCTGACCGGCACTGGTCTGGTGCTGCTGGCTGCGGTCGGCTACGGCACCCTGCCCACGGTCGCGCGCTTCGCCGGTGACGCCGGGTATCTCCACGGTCACCTTCGTGACCTGGCGCTCCATCCTGGGTGCGGCCCTCCTGACCATGGCGGTCGTGGTGCTCGTGCGCGCCCGGCGCATGGCGCGTCCGCGCTTCGCCGAGCTGGATTCGCAGCATCGCCTCCAGATCGCGACGGTGGCGCTGATGACCATCTTCACCAACCTGGCGCTCTTCACTGCCTTCGAGCAGACCTCGATCGCCATCGTGCTCATCTGCTTCTACACGTTCCCGGTGATGGTCGCGGTGGCGGCCGTGCGGGTCTACAGCGAGCCGCTGACGCCGTCGACCATCTCCTCCCTGCTGCTCGCTTCCGCGGGCATGCTGCTCGTCGCGCTGGCACCGACGACCGGGCAGGAGGGCGTCAAGGTCGAGGCCATCGGCGTCGTCCTGGGGTTGGCTGGTGCCGCGTTCCAGGCCATCTACGCCCTCATCGCGGGCCGTGGCTATCCCGCCCTGACCGCCGGGCAGGCAGCCATGGCCATCACCTCGGTGGCGGCGGTGGGGTACCTGCTGTTGGCGGTCCTGGGTGGCTCGCTCGCGGCTCTCAGCGAGCCGTTCGAAGCTGGCGGCTGGGTCTGGCTGCTGATGGGTGCCGTCATCGGCCTGGCCATCCCTACCGCGGCGGTGCTGGCCGGCTTCCGGCAGCTGGGGCCTACGCGTGCTTCCATCCTGATGCTCCTCGAACCTGTCGTCGGTGTCCTGCTGGCAGCCGTCTTCATCTCCGAGCGTCCCTCGCCGCTCCAGCTCGTGGGCGGCCTGATGGTGCTGCTCGGCGGGGCCCTGGCGCAGGTACGCTGGCGCAGTCCACGCAGCGAAGAGGTGCAGCAGGCTGAGGTCGAGCTGCTGTGAGGCGCTGCGTCAGTTGCTCGGTGGGCAGTCAGGCACGGGGCTGAGCCGGCCGGCTAGGTCCGCGACCGCTGCAGCAACTGGTTCAGCTCAGCGTTGAGCCGCTTCACCATCGCCGGCTTCTGCTTGGCCAGGTTCTTCGACTCCCAGCGGTCCTGTCTCAGGTTGTAGAGCTGTTTCCGTCCATCCGCCCAGCGGATGTATCGCCAGTTCTTGTAGCGGACCGCGGACCACTTGGCCCGTGGCGTGAGGCTATGCTCGAGCATGCGTTTGCGACCATCGAACGACTTGCTCCACAGCAGCTTGGTGAAGGGACGTCCGTCGACCCAGGGCATCGAGGCCCGGCCGAGCGAGGCCATCGTCGGCGCGATGTCGATGTTGGAGAGGAGCTTTCCGCTGTAGACGCCCTCGGCGACCCCGGGACCGGCCACGAACATGGGCAGTTGTGTCGATGTCGGCACGCGCTTCCCAGGGAGTCCTTTCTGTCCCCAGGACATGCCGTTGTCCGAGAACAAGAAGTAGTAGGCGGGGCGGCCGCGCTCCTTCTGCGCTGCCGTGATGGCAGCGACGGCCTCGTCGACCTGGAGCATCGATTCACAGATCGAGCGGAGGTCCCAGCCCAGGGGCCACTTGGGCATCGTCCCGGGGATGTTCTTCTGTCTCGTCCAGGTCCGATACGTGGGTGGCTTGAATGGTGCGATGCCCTGGCATTCGGGTGCACCGCGCAGACGCTCGGGGACGTAGGGCAGCCGGCAGTCGTAGTCGGGATAGGCCTTGGGGTCGCACCGATGCGGAGCCGTGCTCGAGACCCAGGCGAAGAGGGGCTGGGAGGTGGGGGCACGCTGGATGCTCTCGACCGACTTGGCGCTGAGCTTCTGTGGGTCGTGGAACAGCGAGACATCCGACCAACCCTCGGGCTCCGAGTTCGTCCCCCAGTCGATGAAGTACTTGCCCACCAGGGAGCTGTGGTAGCCGGCTCGCTGCAAGGCCCAGGCGACCGATCGTCGAGGGTTGATGGCCCCGCTGGTGTTGGCCGTCACCCCGTTGTGGAGCGAGTTCTGGCCGGTCAGGAAGTTGGCGCGGCCCGGCGAGCACAACGGCGTCTGCCCGTACATGCGTCGTAGCTCCAGGCCACCGTCCAGGAAGGTCCGTCGGATGTTGGGGAGGCGCTTGAGCACGGGGTTGCCCGGCAGGTATCCCAGGTCATCGACCATGATGGCGATGATGTCAGGACGAACCGACTCCGCTTGCACCCTCGCCGGGCTGGTCGTGAGCACGGCCGACACCGACAGGCTCGCGGCGAGGAGGCCGGCCATCATGGCCTTGGGTCTCATCGTTGGTCGTGCTCCCCCTTCCGGCCTCTTGGTGGACCCGCCGAGCATAGCGTCTCTCGACGCTTCGCCAACGATGCCGCGTCGAGCGACGTGGGGCGGTCGGCGATGCCCGTGAGGCGCCAGGTTGACACCACCGGCGTCATGTTCGTGGTGCTGGCGGCCATCGGCTTCGGCCTGGGTGGGCCGCTGGCTCGTGCGGCCGGCGAGGTCGGCTTCAACGGCGCCACCTTCGCCTTCTGGCGCTCGGTCGGCTCGGTGGTCGCCCTGATCGTGCTGTTCGCCGGGGGCCTGGCCATCCATCGCCTGCCGCGCGTGCCGCTCCGCTCGATCCGACGGTTCGAGTGGCTGCAACTGCTGGCCATGGGCCTGTTCGTGGCCGGTACCACGCTGGGCCTGTTCCTCGGATTCGAGCGTTCCACCATCGCGCTGGCGCTCATCGTCTTCTACACCTACCCGGTCCTGGTGGCCGTGGCCGCCGTGCGCATCTACGATGAGCCACTCGGCCCGCGGCGCCTGGCGGCCATCCTGCTGGCCTCGTTCGGGATGGTCCTCGTGGTGCTGGGCCCCGGTGCCACCGAAGGTGACGCCGCGGACCTCCTGGGTGTGCTCTTCGCGCTCGGCGCGGCGTTGTGCCAGTCTGGTTATGCCCTCGTCGCCGCGCGTGGCTTCGCATCGGTCCCGACGTTCCAGGCGGCGACCCTCTTGCGCGGCTTCTCGCTGCTGGCCTACCTCATCGTGCTGGTGCCGCTGCTACTGCTCATCGGCGACAGCGACCGCTTGCTCGGACCCCTCGACGGCCTCGATGCCTGGGCCCTCATCTTCATCGCCGGTGTCTTCAGTGCAGCCCTGCCCACGGCCGGCCTGGTGGCTGGCTACCGTCGCGTGGGACCTACTCGCGGGGCCGTGCTGATGCTGCTCGAGCCCGTCACCGGCGTGCTCCTCGCAGCCTTGCTGTTTGCTGAGCAACCAGCGCCGGTCCAGTTGCTGGGAGGCCTTCTCGTGCTCGCCGGCGCGGTGCTGGTGCAGCTCACGCCGAGCCGCCACGGCCATGCCGGGACTGAGCCGGCCGCGGAGTGACCGTGTGCCGATGCCGGGTCGGACCGCGGCCTGGCCAAGGCCGTGCCACAGCCACGCCGAAACCGGGCCAACCCTGCGCTGGCCACCGGTTCGGGCAGGCACGCCGGTCTCGATGTGGTGATGCCGCGCCCGGAGATGTCAGCCCTGGCGCGCTAAACTCGAGTCACTCGCGTCGGAGACACCCGCGCCGACCACCAAGTCCGGGCACGGACCCGGCACCCGTAGTGGAGGATCGATGCGCGTTCGCAAGGCAGTGTTCCCGGCCGCCGGCTGGGGAACCCGTTTCCTGCCGGCCACCAAGGCGCAGCCCAAAGAGATGCTGCCGTTGGTGGACAAGCCGGTCATCCAGTACGCAGTCGAAGAGGCCGTGGCCGCCGGCATCGAACAGGTCATCATCGTCACCAGCAGCCAGAAGCGTGCCATCGAGGACCATTTCGACCACAGCTTCGAGCTCGAGCACCTGCTCGAGGTCCGTGGCGACATCGAGATGCTGCGCAGGGTGCGCCAGATCGGTGACATGGCCCAGGTCAGCTACGTGCGCCAGAAGGAGCAGTTGGGGCTCGGTCATGCCGTGCTCATGGCCAAGGAGCTTGTCGGCCATGAGCCCTTCGCGGTCATCCTCTCCGATGATGTCGTGCAGGCCGAACGCTCCTGCATCGGTCAGCTCATCGACGCCTACCAGCACACCGGTGGCTCCACGCTGGCAGTCATGCCCGTACCCTACGAAGAGACTCGCCGCTACGGCGTGGTCGATGTCGACCCCGAGTGGACCGACCCCGACGTGCGCCTCAATCGCATCCGCGGCCTGGTCGAGAAGCCGCTCACGGACCCGCCCAGCAACAAAGCCATCATCGGCCGTTATGTGCTCACCCCCAAGATCTTCGAGAAGCTGGAGCAGACGCAAGCCGGCACCGGCGGCGAGATCCAGCTCACCGATGCCATCGAAGCGTTGATGAAGGAGCAGGAGGTCTTCTCGTACGCGTTCGAGGGCACACGCCACGACGCGGGCACGACCATGGGCTGGCTCAAGGCCTCCGTGCAGCTGGCGCTCGATCGCGACGACATCGGTGGCGAGTTCCGCGACTACCTGGCGGGGATCGACCTGCAGTGACCCCGGCCGAGGCCATCGGTCCAGCGCTCCTGCGGGAGGACGCTCGGCATGGCTGAGCTGGGCACGCTCCTCGGTGGCCGTTATCGGCTGGACCAGGTCCTGGGCCAGGGTGGCATGGCCACCATCTTCCGGGCCACCGACGGCAAGCTCGGACGTGAGGTCGCGGTCAAGGTGCTGCGGCCCGAGTTCGGGGCTGATGCCCAGTTCGTGGAGCGATTCGAACACGAGGCCCAGGCAGCGGCCTCGCTGAGCCACCCCAACATCGTGCAGGTCTATGACTACGGCACGGACACGGCCGGCCCCTACATCGTCATGGAGCAGGTGTCCGGCGGTGACCTCTCTTCGGCGCTGGGCAAGAAGGGCATCCTGCCGCCTACTGCCGTCGCCAACATGGGCCAGCAGGTCGCCGACGCGCTCGCCGCAGCCCATGCCACCGGCCTCGTCCACCGTGACATCAAGCCCAGCAACATCCTGCTCTCCCCGGACGGTCGCGTCCAGGTAGCCGACTTCGGCATCGCCCAGGCGGCCGCAGGTTCGCCCGTGACCGCGACCGGCATCACGCTTGGCAGCGTTCTCTACTTCAGTCCCGAGCAGGCACGTGGGGACACGGCCACCGCTGCCTCGGACATCTACTCGCTCGGCCTGGTGATGTACGAGATGCTCACCGGCCAGAGAGCCTTCTCCGGTGACTCGCCGGCCGCGGTCGCGGTAGCGCGCCTCAGCGGCGGAGTGCCCTCGCCGATGGCGGTGCGCGCGGAGGTGCCACCGGCGCTCGACGCCATCGTGCGTTGGTGCCTGGCTGTCGACCCGGCCATGCGTCCCAGCGCCGCGGAGCTCGCGACCGCGCTGGCCCGCTTCCGCACCGATCCTTCCGGCGCGGCCAGTTTCGTCGCGGCTGGTGCAGCCGCAGCTGCCGGGTCGGCGCCGGTCCCGGGCTCTGCCCCACCTCCGACTCGCCCACCCACGCAGGCGCTGTCGACCACGGGGGCCACCGCTGCCGTTGACCCGGAGCGGTCGGGGTCGGGGCCCTGGACCTGGATGGCGGCTGGATTCGGCCTGCTTGTCATCGTCGCCTCGGGCATCCTGCTGTTCCTGCTCTTCAGCGGCATCGGCGACGAGGAGGCAACGCCCAGCCCTACGCCGGAGCCGACCATCGAGCTGGTCAAGACGCCCGACTTCGTGGGCCGTGGCGAGGCGAGCGCCCTGGCCCTGGCGGAGCGTCGTGGGGTGGTCCTGGAGATGGACTATCACGGTACCGACGAGTACGAGGCAGGGCGCATCATCGAACAGCTGCCCGAACCGGAGACCGAGGTCCCCGCGGGCACCACCGTGCAAGTCACCGTGGCGACCCAGGTCGAGACCGTGGTCGTACCCGATGTGCACGGCATCAAGGAGGACAACGCCCTGATGCAACTCGAGGACGCGGGACTGCGAGCCGGCGCACGCCTCACGGCCTCAGGCCCATTGCCCGAGGGGTACGTCATCGGGACCGAGCCCCGCGCCGGGGCCTCGGCGACTCGCGGCAGCGTCATCGACTACGTTGTGTCCACCGGTCCTGCCGTCGATCCGACTCCGCGTCCGGGGGCCACCAGCAAGCCGACCGCCCCACGGACGTCCACGCCGGCGCCCGAGCTGACAGCGTTGCCTACACCATTCCCGCCCGCGGAGATGGTCCTGGTCGGCGATTTCCAGTGTCTGCCCCTGGCCACGGCGCGCTCGGTCATCGAGGAGGCCGGTCTGCTGGTCGGCTTCATCTATCCTGAGGATCTACCGCCCGAGGACAGCTGGATCGTCCATGGCCAGCTGCCCAAGCCTGGTGAGTCCATCCCCGTCGGCTCGGCGGTGGATCTCATGCTCGAGGACCCGCTGGAGCCGTGCCCGCCCGGATGACCTCGGTCGAGCTGTGGCGCTGATGTCCATCTTCGATCACCCCGATGCCGTCCCGGCTGCGCCCTCGTGGCGCTGCCCACATTGCGGCACGCTGCAGCCGGAGACGTCGCGCTGCTGGGCCTGCTCTCTGGCGACCGTGACCTGCTCGAGCTGCCACCGCTTCCGTACCTCGGTCGCGACCGATCTCGGCTACTGCGCCGATGACCGTGCCCGCTCGCCGCTCGGCGGTGACGAGGTGCGCGCCTGCTGGGAGGCTGCGGCCGCCCCGGATGCTGCCCTCGGCCTCTTCGACGACCTGGACACCACGCCCACGGCCACGACACCCTCGTCGCGGAGGCCGATGCCCGAAGTGCGCCTGCCGTCGGCGCGCGCAGAGGAAGAGGCCCTGAGCGGGGCTTGGGCAGAGCCATCATCGCCCGGTCGCCTCGTGGAGGCTCCGGAGGTCGCGCCCGGAGAGCGTCTGATCTCGGAGTCGCAGCGCCGCTCGCCGAGGGACCGGGCAGGCTGAGCTGCGCGGCGCGTGCCTACTCGAGCGCGATGACCCGGCTCACGGTGCGGGGGTCTCCCGTCGGCGACGTGACCCGAACACTCAGCTCGACCGAGTCGGTCCAGGAAGTGCTGCGCTCGATGGTGGGCTCCCAGCTGGAACGTCCGTCGGCATCGGTGACGTCTGACTCGATGATGGCGTTGCGGCCCGATCCCCCGAGCGCGTAATAGACCTCCGCCTCGTCCATCTTCTTGCCGTCGACATCGGTGACCTGAACGACCACGCGGATCTCCTCGGGCAGTGAGGACTTCTTGACCCGTGCCGGGGCCTTCACCTTGACGGTGGGTCGGCCATCGAGGCGCTTGACCTTGATCGAGTCGTCCCGACGCTGTCCGGCCGCATCCTTGGACGTGACCACGATGTGGTTGTTGCCACGCCTGAGCCGCACCTCGGCCGAGAATTCGCCGCTCGCCGGGACGACGCTGGGTTTCTTGTCGCCGTTCGTCTCGTTCGTCACCAGGATCTCAGCCCCGACCTCCGAGGTGCCGGTGACCTCGACCGAGGCGTCGATGGTCTGGTGGTTGTTCTTGGGCGAGGTCGATCTCCAGCGGTGGCGCGTCGGGGTCATAGGTCACCGTCACGGGCTCCGACAACGGGCCCGGGCCTCCAGGACCCCAGAGCACCGCTGTGAGCTCGTTCGGTCCCGGCACGAGCCGTACATGGACGGCCACCTTGCCGTCGTCCTTGGGCCCCTTCTTCCTGCCCAGCTCTTCATCACCGCGCAACACCAAGAGGGTCAGCAGCCTCTTGGGCAGCTCCTCCTCAGGCACCTGCACGGTCACCGGGATGTCGATCTCAGAGGTCACCATCTCGAGCGGCTTGGTGATGCGTGGCTGCGCCACGGGCAGGCGAGTATCCGCCGCTGTGGGCGCCGCTGTGGCCGCCGCCTCCGCCGCCGCGCCGGGCGACGTCTCGCTGCCAGGATCGCTGGAGCTGATGACCGCCAGGAAAGTGGCGGCGATGATGGCCACGATGACCAGGCCGACACCAGCCCAGCGCGCCGCCGAGATCTCCATGTCGTCGGGTTTCCTGGGACTCTTCGACGAGCCGGTCTGACGGGTGGTGGCGGTCGGCTTGGCCGAGGCCATGCGGCGACTCGTCGAATGTGTCCGTGAAGTGACTTCGTCCATCCTCGCAGATTGTGGCACGCTAACGCTGAACAGCCAGGGGGAGTCCCGGAAGGGGAGCGTTTGAATACAGATGAGCGTGGTGTGCCATCGAGTCGGGACCGCTTGTCGCGTTCCAACTCGATCGGCAGCTCACCGCCGCCACCGCCACCCGGCCCCATCGCGCGGGTCACGCCGCGCATGCCCAGGAATGACATCGCTGCTACCCAGCTGGCCGCCCTGCGTCCTGGCATCCCATTCGGGTTGCCCAACCTGCGCCGCAACGTCTGCCCCCACTTCTTCATGACCGGCCCACGAGGGCCCATCCCCGTGCAGACGCCACACTTGCTCAAGGCGTACATGCGCCAGGAGGGCACCATCGCGCGATGCCAGGTGCGTGGCGGGGTCCACCTCGATGCCGGGTACGTCACCGATGTCTGTCTGTCGGCGCGCTTCAACCAGTGCGTCTTCTACGAGGAAGAGATCGTCGCGTTCTGACGTGCCCGCCGACGCACTGACCCGCATCCGCGCTCGTGGCCATATCGGCATCCGTCTTGGCCTCGGCCGCACGCATGCGCTCCTGTCCCGACTCGGTGACCCGCAGCGGGCCCTGCGTGGCACCCTCATCGCCGGCACCAACGGCAAGGGCAGCGTGGCCGCGATGGTCGCCTCGGTGATGGCCGCGGCGGGCTACTCCACGGGCCAGTCGCCCAGCCCGCACCTGCACAGCTATCGCGAGCGCATCACCATCGACGGGCAGCCCATCGCGGCCGGTCGATCTGGATGCTCTCCTCGGCGAGGTGCTCGAGGCCAGCGAGCCCGGGACCGCCGACCACGGACCGGCCACGGAGTTCGAGCTGCTGACCGCGGCCGCCTACCTGCAGGCAGCCAGGGCAGGCGTCGAGGTCATGGTCATGGAGGTCGGCCTCGGGGGGCGCCTCGATGCTGCCAATACCTGGGATCCTGACGTCGCCGCCATCACGAACGTGGGTCTTGACCACCAGGAGTTCCTGGGTGACTCGGTGGCCTCGGTCGCGGCTGAGAAGGCGGCCATCATCAAGCCGGGGGGTCGAGCGGTCAGCGGTGCCGGCGGAGAGGCCCTGGACATCATCCGTGAGCGCGCCGCGGAACTCCATGTACCACTGCTGGAGTGCGCTCCCTTGCCCGTGCTGGCCATGGACCTCGACGGCATCACGCTCGAGCACGAACGACTGGGCCGGCTGCACGTGCCCCTGCTGGGCCGTCACCAGGCCGCCAACGCAGCCGTGGCCCTGGGCATCGTCGAGGCGCTTGCCGCCGCCGGTGTGGCCAGGGCTGCCGACGAGGCCATCAGGCGAGGCCTGGCCACGGTCCGCTGGCCCGGGCGCCTGGAGCTCATCGACCTCGAGGGCCTGACCGTCCTCGTCGACGGCGCCCACAACCCCGACGGCTCGGCCGTCCTGGCCGCGACGGTCGATGAGCTTGAGCCGATCTTGCCCCGCGGCCGATCGACCCTGTTGGTCGGGGTCATGCACGACAAGGAGGTCGCCGACATGCTGGCCGCCCTGGCCGGCTCCGAGGTGCTGCGCAGCGCTCGCTTCCTGGCCACCCGGGTGCCCGACACCGATCGTGCGCTGCCGGCGGCTGACCTGGCCGAGATGTGGACGAAGGTCACCGGCAGGCGTGCCGAGGGAGCCACCGACGATGCCGAAGCCGCGCTCGATCAGGCACTCGCGGCAGCCGCTCGAGAGGGCGGCCCGCTGATCATCGCGGGCTCGCTCTACCTCGTGGGCCACCTGCGCTCGCGCCTCGTGCCGGACGTTCCGCGAGACGACGGTGTCTGAGCGGACACCGCGGGCCCTGCGCATCCGCGACCTGGAACTGCGCTTCGGGGAGCGCACCTATGTCATGGGCATCATCAACATGACGCCCGATTCGTTTAGTGGGGACGGTCTGCTGCAAGGTTCGGACTCCCCGCTCGACGCGGCCGTCGACCGGGCGCTGCGCATGGTCGAGGAGGGCGCGGACCTCATCGACGTGGGCGGAGAATCGACGCGCCCGGGCCACCATCCGGTCAGCGCCGAGGCGGAACTCGAGCGCGTGATCGCCGTCGTCAGCGGCATCCGCAGCCGGGCGCCGGGCGTGCCCATCAGCATCGATACCAGCAAGCCAGGGGTTGCCACCGCTGCCCTGGCGGCCGGTGCCGATCTCGTCAACGACGTCGCCGGTGTGACGGCCGAGGCCGCGCTGGCCCCCATCGCCGCTGCCCATGGCGCGCCCTACATCGTGATGCACAGCCGAACGCAGCCCCGGTACGGCGACGTAGTGGCGGAGGTGGTCGCGGACCTGGGGCGTGCCCTGGCCCGCGCGGAGGCGCTGGGTTGCGATCCCGCGACGCTCATCGTCGATCCCGGGATCGGCTTCGGCAAGACCGCCGAGCAGAACCTGGCCGTCCTCGCCGGGCTCGCGGAGGTGTGCTCGATGGGCCGGCCCGTGCTCCTTGGCACCAGCCGCAAGTCGACCATCGGCTCGGTCCTCGATATGCCGGTCGAGGAGCGCCTCGAAGGCACGCTTGCGACCACTGCTCTGGGTATCGCCGCGGGAGTGGACATCGTGCGCGTCCACGACGTGGTCGCCAACGTGCGCACGGCACGCATGAGCGATGCCATCATCCGGGGTAGCTGGACGGAGCGACGCAGCTAGCCACACACCTGGAGGCAGGATCGATGGATCGGATCTCGCTCAGCTCGATGCGCTACGAGGGCGTCATCGGCGCCACCGAGGAGGAGCGTGTCTTCGCGCAGATGCTGGAGGTGGACATGGTGGTCGAGGCCGACCTCAGGGCGGCCACCACCTCCGATGCTCTGGCCGATACGGTCGACTACGGGCCACTGGTGGAGCTGACCGGGCGCACCGTCGAGAGCGGCAGCTTCACCCTGCTGGAGGGACTGGCCGGCGCGCTCGCCACGGCTGCCCTGGAGGCCTCACCGAGGATCGCCGCGGTGACGGTCCGCGTGCGCAAGCTGGCCGTGCCCATGGACGTCTCCATGGACCATGCCCAGGTGGAGATCCGAAGGGAGCGAGCCGCCGGCCCGGAAGACGGCGCTACTGCTCGGGGGGGCGCGTCCCCAGCGTCAGGCTCAGGCTGACCAGCTCCTCACCGCGCAGTACGCGCAAGCTGACCGTCTCACGAGGCCGGTACTGGGTCAGGATCTCGTCGAGTGGGTTGTCGCCATCGACCTTGATGGCGTCCACGTGGGTGATGATGTCGCCGCTGCGCAGCCCCGCCTCCTGGGCCGGACTGCCGGACAGGACGGCATCGGCAGAGAAGTCCTGCGGCGGCTCCAGCAGGGCCCCGTAGCCCAGCAGCAAGCCTCTCTGGTCCTGCACGACCGGGGTCAGGGCGGTGTAGTAGATGCCCATCCAGGGCCGGCTCAGGGACTCGCCCTCGATGGCCTGCTGCATGATCGGTCGTGCCAGGTTGATGGGGATGGCGAAGCCGATGCCCTGGGCGTCACCGGCGATGGCGGTGTTGATGCCGATGAGCGAGCCGCCCGCGTCGACCAGTGCCCCGCCGCTGTTGCCGGGGTTGATGGCGGCGTCCGTCTGGATGAGGTTGCGCAACGATTCCACCTGGCGGCCGCGGCTGCAGGCGTCATCCACGTCGATGTGCCGGCCGAGGGCGCTGACCACGCCGGCGGTGACCGAGTTGGTGAATGTGCCCAGGGGGCTGCCGATGGCGATGGCGTGCTGGCCGACCCGGAGCGTACCCGAGTTGCCCATCTCCACGGAGGGCAGGTCATGGCCGTCGATCTTGACGATGGCCAGATCGGTCAGCGTGTCCAGCCCATGGATCTGGCCGGCGTAGCGTTGCCCGTCGGCCAGCTGTACGGTCAGCGTGTCGGCGGTGCAGACCACATGACGGTTGGTCACCACCCAGCCGTCGGGGTCGAAGATGACACCTGAGCCGACGCTCTCGAACACGAACGAGCCGTCGCGACTCCGGGGGGTGATGGTCACCACCGCCGGGCTGACCTCCTCGACCGCGGCCGTGACGGCGTTCTCCTCGACCACGCGCACGATGTCCGGATTCAGCTGGGCAGCGGTGCCGGTCTGCTGGCCAAGCGGCTCCGAGATGAGGACATGCCGGTCGAACTGACCGCCGACCAGCAGGAGGGCGTAGGTCAGCAGCGACGCCACCATCGCGGCCAGGACGGCGACCAGGAGCGTGCTGCCTGCGCGATGTGCTGCCCGTGGCGACTTGGGAGAGACGTCGCCAGCCGGTGGGCGGCCGTGGCCCGAGGTCGTCCCCGGCAGGGGATGCCCGCCCCAGCCGTTGTCGACCCAGGAGGGGCGGTGCTGGGGTGGGGGGCTGTACGAGGCGGGCTGACGGTCGCCATCAGCGCCGGGCTGGTCGGCCATGGAAGGCGCTACTCCGATTCTGGGCAGGAAGGTCCAGCACGTAGCGTAGCGGTCGGCCGGTTCAGCCCCGGCCGTCGGAGGGTGAAGAAGCCTCAATGTCCCGCGGCAGAGTGACCAGGACTTGCGTGCCGACCTCCGGCGTGCTCGAGATCGCCATGCGTCCGTGGTGCATGTCCACGATCGAGCGGGCGATGGCCAACCCCAGGCCGGATTCCGCCGGCTCGCTCCTGCGGCCGGCGCGTACCCCGGTAGAAGCGATCGAAGACGTGCTCTAGCTCCTCAGGGTCGATGCCGACGCCGTCATCGCCGACCGTGAAGCTGGCGCCATCCTCGGTCGCAGCCACGGTCACATCGATGTGCCCGCCGGTCGGCGTGAACTTGATGGCGTTGCCGATGAGGTTGCCCAGCACCTGGCCCAGGCGCGGCGGATCGTGGGGCTGGAGGATCGGCTCGTCGGGCAGATGCGTGCGCAGCTCGACACCCTTGCGCTCGGCCATGGGCTCGGCATGGTCGACGGCGTCCTCGGCCACGGTGCGCAGGTCCTCATCGCGCAGCTGTAGCGCCACCAGGCCCGAGTCGAGCTTCGACAGCTCCAGCAGGTTGGCCGCCAGCCAGTCGAGGCGCTCCAGCTGCTGGCGGCTGCCGCGCAGGAACTCCTCCCTTGCCTCGGGGTCCTCCGCGGCGCCCTCCAGGAGCAACTCGTTGAAGGTACGCATGGCGGCGATGGGTGTGCGCAACTCGTGGCTGACGTCGGCCACGAACTCGCGGCTGCGGTCGCGGTCGTCGCTGATGATGGCCACCGATTCCTGCAGACGCTCGGCCATGTCGTTGAAGGCATCCGACAGCTCCTGTACCTCCGGCGGCGAGTTGGCCGGGATCTCCACGCGCGCGTCGAGGTGGCCTTCGGCCAGCAGGCGCGAAGTGACCGTCAAGCGGCGCAGGGGCCGGGCCAGCCACTGGGCCAGCAGCAAGGCCGTGAGCAAGGCCACCACGAGGGCGACGAGGGCCGCGTTGAGCAGCACCTCCGTGATGGTCTGGGTGGTCTGTTCTCGAGAGGTGAAGGGGTTGCTCAGGGTCACGGACAGCTCTCGTTCGGGCGGCACGCGGTCCGAATACCACAGGTCGGCGATGGTCGCGCTGGCCGTCTCGGAGAGGCTGGGCTCGCGGTTGTCGCCCTCGTCGCCGGCCTCGTCCGGGTAAGCCACATCAAGCTCCCAGACCGGCGCCGCGCCCTGTGCGGGGGCCAGCGAAACGTGCACGTCGGCGAACGCGACCTCGTCGATGAGCTTGTTGACGGCACCACTGCCGGCGTTGCCGAGGGTCCACTCGGTCGAACCGCCCGGTGCCTCCGAGCTGGGCAGGATGATGGGGCGCGTGCCACCCGCCGACACTTCTGCGAGCTCGCCCGCGAGGATGGTGGCCATCGACTTGGCCCGCGTCTCGAGGTTCTCGCGCTCCTGGTCGAGGAAGAAGCCCTCGAGGAGCCGAGGCAACGACACCAGCACGAGGCCCAGGACCACGGCCACCACGAGGAGGATGGCCATGAAGAGCCGAGTCCGGTAGCTGGACGCGACTGCGCGAAGCCCGGTGGAGTACTCGGGCGCGCTGGCGGATCCGCCGGCCATCAGCCCCTACTCAGCGCTCGGCGAAGGCGTAGCCGGCACCGCGGATGGTCGGGGTCGAAGGTGAGGTCGACCGGGTCATCTTCGAGCTTCTCGCGCAGGTGGCTGACGTGGACGTTGATGGTCTTCTCGTCCTGGTCAAGGGCCTCGTAGTCGCGCACCAGCTCAAGCAGCTCGCGGCGGCTGAAGACGCGGCCGGGCTTGGAGGCGAGGTGGCGCAGGGTCTCGAACTCGGTCGCGGTCAGGCCGATGCGCTTGTCGCCCCGCTGGACACGCCGGCGGTCGAGGTCGATGACCAGGTCCCGGTGCCGGATGAGGCGGCCGCCCATGGCGTCGGCAAGGTCGCCGTAGGCGCGCCGCAGCAGAGCCTTGATACGGCTCTGCAGCTCCCGCAGCCCGAACGGCTTGGTCATGTAGTCGTCAGCGCCCATCTCGAGGCCGATGACCTTGTCCATCTCCTCGTCGCGCGCGGTGAGCATCAGCACGGGAGCCTTGGAGCCGTCGCTGCGCATCCGTCGCAGGGTCTCGAAACCGTCGATGCCGGGCATGCGTACATCGAGCACCACGAGATCGGGTGCGAGCTCGGCGGCGATCTCCAGAGCCTCCTCGCCCGAACCGGCGACGGTGACCTGGTAGCCCTCCTGCTCAAGCGCGTACTGGATGCCTCGGGCGACGGCGTATTCGTCTTCGACGATGAGGATGGTTGCAGACATGGAGTCATCGATGGTACATCGGAGTGGCGTTTGGCCTTCTCGTGCTACAATTCGTGGCCGTCCACCCAGTTGGGCCATCCGTCTGTATGCCCAGCACGGAGCAACCGTCCGCACACTACGGACCATCGATTTCTCTAGAGGTCACCTGAGTGAGCACCCGTCCGGTCGTGTCCGCCGAGCCCCGCGAGGTCGTCGGCAAGAAGGTCAGCAACCTGCGTCGTCAGGGCATCCTGCCCGCCGTTGTCTACGGCGCGGCCACGAAATCCCAGGCGCTCCAACTCGATGCCCACGAGTTCGATGTGCTCCTGCGCACCACCACCCGCAACACGCTGGTGGGTGGTGGTGCGCAGACGCATCGAACTCGTGGGCATCGAGTTGGAGCGCCTGGGACTCCGTGGCCGCGCCGTAGACAACGGCGGGCAGGATGCCCTGACGACGCAGGTTTCTGACCTTCTTGCCGACGACCTCGCGGGCTCGGCGGACACGAAAGTTTCGGACGGTGCTCACTCAGGTGACCTCTAGAGAAATCGATGGTCCGTGCAGTGTGCGGACGGTTGCTCCGTGCTGGGCATACAGACGGATGGCCCAACTGGGTGGACGGCCACAATCGTTAACACAGAGAAGGCCAAACGCCGCTCCGATGCACCATCGATGACTCCATGTCTGCAACCATGCTCATCGTCGAAGACGAATACGCCGTCGCCCGAGGCATCCAGTACGCGCTTGAGCAGGAGGGCTACCAGGTCACCGTCGCCGCTGGGCGAGGAGGCTCTGGAGATCAATTCTGCGACTCGCACCCAATATCTCGTGGTGCTCGATGTACGCATGCCCGGCATCGACACACTTTCGAGACCCTGCGACGGATGCGCAGCGACGGCTCCAAGGCTCCCGTGCTGATGCTCACCGCGCGCGACGAGGAGATGGACAAGGTCATCGGCCTCGAGATGGGCGCTGACGACTACGTGGCCAAGAGCATTTCGGGCTGCGGGAGCTGCAGAGCCGTATCAAGGCTCTGCTGCGGCGCGCCTACGGCGACCTTGCCGACGCCATGGGCGGCCGCGTCATCCGGCGAACTGGTCATCGACCTCGACCGCCGGGCGTCCAGCGGGGCGACAAGCGCATCGGCCTGACCGCGACCGAGTTCGAGATGCTGCGCCACCTCGCCTCCAAGCCCGGCCGCGTCTTCAGCCGCCGCGAGCTGCTTGAGCTGGTGCGCGACTACGAGGCCCTTGACCAGGACGAGAAGACCATCAACGTCCACGTCAGCCACCTGCGCGAGAAGCTCGAAGATGACCCGGTCGATTCCCACTTCATCCTGACCATCCGCGGTGCCGGCTACGCCTTCGCCGAGCGCTGGGCTGATGGCCGGCGGATTGGCCAGCGCGCCGAGTATCCGCCCGGGCTTCGCGCAGTCGCGTCCAGCTACCGGACTCGGCTCTTCATGGCCTCCTGCGTGGTGGCCGTGGTCCTGGGCCTCGTGCTGCGTGTGCCTCCTCGGCTCCTCGAGGGCTTCTTCCTCGACCAGGAGCGCGAGAACTCAGACGCGGCCAAGTCGATGGCCACCATCCTCGCGGGCGAGCTGCGCACCGCGGTTCGGCGGGTGGCACGCGCCCCATCATCCTGCCAGCTCGGAGGCACCGGGCGGTTCGAACCGAGTGGACCCTCGGCAACGCCGGCAGTGGTGCCGTCGACAAGCTGATCGACGAGGTCGCGTTCGCCGACGTGCACGTTTCGCTGGCCCCCGCACGGGCGCAGGAGCGCCGGTCTGGGAGCTTGATGGTGGCTTACCCGGACGAGGCCGGGGACGGAGGGCAACAACCGCGAGCCCAGCCATTTCTGCAGACGGCCAGCGCGACCATCGCCGACCTGTGGTATTGCGGACCGCGTGCCGCCCCGAACGAGAGCTGTCCGTGACCCTGAGCAACCCCTTCACCTCTCGAGAACAGACCGCCCCAGACCACGGAGGTGCTGCTCAACGCGGCCCTCGTCGCCCTCGTGGTGGCCTTGCTCACGGCCTTGCTGCTGGCCCAGTGGCTGGCCCGGCCCAGACGGTCACTTCGCCGCCTGCTGGCCGAAGGCCACCTCGACACGCACGTGGAGGATAAGGCCAACTCGCCGCCGGAGGTGCGGTATCGGATGCCTTCAACGACATGGCCGAGCGTCTCCAGAAATCGGTGGCCATCGTCGGCGAGGAGCCGGTTTCCGCAGCCGCGAGTTCGTGGCCGACGTCAGCCACGACCTGCGCACGCCGGACGCCGCCGGTGGCGTACCTTCAACGAGTTGCTCTGAGGGCGCCGCCGAAGAGCCCGAGACGCGCCAGGAGTTCCGCGCGGCAGCGGCAGGTTCAGCGGCTGCGTCGCCGGCCGCCGACCTGCTGGAGCTCTCCAAGCTGGATTCCGGCTTCGTCGCCCTGCAGCTCGGCGACGGCTACCCGAGAACGGTCGTGGAGAGGACGCCGAGACCATGCTCAAGCCCTTGTAGCCCAGCGCAAGGGCGTCGCCCTCTCGCAAGAGCCAGAGCGGGTCGCATCCGTGGATGCCCCACGACCCACCGCGCCTGGCCAGGTGCTGGGCAACCTGACCGCGGCAATGCCATCGAGTTCATGTGATCGATGGTGGCCACATCGAGGTCAGCGTGGAAGCCAGCGAGGAAGTCGGGGGATTCACCGTCGCGACGATGGCGTGAAGACATCGGCTCCCGACGAGCTGGAGCACGTCTTCGATCCATTTTACCGGGTACCCGCTTCGGAGGAAGGTGGTCGGTGGGCTCAAGGCCTGGGCCTCGCCATTCCCCTTGTCCATCGTGGACATGCCATCATGGCCGCATCGGCCATCGCAGAGCATGCCTGGGATGTGGGCACCGAGGTCCATGGTCATGCTGCCCCGTCAGGTGTCGCTTTCTTCACCCTGCCCACGCCCACGCGGGCCAGCCGACCGCTAGGGTGAGGGGCCTGAATCGACTGGCGACCAGTCCCGAGTCAAGCCTGGGATGGCCGACCGGCCTTCCCTCCATCTCCGATGCACCAGCCGCCTTTCCAGAAGTCCGCCTCCCCATCATCGCCCGCGTCCTGGCGGGGCGCCGCCTGGTCCTGGTGCACGCCACCTCGCCGTCAGTTTCGAGGCCGGCGGCAGCGACAGCATCGGACCGGTCCACCGGAACGCGCCCGTCGACGCGGCCAGCACCATCGAGGCGGCGACACTAGAGGCGCTGTCGCGATCTCAATTTCATGGCCGCGCTGGTCGCGTCCCTGGGCACCTACACACTGTTGCTCGCGGGTGGCCAGCTGGACCGCCGTGTGTTCATCCCCGAACCGCTCGCACAGCAGGCGGGCAGTGAAGCCTCGCAGAGAATTCGGACATCGTCCGGGAGGTCGTGGAGGAAACGGTGACAGCGGCTGTGGACAAGGTCAGCCCGGCGGTGGTGACCATCACCCCTCGTGGACGTGAGAGTGTCCTTCGTCATTAGTGAGGGCGTCGGCTCAGGCGTCATCTACGACCCGGATGGCTGGGTCGTGACCGCGGAGTCGTTGCATAGCCGATTCACTTTCCGTGCAACTCGCCACGTGGCAGAGCTACGAAAGCAGCCGTCGACCCGCTTGCGCAACACTCTGAAACGGACTTGGCCATCGACCAGTAGTACCCGAGGGCACCAGGACCTGCTCGGCCGAACAGTGGGGGTACGTCGGGTACCCTTGCGGGTAGGCCAGCGAAGCCATCGCCATCGGCAGTCCCCGGCACCTTCACCAACTGCTACGCCACGGGGGTGGTGAGCGCCATGGTCTGGCGCATCGAAATGCCCGCCGATGCCAGCCGAACCTGCCAGTGTTCGAGTCATTGCGCGACCTCATCCAGACTGACGCGGCCATCGACCAACCTGGTGGAGCAACAGCGGCGGCGCCAACCGCGACGTGGACGGAAGCGGTCTATCGGCATCAACACGGCCATCGCCGGTGACGCCCAGGGCATCGGCTTCGCCATCCCCATCATCAACCTGGCGCGTCCCATCATGCAGAAGCTGGTGGCCAATCACCCGCCCGTCCTGGCATGGCATCGGCCTGGCACACGGTGCTCACCCCGGTCATCCAGGATCAGCGCGGACTGCTGCTGGGCTATGGCGCGCTCATCGAGCCACCCGAGGGCCTGAACGCCAGCGCTCCTGTCCAGGGCAGCCCCGCGGACCTTGCCGGCAACTTCGGCGCTGCCCGGACATCATCACCACGTTCAGGGCGTCAAGGTCGATGGCGAGAAACCTGCTGGTCTACCAGGCTCCCTCACGCAGTACCGACCGCGCGAGAAACTCAGTCTGCGCGTCCTGCGCGGCGAGGAGCTGATGGACATGGAGATGAGCTGGGCATCAGGCCGGCCAACCAGTAGCCGCTGCTGCTCAGCTCAGCTTCGTTCGCGCCTCATCACCACCTCGGCATGGTCGATGTCGACGTCCATGGGCACGGCCAG
>CAVPJO010000010.1:0-17216 GCA_963705425.1 uncultured Chloroflexia bacterium | reverse complement strand
TGACCTCGCGGAACACCTCCTCAGGGAACTCCTCGAACGGACCTGAGACGCTTGGAGGTGCACTTGGCTGGGTGTCGAGGCCGGCGTTGTTGACTCAGCGCGTCGGGCGTGTCCCAGCGGCCCTCCAACTCGTCGAGCGCCTGCTCGATCGTCACCCGCTTGGTGATGTCGACGGTGTGCAACGAGATGCGGTCGCCGGCTGCTCGCTCGCCGAGGACGGCTGAGGCGCGCTCGGCGTCACGTGCGGCCGAACACCGCGACGCGGGCCCCTCGATCGATGAGTGCCTTCACGACCTCCGATCCGATCTGACCCAATCCACCGGTGACGATGACGAACTTGTCCTGCACGCTGAAGAGCGGGTCATGCATCGAGAAACACTCCTTCTCAGATCCGGGTCGCCTGATGGGCGGCTGAGGCGCTGCCGGTGGGCTCCGCGACGCTCCCGCCTCCCGACCGGGCCGGGGCCCCCGATGGCGCCGCGCGTGTCGGCACGGTCGCTGCCTCTCGCACGTCTCAGCCTCGGCATCAGTCGCTACTTGATGGCGAGAGCATTCGCCGACGAGCCTGATCCACCCGGGTAGTTCATGGGCGCCGCACACGAACAGGCCTTCGTAGACACCGTTCGCCGCGCAATCGTCCGCCAGGCCGTCGAGGTCGAAGAGCTCACCGACCGCCATGCCGAGGAATGTGACCAGTCGATAGTGCAGGAACCCCTCCACCGTCGAACGGTCGAACGGCATCGCTTCGAGCGCTGGGGAGTCCGCGACGATCGCCGCGACACCATTATCCCACAACCATTCCGCTGTCTGCTCCGCGGCGTCCAAGCCCGGGGAGGGGAAGATATCGGTAGCCGCGAGCATCTCCCGCCGGGCGTGCTCGAGCTGCCCGTACCAAGCGATCCAGCCGAAGCGGATGAGGAGGATATCGCCACGTTCGAGCGTCGTCTGCTGTGATCGCAGGACTTCGTCGAGCTCGTACTCGAGATCGGCGTCCGCTCGTCGTGACTTAGCGGCGCGCCGCGGACGGCACGATAGCGGTCCACGTCGAGCAAGACGAACCTGCCCGCGATGCCGCGCTCGGCCCACTTGTCGATGCCCAGGTGCGAGGACCCCAGCCTACCCGCATCGTCCAAGGGGAGACCGTTGTAGTAGCCGAGTGTCGGGTGACCGACGTGTCGCAGTGCGTCCCACTGGCTCGAGGCCTGTGGGTAGTAGTTGTCGTAGTAGTCATCCGTGCCCGGATCGAGATCCTTCTCGATCCTCCGGACTGCCCCGCGACCAAGGACTGGTGGGTCGGGCAGATCGATGCGCCAGTTGAGTGGGAAGACTGTTCCCCAACGAACCAGGGCTGCTGCGCGACGAACGACGTCGGGGGTGATGAGGTTCAGGGTACCGACCTCGTCCAGCTCACCGAACAACCCCCACGCGGACCGCGCCGAGCCGAGGGTCGACACCTCCGGCAGGTCGCGGTAGCGGGGCAACGGACCCTCAGCACGCATCACATCTCCTTCTGCGAAGCATGCTCGGTCTCCGGTGGAAGGACGGATGAGGTCGGTCTTACGAGGGGACGACAACCACATGATTCGCGGTGCACGAACGCGGCCCTAAGGCGGACCTCCCGGGGCGCGGCATCCGGCGAAGCGATTCGACGCAGGAGTAGGCGCATCGCTTCTCGCCCCATGGAGTAGGCGGGCTGGACGACGGTCGTCAGGGGGGACGTCAGCAGGTGACCGGTAGGCAGGTCGTCGAGCGATACCACGGCGATGTCATGGGGCACGCGCAGGCCGAGAAGCGCCACCGCCTCGAGCGTCCCGAGGGCCATGTCGTTGTTTCCGGCGACAAGGGCGTCGAAGCGCGCCCCGGAGCCCAGCGCCCCGGTGACTGCGAGCCGAGCGAGCTCGCGGCGCGAACCCCCGTCCAGGATGGCGAAATCGTCGATCGGGAGACCGGCCTGTCCGAGGCCCTCGCGGAAGCCGGAGATGCGATCCTCAGCCGTCGGAGATACCGCGAACGCCAGCGACCATCCCGATGCGCCGGTGACCCGCGGTGACTAGGTGGTCGACGATGACACGCGTCGCGACGTCATTGGCCACGAGTACTTGGTCGAACTCGGGCGGCCCTGCTCGATCGACGAAGACGACCGGCGTCTTCGAACGCAGCAGGCTGCGGAACGCCTGCTCTGGCGTGTTCCGCGTCAGGCCGATGACCAGCCCATCGACACGGCGAGAGCGCAGCTCGCGCAGGGCCACCATCTCCCGGTCGGGGTCCTCACCCGAGTTGACGAAGAGCAGAGTCTGCTGGCTGAAGCGCGCCTCCGTCTCGACACCATCGATGATGCGCGTGAAGAACGGGTTCCTGATGTCTGGAACGACCAGCCCGATGGTCTCGGAGCGCGTCGATCGCAACGATCCGCGCCACGGTGTCA
This sequence comes from uncultured Chloroflexia bacterium, assembly GCA_963705425.1. Lineage (GTDB taxonomy): Bacteria > Chloroflexota > Limnocylindria > Limnocylindrales > CSP1-4 > JAFMJV01. The sequence continues at coordinate 14,791 of CAVPJO010000010.1, read as the reverse complement.
GGCGTGTAGCCAGTCTCTGCGATCGCTTCAAGCACCTTGCGGCGAGTCTCAGCGCCGACGGGGCGAGCACCCGTGACGACGTATGACGCGGTGGAGACGGAGACTCCGGCGCGTCGCGCCACGTCCACGAGCTTCGTCACGCAGGATGCCTCCCAGAGCGAAGTCTGACGCCGATCACCTTGACGAATTGATTGGCAACATTGTAGGAGACCCGCCGTCCGGCGGCGCGGCGCAGGCAACCCAGGACCGACTCCTGAGGCCTGCGCGGCGTCCATGAGGTCGCGGCGAGGGCCCGGACGCTCGCATCATTCAGACCCGCTCCCCCTCGATGAGCCAGGCGGTATCGCCTCGGCCGGGGTGCCCGACGTGGGTCGGATACAGGCGCCGGTGGACCGGCCCCTCAGGTGAGCTCGGTCTCGCTGACGTCGAGCCTCGTCTCGAGCAACTCGGCCAGCTCCTCGCCGTAACGTTCGAAGAGCCCTGCCTGCCGCGATGGCCGGGTCATGGGGGGCGGCTGCTTCTGACCTGGATACAACCACACGACCGCCCGGTCGAGCGTCAGGTCGCAGACCGCCAGCAGCCGGCGATGGCCACGCCGAGCGCGTCGCGGTCGAGCGTGGCGCGGCCAGCTCGGACGTCAGCACCGGCCGGTCGTCGGCCGAGAGGGCGAACTTGACGAAGGGCAGCTCGTCGTTCCAGCGCAGGAACTGGCGGTACGAGACCCGGAAGGAGTCGTTCAGCGGCGGCGCGTAGTGCACCCACAGCAGCAGGCGCCGCCAGGGTCGAGGATGAGCGTGAGGCGGATGTCAGCCCGCCGCCGCCCGTCGAGCCGCAGGTCCCAGCTGCTGATGCCGTCGCGCTCGCCCCGGTCGATCGGCTCGCAGGCCGAGCTCCGCCAGCCAGGCGTCGACGGTGGCCGCGTCGACGGCCGGCTGCACGGTCCCGTCGGTCAGCACTTCCTGGCCTTCGCGCTTGCGGCCTTGTGTTCGACGCTGCCGCCACTGGGCACGCGCTTGGACCTGAAGTCGGCCGGGCGCACGTCACCGGCGATGCGCACGTTGCGGCCGATGCGCGCCGAGGCTGGGATGACCGCGCGCTTGCCGACGACCGTGATGCCCGTGTTGAGGCGCTCCGGCTCGTCGACGTTGGGGTGTCGAAGTCGTTGCCCGTGCCCACGATGGCGTTGGGACCGACGTTGACCTCCTTGTCGATGATGGCCCGGTCGACCACGGCACCGGCGCGGATGTGGGTGTCGAACATGATCACGCTGTCACGTCACGATGGCGCCCGGGTCGACGCGTACGCCGGGCGAGAGCACCGAGTGCTCGACCGTGCCGGAGATGATGCAGCCGTGACTGATGAGGCTGCGGTGGACGTTGGCGGTAGAACCGATGCGCGCCGGAGCGCGCTCCTCGGAGCGAGTGTGCACGACCCAGTCGCGATCGTACAGGTCCAGCGGCGGATGGTCGTCGAGCAACTCCATCTGGGTTTCCCAGTAGCTGTGCACCGTGCCCACGTCCTGCCAGTAGCCCTCGAAACGGTGGCCGATAGACACGGGCGCCAGCCTCGAGCATGGCCGGGATGATGTTCTTGCCGAAGTCGTTGCGGCCCTCGCCCAGCCACCTCTCGAGGGCCCTGCGGGCTGAACACGTAGATGCCCAGGCTGGCGAGGTTCGACTCGGGCTGGCGCGGCTTCTCCTGCCACTCAGTCACCGCGTCGCTGTCGTCGAGCGTGAGGATGCCGAAGCGATGGGCATCCTCGATGGGCACCGGCTTGACGGCGATGGTCACGTCGGCGCGCTTGCGGCGGTGCTGCTGGATGAACGGCCCGTAGTCCATCTTGTAGATGTGGTCACCGGCGAGGACGAGCACGATGTCCGCGCCCGACTGCTCGGATGGCATCGAGGTTGGCCGCCACCGCATCGGCGGTGCCGCGATACCACTCGCGTGGACGGCCCGTCGCGACGGAACGGCTGGAAGATGCGGATGCCGCCGACTGTTGCGGTCGAGGTCCCAGGGCCGGCCCGGCGCCGATGTGGTCGTTCAGCGACAGCGGCGCGTACTGGGTCAGGACGATCACGTTGGTCAGGCCCGGAGTTGACGCAGTTGGACAGCGTGAAGTCGATGATGCGGAACTTGCCCGCGAAGGGCACGGCGGGCTTGGCGCGCACACCCGACAGCAGCGAAAGACGTTCCCCCTCGCCGCCGGCGAGGACGACCGCCAAGTGTTCGGCTCACGCTCGCGATGCTACACCCCCGCCGCCACGTTTCGTGGTCGTTCGCGCAAGGGGTCGCACCTGCCGCAGCGCATGCCGCTGCCCGATGGTCACGCGTGCCCCGAGACCGAAGGGCCACATCGGGCCCGCTACACCATCCTAGCATCGCCACGCGGACGCTTCTGACGGTCGCGGGCAAGCCCCCGGCTGCCGAACCCAACGAGCGCCGCGACGTAGGGAGACGAGTCAGTGCCTGCCGATCGATGTCCGCGCGATCCCGGACGCGCGCCGCCTGCGCCTCGTCGCGAGCGCCCTGGCCTTGGTGTTCCTGTCCACGCTCGGCGCCATCGAGGCCTCGCCCGGTGGAGGCCCGCAACTGGACGCCGCAGATCGACGCGACTCGGTCCAGCCAGCTCGACTACGAGTCGGCCATGCGAGCCGCCGACCGCGAGATCGTGACCCTCAAGCGCGCCAAGAAGCAGGCACAGCGCAAGCTCAAGAAGGCCCAGCGCCGAGCGCACAAGGCAGTTGCCCGGCGAGCCGCAGCCAAACGCAGGCTGGATCAACGGCGCAGTGCGTGGCGCACGGCGCGGGCCACCCTGGCGGCCCAGGCTGCCTCGGAGAGCGACACCCTTCCGACCATCGAGTCCCTCGCACCATCGCTGCCCGCTACCGTCGCCGCCATCCTGGCCCTGGGACGTCGGCCAACGCTGCGTCAGTCACCGGCGGCATCGCCAACGAGGAGACCTCAGAACTGGGCATTCTCGTTGCCGCACGGGACCCGGCCGCCCGATCAGAGACCAGCCCGGAGGTCACACGCCTCGAGGTGAGGCACCTCGAGAAGCAGTTCAAGAAGCAAAAGCGAGCATTCGAAGGCCCGCAGGCATGCCCGACGGGCCTCGCGCAACGTGCGCGCCAAGCGCAACGGCCTGGCCTCGATCAAGGCACGAGAGCGCAGCGCCATCGCACGACGCGAGGGCGCCGAGGCCGCGCTCGGCAGCCGCATCCTGTCGATGTCGGTGCTGGCGCAGCGGCGCGTGGCCAAGAAGACCAACGTCCGACCCGGCCGCACGGGCTTCGTGTGGCCGGCCCGCGGCCGCATCAGCCAGACCTATGGCTGCACCGGCTTCCCGCTGAACCCGGCGCGTGGTTCATGCCGACACTTCCATGACGGCCTCGACATCGTCTCCTACCGGGGTGCACCCATCCGCGCCGCCGCCGTCGGCGTGGTCTCCTACATCGGTTGGAACCCCTGGGACCAGCACGGTCGCGCCTTCATGATCGTGGTCGCGCACCCTGGCGGCTACGAGACGCTGTACGGACACGTGCTGCCGACCAGACGCGTGCGCGTCGGGCAGCTCGTACGCAAGGGCGAGGTCATCGGTTACATGGGCAACACCGGTCGCAGCACCGGCGTGCACCTCCACCTCGAGCTACGCCGCGGCCGCACCACGATCAACCCGCTGGCCTTCCTGTAGGGGACGCCCGGACCGCCAGCGAGCATCGCTGACGGGCGACGATGGTACCCCGGGGGTGCCCCTCACAGGTGGTGCCGTCCAGCACCGCGGCTCGCGAGCATCACGGTCATGGTCCGAGCGAACCGAGCACCCTCCCTGGTCGATCTCGCCTGGCGCGTGATGACGCCGCTGCTGGTCGTGGCGCTGGTGTTCTCCATCGAAGCCATCGTGCCACCCCCAGCCGAGGCCCGCCACTCCGGCGTGGTCGCGGCCATCCGCCAGCGACAGGTCAAGGCCGAGAAATCCATGCGCCGTGCTGACAAGCAGATCACCCGCCTGCAGAAGCAGCGCCGGCACCATGCCAAGCGGCTCACGGCCGCCAAGCGCAAGCTGGAGAGGACCATCGATCGCCGTGATGCCGCTCGCCGGAGGGCGGATCGTCGCGAGGATCGCCTCGGCGATCTGGAGATCGACGCTGGCTCGCACGCTGCGGGTGCATCCCGACCCCAGGGCAAGCAGGCCACCGACAAGCCCAAGCTGCGCCAGCGCGTGCACAAGCTCGAAGCGAAGGCCAGGACACTGGAGCGCAAGCTGCGCAAAGCCGAGAGGAAGGTCGAGGCCGCTCGGGAGCGAAAGCAGGAACGAGCCAGGAAGGTGGGCAAGGCCCGCATCGCCGCCCGCAAGGCAGAGCGCGAGCGCGCCGAGGACCGGCTCGGAGCGAGCATCACGCAGATGCTGGCCTTGTCCAGGCAACGAGCCGGCCGGGGCTTCGGACGGCCTCAGCACGGGACTTCAAGAGGCCGCTCAAGGGTCACATCAGCCAGCCCTTCGGCTGCACCGGGTATCGCCTCAACCCACGCCGCGGTTCGTGCCGGCACTTCCACGACGGCATCGACATCACCGCCGCCCAGGGCACCAGCGTGCGCGCCTCGGCCGACGGCTACGTGGCCTACGTAGGCTTCAATCCGTGGGACACCGGCGACCGTGCCTTCGTCGTCATCATCGGGCACGCCGGCGGCTACCAGAGCGTCTACGCTCACCTCAAGCCGGTGCGCAAGGTACGGGCCGGGCAGCGCGTCGAACTCGGTGAGGTCATCGGCCTGGTGGGCATGACCGGTCGCAGTACGGGCCCGCACGTGCACTGGGAAGTGAAGAAGGGCTTTGTGAACGTCGACCCCCTCCGCGCCGGGCGCTGACCTTGGAGCTTTGCTAGCCTTCCGGCTATCGTCGCTGCGATCCGCCCAAGGACATCCACATCGTGCCTCGCAACCGAATGCTCGCCCTGGTCAGTGCCGGCGTCGCGCTGACGGTCATGGCCGGAGCCGTAGCCGGCCCCATCTCGATCGGTCTCTCGCCCCCGGCTTCCGGTGTGGTCAGCGCCGCCGATGATCCCGGCGCCCGGCTGGGGCGCACCCTGCAGCTGATCCACCAACGCATCGACGCGTTCGTGGTCGCGACCGTGGCCACCCTGGACGAGCTGGCCGCCCCCGAGCAGGGCGCGACCGCGGATGAGGCCATCGACACGAAGGCCGCTGAGAAGAAGGCCGCGAAGAAGGCCGCGGACAAGAAGGCTGCCCGCAAGAAGGCAGAGGAGCAGGCTGCCAGGAAGCAGCAGATGGCCAGGAAGGAGAGGAAGCGCTCCAAGCCCTCGCCCCAGCGCCGGCTCACGCTGGTGAGGACCATCACCGGCGGCCTCACGCCCAAGTCCATCGTGGCCGACCAGAACGGCAGCGTCTTCGCCATGAACATGATGTACAACCACACCATCACGGTCTTCAACCGGCGCTACAAGCGCGTCAAGGTCATCGACGACTCCGTGGACCTGTCCAGGTTCGGCTACCAGCGCTACGCGACAAGGTCCAGGGCGCCCCCGTCGAGGCCGCGGTGATCGCCGGACGGCGGCAGCATGTACGTCTGCAACTACTCGATGTACGGAGCCGGGTTCGACCACCCTGGCTTCGACCTGTGCCGTCCTCAGGGACCGCATCGACCGCAGCTTCGTCTACGAGATCGATACCCGCTCGCTGCGCAAGACCGAGTCATCGAGGTCGGCGAGGTGCCCAAGTACCTGGCCATCACGCCGAACGGGCGCACCATGCTGGTGGGCAACTGGTGCTCCTGGGACATCAGCGTGGTGGATCTGCAGCAAGGGCGAGGAGGTCCGGCGCATCGAGGCCGGTGTCGCACCGCGCGGCATCGCCTTCAGCCCCAACGGCAGACCGCCTACGTCACCCTGGTGGGCGAGGACCGCATCCTCGTCATCGACATGAAGACCTTCCGCGTGAAGCGCGACATCGTCGGCATCGGCGAGCGACCGCGTCACCTCGTGATGAGCGCCGACGGCCGCTACCTCTACATCACCGTCGCAGGGCCAGGACTAAGCCACGCAAGGTCAACGGTGCGATCCTCAAGTACGACACGCGCAAGCGCAGCGATCGTCGCCAGGAGCAAGCCCCTGGTCGAGCCGCGCACGACCGTGATGTCAGACGATGGCCGGTCCCTGTACGTGGTCGACTACTACCCCGGCACCATCGTCAAGCTGGGCCACGCGCGACCTGCGGCAGCTGCAGAGCACGTGCGCCTGGGCCACCACCCCATCGGGGTCACCTACGACAACGCCGACCGACAAGCTCTGGGTATCCGGGTACGGCAGGCGCGGTCTGGGTGCTCAAGGACCGCTAGCGCGAACACCCCGGGCGGCGGGCCGGGCTCAGGGCAGGTAGGCGTAGGGGTTGACGGGCTGCCAGTCGCCGCCCGGCCCAGACCTCGCAGTGAAGGTGGCTGCCGAAGCTGCCGCCGGTGCTGCCCATGTTGCCGATGCGCTGACCCTTCCTGACCGATCTGCCCCGACGCTCACCGGGTACGTCGCGAGCATGTGCGCGTACAGCGTCGAGATGCCGCCGCCGTGGGCGATGACCACGATGAACGCCGGGTTGGACTCGTACGGGTTCCAGCCGATGAAGGCGACCACGCCGTCGGCTGCTGCGTAGATAGGCGTACCCGAGCCGTTGGCGATGTCGATACCGTCGTGGAAGTGCGGACAGCTCCCCGCGCGGCGGATTGACGCAGTAGCCGGTGCAGCCGTAGCCCTGTGATGATCGAGCCGCGAGTGGGCCAGTCGAACCGGCCGCTGCTGCCCGTCGGAGCCACGCCGCCGAACTGCGCGCTGGCCCGGCGCTGCATGGCCGCGACCTTGTTGCGGATATTGCGCATCAGGGCGTTGCGCGCGGACTGCTGCTTGGCGACGCGTGGCCTGCGCCTGCTTCTTGTCTGGCGGCGATGCGCTGGATGGCAGCCTTCTGGCGGTCGCGTGCCTTCTCGGTAGCCTCCTTCAGCCGTGCCAGCGCGCCGGTTGGCCGGCCGTCGCCTGGGCCCGGAGCTGCCGCACCTCGTCCTTGGTCTCGAGCGTCTCACGACGCAACTGGTCGGTACGCAGGCGCGTCGAGGTGGTCAGCAGCCGCAGGAGTCGAGCGCCTGCTGGTCCTGCGTGATCTGCTGGGCCAGCTGCGCATCCTGGTCGCCGTAGGAGAGGTAGGCGGAGGTGTCCGTTGAGCACGTCCGAGAAGGAGTCGGCCGTGAAGACCTGCTCCAGGAGCGTGGTGCTCTCGGCACGGTTGTGCCTCGGCCAGGCGGCGGCCGAGCGCCTGCCCGGCGCGCCTTGAGGTCGTCCTCGCCGTTGGCCAGCTCCTGCTCCAGGAGTCCCAGCGTGAAGTCCGTCTGGCGCTGCTCCTCGACGAGGCTCGGCGTGGCGCTCCTCGATGCGATCGAGTCGTTCGCCGACCTTCTCGATGCGCTTCCTTATCGCGACCTGGTCGGTACGGATGTCCTTGAGGTCTTCGCTGGGTCTGCGGCCAGGTCGTCACGTGTGTCCTGCTCGTCCCGCTTGAGCTGCTCGACCAGCCTCTGGGACTTGGCGATGGACTTGGTCAGCTCGGCCTGGCGCTCCTTGGCCGCGGCGATCTGGTCCTTGAGGCTGGCAGCATCGACCGGCGGCGCAGGCACTCACGGGGAGCGCGAGGGCGACCACGAAGACGAGGACGAACAGACGGAGCCAGGGCACGGCGGTCCGCTGTGCTCGCGCGTTCACGCTAGGCACATCGATATACAACTCCCACTTGCTGCCGTAACGCAGCGCCCCGGGCACGGGGGTGGACCGACATTCACGGCTTCGGTCGTTGCGGACATGCTACTCCCACTCGCCCGACCGTCGCAAACGCTGCGGGACGCGCAGCGGCCCGATAGTACGTTCGAGCCGGTGCGTCCGGACAACGCGACCGGCAGGCTTTCCGCCATGGACGAATCCACGCACGGAACCACATTGCCCGCCAGCGGACCGATGAGGCGATGACGATCGGCGTCATCGTGGCCGCCGTCCTGGGCGCCGTCTTGGGCTTCGGTGCCGACCGCCTTGCGGCGCGATGGCCGGTCCACGAGGACGGGCGCGTCCGGGTCTCGACTGGCGCACGGTGGTGGTGGTGGCCGCGGAACGGGCGCCTTCGGCCTGCTGGCCGCGCGCTGGTCGGATGGCACCGACCTCATCGTGCTGGGGCTCTACATCGGCGCGTTCATCGTGCTGCTCGCCACCGATCTCGACCAGCGGCTGCTGCCCGACCTCATCACCCTCCCGCTGATCGCCTATGCGCTGCTGGTCATGCTGCTGGGGCTCAACCCCGTCCTCGAGGGCAAGAGCCCGCTCGAGATCGCCGGCGTCACGGGCCCCGACGGCTCGGTGACGGCCCTGCTGGCGGCCGTGCTGGCACCGGCTCTGCTGGCCGTCACCGACCGCCTCTTCCGTGGCGCGCTGGGCATGGGTGACCTCAAGCTCGCCGTCAGCCTGGGCCTGATGTTCGGCCTCTCGCAGCTGTTCGTGGGCTTCCTCGTCGGCACCATCGCGTTCGCGGCTGTCGTGCTCGTCCTGGTGCTCTCCCGGCGCGTCTCGATGAAGACGGCCATACCCTTCGGCCCGGCGCTCATCGCCGCCGGCGTGGTCGCGGCGATCCTCCCACGGTAGGCCGCCCCGGCCACGTAGCCGCCCTCGTCCCGGACGCTGCCCAGAGGCTTTGCGCCCGGCCTTCGACCACCGTGGCCGACCCTGCCTGGACCTACGCCCGAGGCCCGGAACCGTCGAGCGCAAGCTCGACCAGCGTGGCATGCATGACCCCGGTGGAACCCTTCGTCGAGAAGGGGTCGGTCTTGCTCAGGAAGGCCGAGCCGGCGATGTCGAGGTGCACCCACGGCAGCGAGATGAACTCGCGCAGGAACAGTGCAGCGGTGATGGCGCCACCCTCGGCCAGGCCGGTGTTGGCCATGTCCGCGAAGGGTGAGTCCATATCCTTGCGCAGGTCGTCGATGATGGGCAGCCGCCACAACGGCTCCCCCTGACGGCTGGCGGCAGCGGCCACTTCATCCCACCACGCGTCGTTGCTGCCGAAGCCGCCGGTCATGTAGCGGCTCAGTGCACGGGCCATGGCCCCGGTGAGGGTGGCCACGTCGACGACGTGGGTTGCGCCCTGCTGCTCCGTCCAGGTCAGGGCGTCGCCGAGGATGAGGCGGCCCTCCGCGTCGGTGTTGGTGATCTCGACCGTCTTGCCGTTCATGGCGCGCACGACGTCGCCGGGACGACTCGAGTACGGACCGGGCATGTTCTCGACCGCCGGGGCCACCGCCAGCATGGGCGTTTCCGGGGCCAGCTGTGCCGCGGTGGCGATGGCGTTGAGGACCGTGCAAGCACCAGTCTTGTCGGTCTTCATCTCACCCATGTTGGGCGGCGGCTTGAGGCTGATGCCGCCGGTGTCGAAGGTGACGCCCTTGCCGACCATGGCCAGCAACCGACCGCGCGCGTCCCGCTCGAGCCCGGGCTTGCTGCGCAGGGCGATGAAGCGCGGCGGGTTGGCCGAGCCCTTGCCCACGGCCGTGAACATGCCCATGCCCAGCTTCTCGGCCTCGTCCGGACCGAGGACAGTGAGCTCGAGGTCATGCTCCCTGGCCAGGTCGCTGGCCTCGTCGGCGAGGACCTCTGGGCTGACGTCATTGGCGGCGCGATGGGCGAGACGCCGGGTGCGGTTGCCGCCTTCACCGATGATGCGGCCGCGCTCGGCGCGCGAGAGCAGCCCTTCGATGTCACCCGACTCCACGGAAAAGGTGACCGCATCGAGCGCCGGCGGCAGTTCGTCCCCCGGCTCGTTGTAGATGGTCGAGGGCTCGGCGGCCCCCTCGACGAGGCCGCGCGTGACGAGTTCGACCACACTCGCCTGCGGCGCCCCGCCACGGCCGACGAGGTCGTCGGAAAGGTGCACGACCAGGTCGCTCACCTCACAGCCGCTCAGGCTGCGGACCATGACGGAGCCCAGGCGACGAGCGCCGAGGCGGTCGATGGCGCTGCCATCGCCGACCCCCACGGCCAGCACGAAGCGCGCGCCCATCTGGCGCACCGGTAGCAGCCGTGCCTCCCACAGCGAGCCCCTCAGGGCACCGATGGTGCGCAGCTCTCCGAGGGCGCCACCGAGGCGACGATCGATCTCGACAAGGTACTCGGGCAGCTCCGTGCCGCTGGGCACGGTGACGGCCAGGACATCGGTCTCGATGTCCCAGGGAAGACGACGTTCGACGTTCAGACGCATGAGGCACTCGATCTCTTTCGTGACGAAGCAGGCCCGCGCTCGACGGGCCGTGATGTGGCAAAGGGAGACATCCAGTCTATCGCCTTGGAGAGTCGCCGCCAGCGGGCCCTGCGTACCTGCGCAGGGCTCTGCCGTCAGCGCCCCGCGGGCTGGCTAGCATGTACGCGATGAGCACCGAGTCGAGCGCCCTCAGCGACTGGCTGCGAGCCATGCCCAAGGCGGAGCTGCATCTCCATCTCGACGGCTCGCTGCGCCCAGGGACCGCGCTCGAACTGGCGGCCGCGCGCGACCATGGCATCGCCGTGATGCCCGCGGACGTGGCTGGCATGCGCGAGCGCATGGTCGCACCGCGGCGCTGCCTCGACCAGGCCGACCTGTTGCGCGCCTTCGACCTGCCCATCGCGCTGCTGCAGGATGCCCAGGCGCTCGAGCGAGCCACCATCGAGTTGGTGGAGGACATCGCCAGCGATGGCACCACCTACGCCGAGATCCGCTGGGCACCCTCGCTGCACCTGGCGGGCGGCCTGTCCCTGGACGACGGCATCGCCGCCGTGGTCGGGGCGGCACACGTCGGGTCGGAGCGGTACGGCATCGACGTCCGCCTCATCGCGGTGGCCCTGCGCACGCACGACGCAGAGATGGCCGTACAGGTGGCGCGCGCCGCGCTTCGCGGTCTCGATGACGGCCTGACCGGCTTCGACATCGCTGGCATCGAGCGTGACGCACCCGACCCCCGGCGCTTCGGCGAGGCCATCGCCCTGGCACGCCACGGCGGGCTGGGCATCACCTGCCACGCCGGCGAGTGGGGAGGCGCGGAGCAGGTGTGGAGGGCGCTGGAGGTCGACCCCTGGCGCATCGCCCACGGTGCCCCCGCCGCGGACGACCCCGCGTTGATGACCGAGCTCCAGGAGCGAGCCGTGACGCTGGACATCTGTCCGACCAGCAATCTGCAGGCAGGCATCGGCACGGCCGACCGCGACGCTCCCCTGCCCCGCCTCATCCGGGCCGGCGTGCCGGTCACTATCAGCACCGACGACCGCACGGTGAGCGACCTGACGCTGGTGCGCGAGCTGCAGCGCTGCGTGTCCGAGCTGGGATTGACCACCAGCGAGGTCGTGAGCGCCATGCGCGGCGCCTACGCCGCCGCCTTCCTGCACCACGACGAGTCGTTGCGCGCCGAGCTGCAAGCGAGCTTCGAGGCCTGGCTGGCTCGCAACCCCGCGCCCGCCTAGGCGGCCGCGAGCCGGTCGAGGACCTCGTTGAGATCGCTGGCTCCCTGGGCCACCACGGTGGGCTGTCGCTCCGGCGGGAGCGCCGCGGCTTGCTCGGCCGTGCTCACGCCACTGAGCACCAGCACGCTCCGGGCCCCGACCGCGTTGGCAGCCGCGATATCGGTCAGCAGCCCATCACCGATGACCACCGCGTCGGTGACGGGCAGGCCGGCCACGGCCGCAGCCTCGTTCATGAGGCCCGGCTCGGGCTTGCCGACGACCATGTCCGGCTCCCGGCCCGAGGCGGTGACGATGCCCGCCACCATCGCGCCAGCACCGGCCTTCAGCCCGTCGGGCATGGGGAAGATGGGGTCGCGGTTCGTGACCGCGAAGAAGGCTCCCTCGCGCACGGCGGCAGACGCCGCTGAAAGGCGCTCGAAGTCGAGGTCGAAGTCGACGCCACAGGCCACCGCATCGGGACGCCGGGCCAGGCCTTCGTACGAGCAGGGCACCGTCGCCAGCCCCACATCCTCGAGCTCGCGCCTCAACCCCGCACCGCCGAAGACCATGGTCAGGCGCGGAGGCGGCCGCCTGGCCGCCAGCGCCAGCGCTGTGCCGCGAGCCGAGGTGACGATGCGCTCGAGCGCGGCTGGAGCGCCCATGCCCGCCAGGCGCGCCTGGTATTCGGAGCGGTGCCAGCGCGAGTTGTTGGTGACATAGACGATGATGTCGCCATCCGCCTCGCGCTGGGTCAGCAGCTCGGGCATGCCGGGGATCGCTTCGGTCCCCCGGTAGACGACACCGTCAAGATCGACAAGAAGGAGCATGCCCTGATGGTAGCCGCCGCCACGATCCACGACCGATGACCGGCCACGGTGGTGTCGAGCAGCTGGACCTGCTGCTCATCGACGGTGACAACCTGCTCCACGATGTGCGCGGCAGCCGCGACGAGGGCGGCGTGGCCTGGCTCCTGCCGCGCCTCTCCGGGTGGCGGCCCGATCATCTGCGCATCATCGTCGGGCTCGACGGCCATCCGGCGCCCGGCGAAGCCAGCCGCAAGCGGGCCACGCGCGGCATCGAGTTCCATCATTCGCGCTCTCGCAGCGCCGACGACATGCTCATCGATCTACTCAAGGCGCAACCATTCGCGGGTCGCGGGCGTACCGCCGTGGTCACTCGTGATCGCGGGCTGCAAGCGCGCGCCAACCGGGCCGGAGGAACGACGCGCTCGATCGACTGGCTCATGGGCCTGATCGTGGGCCAGCCCGTCGGCCGAGGGGCCAAGGGTGGCCCGCCCATCGGCATCGGCCAGGGCAAGCCACCACCGAAGCGTCATTTCGAGGCGCCCGACCCCGATGAGCCCGAACGCGAAGCATGGCGACCGGGCCGAGGCGCTACCAGGAAGAAGGGCAACCCGAAACGCAATCCCAGACCGGCACGCCCGCGCTAGTATCTGGCCATGTCATCCGACCCCTGGACCTCGTTCCTTGACTGGCTGACCACCGTGCTCGTGCCCGCCTGGGGCGAGCTCATCGGCCTGCTGCCCTACGTCATCCTGGGCACCATCGTGGGCCCTATCCTGACCATCATCGTGCTCATGTGGGTCTGGTACCTGGTCAAGCGGCGACGCGGTCACGTACACCGGGGAGAGGTACATCCGAGCGCGGCAGCACTCGATGACGAGGACCGCCCCGTCTTCCCGCCCAACGTGCCCTACTGCGAGGATCACGCCCTGATCTACCCGGCGAGGGCCACGGTCTGCAACATCGACGGCCTCCCCTTGAGCGTGGCCTGCCCCGTGGACGGCACGGTGCGCGATGCCACGGCCAGGACCTGTACCGCGTGCGGCACGGAGTACAAGTTGGGCGCCAAGTCCGGCTCGACGATGGTGCTGGCCGAGGACGGCCCGCCGGAAGGTGGCGCGGCCATCGCCTAGGGCGGCCACGCATCTCGAGCGGCGATAGCGACACCCGTGGCGACCCTCAGCCAGTACCTCTTCGTGACCGGCGCGCTGCTGCTGCTGTTCGCTTTCGTGCTCGACGTGGCCTACACCACGTTGCTGGCCAGCAGCCGCCGGGCGGTTACGGCCGTCTCGGGCTCCGGCCCGGCACAGCTGGCCACGAGCGGCCCCGGAAACGTCGCGCCCGGCCTGGCCGAGGCCTCGGCGCCCCTGCCGGGCGCAGCCACCGTCGGCGCCATCGCCCAGGGATCGACCTGGGCCAGCTTCCTGCTCATGGCCGGCAGCCTTCTCGCTCGAGCCACCGTCGTCGAGCGTGGGCCGTGGGGAAACATGTACGAGTTCTCCATCGCCTTCGGAGTGGGCATCCTGGGCGGCTATCTGTTCCTGCAGCGACGCTACCCCATCCGCTCCATCGCCCTCCTGCCCGTTGGCGTGGCGCTCTTCCTCGTCGGCTACGCGGTCACCCTGCCATCGAGCATCGAGCCGCTCGTGCCGGCCCTCGACAACCCGCCGCTGCTGACCATCCACGTGGCCATGGCCATGATCGCCTACGGCGTCCTGGCGGTCTCGTTCGCGGCCGCGGTCGGCTTCCTGGCGCAAGGACCGGGGGATCGTTACTCGTGGCTGCCCGGCCACAAGGTGCTCGATGAGGTCGCCTACCGAGCGGTCGTCATCGGCTTTCCCATCTTCGCCACGATGATCATCCTGGGCTCGTACTGGGCGTCGATCGCCTGGGGCCGCTACTGGGGCTGGGACCCCAAGGAGACCTCGGCCCTGGTGACCTGGCTCATCTATGCGCTCTACCTCCACGCACGCAGCCAACCGGGCTGGCGAGGGCGGCCGGCCGCGCTCATCCTCGTCATCGGTTTCGTGGCCGTCCTCTTCACCTACTTCGGCAACCTCTTCTTCAGCGGGCTGCACTCCTACTCCGGCCTGTAGCCGGCAACGCAACCGCGAGGAAGCTCAGCGAGCTCGTAGCCCGGTGATGATGCGCGAGCGGTAGGTATCGAAGATGACTGCCAGGATAACCACGAGGCCGGTCACGATGACACGCCAGTTGTCGGTCACGCCGAGCAGGATGAGTCCGGTGCTGAGCACCTGCAGCAGGCACACGCCGAAGAAGGTGCCGATGACCGAGCCTTTGCCACCGGTGAAGCTGGTGCCGCCGATGATGACCGCGGCAATAGCCGTGAGCTCGTAGCCGACCGCGGCGATGGGGCTGCCCACGTTCAGACGCAGCAGCCAGACCAGGCCGGCCAGGCCGGCCAGCGTGCCGCAGATCACGAACGCGCTGACCTTGTAGGGCACGGGGTTGTGGCCGGAAAGC
>CAVPJO010000009.1:0-351639 GCA_963705425.1 uncultured Chloroflexia bacterium | reverse complement strand
TACGCATCGACTCCAGCACGCGTTCCTCGAGGGAGAGGCGAAGGCTCGGGTCGACTGGCCCGGGCCTTTCGGATTCGGGCTCCGACCCGTCTCGGTGTTGGTCCAGCGGTGGTCCTAGCGGCGGGGGTTGGTGACGGCGCCCTCGACTCGCGGAGCCGACCAGCGCTGCATACTTGGCCATGACACCGCGCCTGTAGCGCGGCTCGGGAGCTGTCCAGCGTGCCCGGCGCTCCTCGAGGATGGCCTCGTCGACCTCGAGGTCAAGGGCCCTGCGGTCGACATCGATGGTCACGGTGTCGCCTTCCTCGACCAGCGCGATGGGGCCGCCCAGGGCCGCCTCCGGCGCCACGTGACCGATCATCAGCCCGCGGGTGCCGCCGCTGAAGCGACCATCGGTAAGCAGGGCCACGGAGGCTCCGAGTCCTTCACCCACGATGGCCGCGGTGACCGACAGCATCTCTTGCATGCCCGGACCGCCGACGGGGCCCTCATAGCGCAGCACGACGACGTCGCCGGCCTTGATGCCGCCTTCCTTCACGGCCGCGAAGCACTCGTTCTCGGAGCCGAACACTCGAGCCGGGCCGCTGAAGTGGCGCCGTTCGTGGCCGGCCAGTTTGATGACGCAGCCGTCGGGCGCCAGCGTGCCGTGCAGGATAGCCAGACCGCCGGTGGCTTTGATGGGATCTTCGATGGGACGGATGACGACCTGACCGGGCGTCTCCTCCACGGCGGCCGCGATGTCCGACAGCGTCTGACCGGTGACGGTCAAGGACTGACCAGACATGAGCCCGGCCTTGAGCAGCTCGCGGATGACGATGCCCACGCCGCCGGCATCGTAGATGTCCGCCGCCGAGTAGCGGCCGCCCGGACGCAGGTCGCCGATGGTCGGTGTGCGCGCCGCGATCTCATGGAAGTCGTCGATCGTGAAGGGGATCTCGAACTCGCTGGCGATGGCCAACATGTGCAGCACGGCGTTGGTGGAACCACCGGTGGCGGCCACGCCGGCCACGGCATTGTCGATGGATTCGCGAGTGACGATGCTGCGCGGGCGGACGTCGCGCCGCACCAGGTCCATGATCAGCTCGCCGCACTGTCGGGCCGCTTCGTCCTTCCTGGAGTCCTCGGCAGGGATGCCGTTGAGCCCAGCCGGTGAGAGGCCCATGAACTCGAGGCACATGCTCATGGTGTTGGCCGTGAACTGGCCGCCACAGGCCCCCGCTCCCGGGCAAGCGACCTCTTCGATGGCGTACAGCTCATCGGCTGAGATCTTGCCGGCGTTGTAGGCACCGATGGCCTCGTAGACGCTGACCACGTCCTGCGGCTCACCCTTGTAGGTGCCCGGGTAGATGGTGCCGTTGTAGAGCACGACGCTGGGGATGTCCAGGCGCGCCACGGCCATGGCCGCACCGGGATTGGTCTTGTCGCAGCCGGAGAGGGCGACGAGGCCGTCGAAGAGGTGGCCGCGCACGACCAGTTCGATCGAGTCAGCCACGACCTCACGGCTGACGAGCGAGGCCTTCATGCCCTCCGTGCCCATGGCCACACCGTCGCTGACGGCGATGGTGTTGAACTCCATCGGCGTGCCGCCGGCCGCCCGGACGCCCTCCTTGACGAACTCGGCGAGGCGTCGCTGGTTGAGATTGCAGGGCATCGTCTCGATCCAGGTCGTGGCCACGCCGATGATGGGCTTGGCCAGGTCTTCGTCGGTGAAGCCCATCCCCTTGAGCATGGCTCGTGCGCCGGCGCGGTCGGGTCCGTCGGTCAGCTTGGTCGAGTGGCGCTTGGCAGCGTCGGTCGCCTGGTCATAGGGTGAAGGCATGTGTGCTCCCGAGGGCTGGGCCGTGACTAGGCGGCGGTGGTTGGACGGGTATCGATGCGGGCGGGGTGGACCGCCTCCCAGGTGTCGACGGACTCGCTGCGATCGAGCAGCCAGCCGATCTCGTCGGTGCCCTCGAGCAGCATCTGCCGCGCGAAGGGGTCGACGCTGAAGGCGATATCTTGGTCGTCGGGCAGATGCACGACCTCGGCTTCGAGGTCCACGGTGACGATGGCATCGGGTCGCTCGGCGAAGGTATCGAAGAGTCCGCGGTGGGTGTCCTCGTCGACGACGATCGGCAACAGGCCGTTCTTGAGCGAGTTGTTACGGAAGATGTCCGCGAAGCCGGTCGAGAGGATGGCCCGGATGCCCCAGGAGGTCAGTGCCCAGGGGGCGTGTTCGCGCGAGGATCCGGCGCCGAAGTTGGCGCCGGCCAGCAGCACCTGGCGGCCCTGCATCTCGGGCAGGTTGATGACGAAGTCGGGTCTGGGGTCGCCGTTCTCGTCATAGCGCCAATCGTAGAAGAGCGCGTCGGCGAGGCCGGACTTCTCCGTCGTCTTGAGGAAGCGCGCCGGGATGATCTGGTCGGTGTCCACGTTCTCTGCGGGCAGCGGGATGAGCGCGCTGCTGAAGGTGGTGAATGGCTCGGCCATGACTACTTCCCTTCGGGTGCTGCGAGGCTGCCTTCGACGAACGGGCGGGGGTCGGTGACCACACCCGTGAGCGCCGTGGCTGCAGCGGTCAAGGGCGAGGCCAGGAAGGTGCGCGCGCCCTTGCCCTGCCGGCCCTCGAAATTGCGGTTGCTGGTGCTGATGATGTATTCGCCCGGATCGCCCTGGTCGCCGTTCATGGCGATGCACATCGAGCAACCGGCCTCGCGCCAGTCGGCTCCGGCAGCTCGAAAGACGTCGGCGATGCCCTCGCGCTCGGCCTGGACCTTCACCTGCTGCGAGCCGGGCACGACCATGACGCGGACGCCGCTGGCGAATCGCCGGCCCTCGATCAGCGCCGCAGCCTGGCGCAGGTCGCTGATACGGGAGTTGGTGCAGGACCCGATGAAGACCGTGTCGACCTTGTGGCCCTTGAGCGGCATTCCCGGCTCGAGGCCCATGTAGGCCAGGGCCTTGTCGAGATTGCGACGTTCGGCGTCGCTGTGCATGTCGTCGGGGCCGGGTACGTTCTCGCTGATGCCCATGCCCATGCCGGGGTTGGTGCCGTAGGTGATCATCGGCTCCAACCGGTCGGCGTCGATGGTGATCGACTTGGAGTAGCTGGCTCCGGGATCGCTGGGCAGGGTGCGCCAGTACTCGACGGCCTGGTCGAAGGCCTCGCCCTGTGGGGCGTGGGGCCGCCCGGCCACGTACTCGAAGGTGGTCTGGTCGGGAGCGATCAGCCCGGCCCGCGCTCCACCCTCGATGGACATGTTGCAGATGGTCATGCGCTGCTCCATGGTCAGCGCCCGGATGCCGTCTCCGGTGTACTCGAAGACATGGCCGGTACCGCCACCGACGCCGATCCTGGAGATGAGGTTAAGGATGATGTCCTTGGATGTGACGCCCGGCGACAGGCGGCCGTCGACGCGGACTTCGTAGGTCCTGAGCTCGCGCTGCAGCAGCGTCTGGGTGGCCAGCACCATCTCGACCTCGCTGGTGCCGATGCCGAAGGCCAGCGCTCCGAAGGCGCCGTGCGTGGCGGTGTGCGAATCGCCACAGACGATGGTCATGCCCGGCTGGGTCAGGCCCAGCTCCGGGCCGATGACGTGCACGATGCCCTGCTTGTCGGAGCCGAGTGCGTAGAGCGGCACCCCGAACTCGTCGCAGTTGGCCTGCAGCTTGGCGAGCTGGAAACTGGCCTGCTGATCGAGGATGGGCAGCGAGCGGTCGTGGGTCGGCGTCGAGTGATCCGCGGTAGCGATGGTGCGCTCGGGATGGCGCACGGTCAGACCCCGGCGTCGAAGACCCTCGAACGCCTGTGGGCTGGTGACCTCATGGATGAGGTGGAGGTCGATGCCGAGGACGGTGGGCGCCCCGGGCTCCTCGAGGACGACGTGATCGTCCCAGATCTTCTGGACGAGTGTGCGCGGCGCGCCTGCGTGTTCGGACATGCTGCCGAGCGTAGCAGAGGCGCGCCCGGTATCGGGCCTAGCGGTAGAGCTCGGGGCGCGGTCCGACCGAGACGGCCTCGCGATGACCTGTCTGCAACGCGCGCACGAGGGCCTCGGCCACGACGGTCGCGGCGTAGCCGTCCCACGCGTTGGCTGTCGGGCCGCCGCCCTGAAGGCTGTCGACCCAGGCGCTGATCTCGGCGTCGTAGGCGGGCCTGAAGCGGGTCAGCCAGTCGGCGGGGAAACCTTGCTCGGGCGCGGTGTCCCTGGTCACGAGCTCGTGCCCGCAGGGGCCCATGGCCACGTAGCCCTCGGTGCCGAGGACCTCGCAGCGGACGTCATAGCCGTATCCGGCGTTGGCAAAGACCTCGACGTCGGCACGGGCGCCGTTGCGCGATTCGAGCCGGACCAGCAGGGGATCGGCCAGTTGATGGCCGACGCCGGGCTGATGGCGCGGCTTCTCGAGCGCCACGCTGACGATCTCCTCGCCCAGCAGCCAGCGAGCCACGTCGATCTCATGGATGACGGTGTCGGTCAGCGTCTGGCGCGTGTTGAAGGTCGTGGGTACCGAGGGATTGCGGTGGATGCAGTGGATGACCAGCGGCTCGCCGATGGTGCCCTCGTCGACGGTGGTCTTGAGGCGCATGTACTCGGGGTCGAAGCGGCGCATGAATCCGACCGTCGTGAAGCGACGCCCGGCCTCGATCTCTGCGTCGAGCACCAGCTCACAACTGGGCACGGTGATGCCCAGTGGTTTCTCGGTGAGTACCGGCTTGCCGGCCGCGATGGAGGCCAGCACGAACTCGACGTGGGTCTCCGTGTTGGAGGCCACGATGACGGCATCGACCTCCGGGTCTTCGATGAGGGCCTGGTCGCTGCTCGCGACCCTGGCGCCGCACTCGTCGGCGACGATCCTGGCAAGGTCGTCGTCGAGGTCGTGGACGGCCACGAGGCGAGCTCTCTCGCCGAGCGAGCCGATGCGACGGGCGTGATCCGCGCCCTGCTTGCCGGTGCCGATGATGCCGATGCCGACCACGTCGTCATCCTCCTGATGGTTGGGTCCTGGGTGTGCGCTACTAGCGTGGCCATTGTGCCCGTTCCTCGCTGTGTCCAACTCCCGGTGCCGTCGGGCGCCCGACTTCATCGCTCAGCGGCGCAGCCGGCTCGACGACGATGGCGTGGGGTCGACCGCACGCCAACGCACGTTCGCCGCCAGTCTCGCGAAGCGCCATTCTCGGGGGTCCGGTGGAGGCCTGCCGACCGCACCTCACCGCAACAGACCGCACCGGACCATCGCACCGGTCGGGGGCAGGACCAAGTTCTATGCTGGACACGGTCCCAGAAGAGCGTGTACAGTCGCCACACATCTCTCCAATGAGGAACCTTCTCGACAGATGGGCCAGTCCGACCGGGAGCGCCAATTCGTCGCCATCGCCATTCGCGGTGACGGTCAGCACGTGCCTGTGCGCCTGCCCCAGCCTGTAGAGGTATCCCTTCTTGGCAAGCTCGAGGTCATCGTACTCGAGCTTATCGGCCTGATTACCGGCTCCCGGCGGGAGACTGGGGATAGGCGGAGATAGCGCCGCGAGGCGCGACGGACGTCGAACCACCCAGGACCCTCGTCGGGAACGGCGAGGGTCTTTGTTGTGTCGGCGACCTGATGCGGTCTCATCGGTGATGTGAACGGACCAGGGCGAACGAGGACGGACCAGGACGGACCAAAGCGAGCTGAGACGAGCGAAGCAGGCAAAGGGAAGGGCAGCACCCATGACTACCGAGAAGATGAGTGAGACCGCGGCAGCGCCGCAGGCCGGCACCGACGCGACGCGCGGCCGGCATCTCCCCAACCCTGGGTCGGCCGAGACCGCGGCGGTCGAGAAGGCCCGTGCCGACATGCTGCATCAGGCCCGTATCGAGCACCGCGACCGCATCGGCGCGGACGCGCTCTGCGAGGCGCTCATCCACCAGGGCGTCGAGGTCATCTTCGGCTACCCCGGCGGCGTCATCCTGCCCCTATACGACGTCTGGGCCGACTACCCCGAGCTTCGCACCATCCTCGTCCGCCACGAGCAGGGAGCCGCCCACGCTGCCGACGGCTACGCTCGTGCCAGCGGCCGTGTCGGTGTCTGCCTGGGCACCTCCGGCCCCGGGGCCACCAACCTCGTGACCGGCATCGCCACTGCTCAGCTCGACTCCGTGCCTATGGTCGCCCTGACCGGCAACGTGCCCGGCGCGCTGCTCGGCAAGGACGCCTTCCAGGAGATCGACATCAGCGGTATCACGCTGCCGATGACCAAGCACAACTACCTCGTGCGCAGCGCGGACGACATTCCGCGCGTCATCGCCGAGGCCTTCCACATCGCGCGCACCGGCCGGCCCGGACCCGTCCACGTCGACTTCACCAAGGATGCGCTCACGGCCGAGACGCAGGTGCAGAACCCGACCGTGCTCGATCTGCCCGGCTTCAAGCCCCGCTTCGACGGCCATCCGCGCCAGGTCAAGCTGGCTGCCAAGGCCATCGCAGCGTCGCAGCGCCCGGTCATCCTCGCCGGGCACGGCGTGCTCATCGCCGGTGCCACCGACGAACTCAAGACCTTCGCCCACCAGGCGCAGATCCCGGTGACGCACACGCTGCTCGGCGTCGGCGCCATGGACGAGAGCGACCCGCTGTCCTACGGCTACATGGGCATGCACGGCTGGAAGCACGTCAACAAGGCCATCCAGGCGTCCGACCTGCTCATCGCTCTGGGCATGCGCTTCGATGACCGTGTGACCGGTTCGGTGAGTACCTACGCGCCCAATGCCCAGATCATCCACGTCGACATCGATCCCTCCGAGATCGGCAAGAACGTGGCCGTCGACATCCCCATCGTAGGCGATGTCGGCAGCGTCCTGCGCGCCTTCATCAAGGCTGTTCCGGAAGTCGATCCCGCCGAGCGCAAGGCCTACCTTGACGAACTGGCCGAATGGCGCGCGTCCTCCGTGGCCATGTCCTGGCACGGCTCCGGCCGCTGGAAGGAGGGCGTGCTCACCGCCGACTACGTCATGTCGCGCCTCGGCGAGCTCACCGACCACGACGCCACGCTCGTGTCCGATGTCGGACAGCACCAGATGTGGCTGGCTCGCTATGCCGGATTCAAGCGCCCCAACAGCCACCTCTCATCGGGCGGTCTGGGGACCATGGGCTTCGGCCTGCCCGCGGCCATGGGTGCTGCGCTCGGCCGTCCTGACAAGGAGACCTGGGCCGTGGTCGGCGACGGCGGCCTGCAGATGACCGTCCAGGAGATGCTGACGGTGGCCGTCGACCACATCCCCGTGAAGATCGCGCTCATGGACAACAAGAAGCTGGGCATGATCCGGCAGTGGCAGGAGATCGTCTACGGCGGCAACTACCACTCCTCTGATCTGCCCGCGCCACAGTGGGACAAGCTGGCCGAGGCCTACGGGCTGCCGACCTTCAAGGCCACCAGGCCCGAGGACGTCGATGAGGCGGTCCGCGGCGCACAGGCGCACGATGGCCCCGCCCTCGTGTGGTTCGAGATCGAACAGACGCAGAACGTGCTGCCGATGATGCCGGCAGGCAAGGGGCTCTCCGACCTCATCGAGGACTGGGGCGAGTCCACGGCGGACGGGGAGGACAAGTAGATGGCTATGAACGATCCCATCTCGGCGCCAGCCAAGAATGCCGAGAAGGCACGCTACGTGCCCGGCTCGGGCCAGACACACCGCCACGTGCTGGTGGTGCTGGTCAACAACCAGCCCGGCGTCCTTAACCGCGTCTCGAGCATGGTCCGCAGCCGCAACTTCAACATCGAGTCGCTGGCCGTCGGCCACACCGAGCGACCGGACATCAGCCGCATGACCGTCACCCTGCGCGGCGACGACTTCGCGGTCGAACAGATGGGCAAGCAGCTGTACCGGCTGATCGACGTGCTCAAGGTCCAGGACCTGCCCGAGTCCGGGGTCGTCGAGCACGAGCTGGCGCTGATCAAGGTCCGCGCCACCGAATCCAAGCGGGGTGAGATCCTGCGCATCATCGAGCTCTATAAGGGCCGCGTCCTCGATGTCGGTCCGGAGACCGTGATCATCGAGCACAGCGGCACCGAACAGGAGATCGATTCGCTGGTGGCCTTGCTCGGCGGCTTCGGCATCAAGGAGATGGTCCGCACCGGCACCATCGCCCTGGGTCGCGGCTCCGGTGCCATCGACCTCGAAGCCATCCTTCGCGCCGGCCCCGAGCCGGCCACCACGCCGACCCAGCAGTCGCAGCCCGAGTAGGAGGGAAACCAGACGAGATGCCCGCACGGATGTACTACGACAACGATGCCGACCTCGGCGCGCTCGAGGGCCAGACCGTGGCCGTCATCGGCTATGGCAGCCAGGGCCACGCCCACGCGCTGAACCTGCACGAGAGCGGCGTCGAGGTCATCGTCGGCCTGGCGCCGGGCTCCAAGAGCCGGCCCATCGCCGAGAAAGCCGGCCTGCCGGTCATGGACGTGGCCGATGCCGTCAAGGCTGCCGACGTCATCATGATCGCCGTCCCCGACACGGTCCAGAAGGCGCTCTACGACAGCGAGATCGCTCCCAACCTGCGCGCCGGACAGCTGCTCATGTTCGCGCACGGCTTCAACATCCGCTTCGGTCGCATCGTGCCGCCCCGACAACATCGACGTGGGCATGGTCGCGCCCAAGGGCCCCGGCCACCTGCTGCGCTCGGTATACGTGGCCGGCGGCGGCGTTCCGGCCCTTTTCGCGGTCGAGCAGGATCCGTCGGGCACCGGCCGCGCCCGGGTCATGGCCTACGCCCGCGGCCTGGGCAGCACCCGCGCCGGCATCCTCGAGACGACCTTCGCCGAGGAGACCGAGACCGACCTCTTCGGTGAGCAGGCGCTGCTCTGCGGCGGCGTCAGCGGCCATGGTCAAGGCGGCCTTCGAGACGCTCGTCGAAGCCGGCTACCAGCCCGAGCTGGCCTACTTCGAGACGATGCACGAGCTCAAGCTCATCGTCGACCTGATGTATCGCGGCGGCCTCAACTACATGCGCTTCAGCGTCAGCGAGACAGCCGAGTACGGCGACTACGTCTCGGGTCCGCGCGTGACCGAGGGCGCCAAGCAGGCCATGCAGGACGTCCTCGCCGACATCCAGAGCGGCCGTTTCGCCGAGCGCTGGATCGACGAGTACGACTCCGGTGGTGCCGAGTTCGAGCGCATGCGCGAGGCCGACCGCAACCACCAGATCGAGCAGGTCGGTGCCGAACTGCGCGCGCAGATGGCCTGGCTCGACCCGGTCGAGGTCAGCGCCGGCCAGGCGCAGGCAGACCAGCGAGCGGTGCAGCGGAGCCGAAGGGTGACGCCGCTGAGGGGGTAGCGTGATGGCCGCCGACGTACCAGTACGGATCTTCGACACGACCCTGCGCGACGGTGAGCAGGCGCCCGGCGCCGGGCTCACCGTGGCCGAGAAGATCGAGGTCGCGCGCCAGCTGGCAAAGCTTCAACGTCGACGTCATCGAGGCCGGCTTCCCGGCCGCCTCGCCGGGCGACTTCGAGGCGGTCAGCGCATCGCCGCCGGAGACCAAGGGCATCGCCGTGGCCGGCCTGGCACGCTGCAAGGATGGCGATCCCCAGCGCGGCGTGGAGGCGCTGCTGCCGGCCGAGAAGCCGCACCTGCACCTCTTCATCGCCACCAGCGACATCCACCTCAAGCACAAGCTGAAGATGTCCCGCGAGGAGGCGCTCGCAGCCGCCGTCAAGTGGGTCAGCTACGCGCGCAAGCGCCTGGGCCCTGACGCCGAGATCGAGTTCAGCGCCGAGGACGCCAGCCGCACCGAGCACGAGTTCCTGCTCAGGGTCTACGAGGCCGTCGTCGATGCCGGCGCCACCACCGTCAACATCCCCGACACGGTCGGCTACGCCATCCCGGCCGAGTTCGGTGAGCTCACCACCAAGGTGGTCGACCGCGTCGGCTCCGGCGCCGTCATCAGCGTGCACTGTCACAACGACCTCGGCCTGGCCACGGCCAACACGCTGGCGGCCGTGCAGGCCGGCGCGCGCCAGGTGGAGGTCACCATCAACGGCCTCGGCGAGCGCGCCGGCAATGCCTCGCTCGAAGAGGTGGTGATGGCGCTGCGGACTCGGCCCACCGAGTTCCAGGTCGCCGGCCACGGCATCAACACCGAGCAGATCAGCAACGCCAGCCGCCTGGTCAGCTACCTGACCGGCTTCACGGTCCAGCCCAACAAGGCCATCGTGGGCCGCAACGCCTTCGCGCACGAGTCGGGCATCCACCAGGACGGCGTGCTCAAGAACGCGCTGACCTACGAGATCATGACCCCGCAGTCGGTGGGCCTCGCGGGCTCGCGCCTGTCGGTCGGCAAGCTCTCGGGACGTCGTGGCCTGCAGGGCAAGCTGGCCGAGCTGGGCTACGACCTCGAGGGTGAGGCGCTCGACGGCGTCTACGCGCCAGGCCATCGCCCTCGCCGATACCAAGAAGGAGGTCACCGACGCCGACCTCACCGCCCTGGTCGAGGCGCAGGCGCTCCGGCCCGGTCGAGCGGAAGCGCCTGGCGACTCGCCCGGTGCAGCTGGTCGACTGGTCCATCAGCACCGGCAAGGGCGGCGTGGCCAAGGGTGCCGTCTCCCTTCTCGTCGACGGCCAGGCCGCCGAGGCGCTGGCTGAGGGCAACGGTCCCGTCGATGCCCTCTTCGTGGCCGTCGACAAGGCCGTCGAGCCGCTCATCGGCTGGTATCCCCAGTCTTGCCGAGTACGAGATCCGCGCCGTCTCCGGCGGCGAGGACGCCCAGGGCCAGGTGATGGTCCGGGCGCGGCGTTCCATCGATCGGGAGGACACCGCCGACACGGTCAACGGTCACGGGCTGTCCACCAACATCATCGAAGCCTCCCTGGAGGCCTACCTCGCCGGGCTCGAGAAGCTGCTCTGGCACGAGGCAGACCGCCGACCGCCGACGCCGGGAAGGAGTCCAGACGCTTGAGCCCGGAAGGCACACCCACTCTACAGGTCGCCAAGATCCCCGGCGACGGCATCGGCCCGGAGATCGTCGAGGCGGCCGCTGACCGTCCTTGACGCCGCCGCCGGCGCGCTTCGGCTTCGGCTTCGAGTGGACCGAGGTCCTCGCCGGCGGCGTGGCCATCGACGCCTACGGCACGGCCATCCGCGACGAGGACCTCGACGTCCTGCTGGCCTCGGACGCGGTCCTGCTGGGTGCCGTCGGCGGCCCCAAGTGGGACGACCCCGCGGCCTCAGGTGCGGCCCGAACAGGGCCTGCTCAAGATGCGCAAGGTCATGGGCCTCTACGCCAACCTGCGCCCGGTCGCGGTCGAGCCCTCGCTCAAGGAGGCCTCGCCGCTGCGCGCCGACCTCATCGAGGGCGTGGACATGATGATCGTCCGCGAGCTCACCGGCGGCATCTACTTCGGCAAGCGCGAAGAGGCCTTCGACGGGCCCAACGGTCGCGAGGCCTACGACACCATGTCCTACACCGAGCCCGAGGTACGCCGCATCGTGGCCCTGGCCTTCGAGCTGGCCCGCGGCCGGCGCAAGAAGCTGACCAGCGTGGACAAGGCCAACGTGCTCGCCAACAGCCGGCTGTGGCGCGCCGTCGTCGACGAGATGGCCCCCGACTATCCCGACGTCGAGCTGGAGCATCGCCTGGTCGACTCCACGGCCATGTCGCTCATCACCAAGCCGGCCTCGTTCGACGTCATCGTCACCGGCAACATGTTCGGCGACATCCTGTCCGACGAGGCCTCGGTGCTCGCGGGCTCGCTGGGCATGCTGCCCTCGGCCTCGCTCGGCGAGCGCAGGACCGAGCACGGTACGACGGGCATGTACGAGCCCATCCACGGCTCCTCGCCGGCCAAGACCGGGCTCGACATCGCCAACCCCATCGCCACCATCCTCTCGGTGGCCATGATGCTGCGCTGGTCACTGGGCCAGGCGGCGGCCGCCGAGGCCATCGAGACGCGCCGTGCGCGCCACTCTCGATAGCGGCACCCGCACCAGGGACCTGATGGGCTCGCGACGGCGAGGCCCGCGGTTGGGTCAGCGTCGGCACCGCCGCCTTCGCGAGGCCGTGGCCCAGCAGCTCAAGTCCGCCTAGCCACCACAGCCAGCACATCGATCCCAGGGGAGAGACAGCGTGAGCACCGAACGAACGCCGGCCGCAGACGAGCCGGTCGTCCTCTACGACACGACCCTTCGCGACGGGACCCAGGGCGAGAACATCACGCTCTCGCTCGCGGACAAGATCCGTATCGCGCGGATGCTCGATGAGTACGGCATGCCCTTCATCGAGGGTGGCTGGCCGGGCTCCAACCCCAAGGACATCGAGTTCTTCGCCGCGGCCAAGAAGATGACCTGGACGAACGCCAAGCTGGCAGCGTTCGGCTCCACGCGCCATCGCGCCAACAGCGCCGACGAGGACCCCAACCTCTACGAGCTGGTGGCGGCTGAGACCCCGGTCGTGACCATCTTCGGCAAGTCCTGGAACCTCCACGTCACCGAGGTGCTGAGCGCCTCGCTGGCCCAGAACCTGGACATGATCGCCGAGTCGGTCGTCGTGGGTCAGTGAACGGGGCCGCGAGGTCGTCTACGACGCCGAGCACTACTTCGACGGCTACAAGGCCGACCGCGACTACGCGCTCAACACCCTGCGTGCTGCCCGCGAGGCCGGCGCCCGCGACCTCGTCCTGTGCGACACCAACGGCGGCACCCTGACCGGCGAGCTGGTGCGCATCTTCGAGGACACCCGCGACACGCTGGGCGCCGATGCCGACGCGGCGCCGGTGACCTGGGGCATCCACACCCACAACGACGCCGAGCTGGCGGTCGCCAACACGCATGGCGGCCGTGGCCGCCGGCGCCCGCCACGTGCAGGCCACCATCAATGGCTACGGCGAGCGCTGCGGCAACGCCAACATGGTCAGCGTCATGGCCAACCTGGCGCTCAAGACCGAGTCTCCGGCTGGCACCGGTCGGTGGCGGTGACATCAGCCACCTGACCTCCCTGTCACGCTCGGTGGCCGAGATCGCCAACGTCACGCCTCTCGACTACCAGCCCTTCGTCGGCCGCTCAGCGTTCGCCCACAAGGGCGGCGTGCACGGCGCGGCCGTGGCCAAGGTCGAGCACAGCTACCAGCACGTCGATCCCGTGCTGCCTCGGCAACGAGAGCCGGCTGGTCGTCTCCGAGCTGGGCGGTCGGGCCAACACCCGCATCCGCGCCGAGCAGCTGGGCCACAACGCTCGAGGGTGTGGTCGATGCTCGGGAGCTGTCGGTCATCATCAAGGAGCTGGAGAACCAGGGTCTCGCCTTCGAAGGTGCCGAGGCCTCGTTCGAGCTGCTCATCCGCCGCCGCACCAAGGACTACCAGGCACCCTTCGAGATCCTCGACTACACCACGCTGTCCGAGCAGCGCGCCGACCGCGACTTCCTCTCCGAGGCCACCGTCAAGGTCCGGGTCGATGGCGAGGTGCTGCACACCGCGGCCGACGGCAACGGTCCCGTCAACGCACTCGACGCTGCCATGCGCAAGGCGCTGGGCGTCTTCTACCCGCAGCTTGAGTCGATGCACCTGGTCGACTACAAGGTGCGCATCCTCGACGGTGATGCCGCGACCGCGGCGCGCACCCGCGTCATCATCGATTCCCAGGACGGCGAGCTCGAGTGGTCGACCATGGGCTCGGACACGAACATCATCTCTGCCTCGGCGGCGGCCCTCGCCGACTCCTTCGAGTACGCCATCTGGAAGAGGGGCCTAGCGGCCCGCGGGCCTCGGAGAGCAAGCGACCCGAGCGCACAGAGCCTGCGCCCATGACCTCGACCAGCTCTGCGAGTGGCCTTCGCCGGGGCACCGGGCTCATTTGCCGAGGACGCGGTGTTGGCTGCGTATCCGGGGGCCGAGGCCGTGCCCGTACCGATGTTCGGCGACGTCGTGACGGCGGTCCTGGCGGGGAAGGTGGCTGCCGGCGTGCTGCCCATCGAGAACGTCGTCGGCGGCGGGCGTGCGTGAGGTCTACGACCTGCTGCTCGACACCGAGGCCGTCGTGGTCGGCGAGGTCATCGTGCCCGTGCGGCTCTGCCTGGCGGCGCTGCCCGGCGAGCGCCTGGTGTCGATCGAGCGCGTCTACTCGCACATCCAGGCGCTGACACAGGCGGAGCCGTTCCTGCGCTCCCGCGACTGGGCGCTGCTGGCGGCCACCAACACGGCCGGCGCCGGCCGCACCATCCGCGAGCGGGGGGAACGCGGCTGCGGCCGCGGTGCTCTCGCCGACGGGCGGCGCGCCCTCCATGGCCTCGAGGTGCTGGCCGATGACATCCAGGCCGAGCGCCGCAACCGCACGCGCTTCCTGGTGCTGGCGCTGCCGGACACGACGGCGCTGCCGGGCCGGCCACGGCCGAGCCCGACGGCAGCATGCGCAGCGCCATGGCCTTCTCGGTGCGCAACGAGCCGGGCACGCTGGTGCGCGCCCTCGGCGTCATCGCTGACCACCGCATCAACATGACCAAGCTGGAGTCGCGACCCAGCCGTGAAGGCAGCTGGGAGTACGTCTTCTGGGTCGACATCGACTCCGATGTCTGCGCCGCGACGGGCCGGGTCAGGTCTTCCTCGAAGACCTGCGTTCGGTGTGCGTGTGGGTGCGCGTGATGGGCTGCTATCCGCGCTGCCTGGAGCCGACCATCTGAGGCCACGTCCGAGGCCCCGCCCGCCCGGCGGATGCCGTCGATGCGTCGCTACCGTGACCCGTCATGCTCTTCTTCGCCAAACGGCGCCTCGGCGAGGGGATGGCCGAGTGCTCACACCCAATGCGCCAGCAGGAGGAAGTCGATGACCGCCGCGCCCGAGACGAAGGGCCCCGAGCCAACGCCGCCGCCGATACTTCGCCATCGTCGTGGTGATCGTCGGCTCCTGCTCTCATCGTCGCGCCTGGTCGGCGGTCTGGCTGTTCTTCTTCGGTTCCGAGGCCCCGCGGCGCCGACCATCGATCGACGCCATCAGGGTGCTCTGCCCTCGGCGTCACCCGATAGGTGGACCGCAACCCGGATGGGTGGTTCAGCGACGGCCCGCGAGGGCGACGTCGGCGAGCCGTAGCTGCCCACTCAGCAGTCGTTCAGGGTCCTCGCGCACCGCCTGCCGGTACTTCCCAGTAGGGCATGCGTGCGTGCTGCGTCGAGCCCGCGTCGTCGAAGGCCTGGGCCGTGGTGGTATCGGCGCGCAGGTACAGCCGGCCCTCCGAGTCGACGATGGCGAACATGACGTCGTCCGTGAAGAGACCGTGGCCCACCGAACATCGACGCGAGATGTGACGCGCAGTGGCGCCAGCGTCGCCTCCAGCGCGAGCGGCGGCCTCGTTACCGGCGGTCCTGGCGCGGTCGCCCCTGGTGGCCCACGCTCAGGACTCGATGATGGTCACCGACTTGATCGTGCACCGGGTCGACGGGACGATCGTGGGCGCCGGTCGGAGCGCGTTGGCGATGGCGTCGACGACGTCCTCGCCAGCGCTGAGCTGGCCGAAGATGGTGTAGTTCGGCGGTAGCGCGTAGTCGGCGTGCATGACGAAGAACTGGCTGCCGTTGGTGTCCGGTCCGGCGTTGGCCATGGCCAGCGTGCCGCGCTTGTATTCGACGGCCGACGGGCTCGTCGGCGAAGCGGTAGCCGGGCCGCCGGTGCCGGTGCCGGTGGGGTCGCCACCCTGGATCATGAAGCCACTGATGACGCGGTGGAAGATGACGTCCATCATAGAAGCCCTCGCGCGCGAGGAAGACGAAGTTGTTCACCGTGCGCGGCGCTTCGGAGGCGAAGAGCTGCGCGGTCATGGTGCCGGCCGTGGTCTCGATGGTGGCGGCATAGGTCTTGGCCGGGTCGATGACCATCTCCGGTGCGTTCGGCATACTGCGGCACGGGCAGCACTCCTGCTGCGTGGCTTCCCTATCAGCCTACCCGACGCGCCCGGATGTTCCCGAAGACTCGGTCCCCGCCGTGATCGCCACCATGGGCCCCTGTGAGGACCAACGCCGCGACGACCCGCTCAGCTCATCCATCCCATCCATGCGGCCGCGTCAAGGAGAGCGGCATCGGTCGTGAGGACTTGCCTGGGCCATCGATGACCTCACCGAGCTCAGGCTCATGCGCCAGCCCGGTTGAACGCAGCGCCGGACCGCGGCGGTCCTGTGCTGGCATGTACATTTCGGGCCATTCCGCCATGGTTCGGCGACGGTGTTGGATAGTCGACCAGCCCTGGGCTGGGACTATGCGATTCACCTCACCGCTCTCCGACCGCCGCCGCACTCGCTCCCGGCTCTTCGAGGGCACCGGCCTGATCCGCATGCGGCTCTGGCTGGCCATGCTCGGTCTGACCGTGCTGCCCATGGTGGGCGCGATCTTCATCGTCAACACCCTGACCCCCGAGGCGCCGATCGCGGCCGAGGACCGGCGGGCTGGGAGACCGCCGCTGCCGCAGCCGACCTGACCGCCGCCGGCGCGAGATGTCGAGGCGCGCCTGCTGGGCGTCGCGGCCAACAGCGAACTGCGTCGGCTCGTCGATGGCGTGATGGCAGTGCCGAGTGAGCGCAGTGCCGCCTCGAGGCTGGTGACCTCGCTCGAGGCCGGCAATCACGGACCTGGTGACGGGTGTCTGCCTCACTCGCGCGCAGGACGGCTTCGCAGGTCGTGCTCGACGTGCGCCCCGGCTCCACCGCAGACGCCGACACCTGTGGCAGCTCCACGCTCGTCGCCAAGGCCCTCGCGGCACCGCCGGGTGGTGTCGCGCGGGGCACGAGTTGGGGCGACGATCGCTCGCGGCGTCTGCTCCTGGCCACCGAGCTGCAGGGCACCGCGCGCCGCAACGCCGCGTGCTCAGCGTCGAGATCACCTGCGCGACCTCTTCGCAGCAACGCCCGATCGCGGCGGGCATCGGTACCAGCGCGGTCCTCGTCGACATGGCGACCGACACCATCGTGGCTGGGGCACGGACCGACTCGGTCATCACCGGCTCGGGTGTCGAAGGGGCCAAGCCCCTGGGTAACCTGCGCGTGCGCATCAACGGCATCCTGACCGGACATGCCGGCACCGCGCGTGCCCTCGAAGGCGCTGGCTGGACGGCCACGGCGGCGCCGCTCTGGGACGCCGACGATGGTGCCCGGTTCGGGCTCATCCACCTCTGGCCGGCTACGCCCGAGCCACCCGACCAGGCACACTGGCGGCCCTCATCGTGCTGGCCATCATCGTGCTCATCATCGCCGTCATCGTGGCGCGCACGTTCCTGCAGCCCTTCAACGACCTGGCCGAGTCGCAGTCGCAGCTCGAGGTGCTCTACCGCGAGGCTCGCGAAGATTCGCTCCATGACGGGCTCACCGGTCTTGGCAACCACCGCTCTTTCCAGGAGGAGCTCGATCGGCAGCTGGAGCTGTATCGCCGCCACGATGTGCCCGTCGCGCTGCTGCTCATCGACCTCGACGATCTCAAGGTCGTCAACGACAACGAGGGCCACCCCGCCGGCGACCGGCTGCTGCTGGGCATGGCCAACGCTATCCGCGAAGCGCTGCGCTACGGCGATCGCCCCTTCCGCATCGGGGGTGACGAGTTCGCGGTGATCCTGCCCCACACCGATTCCGACAATGCCCTCATCGCCGCCAATCGGCTGCGTCACTTCTGCCTGCGCCCGGCTGCCGGTGAGCGCGTCATCCCCTTTTCGGGCGGCATCTCGTCGGTGCCGCAGCTGGCCTCCGATCGCAGCGAGATCATCCGTCAGGCTGATGCCGCGCTGTATCGATGCAAGCGCAACGGGCGCGGCACGGTGGCCATCTTCGACGCCGATCGCGACCTCGTACCCGAAGACAGCCAGCGGGGCTGGGGCCGCCACGGCCGTGCGCGACATCGTCCGTGCCCGCAATCTGACGCCGGTCTACCAACCCATCGTGGACCTGCGCGACGGAAGCGTGCTCGGCTTCGAGGGGCTCATCCGGCCCGGTGCCTCGTCGGGCTTCTCCAACCCCGGACAGCTCTTCGCGGCGGCCGCTGCTGCCGGCCGGACCGTCGAGCTCGACCTGGCCTGCTTCGAAGTCGTCGCCGCCGGCAGCACGGAGATCGGCCAGGACCAGGTCCTCTCCATCAACCTCTCGCCGCAGACACTCGAACTCGAGGACTTCAGCGCCTCGTGGCTGCTCGAGATCCTGGCACGCTATCGCCTCAGCCCCGGTCGCGTCATCGTCGAGCTGACCGAGCGCGAAGCCATCACCGACCTGGACCGGCTGCGCCGCAATGTGGCCGCCCTGCAGCACGCGGGCGTGCGCCTCGCCGCCGACGACGTCGGCGCCGGCAACGCCGGCCTGCGGTTGCTCAGCCAGGTGCGCTTCGACATCATGAAGATCGATCTCTCGCTGGTGCAGGATGGGGCCCAGCACGATTCATCGCGCGCCGTGGTGCGCTCGCTGATGGACCTGGCCGCCCGTCAGGGTGCCGTGGCCATCGCCGAGGGCCTTGAGACCGCCGAGCAGCTGCGCTCGCTGCGCGAGCTGGGCATCACCACCGGGCAGGGCTACCTGCTGGGCCGACCCGGCACGAACACGGGTCTCGCCACGGTCGACATCGAGGCGCTGGCTGCAGGCACGGTCATCGTCCAGGTCGCGCCCAGCAGGCCCTCCGCCACGCCCCCCGCCACGCCCCCCGCCGTGCCGCCAAAGGAACCCGAGAAGGGTGGCCAGGACGCGCTCGGGAGTACTCCGGCCTAGAGCCCTACACTCGCTGCGTGGAGACGCAGCAGATCATCGAAAGCCTCAGCTACGTGACCTGGGTCCTGCTCGGTGGCCTCGCGCTGGGCAGCTTCGCGCTCACCTGGCTGCTGCGGCAAGCCACCGAGGCCACAGCCGGCTTCCTGGGCTTCAGCGCCATCCTGGCCGCGGTCGTGGGCTGTGGCTGGCTCCTGGTCGAGTGGGGCCTGCCCATCCCGACCGAACTGGCCATCGAGAGCGGTGCCGACCTTGATGAGCCGCGGCGCGCCACCATCGCCCTGTTCACGGCCGCCTCGCTGCTGTCCGGCATCCGCCTGCGCGGCGGCGGCCGAGCGCTGCTGGCTGGGTGCCGGGGCCATCGTGGCCGGGACAGCCGCGATGTGCCTGGGCGCCGGGGGATGGGGTGGCGGCCAGCCCGATCTCGGTCTCGTTGTCGGTGCAGCTCATGGTCCTGTCTGCCGTGACCGGTGGCTCGATGGCGGCCGTGGTCCTGGCGCACTGGTACCTGGTCACGCCCAAGATCTCGGAGCGGCCGCTCATCCTGACCACCCAGTTGCTGATGCTGGTGCTGGGCATCCAGCTGCTGCTCTTCGCCGTCTGGTTGGCGGCCGGCTTGCCGGACATGGAGCCCTTCGAGGCGCTCACCGGCCCGAACATGGTCTTCGTCTGGTTGCGCCTCGTGGTCGGGCTCGTCTTCCCGCTGCTGCTCTCGTGGATGGCCTACCGCACGGCCCTGACGCGTTCCATGGAATCGGCCACGGGCCTGCTCTACATCGAGTTCGCGCTGGTGATGGCCTCGACCATCGTGGCCGCAGGGCTGCTCTTCGGGGAGGGCCTGTTGGTCTAGCCATGCGTGTCACCGTTCGCCTCTTCGCGCTGCAACGTGCCCAGACCGGGTTGCGTAGTCATGAACTGGAGCTGCCCGATGGCGCCGATGTACGGGATGCCTGGGCTGCGCTGGTGGCCGACCTGCCGGTCATCGCCGCGGCCGGGACGAGCGTGCGCTTCGCCCGCAACGGCAGCTACGTGGGGCGTGAGGAACGGCTCGAGGACGGTGACGAACTGGCGGTCATCCCACCGGTGGCTGGTGGTGCCGAGGCGTCGGGCGGCGCGTACCGCCGGCTCGAGTTGTGCGAGGCATCGCTCGACGGTGGGCTGCTCGAGGAGCTGCGCGTCACCGTGGCCACGGCTGCCGACGGAGCGATCGCCGTCTTCGTCGGCCAGACCCGCGACTCCGCGGGTACGCCGGCACCCGGCCAGGAAGCGGCCGCTGCTCGGTTCGTGGGCCAGGCAGTCACGGGGCTCATGTACGAGGCCTTCGAACCCATGGCCCTATCGGTCCTGGCTGACATCGCCGACGAGATCGAGGAGCGGTTCGGGGTGTGCCGGCTGGCCATCGTGCATCGGCTGGGTGAGGTCGCGGTGGGCGACTCGAGCGTGCTCATCGTGGCCGCTTCGCCACACCGCTCGGAGGCGTTCGAGGCCTGCCGCTACGCCATCGAGGAGCTGAAGGCCCGGGCACCCATCTGGAAGGCCGAACGGTTCGCCGACGGCAGCGTGTGGATGGGCACACCGGCCCGCAGCGGGCACCAAAGCGAGGCTGACCGCTAGGCCCGCGCCCACGACCGGGCCGATGCCCCCGGTCAGGCTACGATTCAGGGTATGACCGATCCAGCAAGCCGGGCCAAGCCGGTCGGACCGCCATCTCCCGGGAGCCCGCAGCCACCACCGAGACCTGATCCCCGCGGAGCTGGCTACCCGCCGGGGCCCGGACAGCCCGGACAGCCCGGACGACCCCGGAGGCCGGGGGGCGAGGGCAGCCCGCCCGGCCAGCCCTACATGCGTGCCTACTCATGGTCCTCGTCGGGTCGATCGTTCCCGTGGTTCGCGGTGCTGCTGCTCGTGCTCGGGGTGGGCCTCCTCATCGAGTATCCTCATCCCCGACCTCAGCTTCGGCTCGCTGCTCATCTTCGCGGCCGGCCTCGCCTTTGGCGCGGCCTGGCTGTTCGGACGGATCGTCGGCGCGACCATGCCGGCCCTGGTGCTCGTGGCCTGGGGGCTGGCCAGCATGGGTCGTGACTTCGAGCTCCTCACCGGTGACGGCTGGAACACGCTCTTCATCGGCGTCGCCTTCCTCATCGGCTGGGGCCTGGGTCGCTTCGAGCGAGTGCGACGCGAGTACGCACTGTGGATCGGCGCCGTGCTGGCCATCATCGGCCTGGCCGACGTTTCGGACACGCTGCCCTTCGACGTCAGCCTCGCGGTGGTCATCCCCCTGGCCATGATCGCTATCGGCGCCTACATCGTCTACCGCAGCCGCATCTTCGCGCGTGCCTAGCCGACCCGGCAAGTGGGGCCGCTAGCGGATGTAGTGGCCCTCGGGATCGAGCACCTCGCGCATGAGCCGTAGCTCCTCGTGGCTCGGGGGCGGGGTCTCGACGAGCGTCGCTGAGACGCGCACCGTCCAGCCCATGGCCTCGTGGACGTCGTCGAGCGCGGCGCCCGGGTGCAGCGAGTCGAGCCGCATCTGACCATCCTCAGCGAAATGGTAGACGCCCAGGTCGGTGACCACCAGCGAAGGTCCCCGGCGCCCTCCGGGGCTGTTGCCGGCCGAGGTCCGGAAGTCGATCTCGCTCACGAAGGAGCGCTTCGACTGGCGCATGACCACGAAGACCTCGCGTGAGTGCATGGCGATCTCGTTGGCGCCGCCCGAACCGGGCAGCCGCACCTTCGGGGCCGTGTAGTCGCCGATGACGGTGGTGTTGATGTTGCCGAAGCGGTCGATCTGGGCGGCGCCGAGGAAGCCCACGTCGACCCGGCCGCCCTGCAGGTACAGCCCGAAGAGATCGGCCTGCGACATCACCGCGATCGCTCCGCTGACGATGGTCGGATCGCCGATCGACAGCGGCAGCCGTGCCGGCTGGGCCCCGTAGGCCCCAGCCTCGTAGATGAGCTCCAGATCCGGTGCGACCGTGTGCAGGGCGAGGTTGACCGCGATGTTGGGCAGGCCGATGCCTACGAAGCAGACCCGCTGCCCGGCCAGCTCACGGGCCGCTGCCGCGATCATCAGCTCGCTGTTGGAATAGCCGGCGTCGCTCACCGGTAGGCGCCGTAGTCGATGGCGCCCGCCAGCGCCGGCCCGGTGGGCCTGATGCGCTCGATCACGCTCGGCCCAAGGCGCTCCATGTACTCGCCGCGGCCGGCCACGCCGTGGACCCACTCGTCGAGCCAAGCCGCAGTGCTCACGGCTTCGCGGCCGATGGCGTCCCACTCCACGTAGAAGGTGTTGTCGCGGTCGTAGTGACCCTGGGCGTAGGAGGGGTGGGCGCCGTAGGGCTCCACCACCACGGCATCGACGATGAGCCCGGGGATGACCGTGCGATCGGGATCGGCCCGGATGACCGCTTCATCGACGAGCTCCTCGACCACGACGATGACGCGATCGGCCGCGAAGGCGGCCTCCTTCTGGGCGCCGACGAGGCCCCACACCTGGGTGTCGCCCGCGGCATCGGCACGTTGCGCATGGACGATGGTGACGTCGGGATTGATGGGCGGCACCACGTACACGCGCTCGTCGCTGTAGGGCGAGGACATGGGCCGGATGAGCGGGTTGGCCGCGGGCATGTCGGTGCCTTCGTAGCTGCGCAGCGGGTAGAAGGGCATGTTGGTGGCCCCGGCGATGTAGCGGCCGACCATGCCGAAGTGGCTGTACTCCTCGAGCTCCAGGCCGGCCTCTGGGCCCTCGGTCACGCGCCGGATGGCATGCAAGCCGCCGACACCCGGATTGCCCAGCCACGAGAAGATCAGCTTGCGAGCCACACCGGCGCCGATCATCTGGTCGTAGATGACGTCGGGTGTCATGCGAATGAGCGTCAGATCGCGGCGGTGCTGACGGATGATCTCGTGGCCGGCCGCGAAGCAGATCAGGTGTGTGAAGCCCTCGATGGCCACGCTGTCACCGTCACGGACCAGCTCCGCCACGGCCTCACGCATGCTGGCCACCTTCGATGTGCTCACGCGCTCATCGTAGCGCCGCACCATGGCGGCGCGTGCCGCCTAGAGGGGTGACAGCGCAGCCCAGAGGGCGTCTTCGAGCTCCTCGACGGTGATGGCCCCCTCGAACTTGGCGCGGACCAGGCCCTGGGCATCGATGACGATGACGTACGGCTCCGTGCGCAGGCCGTAGCGCTCGGTCCACGGCGCCGACCGCAGCCAGCCTTCCTCGGACAGCAGGGGCTGCAGGTAGCCGTCCTTGACGTGCATGAGGTAGGGCTCGACGTGGACGAAGTTGACGTCCTCGGGGTGGTTCTCGGCCACTTCCTTGACCTTCTCGATGGTCGGCCCGCAGGTGGCCGTCTGACAGAAGGAGGGCGTGACGAAAGCGATGACCGCGGGTGCCCCCGCCTCGATGGCATCGAGGATGGAAAGCTCGTAGAAGCGTGCCACGGGGTCCGGGTCGCTGGAGATGCGGCTGACGTCGCCGCCCACGTCTGCGGCGGTGGGTGTGTCGATGAGCGGGGCGGGCGCACCGATGGGCGGGGTGGAAGTCTCCTCCCAGACGTCATAGTCGATGCGCACGGTCTCGGTCCGGCCGTCGGGGAAGGTGGCATAGAAGCGCGTGCCCCAGCGACCTGGACTGGGGAACTCGACGTCGGCCGCGTAGAGGCCGCGGAGGTCTTCGATGGCCCACAGGAAGCGTGAGTCGGACTCGAAGACGACCTCCTCCGGGTCGCTCTCGTCGTCGTAGAACTCGAGCCGGACCTCGACATCGGGGGCGGCCAACGGCGCGCCCTCGGGGTCGGTCAGGCTGAACAGGAAGCGGTTGGGTCCCTGGGCGATCTCCGACGAGGCCAGCACCGGAACGATGTCAGGCACCACAACCTGGGCCAGGGATGGGGCCGGAGCGAGGGTCAGCAGGGCTGCGAGCACGAAGCTGGAGCGTCTCATCGCGGACAAGCCTACGCCTGAGCGCACCCATGCGCCGTGACGCGTGCCATGCCGCCGAACCTGGGCTCGGAACGCGTACGCTCATGGGCGTGTACCTCACCTCTCCGAGCCGCGAGCACGTGCCGCGGTGATGGCCGTCATCGGCGGCCTTGGTGCGGCCCTGGCCTGGGCCCTCGCGACCCTTGCTGCCGCGCGCGCCAGTCGCGAGCTGGGCCCCTGGTCGACGACCGCGCTGGTGATCTTCATCGGTCTCATCGCGACCCTGCCGCTGTTGATCATCGAGACGCCGCCCGAGACGGTAGCCACCGAGGATGTGCTGTGGCTGGTGGTGGCCGGTCTCGGCTACTCCGTGGGCATGGTCTTCAACTACACCGCGCTGGCGGGTGGCAAGGTGCCTGTGACCGCGCCCATCGTTTCCACCGAGGGCTCCATCGCTGCGGCCCTGGCGGTGCTCACCGGCGAAGCCGCCTCACCGTTGCTGGGCGCGATGCTCGTGCTCATCGCCGTCGGTGTCTTCGTGGTCGCGCTGCAACCGGGTGGTGGGGCCGACGTGCTCTCAGGAGGTGGCGCCCGCTACGTCGGCTACGCCGTCCTGGCCGCGCTCGTCTTCGGGGTCGGTCTCTACGGCGCCGGCCGAGCCAGCGAGGGCGTGCCCGCCAGCTGGGTCGTGGCCGCCGGCCGGATCGCCGGCGTGGCCCTGCTGACCGTGCCGCTGGCAGTCACCCGGCGGCTGCGCTTCCGGGGGAGCGTGCTGCCCTTCCTCGTCTTCGCCGGCCTGGCCGAGGTGGCCGGCATGTACCTCTTCGCCTGGGGCGCGGCGGAGTCGATCGCGGTGACCTCGGTGCTGTCGACGCAGTTCGCCGTCATCGCCGCACTCATGGCGCATACCCTGGGTGAGCGCATCAGCTCGCGGCAATGGCTGGGCGTGGCCGCCGTGACCGTGGGCGTGGTGGTCATCACGCTGACTCGACTGTGACCATGGTGCCATTGTCCCCGGTCTGGGAGTCCAGCTAGCGTCAGCCACGCGCTAGACCGGGAGGCTGAGACATCCGATACGACAGAGCCCTTGCGGCCGGGTTGGGCCTGAGCATGTCCCTGGGTTCGTTGCTGGCCATCACACCGGGGACCGTGGACGCAGCCGCACAACGGCCGGACCTCATCACGGTCATGGTCGACGACCTTGGCTACCTGGCCGACGAGCGCGTGCTCGAGCGGCTGCCCAACATCCGCGAGACGTTCGTCGACGGTGGTCTCCGGCTGAAGCAGATGTACGGCCAGACGCCGCTTTGCTCGCCGGGTCGAGCGATGTTCCTGACCGGGCAGAACTCGCTGCATAACGGGGTCGTCAAGAACGACGCCTCGCTGCTCAAGGAGCAGCGGACCATCGCCTGGGCGCTCGAGCGGGCCGGCTATCACACCATGCTGGTGGGCAAGTACATGAACGGCTGGGATCCGGCCGATGTGCCCGTGGGCTGGACGCAGGCGTCTATCTTCAACGGCAATGACGACCGCATCCAGCAGGAAGCGGTGGCCTGGCTGGAGGATGCGCCACTCCACAAGCCGGTCTTCGCCTGGCTCTCAACCTACGCACCACACCGCTGCAAGGCCGGCGCTCATCCGGACTACGACTGCTTCGCCCCGCTCGTGCCCGAACGCTTCCGGGGAGCCCCGGAGTGTGGCGACATCGCTCCCTTCGACCCGCCCACGTATCGGACCTGGTCCGTGGCCAGGCCGCCTCCCAGGAACATGCCCGACTGGCCTCAGGGATGGCGGCTGACTACCATCTGCGAGTCGCTGTTGGCCGTGGACGAGATGGTGGGCGCGGTGCGCAAGGCCCAGGAGTCGCGCGATCGACCCGCCTACTTCCTGTTCCTGTCCGACAACGGTGTGGCATGGGGACAGAAGGGCTATCCGGGCAAGCGCGTCCCGCTCTCGACACGGCTGCCCATGTACGTCTCAGGACCCGGCATCAGACCCGGGTCGCGCTCATCGAGGCTGCTCTCGCTCATCGACGTGGCGCCTACCCTCAAGCAGCTGGGGAGGGCGAAGATGCCCTCGGTCGACGGACGGTCCTTCGTGCCCCTGCTCGAGGGTCGGCCCTTCGATGGTCGCAGGGCCGTCCTCGAACGCAGCTGGGACCGCGACGTCCGCTGGGAGGCGATCCGGAAGTCGAAGTGGCGCTACATCCGCTGGGCCGACGGAAAGAAGGAGCTCTACATGCTCACCACCGATCCATGGGAGCAGCGCAACCTGGCGTGGCGGCGGGCCGCTATGGCCAGGCGCCTCGACAAGGAGCTCGACGAGCTGATCGCGAGATCGAGGAGCTAGCCGAAAACCCTGGGGTGGTCGCGGGACATGACCCCTGGGGTCGGCGTGGCCGGTGAGACATCGTCCAGCTCCGGCTGCTCACGGGCTGAGCATGGCCGGCCCTGATGGCTGCGCCCGCCGCCTCCGATCGAGGACCCAACCGCGCGCCCGCCGGGGCTCAGTCGTCGATTTGCACCAGGCGGCTGTAGCCGGTCAGCTGGGTGACGGCCCGCTCGAAGGCGTAGGAAAGCTCGGGGCTGTGTCCCGGCGTCTTGGGCAGGCAGAAGAAGTGGTCCCCGTCCTCGTTCTCGTTGGCGGGACAACCGTCGTTGGTCGAGTTCGTGGCCATGGCCGCGAGCAGGTCCGAGGCCATCCTGCCGGTCCAGGGCGAGGCCGTATCGCTGCAAACGTCATCGTTGGCGCCGTCCAGCCCGAAGCCGACCGTGTAGACCTCGATGCCCTTGGCCTTGGCCGCCTGGGCGGCGGCATAGGATTCCTGGCAGTAGTTTTGGAAGCTCCGCACCGAGGCATTCGCGGAGTTCGTGGGCTTGCCGTCGCTGAGCAGGAGGATGGCCTTGGTGGCCTCCGGCCGACCATAGGTCTCGAGCTCGTAGGTGGCCATGCGCACAGGGTCGGACAGAACGGTGCCCTGACCACTCGAGTTGCTGAGGCACTCGATGGCCACCTTGAACCTGCTTCCGTTGTGGCTGTAGTCGGTGTCGAATGATGCTCCCGTGCCGGTCAGGCCGTAGGGCACCCAGGTGCGCAGGTCGGCCGGGACGTTGGCGGTCCAGCCGCTGCTGTCGTCCGGCTTGGAGTAGCAGTTGCCCTGCGTCCTGCTGCGGTGCAGGAAGCTGAGGCCGATCCACTGGATGTCAGGGTTCAGGCTCTGACGCACGTCTTCCGCGGCGAGTTGCATGTTGGCGGTATCCACGCCGGACATGCTGTTGGTCCGGTCCAGGACCATCACCAGGTCGACCGGGAGCTGAGGGGGCTCCCCGCAGGCACCCTTGCAGGCGGCCGCCGTACGGGCGCCGGTGGAGCCGGTGGGCACGCCCAGGACCGGAGCGAACTTGAAGTCGACCGAAGCCGGAGCGCTGAGCACGATGACGTTGCAGACATGGCCCAGCGTCGGGTCACACCTGGCATAGGCGGTCTCGCCGTCGATCGTCCAGGTCGCGGAGTTGCCCGGGTCGCAGGCGCCAGGCACGTCCGTCAAACGTGGCTGGTTGGCATTCTGGAGGCCGATGAGGCAGCGGAAGCTCACGTCGACATCGCTGTCGGGCAGCGACTCGGGGTAGTTGAGCTGGACGTAGTCGCGGGCCAGCTGCTCCGCCCCGACCGGATCGTCCTTGAGCAGGGCCACCCCGGCCAGCGCGCCCGAGTCGAGGGCGTTGGCGAGGTCCATGTTGGCCTTGCGCAGCATGCCCTGGTCGAGTACGAGGGCGGCGACGCCGAGGATGACCGTGAAGAAGATGGCGAAGAGGACGAGGGTCTGTCCCGACTGCCCGGCGCGGACCCGTGCCCAGGTCGCGTCATCGGGCTGCCGGCGGGAGATCGAGCCCCGTCGGGCCCAGTACAGGAGGTTCATGGTGTGGTCCTTGCGTGCTACGCGGTCGGAGGAGGACGATCGCTCGGCGAGCCGGCCCTACTCGATGCGCATCTTCGATTCGGAGGAGAGCGGGATCTCGGTGCCGAAGAGCAGCGGGAAGAACATCGAATAGCGGTAGTCGACCACGACGCGGGTGGCGTCACCGGGCTGCCACTGCGGGTTGCTGCAGCTGGTGAAGGTGGCGCCCGAGGGTCGTTCGCAGGTGATGGACACGTTCAGCCTGGCGGGATCGAGGTTGCCGGACATGGCGCGCACGCGGCTCTCGATGGCACTCGTGTTGCCCGGGTCGATGACGCCCAGGCGGGCCCCTTCGCGGGCGGCGTTGACGAGCGTCAGGTCGGAGTAGATGCCCAGGCCGAAGTCGAACATGCCCGCCACGACGAGGAAGAACACGGGCAGGATGATGGCGAACTCCACGAGGGCCTGGCCACGCTGCCGGGGCTGGTCGATGGACTCGGCCGGCAGGTTGGCGGTGGCAGGCGCCGCTGACGGTCGGGGGGCTTCTGATCTTCGTGTGACGTGCATCGGGCTTGGCTCCAGTGTCGGCCCCATGTCTGTGGCTCAGGTCAGCGGTCCGCCGCTGCTGCCGACCGGGGGGGTCCCGTTATCCGTGTCGGCGGCTGGTACCTAATGTCTAGCACCCGTCGCCCGGGCGGGACACTGCCACAGACCACACCGCTCCCGACCTCAACGCGGCAGTGGTGCGTCCGGTAACCACGATTGGCGCCATATCCTTGGGTCAGCGGCGTCCGCGATCGCGGTTGCGCCGCCGCCGTTCGAGATGCCGGCCAGAGTCGCCCCTCTTCAGTTGTCCTTGGATGGCCCCGGGTTTCGTCCTCCTCGATACGGTCCCCGTCTCTAGTCCACGTTGACGAGACGTGAGTGGCCGGTCAGGGTGACCACGGCACGCTGGAAGATGTCTGAGAGGTCGGTACTCGCACCTGCGCTCTTGGGCAGGCAGAAGTAGTGATCGTCGTCATCGTTCTCGGTGCCCGGGCAGCCGCTCTTGTCCGAGTTGGTGGCCATGGCCGCGAGCAGATCGGTCGAGGTCTTGCCGACCCAGGGACCGGCCGCGTCGATGCAGGCCTCATCGCCGGCGCCGTTCAGGCCGAAGCCGACCGTGAAGATCTCGATGCCCTTGGCCTTGGCTGCTGTGGCTGCCTGGTAAGCCTCGTCGCAGTAGTTGGGCGTGCCCGTGGTGGAGCGGTTGGGCTTGCCGTCGCTGAGCAGCAGGATGGCCTTGTTGGCTCCCGGCCGTCCATAGGTCTCGAGTTCGTAGGTGGCCATGCGCACCGGGTCCGCGATGTCGGTCTGGGTGCTCGAGTTGCCGAAGCAGCCGATGGCCTTGGCCATGTCGCTGCCGTTGGGCTTGTAGTTCGAGCCGAAGGAAGCACCGGTGCCGGTCAGGCCGACGGGCACCCAGCGGCGCAGGTCGGCGGTCGAGGCCGTGCCGATGATCGAGTCGGCCTGCGACGCGCATGCCTGCCCGAGCCTGCTCGGACCGAAGCGCTCCGAAACCCAGCCACTGGATGTCGGGGTCGAGGAAGTCTCGCACCGAGTCGGCAGCGGCACGAGCGTTGTCGGTGTCGACGCCGGACATGCTGCCCGTGCGGTCGAGGATCATGACCAGGTCGGTGGGGACCTCCGGCGGCTCTCCGCAAAGGCCCTTGCAGGCCGCGGCGACCGCGGTGTCGGTGGTGCCGCTCGGCACGCCCAGGACCGGAGCGAACAGGAAGTCGACCGAAGCCGGAGCGCTGAGCACGATGACGTTGCAGACATGGCCCAGCGTCGGGTCACAGGTCGCGTAGGCCGTCTCGCCCTCGACCGTCCAGGTCGCGGCCGGACCCGGGTCGCAGGCCAGGGGCACGTCCGTCATGCGGGGCTGGCTGGTCGGGCATGGTCCCGATGAGGCAGCGGAAGCCGACATCGACATCGCTGTCGGGCAGCGACTCGGGGTAGTTGAGCTGGACGTAGTCGCGGGCCAGCTGCTCCGCCCCGACCGGATCGTCCTTGAGCAGGGCCACCCCGGCCAGCGCGCCCGAGTCGAGGGCGTTGGTCAGGTCCATGTCCGCCTTGCGCAGCATGCCCTGGTCGAGCACGAGGGCGGCGACGCCGAGGATGACCGTGAAGAAGATGGCGAAGAGGACGAGGGTCTGTCCCGACTGCCCGGCGCGGACCGTGCCCAGGTCGCGTCATCGGGCTGCCGGGCGAGACGGAGCCGCGCGGGCCCAGTACAGGAGGTTCATGGTGTGGTCCTTGCGTGCTACGCGGTCGGAGGAGGACGATCGCTCGGCGAGCCGGCCCTACTCGATGCGCATCTTCGATTCGGAGGAGAGCGGGATCTCGGTGCCGAAGAGCAGCGGGAAGAACATCGAATAGCGGTAGTCGACCACGACGCGGGTGGCGTCACCGGGCTGCCACTGCGGGTTGCTGCAGCTGGTGAAGGTGGCGCCCGAGGGTCGTTCGCAGGTGATGGACACGTTCAGCCTGGCGGGATCGAGGTTGCCGGACATGGCGCGCACGCGGCTCTCGATGGCACTCGTGTTGCCCGGGTCGATGACGCCCAGGCGGGCCCCTTCGCGGGCGGCGTTGACGAGCGTCAGGTCGGAGTAGATGCCCAGGCCGAAGTCGAACATGCCCGCCACGACGAGGAAGAACAC
Organism: uncultured Chloroflexia bacterium; assembly: GCA_963705425.1. Lineage (GTDB taxonomy): Bacteria > Chloroflexota > Limnocylindria > Limnocylindrales > CSP1-4 > JAFMJV01. The sequence goes on along the minus strand of CAVPJO010000009.1, from coordinate 321,447 downwards.
GGGCAGGATGATGGCGAACTCCACGAGGGCCTGGCCACGCTGCCGGGGCCGTGGCTCCGGCTCGGGCGTCGCCTCGCTCGTGGACGGCGCGGCGTGTTCGTTGTCGAGAGCGATCCTGGTATCCATCATGTCTCCTCCGGTTCGCCCCCCTTCGAGGAGGTCGCCGGGGCCGGAGGCTTCGCAGAGAGGTCGCGATACCGAGTGAGTCGACCGGCCCAGACGTCAGGGGGGAGGCAGTACCGAATGTCTATCACTCGGGTCCGGGTGACCAGTACCACGAACCGCACCACACGGCACCCGACCGCGAATTCGTTGACTTCGCGAACCACGGCGACCCATGACCAATGGGCTATCGGGACCAGGCCACACCCCCATGCGCACCACCAGGGTGTCGCCAGGCGCAGGGCCAGCTGCGACCTCGGCGAGGCTAGGCCTAGTGCTCGCGCCCGTCCGTGACGTCCACGATCGACGGCACGACCTGGCCCGGCGCCCGGGTGGCGCGCTCGACGACCCCGAGCGCTTCCTCGAGCACACGCAGGCCGCTGTCCATGGTGGCCTCGTCGACGACCAGTGGCGGCGAGAGACGGACCGACTTCGCCCCACAGCCGAGCACCAGCAGTCCACGCTTGAAGGCCTCGTACTCGAGTGCCTCAGCGAGGGCCGGCGTCGCCAGCTCGATGGCCAGCATGAGACCTAGGCCGCGGCTCTCGACGATGCTCTCGGGGTGCCTTGCCGCGATCTCACGCAGGGCTGCGAGGCCCTGTTCGCCGCGCTCACGGGCGTTGTCGATGAGCCCGTCCTGCAGTAGTTCGATGGTGGCCAGACCTGCGGCGCAGGCGACAGGATTGCCGCCGTAGGTCGAGCCATGTGCGCCCTTGTCCCAGACCTCGAGGATGGCGGCCCTGGCCACCAAGGCCGCCAGCGGCATGCCCGAGGCGATGCCCTTGGCTGAGAGCAGGATGTCCGGTTCCACGCCGAAGTGCTCGACGGCCCACATCCTGCCGGTGCGTCCCGCACCCGACTGGATCTCGTCGGCGATGAGCAGGATGCCATGGCGGTCGCAGAGCTCGCGCAAGCCGGTCATGAAGCCGGCCTCCGGGACGATGTAACCGCCCTCGCCCTGTACCGGCTCGACGATGATGGCGGCGACCTCGTCGGCGGGCACGACCTTGTCGAAGAGCACCTCGTCGAACCAGGCCAGGTCGGAGGCATGGCCGTAGGGTGCGTGGTAGACACCGTTGAGGAGTGGCGCGAGGCCAGCGTGGTACTTGGCCTTGGAAGCGGTCAGCGTGACCGCGCCCATGGTGCGGCCGTGGAAACCGCCCAGGAACGAGACGACCGCGTGGCGGCCCGTGGCCCGGCGCGCCAGCTTCAGCGATGCTTCCACGGCCTCGGCACCGCTGTTGCCGAGGTAGACCCGCAGCGGGCCGCCGATGGGTGCCGTGGCGGCGATGGCCTCGCACATCTGCGCATAGATGGGCGGGTAGAAGTCGGACGCGCTGTAGTGCACCAGCTGATCGGCCTGGTCCTTGATGGCGCGGATGACGGCGGGATGCGAGTGGCCGGTCGAGTTGACCGCGATGCCGGCACAGAAGTCCACGAAGACGTTGCCGTCGATATCGGTGACCGTCGCGCCCTCACCGTGGACCGGCACGAAGGGGTAGGCCCGCGGCAGGCTCGGTGACGACCAGGTGTGGTCGTAGGCCACGTGCGCCCTCGCCAAGGGTCCGGGTACCTCGGTCACGAGGCGTGGAGCAGCTGCGTCGTCCATGTCAACGAGCTTCGCCTGTGTCACAAGCCCTCCCTCGATCGGTCACCACTCTGCATGAATCGTATGCACGATGAATGACGAGTATACGGGCTCTTGGCCCGTAGCCGCGGCCCCGGAGGCGCTCGGCCGGCTGTCCCTTGACGCCCGCGACCGACCCCGACGATGCTTGCGAGCCCCGCTACTGGAGATACGACATGCACCGCACGCTTACGGCCGTGGCCGGAACGGCCTTGCTCACGGCAGCACTGAACTCCCCGTCGCTGGCTCGACCGGCCACCGACGAGGCCCCCGACGTGGCTGCCGCTGTGATGCGCACGCTCGAGGGCGACACGGCTCGCTTCGGGGCTGAGGTCACCATGGAGGTACCCGGCGCGTTGCCGGAGACCCTCCTGCTCAGCGCCACCGGCCAGCTCAGCTTCGGCCTCGACCCACGGGTCTGGCTGGAGGCAGAGATCGCCGAGCTGGGCAGCCTGCTGGCCGTGTTCGATGGCAACGACGTCTACTTCGGTGGGGCCGCGTTCGAGGCGCTCGTGCCCGAAGGCCACTACCTGTACCTGGACCTGACCGACCCGGTCGAGGGTTTCGAGGAGCTGGTCGACGACTTCGCCTTCGGCAGCGACGCCGCGCTCAGCCTCTACTGGCTGCTGGGCTCCGACGGACCGGTCGAGGTGGTCGGCCTCGAGTCCGAAGGGGACGTGGAGATGGTCCACGTGGCCATGGCCATCGACCTTGAAGCCGTTCGGGACCAGGTGCCCGATGACATGCGTTCGGTCTTCGAGCAGTCCCTCGCCGAGATCAGGGCCAGCGGGGCCGACGTGGACCGGGCCGAAGCCTGGCTCGACGAAGATGGCTATCTGCGCCGCGTGCGCTACGACATGCCGTTCCCGATCGAGGGCGAGCCGGCCATGCTCATCACCGAGTACCGCTTCGACGCCCTGGGGGAGCCGCTCGAGCTGCCCATCCCCGCACCTGAGCAGGTCGTCGACGCTCGGTCGGTCGTCGGCCAGTAGCGGCCGAGAGGCGCCGCCGCCAGGCAGGCTCGTCAGTCGACGATGGTGTGTGACTGCTCGCGCAGGAACTGGGCCAGGTAGTACGGGCCGAGGGCGGCCTTGCCGGTGGAACCGGAGCCCTTCCAGCCGCCGAACGGCTGAACGCCCGGCCAGGCGCCCGTGGTGGCTCCGGCGCGGCGGTTGACGTAGAGCACGCCGGTCCGGATCCGGTCGAGGAACTGCTCGACCTCCTCGGGCACCTCGCTGTAGATGCCGGCGGTGAGGCCGTAGACGACCGCGTTCGAGAGGTCGAGTGCCTCGTCCAGCGAATCGACCGGGCAGACCGCAGTGAAGGGCACGAACAGCTCGTCACGGAAGAGCCGGTGGCTGGGCAGCAGGTTGCCGACCACGGTGGGCTCGACGTAGAAGCCGCGGGCCAGGTCGCCGTCGTTGAGGACCTCGCCGCCGGTGAAGACGGCACCATCGGCCCGGGCTTCGGTCACCGCCTGCGCGAAGCGGTCGACGGCACGCTGGTCGGTCACCGGGCCGAGCCAGTTGTCACGCAGCAGCGGGTCGCCGATGGTCGATCTGCTCGGTCTGTGCGACCAGCTTGCGCACCAGCTCGTCGTGTACCGCACGGGCCACGTAGACACGGCTGTTGGCGGAGCACTTCTGGCCACCGAAACCGAAGGCCGAGCGCATGATGCCCTCGGCTGCCTTGTCGAGGTCGGCGCTGTCCATGACGATGGCCGGGTTCTTGCCACCCATCTCCACGATGCAGGGGCGTGGGTAGCTCTTGGTGAAGTGGCGCTGGAGATCGATGCCCACGTCGTAGGAACCGGTGAAGACGATGCCGTCGATGGCTTCGCTGAGGGCAAGCTCGTCGCCGACGATGCTGCCGGCACCCATCACCAGGTTGCACACGCCAGCGGGCACGCCCGCGTCGCGCAGCGCCTCCATGAGCAGCACGCCGCTCATGGCGCCGGTGCTGGCGGGCTTGAACACGCAGGTGTTGCCGGCCAGCAGCGCCGCGCCGACCGGGCCCGCAGCCAGGGCCAGCGGGAAGTTGAACGGCGCGATGACGCCGAAGACCCCGTACGGGCGCAACACCGAGCGCGTGTGCGTGGCTGCGTCACCCAGGTTGTCCATGGGTTTCAGGTAGAACTCGTTCTCGACCGCGATACGGGCGTAGTAGCGGATGAGGTCGGCGCTCTCCTCGACCTCGCCGAGGGCCTCCATGCGGTTCTTGCCGACCTCGATGGCCATCAGCGCGCTGTACTCCATGAGGCGCTCGCTGATGATGTCGCCGGCGCGGGTCACGATCTCGACGCGCCTCTCCCAGCCCAGCGCGTTCCAGGCCGGCTGGGCGGCCCTGGCCGCGGCGATGGCGTCCCGGACGTCCCTGCGCGTACCCCGGGCGAAGCGCCCTACGAGGATCTCCCAGTCGATCGGGGAGCGCAGCTCGAACTCACCGTCTCCGGCGCGCTCCTGGCCATCGATGAGGTTGGCATGCGACCGGCCGAGGCGAGCCCGAGCGGCCTCGACGCCGGCCTCGAACGCACTGTGCAGCTCCTCGTTGTCCGCGCGCAGAGTGGCGTAGGTGATCTTGATGCGCGGTGCGTCGGTCATGGTCTCGCTCTTCCTCGTGACGGCATCTCGTGACAGCTGGACGCGTGGGGCGTGCGTCAGCTTCGAGTCTACTCTGGGGCGGCAGCCCCGGGATCAGGTCGGCCGCCCCGTTTCCGGAGCGGCCGCTGGGTGCATCCTGGAGTGCGGCGGGGCTACGTTGCCCCGGTCTGCTCGGCGCCGTCGGCGGTCCGGGTCTGGACCGTGCGGAAGCAATCCGAGCAGTAGACCGGCTTGTCCATGCGCGGCTTGAAGGGCACCTGCGCAGCGTTGCCGCACTCGGAACAGATGACCGCGAAGTACTCCCGCGGGGCTCGCTGCTCGCCGCGCTCGTAGCCCCGGGGACCACCGATGTCACGGGAGTCGTATCCGCTCGAATCGCGCATGGCACGCCGAGCCGCCCGGCAGCTGGGACAGCGCTTGGGGTCAGAGACGAAGCCCTTCTCCGCGTAGAACTCCTGGTCGGCCGCGGAGTGGATGAACTCCACGCTGCAATCGACGCATGTCAGGGTTCGATCCGTATACGACACCTAGTGACCTCCTGGGGCGCGGTGGCTTGCATCTCTGCGTCCCGGAGCCCCCACGGGCAGCCTGAAACAAGAGGGCCTTGGCGTCTGGAGTGCCGGGCGCCGCTTGTCCTGGTCCTGTCCCGAAGTCCCGTTCTGGTGGGCGCACCGGAATGCTCGACCGAGGGTACACCGAGGCCGCAGAACCGGCAACGACCCGGCCCTGGAGCCGTCGGCCGGCTCGGCTCGGTAGGCGCTCGAAGGCGCCAGGAGGGTCCCGGAGTACTCCTCGCCACAGGGACCGTGGTAGCGGCGTTGGAGCCGCAGCCCGGTGTCACAATGGCAAGCACCGCGAGCTTCGCTGGCCTGCCATGCAGCGACCCCGGGGGACAGGGCAGAAGGAGCACCTCACACATGCCGTTGCTGCTCCACCTCGCTGACGTCCACCTCGGGGCGCGTCACGCGGACATGGGTGCCGCCGCGGTGCGGCAGCGAGAACGTCAGCTGGCGGCCTTCGCGCGCGCCATCGACGAGGGCCTTGAGGCCGGCGTGGACGCCGCCCTCATCTGCGGCGACCTCTTCGATTCCAACGCCCAGCCGCGGCGATCCGTCGAGCGGGCCGTGAGCGAGCTCAAGCGCCTCACCGAGCGGGGCATCCGCGTGATCATCATCCCCGGCACGCACGATGTCTACGATGGTCGCTCCATCTACCGCGTCTTCGACCTGGCCGCCCTGGCCGGCCTGCCCCCGGGCAGTGATCTGCTCACGGTGCTCACGCCCGAGCGGCCGGAGCTGCTCCTCAGGGACCTCGACCTGCTTGTCTACGGACGTGTCTTCGCCACCAAGCGCGCCCCGCGCAGCCCGCTCAAGGGCTTCGATGCCCGAGCCGACGAGCGCGCCCGCTGGAAGGTGGGCATGATCCACGGCTCGCGGCAGATCCCCGGCAAGATCGAGAGCGATGACGTCCTTTTCAGTGATGCCGAGATCGCAGCCAGCGGCCTCGACTACCTCGCCCTGGGGCACTGGCACTCGTTCTCCAGTGGTCGCGCCGCGGGCACGACCTGGGCCTACGCCGGCGCACCGGAGCCGGTGGCCATCGACCAGGACGGTGCGGGCAGCGTCTGCCTCGTACGTCTCGATGACGGCGCTCACGGAGACGGCCGCGTGCGCGTCGAGCGCCTCCGGGTGGGCCGCACGACCTTCCGCGCCGAGACCGTCGATGCCACCGAGGTGGTCAGCCAGGACGAGCTGCTGAAGCGCCTCTCCGGATCGGCCGACCCCGACCTCATCCTGCAGGTGAGCATCGAGGGCGTGGCGCCCGACCTCCTTGAGATCGATGCCGAAGAGCTGGAGCGAAGCCTCGCTCCGTCATTCCTGCACGTGCGTGTCCGGGACCGATCGGTGACCGCGCTGGCCGACGGTCCGGCCCTGCCCGAAGACACCGTGGCCGGCAGGTTCATGGCCGACCTGCACTCGCGTATCGGTGCCGCCGAGGACGTCGGCGACGTCGAAGCCGCCGAGGGGGCACGGCAGGTCCTGCGCCTTGGCCGGCGCCTGTTACTCGACGACCCCGACCTCGTGTCGCTGCCGTAGCCATGCGCATCACTCGCCTTCGGGTCAAGGACTTCAAGTCGCACCAGGCGCTCGAGATCGAGCCGGCTGCCGGTCTGACCATCGTGCGCGGGCCCAACGAGGCCGGCAAGTCGACCATCCAGCAGGCTCTGGAGATGGTCCTCTTCCGCAAGGCTGACGCCAATCGCGACGATCTCCGCAAGGCCTGGGCCTGGGGCTCGGATGCGCCACCCGAGGTCGAGCTCGATTTCGAGGTCGACGGCATGACGGGCAAGCTGCGCAAGCGTTTCGGTGGTTCATCCTCCGAGGGCGAGCTGACGGTCGGCGGCCAGACCATCAGCGACTACGCGCTCATGGCGGACGAGCTGGCCGAGCTCACGGGCGTCCCCAGCGAGGCCTTCTTCCGGGCCACGGCCAGCGTCGGCCACAGCGAGCTCGGCGCCGTGGCCGGAGACGAACCGGCCATCGGTGACCGTCTCCAGCAAGCCATCAGTGGCGCCGATCGGGGCACGGCCAAGGCCAAGAAGAAGCTGGAGGCCGCGGTTCGTCGCTATCGCACCGAGGGGCACAAGAACCCGGGCCTGCTCAAGGTGGTGGGCGAACAGATCGACCATGCTCGAGGAGGAGCTGGCCAACGGCGAAGGTGCCCTGGCGCGCCTGGAGGGCGACCGTTCGGCATGGGTCGATGCTCACGAGCGTCGCCAGCGCCTTGACCTGGAGCTGACGCGACAGCAGGCCGATCTCGCCGAAGCCCAGCGGGCGGAGTCGCTGGCCGAGCGTCGAGACGCCGCTCAGGACCGCTACGATCGCTTGAAGCGTGGCGCGACGCTGACCGTAGAGAGCGAGCGTCTGAACAGCAAGCTGCCCTCCAGGCTGCCGCTGGCACAGCTGCGCAGCGCCGTCTCTCGTGCGCACAGCCTGGAGTACGAGCTCTCCGAGCTCGACGCCGAGATCGGCACAGGCGCCGAGGCGGCCACCGCAGAACGCCCTGAGGGGGTGCCACCACGGCCTATGCGCTGGCTTGGTCTGGCGGCGCTCTTCGTGGCCCTGGGCTGGCTGACCATGTACCTGCTGCGTGGCCTGGGCGTGATCGGCGTCATCGTGGTCTTGGCCCTCGCCGTGGGCGTGGTGGTCGCGCTCGTCCAGGCCGTGCGCATGGCTCGCCGCCGGCGCCAGTACGGCTTTGCCCTGCAGCTGGCCGAAGCAGCCGTGGCGCAGCGTCAAGAGCAGGAGCGCGCACAGCAGGAGCAGTCCCGGCGCAAGCGTCGCGAGCTGGACGCGTTGCTGGCGCAGCTTGGGGTGGCCGACGTCCAGGCGGCCGAGGCGCTCGTGGAGTCCGTCCAGGAAGGCACCGAAGCACTGGCTCACATCGAAGGTGAGCTGCGCGGGCTGGGCATCGACGATCGCAGTGTGCGACGTCTTGAAGAGGCGCGTGACGAGGCTGCCAACGAAACGGAGCAGGCTCGGCACGCGCTGGCGGCCATGGGCAAGCTGGCCGAGGACCCGGCGGCCTCACTGGCCCTGGCCCGTCGACTGGTGGCGCAGACATCGCCGGCGCGTGACGCGGCTCGTTCCGAGGAAGACCAGGCGCAGGGTCGCATCGATGCCAACCAGATCGATGCCGAGCTGGTGGCCGAGCTGGCCGAGCGCCTGGCTGCGGCACGTGAGCGTGAGGCCGGGCTGCAGCGACGCCTGCTCATCTACGAGGACACGCTGGCGGCCATCGAGGCCGCCGAGCAGGCCACGCTCAGGACGGCCGCACGCTACCTCGAAGAGCGCATGGGTCCGACCATCGCCGCCGTCACCGACGGGCGCTACGACGACATCGAGGTCGACGAGAAGAGCCTCGCCTTCAAGGTGCGAGTACCCGAGACCGGCGAGCTCGTCGGTGTCGGCCAGCTCTCGCAGGGCACCGCGGACCAACTCTTCCTGGCGGCCCGCCTGGGGCTGGTACAGCTGGTCACGCTCGAGCGGCGCCCGCCGCTCATCCTCGACGACCCCTTCGTGACCTTCGACGCGGAGCGCGCCGAACGGGCACTGCGCCTCGTCCAGCAGTTCTCGCATGAGCACGGCTTCCAGGTGCTGTACCTGACCTGCTCAGACCGCTTCGATGCGTTCGCCGACGAGCTGGTGGTCCTGCCCGGTCCCCCGCAGGAACACGTGCCGGCCGTACGCCGCCCACCCGGACTCGAAACGGAGACCGCGGCACCCTTCGCGGTCGCCGCGCCACCAGCGGTCACCACGCCCTGGACGGTGGACGCATCCAGAGCGGCCGACGCACCGCAGCCCACCCTGCGCTTCGAGCCCGATCCGCGCCCCAACCCCGACTCGCTGTCGGCGCCTCGTGGCGAGGCTGCCGTCCGCGAGACACCCAGCCGGCCGGCGTCGCTGCTTGCGGCCCAAGCCGATGACCACGGGGTCCCCGACTGAGCCTTCTGACACCGCTGCTCGCGCTGGTGGCCGCGGTCTCCTGGGGTGTCGCGGACTTCTCCGGCGGCATCGCTACCCGCCTCTCGAACAACCTCGTGGCGGTCTTCGTGGCCCAGTTCGTGGGCCTGCTCGTGGCCGGACTGCTGCTGTCCTTCAGTGGTGAGGCCAGGCCGGGCAGCGAGGCGCTGCTGTGGGGCGCTGCCGCGGGTGTCGCTGGTGCCTTCGGTCTGGGCTGCTTCTACCTTGCCCTGTCCCGCGGCACGATGGGCCTCGTCGCCCCACTCACCGCTCTGCTCTCGGCATCGTGGCCGGCGGCCATCACCCTGGCTACCGGCGGCAGCGTGGGCAGGCTGGCCCTCGCGGGCATGATCGTGGCGCTCGTCTCCATCGTGCTCGTCTCCGTGCCGGACCGTCGGCTGGGATCGCCGGTGATGCCCACCTACCACGGCTCCCGCGGTCGTGAGTGGCTGCTCATCATCGGTGCCAGCCTCGGCTTCGGCGGCTTCTTCCTGCTCATCGATGCCGCGCATGACGCCGGTGGGGTCGTGTGGTGGCCGCTGTTCATGGTCAAGCTCGGGGGTGTCGTAGCCGTGCTGACGGCGGCCGCGTTGCTGGCGCCGCTGGGTCGATTCCCGGTCGTCAGGCTGGGCGCGGCGGCGCTGCTGATGGGCACCATCGCCGGTATCGGCGATCTGGGCGGCAACCTCTTCTTCGTGATGGCCAGCAACGAGGGCGAGCTGGCCATCGTCATCGTGCTGACCTCGCTCTACCCGGTCATGACGGCCATCCTGGCGCGGGCCTTCCTGCACGAGCGGCTTGGCCCCATGCGCCTGGCCGGCCTCGCTCTGGCCATCCTGGGTGTCATCCTCATCGGGCTGGGCTCGTAACCTCGTCGCCGCGTCAGCTGAACCAGCTGGCGCCCGATGGCCAGCGCATGATCCGCACCGCGATGAGCACGCCCAATGCCGCCAGCACCAGGATGGTGGCCGCTGCCATGGCCGCCTCAAGGCTGTCCTGGAACTCGCTGTAGACGAGCAGCGGCAGCGTCTGGGTGCGGCCCGGGAGGTTGCCCGCGAAGAGGATGGTGGCCCCGAACTCGCCCAGCGCGCGCGCCCAGGCCAGGACCAGCCCGGCACCGATGGCCGGCGCCGCGAGCGGCAGTGTGATGCGCCCCAAGACCGCGTTCTCCGAGGCGCCGTCGACGCGTGCCGCGTCCTCGACCTCCGGGGTCACTGCCCGGAAACCGGCTCGCGCGGCGCGGATGTAGAAAGGGCTGGCCACGAACACCTGGGCCACGATGACGGCCAGCGTGGTGAACGGCAGCGTGAGACCCAGCAGCTCGAGTGAACCCCCGGCGATGCCGTTGCGGCCGTAGGCGAAGAGCAGCGCGAGGCCGGCCACCGAGGGAGGCAGCACGATGGGCAGGTCGACGAGTGCTTCGGCCAGCGCCTTGCCCGGGAACCTGGAGCGGGCCAGGACGAAGGCCAGGGGTGTGCCCAGGACGATGACGATGGCCAGGCTGATGGCCGTGCTCGAGAGGCTCAGCAGCAGCGCGTCGAGGACAGCCCGACCGGCCAGCGCTGAGAGCAGGGCGCCCGACTCGATGGCGCGCAGCAGCAGAGCGGCGACTGGCAGCGCCAGGAAGGCCAGGCCCAGCGAGGCCAGGACCACTACCCACGAGCCGGGTCGGTGTGACCACGAACGTGGGCTGGGGGCCGGTGAGCGGGCGAGGGGCGAGCTGGTCATGGCGCGGGCGTGTCGAAGCCGTTGGCTTCGATGACGGCGTTGGCCGTGGGGCCCGCCAGCCAGCGCAGCAGTTCGGCGGCGAGGACTCGATGGCTGATCTGCACGGCCGCGTATTCGGCGACGGACTGGACCTCGGGCGGCAGCGGGATCTCGCGGATCAGCTCGGAGCTCAGGGCGTCGGTGCGATACACGAACGCCGCATCCCCCTCACCTAGCTCGACCTTGGCCAGCGCGGCGCGGACGTTGTCCTCCTCGGAGACGACATTGGCCCTGACCGCGTCGGTGAACACCCCAGGCTGGGGCATCGTGCCCGCCAGTTGCGCGATAGCTTCGAGGGTGTAGCGGCTGATGGGTGCACCGGGGTTGGTGGCCACGATGCGCACGCCCGCGGTCGCGAGGTCGTGCGGGGAGTCGACGAGATCGCTCTCGAGCGGGACCACGAGCGCGATTCGGTTGCGGGCGAAGGGCACCGGTTTGGCGGCGGTGAGGCCGTCGTCGGCCAGCGCCCAGGGTCGCTCGGTGTCCGCGGAGACGAGGATGTCCGCTGGAGCACCTTCGGCGATCTGCGCCGCCAGGACGTTCGAGGCCTCGGTGGCGACGGTCAGCGGGACACCGGGATGCTCGTCGGTCCAGGCCGCCTCGAGGTCGCTCATCAGGTCGCGCAACGAGGCGGCCGCGAAGACCGTCAGGCCGCCCTCGTCGGCCGGAGCCGGGGTGCACGCGGACACGGCCAGCAGCAGCGGCAGCATCAGGCGCGGGGCAGCCACCGCGCACCCCGGCGTCGGGGCCCGGTGGCGCTCAGGCTGACGGCACCTCCACGATGACGTCGGTGGCCTTGACCACGCACACGACCTCGGTGCCCGGCTCCAGCCGCGAGCTCCTCCGCGGCTTCTCGGGTCATCAGGCTCACGAGGCGGTGTGGCCCCGCCTGTACCTCGACCACAGCAGCGACGCCGTCGCGCTCGACGCGGGTGACCGTGCCCGCGAAGCGATTTCGTGCCGACTGCGCCACGATCGGTCGCTCGGCGCCTTCGCGCCGCCGCTCGGCTGCCAGTCGGGAGATATCAGCCTGGCTGACCGTGCGCTGTCCACCGGGGGTCAACTCGACCTCGATGCGGCCGGCTTCGGCCCAGCGGCGGAGTGTGTCCGGGCTCACGTCGAGCTGCTTGGCGGCCTCACCGATGCGCAGTCGCGCGCCTTCTTCGATACCGGGTTTTACATCGCTCATGCGCGAGATTATCTCGCAAACGATGTGACATGCAAGTAACAGAGCTAGAGGCTGGCGGCGCTCCCGGGCTCCAGCAGCCACACGGCCGTGGGGCGGATGGCCAGCTGGGCCGGCAGGCGTTGCGGGGCAGGGCTGGAGGTCAGGACGTCGGCGCACGGCCTCAGCCTTGCCGGCACCGGGGACCATGACCACGATGCCGCCGGCGGCCCTGAGCAGGAACGGCGACAGGGTCACCCGTGGCAGGTGCGGCGTCGATGTGCGTCGGGGCTGCCACCGCCAGCGCCGGCCGATGCTCCTCGGTGGTGGGCGGTGTGTCCGGGAAGGTGGAGAGGATGTGGCCGTCAGCACCCACGCCCAGGAGCACGACATCGAAGGCGGGCAGGCCGCCACGGCGCGGCAGGACGGCCTCGATCTCGGCGCTGTACTGCTGCGCCGTCCAGTCGGCGTCGCGGCCGGCCGGCGATGGCCGCATCGACGGGGATGGGATGCCGCTGCGCCACCGGGATATGCGGGACCGCCGTCCGCCTCCAGCCAATCTCGCAGGGCCACGGCCCAGTTGCGGTCGGGATGGTCGAGCGGCACGAAGCGCTCGTCACCCTGCCAGACGTGGACGCGGGACCAATCGACCCGACTCGCGCGCGCTGTCCCTCCGCGAGCAGCTCGAACAGTGCCGCCGCGGACGAGCCGCCGGTCAGCGCCAGGTGCGCCTCACCGCGCTGGCCGATCCCCGCGCGCAGCCCGTCGATGACGAAGTCCAGGGCACGCGAGGCGACCCCGCCGCGATCGGCGCAGACCATCACCGACGTGCCCATCATCGGGCGCTATCTCCGATGAGGGCCACGGCCTTCTCCAGAGCCTGCGCGAAGAGACGGTCGTGCCCGGTGCGGTCGAGCGACTCGGCCAGGTAGGGGACCTCCTCGAAGGCCTCCAGAGGGCTGGCGCGGCGTACCACCGAGGCACCGTTCCAGTCGGCCGTGGCCAGCAGATGGTCAGCCTGGCGAGTGACGTTGACGTGGGTATGGGCGTCGCTGCGTTGGGTCTCCAGCTCGGCGCGCACGACGGAGCCGGCGCCGCGCACGGCGCCGCTGTACTCGACCTCGACCGGTCGGATCTTCGATCTCGATGTCGTGCTGGCCCATCCGCGCCGTGGCGTTCCAGGTGTCGTCGTCCCCGGCGTGCAGTGGCTCGCTGACCTGCAGCTGCAGCCGCGAGATGAGCCAGCCCACGAAGAGCACGGCGCGAGAGAGGCGCACATCGCCACCGGGTCGAGCCACGTCGATGCGGATGGAGCGAAGGTGCTTGAGCTCCCGGATGAGCAGTGGATGATCGAAACATGCGGCCAGCAGCTCGCGCCATAGCATCAGCCGCATCCAGCTGACATCGTGCACGACGAGGCCACCGAAGACCGCATCGGACATCCTCACCAGCCGCCCCAGACCGTGGTCGCGGAATTGGCCCGAGTCGACGAAGAGGCGGTCGCACTCGTCGATCAGCTCGGTGAAGTCGGGCCGACCGAAGGGCACGTCGTCAGGCCACCACAACACCACCGGCAGGTCGTGGATGAGCAGCGGGGCGACGGTGCTCGAGAGGTGCTGCGCCAGCTCGCCGCCGGCCTTGATGAGGATCTCCTCGGTGCAGATCTCGCTGCGAGCCACGCTCCGGCAGCTGACAGGACGCGTAGATGTGGGCCTCGAAGCTGGCCGGGCCGTCGGGATCGGTGGGGGACAGCACCACGGCTCGCGAGGGATGGCGCGAGGCCAGCGTCGAGACGGTAGCCATGGCTCGGTCGACGAGCTCGGGGCGTGGGGCGACCACGACGAGCGTCAGCACCGAGGTGCGCGTGCGCACGCGGACGCCGTCATCGTCGTCCGAAGGCAGGATGGCCGCCAGCCGCGGATCGCCGTGGGCGACGGCCCGGCCGGCCTCCCCGCCGAGCGGTTCGTGACTGGCCTCCGCGGCCACGCGGCCCCACAGCCCCGAGAGTGCGTCGGTGGTCGCGCGGATGGACTCGGTGCGCACGTACCAGCGCCACGTGCCGGTCTCGTCGAACCGGATGGGGACTACAGCCTTCGCCATCGCCTGCCGTCCCGCTGCAGGAGCCGGTCTGCTGCCTCTGGGCCCCAGGTCCCGGCTTCGTAGGGCTGCAGACTGCCGTCGAGCTTGCCGAAGGGCGCGGGCTTCGACCTTGGCTTGCCGTCGCCGTCGCCGGCATCCCCACTCGCGCCACATCTCGTCCAGCGGCGTGACCAGGCTCCAGGCCGCCTCGACCTCGTCGGCACGAGTGAACAGCGAAGCGTCCCCGAGCATGGCGTCGAGCAGCAGCGTCTCGTAGGCCTCGGGCGCGTCGGAGAGGAACGTCGAGCCGTAGGTGAAGTCCATGTTCACCGAGCGCACGTCGAGCCCAAGGTCGGGCACCTTGGCGGCGAAGCGCAGCAGGATGCCCTCGTCGGGCTGGATACGCATGGCCAGCATGTTCGGCTCAGGGTCGGAGGCGCTGTCCTTGAACAGCGTCAGCGGCGGCCGGTTGAACTGGATGGCGATCTCGGTAGCACGCCGGGGCAGGTGCTTGCCGGTGCGCAGGTAGAAGGGCACGCCGGCCCAGCGCCAATTCTCGACCTCGAGGCGCAGGGCCACGTAGGTCTCGACGCTGGACCGGGGCGAGACCTCGTCCTCCTCGCGGTAGCCCTCCACCTTGCGGTCGGCGACCCAGCCGGCGCCGTACTGGCCGCGCACCACATCGGCGCGGACACGCCTCGGCGACCACTCGGTGTCGATGGCGCGCAGCACACGCACCTTCTCGTCGCGCAGGGCGTCGGCCTCGAAGTTGATGGGCGGCTCCATGGCCACCAGGCTGAGCAGCTGCAGCATGTGGTTCTGGAGGATGTCGCGACTGGCGCCGGCCTCCTCGTAGAAGGCGCCGCGGGTCTCCACGCCGAGGTCCTCGGCCACGGTGATCTGGACGTGGTCGACGTAGCGGCGGTTCCAGACCGGCTCGAAGATGCCGTTGGCGAAGCGGAAGACCAGCAGGTTGCGGACGGTGTCCTTGCCCAGGTAGTGGTCGATGCGATAGACCTGCGACTCGTCGAACGACTTCATGACCGCGTCGTTGAGCTGGCTGCCCGGACTCGAGGTCGTGGCCGAAGGGCTTCTCGATGACGATGCGGCTCCAGGCACCCTCGGGGTCGGCCAGCCCGGCCGCGCCGAGGTTGGCCACGATGTCCTCGTAGGCGGATGGCGGCGTGGCCAGGTAGAAGAGTCGGTTGCCACGACAGCCGGCCGCCGCGTCGATCTGGTCGAGGCGCTCGGCGAGGCGGGCGTAGTCCGCCGCGGTCGGCTGAAGTCGCCCTGCTGGTAGTGGATGGTCTGCGCGAAGTCGTCCCAGAGCGCGCTCTCGACCGCGTTGCGGGAGTGTTCCGACGACCGCCTCGCGCATCTCTGTCGGCGAAGGCGGCATCGCTGTAGGGCCGCCGCGAGTAGCCCACGATGCTCGTCTCGGTGCGGCAGCAGGCCGGCGCGCCGGAGGTTGTAGAAGGCCGGGAAGATCTTGCGGTGCGGAGAGATCGCCGGTGGCGCCGAAGACGACCACGATGGCGGGGTCCGGGCACGCGCTCGAGGCGGGTGCCGGCACGCAAGCGGGTTGGCGTTGGCGGCGTCTTCGAGCGCGTCGCGGTGCATCACGTGCCGGGCACCCTCGCCGTCACCGCGAGCCGCTCGGGTCGGTCTCTTCGCGTGGCCATCGTCGCTGGCCCTACTTCTCCCTGATGGCGTGGCCGCCGAACTGCTCCCGAAGAGCGGCCAGCACCTGTGCCGTGTAGGACTCGTCCTGGCGGCTGCGGAAGCGCGTCATCAGGGACTGCGTGATGACCGGGGCCGGCACGTCGAGGTCGCATGGCCTCCTGCACCGTCCAGCGACCCTCACCGGAGTCGGCCACCCAGCCACGCACGCCGTCGAGTTCCTGGCCGCGCTCGGCGAAGGCGTTGCCGGCCAGCTCCAGCAGCCACGAACGGATGACCGTGCCGTACTGCCAGGCCTTGGCCACGGCTTCGAGGTCGAGCGGGTACTCCGAGGCGTGCAGGATCTCGAAGCCCTCGGCATAGGCCTGCATGAGTCCGTACTCGATGCCGTTGTGGACCATCTTGACGTAGTGGCCCGAACCCGACGGTCCGCAGTGGATGTAGCCACCCTCCGGCGCCAGCGCCTCGAAGATGGGCTCGAGCGGCGCCACCGCGTCACGGTCGCCTCCGACCATCGTGCCGTAGCCGTTCTCCAGGCCCCATACGCCACCGCTGATGCCGGCATCGACGAACCTGATGCCGCGCTCGGCCAGCAGCGCGTGGCGGCGCTTGGAGTCCTTGAAGTTGGCATTGCCCCCGTCGACGATGGTGTCGCCCGGAGAGAGCAGCGCTGCGAACTCGTCCATGGTGGCCTCGGTCGCGTCACCGGCCGGCACCATCAGCCAGACGATGTGTGACTCCGGCAGCTTGGCCAGCGCCTCCGCGGGCGTGAAGGCACCATCGAGGCCCTCGGCCATGATCTCGCGCGTCTTGTCCTCGGAGCGGTTGTAGGCGACCACGTGGTGGCCGGCTCGATGGAGGCGGCGGGCCATGTTGGCGCCCATGCGGCCGAGTCCGGCGAGTACCAGGTCCATGTCGTTCGATGCCTCGTAGTGGCGGCTCCCGCCGCGTGCTTGTCAGGTGTTGGTTGGTCAGGCCAGCGCTTCGGCCAGGGCCGCCAGGAGCTCCTCGAGACCGGCCTCCGGGTCGTCCCCCAGGTCGATGCGCAGGGCCGGCAGGTGATGGGCTCCGAAGGCCGCGAAGTCGCCCATGGCCTGGGCGTCCACGAGCACACCGAACGACTCGTGGCGACCGGGGATCTCCAGGTCGAGTGGATGGCCGTTGGTGAGCTGGAAGAAGCAGCCGATGGGCGCGCCGCCCTTGTGCAGCTGGCCGGTGGAGTGCAGGAAGCGTGGGCCGTAGCCGAACGTGGAGGCCTTGCCGGTGCCGTCGCGCAGGTTGGCCTGCAGCGTCCTCAGCAGCTCGCGTGCGCGCCTCGGTCGGCGCGATGTAGGCGCCGACCTGGAAGTAGCCGTGCCGCGGTGCACGCCCGATGTGCTCGCGCAGCAGCGCGACGAGATCGGCGTCGCCGCCGCCCTGTCGCCAGGCCCGCAGCGGGCCACGGGTGGCCGTGGGCTCCGGCTCGGGCAGCTTGCCTTCGTGGGCGTAGATGTCGAGCACCCCCTTGGTGTTCTGCTTGGACTCGGTGACGTTGGGCTCGTCGAAGGGGTTGACGCCCAGGCCGATGCCGGCGACCGCGGTGGCGAACTCCCAGCGGAAGAACTCGGCCGCCACCCAGGAGGCGTCGTCGAGGCGGATGTCGATGAGCGGATGGCCGGCCCCGGTCAGGGCGCTCAGCTTGGCGTCGACGTCGACGTGCCACTCGCTGTCGCTGGCCGGACCCAGGCGGACGAAGACGCGATCGTCGCCGTAGACCTCCGGTGCACCCAGGGGCTCGCCATCGACGGGCACGATGCCCACCCCATCCTTGCCGGTGGACTCGGCGATGAGCTGCTCCAGCCACGCTCCCAGCGGCGCGAGGTCGGGCTCGATGACGAAGGTCAGCTTGTCGCGACCGGCCTTGGCCAGGGCAGCCATGGCCGCGCCCAGCACCAGCGCCGGGTTGTCGTCGGAGTCGGCCTTCGTGGAGTCGGCCATGATGCGTGCGTCCTCGAGCAGCGGATCGAGGTCGAGCCAGAGCAGCGCCGCGGGCACCAGGCCCACATAGGTCAAGGCGCTGTAGCGGCCTCCGACATCGGAGGGGTTGAGGAAGGTCTCGCGGAAGTAGTTGGAGTGCGGGATGGCCGCCAGCGGCTCGCCCGGATCGGAGATGGAGACGAACTCGTTGCCGGCCTTGCTGTGCGGGAAGCGCCCGACGCGGTGCTCCTCTTCCTTCCAGTAGTGGGCGAGGAAGGCCAGCGTCTCGGTCGTGGTGCCCGACTTGGTGGCGATGATGCGCAGGGTGCGCCCGGGGTCGAGGGTCCGGTCGTAGGCGGCGACCGCCTCCGGGTCCGTCGAGTCGAGGACGTGGACCCTCAGACCCTTCTCAGACTCGGGGTAGACCCTGGTCAGCACCTCCGGCGCGAGCGAGGAGCCGCCCATGCCGCAGACGAGCACGTCGGTGTAGCCCTCCCGTGCGATCTGCTCGCCGAAGGCGGTCAGCTCGGCGACCTCGTCCTGGAAGAAGGTGGGCGCGAACAGCCAGCCGAGACGGTGCTTGATCTTGGCCGCGACCTCGGCATCGTCGGTCCAGAGGCTGGTGTCACTGGCCCACAAGCGGCTGGCCCAGCGCCCTCCGACGGCCGCGGCGATGGCCTCGTCGACGGTGGACTGCAGCTCTGCGGGGAGCGTGAATGACGTATCCATCTAGCGCGCCTCCGCAGCGTCCAGGGTAGTGCCCTTGTGGTCGGCATCCGGGGAGATGACCCCTCGCACGTCGCCGGCGAGGACGCCGCGGGCGACCTCGGCCACGTGGTCGGCCGTGAAGCCGAACTTCTCGAAGATCTCGCCGGCCGGAGCGGAAAGGCCGTAGCGGTCGATGGCCATGATGGCGCCATCGCGGACCCAGCGGTCCCAGCCCAGCGAGACGCCCGACTCGATCGAGACGCGGGCGCGCACGGACGGCGGCAAGACCTCATCACGGTAGACAGCCGGCTGTGCCTCGAAGCGCTCCCAGCTGGGCATCGAGACGACGCGCGTGGGCACGCCTTCGGCGGTCAGCACCTCGCGGGCGGCCATGGCCAGGTGCAGCTCGGAGCCGGTGGCCAGCAGCATCAGCGTCGGGGCGGTCACCGTGCCGTCGATCCGCGCCGCCTCGGCCAGCACGTAGGCGCCGGCACGGACGCCGCTACGGGCCAGCTCGGCCGTGCCCGGCAGGACCGGCAGCTGCTGGCGCGTGAAGGCCATGGCCGTGGGGCCGGCCCGGTTCTCGATGGCCAGCGCCCACGCTGCCGACGATTCGTTGGGGTCGCCCGGCCGGACGAAGGTCAGGTTGGGCATGGCCCGCAGTGCGGCGTAGTGCTCCACCGACTGGTGGGTGGGGCCGTCCTCGCCGACGCCGATCGAGTCGTGTGTCCAGACGTAGGCGACCTGCAGCCCGGACAGCGCCGCGAGGCGGACGGAGCCGCGCATGTAGTCGCTGAAGGGCATGAAGGTGGCCACGAAGGGGATGAGCCCGCCGTGATAGGCGATGCCGTTGGCGATGCCGCCCATGGCATGCTCGCGGACGCCGTAGCGGATGTTGCGGCCGCTTTCTTCGGCTGAGAAGATGCCCTCGCCGGACATGTCAGTGAGGTTCGAGCCGGACAGGTCGGCGGAGCCACCGATGAGCTCGGGCACGTTGTCCTGCAACCCGGCGATGGCGTTCTTGGAGGCATTGCGTGTGCCGATCGCGGCGTCCTCGACCGAGTAGACCGGCAGATCGGCGTCCCAGCCCGGGGCCAGGGTGCCCGTGCTGCGGCGGCGCAGCTCAGCGCCGTCCTCGGGGTAGGCCTCGGCATAGGCGGAGAGGCGCTCCTGCCAGGCATCGACGAGCTCCTCGCCATCGTCGGCCGCCTCGCGGAAGTGGCTCAGCACCTCGGGTGCGATGTCGAAGGCCGCGTCGGGGTCCAGGCCGTAGGCCTCCTTGGCGAGCCGAACCTCGTCGGGACCCAGCGGTGAGCCGTGGACCTTGGACGTGCCGGCCTTGTTGGGCGAGCCGAAGCCGATGGTGGTGCGCACCGAGATGATCGAGGGCCGCTCGTCGGCGCGGGCGGCCTCGATGGCAGCGCTGATGGCCTCGACGTCCTCGCCGTCCTCGACCCGCTGGGTGTGCCAGCCGTAGGCGTCGAAGCGGGCCAGCACGTCCTCCGACCAGGCCATGGAGGTGGGGCCGTCGAGCTGGACGTCGTTGTCGTCGTAGAGCGCCACCAGCTTGCCCAGCCCGAGGTGGCCGGCGAGGCTGGCGGCCTCGGCGGTGATGCCCTCCTGGAGATCACCATCTGAGCAGAGCGTGTAGGTCCAGTGGTCGATGATCCGCTCGTCCGGGCTGTTGAACTCGGCCGCCAGGCGGCGCTCGGCGATGGCCATGCCCACCGCGTTGGCGAAGCCCTGGCCCAGCGGGCCGGTGGTGGCCTCGACGCCGCGGTCATGCCGTACTCGGGGTGGCCGGGCGTGCGTCGAGCCCATCTGTCGGAAGCGCTTGAGCTCCTCGAGCGGGAGATCGTAGCCGGTCAGATGCAGCATCGAGTACAGGAGCATGCTGGCGTGGCCGGCGCTGAGCACGAAGCGGTCGCGGTCGATCCAGTCTGGCCGCGTGGGGGCATGCCGCAGGAACCGCGTCCAGAGCACGTAGGTCATCGGCGCCGCGCCCATGGGCGCCCCGGGGTGGCCGCTGTTGGCCTGCTGGATACTGTCGATCGACAGCGTGCGGATGGTGTTGATGGCCTTCTGCTGGTCGAAAGGCGTGGCGGTGCCGTCCAAGATCGTGCTCCTCGAGGCTGGGGCCGCACAGCGGATGGGCTGGTGCGGCATGGGCATGGCTCAGGACGGGCACGCCCGTCTGGGGCTGGGCTCAGGGTCGGACCCCATTCTACTGGTGCGTCCGGGGTGTGGACCGTGCTGAGCATCACCATCGCAGGCGCGGTGCGAAACCGGGACTGCGCGGTCATGGCTTCGGCCCGCTTCTTGATGCCCGCGATGAGGTCATCGCCGGGCAGGCGACCGTGGACTCCTGCGCACTGGCGCCCGGGTTGCGGGACGGCCGACACAGGGCGGCACTACCGGCCACGGCCGCAGTGCCCATGACCAGCGATCGTAGAGCGCACATCCGCTCCATCGTGGATCTCCGCGCCGGCCTTGCCAAGCGGCTGCCGACCCATGTGCAGGTGGCCACCTGCACATGACTGGCGATCCGACGGTGCCGTCGCTCCAGGCTCAATCGTCGAGGACTGAGTCGGTCACAAGGCTCTCACGGAAGGACTCGAGGGAGGCGCGCATGTGGCGTCGATACCAGGGCGCCATGAGCCGCAGCAGCAGCCCCGTCGCGCCGCTCGGATCGAGCGTCGCGTGGAAGCGCATCTCGGTGGCCTCGCCGACCGTCTCGAAGATGGCGTCCCAGCCGCCCGACAAGGGTCGGACCAGGTCGCGGCGATACGCTCGGGCCGTTCGAAGGCGGTGATCTCCACGACGTACGCGACCTCCCGGCCGGGCCAGCGGTCGACGGCCGCGAAGCGAGTGCCCTTGCCGATGGCGCCTTCGCTGAGCTTCCGGCGCTCGACGGCGGCCGGGTCGTACCCGGCGGCGCGGTCGATGCGGGCCCAGGCGTCGAAGACCTCCTCGCGAGTGCGCTCGATGCGAATGCTCTCGGACAGTTCCATGTCGTTGCCCGCGTGCCCATCCTCTTCAATCTAGCCCGATGGGTCGGCCCACGCAGGGCACCCGCCACTGCGTATGCTGCCAAGTCGTGAGTCCCTCCAAGCAGCCGCGCCTCGTCGCCCTGGGTGACCTGCTGCTCGACGTGGTCGTCACCCCGGCGCGGCCCATCGAGCGCGGCACCGACGTGCCCGGCACGCTGGCCTTTCGGCGGGGTGGCTCCGCCGCCAACACGGCCGCCTCCTTCGCGCAGGTCGGCGGCGCGGCCTCGCTCATCACCAGCCTCGGCGATGATGCCTGGGCCGGCCGCCTGCTGCGCTCGCTGCGAGCCGAAGGTGTGCGCGTCCACGCCGCGCGTCATCGCGGTGCCAGCGGCCGCCTGGCCGCGCTCATCGACGACGACGGTGAGCGCTCGTTCGTGACCGAGCGCGGCGTCGCCGATGCCCTCGAGCCGGACGACCTCGAGCCGGGCTGGCTGCGCGGCCGCGACGTGCTCCACGTGCCTGCCTACTCGCTGTTCGCGGAGCCCATCGGCTCGGCAGCCGTGCAGGCCGCCGGCGCTGGCCCGTGAGGCGGGGCTCCTGGTGAGCACCGACCTCTCCTCGCAGGGCCCGCTGCTGGCCTTCGGCGTGCGCAGGTCCCGGGCGCGCATCGCCGCGCTGGCGCCGGACGTGCTCTTCGCCAACCGCGACGAGGCCGCTGCCTTGCTGCGCGAGAACGGGCGCCGTGCCTGGCCGCGCCTGCTGGGCCAGGCCCCGCTGGTCGTGGTCAAGGACGGGATGTGGGGCTGCCGCGTGCTGTGGCGGGAAGGCACGCGCCATCCGCCAGGTCGACGTCGCCGCCACGCGGGTCGGCGCGGAAGGTCGATTCCACCGGTGCCGGCGATGCCTTCGCGGCCGGGTTCCTGTACTCGCTGCTGCGCTCAGGTGGTCGTCCGGCGATGGCCCGCGATCGGGCCCTGCGTCGCGCGGCGCTGGCTGGTCATCGAGCCGCGGCCGAGGCGCTGCGCCGCGGTCGGCCCGAGCTCAGGCTCGGCTAGAGCCGGTGGCTGCGCGACCAGCCACCAGGCGCGCCGGCTGGGCTACGCTTGACGGTGACCGCGAACGACTGCTGCTCGTCCATCCCGAGGTCCAGCGTGCCCTCGACGGAGGGCGCTGCCGTGGTGGCGCTCGAGTCGACCATCACCACGCATGGTCTGCCGCGCCCCGACAACCTGGCCGCCGCGCGCAGCTCGGAGGCCGCCGTCCGCGACGCCGGCGCCGTCCCGGCCACGGTGGCCACGCACGACGGCCGCATACGCGTGGGCCTCAGCGACGATGAGCTGGAGGAGCTGGCCGAGGCGCGCGACATCCCCAAGGTCTCGCGCCAGAACCTGGCCGGCGTGCTGGCCCGGCCGGGCTGGGGCGGCACGACCGTGTCGGCCACGATGATCGCGGCGCACCTGGCCGGCATCGGCGTCTTCGCCACCGGCGGCATCGGCGGCGTGCACCGGGGAGGGGAGTCGTCGCTGGACATCAGCGCCGACCTCGGCGAGCTGGCGCGCACGCCGGTGACCGTCGTGTGTGCGGGTCCCAAGTCGATCCTCGACGTCGGCCGCACGCTCGAGGCGCTGGAGACCCGGGGTGTGCCCGTGGTGGCCTGGGGCAGCGACGAGGTGGCCGGCTTCTACAGCCGCAGCAGTGGGTACCGGGCACCGCTGCGTGTCGACGACGCTGACCGAGGCGGCCCGGCTCATCGCCAATCAGCGGCGCCTCGGGCTCGACACCGGTGTGCTCATCACGCGTGCCGCTGCCCGACGACATCGCGCTGCCGCCCGAGGAGGTCGCCGCGGCGGTCGAGCAGGCCGAGGCCGAGGCCGCACGAGGCCGGCATCCGCGGGCCTGCCAGCACGCCGTTCGTGCTCGGCTCGCGTGGCCGAGATCACCGCAGGGCCGCAGCGTCCGCGCCAACCTCGAGATCATCGAGCGCGACGCCTCGCTGGCCGGCCGCATCGCCGTGGCGCTGGCCGCCCCAGGCTCGACAGCCACCAGGCTACCACGACCGGGACCTGAGTACCGGTCGGAACCGCCGGTCGTTCATTGCCATCGGGCGCTCTCGCGTCTATCGTCAGCGTATCGCCCGTCGAGTTCCGTGCGCCTGCGTTCTCGACGGGCAGCCAAGACACGACTAGGGAGATCCACGGAGGCTCTCGATGCGAATCTACGAAGGTAGTCCGCGGCAGGACTACGAGGAGGTCCTGCGCTCCATCGGTGCCTTCGTCGACCAGCGTGGCCTGCACGAGATCCTGCTGGCCGAGGCGCCCGACGGTTTCATCGTCCAGGGCATCGTCGGCCAGACCCAGGATGACGTCGGCCTGGGCCGACCCGACGATGACCATCACCAAGGAGACGTACACGTTCCTCGACGAGGACATCGCCCGCTTCCTCGAGGACTCGCAGGCTCGGCGTCGCAGCTGGCCCGCAGAACGACGGCTCGCCGATGGCCGGTCCCTACGAGCGCACCATGCGCGTCATCGGCCGCTACATCGACGACCAGAAGCCCAAGGACGTGTTCTTCTTCGAGCAGGACGGAGCCTACGTCCTGCGACTGCTCGATGAACACGCGCCAGGGCAGCAAGCACCAGCTCGCGGAGTTCACCTCCGACGACCTCCACTCGATGGTGCGCCAGGGTCCGGGCCTGCGTGGCGAGCAGATGCCGCAGCCGCCCGCCCCGGCCCAGCCGCCCGGGTGATCGCGAACCGGGAGACCGCCCGGTCAACGTGAAGCTCGCGGCGGGCAGGCACTTGCGCGATACGGGCGCGCGTGCCATCGTCAGCGGGAACATTCGAACAGCGACACGGGCACGGCCAGCACGAGGAGGGACGTGCCGTTCGAGGAGGTCGACTATGGGCAGCATCATCAAGTTCATCGGGGCGGTACTGGGCGTGCTCATCGCCGCTGCCGTCATCGTCCCGCTGGTCATCCTGGCCGGGCTCTTCATCTGGTTGAAGCTCACCGAGGAAGCCGACGAGGAAGCACTCGAGCTCGAGCAGGAGGCGGGCGTCTAGCCCTCTCCGGCGACCAGCGGGAGCCGGGCCGCACGGCCCGGCTTCGTGGTGTCCGGGGACTTGCCATGAGCGACGCAGCCGAGCGACCCGCCTTCGCAGCGTGATGGTGCGCCCATCAGCGTGCTGCTCGACTTCGACGGCACCATCAGCCTCGCCGATGTCGGCGACGTGCTGCTGGCCAGGCTGGTCGAGGACCAGGCCCTGGTCCGGCACATGGATGAGCTCTACATCGATGGCAGCAAGGGCTCGCGCGAGCTCATCGCCTGGGACATGGAGGTCCTGCCGCACGATCCCGACGTGCTGCTGCGCGAGATCGGGACCATCGAGCTCGACGAGAGCCTGGTCCAGCTGGTGGCCGTCGTGCGCGCGGCCGGCGGCGCGCTCGAGGTCGTCAGCGACGGCATCGGCTTCCACGTCGAGCGCATGCTCGCGCGGCTGGGCTCTGCCGGACCTGCCCGTCGCCACCAACGCTCTCGGCGTTGGGCGAGGGTGGCGCCGGTGTGACCTTCCCCTACGGGCATCCGGCCTGCCTCGTGTGCGGCACCTGCAAGCGCGAACGCATCCTGAAGCACCGCGATGCGGGCCGCGCCGTGGTCTTCGTCGGGGACGGTCCCAGCGACCGCTACGCCGCCCATCATGCCGACATCATCTTCGCCAAGTCATCGCTCGCGGCCTGGTGCGAGGTCGAGAACATCCCCTATGAGCCGTGGGAGCGGCTCTCCGACGTGGCCGAGTGGATCGAGCTGGCGCTTGTCGACGGCCGCCTGCCCTCCGCCGCCGCCGACCTCGACGACTGGGCGGCCAGGGCGCGCCCCGAGGTCGAGACGTTCATCTGTGGGCCCGAGGTGTGGGGCGAGGGCCGCACGGTGGCGGGAGCGGAGCCGGGCTGAGCGTTCGGCCTGGCGTGACCGTGCATCCGGCAGGACCGATGGTGCGAGGCGCGGTATGCGTCGTGGTGGCCGCCGGTCATAGACTGGGACCATGGGCAGGGCCATGGATGACGCCGAGCGTCTCCACTTCACCACGGCCGCAGAGTGGCGCGACTGGCTGGCGGGAGCACCACTCGCAGCCGGAGGGGGTCTGGCTGGTGCAGTACAAGCCGCGCACCGGCAAGCCGGCCATCCCCTACGAGGAGGCCATCTGTGAGGCGCTGTGCTTCGGCTGGGTGGACAGCACCTACCGGCGCCTCGACGAGGAGCGCGGCACGCTGTGGTGGTCGCCGCGGCGGAAGGGCAGCCTGTGGGCCAGCTCCAACAAGGCTCGCGTCGAGCGCCTGGAGGCCGAGGGCCGCATGACCGAGGCGGGGCGGGTCGCTATCGAGGCTGCCAAGGCGGATGGCTCGTGGACCATCCTGGAACCGGTGGAAGCACTCGATCGTGCCCCGACGACCTCGAGGCCGCGCTGGCGCAGCGACCGGGTGCCGCCGAGCACTGGCGGGCCTTCCCACCCACGGTCAAGCGCGCCTACCTGCTCTGGATCGCCACCGCCAAGCGGCCCCAGACCCGTGGGCGCCGAATCATCGAGTCGGCCGACCTCGTCGCCCAGGGCAGGCGTCTCGACCAGCGCTGATCCGGGCCCGTGCCGGGCACGCCACCGGTCGACCCCTCCACCCGCCGCAACGTCGACGGGTGGCCATCGATGGGGCCGTCGTCCTCTTGGCCGTCGCAGCCACGCCAGGCCGGCGCGAGGCAAGGACGCCGGGTCCGACTGGTGACCGGTGCCGCGCTCTTGGTCGGCAGGGGCTGGCCCGCGCGGCAGGTCGTCGACGCGGGGTGCCCAGCGTTGACCACGACCACCACCGGTGGTAAGCCGGGCCCCCGAACCATCGTACGGAGGGCGGGGTCGCGACGGACCTCTAGCATGACCTCGAAGCGGGGGCGCCTTCAACGATCACGAGCGTCGTTTCGGACTTCCTGCCCCGTAGCCTCACCGTGGGAGTGCCGGCCATGTCCCCAGTTCGTAAGACGCGAGCCCGATCGAGGTCCACCGCCCGTGCGGACAGGCGGGCCCAGGGCCAGGCACTGGTCGAGTTCGCGCTCGTCGTGCCGGTGATGCTCGTGCTCCTGCTGCTGGCCGTCGACTTCGGTCGCCTCTTCTTCAGCTACATCGCCATCAACAACGCCGCCCGTGAAGCGACCTTCTACGCGGCCACCCACGCCGCCGAGCCATCGTTCGACCTGACCGCCTTCGAGGCCAGTGCCATCGACAGCGGCGGACCGGGAGACGAACGTGCAGGTCCAGGGCGGTGCCGGCGGCCTGACCGTCGACCTGCCGATCTGCTTCGCCCCGGGCAGCGGGACCGTGCTCGCCTGTGACGGCGCGGCCCAATTCGCCGTCCGGCATCGGCAACCAGGTGACGGTCTCGGTGGCACAGCCGTTCACGTTCCTGACGCCCATCGTGGGCGAGCTCTTCGGTGGCCAGCTGACGCTCACCGCGTCCGCCACCGGGCCGGTCCTCAACCCCGCCGACGTGACCATCCTGCCCAACCCCACGCCCACACCGAACCCCACCCCGACCCCCACGCCGACCCCGACACCCACGCCCACGCCCACGCCCACACCGACCCCGACACCCACGCCGACCGCCGTACCGACTCCTACGCCACCGCCTGGAGCGACCCCGACCCCCACGCCCACCCCGACCCCCACGCCGCCCGACGCCCACCCCGACCCCGACCCCGCCGCCGACCTGCCTCGTGCCCGACTTCTATCACACGTACTTCAACGACATCGGGGCGCTCACCATCTGGCACGACGTGTCCGGCTTCACCGGCACGCTCATCGACAACAGCCGGAACAAGAAGATCCAGAGCCAGACCCTGGTGGCAGGCTCGACCGTGCTCTGCAGCTCGAGCATGACGGTGGACGACAACTGATGCGCGTCGCTCGATCGCTGCCCCGGCGTCGGGGCGCCGAGGATGGCCAGGCCCTCGTCGAGTTCGCCCTGGTGATACCGGTCTTCCTGTTCATCCTCTTCGGCCTGCTCGACGTCGGTCGGCTCGTCTACACCAACTCGACGCTCTCGCAGGCGGCCCGTGAAGGCGCCCGCCTGGCGGCGGCCGAGGCCGGCTGGATCGGCGTCCCGATCCGGCCTGCGTCAGCGACCCGAGCGGGATCACGGGAGCGCGTCCGGGGGCCCACGTCTGCCCGGCCGACGTGGCCTCGTTCAAGTCCCACATCCGCGATGCCGTCAACCGCATGACCGTCGACCCTGGGGCCGATCACCGACGTGCACATCAGCTGCAACGACGGCGACCTGGCCGATCCGCCCCCGAGCGGTGCCTGGACCGAGGCTTCGGAGGTGGCGGCAACGGCTGCCAGGACGGCTCCGGCAACGCCATCAGCTCATCGGGAGACGTCGTCTCGGTCCGCGTCGAGTACACCTACCAGCTGCTTCACGCCGCTCGTCAATTCGTTCGTGGGGTCGATCCCGCTGAGCGGCGCGGCCACGATGATCATCAACTAGGAGACAGGCGTGTCCCACCCGCATCGCTCGCAGCGAGGCCAGGCCCTGGCGCTGTTCGCGCTGGCCCTGACGGCCATCGTGCTCGCCGTCCGCGGTCGTGGTCGACGGCGGGTACGCCTACGCCCAGCGCCGCCAGTCGCAGAACGCAGCCGACTTCGCGGCCATGGCCGGGACCCGCATCGTGGGCAGCGCGCTGACCGGCGTACCGGTCGGCGCGGGCACGGCCGTCAACGTCGAGACCGCCATCAACTCCGACGCTGCTGGCCAACGACGCCGTGCTCATCGATGCCCAGTACGTCGATGACACCGGTGCCGCGCTGGGCAGCGTGGTCGGGGCCTCGACCATCCCCAACGGTGCCTTCGGCGTGGTCGTCGACGCGCGCACCGACTGGCAGCCCTTCCTGCTCGGCGTCATCGGCATCACCGACTGGGTCGCATCGACTTCGGCCACGGCCAAGACGCCCG
This sequence comes from uncultured Chloroflexia bacterium, assembly GCA_963705425.1. Lineage (GTDB taxonomy): Bacteria > Chloroflexota > Limnocylindria > Limnocylindrales > CSP1-4 > JAFMJV01. Next base: position 293,196 of record CAVPJO010000009.1, on the reverse strand, counting down.
GCCAGAGCGTCGGTGGCGGCGTCCTGCCCATCGGCATCGAGGACGACACGTTCGACGGCCTCGTCGAGTGCCCGCTGACCAGCCTCGACGACTGCATCGACCAGAACCTGACCTCGGGCCACGCTCAACATCCCCGGTGGCTTCGGCTGGCTGAAGTTCGGACTCGGGCACGGCGGCAAGTGCGACTGGGTCAGCAGCCTGGGCATGGTCGATGACGGCGGCTGCCAGACGAGCAAGCCCTTCCTCGACTCGCAGATCGGCCCGCCCTCCAACGCCCACGGCTGCTGCACGGCCGTCGGGTTGCCCGGCAGCGAGGACAAGATCGGCAGCCTCACCGGCAACGAGTGGGGCGATATCAGCTACTACGTCGACAACCAGATCCCAGTGTGGGTCCCGGTCTGGGACTGCCGGCCGGGGCAACGGCTCCAACGCCTACTACCACATCGTCGGCTTCGGGGCCATCCTGCTGACCGGCGACAACGAGCACGCCAAGTGGCTCGAGGGCGCCGCCATCGACGTACCCTGTGCGCTGCCGGGCCACCAGTACTGCTCGGCGCCGGGCGGTTCCTTCACGATCGACGTGACCGGCGAGGTCCAGCTCGTGCGTTAGGGCGCCTGCCAGGTGGATCCCTTCCGCTAGCCGACCGCCCCCAGAGCCACGCCGAGACCCCTGGTCGCCCGACCAGGGGTCCGTTGGTGCCTCAAAGCACCCCCACCACTCCTATCCACTTGTCAGTAAGTACCACGTGCGCAATAGTACTTATGTCGCGTGGGGGCTCAGATGGTCGGCGAAGCTGGTCTATCGTCGATGGTCCTCCGCCAGCCGTGCGGTCCATCAGGAGTCAGATGTTGAGAGAAGGTAGCGAGCGTTCCAGCCTGGATACGCCCAGCGAGGGCCGCCCCGATGGCGCGGACCATGACCGGCCGATCGCGCAGGCGCAGGCGTGGGCGTGGGCGTGGGCGTGGCCAGGGACTGGTGGAGTTCGTGATCGTGGTCCCGGTGGTGCTGCTCATCGTGCTCGGAGCGCTCGACTTCGGCCGGGCCTTCATGGGCTGGGTCGTGCTCAACAACGCTGCCCGTGTCGGTGCCAACTACGCGGCGATGCACCCGGAGGCCTGGGGCACTCCGGCCATCGCCTATCAGCAGGCGGAGTACGCGTCGCTCATCACGGACGCTCGCAACGAGGCCGGTGTCGCGCTCAACGGCTGCGAGATCGCCACCATCTCCGACCCAAGCTTCCCGAGCGGGACCGACCTCGGCGACTTCGCGGTCGTCCAGCTCGAGTGCACGTTCGATCCCATCACGCCGCTCATGGGTGAGGTCCTCACCGGCCTGGTCGGTGGCGAACTGGCCGTGTCCGCGCGCTCGGTCTTCCCCATTCGCGAGGATGGTGTCGCCATCGCCGCGGCCACCACTCCGCCGAGCTGCCTTTCCACGATCGGCGCCATCAGCATCAACGGCATGGACGTGCAGTTCAACGACGCCACGGCTGGGGGCCCCAACTGGTGGTTCTGGGTCGTCGAGGGGCCTGCCGCCTACGTCCAGCAGAACCCCTCGCACACTTACACGACCCCGGGCACGCACACGGTCACGCTCGACACGAAGGTGAACGGTGTGGACTGCACCCAGGACCAGCGCGACATCACCGTGGCTCCCACCCCGAGTCCTGATCCGAGCGCTTCACCCGACCCCAGTGCCAGCCCGGTGCCCTCGGCATCCCCGCCTCCGCCGCCGAACTGCACCGTGCCCAGCCTGGTCGGTGAGCGCAAGAACGCTGCCCAGGGCCTCTGGAACGGCGCAGGCTTCAGCACCACCGTGGCCGTCGTCGCCGGCGCGAATCCGAACGCCAACTGGTACATCGAGTACCAGTCGCTCAACAGCGGCAACGACGTTGCCTGCAACGTGACCATCGAGATCGGACCGGACCCGCTCGCGACGCCGGCGCCATGAGGGACAGTGCCATCGGGAAGCTGGTCGGGGACCGCAGTCGGGGTCAGACGCTCGTGGAGTTCGCCCTTGTCCTCCCCCTGCTGCTGCTGCTGATGGTGGGGCTCTTCGATGCCGGGCGGGCGGTCATCTTCTACACCGAACTGACCAATGCGTCCCGGGTGGGCGCCCGCGTGGCGATGGTCAATCAGTCGCCAGACGCCACCTGTGCCGGCGTCGAGAAGACGTATCGGTGCGCGGCGGCGGAGATCGCGACGACGACGGACATCACGCCCGCCTCCGTGCCGGTGGCCGTCTTCGAGGACGCCGATGGGAACATCGTGGCGCCCACCGCGGCCGTGTGCCAGACCTACGGCACCTGCTCGGCGACGGTCTCCACGAGCTACACGTTCACTCCGGTCACACCCATCATCGGCAATCTCATCGGGCCCATCAGCCTCTCGGCTTCGACGACGATGGCCATCGAGCGTACCTACGCAAATCCATGAGGAGCATGAGCATGAACCGACGTGGACGTGAACGGCAGGGGGGTCAGGTCCTGGCGCTCTTCGCCTTCGGCTTCCTGGCTTTCGTGGCGGCCGTCGCCTTCGTGGTCGACGGCGGCAACGCCTACGCGCGTCAGCGCATCAGTCAGAACGGTTCCGATGCTGCCGCGGAGGCTGGCGCCACCGTGCTCGCCGAACGGCTGGTGGGACGCGCCAAGACCGACAGCGATGTCAAGGGGGCCATCGACGGGGTGCTTGCCGCCATGGACATGGACACCGCCAGCTCGTCGGCGGTCTATACCGACATCGATGGCAATGCGCTGGCCACCACCGTGGGCAGCCTCGGGTCGGCAGGTCCACCATCGGCGGCGTTCGGTGTCGCCGTCACCGGCGACCTGCCCTTCGACACCTACTTCGCGCGAGCGCTCGGCTTCAATCAGTTCAACGCCATCACCGAGGCTACCGCGGTGGCCGGCTATGCCGTCGATCAGGGTTCGGTCATCCTGCCGGTCACGCCGCCGGTCAACATCCTCTTCGACTGCTTCAACAACGGTCAGCCGGACTTCGGACCGAACCCCTCGGAGTGGCTGCACAACACGCTGTACGTCATCCCGCTGTGCTCGAGCGGTCCCGGCAACGTGGGTTGGATCGACTGGGATCCGACCGGCGGCGGCACCAGCGAACTCATCAGCCGCATCTGGCCGCCGTACAGCGACACGCCCCACATCCCGCTGCCATCCTGGCAGTGGATGACCGAGACCGGCGACATGGCCGCCTCGGGCCTGGAGACGGCGCTGCGTCACTGGGACCTCAAGACCGTGCTCATCCCGCTGTTCGACGATACCTGTGACCAGGATCCAGGCAGCCCCACGTTGCCTTGCAACGGCACTCCGGGTCACGGCAGCAACAACTGGTACCACTTCCCCACCATCGCCGCGTTCGAGCTCTGTGGTACGGACGCCAACGGAGTCATCCCGTCGTGGTGCACTGACACTGCCGGCAACAGCTACGGTCACGGTTCCTACGTGTCCGGAGCGGCAGGCAAGTCCTGCAACCTCAACAAGAACGGCACCTCCTGTCTGGTCGGCCGCTTCGTCCACTTCATCCGTGGCGGTACCGTCACGGGCGGCTTGACCGGCACGGCCACGCCATCGACCATCGTGGGCGTCCAGCTCATCAAGTAGGCCACCGCCCGGGCCGACACTCGAACAACACGCGCATGGAGAACGGGCGGTCGCCTTGCCTGCGACCGCCCGTTCGGTCGTCCCTGGGTAGCGAAGGCTAGGGCTTCGCGTCCTCGTCCTCGGGCGTGACCGGCTCGGCAGCCTCGGCTGCCGGGTCCGGCTCGGTGGTGATGCTCACATCTAGCTCAGCCTTGGAGTCCGGCTCGGTCCGTGCCCGGATGGCCCGCTCCCGGTCCGTTCCGGTGAGGTTGGCGTTGTCGAGCGCGTTGCCGAAGACCTGGGCTACGTTGATGCCGGTGAGGTTCTCGATGGCGTGCCCGGCCTGGGTCAGGTTGGAGGTGGTGGTCCTGACGATCTCCGACGCTCCGTCGGTCGAGAGCACCGTCAGGTTGTCGATGTTGCCGATGGGCTCGGCCGCAGCGGCGACGATCTTGGGCAGGTCGTGCAGGATGGTGGCCAGGACGGCGGCGTCGTTGAAGTGGCGGTATGCCTCGGCCCGCATCTCGAGCGCGGAGGCCTCAGCCTCACCGGTCTTGTGCGATGATGTCGGCCTCGGCCTCACCCTGGAGCCTGACCTTCTCGGCCTCGGCCTGGGCGGCGGCGATGGCGGCCACGCGGTCACCCTCGGCACGCTTGACGATGGCTTCTGCGTCGGCCTCGGCCGGTCGGACGACGCTCGTGAGCAGCTCCTTGGCCTTGCGGTCGGCAGCGAGCTCGGCCAGCTTGGTCTGCTCCTGCATGACCTCCTGGGTGGCCTTGGCCTCGGCCAGGGGGCCGGCCTGTCCGGCTCGTGCACGAGCCGAATCGGTCTCCTGCTTGACGTCAGCCTCGCGCAGCTGGACACCGCGCTCGGCGTTGAGCTTGATCTGCTCGGACTCGGCCTCGCGGACGCGAGCCTCCTGGTCGGCCGTGGCCTGGGCCATGCGGGCGTCGCGCTCGCGGCGAGCCAGCTCCTGTCGGCCGACGAGCTCCATGTACTCGAGTGCCTCGCCGCCGATGGCCTGGATGGTGAAGCTGTCGATGACCAGGCCCGAGGTGGCCAGGTCGCCGATGGCCGCCGACTGCACGGCCTGCTGGAACTTCTGGCGGTCGAGGTTGAGCTCCTCGACGGTGAGCGTGCCGACGATCGATCGCAAGCGAACCCTCGAGCACGTTCTTGACGATGTCGTCGACCTCGCGGATGTCGGTCTCGAGGAAGCGCTCGGCGGCGTTGCGGATGGAGACCTCGTCGGCACCGACCTTGAAGGTGGCCACGCCCTCGAGCGCGACCTTGATGCCCTGGCTGGTGACGGCATCGGTGAGCTGCACGTTGATCTGCCGGGCGGTCAGCTTGATGCGACCCGAGGTCGTGGAACAAGGGGCAGCACGATGATGCCGCCGCCACGAACGACCTTGAGCTCCTCGCCCTCGGTGCGCCGACCGCTGCGGATGAGCGCCTCGTTGGCGCCGGCGACCTTGTAGCGCGAGCTGATGTAGGCGACGATCAGCGCCAGGATGACGATGGCGCCGAAGATGACCAGCACTTCCATCCCGAAGTCGGGCATGACTGCTTCTCCTTCTGGGCGAGCGTCAGCGCTCTCCGACGAGGCGGACGTCGCTGGTTGCTAGGCCGTGGCTTCCGGTTCGGCTGCGGATGGGTCTTCAGGTGAGTCGGCGGGCGTGCATCCGGGTGGCGTCTCGCTAGGTGGCGACAGCTCCACGATGAGCCCGTTGCCGGCGACGCCGCTGATGCGCACCATCTGCGCCGCGATCGATGTCTGTCGATGAGGTGGCGCGGAACTCCTGGGTCATGCCCTCGACCTCCATGGAGATGGTGCCCCAGGCGGTCTTGGGGATGGCGACCGAGACGTAGGCCTCGCGCCCGACGAGGTCCTCCTGGGAGAAGGGCGACTCGGTCACGGAGTTGCGCAGGAAGCGGAACATGCCAAAGGCCAGGGCCGCGCCAGCGACGCCGGCGAGGACGCCGACGACGGCCGCCCCGGCGCTGCTCAGCTCCAGCACCTGCGTGCCGAAGAGGCCGCCGATGCCGAACATGGCCACGAAGGCCAGGAGCATGGGCATCAGCGAGCTGCCCCCGACGTCGAAGTCGAGGAACTCGAGAAGGCCGCCGAAGATGTCGTCGAGCAGGACGGTGATGAGCAGCAAGCCGCCGCCGACGAGCGCGCACACCAGGAAGATCATGTCTGCAGCGCTCGTGTCGAACACCGACCGGCCTCCCTTCTGCCGGGAGTTCCCGGCGATTCGAACGTATGTGGCGCCGCGCAACGACGGCAAGAGCCGTTCGGCCCGCGACCGATGTGGGCGATGCCAAGACCATTGTCAGGCAGCGGACCAGTGCGCGGGCGGTGAGTTCGCGTGCCGATGTGGAGCGGCTCGAGAGCGGATTGCCCTCACTCCGGTAGCATCGCATGCGGAGGGACCACCACTCCGCCCTCGGAGGAACGATGCACCGCGATAGCCCCCGATCCCTGCTGCTCAGCCTTGTTGCGCTCCTGGCAGTCCTTGCGGCCATGGCCGCCCCGGTGACCGCGCAGGAGGCCAGCCCCGATGCCGGCTCGAGTCCCGTCCCAGCCGCGCTCGACGAGTGCGTCGAGCCGGAGGCCTCGCCCGGGCCGGTCAGCGAGGACGCGCTGTCCATGCCCGAGGAGTTCCGCATCGCACTCTTCGATGGCGTCTGGGAGGGCATCCGCGACTTCTACGTGGATCCCGAGACGAACGACCTCGACTGGGAGGCCATCGGCGACGAGTACGCGCCGCTGGTCATCCGGACCGACAACGCCCACGAGGTCTACGAGCTGCTGCGCGAGATGGTCGAGCTGCTCGACGACCCCTTCACCAACTTCTACGCACCAGAGGACCTGGGCGATCCGGCCACCTTCGACCCCACGTACGGCGGCATCGGGGCGCTGCTCGACACCAGCGCTGCCGGCGAGGACAGCGCCGGGCTGCGCATCATCTACGTCTTCGAGGGCGGTTCCGCGAAGGATGCCGGCATCGGCGCGCGTGACAGCATCGTCGCCGTGGAAGGCGACTCCTGTGCTCGCATCGCCGACATCCGCGGCCCCGAGGGCACCGACGTCACCCTGACCGTCGTCTCACCCGGCGAGGAGCTCCGCGACGTCACCCTCGAACGGCGGCGCATCAACCCGCTCATCACGCCGGAGGTGCGTCGCCTCGAGGCCGACCCTTCGATCGGCTATCTGCGGGTGCTCGCACTGTCCGGCCAGGAGGCCATCGACGCCATCGAGCAGGCGCTCACCGAGCTGTTGCGAGGAGACTCCATCGAGGGCCTCATCCTCGACCTGCGCGCCTCGAACCAGGGCGCTCCGGCGGTGGTCATCGAGACGCTGCGGACATTCGTGGAGGGAGACGTCGGCGAGTTCCACTCACGCGTCGGCAACGAGCCCATCGAGATCGAGCCCAACGACCTGTCGCAGACGTACGCCGACATCCCGCTGGTCGTGCTCGTGGACGAGCAGACCGAGGCCGATGCCGAGCAGTTGGCGGCCATCCTCCAGGACCAGGGGCGCGCCACCGTCGTCGGCTCCCAGACCTCCGGCCAGACCCACGGCGCCACCACCGTCGACTTCGCCGACGGCTCGCTGCTGCAGATCGTCTCGTTCGGCTTCCAGCTGCCCGATGGCCAGACGCTCGAGGGCGAGGGCGTCACGCCCGATGTGCTCGTCGAGGCCGACTGGCTGGACTACCCCGAGTCCGAGGACCCCTTCCTGACGGCCGCGTTGGAGGTCCTCGAGGAGGGCTCGGGCGAGCTCGAAGCGATGCCCTCGGCGGCACCATCGACCGCGCCCGCCGGATAGAGGTGACAGGCCACCTCGTGGTCGTCGCCCAGCTCGATCAGCGGCGGCACGATCCGTTCACAGGTGCCCGCGATGGCCAGCGGGCAACGCGGGGCGAAGGCACAGCCGGGCGGTAGCGCGCCGGCATCGGGCGGCTCGCCGCCGACCACCGGGCGCTGGCGCAGCCGGTTGGCCGGGTCCGGCTCCGGCACGGCCGCCAGCAAGGCCTTGGTGTAGGGATGCCGGGCGTCCTCGATGAGCGCGCCGGCCGGCGCCAGCTCGACGATGCGTCCGGCGTACATGACCGCGATGCGGTCGGCGAAGTGGCGCGCGCTGGCGAGGTCGTGGGTGATGTACAGGAAGGTCAGCTCCCGTTGCTCCTGCAGCTCGGCGAGCAGGTACAGGATCTCCGCGCGGCTCGAGGCGTCGATCATCGAGACCGGTTCGTCGGCCACCAGGTAGTCCGGCTCGAGCACCATGGCCCGGGCGATGCTGACCCGCTGGCGCTGGCCGCCGGAGAGCGTGTGCGGGTACTTCTCGACGAACTCCGCCGCCGGCGACAGCTTGACCTGCTCGAGGGCCGCGAGGACCAGCCCCTCGCGTTCGCCCCGGTCAGGCGGGCCGTGGATGACCAGCGGCTCCTCGACCAGCTCGCCCACGCGCATGTACGGGCTGAGGCTGGAGAAGGGGTCCTGGAAGATGGCCTGCGCGCGCTGCCGGAAGGCCAGCAGGGCGGCGCCATCGAGGTCGGCGATGTCCGTGCCCTCGAAGACGATGCGGCCCTCGCTGACCGGTACCAGCCGCAGGGTGGCGCGGCCCAGCGTCGTCTTGCCGCTGCCCGACTCGCCGACCACGGCCACGGTCTCGCCCTTGGCCAGGCTCAGCGAGACCTCGCTGACCGCGGCGATCGGTCGCGTCGCTGAAGAACGACTGGCGCACGAAGAAGCGCACGCTGATGTCGTCGATGTGCAGTACCGGCCCGTCGGCCTTCGTCCAGGCGCTCATCGGCTCGCTCCGCGGGTGCTCGCTGCGGGTCGTGCCGCCAGCAGCGCGATCCATGGCCGGGCCCGACCTCGAGGTAGGGCGGCGCCTCCGAGCAGGCCTCGTAGACCAGCGGGCAGCGCGCCGCGAACCGGCAGCCGGCGATGGGCTCGCGCAGGTCGGGCGGAGCCCCGGGCAGGAAGTCGGGCGGCGTGGCGTCGTGCAGGCTGGGGATGCTCGCCAGCAGGCGCTGGGTGTACGGGTCGGCCGGGCGACCGAGCACGTCCTCGGCCGAGCCCAGCTCGCGTACCTGGCCGGCGTAGACGACGGCGATGCTGTCGCACAGGTCAGAGGCCAGCGCCAGGTCGTGGGTGATGAAGAGCATCGAGATGCGCCGCTCGGCCTTGAGCTCCTTGAGCAGGTTCATGATCTGGGCCTGGATGCTGACGTCGAGCGCGCTGGTGGGCTCGTCGAGGATGAGCAGCGACGGGTCGTGGGTCAGGGCGGTGGCGATCATGACGCGCTGCTTCATGCCGCCGCTGAGCTCGTGTGGGTAGCGCTGGGCGGTCGTGGCCGGCAGACCCACCTGCGACAGCAGCTCGGCGACGCGCGTCCGCACCTCCTTCTTGCCGAGGCCGTCGGCGCGCAGCCGCTCCCCGACCTGGTCGCCGACGCGGACGACCGGGTTGAGCGAGTGCATCGCGCCCTGGAAGACCATGGCCATGCGGCTCCAGCGGATGTCCCTGCGGAAGGCCTCGTCGGAGATGGCCATCAGGTCCTCGCCCGCCAGCCGCATCGAGCCGCCCACGACGTGACCCGTTGTGCGGCAGCAGGCGCATCAGCGTGATGGCCAGGCTCGTCTTGCCGCTGCCGGATTCGCCGATGATGCCCAGCGCCTCGCCCTCGGCGAGATCGAAGGAGATGCCGTCGACGGCGCGCAGCGGGCCACGCTCGGTGGTGTACTCGACGGCCAGGTCGCGGACTTCGAGCAGGGCCATCAGTCGCGCCGCAGCTTGGGGTTGACGATCGGCTCCATGGCCAGCGCCAGCAGCATGAAGGTCATGGCCGTGATGACGATGAGCAGGCCAGGGGAGACCACCCACCACCAGTAGCCCAGGAAGACCGCGCCGGTCCGGAAGCCGTCCTCGAGGATCTGGCCCCAGGTCGGCAGCGACGGATCGCCCAGCCCCAGGAAGGAGAGGCCGGCCTCGGCCAGGATGACCGCGGGCACGAAGAAGATGAGCTGGGTGAAGACGTACGGCGCGGTGTGCGGGAAGATGTGCTTGACGAGGATGTGCCGGCTCGAGGCGCCCAGGGCGCGCGCGGCCTCGACCTCCTGGCTGCCGGAGAGGCCCAGCACCATCGAGCGCACCAGGATGGTCAGACCGGGCCACGATGAAGGCCACCAGCAGCAGCAGGATGAGCCACAGCTGGGCGCCGAACACGAAGACGAAGAAGATGAGCAGGGGCAGCAGCGGCACGTTGTTGACGACGTCGGCGGCACGCTGGATGACGCAGGTCGATGCGGCCGCCCTTGTAGCCCGAGAGCATGCCCAGGCCGGTGCCGATGACCGTGCTCACGGTGGCCGCGGCGATGCCGATGAGCAGGGCGACGGGCAGCCCGAAGGCGAGGCCCTGGGCCAGGTCTCGGCCGCTGCCGTCGGTGCCCAGCAGGCCGAAGACGGTGCCGCCCACGACGACGCGCACCCAGGCGAGCGTGTCGGCCGGCTCGGCCAGGGCCACCCGCACCTGGGCGGTGTACTCGCCGTGGAGCGGCTGCAGCGCGCCGCTGCTCGTCGGGCGCGCCGAAGAGCGCCGCCGTCACGTCGTCCCGGATCCGCGAGGCCGGGATGGCCAGGCCGTAGGTCTCGGCCAGCATCTCCGAGGCCGCCTGCGCGGTCTCCGGCTCGGCGCTGATCAGCACGCGCAGCGGCGTCTCGTCGTGGCGCACGTAGGGCGGCTCCTCGCCCGGGCGGGGGCCGCGGATGGTGGTGCGCAGCAGCGTGCACCTCGGTGCCGTCGGGTCGCAGCAGGGTCACGCTCAGCGACGGCGGCCGCTCCCCGTAGCTGACCTCGCCGAGGCTGAACGACAGGAACGTGGGCGGTTCATCGGCCCTGTAGTCGAAGGCGAGGTCATAGATCTCCACGCGGGCCGTCGCCGCGCTCGGTGGAGGCGGCTGGCTCGGCTGGTCTCCAGGACCTGGTGCGGCACGGCCCTGTCGGAGAGCACGGCCGTCCAGGCCGGCGGCACGGCCTTGGGGTAGTCGGCCCAGACCGCCGGGTTGGACCAGCGCGACGGTCCGAAGTCGAGCGGGAAGGTCACGATGACCAGCAGCGAGGCGCTGACGAGGATGATGGCCAGGGCGACGCCGATCTTGCCGGCGGTGCTGGCGAGGACCTGGCGCAGGAGGCTGCGGCGCCTCATTGGTAGCGCACCCGCGGGTCGAGGAAGACGTAGAGGACCTCCAGCAGCAGCCGCGCGCCCACGTAGATGAGCGTGAACATGAAGGTCAGGCCGATGATGATCGACTCGTCAGGCTGGCCCGAGAAGGTCTTGAAGTAGAGCTGGCCCATGCCCTCCCAGGCGAAGACCGTCTCGATGAGGATGGAGCCACCCAGCGTGGCGGCCAGGCCCAGGATGAGCCCGGTGACGATGGGCGGTGCCGCCACGCGCAGGATGTGCCGCCGGCGGATGAGGCCCTCGGGCAGGCCCTTGGCGCGCGCCACCGTGACGTGGTCCTGGAGGGCCACGTTGAGGGTCAGCGTGCGGATGACGTAGATGGATGGGCCGATGCTGACCAGCACCAGCGTGAGGATGGGCAGCAGGGCATGCCAGGCCAGGTCCAGCAGCGAGGCCATGGCGCCTTCCGGCGGCGGTGTCGAGTACATGCCGCCCGAGGGCAGGATGCGCAGCCAGAACGAGAAGATGAGGATGAGCAGGATGCCGGCCCACCAGGCCGGCAGGCCGTTGGTGATGGCGGCCACGTAGGACACGATGCGGTCGGCTCGTGAGCCTGGGCGCGTCGAGAGCCAGACGCCCACGGTCAGGCCGATGATGGCGGTGATGATGAGCGAGGTCGTCAGCAGCAGGACCGTGCGTGGCAGCCGCTCGATGATGATGTCGGCCACGCTGTTGCTGCCGTCGGCGGCCCGGATGGAGCGCGCCTCGCCGAGGTCGAAGACGAGCACCTGCGCCGACCACCGCCGGCAGCCGCTCGTACCAGGCCTGGTCGAGCCCGTAGGACGCCTCCAGCTCGGTGCGCCGGGCCTCGATGATCTCCTCGACCGCGTCGGGGTCGGTGATCGTCTCCGACAGACCGGTGCGCAGGGCACGCAGCTCCTCGCCCACCTGGGCGTCGAGGATGCGGTCGGAGTACCCGGTGGCCCCGAGCGTCAGCACCAGCAGGACGAGCACGATGATGAGCACCGCGCCGAGGCTGGCGGCCCGGACGAGGATGGGGCGCAGGAGTGATGGGCCCACGCTCGGTCAGCCCTCCACGCGTGCGGTTATGTCGTCGGATGCAAGGCTAGGGCAGCACCTCGAGGTCCACGCGACGCTCGGTGATGAGCGCCAGAGAGTCGCTGTCGGCGGCGAGGTAGAGCTGGTAGAAGCCTCCCGGGAAGAGCAGGTCGGTGACCTCGGCCGGGATGGTCACGGTGAAGTCGCCACCGCCGGCGTCCTCGGCGCGACCGGTATCGATGACCTCGCCCAGTGCGGGATCGAGCAGCAGGTACTGCAGGCCCAGCGTGCCGGGGCCGCTCGACCGAGGCGGTGATGACCGTGTCCTCGCCGGGCACCACCAGGTCAGCGCTGACGTCCTCGATGGCCAGCACCGGCGGCTCGCCACGGTAGTGGTCGCCGGGCTTGAAGGGGTAGCTGGGGTCGCGGAAGGCGAGCAGCTCCGCGAACTGCGCCGGCGGGTCGAACTGTTGCAGGTAGAAGGGACCCTGGCTGATGACCAGGTGGTCCTTGTCATCGAACCATTCCTGGGCAGCCTCGTAGCGGGCCACGGCCTCCTCCGGCGTGACCAGCGCCTGGCCACCGAAATCGAAGACGCCCGCGGGCACGAACTCGTCGCGCTCGAGGCTGCGCAGCGTGCGATCGACCAGCCCGGCGTCGCGCTCCAGCACGAGGCTCAGCCAGGGCACGCTGAAGCGGCTCGCGGCGGTGTCGCTGTAGGCAGCGCGGCGCTGCTCGAAGACGAGGTCGTCCATGGCCGCCTTGAGCTCCCAGGGCATATCGAAGCCCACCGGGCTGGCGTAGGCACCGATGTGGTCGTCGTCGAAGTGCCAGTAGTCGACGTAGACCTCCAGCCGGCCGTCGTCGGTCGAGGCGGTAGCCCTTGAAGGTCTCGAGGATGGGCCGCGAGGTCACGGCCAGGGCGGTCTCGATGCGGGCCTTCTCGGGGTCGTAGGCGAGCTCGAACTGCTGCGCGATGGAGTAGACCGCGTCGGCCATGGTGATGGGCTGGCCGTGATGCCAGACCGAGTCGGTGTAGCCGGAGTAGTCGAAGATGACCTTGCTCACCGCGCTGGTGCCGGGCTCCACCGGCGTCCAGGTCTTGGTCTCGACATCCCAGCTGACCGCGTCGGCTGGTACCTCGAGCGTGCCTTCAGGCCCGGCCGTCTCGACCTCGTAGTCGGCGCGGAAGGGCTGGGGGATGCCGGTGAAGGGGTCGTTCCAGATGGGCGGGTCGGTGAGGTTGCGCCAGAGGTCCACGGCGTAGACGTCGCCGAGGCCGCCGATGGGGTTGTAGGTCGTGCGCTCGGTCCAGACCCACTGGTGGCCGACGCGCACGTCGTCCGAGCCGGGCACGAAGGCCTCGCGCAGGGCCCACGGGTTGCGCGGCCCGGCCACGAGGTCGCGGGTCATGCCCTGGAGCGTGGCCACGGCCGGGAAGCTGTTGTCGACGGTGGCCAGCCAGATGCGGACGGACTCGTCGAGGCCGGCCCTGGTCATGGTGCGATAGATCTCGTTGCGCTCCTCGAGGCTGTCGAACTCACCGCGGTAGAGCGTCTGGCCGAGCGCGTCGAGCTCGTCGTTCTCGTACTGCCAATAGCCCTCCTCGCGCCAGCCGGGCATCTGGCCCAGCCAGGGTGCGATGAAGGCGTTGACGGAGCCGACGTCGTAGCGGCGGGGGGCGCTGCGGCCCCAGCCCTCGGTGTAGATGTGCCACTCGAAGGCGGCGGGGTCCGTGGAGTAGACCTTCTGCAGGGCCGGCCCGAACTGGTCGTAGGTGATGGCCACGTTGAAGCCGGCCTGCTCCAGCTCGGCGCGCACGAGGTCGGCGATGTCGCGTCGTTCGTCCTCGACGCGGCCGATGAGCTTGATGCGCACGGGCTCGCCGGCGAAGTGCCAGAGGCCATCGACCAGCTCGGCACCGGCACCGGTCATGGCCTCGGTGATGAGCTCACGAGCCAGCTCGGGGTCGTAGCCGATGCCCGAGCCGCGGTCGATGTCGTAGACGGTCAGGAAGTCGGGGTCGCTGGGGCCCACGTGGGTGAGCATCGGCTGGCCGGCGCCGCGATAGATGTCCTGGGCGATGGCCTCGCGGTTGACGAGGTACTGCATGGCCCGCCGGATCTCGGGGATGGAGAAGGGATTGAGCTCACCCTCCCGTGCCGGAGCGGGGTTGAGGATGAGCGAGACCGTGGTGGCCGGGGCGTCGATGAGCTGCACACCCTCGGTGCCGCGCAGGTCCTGTGCGGCCTCGGTCTTGAGGCCGAACAGGTACAGGTCCATGTTCCCGGCCTCGATGTCGAGCGGCGCGCGGTCGACGAAGAAGGAGTTGTAGAGGAGGCGCTCGGCGGCCGGGCCGGGCTTGTCGTGGGGAGGCTCGTAGGCATCCTCCTGGGCCAGGGCCCCGCCCGGGAGTGCGCCTCCAAGGAGCGCCAGCCCGAGCGTCAGCGCAAGGGTGGTTCGAGCGTGCGGGAACGACGCCCGCGGGGCCGTGAGGGCGGTCATGGCTACTCCTCGTCGGGGGCGGCGGCGTCAGGGTCGGGGGTGGCTGCACCCAGCTCGTCGATCTTGCCGTCGAGCTCCTCGATGAGGTCCGCGATGTTGCCGAAGCCGAACTCCGTGAAGAAGGACGTGCTGGCGCCGTTGCCGGACTCGTCGAAGACGGTGATGGTCTGGCTGCCCTCGCTGGTGATGGGCATGTAGATGCGGGCAGTGAAGCCGCCGTCGAGGCTGGTGCGCAGCGTGGAGATGGTGCTGTCGCCGAGCTGCACGAAGACGCCCATGTCGGGCTGGAAGTCGAAGCCCTGCAGCGTCACCTCCTGGCCGCCGGGGCCGGACGGTGGGTTGATGAAGATCTCGGGCGAGTTGACTGCCTCGGTGCGCGCCACCGCGATCTTCTGGTTGATGGGGCCGAACTCGCCGAGGCGGGCATCCGGCCAGGCCATGTGCACGTCGTCCTCGGTCGCGGTCAGGCTGAAGTAGTCACCGATGAAGCGACCGCCCGGGAAGGCATAGTTGGGGTTGGAGCCGAAGTCGGTGACACGCGTATCGCCCACGGTCAGGCCCAGCTCCTCGTTGCTGAAGCCGAACGTCTGGCCCTGGTCGTCGGAGCGCGTGTAGTAGATGTGGTATCGGCTCTGGCTGGGGCTGTCGCGCATGTCACCCCACATGGCGTGCACGGCGCCGTCCGGGCCGACATCGATGGACGGGAACATCTGCACGTGGTCGGTGTCGTCGTCGTTGAGGACCATGGGCCGGCTCCACGTCTGGGCGCCATCGAGGGAGGATGTCAGGAAGACGTCACCGTCGTCGTTGGGCTTGTCCGAAGGCCGCCCCACGAAGGCCACGTAGACCTCACCGTCGGGACCCGAGGCGATCTGGGGGAACGAGGAGGCCCAGAAGCGGAAGTTGGCGGAACGCGGGTGGAACTCGGTCTCGTTGAAGACCGCGGCCACGACCGGCGTCGACCACGTCGCGCCGGCGTCGGTGCTGGTGGCTACCTGGATCTCGCCGATGCCCTCCTGGGAGCGGTCGTCGGTGCTGTCCATCCAGGCCACATGGACGGTGCCGTCGCTGGTCACCTCCGGCTGGCTGCCCTGGACCACGCGCAGGGTGCCGAACACGCCCGTGGCGCCGCTGTCATCACCCCGCTCGCCGTAGGCACGGCGCACGGTCGGACTGACCGCCACCGGGTCCGTCCAGGTGCGGCCGCCATCCTCGGACTTGACCAGCTCGATGGTGGTGCGCATCTCGGTCGGCAGCAGGTTGGGGATCTCGCCGATGTAGAGGATCTCGTAACTGATGTCGAAGTTGGTATAGGTGACGTAGAGGACGTCCTGCTCGGGATCATCGGGGTGCGGGCCGGACACCATCCAGGGCTTGTCGAGGAAGCTGAGGTCGACGATGCCGCGCACCTGGCCGAAGCGGTCGGCGGTCAGGTCGTCGGCGTTGACCTTGCTGCGCGCCGCTGAGATCTGGGTCGGCCAGGTGAAGCCGTCGTCCTCGGACTGGGCCACGGCGATGCTGGAGACCTGGGCGGCGACTTCGATGGGACCCAGGTTGAACTCGTCCACGCCGATGGAGATGTAGGCCATGTAGACGTTGTCGTCCCCGTCGAAGGCGATGACGGGGTCGCCCCCGGCGCCCAGATCCTTGAGCAGGTAGGGCACCTGGAACGGTCCTTCCCAGCGCTCGCCACCATCGAAGGTGACGTACGAGGACATCGAGGGGAAGGCGTAGTCGATGACGCCGAGCACGAGGTGCTCGGGATCGTTGGGATTGGCCTCGATGTGCGGTTCGGTCTGGAACGGCGACTGGCCGAAGTCACGGGTGACCAGGATGTTGCGGCTGAAGGCGGGACCTGGCTCACGGAAGGGGACCGGAGCACCGGCACCGGCCGCCTGCGTGCGTGGCGAACGCGCGTCGGCGGTCCCGGCGTCGGGGCCGAGCTGCGCGTCAGAGGTCGGGAAGATGTCGCTCGAGGGGTCGGCCGCCGACACCCAGGCCCCGCTCGAGAGCAGTGGGCCGGCGGGGCCCAGCAGGTCGGCAGGTTCCGAGCCCAGCAACGGGATGACGTTCGAGGGGTCCTGCCCGATGGGGCCTTCTTCCTCTTCGGCTGCGGCCGGCATGGCGACGGTGAGGGCCAGGGCCAGTGAGGTGCCGAGCGCGACGCGCCACGACGGTCGGGGAGCGGTCATCGTTCTCCTTATCGGAAGGGGACTTGGTAGTCAGGTAGGTAGGAAGGGTCGCCGGTCCCGGATCAGGAACGCCGGGCCGGTTGCGGGGCGCGCTAGCGGATGCGGTCGAGGACGGTGAGCAGGCCGTCAAGGCGGTTGGCGACCGACATCAGCACCTCGGAGCGGAATTCCTCCATGGAGGTATCGAAGACGTTGGCACCGGTGTCCACGTAGGCTTCGCTGAACTCGGCGGTCGTCTCGAACTCGCCGAAGCGCCAGTCGAGGAAGGCCGGTGCCGCGTCATCCACGCGGTCGACGAGCTGGCCCAGCCGAGCGGGGTCGGACGAAAGGGCCAGGGCGCGGATGCGGGCCAGCTGGGCCTCGGCCTCGGGGCGCGTCTCAGGCAGACCCTTGCGCAGCTCGAAGAGCAGCTGCCGATCGGCTTCGATCGGATCGTAGAGTTCGTCGAAGCGGCTCAAGGAATCCTGCAGGCGATCGCGCTCCATTGAGATGGCATCGACGGTCTGTTGCAGCACCGAGTTGTCGGCCTCGAGCGCGGCATTGGCCAGGCTGAGGTCTTCGACGAGCGTGCGCAGCTCGCCGAGCGCCGCCTGGGCTCCCTCGGCATCAGCCGCGGTGGGCTCGATGTCGGCAGCTCCAGCGTCCATGGCCATGGTTGCGCTCGCGGGCACCAGCAGCAAGGCGGCCAGGAACGCGGCCGCGGCGAGTCCGCGAGGGCGACGTCGTGGGTGGTCCGGCGTCAGCATCGGTTGGGGCACCTCTCCAGCTTGCGGGTTCGGGCTGGGCTACCCGATCTGACGAGGCCCGCCGGTCGAGCGGCAAACCCCGATTTCGCGCGAGCCTACACCGCTTCGAAAGAGTGCGCTATCGCCTATGTCACGTTTCGGTGACATACCTATCGGGTCACGAGCTGCGGAACAAGGGTCGCAGCAGCAGGGGCACGAGACCGAAGCCAGCCACGATGAGGGTGGCGTCGAAGGCCGCCGCATCGTCGAGTCCGAGCGAGAGGGCATTGACGTAGACGAGCACACCGAGCATGAACACGGCCAGGGTCAGCCCGGCCCACAGCGTGATGACGATGTCGAAGCGGCGACGCAGGGTCATCAGCGTGCCGCTGGCCAGCAGCACGGCCGGGAAGAGCCAGCCGGTCGGGAAGAGCGAGGACGCGATGCCACCGAAGAAGAAGACGACGGCGAGCAGGGCGCCCAGGCCGAGGTAGACCAGGCCGGCCCCCGTGAGCGCCGCCCGCCCACGGCGAGGGCGGCTGGCTGGCTGGCGGCAGGCTCGTTCCGGTCATCGCGCCTATCCTATCGGCCCTCCAGCCATCGCCCCGGGAGTGCTCATATGTCCTTGCCTCCGAGCCGCCTCATCCGCGCCCTGCTGGCGGCTCTGCTGGTCGTGGCCGGCCTGAGCGGCGGCCTGAGCGCGCAAGGTGCCTCGGGCAGCGTGTCGTTCATGGTCTTCGGCGACCCGTCCGAGCTGGCGGCCTACCAGTCGCTGGTGGCGGCCTTCGAAGAGCGCCATCCCGAGATCGACGTCGAGCTCATCCACATCCCCAGCCCGTCCGACTACCGGCTGCGCCTGGGTGCCGACTTCGCGGCCGGCGATCCGGCTGACGTGGTGCTCATCAACTACCGCCGCTACGCGCCCTTCGCGGCGATGGGTGTGCTGGAGCCGCTGGCGCCGTACCTGCGCCGCAGCGAGGTCATCAGCGACGGCGACTTCTTCCCGGCCGCGACCGACCCCTTCCGCTGGCGCGGCCAGCTGATGTGCATCCCCCAGAACATCAGCAGCCTCGTCGTCTACTACAACCGCGACCTCTTCGATGCCGCCGGACTGGCCTACCCCGACGACGACTGGACAGCGGACGCGTTCCTCGA
The DNA here is from genome assembly GCA_963705425.1 of uncultured Chloroflexia bacterium. GTDB lineage: Bacteria > Chloroflexota > Limnocylindria > Limnocylindrales > CSP1-4 > JAFMJV01. The sequence goes on along the minus strand of CAVPJO010000009.1, from coordinate 274,764 downwards.
CGCCGCCCTGGCGCTCACGCAGGACCTCGATGGCGACGGGGGCACCGACCAGTACGGGCTGGGCGTGGAACCCTCGCTCTTCCGCGTGGCACCGTTCGTGTGGCACAACGGGGGCGAGCTGGTGGTGCTCGAGTCGCGGCTTGCGGCCCGTCCGCCTGGCGCTCGATTCGCGACCGGCTCGCGAGGCCATCGAGTGGTTCGTGGCCCTGCAGACCGAGCACGGCGTGGTGCCCGATGCGCTGGCCGAGACGGCCGAGGGCAGCGAGAGCCGCTTCCTCAACGGCCGCACCGCGATGTTCCTCAACAGCCGTCGGGGCACGCCCACGGCGCGGGCCATCGACGGCTTCGACTGGGACGTGGCCGCGCTGCCGACCTTGCTGCAGCCGGCCGGCATCCTGCACTCGGACGCCTACTGCATGGCGGCCGCGACCGAGGACAAGGAGGCGGCCTGGACGTTCATCGAGTTCGCCAACTCCCCGGAGGGCCAGGCCATCGTGGCCGAGTCGGGGCGCACCGTGCCCTCGCTCATCGAGGTCGCCTTCTCCGACGCCTTCCTCGATCCCGATGCGGCCCCGGCCAACAGCGCCGTCTGGCTGGAGACCATCGACACGCTGCGCACGGTGCCGGTCATGGCCGGCTGGGTGGACGTCGAGGAGTTGGCCGGTGACGAGCTGGAGCGCGCCTTCTACGGCAGTGCCTCGGTGGACGAGGCCATCGCGGCCATGATCACGCGCACCCTCCCGTTCTTCGCGGGCGAGGAAGGCTAGCGGTCCACTGCAGCGGCGAACGAGGCTGCGGCACACTACCCCGGTGGTGATGGCCGTCCGATGAGACGTTCCTGGCTTTCCTGGCAGGCCGGGCTGTGGGTCATGCTGCTGCCCTACCTGTTGGGCACGCTCCTGCTGGTGGGGCTGCCGGCGCTGATGTCGGCCGTGCTGGCCTTCACCACCTACGACGCGCTCACGCCGCCGGTCTTCGTGGGCTTCGCCAACTTCCGCGCGCTGGCGGCCGACCCCATGGTGACCACGGCCATCGGCAACTCGCTCGTCTTCATCATCCTGGCGGTTCCCCTGCGTATCCTCGGAGCCCTGGGGCTGGCCCTGTTGCTGCTGCGCCCGCGCCGCGGGGTGGCCGGCTACCGGGCCGCGGCCTACCTGCCCACGGTCATCCCCGACATAGCCTTCGCGCTCATCTGGCTGTGGATCTTCAACCCGCTCTTCGGCCCGGTGAACCTCGCCCTCGACGCGCTGGGCCTGCCCCTCCCGGGCTGGCTGGCCGATGCCGAGACCGCGCGCTACCCCTTCGTGATCATGTCGGCCTTCCAGATCGGCGAGGGTTTCGTGGTCCTGCTCGCGGCCCTGCGTGGCCTGCCGCCGGAGTACTTCGATGCGGGAGCCGTGGATGGCGCCGGTCGCTGGGCCTCGTTCCGCTACCTGACGCTGCCGCTGCTGCTGCCGTGGCTGGCGCTGCTGACCTTCCGCGACGTCATCCTCAGCTTCCAGTGGACGTTCACGCCCTCGTTCGTGATGACCGGCGGCGACCCCTACTACTCCACGCTGTTCCTGCCCCTGCTCATCTACGAGGAGGCCTTCGACCGCTTCCGCTTCGGCGCCGGCTCAGCCCTGATGCTCGTCACCTTCCTGCTCTCGGCCGTCATCATCGGGGGCATCTATCTGCTCTTCCGGCAGCGCGGGTACACGGCCGATGTCTGAGCGGCGCGGCGGCGGGAGGCTGCTCACGGACCAGCTCCTGCCCCTGCTCGTGGCGGCACTCTTCCTGTTGCCCCTGCTGTGGATGATCACGGCCTCGCTGCGGGAGCCGGGCCTGCCGCCGCCGCGCACCGTCGAGTGGTTGCCGGCGTCGCCCTCGGCCGACAACTACGGTGCCGTCTTCGAGCTGCTGCCGTTCGGGCGCTACCTGCTCAACTCGCTGGCGGTGGTGGCCCTGGCCGTGCCCCTGACCATCATCACCGCGTCGATGGCCGGCTTCGCCATGGCCCTGCTGGAGCGACGCTCGCGCGCCGCCCTGGTGGTGCTCTCGGTGGCCCTGCTGATGGTGCCGATCACCGCGCTGTGGCTGACCCGCTTCCTGCTCTTCCGCTGGGTCGGCCTGACCGACTCGCTGCTGGCCCTGGTCGTGCCCTCGCTGGCCGGCTCCAGCCCGCTCTTCGTGCTGCTCTTCTACTGGACGTTCCGGCGCGCCCAGCCGGGCGTCTTCGAGATGGCCCATCTCGATGGGGCAGGGGCGTTCACGGCCTGGCGGCGCATCGCCATGCCCAACGCGGTGCCGGCCACCATCGCCGTGGCGGTGCTCACCTTCATCCTCTACTGGAGCGACTTCATCAGCCCGCTGCTGTACCTGCGCGACCAGGACCTGTACACGCTGCCGCTGGGGCTGCGCCAGCTGCAACAGCTCGACCCCAGCGGCTGGCCGCTGCTGATGGCCGGCGCGGTGATGCTGACCCTACCGGCGGTGCTCTTCTTCCTCGTCGTGCAGCACCTCTTCCTCGGCGAGCGCGGCCTGCGCGGACGCTAGCTCCGTTCGGCTCAGGCCTCGTCGAAGGTGGCCAGCACGGTGCCGACCTTGGCATCGCTTCCGGCCGGCACGAGGATCTCGGTGAGGCGTCCGCTGGCCGGGGCCTCGAGGTCGACGTTGGCCTTCTCGGTCTCGATCTCGGCGATGACCTCGCCCTCCATGACCTCGTCGCCGACGTTCTTGAGCCAGCTCGACACGCGAGCCTCGTCGGTCTCGGCGCCGAGGTTGGGCATCTTGATGGGGGTGCTCACGGGGCCTCCTCCTGGCTGCGGCGGCCACGATGGCCGCCTCGATGTCGGCGTCCTGGATGTGCACGAACGTCTCCAGCGGCTTGCTCACCGGGGAGTAGGCGTCCTGCCCGGTGACCCGCAGCGGCGCCGTGCGCAGCAGCCCGTGCAGGTCCGGGTAGAGGTAGTCGAGGATCGTGGCGCCCATCGACAGCGTGCGCTGGGCGTCCTCGACGATGACGAGCGCACCGGTGCGGCCGACCGACTCGAGCACACCGCCCGCGGTCGAAGCTGGCGCGGTCGAGCCAGCGCGGGTCGATGATCTCGACCTCGATGCCACGCTCCGCGAGGCCTCGGCGACCTCGGTCACCCGCAGCGGCCGCATAGCCCCAGGTCACCACCGTCACGTCGCGTGCCCGAGCGCGCGAGCCGCGCCTTGCCGATCGCGGAGACGTGGTCGAAGCCGGCCGGCCGGCAGGACGCCGGTCGTCTTGGCCAGGCGGTGGTCGTCGATGACCAGCACCGGATCGCGGCTGAGCATGGCCGCGTTCAAGCAGCCCACGTAGTCGGCGGGTGTGGTCGGCGAGACCACGCGCCAGCCCGGGAAGGAGGCGAACAGTGCCGGCCGGATCGCAGCAGTGCTGCGGCCCGTAGCCGCGACCGCGGCTGATCTGGGTGCGCGCGATGACCGGCACCTCGTGGTCACCGCCGTACATGTAGCGGCTCTTGGCGATGTGGTTGAAGAGCTGGTCGGTGGCCTCGAGCGTGAAGTCGGGGTACATGAACTCGACGATCGGGTGCATGCCCGCGAGAGCCGCACCCAGGGCCGCGCCGGCTGAAGCCGTTCTCGCAGATGGGCGTGATGAGCACCCGCTCGGGCGCGATGCGCCACCGCCGCCTTGGTCAGGCCCATGACGCCGCCGCCGAGGTGGCCGACCTCCTCGCCGAGGACGAAGGCCTCTGGCTCGCGTTCCAGCGAGCGGCCGATGACGCCCTGGATGGCCTCGGTGTAGGTGATGGGCTCGCCGCCGGGAGCCGGCGTCTGCGTCGAGGCGCTCGGCGCGGCAGCTCCGGCAGGCCCGGTCCGAGCATGCCGCGGTAGCGTGTCCTCGATCGGCGGATACAGCTCCGGCGGGATGGCCGGTCCATCCTCGGTCTCGACGGTCAGGGCCGCGACGCAGCGTGACACGAGGGCGTTGGCCAGGCCCTGGACGTGGCCGACCTCTCGGCGCTCAAGAGGCCGGCCTCGACGAGTCCGCCGCGGCCAGGCGACCGCGGGGTCCTTGCGCCTTCCACTCGCGCTCCTCGTCCTTGGTGCGGTACTTGAAGGCGGTGCCGGGAAGGGGACCGTTCTGGTGGTAGTAGCGGTAGGTGACCGCCTCGACGAGGATCGGGCCGCTGGCGACCGCGTGCTCGCGAGCCTGGGCCATGGCCGCGTCAGGTGGCGATGGAGTCCATGCCGTCGACGACGAGGGCGGGCATGTCGTAGCCGCGCGCCCGCAGCGCCAGCTGCGCGTGAAGCCGGCCGTCTCCTGGAGCGTGGTCGCCACCGAGTACTGGTTGTTCTCGAGCAGCAGGATGAGCGGCAGGTCCCAGGCGCGTGCCAGCGCCGCCGCTCTCGTGGAAGGCGCCGATCTGGCGTGGCGCCGTCGCCGAACGAGGCCACGCCGACGTCACCGCTGCCGCGCAGCTTGGAGGCCAGCGCATAGCCACCGGCCGCCGGGATGCCGCCGCCGACGATGGCGCTGGTCATGACGCCGCCCTCGCGGTCCCAGAGGTGCATCGAGCCGCCGCGGCCGTGGCAGAGGCCCTGCTCGAGACCCATGATCTCGGCCAGCGTGCGCTGCACCGGGTCGGCCATGGCCTCGGTCACCGCGTCGGCGGCGAAGGGGTCGAAGTCCTCGGGCGTGGCCGACAGCAGCAGCTTGGCGACCACGTCGTGGTGCGCGCGATGGGTCGAGGTGAGCCAGTCGGTCTGGCGCAGGGCCAGCGCCGCGCCGGTCGCGGTGGCCTCCTGGCCGATGCTCGAGTGGAGCGGTCCGTGCACGAGGTCGGCGTTGTCGAGCAGCCACTTCTCGAAGCGGCGGATGGTCTGGATGCTGAGGATGGCCAGGCCCAGCGTGCGCTTGGGCGTGGACGCCAGGCCGTTCGTCGCGTGAGTCTCGACCTGGATGCAGGTCGGGTGCGGTGGCGGGCTCTGCGGTCATGGTCACCCTCCTCGGGCGCTCAGACGATGGTCTCGGGGATCTCGTCGGGCATGTGCCTCGCCGGGGGCGAGGATGACCGCGAGCACGCCGTTGATGGGCACGATGTCGCCCTCGCCGTGGAGGATGCGGGCGATGCACGCCGGTGGCCGTGGACTCCAGCTCCACGGTGGTCTTGTCGGTCTCGACCTCGACGATGGGCTGGCCCTCGGTGACCTCGTCACCCTCGCCACGAGCCAGGAGACGACCTCGCCTTCCTCCTGGTTCATGCCCAGCTTGGGGAGCGCGAAGAACGTTGCCATGGGTTGCTCGACCTCCTTCGTCTCAGCGGCCCACGACCGCGAGGATGGCGTCCTTGATGCGGGCCTCGTCGGGGATGACGAGGGCCTCGAGCGCGCGGTTGTAGGGCATGGGCACGTCCAGCCCGGCCACGATGCGCGGTGGCGCCTCGAGCAGGTCGAAGCCTCGTTCGGCGACCTGGGAGACGATCTCGCCACCGATGCCGCTGCGCCGGTTGGCCTCGTGGACGACCACCAGCCGTCCGCGTCTTCGCGAGCGATGCCAGCACGGTGTCGTAGTCGAAGGGGTAGATGGTGCGCGGATCGATGACCTCGCATTCGATGCCCTCGGCGGCGAGTGTCCTCGGCGACGGTCATGGCCTTGTGGCGCATGATCGACATGGCCACGACCGTGACGTCGCGTCCCTCGCGCACGACGTCGGCCAGCGCCGAAGGGGATGGTGTAGTCCCCGTCGGGCACCTCGCCCTTGATCTCGTAGCCGCGCTTGTGCTCGAAGAAGAGCACCGGGTCGTCGCTGCGGATGGCCGTGCGCAGCAGGCCCTTGACGTCGGCCGGCGTGGAGGGCATGACGACCTGCAAGCCGGGGACCGCGCTGAACCAGTTCTCGAAGGACTGGCGAGTGCTGCGCCGCCTGGCCGCCGCCGGCGCCGACCGGCGCGCGGATGACCAGCGGCACGCTGATGGCGCCGCCGAACATGTAGCGGATCTTGGCGATCTGGTTGACCAGCTGGTCCATGCCGATGGTGATCCAGTCGCTGAAGAGGATCTCGGCGATCGGCCGCAGGCCGGTGGCCGCCGCACCCAGCGAGCTGCCCACGATGGCGGCCTCGAGATGGGCGTGTCGAGCACGCGCGCGGCGCCGAACTCCTCGTAGAGGCCCTTGGTGACGCCGAAGGGGTTGCCGCGGATGCCGACGTCGCAGCCGAGGATGATGACGGTGGGATCGCGCTGCATCTCCTCGCGCAGCGTCTCGTTGATGGCGCGCTTGACGTTCATGCGGCGGGTGGCCGGCGCCGCGGCCGCCGCCGGGGGAGGCGTCTGCGTCGTCATCGGCCGATCCCCTGCTGGCTCATGAAGTCTCGCGAGTAGAGGCCGTCGTAGAGCGTGTCGAGCTCGGGCTCGGGGGCGGCCTTGGCGAACTCGATGGCATCCTCGACCGCCGCCACGCGCGGCGGCATCGGCCGCCTCGATCCAGGCAGGCTGTCGACGACCGCCCTGACTCGACCAGGTAGCTGGCCATCCGGGCGATGGGGTCGAAGCGCTCCCACTGCTCGGTTGCACTCGGTGTCGCGATAGGACTCGTCGTCGGCCACGAAATGCCCGATGTAGCGGTAGAAGCGGGCCTCGATGAGCGTCGGCCCGCCACCCGACCGGGCCCGCTCGGCCGCCTCCGCCACCGCGTCGTAGACGGCGAAGGGCGTTGAAGCCGTCGACGGTGACGCCGGGGATGCCGTAGCCGATGGCGCGATCGGAGACCGTGGGGTTCCTGGCGGCCTGCTCGTAGGGCATGCTGATGGCCCACTGGTTGTTCTCGCAGAGGAAGATGACCGGCAGGTCCCAGGCCGCGGCGAGGTTGATGGACTCGTGCCAGACACCCTGGTTGGTGGCGCCGTCGCCGTGGAAGCAGACGGTCACGAAGTCCTGCCCCAGGGTCTTGGCGGTGAGCGCGGCGCCGACCGCGATGGGCATGGCGCTGCCCACGATGCCGGTCGCGCCGAGCATGCCCATGTCCACCGCGGCGATGTGCATGGAACCGCCCTTGCCCTTGTTGTAGCCGTCTGCGCGGCCCATCAGCTCGGCCATCATGCGGCGCGGGTCGCCGCCCTTGGCGATGGTGTGGCCGTGACCGCGATGGGTGCTGGTGATGTAGTCGCCGGCTCGCAGCGCGGTGCAGGCGCCGACCGCGATGGCCTCGGCACAGACGTAGGAGTGCGCCAGGCCGTAGATGAAGTCCTGCTTCCAGAGCTCCTTGACGACCGTGTCGAACTCGCGGATGAGGCGCATGCGCCGATACATCTCGCGCAGCTGCTCGCGTCCAGTGCCGGCGGTGCCTCCAGCGGCGCGAGGACGTCCCGCTCGAAGGCCTCGACCGCCTCGCAGTTCTCAGTCGGACGTGACGCGATGTCTCATGCGTGGCCTCCGTGGTCCTCGCCGGTCGGCCGATCAGGGCTGCAGCTCGATGGTCTCGCCCGGCTGCCAGGCGCGAGACCTGCGGCGACCAGTCGCCGGCTGCCGTGTGTGCCTCCATGAGCTGGACGAAGCGCTGCACGTCCGGGTGCGAGGGCTACTGGTAGTGACTGGCGATGACGTGACGGAGGCCCAGCCACTGGCTGGCCAGGACGGCTTCCTGGACGGTCACCTCGCCACCCGGTAGACCTCGAAGTGGGGGAGGGAGTCCTCTGGCAGCGCCACCACCATGAGGCCGTGGGTGGGCCGGTAGAGCTCGCCCGAAGAGCCGGAAGTCGTAGGTGATGGCCGAGTCGCCCTGGTGGTACACGCGCACACCCGGTGCGGCATCGATCATGAAGCCCATGGCCGGGCCCGGACAGCAGCTCACCCGAGGGCGTCACCGAGAAGGACCAGTGGTGGCTCTCCACGGGGTGCACGCGGCACGTCGGCGACCTCCATGGGGATGCCCCAGATGGTCACGCGGATCTGGTCCGGGTCGACGCCGTGGACCGTGGTCAGGTTGTGGGCCACGTCCTTGGCGCAGATGACCGGGCACCTGTCGCGCTTGAGGATCTCCGCGGCCTCACCCATGTGGTCGAAGGCGGCGTGGGTGACAAGCACGAGGTCGACCGGGTCGAGGTCCGCGCCAGCTCAGCGGGCAGGCCGGGTTCGAGTCCATGTACGGGTCGATGACCACCCGCACGCCGTCCTCGGTGATGAGCTCGTATCCCGCGGTGCCGAAGAACCTGAGCTTCGCCGTCATCAGCCGCTCCCGCTTCGCGTGGCTCGCGATCGCCTTCTGGTCGGCGATCACTGCCACCGGGCTGTCCGACTGTAGTACAATCCGACAACCAGCCGACAGCGTCGGCACGCAGCCGGGGAGCCCAGGTATGGAGCAGCGGACCGCTCGACCGGCCACCGAGCCTCACCGACGCCGTGGTGGCGCACATCCGTGACGCCATCATCCGCGGCGCCTACGCGCCGGGGCAGCCGCTCATCGAGGCGCGGCTGTCCGAGGAGCTGGGCACCTCGCGCGGGCACCGTGCGCGAGGCGCTGCGGGAGCTGGGCAGCCTCGGGCTGGTGACGCGCAGCCCGCACCGGGGCGCGGTCGTCTCGACCCTGACCGCCAGGGACGCCGAGGAGATCTACACGCTGCGCGCGGCCCTCGAGTCGTTCGCGGCGCAGCTGGCGGTCGAGCGGGGCGCGTCTCGACGAGGCGGCCCTGCGCATGCTGGCCGAGCGTGTCGAGGCCATCGCCCGGGCCGCGGACGCCGGCGACGTGCCCGGCATGGTCGCCGCCGACATGGACTTCCACACCGCGCTCTCGGCGCTGTCGGGGCACGACCTGCTCATCGAGCACCTGGCGGCCATCCAGCGTCCACAGCCGGCGCCTGCTGTTCTACAGCGACCTCTACCAGCCGCACGCCCGAGGTCGTGGTGCAGCGTCACCGCGACCTGCTGACCGTGCTGCGCAGCGGGCGATGCCTACCGGGTCGTCGCTGGCGGTCGACGAGCACATCACCGGACCCAACCGGGACATCGTGGCGCACGATGATCGAGCGCGAGCGCGCTGCATCGAGGAGGGGACGCCCAGTGAAGACTCGTGATCTGACCGACTTCTTCTCGCTGGCCGGCAAGACCGCCCTGGTCACGGGCGGCGGCTCGGGCCTGGGCCTGGCCGTGGCCGAGGGCTTCGCCCAGTACGGGGCCCGGGTGTCGGTGGTCGACATCGATGAAGACGCGGCGGCCGCGGTCGCGGCGGGTATCCGCGCGGCCGGTGGCGAAGCCATCGCGGTGCGCTGTGACGTGGCCGATCACGAGCAGGTGGTCGCCGCCGTGGCCAGCACCGTCGAGGAGCTCGGGGACATCCACGTGCTCTTCTCCAACGCCGGCATCGGCGACCGTGCGCCGGCCGAGGAGATGACGCTCGAGCAATGGCACCGCGTGCTCGACGTCAACCTCTCTGGGGCCTGGTACATGGACCAGGCCGTGGGCAAGCACATGATCGAGCGCGGCATCAAGGGCAGCATCATCAACACCTCCTCGATCACCAGCATCGTGGGCATCACCACCGGCAACGCCAACTACGCCGCGACGAAAGGCGCCCTCAACGCGCTCACGCGCACGCTGGCCATCGAGTGGGCGCCTCACGGCATCCGCGTCAACGCCATCGCCCCCACCCACGTCAAGACGGCGCTCATCGAGCAGAAGATGGAGGAGGACCCAGCCCTGGCGGAGTTCTTCCTCGACAACATCCCGCTCGGTCGCATGGGCACCCCCGAGGACGTGGCCGGTGCGGCCATCTACCTCGCTTCGGAAGCGGGTGCGCTGGTCAGCGGCCACGTGCTCGTGGTCGATGGTGGCCACACCGTCCGATGAGCTTGCCGCAGACGGTCCGTGCCGTCCACATCACGGCGCCCGACCGGTTCGAGATCGTCGAGAAGCCGCTTCCTGAGGTGCCGCCCGGGATGCGTGCTGGCCGCACCGTCCTACGTCGGCCTGTGCGGCACCGACCTCGACCTCTTCGACGGCAGCATGCCCTACCTGCACCAGGGCTTCGCTGCATACCCGCTGCAGCCCGGCCACGAGTGGTCGGGCACGCTGCTGCAGCCGACCGACGAGCTGGCCGCGGGCACGCGCGTCATCCTCGATCCCATCATCGACTGCGGTCGCGACGGCTGCGAGCTCTGCGGGGCCGGCCTGGTGGTGCGCTGTGTCGAGCGTCGCGAGATCGGCGTGCGCAACGGGCTCGACGGCGCCATGGCCACGGTCGGTGGCGGTGCCGACGACGTACCTGCTGCCCATCCCCGACGGCGTGGCCATGCGCGATGCCGCGCTCGTGGAGCCCATGGTCACGACGCTCGAGGGCATCAAGCGAACCGCTCCCACAGCCGGGGAGGAGGTGCTCATCGTGGGTTCCGCCACGCTCGGCCTGGCCGGTGCCATGATCCTCTCCGCGCGCGGCATCCGCACCCACGTGCTGCTGCGCAGCGATGTTCGCGTGGCCACCGTCGAGGCGACCGGCGCCATCCCCTGGCTGGCCGGTAGCCGGGCCGCCGTGGAGAAGTTCGACGTCGTGCTCGAGGCGGCCGGGACGCCGAGCGGCGTGCAGGCCGCGCTGGCGCACGCTGCGCCCGGTGGACGCGTGGCGCTGCTGGGCGTGCCCACCGTGCCCGTGGAGATCGACGCCGGGGCCAGTCGCGGTCAACGACATCACCATCAAGGGCGTGCTCAACGGCCCCGGGCAGTATCCTCACGGTCTGGCGGCCATCGCCTCCGGCGAGGTCAAGCCAGAGTTGCTCATCGACCGTGTCTACCCGTTCGATGAGGTCGAGGCTGCGCTGGCGACGGTCGAAGGAGCCCGGTCGGGCGCGACCCAAGGTGCTCGTCGCGGTCGGGGCGGAGGCGGGCTAGAGGTATGCGCTGTGGCCATGGACCCTCCACTGGACAGGTGGCATACCATCGGACCGATAGCACGGGATCACAGGGGCGTGTGAGGGGAGGTCCATGGGCGATCACTACTTCGAGCGGGTGCGCAGGCGAGACCGGCTCGCGGTTCTGGGTCAACAACCCGACCATCGAGGAGATGGACCTGGCGCTCGTCCATGGCGCCATGGGCTGCACCACCAACCCCGGCTACGGCGGCAACCTCGTCAAGCGCGCCCCGCAGCGAGGTCCTGCCCATCGTGCGCGCGTGCCTCGCGCGACAGCGACGACGACGAGGTCGTGGCCGAGCTCGTGCAGCGCGAGCTGGTGGGCCGCATCTGCGAGCGCTTCCGGCCGCTCTACGAGCGCACGGACGGCCGGCGAGGGCTTCGTCTCCATCCAGGGGGCACCCGAGGCCGACACGTACGGCGCCAACATCCTTCTGGAAGGACGAGCAGCGCGTACCATCGGGCCCAACGCGACGCCCAAGATCCCCGGCCACCGCACCCGGCTTCGAGGCGCTCGAGGGGCTCGTCGCGGAGGGGTCCGCGGTCATCGTCACCGAGGTCTTCAGCGTCGCCCAGGTCATCGAGACCTGTGAGCGCTGGCTGTCCGTCACCGAGCGTACCGGCGTGCGCCCGCCCTTCTTCATGAGCCCCATCACCGGCATCCTCGGCGACCACCTCAAGAAGCTCGCGGTCCACGATGAGCTCGATGTCCCGACCGAGGCCATGGAGATGGCCGGCGTCACCGTCTCGCGAGCCTGCTATGACGTCGTGCGCGAGCGGGAGTACCCGGTCACGCTGCTCTACGGTGGCGCCCGCACCGAGCTCGACTTCAGCGGTCTCGATCGGCGGGGGCATGGCCGCCACCATCAACTGGTCCACCGCCGCCGAGCTCATCGAGGCCGACTCACCCGCCGCGCTGAGCGTGACCGACCCGGTCGACCCCGCCGTGCTCGGGCTGCTCCTCGAAGCCTTCCCGGAGATGCGCCAGGCCCTCGATCCCGATGGGCTGGCCACGAAGGACTTCGAGTCGTTCGGCCCGGTACAGCATTTCCGCGACATGTTCATCGCCGGCTGGGACGCGGTCCTCGAGATGATCCGGACGGCGCGCACCGAGGGGGCCGCCTGATCGGCGGGCCGGGTTGACAGGGGACCTCCCGGTATGGTGGTATGCCACCAGACCACACGCGAGATGTCCGGGGCCCACAGCCACCGGAGAGGGAGCATCGACAGGAGGGGTCGTGGAGCATCGCCGACGCCGGACCTTGGCGGCCGATGGAGCCGACCTGACGACGCGCGCGACCCTGAGAGCCGCACCTAGCTACGATCACCACACCGTTGCGAGACAGCCATGCACGTACGTGAGCCTGGCGCATCGAGAGGAGGGCAGAGCGAGCTGACCCGTTGCTGAGCAGATGATCCAAGGGAGCAGAGAGCTTCGCTGGGGGTGGGCCCGGTGGAGGCCCCACGTGACGTATCGCGCCACAGGATGGCGCAGAAAGGACGTGAAGGACTTGAGGAAGACCATCGCTATCGCGGCATCGACCGCCTTGCTTGTCGGTGCTCTCGGTGCCGCTACGGTCCAGGCGCAGGACGAGGTCGTCATCGGCTATGTCGCACCCAGCCTCGTCGGCGCGCAGCTGCAGATCCAGCAGGGCCTGGTCAATGGCGCCGAGGCCAAGGGCTGGGAGGTTCTGACGGTCACCTCTGACGGGGACGCGCAGAAACAGCTCAACGACATCAACGACTACATCGCCCAGGGCGTCGACGCCATCGTGGCTGTCCCGGACGACAGTGCCGGCATCTGTGTGGCGGTGCAGAACGCCAAGGATGCAGGCATCCCCTTCTACACCATCGACCGGGCACCGACCGGTTGCGAGATCAACATGACAGTGCTCAGCGACAACTACCTCGCCGGCCAGCAGTCGGGTGAGGCAATCGTGGCCTACCTGACCGAGAAGTACGGCGAGCCCAAGGGCACCGTGCTCGAGATCACCGGCAACATGGCCCAGAACGTGGCGCAGCTGCGCGGCGGCGGCTTCCAGGACGTGGTCACCGCCAACGAGGGTATCGACCTCATCACCAAGATCGGCGACTGGGAGGCCGAGAAGGGCGTCGATATCGTCCGTGACGTCGTCTCCGCCGAGGATGTCGACGCCATCTACTACCACTCCGACTGTGTCTACACGCCGGGCACGCATCCAGGTGCTCAGCGAGCTGAACAAGCTCGTGCCGCGCGGCGAAGATGGCCACATCTTCCTGGCCGGCGTGGATGCCTGTCTGCAGGCACTCGATGCCATCCGTGCCGGCAACTCGGACCAGGCCTCCAACCAGCCCATCCCCGATTTCGGCGTGGTCGCGGTCGACTTCATCGAGAAGGAACTGGCTGGTGAGACGATCGAGCCGCAGACCCTCGAGCAGGAGGGCGCCCTCTGGTCGCCGGCCCGCATCGAGGACAGCGAGATCGGCCCGCAGCTGTTCCTGTCCACCACCTCGGTGGGCCCGGACAACGTCGACGACGAGCGCCTCTGGGGCAACGTCGAGGCTGCCATGGCAGCCGGGGGCGAGTAGCCGAACAGGCTCTCACCTGACCATGTGAGCTAGTGCGTGCGGGGCGCCCCGCCACAGCGGGGCGCCCTTGCGCACGACGGTTGGCGGGGTAGGCAGCGATGGAACAGGTCAACGGCGGCAATGTCGTCGAGATGACCGGCATCACCAAGACGTTCCCGGGCGTGCGCGCACTGGACGACGTCTCCTTCGAAGTGCGCAAGGGAGAGATCCACGCGCTCGTGGGCAAGAACGGCGCAGGCAAGTCGACGCTCATGAGCATCCTCACGGGCTTGTATCCGCCGGACTCGGGGATCATCCGCGTGCGCGGAGAGGCCATCGAGCACATGTCCACGGCACGCAGTCAGGAGGCGGGCATCTCCATCGTGGCCCAGCACGCGCGCTTCGTGCCCGGCCTGTCGGTCGCGGAGAACCTGTTCATGGGCCAGATGCCCACCGGGCGAGGCGGCTTCGTGGACTGGAAGGGACTGCGACGCGAGGCCGCTGAGCGCCTTGACCGCGTGGGTCTGGACATCGACGTACGCAAGCGCATGGAGGACATGACGGTCGCTGAGCGCCAGCTCATCGAGATCGCCCGGGCTCTCTTCGCCGACGCCAGCGTCATCATCCTCGACGAGCCCACCGCGCCGCTGCCAAAGCACGAAGTGGCACTGCTCTTCGACTTCGTGCGCCGCCAGCGCGAAGCCGGCGCGGCCTTCATCTACATCAGCCACTACCTCGAAGAGGTCTTCGAGATCGCCGATCGCGTGACCGTGCTGCGCAACGGCCGCGAGGTCGACACCGTGCCGGTCGGCGAGCTGACCCAGCAGGACCTCATCCGCATGATCAGCGGCACGACCGTGGAGCGCTACCGGCGCGAGATGCGCGAGACCATCGGCGAACCCGTCCTGGAGATCAAGGGACTCACCCGGGCGCGGGCGTACGAGAACATCGACCTCACGCTGCACACGGGTGAGGTCGTGGGCTTGACCGGACTCGAAGGCAGCGGTCCGGGGCAGCTGGCCCAGGGCCTCTACGCGCTCGAGCCGATGGGCGATGGTGAGGTCAGCCTCGGCGGCAAGCCGTACCACCCTGATGCTCCCAGCCACGCCCTCGAACAGGGTCTGGCCTACCTGCCGCGTGACCGTCATGGGCTCGGCATCGTGGCCATCCGCAGCGTCAGCAACAACATCACCATGTCGGTCATCGGCCGCCTGACGCACTGGATGGGCATGATCGACGGGGCCAGGGAGACGTCCGTCGTCGACGGCTATATCGATACGCTTGGCATCAAGACGCCGAGCCCGGCCACCAACGTCGAGAACCTCAGCGGTGGCAACCAGCAGAAGGTGGTGGTGGCCAAGCTGGCCGCTACCGAACCCAAGGTCCTGTTGCTTGACGAGCCCACCCAGGGTGTGGACGTGCAAGCCAAGGTAGAGATCCTGCGCATCGTCGACGAGCTCGCCGCCCAGGGGGTGGCGGTGGCCATCGTCTCAGACGAGCTGATGGAGCTCATCGACACGTGCGACCGGATCGTCGTCTTCTACCGCGGGCAGATCGCCCGTGAGTTCATCAAGGGCCAGAGACGAGATGACTCCAGCCGCGCTTCTGGACGCCATCGAGGGCGGCGCCGGGGAGGCTTCACATGCAGTGGCGTAGGTACGCTCCGACCATCCTGGACAACCTCATCTGGATCATCCTGTTCGGGGTCTTCGTCTTCTTCGTGATCGGGTCGGACAAGTTCCTCACGCCCATCAACATCGTCAATATCCTCTCGGCCGCCGCCGTCCTGGGCGTCGTCGTGGTGGGCCAGTCGTTCGTGCTCATCACCGGCAACTTCGACCTGTCGCAGGAGTCCACGTTGGGCCTGGCTGCCCTGGTCGGCCTGTGGATCATGGTGCCCGCCATGGCGCCCTACTTCGGCGGCGGGCTGGGCATCCCGCCCATCCTTTCCGTCGTCGTCATCCTGGTCATGGGCATCGGCATCGGCTACATCGCAGGATCGCTCATCACCTATGGGCGCATGAACAACTTCATCGTGACCCTGGCCCTGCTGCTCATCCTGCGCGGCCTGATGCTGGCCTTCACGCAGGGCAACTCCGTCAACGCCATCGGCTTCGAGGGCTCGGACATCTTCTACTGGCTGGGCCACGAGACCTTCGCGGTGCCGTGGCTGGGCAACCTCCCGGTCGCCGTATTGGCCATGCTGCTGGTCTTCCTCGTCGGACACATCGTGCTCGCCTACCGCAAGTTCGGACGCGACATCTACGCCGTCGGGGGCAATCGCACGGCGGCCATCGCCTCCGGTATCGACGCCAACCGCCGCATTCGCCAGGTGTACATGATCAGCGGCTTCCTGGCCGCCCTGGCCGGCATGATGCTGGCCGGGCGCGTGGCCTCGGTGCAGGTGAATCTGGGCGAGGGCTTCATCTTCACCGTCTTCGCCGCGGCCGTCATCGGTGGTGTCAGCCTGCAGGGTGGGCGCGGCACCATGCTCGGCGTGCTCGGTGGTGTGCTGCTGCTCTCGACCATCGACCGCGGGCTCAACCTGATGCGAGTCGATGTCTTCGTCATCGATGTCATCAAGGGCCTGATCATCCTCTTCGCGATGTTCATCGACGCCCAGCGCTCGCGCTTCCGTGCACCGGTGGCCGATGACGACTCGGAGCCGGGAGGACCGGCTTCACCGGCAGCGGCTGGGGGAACGCCTGCCGGAGGTACGCCCGCCGGGCAAACGCCGCCTGCGCAGGCTTCGAAAGGGGGTGGCGCCGCGTCGTGACCATCGACCGGCTGGTTCCGCAGCTGACGCGGGAAGCCACGCTGGCCCAGCGCGTCGAGCGGGAGCTTGAGCGTCTCATCGTCGGGAGCCGCCTGGAGGCAGGCGATCGGCTGCCCTCGGAGCGGGAGCTGGCGGCCCAGTTCGGTGTCAGCCGCACGGTCGTACGCGAGGCGGTCAGGGCCCTGGCCGCCAAGCAGCTGGTCGACGTCAACGTCGGCCGGGGCACGGTGGTACGCGCCCCCTCGCCGGAATCGGCGGGGGAGTCGATGAAGCTGCTGCTGATGATGCAGGCGGGCGATGCCGGTGTGGAGAAGGTCAGCGAGGTGCGCCACATCATCGAGAACGAGATCGCGGCTCTGGCTGCTGCGCGTCGCACACAAGCCGACATCGACGCACTTGAAGCAATCCTCGACGAGATGCGCGAGCACGTCGATGCGCCGGAGGTCTACATCAAGAGCGACGTGGAGTTCCATGCCGCGCTGGCTCGGGCGACACAGAACGAACTCTTCGTCATCGTCCTGGATTCCCTGGTCGAGATCATGATCGAGGTCCGCCTTCTCACTCTCCGCGTACCCGGCATCGCCCGGCTGGCGTTGCATTACCACGAACGCATCCTCGAGGCGGTGCGGGCCGGTGATATCGAACTCGCCCGGGCGGTCATGGATGAGCACATGGACCAGGCCACGGCCAAGCTCCTCGAGTCCGTGGCCAGTGACCCCGAGTGAGCCTCCTCGCGCTCGATATCGGCTCTTCGCGCATCAAGGCGCTGCTGGCAGGCTGGGACGGTCGGCTCATCGCCATCCGCAGCACGAACACGCCGCGGCAGACCACCGAGCCCGGTGAGCTGTCCTATCCGGCCGACGCGGTCCTGGGGGCCATGGAGGGCCTGGTAGCGGGCCTTTCAGGGGCCCATCCCGACGAGCGCATCGAGACCATCGTCTTCTCGTGCCTGGGTACGGCGATGGTGCCGCTCGATGACGATGGCCGGCCGCTTGGCCCCGCCCTGTCGCCCGCCGACGAGCGTCCCGCCCGCGGACCGGGCCCTGCCGTTGGCCTCGACATGGATGCTGCCGAGCTCTTCCTGCGCACCGGCTCGGATCCCAGCGTGGCCTCGTTCCTGTGGCACGTCCTGTGGTGGCGGCGCGAGCATCCCGAGGTCATGGGTCCGCTCGGTCGATACCGTTCGCTGCGGGGCTATGCCCTGCAGGAGCTCTGTGGGGTGGATGCCGAGGACCGATCATGGGCTTCGCGGTCGATGCTCATGGACCTCGAGACGAACACCTGGAGTGAGCCCATCCTGGGCGCGGCCGGCCTGCCCCGGACGTCCTGCCGCCCATCGAGGCACCCACTGCCACGTTTCCCATCCACCCGGTCGCCGTCGAGCGGCTGGGGCTGGCAGCTGGCGCGGTAGCGGTCATGGGCGGTATGGACAACTGCTGCTCGCTCTTTGGTGCTGACGGTCCGGACCGTTCGGGTCTCGTCAACATCGTGGGCACGTATGAGCACCTGGCCGGCGCGGGGAGCCTGGCGGAGGTACGCCACGTCGCTGCTGCGGCTGATGCCATCGTGCACGCCTACCTGTTCCCCGGTCGCTACATCACCATGACGCGCGTGCCCATCGGGGCCTTGCTGGGGACGGCCGCGGCGGGCGACCGCCGCGGCCTGGACGCCTTGCTCGACGGCGTTTCGGACGTGCCGCCCGGACGATCGCTGGCTTTGGACGAGGGCGCCATACGCGACGCGTTGGCCCGGGGAGAGGACCGCCGTGACGTGATCGGGGCGCTGCTCGAGACGGCAGCGCAGGTGCTCGCGCGCTGCATCGACGCCTGGGCCGGCCTGGGCCTGCCGTCGAGCCCCATCGCGGTGGTCGGTGGCGGCGCGGCCCACGACGCGGTGCTGCAGCTGAAGGCCAACATCCTGGGCCGCCCGCTGGTGACGCTCGCGAGCGACGAGGCTGCGGGCCTGGGCGCCCTGCGCCTGGCGGCCATGGCCGTGCGTGGCCTCAGCGCCTCAGCTGCGTGCGAGCTGTTCCCCAACCCCATCACACGGACCATGACACCAACGATGCAGCCTCACAGCGACCGAGAGACACGGGGGTGAACGAGCGATGAACGATGGAGCGTACGAGACCGAACGGGAGGTGCTGGCGCGCGTCGCCGGCATGCTCTATGAGCGCCGCATGACGGAGCTGCAGGGCGGCAACATGAGCCTGCGTAGCGGCGACGTCGCGGTGGTGACGCCGACCAAGGCCTCGGAGAACACCGGCTGGCGCCTGGGGGCTGAGGACATGCTCGTGCAGGACCTCGAAGGCAACGTGCTGGTCGGCGACCCGGCCATGATCTGCGCGCGAGATCCGCTTGCACCTGCGGCTCTACCGGGCCTATCCGGAGGTGGGCTGCGGTGTTCCACCTGCACCTTGCCGAGGCGCTTGGCGCGGCCGCCTCCGGCCGCTGGGCGCCCGGCGTGGTCACCGCCAGCACCGACCCGTACGGAGCCGCCGTGGTCGTGCTGGAGGCCGACCTGCCGGCCCAGACCGAGCCGCACGATGCTCGCGTGGTGGAGCTGCTCGGCGGGGTCGAGCGGGCGGAAGGCGCGCTCTCCATCTCCCCCGGTCACGGCATCTTCTGCGTAGCGCGGGATGTGCCTGCCAACCTGCGCGCTGCCGATGTCTTCCGCCAGCGCCTCGAGTTCGAACGCCTGCGCGCCCGGCTGCGCCCGGCCGCCGCTGGAGTGGGCGCATGAGCACCACGTCGATGACCGCCACGGCCGCCCTGGCGGCCGCCTTCGGACGCCTGTTCGAGGACGAGTTCGCCACGCTCGACGGCATCACCATCAGCTGCCGCACGCCGGCCGGCATCCGCTATCTCGACCAGGACGACGCGCTCGAGGTCCTGCTCTATGGCACGCAGGCAGCGCTGATGCGGGGCGCCGCGGAGACCGACACACAGGCTCTCCACCAGGCCCTCCTGGGGGCTGCGCCGGAAGCCGAATGCGCCATCAGTGGATGGTCGCGCCACCTCCGCGCGCTGCTGCTCGAGGGTCTCGATCCACCACCACCGACGAGCATGATGCGCAAGCGCGGCGTGCCGGACGTGGGTGCTCACCTCGTCGCGCCCGATGCGCTCGCGGGACCGGACCTCGCCGTTTCTATCGCCCGGGCCCGGGCGCTGGCCGAGCAGAACGGCATGCGCCACCTGTTGCTGGTCACGCCCGAGGGCATGGTCGCCGTCGCCGGGAGGCCCTTGAACGAGGCCGTGGCCCACTGGCACAACATCGAGTTCGCGTCACGCGTGGAGTGCCTGCGCCTCGAGGAAGCGTGGGCCGAGGGCCTGAGAGAGGGGAGTGACCATGGCTAGTCAACAAGATTGGGAGCTGGCGGTCAACGCTGGCGACCTCATCGGGGAGGGGCCGGTCTGGGATGGCGCTCGTGCCTCGTTGCTGTGGACCGACATCGCCGGACGGCGCATCCATCGCCTGGACCCGGCCAGTGGGGCGATGTGGACGCGCTCGCTCGAGCAGATGGCCGGTTCCGTGCTGCCCCGCGCCTCGGGCGGTCTGGCGCTGTGCCTTCAGGATGGCGTGTACGTGACCGACTCCGACGAGGGCGAGCCCAGGCTGCTCGTCTCCATCGAGGCGGGCGACGAGGACACGCGTCTCAACGATGTCAAGACCGACCGACTCGGCCGGCTGTGGGGCGGCACCATGGCGCTCGACGCGCGCCCCGATGCCGGGGCGTTCTATCGCATCGGTGCCGACGGCGAGGTCGCCACCGTCGCTCGTCCGGTGACCATCTCCAACGGCATCGAGTGGAGCCCGGACGGCTCGTTGATGTACTACATCGACACCGCCACGCAGCGCATGGACGTCTTCGATTTCGAGCTCAGCAGCGGGAGCGCGGTCGGTCGCCGGCCGTTCATCGAGTTCGACGAGGCCTTGGGCATCCCCGACGGCATGACCGTCGACGCCGAGGGCGGCCTGTGGGTGGCCTTCTACGACGGCTGGGCGGTCCGCCGCTTCACGCCGTCGGGCGCGCTCGAGCGCACCGTCGAGCTGCCCGCTGCGCGCACCACCAGCTGTGCCTTCGGGGGGCCCGACCTGGCGCATCTGTACGTCACCAGCGCCAGGGACGGCCTCAGCCGGGCCCAGCTCGCGGAGGCGCCGCTGGCCGGTGGCCTCTTCGTCATCGATCCCGGACTGGCCGGGCTGCCCATCACGCCCTTCGCCGGCTGAGGGTCACAGCGGTGAGCTACGCACTCTGATCCGCAACGCATGAGAGATACCCGAGGAGGACCGACTTGAGAGCTGTTCGCTATGCCGATATCCCCATCGACGCTTTGCCCGGTCGAGGGCTGCGTCGCTTCGTAGGCCGCAACTCCGCGCTCGAGAGCGAGGAGATGACCGTGGGCACGGCCCTCTATGCCGACGAGTTCGGCTCCATGGAACCGCACCACCACGCCGAGGAGACCGTCTACGTGCTCGAGGCCGAGCGCGCCTGGGTGCGCTGGGGACCGGGGCCCGAGGACCTGCCCAATCGCGTCGACCTGGAGGCCGGCGTGGTGGTCAACACACCCGCCCTCGAATGGCACGTGTTCGAGTGGGAGCCGGGCGGCCGCGTGGAGATCCTGTGGATCTACGGCCAGGTCGACAACATCCGCCCTGAAGACATGGAGTCCGACTGATGACTGACAGCACCACGCCGAGCATCGGCTTCATCGGCCTCGGGATCATGGGCCGGCCCATGGCCCGCAACCTCATGGCCGCCGGCTACGAGCTGACCGTGCTCGACATCGTCGACCGCGGCCATCGATGAGCTGGTGGCCGAAGGCGCGACGGCGGGCACATCCCCGGCAGGGGTCGCCGCGGACACCGACGTGCTCATCACCATGCTCCCGGACTCGCCGCAGGTGCAGGAGGTCTACCTCGGTCCCGACGGCGCATACGAGGCGCTGCGCGAGGGCTGGCTGACCATCGACATGAGCTCCATCGCGCCCGGCACCGCCCGGGAGCTGGCCGGACGAGCGACGGCCGCCGGTGCCGAGGCCCTCGATGCCCCCGTCAGCGGCGGCGACAAGGGTGCCATCGCGGGCACGCTCTCGATCATGGTCGGCGGGGCCGAGCCGGCCTTCGAACGTGCCCGGCCCATCCTCGAGGTCATGGGTGCGACCATCGTCCACTGCGGTCCGGCCGGGGCCGGCCAGGTCGTCAAGGTCTGCAACCAGGTCGTGGTCGGCGTCGTCATCGAGGCCGTCTCCGAGGCCCTCGTGCTCGGCGCCAAGGCCGGCGTCGACCCGTCTCGCATCGCCGATGTGCTGCAGGGCGGCCTGGCCGCCACGAAGGTGCTGGAGATGCGCCGCGACAACTTCCTGTCGGGCACGTTCGACCCGGGTTTCCGCATCCGCCTGCACCTCAAGGACCTCAAGAACGCGCTGGAGCTGGCGCGGGAGACCGGGGTGGCCCTGCCCGCCGCGGCCGGGGTCGAGCAGCTCATGCGTGCGGCCGATGCCCACGGCCGCGGCGACTACGACCACTCCGGCCTGGTCACCGTGCTCGAGGACCTGGCCGGCTTCCGGGTCGCGGACGCTGGCGAGGCCTGATGGGAGTCCTCCTTGCACCGTCTTCGGGGGCCGGCACGCGCCGCGCCCCCGGATTCGGTAGCATCGTGAAAACCACCCCCACTCGAGGAGTCCCGTGGCGAAGTATGTCTTCGTGACCGGCGGGGTCACGTCGTCGTTGGGCAAGGGCATCACCGCAGCGTCCATCGGTCGGCTGCTCAAGAGCCGCGGCCTTGCTGTCTCCATCATGAAGCTCGATCCGTATGTGAACGTGGATCCGGGCACCATGTCGCCGTATCAGCACGGCGAGGTCTTCGTCACCGACGACGGCGCTGAGACCGACCTCGACCTCGGCCACTACGAGCGCTTCATCGACGAGAACCTGAGCCAGCTGGCCAACGTCACCACCGGACGTATCTACCAGTCGGTCATCGCCAAGGAGCGCCGCGGCGACTTCCTCGGCGGCACCGTGCAGGTCATCCCGCACATCACCAACGAGATCAAGGAGCGCATCAGCCGCGTGGCGCGTGATGGCTCTGCCGATGTCGTCATCGTCGAGGTCGGCGGCACGGTCGGTGACATCGAGTCACTGCCGTTCCTCGAAGCCATCCGCCAGATGCGCAAGGACGTCGGGCGTGACAACGTGCTCTACGTGCACGTCACGCTGCTGCCCGCCCTGGCCGCGACCGGTGAGCTCAAGACGAAGCCCACGCAGCACTCGGTCAAGGAGCTGCGCAGCATCGGCATCCAGCCAGACATCATCGTGGCCCGCAGCGACCACGATGTCGACGACGAGCTGCGCGAGAAGATCGCGCTGTTCTGTGACGTCAACGTGGACGCGGTGGTGCCCGCGCCCACAGCCGAGACCATCTACGAGGTCCCGCTGCAGTTCGAGGACTGGGGTCTCGGTGACCTCGTGGTCCGCCTGCTGCATCTCGAGGACCAGGTCCATGCTCCGGAGCTCGACGGGTGGCGATCGCTGGTGGGGCGCATCAAGCGACCCAAGCCCGAGCTGGAGATCGCGCTGGTGGGCAAGTACATCGCGCTGCCCGACGCGTACATGTCGGTGACCGCCGCCCTCGACCACGCCGGCTGGGCGCAAGAGCACGACATCAGGGTGCGCTGGGTCGATTCCGAGGCGCTGACCGAGGACAACTACGAAGCCGAGCTGGCTGGCGCGGCCGGCATCGTCGTACCCGGCGGCTTCGGCCATCGTGGCATCGAGGGCAAGCTGCTGGCGGCGCGCTACGCTCGGCAGGAGCAGGTGCCCTACCTGGGCCTGTGCCTGGGCCTGCAGTGCGGCGTCATCGAGTTCAGCCGCGGCGTGCTCGGCGCCGAGGACGCCAACTCCACGGAGTTCGACCTCTTCACCGAGGCGCCGGTCATCGACTATATGCCCGATCAGCGCGACATGGAGGAGAAGGGTGGCACCATGCGCCTGGGCCTCTATCCAGCCAGGCTGCAGCCCGGTACCAAGGTCGCCCGAGCCTACGACGACGCCGAGCTCATCTACGAGCGGCACCGCCACCGTTTCGAGGTCAGCAACCGCTACCGCGAGGCGCTCGAGGGCGCAGGCATGGACCTTGCCGGTCAGTCGCCCGATGGACGGCTCGTCGAGATCATCGAGCTGCGCGACCACCCCTGGTTCGTGGCTAGCCAGTTCCACCCCGAGTTCAAGAGCCGCCCGGAGAAGCCGCACCCCCTGTTCGCCGGCTTCGTGGCCGCCGCCATCGCGGAATCAAGCTTCGTCCGGAGCGAGGCCGCGGTGGTCGACGGCGGCTGAGGTGCGGCTCCCGGCGCCTGCCTGAGAGCGTCACGACTCGAACGGGGAGCCCTTGCCCTCGAACGGGTTGCGGTAGTTGTGGATGGGGATGTCCGGGATGTGCACCGCTTGCGGCGTGCTCAGCACCCACATCACGGCCTCGGCCACGACCCCGGGCGGGATGAAGCGCTCCAGCTGATCGCTGCTCAGACCAGGTGCGTTCTGGCTCCAGAACGAGGTGTCGGTCGCGCCCGGGGAGATGAGGTGGACGCGGATGTTCTGCGGGTGCAGCTCGACCTGCAGCGCTGCGGTCAGCCCTTCCAGTCCCCACTTGGCCGCGCAGTAGGCGGTGCGCTTGTCCTCGCCGACCTTGCCCGCGAGCGAGCCGATGTTGATGATCGTGCCGGCGCCCTGGACGCGCATCGTCGGATGCACGGCACGGGCACACAGGTACGGGCCCTTGAGCGTGGTGTCGAGGGTGCGGTCCCAGAACGGTTCGTCGGTCTGCTCAAGGCTGCCGGGCGGCCCCCAGAATGCGCAGTTAACGAGCAGGTCGATGCGCCCGTAGCGAGCGATCACGGCGGCGACCATGGCCTCGACCGAGGTCCGCTCGGTGACGTCCGTGGCGATGGCCATGGCCTCGCCGCCTCCTTCTGCGATAGCGGCCTCCGCCCTCGCCAGATCGGCCTCGTCACGGGCCACGAGCACGACCTTCGCGCCGGCTTCGGCGAGGCGCGACGAGATGGCTCGTCCCATCCCCCGTGTCGCGCCGGTGACGATGGCTACCTTGCCTTGGGGATCCATATCTGGCCTCCTGCTGTCGCTGGCGTTGATCCGCACCGCAGCGTCTGGTGGTGACTAACACGATACGGGCCCTGCTTCCCTGGGGCCAGCGTCGCGCTGCACGGCGGGACCGTACAATGAGGTCACACTCGCCCCCTGCAGCAATCTCGCTCGAGGAGTCCGTCCCGCATGAAGTTCTTCCTGGATACCGCTGTCATCGATGAGATCCGCGTCGTCCATAGCTGGGGCGTGCTCGACGGCGTGACCACCAACCCGACCCTGTTCGCCAAGGCCGGCGGCGGGACCTACGAGGAGGTGCTCGAGGAGATCGCCGGCATCACCTCCGGTCCGGTCAGTGCCGAGGTCATCGCCGACGACCTCGAGGGCATGCTGCGCGAGGGTCGGGCGTTCGCCAAGATCGCGCCCAACATCATCGTCAAGGTGCCCATGACCGAGACGGGCCTGATGGCCATCTCGACCTTCGCCGAAGAGGGCATCAAGACCAACTGCACGCTCATCTTCAGCTCGGCTCAGGGTCTGCTCGCGGCCAAGGCCGGCGCCACCTACCTGTCCCCCTTCGTCGGTCGACTCGACGACATCGGCCAGGAGGGCATGGACATGGTCCGCGAGCTGGCCGCCATCCTCGAGATCCACGGCCTCGAGGCGGAGATCATCGTGGCCTCGACGCGCACACCGCGGCACGTCGTCGATGGTGCCATGGCCGGGGCCGGTGTGGCCACCATTCCCTTCAAGGTCTTCCAGCAGATGCTCAAGCACCCCCTGACCGACAAGGGCATCGCTGGCTTCAAGGCCGACTGGGCCAAGGCCCAGGCGGAGCTTGCCGCCAAGGGCTAGACCCGCCGCGATCACGATCGCGCCCCACCGCGCCGCGGCTCGCCGGGGTCGCGCGCGTCTTGACCTGGCCGGCCTTCGGTTGACCAATTCCGGCTGCGTGCTACTATCGAGGCTGCCCTCCCACCCCGCTGACTTGCCGCTTGGCTGACATCTGGCCCGGCCGCGCGACCTCAGGAAGGGACGGCACCCATCTCCTCGTCTCGCTACGAATGGCGCGCTGCGTTGTTCGCGCTGAGCGAGCACCCCTATCCGCAAGGGATCGAAACCCGGAACATGGACATCAAGGACCTCGAGAAGAAGGACGTCGACGAGCTCGCCCAGATCGGTGGGGATCTGGACGTGGAGGACGCTGATGGCATGGCTCGCGAGGAGCTCGTCGAGCAGATCATGCGTCGCCAGTCGGAGCAGCAGGGCCAGCGCTATGCCGCCGGTATCCTCGACCTCGTAGATGATGGCTATGGCTTCATGCGCCGCCGTGGCCTCATGCCCAGCCCTGACGACATCTACGTCAGCTCCAGCCACGTCCGTCGCTTCGGACTGCGTGGTGGTGACCGCGTGGCCGGCATCCCGCGTCCGCCCAAGAAGGGCGAGAAGTACTGGGGCCTCCTGCGCGTCGAGACCGTCAACGGCATGGACCCCAACGATGCCCGCCGCCGGCCGCACTTCGATGAGCTCACACCCATCCACCCCATCGAGCTCATCAACCTCGAGTCCGACCCCAAGAACCTGAGCCAGCGCTTGGTCAACCTCGTCAACCCCATCGGCAAGGGCCAGCGCGCGCTCGTGGTCAGCCCGCCCAAGGCCGGCAAGACGATGCTGCTCAAGAACATCGCCAACGGCATCACCGAGAACTACCCGGAGATCCTGCTCATGGTCGCGCTCATCGGTGAGCGCCCCGAGGAGGTCACCGACATGCGCCGCTCGGTGGCGGGGGAGGTCATCTCCTCGACCTTCGACGAGCCCACCGAGAATCACACCCACGTCGCTGAGATGGCCCTCGAGATCGCCAAGCGCCAGGTCGAGAGCGGCCGCGACGTGGTCATCCTGCTCGACTCCATCACGCGCCTTTCCCGTGCCTACAACCTGGCCCTGCCGCCTTCCGGCCGCACCCTGACCGGCGGTATCGACCCGGTGGCGCTGTATCCGCCCAAGCGATTCTTCGGCGCCGCCCGCAAGCTCGAGGAGGGCGGCTCGCTGACCATCATCGCGACCTGCCTGGTGGACACCGGTTCGCGCATGGATGACGTCATCTACGAGGAGTTCAAGGGCACCGGCAACTCGGAGCTCATCCTCGACCGCAAGCTGGCTGAGAAGCGCATCTACCCGTCGATCGACGTGCAGCGCTCGGGCACGCGTCGCGAGGAATTGCTGCTCGAGGAACCCGTCCTCAAGATGGTCTGGACCATGCGTCGCATGCTCAGTGCCGTGGGCACCAACGAGGGCATCGAGCTGTTGCTCAATCGCCTGAGCAAGACCGATTCGAATGCCGAGTTCCTGGCCCAGCTGACCAGGAACGCCGCAGCCGAGGAACGCAACGCAGCGAAGTGACCGGACGGTCACACTGACCCGAACGATGTTCCTCGATCGCGTCGACCTCACCGTCATCGCCGGCAACGGCGGGAATGGCGCTGCCACGTTCCGCCGCGAGGCTCACGTGCCGCGCGGCGGTCCTGATGGTGGCGATGGTGGACGTGGCGGCTCTGTCTACCTCGTCGTCGACGTGGGCCAGACGATGCTCGTCGACTACCGCTACAAGCACCACTTCCGGGCCGAGCACGGTGGCCCTGGAGGGCGCTCCCGTCGCCACGGCAAGGCCGGGAGTGAACTCGCCCTGGCCGTGCCCCCGGGTACCGTCGTGTTCGACGCCAAGAGCGGCGACCTCATGGCCGACCTCGTCTTCCCGGGACAGCGCGTGATGGTCGCCCGCGGCGGTCGCGGCGGGCTCGGCAACACGCACTTCGCGACGTCCACCCACCAGGCACCCAAGCACGCGCAGAAGGGGGAGCCCGGCGAGGAACGGCGCCTGCGGCTGGACCTGCGCCTCATCGCCGATGTGGGTCTGGTGGGGCTGCCCAACGCGGGCAAGTCCACGCTGCTCACGGCCCTGACCGCGGCTACGCCCAAGATCGCGAACTACCCCTTCACCACCCTGGAGCCCAACCTCGGCGTGCTCGATCTGGCGGCCGATGATGCACTCGACGAACGCCGGCCCACGTTGGCCGACCTGCCCGGTCTCATCGAAGGCGCCAGCGCCGGGGCCGGCCTCGGCCACGCGTTCCTGCGCCACGTCGAGCGCACCCGTGTCCTCGTACACGTCGTGGACATGTCGGCTGACGATCCCGAGCGGGACTACCGGATCATCCGCGAGGAACTCGAGGCGCGCGACCCGCGGTTGCTCGACAAGACCACGCTGGTGGCCGCCAACAAGATGGACCTCGAGCCCGACCGCGATCTGCTGCGCGCCTTCAACGAGGCTCGCGCACACGATGGCCTCGAGGTCGTGCAGATCTCAGCCTCGAACAGGATCGGACTGCTCGAGCTGCGCTCGGCCCTGGCCCGGCTGCTGCCCGACGAC
Source organism: uncultured Chloroflexia bacterium (assembly GCA_963705425.1). Lineage (GTDB taxonomy): Bacteria > Chloroflexota > Limnocylindria > Limnocylindrales > CSP1-4 > JAFMJV01. Next base: position 247,044 of record CAVPJO010000009.1, on the reverse strand, counting down.
GAAGAGCTCGGAGGCGCGGGTGAGACCGCCGGCGTGGTGGTCCACCGCTACGACCCCACCGAGGAGGGCTACATCATCGAGCGTGAGCCGGGCGGCGTGTGGGTCGTCGAGGGTCGCCGCATCGAGCGGCTGGTGGCGCAAACGGACTTCGAGAACGATGAATCGGCGGCGCGCCTGCAGCGTGAGCTGGCCAAGCTGGGCGTCGTCGAGAAGCTGCGCGAGGCCGGCGTCGAGGCCGGTGACACCGTGCGCATCGCTGACACCGAGCTGGAGTGGGGCGGCGAAGCCGGAGCCTGGGTGTGACGAGGCCCCGAGCGGTGGGCACGGACCCGAGAGCCATCGGCATCCTGGGGGGCACCTTCGATCCCATCCATGACGGGCATCTGGCCCTTGCCCGTGAGGCGCTCGCGGAGCTCGATGTGGAGCAGCTGCTCTTCGTGCCCAACGCCGACCCACCACACAAGCAGGACCAGCGCGTCACCGCCGCCGTCCATCGCGAGGCCATGGTCGCGCTGGCCATCGCGGGTGAGCCGGCGTTCGCGCTCTCGCGCATCGAGCTCGAGCGTCCCGGGCCCAGCTATGCCGTCGAGACCGTGGCCGCGCTGGCCGCGCAGAGTCTGGCCGAGGGACGGCCGGAGCCCTGGTTCGTGCTCTCGGCCGAGGTGCTCGAGGGTTTCGCTGAGCTGGCGCGCAGCCGGAGCGCGTGCTGGAGCTGGTACGCATCGCCGTCGCGCCGCGACCCGGCGCCGAGCCGCTCGATCATCGCTGGGTGGCCGAGCAGTTCCCGGGACGGGAGGAGCGCTTCACCTTCCTGCCCGGCCCGGAGCTCGACATCGCCTCGACCGTGATCCGTGAGCGCGTCCGTGGCGGTAAGCCCATCGACGGCCTCGTCCCCCCGTCGGTGGCCCGCTACATCCGTGAGGCGGGCCTCTACCGCGAAGGAGGGGAGCGGTGAGCGTGGTGCGCACCATCGGGTTGCTCGGCGGCATGAGCCCGGAGTCGTCGATCGAATACGAGCGCATCATCAACGCGGAGGTGCGCCGTGCGCTGGGCGGGGTCCATTCCGCGAACCTGTTGCTGCGCTCCTACGACTTCGGCGTCATCGAGCGGCTGCAGGCCGATGACGACTGGGACGGTGCCGCCGAGCTGCTGGCCGCCGACGCTCGGCGTCTGCAGGATGCCGGTGCCGGGCTCATCGTGCTTTGCACCAACACCATGCATCGCTGTGCCGAGGCCATCGAAGCCGCCATCGAAGTGCCCTTCCTGCACCTCGCCGACACTGCCGCGGCTGCCGTGGTGGAAGCCGGCCTGGCCGAGGTCGGGCTGCTGGGCACGCGCTACACGATGGAGGGGGACTTCTACCGAGCGCGTCTGGAGCGCCACGGCCTCCACGTCATCGTGCCCGATGAGCCCGACCGTGCACTCGTCCACGACGTCATCTACGACGAACTCGTGCAGGGTGTCGATCTCGCCACTATCGAGGGCCCGCTACCTCGATGTCGTCGGCCGGCTCACCGAGCGCGGCGCTCTCGGCATCATCGCCGGCTGCACCGAGATCGAGCTGCTGGTCAGCGCCGACGACGTGGACATGCCCTACTTCCCGACCACCACGCTGCACGCCCAGGCAGCGGCGCGCTGGGCTCTGGCTGGACCCGAGGAGGCATGATGACAAGCGAGCAGACCATAGAGGAGGAACCGACAGCGGTGAACGAAGAGCCCCAGACCACGGCGAGCGAGCCGAACGAGACCGGGAGCGTGCCCGATCCACGCGAGGCGGCTCGGCCGGGACTGCCCTCGAGCCGGAAGCGATCCGGTGCGGAGCGATCGCGGCCGATCGTCATCGATGCGGTCGACGAGTCGGTACTGGCCATGGCCCACCGCGTCGTCGAGCTGGCCGTGGACAAGAAGGCCTCTGACATCGTGCTTCTCGACGTCCGCGGTCAGACCACCATGACCGACTACTTCGTCATCTGTTCGGGCAACTCGGATCGTCAGCTCGGTGCCATCGCCGACGGCATCATCGAGGGCCTCAAGGCGGACGGTGACCCGCCGCTGAGCCGCGAGGGCGACGCCAGCTCGCACTGGCTGCTGGTCGATTTCGGTGGCGTCATCGTGCACGTCATGAGCAAGCCCGAGCGTGAGTTCTACCAGCTCGAGAAGCTCTGGTGCAGGGGCCTCGCTGCTCGCTGCACATCGTCTAGACCGGCTGCCAAGCCGATGGTCCGGGGCCTGCCCCGCTCGTCCACCGACCTGCACCGTACCTCTCTACCCCGGTAGGGTGACCGGTCGTGGTACCACCGGGGCATGGGGGTAGGCAACATCCGTCCGTAGCATCGGTTCTCGAGTCGATCGGAGCGTACCGGTCGCCGAGCTGAGGATGATGCGAACCATGACGTGGCTCCGGGACAACTGCCCGCAGTGTGAGCGCCAGCTGGTCAACTCGCGCTTCGACACGACGTTCCGCATGCCCGACGGCGACGAGCGCCTCTGCTTCGCCATCCCGGCCGCGCTCTGTGCCGACTGCCACCAGCTCTACCTCGACCCCGACCTGCTCGAGGTCCTCGACATCCCCGACGGACGCTGCGTCTTCGCCATCGAGTCGGACGGCGTGGCCCAGGAGCGCGCCACCCAGTTCCCGGTCTAGCAGTCAGTGGTCGGGCGCCTCGCCTGACGAGCCTTCCTTGCTGGTTCTGACCTGGGACGACGCTGCCCGCATCCAGTTGGTCGCCTGCACCAGGTAGACACCGGCCGACACCAGTGCGATGCCCAGCAAGCCGAAAGCGCCGGGCGCCTCACCAAGGAACAGCCAGGCCAGCAGCGCGATCTGCACGAGCATGGTGTTGTTGATGCTCGCCGACTCCACAGCCGAGAGCCGCTGCAGCGTCACGTTCCAGAGCGTGAAGGCGAAGGCGGTGTTGACCACGGCCAGCCACACGATGATGAGCCAACCTCGTAGCGAGATCTGCGGTATGCCCTCGAGGCCGATGGCGATGAACACCAGCGCGGCCGCGCCGATGGCCATGCTGATGGCCGTGATGGCGATGGCCGGGAGCTCGCCTGCGCGATTGACGCTGCGGCCGAGCAGGGCGGCAGCGACGTTGCCAGCCAGTGCGACGAGCGCCGCGATGAGACCGGTGGTCGTGGCGCTGAGGTCACCCGCGAAGTAGAGCCGGGCGCCGACGGCCACGAAGGCGACGCCAGTCACCTGCGCGCGCGTGGGGAATTCGGCGAGCGAGATGGCCGCGCCGCCGGCGACGAAGAGTGGGGTCATGGCCAGGACCAGGCTGGTGGTCGCTGCCGGCTGCGCATCGAGGGCCACGAAGATGGCGCCCTGCGTCAGCGCGTACATGACGACGCCCAGCACCACCAGGCGAGCGATGTAGCCGCGGCTGACGCGATACTCGTGGCGCCGGCCGTGCTCGCGGGAGATGAGCCAGCCGACCAGCACGATGGCGGCCAGGCCGTAGCGCAGGGCCGCGAACATGACCGGTGGCAGCGCCTCGTCGTCGAGTCCCCAGCGGATGATCACCCATGACGAGGACCAGAGCACGGTCACCAAGAGCGCCAGCCACACGGCAGCTCGGTGCGAGCCGGGGCCGACGAGGGTGGGACGCACCTCTAGCGGCTCGCGGCCGCTGCGTGGCGGGCGACCCAGACCTGGACCGTGAGGGCGTCGATCTTCTCGGAGACCTGCAGCGTCGAGCCGTCGAGCGCGATGCCCTTGGAGCGAAGGTCCAGCGCCAGCAGCTCGACCAGGGCGGCCTCGAGCGCGGGTAGTGACCAGTTGCGGGCCTGCTCGCTGAGCTTCCTGGCGCGGAACGGCTGCAGCTTCAGCTCCTTGACGATCTGCGGCGGCGTGGAGCCGGCGTCGAGGTGCTCGCGCACCAGCATCAGATCGCGCAGACGGCGGTGGAGCTGTGAGACCAGCACCGGCAGCGGCGTGCCGTCGGCGAGGAGTCGCTCGGCCAGCGATCGTGGCCTGGGAGCCGGCACGGGCACCGACGGCGTCGAGGAAGGCCCACGTCGAGCCGGGGATGGTCTCGGTCACGAGAGCCTCGACATCCTCGGGCGCGATGCTGCCGCCGGGCCGGTAGAGCGCCAGCTTCTCGAGCTCGCCATTGGCCAGCTCGGTGCGGCGACGGCGGTCGACGTCGGCCTCGCGGATATGGCCGCCGACCCGTTCCGCGAGCAGGCGGGCCGCGGCGGGCTCGAGCTCGAACTCGAGCTCGGCGGCACGCTTGACCAGCCACGGCTCGAGCTGACCGGCGCCGGGGGTCTTGAACTGCTGCACGGCACCACCCGCGTCCCTGATGGCGTCGTGGAGCACGCCCTTGGCGGCGGGACCCTTGGCGCCGCTGGCGATCAGGTCGGTGACGCAGAGCGCGTTGCCCGATGGGACCGTAGCGGCGAGCGAGAGCAGCCGGCCCCGGGCCTCCTTCTCAGCGAGGAGGCCGGCCGGCTGGCGCACGACCACGAGCGTGCCGGCCCCGAATAGCGGGGCCATGCCCAGGTGCTGCTCGATGCCGTCGAGTGCGCGCGCCCGGCGTCTTGCGGTCGAGGCGCTGCCGCCCTCGTCGCCGGCGTCGTCGTCGAGGCTGACCCGCCACACCTCCATGACCTCGCCGGGCGGCGAGACGCGCTCGGCGTAGGTGCGTGCAGCACGCTCGATCCTGAAAGCGTCCTCGCCCCAGAAGTAGGCCAGCGGCGGCGTCTCGCTCATGCTGTCGAAGGATCGGCCGGTGTGAAGGCCGCTACCCGATCGTCGTCGAGCCGCGATCGCGGCTCACAGAGCGACCCGTTGGCCATGGCTCGCGCGATGGCGTCGTCGACCCAGCGCAGGCGCTCGACCTCGGTGGGGTCGAGACCGATGGTCTCGCACAGCGTCGTCTCCAGGCGGCAGGCGGTCACGAGGGCGCGAGCGAGCTGGTCGGCGTACTCGGGGTGCTTGCGGCGCCAGCGCTCGAAACGCTGCTCCAGCGAGACCACGCGCTGCGTGGCGCGCTTGTCGGCGTAGGTGACGATGCGCTCCTCGATGGGGGCATCCGTGACCCAGCGGGCGGCGTCGGGATCGGTGAAGCGGGTGACCGGGTGGGCCACCAGGGTTCGCGCCAGCTCGGGATGACCGGCCTCGCTGAGCCAGACGGCCCCGGCCTTGCCGTGCCCCAGGGCTCGCAGCGGGTGGTCGAGCGGCAGTGCCTTGTCGACGTCATGGAGGAGCGCGGCAGTCTCGACCAGGCGTCGGTCGACGACGATGCCGGCACGCGAAGCGCGATAGGCCAGGAAGGCGGCCACCTCGGCCACGACCACCACGTGCTGCAGCAGCCGGGGCGAGGGCGAGGTGGACATGAGCAGTGAGAGCGCTTCGGTTCTGGTGGGTACCGCCATCAGGTCGAGCGTAGCAGGGGTCGCCATGGCTGGCCTTCGCGTGGGCCGGGCCGGGGGCGAGGCCCGCACAGGCGACACGCGTCGGTCCCTCGAGCAGGGCCGATGCCGAACGCGGTCGGCCGTCGAACGTGACCGAAAGGGTGCCCTGCTGGTCCGTGCGCCAGACCTTCGCGCCGACGCCCTTGAGTCGGTCGAGCGTGGCCGCCGCAGGGTGACCGTAGCGGTTGCGGATCCCGGAGCTGATGGCAGCCAGCCGTGGACGGAGTGCGTCGAGCAGGGCTCGGCTCGAAGCGGTGGCGCTGCCGTGATGGGCGACCTTGAGCAGGTCCCAGCGCTGGCCGTCGTCCACGATGGCGGCGAGGACATCGGCATCGTGGTCGTCCTCGAGGTCACCGGTGAGCAGAAGGCGCTGGTGGCCCAGGCTGACCGCGAGCACGATCGATGTCCCGTTGATGGCACGCCCGTCGCTGAGCACGCGGTCGGGGACGGCCTCCCGAGGTGGCCACAATACGTCGACGCGGACGCTGCCCAGCGACAGGCTGTCCCCCTGGAGCAGGCGCACGCGGCCGATGCCGTGCCGCGCTGCCGCCGCCCGCAGCTCACGCACGCCGGCACCCTCGCTGTTCATGTCCGTCTCGGCGATGCGGCCGATGGCGTAGCGCGGCACCAGCCCGGCCAGGCCGCCGGCGTGGTCCTCGTGCGGATGTGTCAGGACCACCAGGTCGATACGTCGATCCCACACGGGGATGCGCTCGTCGAGCCGGCGCACCAGCAGGTCCGGATCGGGGCCACCATCGACGAGCACGCGGCCGCCGTTGGAGATCTCCAGCAGGATGGCGTCGCCCTGGCCGATGTCGAGCACGCTCACGCGTAGCAACGGCGCAGGGCGAGCGACGAGGCTGGCCGAGATGGCGACGCCGAGCACCACGGCCAGGCCCACACTGCCCAGCGCTCGGGGGCGTCGACGTCGGGGCTGAAGGGGCAGGGGAGGCGGCCCCGCGAGTGTCGCGCCCCGGGCCTTCGGCTGCCCACGTGCGCGACGCAAGGCCGCGACCAGGGCCAGCAGCGCGCCACCGGCGCCGACAAGGTCGAGCGGTTCGGCCAGCTCGACCGTGGCCAGCGGCACGTCGGCGAGCAGCCCGGCCCCACGGGTCATCAGCATCAGCGGTAACCACGCGAGCAGCAGGAGCGGCGCCAGTCCCAGGCCGGCCAGTGGCACTCCGAGCAGCGGGCCCATGAGCACGCCGATGGCCGCACCGAGCATGGCCAGCGGCACGACCGGGGCCACCAGCAGGTTGGCCAGCGGAGAGATCGAGCGAGAGCCGTCCGAAGTGGAGCAGGATGAGCGGCAGCGTCGAGAGCTGTGCGGCCAGCGAAACGCCCAGCGTCTCGCAGAACCAGCGGGGCGCACGGTGGCGCGTGAGGCTCGTCACGGCAGCCTCGGCCGGACCGCCCAGTGCCAGCAGGCCGGCCGTGGCCGCCAGCGACAGCTGCAGACCGATATCGTCGATCATGCGCGGCTCCGCCAGCAGCAGGCCCCAGCAGGCCAGGCCCAGGGCGGCAGCGGCCCCCGAGGGCCGGCCGCTCTCGCGAGCGATGAGCACGACGCCGCCCATCAGCGCCGCACGGATGACGCTGGCTTCAGCGCCGGCGAGGATGGTGTAGGCCACGATGGCGGCGATGACGATGGCGCTGCGCGGCCGCCGGCTCAGGCCCGTCGCACGCAGCAATGCCGTGGCGATGCCGGCCACCAGGGCGATGTTCCAGCCGCTGATGGCGACCACGTGCGTGAGCCCGGTGATGGTGAAGTCGTCGGCCACCTCCCGGCTCACGCGTTCGCGCAGGCCGATGAGGATGCCCGAGGCAAGCCCGGCCTCGGGCTCGGGGACGGCTCGCGACAAAGCTCCATCGATACCCCAGCGCAGCTGCTCGACCGAAGCGCTGAAGCCGGTGCCGCCCGCGACCAACTCGAGCCTGCGCGCCTTGAGCGTACCCCCTGCGCCGCGGGATTCGAGGAAGCCGGCGAACCCCGGGGCATCGGCTGGCGGACGCTGGAGCGTGCCGTGCACGGCGATGGCATCGCCGGGCACCAGCGCCGGATGGCGCGGCAGCCAGGCGTAGACGAGCCATCCGGCATCGGCACCGGGCTGAGCCTCGAGGTGGACGAAGGCGCGCTGTTCGGCGCCCGAGGGCGAGGACACGTCGACGACCACCCCGCGCCACTCGCCGCTGCCCTCCGGCAGCGGAGGCGAGGCCAGCGTCGATCCGGCCACGAGGGCCGCGAGCGCGGCGCGCAGTCCGACCGTGCCCAGGGCGAGCAGCAGGGCCGCGCCCGGTGCTCGCTCGCAGCAGCACGAGCACGACCGCGCCAGCGAGCAGCGAGCCCCAGACCGCCAGCGCCAGCGGGGCCGGTACCGGCAGCGCGAAGCGGCCACCCTCGGCGAGCAGCGCCGCGGACACGGCGCCGACGGCCAGCCAGCCGGCGCGCGGCAATCGGGACACCGGTGTCCTCGGTGTGCTAGCCAGCGCTGCACGAGGTCCTTGAGGTCGCCGAACACCGACTCGCCCACGAGGCCGCGGCTCGCAGGTCGCCCACCGCCGACGAAGCGGTCGCTCGGCTCGTGCCTCGATGATCTTGCGGGCGGTCACCGGGCCGATGCCCGGGCAGCGACTCGAGCTCCGCCTGGTCGGCGTGGTTGAGGTCGATGCGGCCGTCGTCGCGGGCGGCCTCGCGTGGGTCGTCGATGCCCAGCTCGGGCACCAGCACCTTGATGCCATCCTCGAGCGGCTGGGCGAGGTTCAGCGACTGGCTCGCGGCGGCCAGGTCCGCTCGCGGCGCGAAGCCTCCGGCGGCCTCGATGGCATCGCCGACACGGTCACCGGCGCGCAGTCGGTGCAGCCCGGGCCGGGCGACGGCGCCGGCGACGTCGACGACGATCTCCGCAGCGCTTCGGACGCCGGCGTCCCCGACGACCGGTCGGCAGCGCCGGCGCCGGCATCGAGCGGCTCGCCGCAGGAAGGGCGATGCCGCTCCGAGCGGCGGCACGAGGCCCAGGGCCACGACCGCGAGCGCATGGCCAGCGCCGATCCGGCCGCGGCCAGGCCACCAAGGCCCGTCGAGCACGGCGACCAGCCAGCCTGGACGGGCGCAGGGCGACGGCGCTGGTGGCGCGGAGCGATCGGCGCTCGTGGCCGTGGTCGGCCGGCGCCTCGATGAGAACGTCCGCCACGGCGGCATCGCCTCGTTCAAGCCGATCGCTCCTGCCGGCGGGCGGAGGCGGCGGGGTGAGGTGTCGGCGGGCCGTCCGGCGGTCACGACCCGACCTCGGCGGTCCGTCGTCGAACGGGAGCGCCCCGAGCTCCGTGGCCGGTCACGCGGCCGGTCCCAGAGCGCAGTCGCAGGCTAGCGAGCGCGCGCTTATCCCGGGCTTATGTGCGACGTCATCTGTCGCTGACGGGCTAGCCGACGAGCGCCTCCAGGCGCGGCCGCACCTCGGTCGCCATGCGGCGCATCGTCTCCTCGTCGTAGGGCGGCGGGAAGCCGCAGATGAGGTGGCGGTAGCCGGCCTCGACGTACGGCTTCAGCTGTTCGAAGACCTCGTCGGGGTTGCCCGCGATGATGCGGTCGGAGTCGACGCTGGCCGAGCCCGGCCGGACCTCGTCGTCCACCGCGCCGCCGTTGTAGGCCGAGCAGCTCGGCCTCGCGCGCCAGGGCCGCCTCACGCGTGTCGCGGATGACCACGCGCTGCAGCTCGACGGTGCGCTCGATGGTCTTCTCGTCCCGGCCGAGCTTCGCGACAGTGCTCCTGGAGGATGGCCGTCCGACGTCGTGCAGCGGCTCGATGGGGTTGCCGAGGTTGTTCATGTCGGCGTACTGGGCCACCAGGCGCAGCGTGACCTTGGGCCCGAGCCGCCGATGAGGATGGGGATGCGCTTCTGCACGCGGCGCCGGCAGGTTCAGCACCGATCTCGACGTCGTAGCGCGAGCCCTCGGGCGACGACGGGTCGCTCGCCCGCGAGCATGCCCGGATGATCTGCAGCGACTGCTCCAGCCAGCGCAGGCGCGTGCCCGGCCGGTCGCCGAACTCGATGCCGAAGCCGGTGTGCTCGGGCTCCATCCAGGCGGCACCGATGCCCAGCACGGCGCGTCCGTCGCTGATGTGGTCGATGGTCGTGATCATCTTGGCCAGCAGCGCCGGGTTGCGGAAGGTGTTGGCCGTGACGAGGTGGCCGATGGTGGCCCGCTTGGTCTGCGCCGCCACCGCGGCCATGGCCGTGTAGGTCTCGAGCGCCGGGCCCTCCCATGAGCCCACGATGGGGTAGACGTGGTCCCAGGTGAACAGCGAGTCGTAGCCCAGGTCCTCGGCACGCAGCATGCCGTCGAGGAAGCCGGGCCAGTCGGTGTACTGGTTCCAGAGGTTGGCGCCGAGCTTGATGGGCGCGTTCATGTCAGGCATCGTCAGTCGCTCCTTGCGGTGGGGGTCAGGCGGACAGGTAGGCTTCGAGCTGCGGGCGGACCTCGCGTGGCCAGCCGCGCCAGCGTCTCCTCGTCGTACGGCGCCGGGAAGCCGAAGATGAGGTGGCGGTAGCCCTGGTCGAGGAAGGGCTTGCAGTGCTCGACGACGTCCTCGACGGTGCCGATGGGCATGCCCGTCCAGGTCTTGGCGTCGCCGTTGTCGGCGAAGACATCGGCCATCACGGTGAAGGCCTCCTCGCGTGAGTCGCGGATGAAGGGCGTGCCCATGCCGACGGTGCGCTCGATGGTCTTCTCGTCGCGGCCGATGGCCTCGCAGTGTGCCACCAGGGCCGCGTCCTTCTCGGCCAGGTCCGCCGCCGCGCCGCCGATGTTGCAGGCATTCGGCGTACTCGGCCACCAGGCGCAGCGTGACCTTGCGGCCCGCTGCCGCCGATGAGGATGGGCAGGTGCTCCTGGACGGGCGCGGGCAGGTTGAGCACGGCCATCGGTGGTGTAGCGCCCGCTGGCGGTGGGCCGCTCGCCGTCGAGCATGCCGCGCATGATGGGCAGCGCCTCGCGCAGCCAGCGCAGCCGCTCCCCGGGGCTCTCGCCGAAGGGCAGGCCGAAGGCCGTCGTGCTCGGTCTCGAACCAGGCGGCGCCGATGCCCAGCACCGCCCGGCCGCCGCTGATGTGGTCGAGCGTCGTGACCATCTTGGCCACCAGCGCCGGGTTGCGGAAGGTGTTGGCACCGACCATCAGGCCGACGCTGGCACGCTCGGTCGTGGTGGCCACCGCGGCCATGGCCGTGTAGGCCTCGAAGATGGGGCCCTCGTGCGAGCCGACGATGGGGTAGAGGTGGTCCCACGTCCAGATGGAGTCGAAGCCCAGGCGGTCGGCGCGCTGCTGCGCGGCCAGGAACGACTCCCAGTCGGTGTACTGGTTCCAGTTGTTGATGCCCAGCTTCAGCGGCGCGGTCATGTCGGGCATGGAGGGCTCCTTCGGTCGATGGTTCAGGCCGCCGATGAGCGCCTCCAGCGGGGGCGGATCTCGGTCGCCAGGCGCACCATCGACTCCTCGTCGTACGGGCGCGGGCCAGTAGAAGACGAGGTGGTGGTAGCCGAGCTCGACGTAGCGGGCCAGCCACTCGTAGACGTCCTCGGGCGTGCCGGTGGGCTGGTTCTTCCAGGGCTCGTCTCGCTGGGCCGCGAACAGCGCGTCGCGGTCGCGGAACGCCTGGGCGCGCGAGTCGCGGATGGTGGGCACGCCCACGTCGATGCTGCGCTCGATGGTCTTCTCGTCGCGGCCGACCGCCTCGCAGTGCTCGATGAGCACGCCGTCCGCCTCGGCCACCCTGGACGGTGAGCCGCCGATGTTGCAGATGTCGGCGTACTCGGCCACCAGGCGCAGCGTGACCTTGCGGCCGCTGCCGCCGATGAGGATGGGCATGCGCTCCTGGACCGGCGGCGGCTCGTTGTGGGCGTTGACGCATGTGGTAGTGCTGGCCGCCGGCCGAGCTCGGGCGGGTGCCGTCGAGCATGCCGCGCATGACCGGCAGGGCCTCGCGCAGCCAGCGCAGCCGCTCACCGGGGCTGGTGCCCGAACTCGAAGCCGAAGCCGCGATGCTCGTGCTCGGCCCAGCCGGCGCCGACCGCGAGGATGGCGCGGCCGTCGCTGATGTGGTCGATGGTGGTGACCATCTTGGTGAGCAGGGCCGGGTTGCGATAGGTGTTGGAGGCGACCATCACGCTGATGCGAGGCCTCGTGACGTCAGCTCGGCGATGGCGCGACATGGCCGTGAAGGCCTCGAAGATGGGCCCGTCCTCGGGCTCGAACGGCGGGTAGATGTGGTCCATCGTCCACAGCGAGTCGTAGCCCAGCTCCTCGGCGCGCAGGTGGGCGGCCTTGAAGGCGGGCCAATCGGTGTACTGGTTCCAGATGTCGGCGCCGAGCTTCAGGGGCGCGCTCATGTCGGGCATGGGGGCCTCGCGGGGTGCGGGTCAGGGCTCCGCTCAGGCTAGCGCACGGTCGCGGCCGATGGACCCTGCGCCGTGCGCGGGTGCAGGCCTGGATCGGCTCAGCGGACCACGATGTTGACCAGCGTCCCCCGACGTGGATGACCTTGACGACCTGCTTGCCCTCGAGGTTGGCGATGACCTTGGGCTGGGCCATGACGATGGCCTCCAGCTCGTCCTCGCGACAGGCCGGGCGCGACGATGACCTTGTCGCGCAGCTTGCCGTTGACCTGCACCGGCAGCTCGATCATCTCGGCGGCCACGAGCGACTCGTCGAAGGCCGGCCAGGCCTCGGTGTGGATCGAGCGACCAGGCCTCGCCGGCCGCCTCCAGGCGGCGTGACCAGAGCTCCTCGGCGATGTGCGGCGCGACCGGCGCCAGCATCAGCAGCAGCAGCCGCACGGCCTCGTCCCAGCCGGCGGTCGCGGCCGCTCGCGTGCCGCGGTAGCGCATCAGCAGGTTGGTCAGCTCCATGAGCTTGGCCACGATGGTGTTCCAGCGGAAGCCCTCGTGGTCGGCGGTGACGCCCTGCAGCGTGCGGTGGGCGCCGACGCGCAGGGTCTTCTCGGCGGCCGCCAGGTCCTCGCCCTCGCGGCAGCTGCCCGGCATCGGGATCGCCGTGCTCCTGCCCGGTGGGGTCGAGCACGACCGTCCAGACGCGGCGCAGGAAGCGGTTGACGCCCTCGATGCCCTGCGGGTTCCAGGGGCCGCCCTGGTCCCACGGGCCCATGAACATCAGGAACAGGCGCACCGTGTCGGCGCCGTAGCGCTGCACCAGCTCGTCGGGGTCCTGGACGTTGCCGCGGCTCTTGCTCATGCGCTCGCCATCGGCGCCCAGGATCTGGCCCTGGTTGAAGAGGCGCTTGAAGGGCTCGCGCTCGCGGATGACGCCGAGGTCGTTGAGGGCCTTGGCGAAGAAGCGGCTGTAGAGCAGGTGCATGACCGCGTGCTCGGCGCCGCCGGTGTACTGGTCGACCGGGCACCAGCGCTCGTCGAGCTCGCGGTCGATGGCGACGTCGTCGGCGCTGCGGCGAGAGGTAGCGCCAGCAGTACCAGGAGCTGTCGACGAACGTGTCCAGGGTGTCGGTCTCGCGCCGCGCCTGGCCGCCGCAGCGCGGACAGGTCGTCTCGCAGGAACGATGGCGTCCGTCTCGAGCGGGTTGCCGCCGCCCTCGGGGTAGGCGAAGTCGTCGGGCAGCAGCACCGGCAGCTCCTCCTCGGGCACGGGCACGATGCCGCAGTCGGCCGCGCAGTAGACCACCGGGATGGGCGTGCCCCAGGGCCGCTGCCGGCTGACCAGCCAGTCGCGGATGCGATAGGTGACCGTGGCCTCGCCCTGGCCCCTGGCCTCCAGGTCGGCCACGATGTCGGCGAAGCCCTCCGCCCAGGGCATGCCGCTGTAGCGCGCCGCTGTTCGACCAGGCGCGCGTCCTCGTCCTTGGCCGCGATAGGCCTCCGTCAGCGGGGCGTCGTCGGCATCGTCGGGACCGGCCACGACGCGCCGGATGGGGAGGCCGAACTGCGTGGCGAACTCGAAGTCGCGCTCGTCGTGACCGGGCACGGCCATGATGGCGCCGGTGCCGTAGGTCGCCAGCACGTAGTCGGCGATCCAGATGGGGATGCGCTCGCCGTTGACGGGGTTGATGGCGTCGGCGCCGATGGGCACGCCGGTCTTCTCGCGGTCGGTCGAGAGGCGCTCGATCTCGGTCTCGCGACGGGTCTCGCGCGACGTAGGCCTCGACGGCCTCGCGCTGCTCGGGCGCGGTCAGCTCGGCGACCAGCGGATGCTCCGGGGCCAGGACCATGAAGGTGGCCCCGAAGAGCGTGTCCGGCCGGGTCGTGAAGATGCGCAGCTCCTCGCCGCCGGCGTGATGGTCCGGACGGTGCGGTGCGGAAGATGACGTCGGCGCCCTCCGAGCGGCCGATCCAGTTGGTCTGCATCAGGCGCACCGGCTCCGGCCAGTCGATGCCCTCGAACGAGAGCAGCTCGTCGGCGTACCTGGTGATGCGGAAGAACCACTGCTCCAGGTCGCGCTTGATGACCGGCGTGCCGCAGCGCCAGCAGACGCGGTCGGCGCCCTCGACCTGCTCGCGCGCGAGCACGACCTGGTCCTTGGGGCACCAGTCGACCGGGGCCATCTTGCGATAGGCCAGGCCGGCCTTCAGGAACTTGCAGGAAGATCCACTGGTTCCAGCGGTAGTAGTCGGGCTGGCAGGTCACGACCTCGCTGACCAGTCGAACGTGGCGCCCATCGAGCGCAGCTGGCGGCGCATGTTCTCGATGTTGCGCATCGTCCACGTCGCGGGGTGGATGCCGCTCTTGATGGCGGCGTTCTCGGCGGGCAGGCCGAAGGCATCGAAGCCGATGGGGAAGAAGACGTTGTGGCCGTTCATGCGCAGGAAGCGCGAGCGTGCGTCGGTCGGCGTCTTGATGTACCAGTGGCCGATGTGCAGGTCGCCCGAGGGGTAGGGGTACATCGTCAGCAGGTAGTAGTCCGGCCGCTGTCGTCGGTCAGGTCGGTGTGGTGGAGGCCGAGCTCCTCCCAGCGTGCCTTGCCAGTGGGGCTCGATGGCGGCCGCGTCGTAGCGGTCGACCGATGTGCGTGCGGCGTCGCCGTCCGTGGCGTTGAGAGCTGGTCATGGGTGCATTCTCACCGATGCGGGCCTGTCTGGTCACGGCCCGGTAACGACAAGACCCCCGTCGTCTGACAGGGGTCCGCGGTTCCGGGTCGGGTGGTGGAGCGACGGGGACTCGAACCCCGGACCTTCTGCATGCCATGCAGATGCTCTTCCAGCTGAGCTATCGCCCCGTGGCCACATAGTAGCGAATCGCAGCGCGGCGGGCTGGCGATACGCCGTGGCGCTCGGCCCGGCTCCCGGGCAGCCTAAGATGGCGGGCGTGTCCATCGACCTACGCGGACGGCGGGGCGTGCCCCGACGACGCCGAGCTGCCGACGCCGCCGACGTGACCGCCCCTCGGCACCCGTACACGGTCCGCCGCTCCGATCGTGCGCGCCGGGCCCGGCTGACCGTCAGCCGCGAGGGCGAGGTCGTGGTCGTCCTGCCGCGGCGCATGCCCCTGGCCGAGGCCGAGCGGCTGGTGGTCCAGCACGCCGCCTGGCTCGAGCGCCACGTCTCGCGCGCACCGACGAGCGAGCGCAGCCGCCTGGCCGCGCGGCCGGTCGCTGGGAGAGGGGCGTCGTGCTCGAGGTCGCCGGCGTGCCTCGCCGCGTCTCCGAGGTGGACGTGCCAGCCCGCCGGCCGGCCCGTGGGCGGGTCGAGGTCGTGCCCGGCGGGCTCGTCGTCCGGCTCGGTCGCGACGGCCGCGACACGGCCGAGCTGCTCGAGGCGTGGCTGCGCGGGCGGGCCCGTGAGGTCATCGCCGAACGCGTCGCAGCGCGGGCGCCGGAGCTGGGGGTGGAGCCCGGGCGCCTCACCATCCGCGACCAGTCCAGCCGCTGGGCCTCGGCCTCGGCCAGCGGTGCGCTCTCCTTCAGCTGGCGGCTCATCCTCGCGCCGACCTTCGTGCTCGATGCGGTCGTCGTGCACGAGCTGGCCCACCTGCGCATCCGCGGCCACGACGCGGCATTTCTGGGCGCTCGTCGAGCGGCACGCCCCACGCACCCCGGAGGCACGGCGGTGGTTGCGGGAGCACGCCGGCGAGGTCCGGGCCGCGCTGGGCTAGGGCTGAGCCACGCGTCAGCAGCGCGACAGGATGACGAAGGCGGCCATCTCGTCGGCGACCTTCTGGGCGTCCTCCTCGACGTGGGGCACGGCCTGGCGCGGGCGGGAGTTGGTGCGGAAGTCCTCGACTGCCAGCTCCAGCTCGCCGAGCCGGTAGCCAAGACGCGTCAGCGACCGCTCCAGCTCGTCTTCGCGTGGGCCCAGGTCGGCGTTCCTGAGCTCGACGTAGGCGACCGTCAGCTTGTCCAGCTCGATCTCCAGCGCCACGCGGTTGGGCAGACGCAGCTCGACCGCGCGCAACGAGGCCAGCCGTTGCTCGACGTCGGCCACCCGCAGACACAGCTCACCTTCGGGATCCACGGTGGGTTCGGGCGAGGGACGGGCGCTGCGCTCCGCCTCGAGCAGGGCCGTATCGGGGCTGGCGGATGGATCGACCGATGCCGCGGGGCCGGCCTCGTCACCGCCGCAGCCGACCACGCCCAGCAGCATCAGGACGGCGAGCGCAGCGATGGTTCGATGCATGTCGTCCCTGATCTCCTCGGTCCCTGCTCTCCTCGGTCCGGCCTGCGGCGTCAAGCCAGAGGTTATCTCCCGGGCGGGCATCCCGTCGCGGCCGCATCCCCGATGCTGCCTCGACCCTGCGATGAGGCCTGCTCGCTCGCGTCCGACCCCCTGAGGGACGCCCATCCGCCGGGCGTACCTTTGGCGCTCTTCCGGGCGCGAGGGGTCTCCGCGAGGATGACGGACAGGCTCCGAGCGCGATCGACGACAGCATGGGTAGGCGACTATGAAGAGACGTGGCGGAGCAGCGGCCGGCGAGCGCCGACTGGTTAGTGCAGGTCACCTGCACCCACTGGCAGCCAGCGTCGCGTTGATGGTGCTCTGCCTCGCGCTCGCGCCCCTCGGCCCCAGCGTTGCCGCAGGGGATGTCGAGCCTGGCTCTCGACCCTCGGCCGCCGAGGTCGCCGGTCCACGTCTCGGATCTGCCCCCCGCATCGAGACCGGCTACCGGCCTGCGAACGAGCCGGTCGCGCCGCGCGGTGACGCCGGGATCATCGATACGTCCGACCGTGACGCCGTCAACACGGCCTACCGTCAGCGCTACCTGCAGCCGCGCACGGTCCTACCTGAATGGACGGGCAGCGTCGCCACGTGCACGGCAGGGTCGGTCAGTGCGGCCTTCTCCGCGGCCGCCCTGGAGACCGTCGACTACTTCCGCAACCTTGCCGGGCTCCCTGGCGTGTCGTTCGCCTCTCGCCTCGATACCCCCAGCCAGGCGGCGGCGCTCATCATGGACGCGAGCGATTCGCTGACCCATTCGCCGCAGCCGGACGCTCCCTGCTACACGGAAGCAGGTCGTCTCGGGGCGGGGTCCTCGAACCTGGCCATCGGTGCCATCGGAGCCCGCGCCATCGGGCTGTACATGCATGACTACGGCGCCAACAACACTGCGGTCGGCCATCGCCGCTGGATCCTCTACCCGCCGCAGACCACGCTCGGCTCGGGTTCGACCACCTCCACCGACGCACTCTACGTACTCGACACCGATACCTGGGTGCGGCCCTCGGACGGACCGGACTGGATCTTCCTGGCCACCGCCCGGCTTCGTGCCCAATGCCCACTTCTACCCGCGCTTCTCGCTCAGCCGCGACGGTGCGGACTTCGGTTCCGCCACCGTGCGAGTGACACTGGCCGGCGCGTCGCTGCCGGTGACCGTGGTCTCGCGCACTCGTGGATACGGCGACCCGGCCGTCGTCTTCGAGGTAGACCTCGACGGTCTCGGACCTGGGCAGTGGCCCGGATCGCACCTTCACCATCACGGTCGATGGTGTCGATGTCGGAGGTTCGACGGTGAGCCACGAGTGGCGCTCCACGTCATTCGTGCCTGACCTCACCGATGCACCCCCGGTCCCGGCCAACGTCTCGGCCAAGGCCATCTCGCCCTGGAAGATACGACTCGGCTGGGACGACGGCGCTCGAGAGACCAGCTACCGCGTGTGGCGCTGGAACGGTACCGCGTTCGTCATCCACGCCGATGGGCTGCCGTCCGATTTCGACCACCTTCGTCGATTCCGGGCTCCGCGCGGGCAAGCAGTACGCCTACAAGGTGTGTGCTCTCAATTCGGCTGGGCAGCGATGCAGCGCCAAGGTGACCGCCAGCACGACGCGCACCACCCTGGTCATCGACGACAGGTCGAAGGGCTTCGCCAAGCGTGGCTCAGGCTGGAAGGCCTCGAGCTCCGGCTATCGCCACCACAGCTTGTGGTCGACCGTACGGTCGGGCTCGGCCCGCCGTTCGGGTGCCTGGACCGCGACGCTGCCGGTCGCGGGGGAGTACCGCGTGCGAGTCAAGATCCCCCGCGCCAACGCGACCACCCGCTCGGCGCGCTACGCGATCGTGACAGCCGACGGCTGGGTCAAGCGAACCGTCAACCAGTCGCGCAGGCGTGGCGACTGGGTGGGCCTCGGGACATACCGATTTCGACTCGGTCGCCCGCATCAGGCTCAAGGACAAGTCCGGCGAGCGAGCCTCTACCGGCCGGCGCATCGCCTTCGACGCGGTCGAGTTCACCCTGGTGACCCCCTCGCCAGCGGGCCGGCCCATCCCGGCTCGCTCGGCACGGCCTGCGCCCGGACCCGAGCGGCCCGCATCGCCCGAGCCGTCCCTCGAGGTTCCGGTCGCCCCAGAGGCGACGCCGGAAGCCACCCTCAAGCCCACGCCGAAGCCCGACCCCGAGCCGACCCCTTCAGCCCACGCCGAAGCCCGACCCCGAGCCGACCCCTCAGCCGATGCCGAACCCCACTCCGGTCGTCGCGGCCGAGCCGACGACCGAGCCCGCGACCGCACCAGAGCCCAGGCTCGCCAACGAGCCCCCGACGGCCGATGCCGGCGGTCCATACAAGGTCGACGAGGGCCATACCGTCAAGCTCGACGGCACCGGCTCAGCCGACGCCGATGGCCAGATCGTGGCCTACGCCTGGAGCAAGCCGGGACGCCTCGACGACCCCGCCGTCCGCAGGCCGGTCTTCCGCGGAACCGACGACGGCAAGTTCGACATCACGCTCACGGTCACCGACGACGACGGCGCCTCTGACCGGGCCGATGCCACCATCAAGGTCCGCAACGTCGACCCCAACCTGGCACCACTCGCGCCCCTCAGCGGGATGGTCGGTGAGCCCCTGGTCCTTGACGTCTCCTTCAGCGACGCCGGCACCAGGGACACCCATCGATCTGCTCATCGACTGGGGCGACGGCACGACAGATAGCCCGACACTCACCGACGACGGTGGTGCTGGCTCCGCCAGCGCCCGCCACGCTTACGCCGGTCCCGGTGACTACGAGGTGGGCCTGACCCTCACCGACGACGACGGTGGCATCGCCTCGCAGACGGTGCGCGCGAGCGTAGAGAACGCAGAGGAGGCTGCGGCAGACAACTGAGGATAAGCGTGGAAGGTCGGCCAGCGGCGACCGCGCGACATCCCCGGCCGCCCAGGGAGCGGACCTGGCCCAGGGTTCGGCGGAGCGTCACTCTCGGGACGATGGCATCTACCTGAACCGCTGCGTCGTGGTGGCTTCGTGTACGGGCGGTGACTGCCCGAATGTCTCGGGTCCCTCGGCCACGCCAAGCGTGCCCGTGGGCCGGCTGGGCCGACGTGTGCTGCTACTCGGTGTCTTCGACGGACGAGCTCTGGGGCGACGTGCGCATCGGGATCAGCAGCAGCGTGATGACCAGGGCGAACGAGACGAGTGCCAGCAGCGGCAGGCTCACGAAGCCGAACTCACGGAACCACACCTGGGTGCAGGGAATGCCCACCTTGCAGGCCCCGGCGTCGATATCGGGGAACCACTCGAGCAGATAGTGGTAGCTGGAGATGCCCAGCCCGACCGCGGCCAGGGGGATGGCGTAGAGGCGGATGGCGGTGTCACGTCTGATAGCGGCGATGCCCAGGATCAGCACGAGTGGATACATGGCGATGCGCTGGTACCAGCACAAGGTGCATGGGGTGTAGTTGGCCAGCTCGGAGAAGTAGAGGCTCCCGACCATCGCCAGCAGCGCCACGACCCAGGCTGCGACGATCGCCGAGGAGCCGATGTTCAGGCGCAGATTGGCGTAGCTCGCGCCGATCGGAGCCGAGACTCGCGACACCACGAACATCAGGCCGAACCAGGTCACCACGACGACCCCGACGAGTGCGAGGATCCCGTAGATGTTGATGACGGTACGAACGTCCATCAGCGGGTGCGCACGGCTGGGGCGTGGGCGCGAGCGGAGTCACGATGTGTTCCCCGGTCGCGTGGGGATGCACACCAGACAGCGGCCCGGCTGTCGGTCTCGAGTGTGCGCATGCTCATCGGTCGCTGGTCCTCCGGTTCCGGTGTCTGGCTCGTAGGGGCGGGCGTCCGTCGTCTGCCCAAGGCACAGCTGCTCGGACGTCAGAGCAGGGGAGTGGTGGAGATGAGGGGACTCGAACCCCTGGCCTCTGCGATGCGAACGCAGCGCTCTCCCAGCTGAGCTACATCCCCACGGGCGGTGGCGCGTGGCCACCTTCGGCGCGCGAAGTATACCTCCGGCCCCTCGCGGCGGGCCCGAACGGCCCACCGGGCTCGCGCGAGCGCGAGTAGCATCGGCCCGAGTGCAGCGTGCGCAGCGAGGAGGAGACCATCCGTGATGCTCTGGCCGGTCAGGTTCGTCTTCAAGCTCGCTGTTCCGGCTCAAGCTCGTCATCGTCTCGGTGGTGGCCGGCATGGTCATCGCCTTCTACCTGCAGCTGCGCGAACAGCAGCAGACGCTGGGGCGTCGTGCCCCGTGACCAGCAGCAAGCCGCTGGCCGGCGACGACCTCGTCGCCGGTCCGGACATCATCGAGACCCGCAGCCTGTCCATCGACGCCGCGCCGTCACGAGGTGTGGCCATGGCTGGTGCAGATGGGCTACGGCCGTGGTGGCTGGTACAGCTACGACAAGCTCGACATGGACACCCGCAGCGCCGACACGCATCCTCGCCGCAGTTCCAGGACCTGCGCCGAGGGCGACGTCGTGCCCACCGCATCCCGATGGCGGCTTCGTGGCCAGGGTCGTGGAGCCCGAGAAGGCCCTGGTGCTCTACCTCGACACGGAGCTCGTCACGCAGCGGCAGGTCGGAGGCCTCGGTCGCCGAGCACGGTGGCCAGGACGCGCTCGCGGCGCTCGACGAGGAGATGCCCGGCGGCCTGCAGTTCGCGGGCGCCCTGGGCGGCATGGCCATGCCGGAGTTCCGCGCCACGCTGGGCGTTCGTCCTCGAACCGGAGGCCGGCGGACACGGCACGCGCCTCATCGAGCGCTTCCGGGTCTGGACGGCGGACGCCGGGCTGCCGCAGAAGCTGGGCATGCCGGTGATGGGCCTCGGCGTCTTCGCCATGACCCGCAAGCACATGCTCGGGCTCAAGGAGCGAGCCGAAGGCGGCTGGCCACGGCTCCGGGAACGGATCAGCCGAACCGCAGCTGCACGGCCGAGGCCTGAGGCGGGCCACCCGCGTGCTACCAGGAGGAGGCCACGCATGTTCCGGATCTGATCAAGTTCCTGTTCAAGGTGATCTTCAGCTCAAGCTGATGGTCGCTCGCCTTCGGCGCCGGCATGGGCGTCGCCTACTGGCCTGCAGGCTACGCGAGCAGTCGCGGTCCTGGGGGCTGCTGCCCGGCGATGCCGACCGGGCCCTCCCCGGCGACGACCTCGTCGCGCGAGCCGACGTCGTCGAGACGCGCAGCCTCGATCATCGAGGCGTCCGCCGAGCGAGGTCTGGCCCTGGCTCGTACAGATGGGCTACGGCCGTGGCGGCTGGTACAGCTACGCGCAGCTCGATCGGCCCTGGAGCCCCGCGGCGGCGCTCCGGCGCAGCAGCGCGGACGCCATCCTCGACGAGTTCCAGGGACTCGCGGCCGAGGGCGACATCGTGCCCACCCATCCCGGCGGCGGCTTCGTGGCCCGGGTGGTCGAGCCCGACCGGGCCCTGGTGCTGTACCTCGACGACGCCATGGTGCGTGAGCAGGTCGAGGAGCTGGCTGGCCGAGCCTACCGTCGAGGCAGGCCGAGTCCGCCGTCGACAGGGACATGCCGCCCTTCCGGTCAGCTGGGCCTTCGTGCTCGAGGCGGAGTCCGGCGGGCCGCTCGCGGCTGGTCGAGCGCTTCCGGCTGCAGCACGGACCTGAGCGACAACCAGCGTCGCGGGCTGCCGGTCCTCGGCCTTGGGCGTCTTCGCGCTGATGCGCAGCCAGATGCTGGGCATCAAGCGTCGGGTCGAACGGGGTCGGCCGTCTGCGCGCCGGCTCGTGGTCAGCGGCATCAGCGCGAGTCCGCCCGGTGAGAGTCGTGCGGCCCTGCGGCAGGCTGAACCAGAAGCGGGTGCGGCCCGGCGCCCGACTCGGCGCCGACGCGCCCGCCCCAGCCCTCCACCAGCTGCTTGACGATGGCCAGGCCGATGCCGGCGCCGCCGAGCGCGCGGTCGCGTGACTTCTCGACCCGGTAGAAGCGCTCGAAGAGGTGGGGCAGGTCCGCGGCCGGGATGCCCTCGCCGCTGTTGGCGAGGCTCACCAGCACGGTGTCGTCGCGCTGCTCGGCGACTGAGCGTCACGCGTGCCGCCCTCGGGCGCGTAGCGGGCCGCGTTCTGGAGCAGGTTGGCGAGCACCTGGGCGAACTGGTCGGGGTCGGCGCGGGCCGGCAACGGCTCGTGCGCCAGCGGCGCTCGAGGGTCAGGCGGCGGGCCTCGAAGGCCGGTCGGGCCAGCTCGGCGGCGGCACTCAGCAGCGCGGCCAGGTCGACATCGACCGGATGAGCCGTCTTGTGCGGCCGCGATCGCCGACGGCCAGGTCATCGAGCGAGCGGGCCAGGCGGACCAGGCGCTCGGTCTCCTCGAGCAGTGATTCGTAGGTGCTGCTGGTCGGGCTCGATGACGCCATCGCGGATGGCCTCGAGGTAGCCCTCCAGGTTGGTCAGCGGCGTGCGCAGCTCGTGCGCGGTGTTGGCGATGATGTCGCGGCGCTGGCGCTCGCTCTCCTCGAGCTCGGCGGCCATCTGGTTGAACGAGTCGGCCAGGCTGGCCAGCTCGTCGGGCGCGGCCCGGGGCACGCGTGCTGCCGAGGTCGCCGCCGGCCACGCGTCGGGCCGCAGCGCCGACCTCGGCCAGCGGCCGGGCGATCATGCGCGAGAGCACGACGGCCAGTGCCACGCTGGCGATGATGGCCACGACCATGGCGACCAGCAGCACGTCGCGGATGGACTGGTCGAACATGGCGTAGGCGAGGTCGCGGCCGCTCTCGCCGTGTTCCATCATCAGGTGCGCCAGGCCTCGCTGCCGACGACCAGACGCCCAGCGGTCACGATGCCGACCGCGACGCAGGCGCCGAGGCGATGCCGACCAGCGCGATGCGCCAGGCCAGGCCGCGCCCGAAGGCGGGCCGCGATGGCCGTGCTGCCGACTCCTGGCTCATGCGCTCAGTCCGGTCGCGGCGGTGCAGCGCGATAGCCGACGCCGCGCACGGTCATGACGTAGCGCGGCTGCTCGGCGTCGTCGCCGAGCTTCTCGCGCAGGCGGCCGATGTGGACGTCGATGGTGCGGTCGAGCACGTCACCGTCATCGGAGCCGTAGACCGCGTCGAGCAGCTGGTCGCGGGTGAGGGCCCGTCCGTCGGCTGCCACCAGCGTCACCAGGAGCTTGAACTCGACCGGCGTCAGCGGCAGCAGCTCGTCGCCTCGCCGGACCTCGTAGCGCTCGGTATCGATGGTCAGGTCGTGCTGGGTCAGCGTGGTCGAGGCCGGCCTGGGCCGCGGCAGCGGCCGGCGGGCTGCTGGACGCGTCGCAGCACGGCCTTGACGCGGACCACCAGCTCGGCCGGGCTGAAGGGCTTGGGCAGATAGTCGTCGGCACCCTTCTCGAGGCCGATGATGCGCTCCGGCAGCGAGCTGCGCGCGGTCAGCATCAGCACCGGCACATCGCTGTCGGCGCGGAGCAGGCGCATGACCTCGAGGCCGTCGATCTCGGGCAGCATCAGGTCCAGCACGATGAGCGCGGGGTCCTCGGAGCGCGCCTGGCGCAGGGCCTCGCGGCCGTCGTAGGCGGTGATGACGCGATAGCCCTCGCGCTCCAGGTAGGCGCGCACGAGGGCCACGATCTTGCGGTCGTCATCGACGACGAGGATGGGCCGGTCGGACGCGGCTCGGCGTTGGGCTGTGGCTTGGGCATCAGGACGTTCATGCTAGCGCCGCAGTCTCACGGGCATCGGTGACAGCGACGTGACACTTGACGAATTAGAACAGATGTTCGATGATTCGTCGGGCCATGGAACGGTCATCAGAGCCCCTCAGCAGTGCCCTCGCCACCCTCCAGACCCGCTGGGGCAGTGCTGCTGTCCGGCTGGGCGACGGCCGCCCGGTCGGGTCGGCAGCAGCAGCGGGTCGATGAGGCTCCGGCCGTCCATGGCGCCCTCGCCCTCGCGGTGCTCCCGGACTCCCACCCGGGGGCACCGCGTCCAGACTCCGGAGGCTCCGGGCCGGGCGTCATCTCCACCGGCTTCCCGGCGCTGGATGCCATCCTCGGGCCGTCGGGGCTGCCGCCGGAGGCCAGCGTCGTCGTCCGCGGTGGTCCGTCGAGCGGCAAGACCACGCTGGCGCTGCGCTGCGTCGCGGAGGCCCAGGCCGGCGGTGACATCGTGGCCTGGCTGGACCTCGCCCGCGCCTTCGACCCGGTGGAGGCGGTCGGCCGGGGCGTGGACCTGCGCTGGCTGCTGGTCATCCGTCCGGCGGATACGCAGGAGGGCTTCGGCCTGGCCGGTGCGCTGCTGTCGGGTCGCTGCGTGGGCCTGCTGGTGGTGGACCTGCCGGCCCGTTCGCGCGCGCGCGCTCGACGAGCAGCTGCGCCGCCTCGCGGCCCACGCCCGCCGGGTCGGCGCTCGCCTCATCGTGCTGGAGCCGGCCTCGCTGGCGGCGTCGCTTCAGGCCGCCCTGGCTCAGGAGCACCGGCCTGCGGCTGGAGCTGGAGCGGCGGGCCTGGCTGCGCCTGGGTCGGGACGTGGTCGGGCAGCGCACGGCCGTCGCCGTGGCCAAGAACCGCTATGGGCCACCGGGTCGCAGCGTGGACCTGGACATCCACTACCTCGCGGACGGTGAGCGCTCCGTGGCCACCCATCGGCTGGTCTCGGACGGCTGAGGCCGCCGCCGGAGTCGCCGAGCCGGGCCCGCTCGAGTCGAGCTGGCCAGCTCGATGGAACGGCCGGCGCCGCGCCTGGTCGTGGTCTGACCGCGCCTCGCGCGCACGTGCCATCGAGCGAACCATGCGCCTGCTGTACCTGGACTGGCCGCACCTGCCGCTGCGGCTGGCGCTGGGCCGTGACCCGGGTCCGGAGGAGGCGGTCGTCCTGGGTGGACGGCCCTGGGACCCGGGTCCGGTGCTCGACCGCAGCCCGGCTGCCGGTGCGCTGGGCGTGCGCCGCGGACAGCCGCTGGGCACGGCCCACAGCCTGGTCCCGGAGGCGCTCTTCCTGCCGCTCGACCCAGCCGCGCTGGCAGATCCGTTCGAGGGGGCGCTGGATGCGCTGAGCAGCCTGGCCCCGGCCGTGGAAGGGGAGGTCGACCCGGCCGACCCGCGTTTCGGTCGGATCCTCATCGGCATCGAGGGCCTGGCTCGGCTGTGGGGTGATGAGCCGGCGCTGGTGCACCGCGCGCTGGCCCTGGTGGCGCCGCTGCTGCCGGGACGGCCGCGCACGGGCATCGGCAACACCCGCTTCGGAGCGGCCGTGGCGGCACGTGTCGGTGCCGGTGCCATCCCGACCGGTGGCCGGCGCGAGGAGGCGGCCTTCCTGGCGCCGCTGCCGCTGGGCCTGCTGCCGGCGGATGCCGGGACGCAGGAGCGTCTGCGTGTGCTGGGCCTGCAGCACGATGGGGGAGCTGGCGGCGCTCGATCACTCCGCGGTGGTGGCCCGGTTCGGCGCGGCCGGTGCCGAGCTGCATGACCTCGTCCGGGGCATGGACCGGCGGCCGCTGCGGCCGCGTCGTCCGGTGGAGCGCCTCGCCGCGGACGTGGAGCTGGAGCCGCCGGCAGAAGCAGCTGGAGCCGCTGCGCTTCGTGCTCCACCACCTCTGCGGCACGCTCTGTGAGCAGCTCTGCGGCGCGTGGTGCCGGTGCGGCCCGGGCCACGCTGACGCTGTCGCTGGAGCTGCCGCAGCGCGATCCGGGGCCGGCGTCTGCTGCAGTACCGGCAGGCACTGCCGGAGCCGTCCGCCGCGGCCGAGCTGCTGGAGCGGCTGCTGATGGCTCGCCTGGAGGCGGCGCCGCCGTCCGCCCCGGTGGAGCGCCTGGCGCTGGAGCTCGATGGCACCGCGCCGGAGGCCGGCCAGCAGCTGACGTTGTTCAGCCGCCAGGGGGCCCAGGCTGCCCGCCTGGAGTGGCAGCTGGCCAGCCTGGCCATCCGCTTCGGCGAGGATCGCATCCTGCGTGCCAGCACCGACGACGTCGAGGCGCCCCTCGCCGAGCAGCGCTTCAGCTGGCACGACGCCGCCGGTTCGGGTCATGACCCGGCTGCTGGGCCAGCACCCCGCCATCGAGGTCGAGGTCGATGCCCGTGGCTGGCCGATCGGGCTGCGCTGGCCGGGTGTCCACGAGCCGGTCGAGGCCTGCAACCACTGGCGCATCGAGGAGGCCTGGTGGCGCCGGCCGCTCGTGCGCGACTATTTCAAGGTGGTAGGGCCGCGGGTGCTGGCGCTCGTCTATCGCGATGGCCTCGACGGCTCCTGGCACCTGGAGCGCCTCTATGACTAGGCAGCGGTCGCCGCCACGAGGACCGGGCTAGTACTCGGAGAGGCGGGGTGGCTTCCGGGGTGGCTTGCGTGGCGTCTTGGGCATGCGCTGGGCCTCCAGGCTGAGCACGGCCAGTGGATCGACACGCTCGCGGGCGTAGTGGCGGATAGCCGCGCTCGCGGGCAGCCTGGCGCACCTTCATCGGCGGCCCGTCCATGCGCACCAGCCGGTAGCGCATCATCTGCTTGCCCTCAGCTCGAGACATGTCGCCGATGGTCTGGCCGGCCTTGACCTTGTTCGCCGGCCTTGACACGCAGGTCATCGAGCTCCGAGTAGACGCTGTAGTAGCCGTTGCCGTCGTCGATGACGATGCCCAGCGGGAACGGCGGCTTCTTGTTCTTCCCCTTCTTGTGGCCGATTTCTTGGCCGACCCACCCGCGTAGCGCGCGTAGACCTTGTCGAGTGAGCCGTCGTAGCCGACGTATTCGCGCCCAGTCCCGGCCGGCCGCCACGACCGTGCCGGCGTGGGCAGCCTTGACCTCGGCGCCCTCGAACCAGGTGATGACGAGGCCGTCGTGGACGCGGCTTGCCCTCGATCTCGAAGTCGCCCGCTCTTGTCGCGAGTCGTAGTAGGTCGTCGATCTGGCCGCCGCGGACCGGCCAGCGGTAGCCCTTGAGCTTGGTCGGTGGGCTCGGAGGTCGATGACCTCGGGCTCGACCGTGACCCGTGCGACTCTCGAGGCCGGGGGAGGGCGCGCTGCTCTCGAGCTCGGCGATACCGCGCCGGCTGCCGGCTCGGCGTACTGGGGCGCAGCGACGACGATGGCCAGGACGGTGGCGATGATGGCCAACGAGGAAACCGCCCGTCATCAGCCCGGATAGGGCGTCACGGCGCGCAGCGGGGTCTGGTTGCTGGCCCGCTCGCGCCGAGGGCACGGCGTACGCTTGCAGGCCCCTGTCTGCCACTGCCTGCGATCGTACTCCTTCCCGCGGTGTTGACAGGACGCACCAGCGCATCGATTCGGAACGGTCACGAATAGAACAGATGTTCTATCATCGACGCCGGTGACGAAGGCCTTCGCGGAGCTGCACTGCCATACCGACTTCTCGTTCCTCGACGGCGCCTCGCCGGCCGATGACCTGGTCGAGCGAGCGCTCGAGCTGGGGCTGTCAGGGCTCGCGGTCACCGACCACCAGGGCCTCTACGGGGCGGTGCGCTTCTCGGCTGCTGCCCGCGAGGCCGGCCTGCACGCGGTCGTGGGCATGGAGGTCGAGCTCATCGATGCCGCGGTCGTCGATGCAGCACGGCATCGTGGTGCCACCGCGGCGACGGCAGCGTCATGCAGCCCGCGCCTCCAGGACCGGACCCGGGAGCCGGGCAGCCGGCTCGTCCGGTCATGACCAGACAGCGGCCGCCGGGCCATCGCGAGCCGCGCCGGCGAGGATCTCCGCGGCGTACGTCCGCGCGAGCTGGGTCCGCACCTGACGCTGCTGGCCCAGGACCAGACCGGCTACGCCAACCTGTGTCGTCTCAGCAGCGCCGCCCACCTCGCGGGCAGCAAGGGCGTGCCGCGCTTCAGGCATGAACTGCTCGAGCAGCATCGCGATGGCCTCGTCGTCCTGACCGGCTGCCGCCATGGAGAGCTGTCGCGACGGCTGCTGGCCGGCGATCGCGAGGGAGCCGCCCGGGCGCTGGCACGGCTGGAGGCCATCGCCGCAAGGGATGGCCTCTACGTGGAGCTGCAGCATCACCTCCTGCCCGACGATGACTGGCTGGTCGCGGAGCTGGCGCGGCTGGCTCATGAGGCCGGCCTGCCCACGGTCGTGACCAACGATGCCCACTACGCGCTGCGCTCCGACCGGGAGCTGCAGGACGTGCTCGTGTCGATCCGCCACGGGCAGGACCTCGAGGCGGCGGCACACCTGCGCCGGCCCAACGCCGAGTACGCCCTGAAGAACGGGGCCGAGCTGGCGGCCTTGCCGCCGGGCGCGGACGGCGATCCGCTGGTGCGTCATGCCTGGCTCGACGGCATCAAGCGTTCAGCCGAGGTGGCGGAACGCTGCCAGGTGGCGCTGGAGTTCGAGCGTTACCGCTTCCCGGGCTTCCCGGTACCCGGCGGGGAGACGTCCTTCTCCTACCTCGAGCGCCTCTGCCATGACGGCGTGCGCAAGCGCTACCACCCCATCACGCCGCGCGTGCTCAAGCAGATGGCCCACGAACTCGAGGTCATCGAGCGCACCGGGCTCGCGGAGTTCTTCCTCATCTGCTGGGACCTGATGCGCTTCAGCCGCGAGCGCGGCATCCCTGCCCAGGGCCGCGGCAGCGCCGGTGACTCCATCGTGGCCTATGCCCTGGGCATCACCCGCGTCGACCCCATCCGCCATGAGTTGCTCTTCGAGCGCTTCATCAACGAGGGCCGCACCACCTATCCCGATGTCGACATCGACTTCGCCTCGTCACGGCGCGAGGAGGTCATCCGGCTACGTCTACGAGCGCTACGGGCCCGAGCACACCGGCATGGTCTGCAACATCGTCACCTACCGGGCACGCTCGGCCGTGCGCGAGGTGGGCTACGCGCTGGGCTTCCCGCGGCCGCTGGTCGATCGCGTGGCCAAGGCGCTCGAGACGTACGACTCGGTGCAGGTGCGTCGCGACCTTGAGGCCGACGGCGGCTTCGCCGAGTTCTTCAGCGCCCCGGCTGAGGGTGGCGCCGGTGTTCGGCAGCTGCTCGACGACATGGGTGAGCTGCGCCGGATCGCCCCACGAGCGACCTGCGCCCGGGCCCGATCGATGACGAGGGTGGTCCCGGAGACACGCCTGCGAGCGAGCACTTCCTGCGCCACGAATCCGGAGCGCCGGCTGGCCCTGGCTTCGCTGAGCGGAACGGCCACGGTTGAGGCCGAGCTCGATCCCGAGCGGCGCGATCATCCCGACCAGCGTGGGTGCCATCGAGCTCGATCCGCTGCCACCGCGTCGGCGTGGCTCGACGCTGGGTCTCTCGCCGTGGGATCGCTGGCTGGAGCTGTGTGCCCGCATCGATGGTCGGCCGCGGCACCTCTCGATCCATGTCGGGGGCATGCTCGTGACCCGCGCCCCGCTCGTGGATATCGCGCCGCTCGAGCACGCCACCATGCCCGGTCGCGTGGTCGTCCAGTTCGACAAGCGCGACATCGAGACGATGAAGCTCATCAAGCTCGACCTGCTCGGCCTGCGCATGCTCTCGGCCATCGACGACGCCCTGCGAGACATCAAGGCCGATTGTGCGGTGTGCCTCGACCTGGACCGGCTGCCCGAGGACATCGATGAGGTCTTCCGCATGATCTGCGCGGCAGACACGGTCGGCGTCTTCCAGATCGAGTCGCGGGCCCAGATGCAGACGCTGCCCAAGAGCCGACCAGAGACGCTCGACGACCTCGTCGTGGAGGTGGCCATCATCCGGCCCGGACCCATCCAGGGTGACGCCGTCCACCCCTACCTGCGCCGGCGCCAGGGCATCGAGCCGGTGACCTACCTGCACCCCGCCCTGGAGCCGATCCTGGCCGAGACGCTGGGCGTGATCCTCTACCAGGAGCAGGTCATGAAGATCGCCATCGACGTGGCCGGCTTCAGCGCCGCCGACTCCGATGGCTTCCGCCGGGCCATGGGCACCTGGCGTTCGAGCAAGGAGATGGAGAAGCTGCATACCGGTTTCGTGGAGGGCTGCATCCGCAGCAGTGGTCTCGCGCCCGAGGCGGCCGAGGAGCTCTTCGGCAAGGTCGCCGGCTTCGCCAGCTTCGGTTTCAACAAGAGCCATGCCGCGGCCTTCGCCCGGACCGCCTACGAGTCCGCCTTCCTGAAGCTGTTCTATCCGGCACAGTTCGTGACCGGGCTCATCAACGCGCAGCCGATGGGCTTCTACCCGGTCGAGGTGCTCATCAACGACGCCAAGCGGCACGGCGTGGCGGTGCTGCCGGTCGACGTCAACGCCAGCCGCTTCCGAACGACGACCGAGTGGGTCGGGCATCCGCGGTTCACCGCTGCCTCCGGACGCGGGTATCGAGCGGCGGCCGGAGGTCGTCGGGTCGTCCGCCGTGGTGCTGCCGGACGAGGCGGCCCGCGACCGTTTCGCGGCGCCCAGCGCGGGCGGCTACGGCATCCGCCTCGGGCTGCACCTGGTCAAGGGCATCGGCGAAGCAGAAGGGGAGCGACTCGATGCGGCGCGGGCGCGAGGGCGGTCCGTTCCGCTCGCTGGCCGACCTGGTGGCGCGCACCGGAGCTGTCCGAAGAGGTCGTCGAGCGGCTCATCCGCGCCGGTGTCGCTGGATTCGCTGGGGCAGCCTCGCCGCGAGGCACTGTGGCAGCTGCGCGAGGTCGTCGGTGCGGCGCGGGGCCGGAGCGACGGTCGTTCGCTCGGCTCACGAACCGCCCGGGAGCGGCCGCTGGACATCCGCCTGCCGCCGACCCCGGCACCGGCACTGCCACCGCCGAGCGAGCTGGAGCGGCTCGGCGATGCCTACGCCATCCTCTCGCTCGATGCTCGGCACCAGGTCATGGAGTTGTACCGGCCGGCGCTGGAGTCGATCGGTGCCTCGACGCTCTCGGCGCTGGCCGATCGACGACCGGGGCGGGTGGCCATCGGCGGTCTGGTCGTCACCCGGCAGCACCCCATGACCGCCAAGGGCACGGTCTTCCTGGCGCTCGAGGATGAGACGGGCATGGTCAACGTGACCCTGTGGCCCAAGGTCTGGGGTCGCCTGCGTGCGGTCGTCCGACGCCACGCGCTGCTCTACGTCGAGGGTGAGCTGCAGGTCGACTCGGGTGTCATCAACCTCGTGGCCCGGCGTATCCGGCCACTGGTGGAGGTCTGCCGCGAGCGTGGTGGGCCGGAGCATCCCGAGGGCGTTCGCCAGCTGGGCCACGCCGGCATGCGCCGCATGGGCTGAGGGCTCAGCGGCAGGTGGTGCCGCCGAGCTCGCTCCGGGGCTACTGGTCCTTGCGGCGAGCGCCTCGTGCGGCCTGTTTCTCGGCGCGTGCCTGCTCCTTGGCCTTGGCGGCCTGGTCACGCTCCTTGGCGGCGCGGTTGGCAGCGGCACGTTCCTGCGACGAGCGCAGGAAGCGGCGGTACCAGGCGGCGAAGCCACCCGCGAAGACTCCGACCAGGATGGCCATGCCCCAGAGCGGAGCCAGCGTCTCGAGCGAGACCACCCCACTGCTCATCTCGGTGACCCCGGAGCCCTCGAGCGCAGCCTGGTCGCGGACGACCAGGAGGGTGATGAGGACCGCGTCGAAGACGCCCAGCAGGCCACCCACCAGGTATGAGGCGCGCGGTGCCACGAAACCACCGATGAAGAACACGAACAGCGAGGTCGGGGGCAGCGTCAGCTGGATGTAGAGGGTGAGGATGTCGGCGACCTGGCCCTCCGGAAAGGCACCGTTCTGGCGAGCCAGCTCGAGCCCGAAGGCGAGCAGCAACAGGCCGAAGGGCAGCCACACCAGCGGTTTGCGGAAGACGCCTGGCAGGGCCTTGAGGTCCGCCGCGACGTCGGGCATCGCGAACATCTTGCGTGACGTGGGAGTGGCCTCCTCGGCCGCCGCGGACTCGTCGACGGCGTTGGGATCGGCCTCGGTCTCGCGGGTCTCATCGCGATGTCGGCGGCGTGCTTCGGCGCGGCTGGTGTTCTTGGGACGGATCCGGGTATTCCTGGAACGGGGCACGTGTAGTCCTACTTGCACAGCGTTATCGGGGCGGCGCGATGGTACCGCAGGAAGCCCCGTACCCGCCGCACGCAAGGGTATCCACGAGTGGATAAGCGCCAGCCAAGTGGCGCTGGTGATGATGGCCTGGCTCGCGGCTGGACAGCTGCGTCGGAGAATCCCGCCCTCGACCCGCCGGACTCGGAGGTCCACGATGTCCCGGCCCTGGCGCTCGGTCCTGCCCTTGTTCCTGATCGTCTTCCTGGCTCTGCCGGCGCCGCAGTCAGTGGCGGCCACGGTGGCCTGGCCACCCTCATCGGGCGTCGTGGTCGCTGAGGTCGTGACCGGCGGCGCGTCGGGATCCGACGAGTACGCCGAGCTCTTCAACGGCGCTGACCATGCGGTCCAGCTCGGCGGCCTGGAGCTGGTGTACGTCAGCGCCAGCGGCAAGTCCGTGACGCGCAAGCACACGTGGAACGATCGTCGGCTAGGCCCTGGTGGGCATCTCCTGCTTGCCAATGTCGATGGTGGCTATGCCGGTCTCGCCGACCACACCTATAGCGGCGGGCTGAGTGCGACCGGCGGTTCGCTCGTTCTCCGCGCGGTGGGCGGTGAGGTGGTCGACTCGCTGTCGTGGGGCAGTGCTGCCTCGGAGTTCGTGGAGGGAACGCCTGGCGGGGCCCCCAAGGCCGGCATGTCGCTCGAACGCAAGCCCGGAGGTGGAGCCGGCAACTCCCGGGATAGCAACGACAACGCGGCCGACACGGTCATCAACCCGGATCCAGTCCCGGAGGGCTCGTCAGCAACGCCACCGCCCACGCCGGAGCCGACGCCGAAACCGACTCCGGAGCCCACGCCGAAGCCCACTGCGGCACCCACGCCCAAGGCGACCCCCGGGCCGACCCCGAAGGTCACTCCGGCGCCGACTGCCGCGCCGACGCCGGGTCCGACCGTGGCACCCACGCCCAAGGCGACCCCCAGGCCGACGGTGGCACCCACCCCGAGACCTACTCCGGCACCGACCGAGGCGGCCACCCCGGCGCCGACCGCGCCTCCGACCCCGAAGCCGACGGTCGTCCCGACACCTGTGCCCACCGTGGCCCCGGCTCCTACACCGTCCGCGCCAGCGACACCCGTGCCCACGACCTCGCCCAGCCCGGTGTCGACGCCGCGTCCGGCGCCGACCGCGACGCCCGGCCTGCCGTCGTCGCTCCCCATCGGCGATGCTCGAGATCGGAGCGTCGGGGCCATGGCCACGGTCACCGGCACGGTCACCGTGCAGCCCGGACGCATCCTCGGGGACCGCACCGTGGTCATCCAGGACGCCAGCGGCGGCATCGCCGTGCGCCTTCCGGACGACGATGCGACCGAGGCACTGGGGCGCGGCACCATCATGCAGGTCAGCGGTGTGCTCGCGGGTCCCTACGGCAACCTGGAGCTACGCCCCACCGACGCAGCTGACATCAGCGTCATCGGCAGCGGCGGCCTGCCCGACCCCATCGCCATCGACAGCACTGGCCTCAAGGAGGGGAACGAAGGACTCCTCGGGAGGATCGTCGCCACCGTGACGGACATCGATCGCTACAGCAGTGGCGCGACCTCGCTGACCGTTGGTGACGACAAGGGCTCGGCTCGGGTCTACGCCTTTGCGCCGGTCGGGCTCGATGGCGTCGGCCTCTCGCGGGGACAGCGCGTCCGCGCCACCGGCATCGTGGGCCAACGTGCCAGCAGGTCCGGAGGGACTGACGGTCATCGCCTGTGGCTGCGTGGTGCGGCCGACCTGGTGGTGCTCGACGAGGCACCGGGCCCAACGTCGCCGCCTGCGGACGAGCCGGGCGATCAGCCGCCCACCGCGAAGCCTCCGAAGGTCGCCATCAAGAACGCCACGCCGGGCCGCACCGTGACCATCGTCGGTGTGGTCACCTCCAAGGCTGGCGTGGTCGATTCTCGAGGGCCGTCGTGTCACCGTCCAGGATCGCAGCGGGGCCATCCTCGTGCGCTACCCGGCCGATACGAAACCCGCCGGCGTCGGTCGCATCATCCGTGCCACCGGCGAAGTCGGCACCTGGTATGACGCTCCGCAGCTCGAGGCCACCACCGTCCCTCGCCTGAAGAAGCGATCGCGCGTGGTGCCGACCGTTCTGCGCCGACCGCCCACGGAGGCCGACGAGTGGCGGCTGGTCCGGGTGTCCGTGCGCCTCACCGATATCGAACGCTCGGGAGACACGTGGCGGGCAGAGGTTGCCCTGGCCGACGGCAGTGAGCTGCCTGTCGTCGGCCTTGCCGGCGCCAACATCAGTTCCGAGCCGCTGGAGCCAGGGCGGACCGCACGCATCACCGGCATCGTCCGGCGGGCCCACCCATCGGCGTCCGACCAGCGCTTCGCGATCGCACCGCGTTCTCGCAAGGACATCAGGCTCGGCCGTGCCGTCGCGGGCGGCGAGCGAGACACGGACGACGACGGCGAAGGGGGCGACACGGATGACGGTGACGACGATGCGTCCGAGGCGGCCTATGGCGTGGCGGGCAGTGAGGGACCGGGCAGCAGCGAGGCCGGCGTGTTGACGGCGACGTTCGGCTCGCTCGAGCAGCTCGACGACCGTCTCGTGCGGGTCGGCGGTCGCGTGGAAGCTGTGGCCGAGCGCCGGCTGACGCTCGATGACGGCACCGCTCGCGGGGTCGTCCGCCTGGGCGATGCCGTCGAGCCCATCGAGCCGCGGCTGCAGGTCGGTGAGGTCATCAACGTCACGGGACGGGTGACACGCGGGAACGGCGGACGGCGGGAGGTCGTCGTCGAAACGACGGCGGATGTGCGTCGCGCGGCAGCCCTCGACGGGGGAGCCGCCGAGGGCGCACTGCAGACCGGCACCATGCCGCTCTCCGCATCCCTGGTGGCCGGACTCGTGGGACCTCAGCTGCCGACCACGCCCGTTCCTGAGGCCGGCGCAGCGATACCGGTCCCGCTCGTGCTCGCGGCCGGGTTCGTCGTCGTGGCCATCGTATTGCTGGTCTCAGCCGCCCTGTTCGCGTGGCGCTCGCGCGACTCGCTCGCGCCGCCTACCCGGACTGACTCACCGCCTGCCCGGGGCTGATCTCGCCGGAACCTCGGGCCACCAGTGAGGTCGGCAGGACGATCTTCTGCGGCGGCGCCGACCAGCCCGCCATGCGCTTGAGCAGCAGCTCGGCGCCGGCTCGCTCCAGCTCGGCTGCGTCGGCAGAGCGCGCCGCCGTCAGGACGCGCTCCGCCGTCTCCCGTCTCCCGTCGCACTCGCCCTTGCTGACCCGTGAGACGGCATTGAAGCTTGCACCAGCCACCTCGATGACGTCGCGCACACCGGGGTGATCCTTCACCCGTTCACGCCTGCAGCAGACGCCCTCGCTGCGTCCAGCCATTGCCTCAGGTACTTCTCTTGAGCCCGCTGGAAGGCGTATGCTCGGTTGGGATGCATACGATGTCATTGCCAAGTGATAGCGGTGTCAGCCCGCGTCCAGATGTAACGTGCACGACTCGGTCTGCTCGAGAGGAGCAAGGAAGCCACGAAACGCACGGAAGACACGCGCCGGTAGCAGGGCCGGAGGCCCGCATCGGCAAGGGAAGAGTGAGAGGAGGCTGCCTTCGATCAGGACGTCGTTGATCCCGCGTCATCCGACACCTACTGACCCTTGCGAGGAGGAATCACGTGAAGCGATTGCTTACCATCACGTCCGTCGCCCTGCTGACTGCGGCGATGCTGCCGGCGGCCGCCGCGGCGCAGGACGACGAGAAACCCAACATCGCCTTCCTTCCCGGCATCCTGGATCCCTTCTACCAGGTCATGGAGCAGGGCATCCACGCGGCTGAGAACGACTTCGGCCTCGAAATCCAGATCGCGCAGTACCCCGACACCTGGGGCACCGCGGCCCAGGATCCCATCCTCAGCGCGCTGAAGGGCCAGGGCAACCTGGACTACATCATCACCGCCCCGGTCAGCAACGAAGAGATGATCGCCCCGCTACAGGAGGCAGCTGGACCAGGGCACCAAGATCATCACCGTCGACACGTTCCTTGGTGATGGCGACTATGTCGATGGCCCCGTGACCTTCCCCATCTCGTACATCGGCTCGGACAACCAGGAAGGCGGGCGCATCGCTTGCCAGGCCATCGCTGACGGCATCGGCGGCGCGGGCAAGGTCTATATCCAGAACACCAACCCTGACGCCAGCTCGACCCGTGATCGCAGCATCGGCTGCCGTGAGGTCTTCGATTCGTACGCGGACATCGAGATCGTCGGTCGAGGACTACAACGAGGATGTCGAGGCCATCTCGGTCCAGCAGACCGAGGCCGTCCTGCAGGTCCATCCGGACCTCGCGGGCATCTTCGGCGTCAACGTGTTCAGCGCCCATGGCGCCGGCACTGCCGTCAAGAACGCCGGCTACGAGGGCGAGATCGAGATCGCGGCCTATGACGCCACCGCGCGCGCCATCGAGCTGCTGCGGGACGGCACGGTCAGCCTCGTGCTCGCGCAGAAGCCGGCCGACATGGGCTACCTGGGTGTGGCCTTTGCCATGGCGGATGCGGCTGGCGTGACCAGCCTGCCACCGCATGTGACCACCGGCTTCGCCATCATCGATCGTGACAACGTCGACGATCCTGAGGTCGCCAGGTTCATCTATCAGGTCGAATAGGCCACAACGGCAGGCTTCACTAGCCTGCTGAGATCCTGCGTGAGGTGCCCCCACGGGCGCCTCACGCTTCTTAGCGAGGACCCAGCACTTGGCTGATCCAAAGATCCAGGCCCCGTCGATCGATCCGCGTCTGGAGAGGCGCAGGCAGATCGTTCTGGCGATCAGTCGTGCGTGGGCATGGGTCTTCCTGCTGGGGCTGATCATCTTCTTCACCATCAGTGTCTACGCGCGGACCGATGGCGAGGTGTTCTTCCTCAACCTGCGCAATATCCAATCGATCCTCAACACCATCGTGCCCGTGTTGCTGCTCGGTCTGGGCCAGACGTTCGTCATCATCTCCGGCGGCATCGACCTCTCTGTGGGTTGGGTGATGGGCCTTTCATCGGTCGTGTCGGCCCGGTCCACACTGCTCATGGTCGATGCGGGCATCGGCGTGTACCCAGCCATCGCCCTGGGGTCCGCCTTGGCTCTCGCCGCCGCCTCGTCAGTCGGCCTCATCAGCGGCATCATCATCGCCAAGCTTCGCGTGCCCAGCTTCATCGTGACCCTGGGCATGGCCTTCGTGGCGCGCGGCGCGGCGCTCATGATCTCGAACGGCAGGACCATCGGCGGACTGCCGCCCGAGGTTCGCGACCTCGGCAACGAATCGCTGCTGTACTGGCAGCACGGCGATGGAGGTGGCATCTCCTTCCTCTTCAAGCCTGATGTCGCCGGCGAGGCCTTGCGCAGCATGGACCGCGTCTTCTCGTGGCCCGTGGTCGTGACCGCCATCACCGTGGCCATCGCCGTGTTCCTGCTGCACAAGACACAGTTCGGACGCCACACCTTTGCCATCGGTGGCAATCGCGAAGCCTCGGTCCGCGCCGGTGTCCCGGCCGATCGTCAGACCATCAAGATCTTCACGCTGTCGGCCTTCACGGCTGGCCTGGCCGGCATCCTGTACACCGCCCGCTTCACGGGCGGCTCGGGCATCGCCGGTGAGCCGCTGCTGCTCAACAGCATCGCCGCGGTGATCATCGGTGGCGTCAGCATGTACGGCGGGCGAGGCACTGTCATGGGCACGGTCATCGGGGCGCTTATCATCGCCATCCTGGTCACCGGCCTGATCATGCTGCAGGTCGACCCGTTCCTGCAGTTCGTCATCATCGGTGTCGTGGTCATCATGGCCGTGCTCATCGACCAGGCCCGTGACCTGGTAGCCGGAAGGGCGGAGAGCCAATGAGCGAAGAGCAGGGTGCGACCGTGTCCAGCGAGCCCATCCTCTCCGTCCGCAACCTGGTCAAGCGTTTCGGTGGCTTGACCGCGGTCGATGGTGTCAGCCTCGACATCTACCCTGGGGAGGTGGTCGGCCTGGTCGGCGACAACGGCGCTGGCAAGTCCACACTCATCAAGTGCGTTTCTGGTGTTCATCATCCCGATGGCGGGCACATCTTCTTCGAGGGCAGGGAGGTCCATTTCTCGCGACCGATCGACGCCCGTGAGGCCGGCATCGAGACCATCTACCAGGATCTCGCCCTGGCCGGCAACCTCGATGTGAGCGCCAATATCTTCCTGGGCCGGGAGGTCAAGCGACGCTACCTCGGTGGCGCCATCCGCACGCTCGATGAGCAGAAGATGCTCGACGAATCATCCGGCATCCTCGACAGCCTCGGCATCCAGATCCCGCAGATGCGCAAGGAGATCGAGAAGCTCTCCGGTGGCCAAAGGCAGGCCGTGGCCATCGCCCGCGCCATCTACTGGAACGCACGGATGATGATCATGGACGAGCCCACCAACAACCTGGGCGTGCCCGAACAGCGCAAGGTCATGGCGCTCATCAAGACGCTCAGGGAGCAGGGCGTGCCGGTCATCTTCATCTCGCACACGCTGCCGGACGTCTTCGCGGCCACCGACCGCATCGTGATCATGCACCGCGGTCGCAAGGTCGCCGAGATGCCATCCGCGTCCACCAACACGACCGAGGTCGTGGAGTACATGGTCGGCGCGCGTGAACAGGGCGTCATGGAGGCGACAGCCGCGGGCACTTGATCCGCGTGTTCGAGGCTAGCCGATCTCGCGGGCGGCCCATGCATCCACCAGCTCGCAGACCGCGTGGATGACGGTGATGTGCATCTCCTGGATGCGCGCCGTCGCGTCCGAGGGGACCAGGAGCGCGAACTCGGCGGCCTCAGCGAGGCGTCCGCCAGACCCGCCGCTGAAGGCCCATGTGTGGGCACCCCGCTCCCGGGCGACGGCGATGCCCCGGATCACGTTCTCGGCGTTGCCTGAGGTGCTGATGCCCACGACCACGTCAGGCGCGCCGCAGTGCGCTTCCACCTGTCGGGCGAAGATGTCGTCGTAGCTGTAGTCATTGGCGATGGCCGTCAGGACCGAGGTATCGGTCGTCAGCGCCAAGGCCGGCAGTGGCCGGCGGTCGCGCCGGTAGTGTCCGGTCAACTCGCCGGCGAAGTGCTGCGCATCGGCTGCGCTGCCGCCATTGCCGAAGACGAGCAGCCGTCCACCGCCGGCGAAGGCCTCGATGAGCTGCACAGCCAGGGCCTCGACCTCGGGAAGCAGGCGCGCTCGGGTCGCGGAGGCCACCTCGAGGTGCTCGTCGAAGATGGCTTCGAGGGTGGCCAGAGGATCGCTCATGGCTCCATCGTAGGCGGTCCCCCGACTGCGAGCGTGGCCAGAGCGTGACCGATGTGTGGCGGAATCGGCTTGCACGCACGCTCGATGGTGACTATCGTTCCGCGCAGTCCTCGCGCTGGCCGGGGTGAACGAGAAGGAGGCAGGGTGCCCCACGCGGACCCGCTGATCGACGCTGCCCGACACCGAGCGCCAGTACCACATCGACCTCGCCCCCGGCGAGGTGGCCGACTACATCCTCTTGCCGGGTGACCTCGACCGCACGGAGCGGATCGCATCGCTTCTCGACGACATCGAGGTCGATCGCCAGCATCGCGAGTTCAGCTCGGTCACCGGGCGGCATCGAGGCCTTCGCATCACGGTGGTCTCGACGGGCATCGGTGCCGACAACATCGAGATCGTCCTCGCCGAGCTGCTGGCCATCGCCGAGAAGCCCACCTTCATCCGCATCGGCTCGTGTGGTGTCTTGCGTGAGGGCATCGCGCTCGGAGACCTGGTCATCACCACCGGCGCGGTCCGCCTTGAGAACACCACCTCGTTCTTCGTCGAGGATGGCTATCCGGCAGT
Source organism: uncultured Chloroflexia bacterium (assembly GCA_963705425.1). Taxonomy (GTDB): domain Bacteria; phylum Chloroflexota; class Limnocylindria; order Limnocylindrales; family CSP1-4; genus JAFMJV01. The sequence goes on along the minus strand of CAVPJO010000009.1, from coordinate 207,203 downwards.
CGCGGACCACACCGCGGTCCTGGCCTTGCTCGAAGCCGCCAACCAGACAGGCCACCCGGCCCACCTCGGGTTGACCGCGACGGCCCCGGGTTTCTATGGCGCACAAGGGCGGCCCATCCCGCAGCTGCCGCTGCGCTTCCCGGACATGGCCGAGCGGATGGCCCGACAGGGTGTCATCAACTTCGAGATGGAGGCATCCGCGGTACTGACGCTGGCCGCACTGGCGGGCTGCCGGGCGGGCGTCATCTGCACCGTGTTCGCGCAGCGCACCACCGGCGAGTTCGTCACGGTCCAGCAGAAGCGGGTTGCCGAGGATGGGCTCATCGAGGTCGGCTTGGAGGCTCTGCACGTGCTTGCCGAGATGGATCGCCAATTGCTAGCGTCAGGCGAGAAGCACTGGCGTCCCTCACACTGGTCGCCAAAGGTGGCACCCTACTAGAGTCACAGTCATCAAGCGGCACACCGCTGCCGATCAAGAACCGAGGCTCGGCAAGTGATCGGGCCCGAGAGGGAACCGAGCACGACGATGCGCTCGGAGGGACAGGAGGAATCCGAATGGCCGAAGCATATTGCGTCAAGGACAAGCAGAAGGTCGAGATCCAGAATCCACAGAAGATCACCATGAAGAACGGAAAGCCCGCGACCAAGGGCACCTGCCCGAAGTGTGGCGGCAGCGTCTTCCGCATCGGCGGCTGACTCCTTCTCTCTGACGCGAACGGTGACCCCGGTCGAGCCGACCGGGGTCACTTGCCGTCTCTAGACTGGTTCCCTACGACCGACCACAGACCGTTCGCCCATGAGCGACCACGAGACCACGATGCCCACGAACCACTCGCAGACGACGCTCTCAGGCCCGGTGCTCGCTCTCGACCTGGGTGCTACCAACGCGCGCGCGGCGGTGGTCACGCCCGAGGGTGAACTGACCGCCCGCCGTGCCGGTGCCACACCCATGGCCGACGGCGCGACAGCCGTCATCGACTACTGCCTGGACCTGCTCCGGGTCGTCCGCGATGAGCACCTGGCCGCCGGCGGGGATGCACCCATCGCGGTCGGCGTGGCCGCGCCCGGTCCGCTCGATGCGGACGCCGGTACGTTCATCGACCCACCCAACCTGCGTGGCGCCTGGTGGGGTTTCCCCTTGGCGCCGACCCTCGGCGAGGCCCTGAGCCTGCCCTGGGCGCTGGGTAAGGACACCAACGTCAACATCCTCGGCGAGCGTGACTTCGGCGCCGGGGATGGCTCGGGCGACCTCATCTACCTGACCATCTCCACCGGGGTCGGTGGAGCGGCCATGAGCGGTGGCCGTCCCGTGGTCGGCCCCGACGGTGTGGCCGGCGAGCTCGGCCACATGACCGTGGACATGGACGGCCCCCTCTGTGGCTGCGGCGGCGTCGGCCATCTCGAGGCACTCGCGAGCGGCACCGGCATCGCCGCCAGGGCTCGAGCCGCGCTCGAGGGCGGAGCGGATGCCCCGGAGCTGGCCCGGATCGCCGCCGAGATCGAGCCCCACCCGCTGACCGCGGTGCACGTCTCGGAAGCGGCCGATTTGGGTGATGCCGTCGCAGGCGTCATACTTGAGCGGGCTCGACGGGCCGTAGCCGTCGCGGTGGTCTCCATCGTCAACGTCTTCGGCCCGGACGTGGTCATCCTCGGTGGTGGCATCACGCTCGCGTGGGGAGAGCGTCTGATCGCACCGGCTCGGGATGCCGTGGCCGAGTCCGCGTTCCGCATCCAGGCAGAGCGCGTACGCGTGGTGCAGGCTGCCCTCGGCGATGACGTCGGGCTTATCGGCACGGTACCTCTCGTCGCATCGGCCCTGCCCGAGTTGGCCCGCTAGAAGCGACCATCATGGCGCGACCGCAGTGTCGGCGGGCGCCACCACATAGCGTCAGGACCCGGAATCGTCACGCGCGTGAACGGCCAACCTGGCAGACGACCACATGAACTGCTCGCTCCCCGGCGACCGCTGGGCAGAGCGTAGCGCGAAGCAAGGAGTCCCAACCATGACTACCCGGGTCGGCATCAACGGCTTCGGCCGCATCGGCCGCCAGTCGCTCAAGGCTCTCATCGAGCGCACCCCCGGCGCCGAGGTCGTCGCCGTCAATGACCTCATGTCGGTCGAGCTGAACGCGCTGCTGTTCAAGCATGACTCCACCTACGGCGCCTTCGACGGCACCGTCGAGCACACCGAGAGCTCCCTGATCGTCAACGGCAACGAGATCAAGGTCCTCTCCGAGCGCAACCCGGCGGACCTGCCCTGGGGCGACCTCGGTGTCGACATCGTCATCGAGTCCACGGGCATCTTCACCGACGCCACGAAGGCATCCGGGCACCTCGAGGCGGGCGCCAAGAAGGTGCTCATCAGCGCCCCGGCCAAGAACGAAGACGCGACCATCGTGCTCGGCGTCAACGAGGACGTCTACGACTCCAGCAAGCACAACATCATCAGCAACGCCAGCTGCACCACCAACTGCCTGGCGCCAGCGGCCAAGGTCGTCCACGACAACTGGGTCATCAAGCGCGGCCTGATGAACACCATCCACAGCTACACCAACGACCAGAACGTGCTCGACGTCTTCCACAAGGATCCGCGCCGCGCCCGCGCAGCCGCCCTCAACATCATCCCCACCTCGACCGGTGCGGCCAAGGCCCTGTCCCTGGTCATCCCCGACCTGAAGGGCAAATTCGACGGCTTCAGCCTGCGTGTACCGACCCCCACCGTCTCGGTCGTCGACTTCACCGCCGAGCTCGAGAAGGACGCTTCGGCCGAGGAGATCAACGCCGCCTTCCAGGCTGCTGCTGATGGCCCCATGCAGGGCATCCTCGGGGTCGAGGTCCAGCCGCTCGTCTCCTCGGACTTCCGGGGTGACACGCGCAGCTCGATCATCGATGCACCGAGCACCATGAGCCTCGGTGGCAACTTCGTGAAGGTCCTCGCCTGGTACGACAACGAGTGGGGCTACAGCTGCCGCGTGGCCGACCTCGTCGAGTACATGGGCGACCGCCTGTAAGAGACCGGCGAGACCGACACCGAGACCGACATGGAAAAGCTCACCATCCGGGACTTCGACCCGCAGGGCAAGCGTGTCCTGATGCGCGTCGACTTCAACGTCCCCATCGAGGATGGCCGGGTCCGGGATGATTCCCGGATCCGCGCCGCTCTCCCCAGCATCGTCTACCTGCTCGAGCATGGCGCATCGATCGTGCTCATGAGCCACCTTGGCCGACCCAAGGGCAAGGTCACCGACTCGCTGCGTCTGCGCCCGGTCGCACAGCATCTGTCCGATCTGCTCGGCCGGCCGGTGCCCGCCACCGGCGACGCTATCGGCCTGGGTACGACCGATGCCGTCAACCGCATGAAGCCCGGGCAGCTGCTGCTGCTCGAGAACCTCCGCTTCCACTCGGAGGAAGAGGCCAACGATCCCGACTTCGCCGCCGCCCTCGCGACCTACGGCGACGTCTACGTGAACGACGCCTTCGGCACCGCGCATCGAGCGCACGCCAGCACCGTGGGCGTGGCCGAGATCCTGCCGGCCTACGCGGGTCTGCTCATGGAGCGCGAGATCCGCAACCTCTCGAGCCTGCTCGAGAACCCGGCGAGGCCCTTCGCCGCGATCATCGGCGGGGCCAAGGTCTCCGACAAGATCAAGGTCCTCGAGTCGCTCCTCGAGCGGGTGGACAAGCTGGTCATCGGGGGCGGGATGGCCAACACCTTCCTGGTGGCGCAGGGCTACACCGTCGGCAAGTCCCTCCTCGAGAAGGACCGTGTCGAGGAAGCCCAGCAGATCATGAAGGTGGCTGAGAAGAAGGGCGTGGAGCTGCTGCTCCCGACCGATGTGCTGGTCGCCAAGGAAGTCACCCGCGGCGCCGAGCACAAGATCGTGCCCGTCAAGAAGATCCCCAACTCGTGGTCTGCGGTCGACATCGGCCCCGAGAGCCGCGAGACGTTCGAGGCGGCCCTGGCCGATGCCATGACCGTCCTCTGGAACGGACCGATGGGCGTCTTCGAGGTCCCGACCTTCGGTGATGGCACGCGCTCGATGGCGCGCATGCTGGCGGCCCGCGTGGCGGCTGGTGCCTCAGTCGTGGTCGGCGGCGGCGACTCGGTCGCGGCCATCGAAGAGCTGGGCCTCAGCGCCAGCTTCACTCACATCTCGACCGGCGGCGGCGCTTCTCTCGAGTTCCTCGAGGGCCGAGAGCTGCCGGGCATCATGGTCCTCCAGGACCGCCAGGAGACAGTGGCCTGATGACACTCATCGACTACATCGACGCGCAGGAGATCCTCGACTCGCGTGGCAACCCCACGGTCGAAGTGACCGTCGTCCTCGACGAGGGCGCCGTCGGTCGCGCAGCCGTACCCTCCGGTGCCTCTACCGGCGCCCACGAGGCGGTCGAGCTGCGCGACGGCGACAAGTCGCGCTACAACGGCAAGGGCGTGCAGCGGGCCGTCACCAACGTCGTCGAGACCATCGCGCCGGCGGTCCTCGGCGAAGACGCCTCCGACCAGGGCGGCATCGACAGGCTCCTGCGCGAGCTTGACGGCACCCCCAACAAGGGCAACCTCGGTGCCAACGCCATCCTCGGCGTGTCGCTCGCCTGCGCCCATGCGTCTTCGGTAGCCTACGGCCTGCCGCTTTACCGCTATCTCGGCGGTGCCGGCGCGTGGACCATGCCGGTGCCCATGTTCAACATCCTCAACGGCGGCCAGCACGCCGCCGACTCCACGGACTTCCAGGAGTTCATGGTCATGCCGGTCGGCCTCGACAGCTTCGCCGAGGCGCTGCGTGCCGGCTCCGAGATCTTCCACGCCCTGAAGGCCGAGCTGCACGACAAGGGCCTGGCCACCGGCCAGGGCGACGAGGGTGGCTTCGCGCCGACCCTGCCGTCCAACGCGGCGGCCATCGAGACCGTGCTGGCGGCGGTGGAGCGTGCCGGCTACAAGCCCGGCGAGCAGGTCGCCATCGCACTCGACCCGGCCACCACCGAGCTCATCGACGGCGAGCCCGATGCGGAGGGTGAGTACACCTACAAGCTGGCCAAGGAAGGCCGCTCGCTGAAGACCAGTGAGATGGTCGAGTTCTGGGCCGACTGGATCGACAGTACCCCATCGTCAGCCTCGAGGACGGCCTCGGCCGAAGACGACTGGCAGGGCTGGAAGCAGCTGACCGAGCAGGTCGGTGATCGGTGCCAGCTCGTCGGTGACGACTTCTTCGTGACCAACCCCGAGCGACTGGCGCGCGGCATCGAGGAAGGCTCGGCCAACGCCATCCTCATCAAGCTCAACCAGATCGGCACGCTCAGCGAGACGCTGCAGACCATCGACATGGCCCGGGCACAGGGTTGGGGCGCGGTCATCAGCCATCGCTCCGGCGAGACCGAGGACACCACCATCGCCGACCTGGCGGTCGCCACCAACAGCGGTCAGATCAAGACGGGTGCACCGTCGCGATCCGAGCGCGTGGCCAAGTACAACCGCCTGCTGCGCATCGACGCGGAGCTCGGCGACATCGCCGTGTATCCCGGCCTGCGCGCGCTGGCCGGCCAGAAGTAGTCGTCAGCGCTTGACGACCGAAGGGCCTCGCACCGACGAGGCCGGGCCCCAGGTCGATCCGAGCGGTGCGCCGGTCGAGGACGCCGGGCTCGAACCGGAAGCTACGCGAGAGCACCCGACCCGGCCAGGGTCGGGTGCTTGACCGTGGTGCCATCTACGCAGCCCTGGTGGGCCTGGGCATGGCCGTCACCATCGCCATCTCCTTCGAGCTCGTCGTGGCCATCCAGGCGCTGGTGTTCATCTCGGCGCCCTTCGCCGGCCTCATCATCGGCTACTACGCCAACCACAAGTCCGATGCGCTGGCGTCCCCGCTGGCGACTCTTCAGCAACGCCGGCTTCGCCGGCGCCGTCACCGGGCGTCAGCCTGGCCCTCATGTACGTGGCCCTGCGACTGCTCTTCATCTACGCCGACTCCGGGCTACCGCCCCGAGACGATGGGCGGCCAGCTCGACTGCTCCACGGGCCCCGAGTGCACCTACAGCGATTCCTCGACGAGGGCCACGGGCAGGACCTCGTCGCCGACGGCATCACCGATGCCGCCTCCTTCGAGGCCGCCGTCTGGCGCTGGCAGGGCGAGACGACCTTGACGCTCCTGGTCATGACGCTCGGTGGCGCACTCGTCCCGGCGGCCTGGCGTGCCTGGCGCCCAGCCCCGAGTGCCGAGGACATCGAAGCCCTGATGGCCGCCTCCGAGTAGCGCCGGCCGCTCGTCGCCCTCGTTCGGAGCGGGGCCGGTACTCGGCGGGTGGCGGGCATGTCGGCCGTGCTCGGCGGGCGCATCGAGAACATGTGTCTGGCGCCGGACACAGAGAAGCGGCGGTCTCGATGGTCGAGACGCCGCTTCTGCGCTGGCGAGAACGGAGAGGGGTGAGCCCTACTCTCCCTTGGTCGTCTTCTTGGTGGTCGTCTTCTTGGCGGTCGACTTGGCCTTGGTGGTCGTCTTCTTGGCTGCGGGCTTCTTGGCCGAAGTCGACTTGGTCGCGGTCGACTTGGCCGCGGTCGATTTGGCTGAGGCAGCCTTGGTCGTCGTCGACTTGGCGGTGGTCTTCTTGCTGTCGCTGCTGCGGGCAGACTTGGTGAGCGCGGCGCGGGCCTTGCCGGCGGCCGTCTGCTCGCCCTTGGCCTTGGAGGCCTTGCTGGCGGCGATGCGAGCCTTGGCAGCCTTGGTGGCCGCGGCCTTGCAGACCTGGCGCTGCGGCTTGGCGGCCACGCAGGGTCTCACCACCGAGCGCTGCGTTGGCGCGGTGCATCAGGCGGCTCTTGCGGCGAGCGGCGTTGTTGGGATGGATGGCCCCGACCTTGGCCGCGCGATCGAGCGCCGCGGCGGCTTCGGCGACGGCCTTGCGCGTGGCCTCGACGTCGCCGCCCTCAGCCGCGAGCAGCGCGTTCTTGACCTGCGTCTTGGCGGCGGTGCGCCGCGGCTGCAGGATGGCGTTGCGACGGTGAGACTGGCGGACGCGCTTCAGGGCCTGCGGCGTACGTGCGCCGGTCCAGGTCCGAGATGAATGGGCCAAGGTGTTATGTCCTCAACAGCTCTAGGTGGTCTCTCGCGGCTTCCGCCGTCGACGGGCACGACATGCCACGACGCGACCGGCGTTCGCGCGAAGACTGATGGTAGCGCAGTACGCTCGTGCGCGCCAGCGCGATGATCTTCCCAGCGACCCGACCCGACGCGACACGGCGCGGCGCGACCCTGGCCCCTGGGCCTGTCGAGGTGGCGGAGGAGATCGCAGCAGGCGTGCTCCGCTGCGAAGGCAGACGCCGGCCGGAGCCGGGCGACCCCATGGCACGTGGCGCGACGTGACCAAGCGCTACCATCGAGCCCGCCATGGGGAACACGTTGCTGCGCATCCTGGGACTGACGCTGGCCCTGGGGGCTACCGTCGTGGTGTCGTGGTTGGCTGTACGCGGAGCGTCTGTCTTCAATGGCCCGGGACCGTTCCTGGATTCGTCCTGGTTCGTGATCTGGACCATCGAGGCGGGGCTGGCGGGCATGCTCGGCCTGGCCATCGGTCGGTCGTGGGGAAGGGATGCCACAAGCGCTCGGCTCATCGGCTTGATGCTGGCGGCTTGGATCGGGGAACTCGTCGTGGCCTCAGCGCTGGCGCCGTTCCTGGCGGGCGAACTGTCATCGGTGCACGGTCCGAGCATCTGGCTGGTGGCCACAGGCGGGTTCATCCAGGTGCTGGCTGCGGTCACCGGAGCGTTGGTCGGGAAGGCATCGGTTCAGCCAGGGAGGACTGCGCAGACCGGCTGAGGACGTAGGTTGAGCTCTGCTTGCTAGAATCGAGCGATCCCATGGAACGTATCCCGCAAGACCGCCTGCGCCCGTGCAAACTGGCATCGTGACCCTCGAGCCGCACGACGACCGGGAGTAGTATCGGGCTCGTCATGTGGAAGACGCTCCTGCGGGTCGTCGCCCTTACGCTGACCCTCGGTCTCACGGTGGTGGTTTCGTGGGTCGCGGTTCGGGGCTTGTCCGTCTTCAATGGTCCGGGGCCGTTCCTCGACCCGTCGTGGTTCGTGGTCTGGGCGCTGCAGGCTGGCCTTGCAGCCATCGTCGGCTTCGCCTTTGGTCGCTGGCTGGGTACGGGCGTCTCCTCGGCTGCGCTTGCCCTCCTCGTGCTCGCGGGTTGGGTTGGCGAGCTCATCGCGAGGTGGTTGCTCGCACCCTTCCTAGCCGGCGAGCTGTCGCCGGTCCATGGTCCAGTCGTCTGGCTTGTCGCCACGGCGGGGTCATCCAGCTCGTGGCAGTCATCCTGGGTGTGCTGATCGGCAAGGCCTCGCTTCGCTCGAGCAACGTCACGCAGCCTCAGTGAGGGCGTAGTCCCAGCGTCACTTGGTAGACTCGCGGCGTCCCATGGAACGAATTCCTCAGCACCGCCTGCGCAACTTCTCGATCATCGCCCACGTCGACCACGGCAAGTCGACGCTGGCCGATCGGTTTCTCGAGGTCACCCATACCCTCGACAAGCGCCAGATGACGAGCCAGGTGCTCGACAGCATGGACCTCGAGCGCGAGAAGGGCATCACCATCAAGGCCCGCGCCGTCCGCCTCGAGCACACCGCCCGCGACGGCAAGCGCTACGGGCTCAACCTCATCGACACGCCCGGCCACGTCGACTTCTCCTACGAGGTCAGCCGCAGCCTGCAGGCCTGCGAGGGCGCCATCCTCGTCGTCGATGCCGCGCAGGGCATCGAGGCACAGACGCTGGCCAACGTCTACCTGGCCCTGGCCCAGGACCTCGTCATCATCCCCGTGCTCAACAAGATCGACCTGCCCTCGGCGCAGCCGGAACTCGTCATCGAGGAGCTCGAGAACGTCCTCGCCATCCCGCGCGAGGAGGTCATCATGGTCAGCGCCAAGGACGGCACCAACGTGCTCGAGGTGCTCGAGGCCATCGTCGAGCGCATCCCGCCGCCCAAGGGCGATCCCGAGGCGCCGCTGCAGGGTCTCATCTTCGATTCCCACTACGACGCCTACAAGGGCGTGGTCGCCTACGTCCGCCTCGCCCAGGGCACGCTCAGCGGCAGCGAGCAGATCCGCCTCATGGCGCTCGGGCGCGGAGAGCGAGATCCTGGAGCTGGGCATCTTCCGGCCGCAGCTGGTGCCGGTGCAAGACGCTCGGTCCCGGCGAGGTCGGCTACGTCGCCACCGGCCTCAAGTCCGTCCGCGACTGTCAGGTCGGCGACACGCTGACCACAGCGCCGGCAGACCGGCCAGCAGCCCCGCTGCCCGGCTACAAGCCGGCCAAGGCCCTCGTCTTCGCCGGCGTCTATCCCATCAACGGCCCCGACTATCCCGTGCTGCGCGACGCGCTCGAGAAGCTGCACCTCAACGACGCCTCCATCAGCTTCGAGCCGGAGTCGTCGGTGGCGCTCGGCTTCGGCTTCCGCTCGGCTTCCTGGGCCTGCTGCACATGGAGATCGTGCAGGAGCGCCTGGAGCGCGAGTTCGACCTCGACATCATCGCCTCGGCACCGTCGGTCGAGTACCTCGTCACGCTCAACCACGGCCGCGGCGAGGTGCACGTCGAGAACCCGGCCCTGCTGCCCGATCCCTCGGAGATCGAATCCATCGCCGAGCCGTGGGTGAAGCTCGGGATCGTCACGCCCTCGACCTACATCGGCACGCTCCTGGAGCTGGGCACGAACCACCGCGGCAGCTTCATCGACATGGAGTACCTCGACCCCACCCGCGTGCTCATGAACTTCGAGCTGCCGCTGGCCGAGGTCATCGTCGACTTCTACGACCAGCTCAAGAGCCGCACGCAGGGCTACGCCTCGATGGACTACGAGGAGATCGGCTACCGCGAGGGCCACCTCGTCAAGCTCGACGTGCTCGTCAACGGCGAGCCCGTCGACGCCCTCAGCATCATCGTCCACCGGACAATGCCCAGACGCGCCGGACGGGAGCTGACCAAGCGGCTCAAGGAGCTCATCCCGCGCCAGATGTTCGTGGTACCCGTCCAGGCGGCCATCGGCTCCAACGTCATCGCCCGCGAGACCGTCCGAGCGATGCGCAAGAACGTCCTCGCCAAGTGCTACGGTGGAGATGTGACACGAAAGCGCAAGCTGCTCGAGAAGCAGAAGGAGGGCAAGGCGCGCATGAAGCGGGTCGGCAGCGTCGAGATCCCACAGGAGGCCTTCCTGGCCGTGCTGCGCGGCAGCGAGAGCGGCTAGGCGATGCCCGAGTTCCTCCAGTACATCCTGTTCGTCGGTTTCGCTGGCCTGATGTTCCTGCTGCGCCTCGACGCCCAGCGCTTCAGCGCGGCCGAATGGGACACCGAGGACGGCGACTGGCGCGTCTGGCTGGCGCCGCTTGTCGTGGTATGCGCGCCGGTCTCGCGCTGGCCTGATCATCTTCGCCCTGCATCCGTCGCCGGTGTCCGAGCTCAACCTGGTCCTCGCGCCCGATCGCGGCGAGGCGCTCGTGCTGGGCTTGCTCTATGGCGGCGTCGGCATCATCGGCGCGTTCGTGCTGGCCATCCTCCGCAACGGCCGCATCAGCTTCCCGCCGCCCGCGCGCTACCCCGGCGGCGTCCTCGACTCGGTCGGGACGGCGTTCTTCGACGAATTCCTGTTCCGTGGCGTGCTGCTGGGCCTGCTGCTGCCGCTCGGCCTGCCCGACTGGCTGGCCGTCGTCAGCCGGCCTTCATCTACGCCTTCGCCGTTCGCGCCGGGACCGGTAGCCGCGGGCATCCTCATGCTCGGCGTGTGGCTGGCCATCGGCCTGGTCGGTGGCGTGCTGGTGCTGATGACGGCCGGCATCGCGGCCGCCTTCGTGGGCCACGCCATCACCCGCTTCGCGCTGTTCATGACCATGGGCCCGCCGGAGCGCACGGCCGTCGAGCAGGTGGCCGCGCCGGCCCGCGGTAGCGGCGACGGTGGTGCCTACGTCATCCCGCCACGCGACTACCGGCGCGGCTAGGCGAGGACTGGAGCCGTCCGCTCCCCGATGGAGCCGCTCCCGCCCGAGGGACTCTACGTCCACTTCCCGTTCTGCGTCTCGCTCTGCCCGTACTGCGACTTCGTGGTCGTGGCCGGTGCCGCGGCTCGCGGGCCGCAGAACCGGATCGAGGTCTTGCTCGAGGCCGTGCACCGCGAGCTGGAGCTGCGTGCGGATGCGCTCGACGAGCGCTTCGGGGCCGACCGCGACCGCTGGCCAGCGTCTACCTGGGAGGCGGCACGCCATCGCTGATGAGGGCTCCGCAGGTCGAGGCGCTGCTGTCCGCCGTCGACGTTCGGCTGGGCATCGCCACCGATGCCGAGGTCACGCTCGAAGCCAATCCTGGGGGCGACGAGATCGGCGACCTGGCTGGGTTCCGCGTGGCCGGCGTGAACCGGCTCTCGATCGGCGCGCAGTCGATGGATGACGACGAGCTGCGACGCCTGGGCCGCCGCCATCAAGCGGCCGATGTGGTGGCCGCGGTCGCTGCTGCTCGCGCAGCCGGCATCGGTTCGGTCAGCCTCGATCTGCTCACCGATATGCCCGGCCAATCTCTCGACTCCTGGCGGGCCACGCTCGGCGCGGTGCTCGATCTCGAACCCGAGCACCTCTCGGCCTACACGCTGACGCTCGACGACCCCGAGGTCGAAGGGCTGACCGGGCCCGACGGCGACCACCTGCCGGTCAGCCACGGTGCTCGTGCCTGGCGTGAGCGAGCCGTCGCCGGAGCAGTCCGACGAACGCGCCGCGGAGATGGAGCTGATGACCGACGCCCTGACCGCGACCGTCGGTCTGCAACGCTACGAGATCGCCAACCTAGCCCGGCCCGGGCAGGAGAGCCGCCACAACCTGCTCTACTGGCGCCGCCGTCCGTATCTCGCGCTGGGTCCCGGCGCACACGCATCCGATGGCGCCCTGCGGCGTACCTGGAACGCGGCCCGGCTCGACGCGCTACATCGCGGCCCTCGATGCCGGGCGCCTGCCGCCCGGTGGAGCCGAGGAGGTCGACGAGGCCACCGCGCTGGCCGAGCGCGCCATCCTGGGGCTGCGCCTGAGTGCGGGCATCGACCTCGGGCTGGCGGCCGACCCGGCCCTGGCTGCCACGTTCGAGTGGGCACGTTCCGTGGGCCTGGTCGAGGACGTGGACGAGCGCACCCGCCTCACGCAAGATGGCCGCCTGCTGGCCAACGAGGTCTTCGCCCGCTTGCTGCCCGACGGGGCGGCGCCGAGTGCAGGTTCAGGGGCAGGCGCGTAGCATGCTGGCCATGTCAGCCACGAATGCCCGTCGTGTCATGGCCGTGGCCCTGTCGACCGTGCTGCTCTTGGGTACGACCGGCTCGGCCTTCGCTGCCGACGAGCCCGCTGCCACGCCGATCGCGCCACCCAGCCTCGAGCTGGGCCTGGCGGTCCTCGTGTCCGAGGGCATGATGGTGGCAGGGGACGCTGCGGGAGCATTCGAACCGTCCAAGGTCCGCCTGCCAGCCTGTGAGATCAAGGACGAGCGGACCCGCTACGGCATGGTCCGCCAATGGAAGAAGACGCTGCTCGACACCAACCTGAAGCTACGCAAGAGCTATCAGCCGAAGGATCTCGTCTCGGTCTCTCGGGCCGGCATCGCCGGCAGCGGCAAGGTGCGCAAGATCATCATCGCGGACCTCAAGGCCCTGGCCGCGGCAGCCCGCAAGGCCGGCAAGCCCCTGGCCGTGCGCTCAGCGCACCGCTCCTACGACTACCAACGAGCCCTGTTCGACAGTTACGTACGGACCAACGGCTACGCGCGAGCCATCAAGTTCTCGGCTCGCCCCGGACACTCCGAGCATCAGCTCGGTACGACCATCGACTTCACCACGGCGCCGGGCGTGCCCCTGAGCACGAAGTTCGGCGACTCACCGGCCGGCAAGTGGCTGGCGCGCAACGGCTGGAAGTATGGCTTCATCATGTCCTACCCGGAGGGCAAGAAGTCGGCCTCCTGCTACAGCTACGAGCCGTGGCACTGGCGCTACTTCGGCCGACCGCTGGCGCGCAAGATCCACGAGAGTGGCCAGGTTCCAAGGCGCTATCTCTACCAGAACTACGAGACCGCGCCCTAGACGTTTGATGCCGGGGTTCGCGGGATGGCGCCTCTGGCCCCGGCTTCCGGCCTCCGGCCCCTGCCCCAGCTTCTCGCGGAGTGAGCCATCTCGACGCGTCGGGGGCCGATCCTGCCGTTCTTGCGCACGGGGAGAGCATGGGTGACACCCCTGCTCAGCCCGTGGACCGAACCTGCAAGATGGCCATCACATCGGTCGAGTTCGATGGTGGGCCGGGCAGACCGGGTCCCCGGCCGGCGCTCGTGGCCGGAGGCATGACGACAGGCTTCGCCCACCACCTGGCAAACGGTCCCGGTGGGCGTGCCCTATGGACCACGCATTCGATTGCATCGCGGTCTACCATGACTGCGTCTGCGGCCCAACGGGCAAGCGTGCACAGCACTAAGGAGATGCCGGGATGATCAGCACATACGACGCGAGCGCCAGCTCCATCGAGGAGAAGTTGTTGTGGGCGGTCGACGGGCTATCCATCGAGATCCCATCGTGGGGCTTCATGAACACCGGCACGCGCTTCCGGGTCTGGCAGCATCCAGGCACGCCGCGTACCGTCGAGGAGAAGATCGATGACGCCGGCACCGTGCACCGCTACACCGGCATCGCGCGGACGGTCGCCCTGCACATCCCCTGGGACAAGACCGACGACTACACCGGCCTGCTCGAGTACCTCAACTCGAAGGACCTCGGCGTGGGCGGCATCAACCTCAATACCTTCCAGGATGCCGACTACATGCTCGGTTCCATGTGCCACCCGGACTCCGCCGTCCGCGACAAGGCACTCGAAGCCCTCCGGGACTGCTGCGCCATCGCCGACGAGATGGGCGCACCGGCCGTCAAGGTGTGGCTCGGCGACGGCACCAACTACCCGGGCCAGGACGACTTGCGTTGGCGTCGCAACCGCCTCGTCGAGGGCCTGCAGACGGCGTACGCATGGCTGCCCGAGAACGCCCGCATGCTGCTCGAGTACAAGATCTTCGAGCCCGCGCTGTACTCGACCGACGTGCAGGACTGGGGCCAGTCGCTGGCGGTCTGCAACCGCGTCGGCGAGCGGGCCGTGGTCTGCGTCGACACCGGCCATCACAGCCTGGGCGTGAACATCGAGCAGATCGTGGCCATCCTGCTGGCCGAGGGCAAGCTCGGCGCGTTCGACCTCAACGACAAGAAGTACGGCGACGACGACCTGATGGTCGGCTCCATCGATCCCTACCAGATGTTCCGCATCACGCACGAGCTCATCAACGCCATGCGTGACGATGACGACCCGGTGGCCCAGAAGACCGCCGAGGACACGGTCTACATGCTCGACCAGTGCCACAACATCGAGGCCAAGGTGCCGGCCATCATCCGCTCGGTGCAGACGCTGCAGGAGCTGTTTGCCAAGGCCCTGCTGGTCGATCGCCAAGCGCTCCTGGCGGCCCAGGCTCGGGGCGACGTGCTCGAGGCCAACAACCTGCTCTGGAGCGCCTTCTTCACCGACGTGCGTGGTCCGCTCGGCGAGTTGCGCCAGGAGCGCGGCCTGCCCGCCGACCCGTTCCACGCCTACATCGAGAGTGGCGAGGAAGAGCAGCGCAGCGCCGACCGCGTCGGAGGCGAAGCCCAGAGCTGGTAGGCCGCATCGCCCGTCGGCGTATGCTGCGCGCAGGAGGGATCGAGCAGGTTCGTCTGCCCAGTCAGGGGGTCCTCGGTGCACGCTTCGTTCCGCGCCACGGCCATGGCTTCACTCGTGATGCTCGTGCTGGCCGCGCCGACCGTGGCCGAGGACGAGCTCTTCGCCGGAGACTATGTCGATGGCGAGGACCTGCGCGGCGTCACTCACGAGATCCTCTCGGATACCTGGCTCGAGGACGGCGACGACCACTTGATGCAGGTCAGGACGACGCTCGAGCCAGGAGCGGTCATCCCGGCGTCGGTCTTCAGCAACGACTGGGCTTCGACCGTCGTATCGGGCGCGTTGACCGTGGTCGCGGTCGAGGGCGGCTTCTCGGAGAGCAAGAAGGGTCCGCGGCGCGTCTTCGAGGCCGGCTCCACGTTGTACACCGACGCCACCGGGGTCTATCGCTGGGAGAACCGGGGCTTGCTCCCGGTCGAAGTGCTCTCGGCCGTGCTCTTCGACAACGGCCACGACCCCATCCGTCGCGCCCAGGACCATCCTCGTTTCGAGGATGGTTTCCCGGGCGAAGTGGTCAAGCGGCTGGTCATCCGGGGCACCAATGTCTTCGACGAGCGCTACAGGGTCGTCGTTCGCGACAGGAGCGGCCGACTTCTGGAGGCGAGGATGCCGACGGCTCGCGAGTCCGACTGGGCCTGGGCCGGTACGTCCGTCGGTGACGACATCGCCTTCGTGGCCGGGACACCATACGCGAGGGGAACCCGGCTGATGGTCGGGTGGAGGTCGTTTCCCCGTGGGCCCGATGCGGTCATCGACATCGGCGCGGACCTCCACGCCATCAAGGTGATCGATCGATATCAGGGTGGCTGCGACGCTTCAGGCGAGTGGCATGATGTGGCGCTACTCGTGCGCTCGGAAGATGCGCTCGAGAGCGAAGAGATTCGTGGGCAGGTTGTCCATCCGTAGCGTACGCGCCGCCGGTTCTTCCGGGTTTGGCTCGCGAGGACGCGGTCCGTGGTCAATCCCGATGGCGTCGACCTGTGGGTCGGGTCACCGAGCGGTCCGCTCTGGCGTGGACTCTTCGGGCCTCGAGGGACAGTGGGCTCTTCGGGTCGTTGACACTCGTGACGGGGGAGTGATACGATACCGGCACTGGAGTTAGCACTCTCGATGTGTGAGTGCTAACCCACGAGCGAGAAGACCCCCGAATCGAACGAGGACGAATGGCCCGGCGCAAGGTACGCCCCGGCCCGCTGGAGGCTCGATCAGCAGCCATCCTGCGGGCCATCATCGAGGAATACGTAGCCACGGCACAGCCGGTGGGCAGCGTTGCCCTGGTGGAGAAGTACGCCCTCTCCATCAGCCCTGCCACCGTGCGTAACGTCATGGCCGAGCTCGAGACCGCCGACCTGCTGGGCCACCCTCACACCAGTGCCGGACGCGTGCCCACCGATCGCGGCTACCGCCTGTACGTGGAGTCCATCTCCGACCAGGTCGCGCTGGCGCCGGTCGAGCAGCTGATGATCCGCCACCAGTTCGGCCAGGTCGAGTTCGCCAACGAGCAGTGGTTCCGTCTTGCGGCATCCACACTCGCGAGCGCCACCCACTCGGCAGCCATCGCCACGCCCATCAAGCCCGCTTCCTGCCGTATCCGGCGCATCGACATCGTGCCCACCGCCGATCGTTCGGCCAGCGTCCTGCTGGTCATGGCTGACGGTCCTGTCAAGCAGGTGCTGCTCAACCTGGAGCGTGAGTATCGACAGTCAGAGGTCGATGAGATCGCCCACGGTGTGGATCGCGTCTTGCGGGCCAAGACCACGCCAGAGGTCGATGCGGTGCTGGACACGCTGCGGGAGCGCCCGGGTGCGGTGGACCCCCTCTTCACCCAGGCGGTAGAGCGCATCGCCAAGGTCATGCACGAGTTCGACTCCGCGACCGTCGAAGAGGTCTTCAGCGAAGGCCTGCTCAATGTCATGCAGGAGCCCGAGTTCGAGAGCTCCGATCGCCTGCGCCGCGTCTTCAGCGTGCTGCAGGACCGTGCCTATCTCGGCGGTCTGGTCGGGCGGCTCTCTGTCAGCGATGACGTCAGCGTCTTCATCGGCAGCGAGAACGAGCACGAGGAGATGAACGACGTCTCGCTCGTGGTCGCTCCCTACGGACGCGTCGACCGAGCCATCGGCGTCGTCGGCGTCATCGGCCCGACCCGCATGGCCTACCCACATGCCATCTCCACGGTCCGCTACGTGCGTGGCCTCATGAACGAACTGGTGGATCACCTATACGCATGAACGACGAGAAGGACGGCGCCCGCAGCGCCAACGGCAACCCCCGACAGGCCGGACAGGCCAGCGCCGCCAAACGCGGCGGCACTCGTGCCGAGGAGCGCATCGCCGCCCTCGACAGCGAAGGCGCCTCGCCGAGTGAGGCACTCGAGCAACTTCAGGCTGCCCTCGAGAACGCCGAACAACGCGCCGCTGAGGCCGAAGCCGGCTGGCAGCGCGCCAGGGCCGATTTCGCCAACCTCAAGCGACGCTCCGAGGAGGAGCGTGCCGAGTCGGCCAACATCGCCGGCGATCGGCTGCTCATTCGCGTCCTCGATCTGGCGGACGACTTCGACCTCGCGGTCGAGCATGTCCCCGACGAGGCCAGGGGCAGCCCCTGGGTCGAGGGCATCAGCGCCATCGACCGCAAGCTGCGAGCACTGCTCGAAGCGGAAGGCATCACGGCCATGGGCGGCGAAGGCGAGCCCTTCGACCCTCAGACCCAGCAAGCCATCTCCTATGAGGACACCGCCGACGTGCCCGATGGCATCGTCATCAAGATCCTCCAGCGTGGCTTCACCATCCGCGATCGCGTACTGAGGCCGGCCCTCGTCGCGGTCGCCCGCAACGACGACACGACGACCAACGAAGACTGACAAACCGAACCTCGCAAGGAGCACCATCCATGGGACGCATCATCGGCATCGACCTCGGCACCACCAACTCCGCCATCGCGGTCATGGAGGGCGGTGAGCCCACCGTCATCCCCTCCGCGGAGGGCGGCCGCACCGTGCCCTCGGTGGTGGCCTTCAGCAAGCAGGGCGAGCGCCTCGTCGGCCAGATCGCCAAGCGGCAGGCCATCACCAACCCCGCCAACACCGTCTACTCCATCAAGCGCTTCATCGGCCGTCGCTGGGATGATCCCGAGGTCCAGCGCAGCATCGACTACGTGCCCTACAAGGTCGAGAAGGACGATACCAGCGACGGCATCGTGGTGACCCTCGCCGGTGGCACGTCGTACAGCCCTCCCGAGATCAGCGCCATGATGCTGCAGAAGCTCAAGGCTGATGCGGAGGCGTACCTGGGCGAGCCCGTCACCGAGGCCGTCATCACCGTGCCGGCCTACTTCGACGACACGCAGCGCCAGGCCACCAAGGATGCCGGTCGCATCGCCGGTCTCGACGTCAAGCGCATCATCAACGAGCCCACCGCCTCATCGCTGGCCTATGGCCTCGACAAGAAGACCGACGAGCAGATCGCCGTCTACGACCTCGGCGGCGGCACCTTCGACATCTCCATCCTCGAACTGGGCGACGGCGTCTTCGAGGTCAAGGCCACCAACGGTGACACCCACCTCGGTGGTGACGACTTCGACCAGAAGGTCATCGACTGGCTGCTCGAGGAGTTCAAGAAGGACCAGGGCCTCGACCTCTCCAAGGATCAGCAGGCGCTGCAGCGCCTCAAGGAAGCCGCGGAGCGCGCCAAGATCGAGCTGTCCACCACGACCACGAGCGAGATCAACCTCCCGTACATCACCATCGATGCCGACCGCAACCCCAAGCACCTGGTGACCACGCTGTCGCGAGCCAAGCTCGAGGATCTCGTGGCCGATCTCATCAAAGCCACGACCAAGCCCGTCGAGGCCGCGCTCAAGGATGCCGGGATCTCCCCGTCCGACATCGATGAGGTCATCCTCGTCGGCGGCCAGACGCGCATGCCTGCGGTCGTCGAGGCCGTCAAGAAGATGTTCGACGGCAAGGAGCCGCACAAGGGCGTCAACCCCGACGAGGTCGTGGCGGTCGGTGCTGCCATCCAGGCCGGTGTGCTGGCCGGTGACGTCAAGGACGTGCTGCTGCTCGACGTGACCCCGCTGTCGCTGGGCATCGAGACGCTGGGCGGCGTGATGACGCGGCTCATCGATCGCAACACGACCATCCCCACCTCCAAGAGCCAGGTCTTCTCGACCGCGTCCGACAACCAGCCGCAGGTGGAGATCCACGTGCTCCAGGGCGAGCGTGAGATGGCCACGACCAACAAGACACTGGGCACGTTCATCCTCGACGGCATCCCCACAGCCCCGCGTGGCGTGCCCCAGATCGAGGTCACCTTCGACATCGACGCCAACGGCATCCTCGACGTCAGGGCCAAGGACAAGGCCACCAGCCGCGAGCAGTCCGTGCGCATCACAGCCTCGTCGATGCTCTCCAGCGAGGACGTCGACCGCATGGTCAAGGAAGCGCAGGAGCATGCTGCCGAAGACAAGGCCAAGCGTGAGGCCATCGAGTCCAGGAACCAGGCCGATGCGCTGGCGTTCCAGGCCGAGCGAACCCTCACCGATCTGGGCGACAAGGTCAACGCCGACGACAAGGCGGCCGTCCAGTCGCGGATCGACGCTGTCCGCGAGGCCCTCAAGGGCGACGACGAGGCGGCCGTCAAGGGTGCCGCCACGGCGCTGACGTCCACGCTCCAGGAGGTCGCCACCAAGGCCTATCAGGCCGCTGAGCCGGGGCCTGCTCCCGATATGGGCGCCCCCGGCGAAGCGGACGCTGAAGAGGCGGGCGATACTGCCGATGACGGCGAAGAGGCCGTCGAAGGTGAGTTCAAGGAGGTCTAGTAGGGGTCGGGAGGCGACTCCCACCCCGCACACATGCTGGGACGTTCACGCCGGGCGGTACGGCGCCTTCGATCTGGGTCGGAGGCGCGGCCGTCGTCATCCCGCCGCAGGAAGCAGCGGGCGACGCCGCCCAACGTCATCGGCCAGGGACCCCTGTTGTCGACGCCGGGCCTGGAGCTCGGCGTCGTCGTCATCATCCGCGACGAAGCGCCCTACCTGACCGAGTGGCTGGCCTATCACCACGCTCTCGGGGTGGGGCATTTCTTCATCTACGACAACGGCAGCACCGACGAGTTGCACGAAGTCATCGAGACGTGGCTCAACCACGGTCTGGTGACGCTGCTGTACTGGCCCTTGCCGGGTGGCCAGATCGACGCCTATTCCCACGCCCTGCGTTTCTTCGGGCCCTCGGTCGACTGGCTGGCTTTCTTCGATATCGACGAGTTCGTGGTCCCGCTCGTGGACGACGACATCCCCTCGTTGCTGGCGCGCTGGCCCGATGCCGCGGACGTACGCATCCCGCGCGTCGACTTCGGTTTCTCGGGCCATCGCACGCCCCCGCCCGAGCTGACCATCGAGGCCTATACCGAGGTGGCCGACGTCTTCGGGCGCGATCCTCGAAGCCGCCGCGGGTCAAGTCCATCGTGCAGCCCCGCGCCATCAGCGCGGTCGGCATCCACACCGCGACGGTGGCCGATGTACCGTCCTCCGCCGACGGCCGACCCGTGCCCTCCGAGACCGTGGGCAAGGCCTGCCGGGACTACGCCCAGCTCAACCACTACTACACCCGTTCCTTCGAGGAGTTCGAAGCCAAACGCTTCCGGGGCAGCGCCACGGGGCGCATCGCCCGCCCGGCCATCCCCTTCGACGCAGCCACCGTCCGGGTCGACACCAGTGCACTCCGGTTCGCCCAACCTACGCGAGCCATGATCGAGCGCATGGCCAGCCTGGCACCCAGTCCGTATCGCTACGGCAGTGAGCTGGCCCTGACGCGATTCCCGCGCTTCAACGACCTGGGGCTGTTCAGCGAGTTCGCCATCGCCAACACGGTCATGGCCGAACCCACCCCGCGCCGCGAGCCGGGCCTGCGCCTCGAGAACCGTTACCCCGGCATCGGCTTCGTGGGCAGCATCGGCGCTTACGACCACGAGGTCCGGGACGGGGAGCTGTCCGGCTCGATCCATCTCGCGCCGTTGCTGGAGCGCTCGCGCGGTCGGCTGGAGGCGACCCTGGCTACGGCCACAGCCCTGCCAGGCGGGTGGCGCTTCGATGTCGAGGACCACGGGCAGCGCCGCTGCTATGCACTGGGCTTCGTGATCGCGGCCGGGTCGTCAGGGCGGCTCACCGCCGAGCTGGGTCGCCCCGACGGTTCGACGAGCGATCCCGTCGACGTCAAGCTCGAGGCCGGCAGCACGTATGCTGGCGTGGTGGAGCTCGATGCCTCGCCGGACCTCGCCTCGACGCTCGACGTCCTGCTGCCGGCGGCAGAGGAGGGGGCCGTCCTGTTCGATCTCTTCGTCGATCTCCTATGGCTGACCTGTCGCGCGGCCTGCGTCGTCGCGTGAGTCGTGCTGTGCCGGGCAGGCGCGGACCGGACCCAGCGTCGAAGAGCGAGGGGGCCAAGGGTCCGACCTTGGGCAAGATGCGTCGCGCCAAGCCCCCCAACGTCGTGGGTCGTGGCCCACTGCTCGGTGGAGCGGGCTTCGGCGTGATGGTCGTCGCCATCGTCAAGAACGAGGCCGCGTACCTCGAGGAGTGGCTGGCCTACCACATCGCGCTCGGCGTGGACCACTTCGTCGTCTACGACAACGGCAGCACCGACCACAGCGCGCAGCTCCTGGAGCGGTACATCAACCACGGCTACGTCACGTACATCGACTGGCCCATGCGTGCCGGCCAGCTGTCGGCCTACAACCACTCCCTGCGCATGTTCGGCGCGACCACCGAGTGGATCGGCTACTACGACCCCGACGAGTACCTGGTGCCGCTGCAGGATGACGACATCCCCTCGTTCCTGGCGCGCTTCAAGGACAAGGCCACCGTGCGCATCCCGCGCTACGAGTTCGGCTATTGCGGACATCGCGCGCCGCCGCACGGGCTGACCATCGATGCCTATACCCAGGTCGCCAACGTGCTCGACCTCGACCCCGACCTGCCCCCGCGGGTGAAGTCCTTCGTGCAGCCCGGGGCAGTCTCGGCGGTAGGTGTCCACCTCGCGTTCGCCGCCGATGTGCCCGAGCCAGATGCACCGACCGAGACGGCCGAGGTCGAGGTGCGCGGGCTGGCCCAGCTCAACCACTACTACACCCGTTCCTTCGAGGAGTTCGAAGCCAAGCGCTTCGGCGGTTCGGCGACCGGCCGGCCAGCCAGGCCGGCCGTGCCCTGGGACCTGCCTACGCTGGCCACGGACATGACCGCGCAGCGCTTCTCGGAAGTCACCCAGGCCACCATCGAACGCCTGCACCGGTTGGACCCCAGGCCGTACAACTACGGCAGCCAGCTCGCGATCGAGTACTTCCCGCGCCCCAACAACCTCTTTCGCTTCGGCGAGTACGCCGTGGCCAATCTCGCCGCCGGCCTCGATGAGCCCGAGCGCTTCGCGACCGTGCGGGTCAAGAACCTGTACCGCGGTGTCGGCCTGGTCACCGACCTCTCGGACTATGACTTCAGCCCCGCTCGGGATGCCTTCACCGACTCCGCTCATGCCCAGGCGCTGGTCGACCACCTTGGCGGCCACGTGGCCACCAGCCTGGCCCGGGACGGAGAGCTGCCGATGATGGCCATCGAGGGCACGCTGGCCATTCCCGACGTGGGGCCGGCCAGGCTCGACCTGCCCGGCGGCTCGGCGGAGGTGACCCTGCAGCTGCCGTCCGAGGAGACGCTGCGCTGCTACACGCTGGCGTTCCTGTTCGGAAGCGAGGCCATGGTCCGTGTCGAAGCCGTCGTGACGAGGCGTGATGGCAAGGGGGGCGACCCGGTGCGACTGAAGCTCCCGGCCTCGGGGAGCGTGGTCGGCGTGGTCGAGGTCGAGCCGCTGCCCCAGCACGGCGCGGCGATGCGCCTGCGCTTCGAGTCCGAAGGGGGCCAGCTTGATGTCTACGACCTCTTCGTCATCGCCTACGGCTAGGGGGCGCAGGTGGTGTTGAGCAAGCGAGTCGGTCGTGTCCTGAGCCGAGGCCGGACCGAAGACCACAAGGGCCGCCCGGCGCTGATGGAGCGTGGTCGTTTCGATGTCTGTGTCATGGCCATCCTCAAGGATGAGGCGCCCAACATGGAGGAGTGGCTATGCCACCACATGGCCATCGGCGTCGACCACTTCTTCCTCTATGACAACGGCAGCACGGACGAGCTGCACGAGGTCCTCAAACCGTATGCCGACCACGGTGTCGTGACCACCGTCTACTTCCCGATGCGCGGTCTGCAGCGCGACGCCAACAACCACGTCGTGCGCTTCTTCGGGGACACGACCGAGTGGATCGCCTACGTCGACATCGACGAGTTCCTGGTGCCCGAGAACGATGAGTCGATCAGTGACGTCATGGCCCGCTATCCCGAGGCCGAGCAGGTGCTCGTCTCGCGCAAGGAGTTCTGCTACTCCGGTCATCGCACGCCGGTCGAGGGGCTGGTCACGGAGGCCTATCGCGAGTACAGCGAGCAGGTTCCGCGGATGGGCACCAGCGAGGTCCTGGCCAAGCCCATCATCCGGCCCCGGGGCACGGCGCGGGTCGGTATCCACAACGCCGTCACGGTCCAGGGCCGCACTGTCAACACGGCCGGGGTTCCGACGAGCGAGGAGGCCACGGTCATCGAGGTGCCCAGCTACGCCAACCTGCAGATGAACCACTACTTCACCAAGTCACGGCAGGAGTTCGAGGCCAAGCGCACCCGGGCCACGACCTCGACGCATGCCTTCCAGCTGCCCGATGTGCCCTTCGATATCCCGGGCACGGTCGACCATGTCATCGACCGCTGGCAGCCACGTACCCGGGCCTTGATGGAAGAGATGAGCACGCTGGCTCGCAGCCCCTCGCGCTACGGGAGCAAGCTGCGCATGCCGGGTTTCCCCGTCAGCGACATGTTCGGCCAGGAGGCCACGGCTATCGTCTCGAACGAGGCTTCGGGACTGACCGAAGCACAGAAGAAGCGGGCGTTCCGGTCGCTGCCGATGCCCGGGGTGCGCGGCGCCATGGTCCGCGCCGAGAACCACGGCTACCAGGCCGCGCCGGGTCGCTTCCTGGCCTCCCCGCACATCGCCCAGGAGCTGGCCTGGCTGCAGGCCGAGGTGACGTGGGCCGTCTCCGGCGGCGCGCCGCCGCTCGAGGTCGAAGGCGGCGTAGTCGAAGGAGCGCAGCCACCCACCGTGCGTTTCGACCGCAATGGCGGTTCGCTGCTCATCCCGACCGGTGGGCCGGAGCTGCGCTGCCACGCGCTGGCCTACGTGCTTCGCGTCGATGGCGGCGGGCGCGGGCCGGTCAGCGTCGAGCTGGCCGCACGTGAGGTAGGGGAGTGGCGCCCGTGCGCGGCCTACGAGATGCCCGGCCCGGGCACGTACCTGGGCCTCGTCGCGTTGGAGAAGAAGCCGCGCAGCATCGATGCGGTGCGCCTCTCGGTCGAGGGCACGAACGCGATGGTCATCTACGACTTGGCGCTGCTGACCTTCGGCTGAGTGCGGTTGCGGCCGCCGGTCGGGGTCGCGCCGCGGATGCGCCCCAGCGAGACCCAGGCCTCCGGGTCCTCGGCCAGCTCACTGACGCGTGGCGGCAGGTCGTTGTCGCGCAGGTTGGCCAGCGTGGTCGTCTCCAGGATGTCGCGGAGCGCTGCGCGAACGGCGATCCAGACGTCGGTGAGCGGCTCGGCCGCGCCCCGGTACTCCATGTTCTCCGGGCGGTCGCCACGCACGTTGGCGAGTGGTCCATCGACCGCACGGATGACGTCGGCCACGCTGATATCCTCGGCCGGCCGGGCCAGGGTGTAGCCACCGTCGGGCCCACGTTGGCTGCGTACGATCCCGGCGTGCTTGAGCTCGAGCAGGATGGTCTCGAGGAACTTCGCGGGGATGCCCTGTGCCTCGGCGATGCGATCGGCCTTGATGGGCGCGTCGGGCGAGGTCGACAGCTCGGCTGCGGCTCGTGCGGCGTAATCGGCCTTGGCGGAGACTCTCATCAGGGTGCCATTGTCCCATATCTCGATAGGAATTGTGGGGCGGGGCCTACCTCGGGGTCGGGGTCGCGCTGGGCCACTGTGCGAGGGCCTGCTACTCTCCCTCCTGAAACACGAAACCGACTGGAGCGTCGGTAGTCGGAAAGGGGTCGGCAGGATGAAGCAGGAACGAAGCGCCAGGCGCCGTGAGCGCATCCTCGACGCCGCGTTCTCGGTGTTCAGCCAACGTGGCTACCGGGAGGCCGGCGTGGATGAGGTCGGACGCCAGGCGGAGACCAGCAAGGGCGGTATCTACTTCCACTTCCCGACCAAGGAATCCCTCTTCCTCGAGTTGCTCAAGACCACCGCCGATCGCCTGGTGAGCAAGGTCGAACGCACCATCGCGCCGGAGGAGGACCCCATCGAACGCGCCGACGTGGCGTTGCGGACCGTGCTGGGCGTGTTCGCCGGCCACCGCACGATGGCGCGGCTGTTCCTCATCGACGCGGTTGGCGCGGGCTCCGAGTTCCAGGCCGAGCTGCAACGCCTCCACCGACGCTTCGCGGCGATCATCGTCGAGCAGCTCGATGACGCGGTCGAGCAGGCCATCATCGAGCCCATCGACACCGAGGTCGCAGCGATGGCCTGGTTCGGCGCCCTCAACGAGGTGGTCATGCGCTGGCTCATGGCCGAGCAGCCCGGCCGCCTCGAGGATACGTACCCCACGCTCCGGGCCATCCTGCTGCGCAGCGTGGGCATCCCCGAGGAGCGCATCGCCGCGCTCGAGGACGCATGACCATCGCTCAGCGCGCCACCAGGCCCGACCTGGCGGCGGCCATGTTGCCGCTGGTGGCCCGCGCAGCCGGTCGCGATGAGCCCACGCTGGTGTCGGCCACGGTGCCGGTGGAGGCCGTCGACCCGGTGGCACTGTTCGGCGCCGCGCGATCGCTGGGTGCCGCGCTGTGGATGCAGCCCAGTGAGGGCCTGGCCATGGTCGGGATCGGCGAAGCCTGGGCGGCACGGCAGAGCCACGACGCCCGCTTCGGGATCATATCGGTAGCCTGGCAGATGCTGCTCAAGGGGGCGGTCGTGGACACCGGCGGCTCGCCCAGGGGCTGCGGGCCGGTGCTGCTCGGGGGCTTCGCCTTCGACGACGAGCCACCTCGTTCGGACACCTGGCAGGGCTTCGAGGCGTCCCACCTGGTCCTGCCGGCGCTGCTGCTGACGACTTCGCCGGCCGGCTCGTGGCTGACCGCCTCGGTGGTGCTCGAGCCCCGCGGCGTCCCGCCGGGCCCGGTGGTGCAGTCCCTCCACGAGACGTGGGCACACCTGGCCACCACGCCGGTGCGTCCCTCCGGGCCGGCGCGACAGTCGCTTCGCGTGGTCGCCAGCGAGCCGGATGCACCCGCCTGGCGAGCCTCCGTGGCACGACTGGCCGGCGCGGTCGGCCGTGGCCGCTTGGACAAGGCCGTGCTCTCACGGCGCGTGGCGCTCGAGGCTGCCTCGGTCATCGACATCCCAGGCGTGTTGCGGCGCCTGGAGGCGGCCGCGCCTGAATCGACCGTCTTCGCCATCTCGCGTGGCTCGCGCACGTTCCTCGGGGCCACGCCTGAGCGGCTGGTGAGCCTGTCCGGCCGGGAGTTGCGCACCGTGGCCATGGCCGGCTCGAGGCGGCGCGACGAGGACGAGTCCACGGACGACGCGCTGGCCGCGGAGTTGCTGGCCAGCGACAAGGAGCGCGAGGAGCACGAAGTGGTGGTGACCATGCTGCGCGAGGCGCTGCTGCCGGTGACCGACGAGCTGTCCATCGCGAGGGAGCCGGAGGTCGTGCGCTTCCGCCACGTCCAGCACCTGGTCACGCCGGTGTTCGGTCGGCTGCGTGCCGAGGCGGACGTGCTCACGCTCGTGGAACGCCTGCACCCCACCCCCGCGGTGGGCGGCGCGCCCCGTGAGCTGGCGCTCGAGCTCATCGCCGAGGAAGAGCCGCACGAGCGCGGATGGTACGCCGGGCCGCTGGGCTGGATCGACCGTCACGGCGACGGTGAGTTCGTGGTAGCCCTGCGCTCCGGGGTCATCTCGGGAGCCGAGGCCACGCTATTCGCCGGCTGCGGCATCGTGGCTGACTCCGATCCCGAGCGCGAGTGGGAGGAATCGTCGACGAAGCTGCTGGCCCTGGGCTCCGCGCTGGGGCGGATCGAATCGTGAGCGAGGGCTACCTGACGCCCGCCGCGCCGCTGCGCGCCATCGTCGACGAGTTGGTGAGGGCCGGGGTGCACCACGTGGTCATCTGTCCGGGCTCCCGTTCCACGCCAATGGCCCTGGCCCTGCGCGCCGCGCCGGAGCTCCAGACGTGGGTCCATCTCGATGAACGGGCCGGCGCCTTCTTCGCGCTCGGTGCGGCCAGGGCCGGCCGCGCTCCCGTGGCCATCCTGGCCACCTCGGGTACGGCCGTCGTCAACTTCGCACCGGCGGTGGCCGAGGCGCGCTACGGACGCGTTCCGCTCATCCTGCTCACGGCCGACCGACCGCCGGAGCTGCACGGCCTGGGCTCACCGCAGACCATCGACCAGGTCGAGCTCTACGGCCGACACGCCAAGTGGTACGCGGAGCTGCCCGTACCCGACGAGTCACCGGAGGCTGAGATCGAGGTCCGCAGCCTGGTCCGCCGGGCGCTGGACGTGGCGACCGCGGCGCCGGCCGGACCGGTGCAACTGAACATGCCCTTTCGCGAGCCGCTCCTGCCGGTGGGCAGCTTGAGGCGGGCGCCGGCCGCTGCACGGCCATCGGAGCCTGACCAGGCCTCAGGCGTGGGTGCGCACGACCTCGAGGGCGTGGTCTCGGCCGCCCGCGCTGCCGCCCGGCCGCTCATCGTCTGCGGTCCATCGGACGAGCCCGGGTTCGCGCCAGCCATCGCTCGGCTCGCCGCCGTGTTGGGCGCGCCCATCGTGGCCGATGCCCTGGCCAACGTGCGCAACGGCCCGCATGATCGCTCGTCCATCGTGGCCTTCCACGACGCCCTGTTGCGCTGGGCACCGTTCGCCGAGGCGCATCGCCCGGACCTCGTCGTTCGCTTCGGGGATACGCCGACCTCCAAGGTGCTGACGCGGACGCTCGATGGGCCCGGAGTCCGACAGCTGCTCGTCGATGACGGCCGTGGCTGGAACAGGCCAGCCGGACCGACCATCAGGCGCATCGATGCCGATCCGGTCGCCTGCGCCCGGGCCATGGCCGATGTGGTCTCCGGCGAGAGTTCGTCCGACCCGGCCTGGCTGGCGAGCTGGCGTGCGGCCGACCTCGCTGCCGGCGATGCTCTTGAGACGTGGTTCGCGACGCTGGACGAGGTGTTCGAAGGCGCGGTGCCGCGAGCCTTCGACGCGGCCCTGCCCGAGGGCACGGTGGTCGTCGCCGGCAACAGCATGCCGGTGCGTGACATCGATGCCTTCATGCCCGCCTCGTCCCGGGCCCGGCGGCTGCTCGGCAACCGGGGCGCCAACGGCATCGATGGGCTCGCTCTCGAGCGCGTTCGGGGCCACCGTGACGCAGGTCGGCCCGGTGGTGGCCGTGGTCGGTGACATCGGCTTCATCCACGACCTCAATGCGCTCGTGGCGGCGCGGCGGCTGAGCCTGTCGGCGACGGTCGTGCTCGTCAACAACGATGGCGGGGGCATCTTCTCGTTCCTGCCGCAAGCTGCCGCCGAGCTGCCTGAAGGGGGGCTACCGGAGCACTTCGAGGAGCTCTTCGGCACGGCGCATGGCCTCGAGTTCGGTCCGCTCGTGGTCGCGCTCGGTGCGCGGCACGCCCTCGTCGACGGCGCCGCGCTGGTGCCCGAGCTGAGAGCCTCGATGGACCGGCCGGGCCTCGACGTGCTGGAACTGCGCACCGATCGCGTGCGCAACGTCGAGCTTCATCGCGCGGCACAGGCGGCGGTGGTCCGCGCTCTCGAGGGCCGCCCATGAGCCTGAACGTGCTCGCCGTCGGTGAGGGACCCCCGCTTCTGCTCCTGCACGGCTTCACGGGCACGGCACGCTCCTGGTCGCGGCAGATCGAGCCGTGGTCGGCGCAGTCATCGCGTCATCGCCCCGGATCTGCTCGGCCACGGCGCATCCGACGCCCCGCGCGATCCCGGAGCGCTACGCCCTTGAGCGTCAGGCGAAGGTGCTGGTAGAGCTGCTCCGGCTGCTCGAGGCGGAGCCGGCCGTGGTCGTGGGCTACTCGATGGGCGCTCGCCTGGCCCTGGTGCTGACCCTGTCGCAGCCCGCGGCCGTGGACCGGCTCGTGCTCGAGAGCCCCTCGGCCGGCATCGCCGACGCGAGGGCCCGCTCCGAGCGTCGCAGCGCGGATGACCGTCTCGCCGACGAGCTCGAGCGTGACGGCCTGGAGGCCTTCGTCAGCCGCTGGGAGGCACTGCCGCTGTTCGCCAGCCAGGCTGCGCTGCCGGCCGATGTCCGCGCCGCCTTGCGGACCGAGCGCCTGGGCCACGACGCGCACGGGCTGGCGGCCTCGCTGCGAGGCGCCGGTCAGGGCGCCATGGAACCACTCCACGACCGCCTGGCCAGGATCCGCGTTGCGACGCTGGTCATCGCGGGCCTCCTTGACCCCACCGGCCTGGAACGGGCTCGAGCCGTGGCCGGCGGCCTCGCCGAGGCACGGCTCGAGGTCATCGCCGGGGCCGGTCATGCACCGCATCTCGAGACGCCCGATGAGTTCCTTCGCCTCGCTAACGACTTCATGTCAGTCAGCCAAGCCACGCATTGAGGACCGAACCATGGCCACCGAATGGACGACCGCTCACGAGTACGAGGACATCCGCTACGAGCACTCGGGCACCGGCATCGCCAAGATCACCATCGACCGACCGCACGTGCGCAACGCCTTCCGTCCCGAGACCGTGAACGAACTCATCGACGCCTTCCGGCGCATCCGCGACGACAGCTCGATCGGCGTCGTGCTCCTCACCGGCGCCGGCGACAAGGCCTTCTGCTCCGGCGGCGACATGAACGTCAAGGGTGAGGGCGGCTACATCGCCGACGACGGCACGGCCCGCCTCAACGTGCTCGACCTGCAGCGCCTCATCCGCTCGCTGCCCATCGTCGTCATCGCCCTGGTCAACGGCTACGCCATCGGCGGTGGCCACGTGCTGCACGTCATCTGCGACCTGACCATCGCCTCGGACAACGCCATCTTCGGCCAGACCGGGCCCAAGGTCGGCAGCTTCGACGGCGGCTACGGCGCGACCCTGCTGGCGCGCATCGTGGGCCACAAGAAGGCCCGCGAGATGTGGTACCTGTGCCGCCAGTACGACGCCCAGCAAGCGCTGGACATGGGCCTGGTCAACACCGTCGTGCCGCTCGAGCGACTCGAGGACGAAGGCGTGCAGTGGGCAGCGGAGATCCTGGCCAAGAGCCCGACGGCCATCCGCATGCTCAAGCGCTCCTTCAACGCCGACACCGACGGCCTGGCCGGCCTCCAGGAACTGGCCGGCGACGCCGACCATGCTCTTCTACCTGACCGAGGAGGCGCACGAAGGCAGCAAGGCCTTCCTCGAGAAGCGCCCGGCCGACTTCAGCAAGTACCCGCGCCGGCCCTGAGCGACCCGATGACCAGCCCGATCCCCGAGCCAACGCCGCTGGCCGAGCGCCCGACGCGCGCTCGCGCCTGGCTGCTGGCCAGCCGTCCGGCGACCCTGCCGGCCGCGGTCGGTCCGGTGGCCGTCGGCCTGGGCGTGGCCGTCGGCCTGGGCGCCTTCGAGGTGTGGCCGGCGCTGGCAGCTCTGGCGGTGGCGTTGCTGCTGCAGGTCGCCTCCAACCTCGCCAACGACCTGTTCGACTTCCGCTCCGGGGCCGACGGGGCCGACCGGCTGGGGCCACCGCGCGCGGCCGCCCTGGGCCTGTTGAGCCAGCGCGAGCTGTCCGCCGGCATGGTCCTGGCCGTCGGCCTGGCAGGCCTGGTGGGTCTCTACCTGGTGGGGGTCGGTGGGCTGCCCATCCTGGTGCTGGGCCTGGCAGCCGTCGTCAGCGCCTTCGCCTACAGCGGCGGACCGTGGCCCTACGGCTACCACGGCCTGGGGGAGCTCTTCGTCTTCGCGTTCTTCGGGCCCGTGGCGGTGGCCGGCACGACCTACCTGCAGACACTGACGTGGGAGCCGCTGGCGCTGCTGGCGGCCGTCCCGGTGGGATCGCTCATCACCGCCATCCTGGTCGTCAACAACCTGCGCGACATCGACGCCGACCGGCGTGCCGGCAAGCTGACGCTGGCGGCTCGGCGTGGCGCCCGCTTCGCCGTCTGGGAGTACGACACGCTGCTCGCCTTCGCCTACGCCACGCCGGTGGGGCTGCTCATCGCCGGTGACAGCTCGCCGGCGGTGCTGCTGCCGCTGGCGAGTGCGCCGATGGCCCTTGCCCTGCGGCGCGTCGTGCGCGCCGGTGGCGACCCGCGACGACTCAACGCGGTGCTCCAGGAGACGGCGCGACTGTCGCTGGTCTTCTCACTGCTGCTGGCCATCGGCCTGGCCGTGCCGGGGCTGACCTGATGCGCATCGAACGGGCCAGGGTCGAGCTGCTCGACATCCCCTTCCGCGAGGCCGTCATCAGCGGTGCCCAGCGTTGGGAGCGACATCGGACCGGCATCATCATGCTGCGGACCGAGGACGGCCAGTCCGGGCTGAGTGAGCTCCCGGCGCCAGGGCTGGCGCCGCTCCCCGCTGACCTGCCTGTTCGGCTGGCCGGTGCGCTGCAAGGGCTGGAGCTCGGTGATGCCTCGATGGTCGAGGCTACGCTGCGCCACATCGACGCCTGGCCATCGATCGGACGAGCCGCTCGCTCGGCTGCCGAATCGGCACTGGTCGACGTGCTGGCGCGCCTTGCCGGTCGGTCGGTCGGTTCCTTCCTGCTCACCGGCTCGACGGCAGACGTGGCCGTCAACGCCATGCTCGGCATCAGTCCTCCCGACGAGACCGCGGATCTGGCCGCCGAGCTGGTGGAAGCGGGCTATCGCTGCCTGAAGCTGAAGGCCGGCCTCGAGCCCGACGGCGCCCTGGAGGGTCGGGTCGCGGCGGTACGGGCGAGGGTCGGTCCCGACGTAGCCCTGCGGCTCGATTTCAACGGCAGCCTCAGCGCTGAGCTAGCCGCGGACGTGCTGGCCGGATTGGCCGACCTTGACATCGAGTACGCCGAGCAGCCCATCTCGCCGGCCGAGGGTGCCGAGGCCCTGGCGCGACTGCGCTGGATGGGCGCTGTGCCCATCGCGGCCGATGAGTCGGTGTCCGACCTCGGTGCTGCTCGCGTGCTCCTCGACACCAGCGCCGTCGACGCGCTGGTGGTCAAGCCGGCTCGCGTGGGTGGCCTGCGCCAGGCCCAGGCCATCATCGAGCTGGCCACCGCTGCTGCGGTGCCGGTCACGGTCTCGACGCTATTCGAGACCGGCGTCGGACTGGCCGGTGCGCTTCACCTGGCGGCCACGACGCCGGGCCCCCAGGCACATGGACTGGCCACGGCCGCTCTGCTCGAGTCCGACCTGCTGCGGGCTCCGCTGGCCATCAGCGGGGGTCGCATGAAGGTGCCCGACGGTCCCGGGCTGGGTATCGACCTCGATGCCCGCGCCGTCGCGCGGTATCGCGAGACATGACCCGGCTGGCACCCGACTGGCTGCTCGAACGGGCCACGAAGGACCCCGGGGCTCGTGCGCTGCGCGCCAGGTCCGCCTCGTGGTCTCGCCTGGAGCTGCTGCGCGCGACCGATGGGCTGGCCGCGGCGATGCTGAGCGAGGGCATCTCGGAGGGCCATCGCGTGGCCTGCCTGCTGCACGACGACGCGCCGGCAGTGGCACTCATCCACGCCGCCCGGCGCCTCGGTGCCGTGCTCGTGCCACTCAACCGCCGCGCGGCCGCTGCCGAGCTGTCCTTCCAGCTGGAGACGGTCGCGGCCGCTACCCTGTTGCACGACGCCGCTCACGCGGAGCTGGCCGGGGCCGGCACGCCCGCAAGGCATCGCAACCCACCGTATCGAAGCGCTGCTGGCCGGCGCGCCTTGCGGGCTGGCCCCCGTGCTGCGCGCCGAGATCGACCTCGACGCCGCCGCCACCATCGTCTTCACCTCGGGCACGAGCGGGCGGCCCAAGGGTGCCGTCCTGACCCACGGCAACCACACCGCCAGTGCTCACGCCTGGGCGGGCCTGTTCGCGCCCCGGCCCGGTGATCGCTGGCTGGCCTGCCTGCCGCTCTTCCACGTTGCCGGCCTGGCCATCGTCACGCGTGCGACCCGCTGGGGGGCCGGCCTCGACGTCCTGGCCGCTTTCGATGCTGAGGCCGTGGACGAGGCGCTCGACGACGGCGTCAGCCACCTCTCGCTCGTGCCCGCGCAGCTCGAGCAGCTGCTGGCTGTGCGCGCCGATCGAGCGGCGCCCTCCTCGCTGCGAGGCATGCTGCTCGGTGGTGGCCCCATCGCGGCGGACCTCCTGCTCCGCGCGCGCGAGGCTGGCTACCCGGTGCTCACGACCTACGGCCTGACCGAGACCGGCTCGGGCGTCGCCAGCGGGGGCTCCGATGGGGCGACCCGGGCCGACCCGCTGGCTGGCCGCGCCCTGCCCGGCGTGGAGGTGCGCATCGAGACTGGCGGCTCTGCCGGCGACTACGGCGAGATCCTCGTGCGCGGTGGCATGGTCTTCGCCGGGTATGTCGGCGACCCGGAGGCCACTGCCGAGACGCTGCGCGGACGGCTGGCTGCGCACCGGTGACCTGGGCAGCCTCGACGCCGACGGCCTGCTTCGCGTCAGCGACCGACGTGACGACCTCATCGTCTCGGGCGGTGAGAACGTCTACCCGGCCGAGGTGGAGGCCGTGCTCCTGCGCTCATGCCGGCTGTCGCGGAGGTCGTGGTGGTGGGACTGCCCGACGAGCGCTGGGGTGCCGTGCCGGCGGCGGCCATCGTGCCCGCCAGCGACGACCGGCCATCCGCCGACGACGAGCTCGCGCGCCACTGCCGCGCGCAGCTGGCCGGCTACAAGGTGCCGGTGCGGTTCCTGCGGCTCGGAGGCGCTGCCGCGGGACAGCCTCGGCAAGGTCCTGCGAACCGCGACTGCGCGAGGCCTTCGCCGAGGACCTGCCGTGACGGCCC
The DNA here is from genome assembly GCA_963705425.1 of uncultured Chloroflexia bacterium. GTDB lineage: Bacteria > Chloroflexota > Limnocylindria > Limnocylindrales > CSP1-4 > JAFMJV01. The sequence continues at coordinate 173,383 of CAVPJO010000009.1, read as the reverse complement.
TCCACTACGACTCGTCTCGGAGCCGGGCCAGCCGCTCCTGCTGCTGCACGCCACGCTCTCCTCGTCGCGCCAGCTGCGAGCCCTGGCCGCGCGGCTGGCGATGCGCTTCACCGTCATCAGCGTCGACCGCCGCGGTAGCGGCCGGAGCCCACTCGGTGGACCGGCCGAGCCCATCGACGTCGCCGTCCACGTCGCTGACCTCGTGGCCATCGCTCGAGACGCGAGCGGCTGGTCCGCGCCACCGTGGTCGGGCACAGCTACGGTGGCTGCGTCGCGCTCGAGCTGGCCGCGCGGCGAGCCGGACCTCGTCGGCGCCGTCTTCGCCTACGAGCCGCCGTATGGTCCGCTGGCGCCGGCCGAGGCACAGGCGGGCATGGCCGAGGTGGCCCGGCAGACCCTCGCGAGGCGAGCGATCGGCGACGATCTCGCAGGCGCGGCGCTGGCCTTCATGGCCGGCGTCGCGGGCGCGGCCGCCGTGGCCGCCCTGGGCGCCCGCCGCGCGGGAGCGCATCGGTCGCGCCGGGCAGGGAGCGGTCGCGGATGCGACCCTGTCTGGGCATGGACCCCGACGGCCTCGCTGCGCATCGGCTGCCCCGTACGCATCGCCACCGGCGACCGCCAGCGCGGCCCTCTACGCCCAGCATCGCCGACCGCGCTGGTGACTCGCATCGACGGGGCCGACCACGCACGTCTCGAAGGGCTCGACCACATGGCGCCGGTCACTGCGGCCCGAGGTCGTCGCCGCCGCCGTGGAGGAGCTTCCTCGACCGATGAGCCAGGGCAACAGCGCTCCCCCGCAGCGGGTCGAGGAGATGTTCGACCGCATCTCCGGTGTCTACGACGGCATGAACCTGGCCATCAGCGGCTTCCAGGAGCCGCGCTGGCGCCGGCGCCTCGTGACCGCCAGCGCGATCGGCCCGGGCCAGCGAGCGCTCGATGTCGCTTGCGGCACGCGGCAAGGTCACGACCGACCTGTATCGTGCCGCCCAGCCGGGCGGCAGCGCGCTGGGCATCGACTTCTCCGCGGGCATGATCGAGGCTCGCCACGAACGGCGCCACGGACGGACGCGACGGCCTGACGCTTCCGGCAGGGCGACGCCCTCGCCTGCCCGTCGAGGACGACGCTTTCGATGCCGCCACCATCGCCTTCGGCATGCGCAACCTCGCCGACTACCGAGCGGGGCTTCGCCGAGATGGCCCGGGCGGTGCGGCCGGGCGGTCAGGTCGTCTGCCTCGAGATCGACCCGCCCGACGAGCCGGATGGGCAAGCTCATCGGCCGCTGGTTCGACAACATCGTGCCGCTCATCGGTCGGCTCGTCGGGCAGGGCGATGCCTATGCCTACCTGGTGCAGTCCACCAAGGACTACCCCGGCCCCGAGCGCATCGCGAGATCATGCGCGAGGCCGGGCTCGTCAACGTCGACTGGACGGGTCTGTCCGGCGGTATCGTCGTGCTCCACACCGGCGTGGTCGCCGAAGCGGCGCGTAACCGCCTGAGCTGGTCGCCCCAGCGACCTTGAGGCCGGCCAGCTCGGCCGACAGCGTCTCGGCCAGGGCTTCCAGCTCGGCATCGGGCGCGCCGGCCAGCAGGTTGTCCATCTCGCAGGGGTCGCCCTCGGCGCCGGCGCTCCACTCGTAGCAGAGCCCGCCGCTGATGTCGTACAGCTCTCGGAAACCGTCGCGGTACTCGACGTAGTGCCAGCGGCCCTGGGCATGATCGGCGGTAGTGCGGATGGACCACCACACCGGCCGCTGCCCACCAGTGGGCATGGCGTGCAGCAGCGAGTCGCGCAGGGAGGGCAGGGGCTCATCGGCCAGCAGCGGGGCGAAGGAGAGGCCGTCCGCGGTCTCCTGGCCGTTCGGATAGGGACCCATCTCGCGCCCGCCAACTCGCAGAATGTGGGCGCGAAGTCGATCATCGACAGCATCGTGGCCTCGTCGCGTGGCTGCGTCCCGCGACCGGCGGGCCAGCTCGCATAGGCCGGCATCACGGTGGCATAGGGGCTGACCTTGCCCGTGCGGCGGTGCTCACCCCAGGACATGCCGTTGTCGGCGATGAAGACGAAGACCGTGTCTTCGAGCCGGCCCTCCCGCTTCAAGGTCTTGCCCACGCGCCCGATCAGGTCATCGACGGCGAGCAGCGACTCGCAATGTGCGGTCAGGTCGAAGCCGTCGTCGCCCAGCGGCTTCTGCTTCTGGACGTAGTCCGGCTTGTCGGAGACGTCCGCCTCGTCGTAGTTCGGTGGTGCCCACGGCTCGACGTCCACACAGCGTGGATCTTCCTCGTGCCGCGGCGCCGGCAGGTTGGGCGCGTGGGGCGTGAACGGCGCGATGAGGGCGAACAGCGGCTCATCGTCAGGAGCTTCGCGGATGCGCTTCACGGCGATGTCGGCGATGACATCGGTGGAGTAGTCGTCCACCTCGGTCTTGTGCTGGGTGGTGCGGCCCTCCCGATCGACGGATCTTCGTACCAGTCGTACTTGCCCTGGTTGGCGATCGATCACGTCGAACTCCGACCAGCCCGGCGGGTCGTACTTCTCGGGGCTGAACCTCCGGTAGCCGTTGAGGTACTTGCCCACGTCAGCGGTGTGGTAGCCGGCCTCGTCGAGCTCGGTGGCGACGGTGGTGGACACGTCCAGCGCCTGGCCGTTGTTGGAGAGGGCTCCGCTGTTGTGGGCGTGCTGGCCGGTGACGCAGGTTGGCGCGCCATGGGCCACACAGCGGGACCTCGCCGTGTGAAGTCGGTGAAACGCGATGCCCTCGCTGATGATCAGCTCGTCGAGGTTGGGCATGTAGTCGCCCGACCACAGCCGTCCATCGTGCGGGTTGGCGTCGTCGATCATGATCGATGACGATGTTCGGCCGTGGGGCCTCGCCGGGCGTCGGCTCTTGCGCCAGCGCCGCAGCCGAGGCGCCGCCGATGAGGGCAGAGGCAAGGGCCACGGGTCCCGCGCAGCGGGCGAGTCGGTTCACGTCGGCAAGGGTATCGCGTCTTGTCGCCGAGCCGGGAAGACGCACCCGGCAGTTGGGCTACCATCGGAACGTGTCCACCGATTCGAAGAGCCCGCTTATCCATGCCCGCGGACTGACCAAGCGCTTCGGCACGTTCACCGCGGTCGACGCCGTCGACTTCGACGTCCAGCCCGGTGAGGCCTTCGGCTTCCTGGGGCCCAACGGCGCCGGCAAGACCAGCACGATGCGCATGGTCGGCTGCATCTCCCCGGTGACCGAAGGCGAGCTCACGGTGCTGGGCATGGACCCAGCCGGCCAGGGCTCGGCCATCCGCCGTCGCCTCGGCGTCGTGCCCCAGGCCGACACGCTCGACATGGAGCTGACGGTCATGGAGAACCTGCTCATCTACGGCCGTTACTTCGATCTCTCCTACGCGGAGTGCCGTCGTCGCGCCGATGAGCTGCTTAGCTTCGTGCAACTGACCGAGAAGGCCGACTCTCAGGTGGAGCCGCTGTCGGGTGGCATGAAGCGCCGCCTCACCATCGCGCGCTCGCTGATCAACGAGCCCGAGGTGATCCTGCTCGACGAGCCCACCACGGGCCTTGACCCGCAGGCCCGCCACATGGTCTGGGAGCGGCTGTACAAGCTCAAGCAGCAGGGCGTGACGCTCATCCTGACCACGCACTACATGGACGAGGCCGAGCAGCTCTGTGACCGCCTCGTGGTCATGGACCATGCGCAGATCGTGGCTGAGGGGTCGCCGCGGTCGCTCATCGAGCGCTACAGCAGCCGCGAGGTGCTGGAGCTGCGATTCGAGGACCTCACTACGCCCGATCTCGAGGGCAAGGGCGCCGGTCGCATCCAGCGCTCCGAGCAACTGCCCGATCGCGTCCTGCTCTACACCGACAATGGCGAGGCCCTGAGCGAGGCCCTCTACGCTGAGGGCATCCGGCCGCTCAGCCAGCTTGTCCGCCGCTCGTCGCTCGAGGACGTCTTCCTGCGCCTCACCGGCCGGAGGCTCATCGAGTGAGCGTGGCCACCACCATCCGTTCGGTACTGCGCGTGGTGGAGCATCACGCCCTGGTCTACCGCCGGACCTGGCACGGCACGGTCTTCTCCACGTTCCTGAACCCGATCCTGTACCTGGCTGCGCTCGGCGTCGGCCTGGGCGCCTTCGTCGACGAAGCCAACCCCGCGGGCATCGAAGGCGTGCCCTACGCCACGTTCCTGGCCCCCGGCATCCTAGTGGCCACGGCCATGAACAACGCCACGGGCGAATTGACGTACCCGGTCATGGCTGGCATCCGCTGGTTGAAGACCTACGTGGCCATGATCCTCTCGCCGCTCGACGCACGACACGTGGCCACGGGCCAGTTGCTGTGGGTGGGCGTGCGCGTGACCTTTGGCGCCATCGTGTTCCTCGCGGTCATGGTCGTGTTCGGCGCGACCGACACCCCCCACGCCGTGGCCATGTTGCCGGTCGCGGTGCTGACCGGTCTGGCCTTCGGAGCGCCGATCCAGGCCTTCGCCGCGTGGCAGAAGAACGATGCTCCGTTCGCGGCCCTCTTCCGGTTCGTGATCATGCCCATGTTCATCTTCAGCGGCACGTTCTTCCCCATCACGCAGCTGCCCGATGTGCTCCAGGTGGTGGCTGTGTTGACGCCGTTGTGGCACGCCGTGTCGCTGGCGCGCGGCATCGCGCTGGACATGCTCGAGCCGACGATCGCGGTCATCAACGTGCTCTACCTCTCGAGCTTCGCCGTGGTCGGCCTGCTCGCCTCCTACGTGACCTTCCAACGCCGGCTGGCGGAGTAGCGCGATGTTCATCACCACCCGCTTCTTCCCGACCCGAGCCATCGGCCGATCACGGGCCCACAAGGTGCTCGAGCGCGACATCATCGTCTATCGGCGCAACTGGACCATCATCATCTCCGGCTTCTTCGAGCCGGTCTTCTATCTGCTCGGCATCGGCTTCGGCCTGGGCACGCTCGTCGGCGACGTCGGCGACATCCCCTATGCCGCGTACGTCGCACCCGGCCTGATGGCCACCACGGCCATGAACGGCGCCCTCTTCGAAATCGACGTTCAACCTCTTCTTCAAGCTGAAGTACGCGAAGACCTTCGACGCCATCCTGGCCACGCCGCTGGGCCCTTCGGACATCGCCATCGGCGAGGTGAGCTGGGCTCTGACACGCGGCCTGCTCTACGCCATCGGCTTCCTGGTCGTGATGCTGCTCCTGGGCCTGGTGCTTTCCCCCTGGGGCATCCTCATGATCCCCGGTGCGCTGCTCATCGGTCTGGCCGCGGCCGCCGTGGGCATGGCGGCCACGACGTTCATGCGCAAGTGGCAGGATTTCGACGTGATCACGGTGGTGACCATGCCCATGTTCCTGTTCAGCGGCACGTTCTTCCCGATCTCGGTCTATCCCGACTGGCTGGAGACGATCGTCGAGCTGACCCCGCTGTATCGCGGTGTGCACATGCTGCGCAGCTTCTCGCTGGGTGAGGTGGGGCCGATGGTCCTCGTCGACATCGCCTACCTCGCGATCATGGGCCTCGTCGGGGTGGCCATCACCTCGCGTCGCCTCAAGGGCCTGCTGCTCAAGTAGCCGAGACCGCGCCGGACAGACCGAGGCGCCGCTCGCGATCGCTCGCGGAACGGCGCCCTGAGGACGACAGGCGGTCAATTCCTATCGCGGTCCGGACCACCCACACGACTGGGGGTGTGCCTGGGGAGGTAGTCAGCAGTGGATACGTAACTGTGAGTACGTACTACCTACGGATAGTAGACCAGTGATACGTACGTGTCAAGCCCCCTGTGGACAAATCCCGAAGAGGCGTTTCGCGGGTCCGAGGCTGCCCCAGTCGATGCGCTCCACACCACCGAAGCGGGCGTAGGCCGCCAGAGCGGCCCGCATGGCCTTGACGAAGCCGGGTGCCCCGCGCGGGGAGAAGCCGTCCTGCCACCACAGGCCAAGGATACGGATCGTCCCGGCGTCGCGGTCGATGCGCGGTTCGATGCGGCCCACGAGCTGATCGCCCCAGAGCAGCGGCAGGACGTAGTATCCCCAGCGGCGCTTGGCCCTGGGCACGTAGACCTCCCAGACGTAGTCGAAGTCGAACAGGCTGCGCAACAGGTCCCGGTCCCAAACCAGCGGATCGAGCGCCGCCACGAAGACGACGCTGGTGGCCTCCAGCGCTCGCCCGGCGCCGACTGCTGCCTCCGCCTCGTGGAGGGCTTCCAGCTCCTCGCCCAGGACATAGCGCGTGCCGCGCACGCCCTCGACCACGACCGGGACGATCTCGCCAGCGGCCACCAGATTCCTCGCGAAGCTCCGTGCGGGTCACGGTCTCCGGTGGGTCGGTCGCCTTGCGTCGTGCCGCGCCGATGCCGTACCAGAGGGTGTAGTCACCACCCTCGCCGAGGAGCCCGTGGGCCCGATATCGCGATAGCAGCTTGTGACGGCGCTGTTCGATCGGGTCAGGCCGGAGCCGGAGGAGTTCCGGTGGGTAGAGGCGCTCGGTGAGGTCGAAGTAGCGACGGTTGCCCTCGCGCCGCGCCAGGCTCAGGATGCCGGCTTCGGAAAGGGCCTCCAACACGGCGCGCACCTCGGTCGTGGGCCCCCAGTACCAGTCGACCTTGGCATGGCTGCCGAAGTCGAGGCTCGAGAGCGGGCCCTCGGACCGGATGCGCGTCAGCACGTGGTCCATGACCTCACGGTGGCGAACGAAGGCGTCCTGTTCATGCAGCTGCAGGAAGCGGTCCCAGGTCTGCCGGTGCCAGGGCAGCTCCCGGGTCGGCAGCAGGCTGAGCATCTTGTTGTAGGCCTCGAACAGCTCCCGCTTCTCGTACAGCAGTTCGTTGGTCCAGGCTGGGTCGTAGTCGCGCACCCGTGCATGGAGCACCAGGTCGTGGTTCCGACCGGCGACCGCGAGCGGGTCGAACTGGATCGAGCCCAGACGGTCGAAGACGGCGCGAACCCCGTCGAGGCCCCCCACCTGGGATCGCGCCGGAGCGAGCAGATGTCGCCTGACCAGGAAACGGCGCGCGGCAGCGGCGGAGACGGACATGGCGTCCACTCAGCGGCCGTCCACTCAGCGACCGTCCGGCCGAGGCAGGGCGAGCATGGCCGGGGCCAGCGATCCGGCGTGACCTGCTGCAGCCAATCGGTGGCCGAACTCGGCGAGCCGCGGCTCCTGAATGAGAGCGGCCTCCAGCAAGGGTCGGGCTTCGTCCGGCCTGTCGCTCGCGAACAGGACCATGGCATGCCAGAACGCGACGTGGGCGTCGTCCGGGGCGAGCTCATGAGCCACGGTGGTGCCGGCCAGGGCAGTCGCGAGGTGGCGAAGCCCGGCAGCCTCGATGGCGGCATCGAGCGCCTCGTAGGCACGAGCGACCTGCAGCAGCCGAGCAAGCTCGTCGATGGGCAGCGCCGAGGCATCGACGCGCAGGTCGAAGCGACGATCCCAGGGCCGGGCGTGGGGTGAGCCGGGCGCGACGATCAGAGCCACCGACCGGCTTCCGCGGAGGTCGCCTCCGCTCACCTCAGCGGCGTGAAGGGCGGCCATGAGCTGGTCGGCGAGGTCACCGCTGGCGCCCCGGAACGCCTCCAGCATCAGCAACCAGGTGTCAGGGCGTTCGAGCATGTTGCCCTGGATGCTCAGGCCGCTCTCGCAGACGTGGCCTGCCTCGGCCACGCAGCGTGCGCCGCTGTGAGCGGCTGAGCGTCCGCTCGCGTCGACCAATCCGACCTGGCGCACATCCCGGCCCGGATCGTCTGAGACGAGCTCGCGCAAGACGTCGGGTGCCGGCAGTCCGTCGCGGAGGAGGGCCAGGCCCTGCGGGCCCAAGGCCACGTTCGTGAACGACTGGGTGGCCAGCCCACCCACGCCCGGCTCCACCCAGGGCACGACCGCTCCGACCCCCGGCCAGCACGTGGCAACGGCGGCTCCGATCTCTCCGCTGTCGGGGTCGCGAGCCACGATCGAATACGTCACTGGATTGAACGCCGTAACATCATCGACCTTCAGCATAGTGAAGGCAGGACCGCTTGAGCGAGCCGATAGGACACGAAGACGCGCGACCGACGGCCCCGGACGAGACCCTGGTCATCGGCCTGGGCAAGGCCATCCGGGCCGCGAGGCAGGAGAAGGGGCTGACCGTCGAGCGGCTGGCCCGGGAGGCTGGCCTGAGCACCGGCCTGATCAGTCAGCTCGAGCGAGGCCTGGGCAATCCCTCGTTCCTGACCCTCCAGCGGCTGGCCGAGGCGCTCGAGCTGCCGTTCGGTCACTTCATGCAGGGTCCCCAGCCCCAGAACGGCATGGTCGTGCGTGCCCACAAGCGAAAGCGCCTGATCATGCCGCACCCGACCGAGATCGTGCACGAGCTGCTGACGCCTGACCTGCGTGGATCGCTGGAGATGCTGCGCACGAGCGTGCCACCGGGCTGGTCGAACGAGGATCAGCCGTTCCATCATCCCGGCGAGGAATGCGTCCACGTGGTCAGCGGCCTGCTTGGAGTGACGATCGGCTCATCGAGCTGGGACCTTGCGGAGGGCGACTCGATCACCTACGACTCGGCCACGCCGCATTGGTACACCAACCACACGAGCGACCCGGTGATCGTCATCGGGGCGGTGACCCCGCCGTCCTTCTGAGCACGCCCGCGAACCCGTCGCGCCTTGACGGCCTGCCCTCCGTCACTATGATGAAGACCCGTCATGTACGTGACGAAACCCGAGCCCTGAGGAGGGGAAACAGTGGAAGTCCGAAGACGCGTAGCCCTGTCGTTCATGGCCATCCCGCTGGCGATCGCGCTGCCGACTGCGACGATGGCCCAGGACGCATCGATGGGCGGGACGCTCGTCGCAGCCATCGGCGCGGAGCCTGACCAGCTCGACCCGCATATGACGTCCGCGTATGTCAGCTTCCAGGTCCTCGAGAACGTCTTCGACACGTTGGTCGAGCCTGACGAGAACCTGGAGATGGTGCCCTCGCTGGCAGAGTCGTGGGAGGTCAGCGAGGACGGCCTGCGACCTATACCTTTGCCCTTCGCGAGGGCGTGACGTGGCACGACGGCTCGCCGCTCGTCGCCTCCGACGTGGTCTACAGCTACGGGCGGATCCGCGAGTCGGCGAACAACGGCTGGCGTTTCGGCACCGTGACCGACGTGTCGGCTGCCGACGACACTACGGTCGTCTTCACGCTGAGCGCGCCCACGCCCAACCTGCTTTCGCATCTTGGCGCCTTCAAGGGCATGGCCATCGTGCAGGAGGCCAACGTCGAGTCCGGCGACATCACCACGGCCCCGATCGGCAGTGGTCCGTTCGCCCTCGCCGAGTGGACATCCGGCGATTTCGATCGAGCTGGTGCGCAACGACGACTACTGGGGCGGCGCACCGAGTCTCGACGGCGTGACCTATCGCTTCATCCCCGATTTCGACGGTGGCGCTGACCAACCTCCGATCCGGTGACGCGCACTGGACGGACAACCTGCCGCCACAGCAGGTCAACAACCTCAAGGACAGCACCGACATCGTGGTCGAGGCGGCGCCGAGCAACGACTACTGGTACTTCGCCCCGAACCAGGCCCGCGAGCCCTTCGGCGATGCCCGTGTCCGCCAGGCCCTGGCCTACGCCATCGATCGCGACGCCATCGTGCAGCAGCGAAGTTCGGCAACGCCACCGTCAACCAGACCGCCATCCCGGCCACCAGCGGTTGGTACTCCGAGTATGCGCCCTACAGCCGCGACCTCGACAAGGCCGCGTCGCTCCTCGCGGAGGCCGGCGTCGATGGGCTCGAGATGGACCTCATGGTCGTCAGCAGCGACGCCGAGGCGGTGACCGATGCCCAGGTCATCGCTGCGAACCTCGCTGACATCGGCGTCACCGTCAACATCCGCCAGCTCGACGTCGGCACCTGGCTCGCCGAGCAAGCCGATGGCAACTTCGACGCCTTCCTGTGGTCATGGATCGGCAACCTCGATCCGGGCGACTTCTACTACGCTCAGCACCACAGCAGCGGTGGATTCAATGCCCAGGGCTACTCCAACCCCGAGGTCGACACGCTGCTCGATGCCGCCGGCGCAGAGACCGACAAGGACGCCCGCAAGGCGCTTTACGATCAGGCCGCCAAGCTGATCGTGGACGACGCCAGCTACGTGTACCTGCTACAACCCCGAGATCGTCCAGGGCTACAGCCCGAGCGTGGAGGGCTACACCGTCCGTGGTGACGCCGCCATCCGCTTTGGTGACGTCAGCCTGAGCCAATAGCCGGGAGAGCCTCAGGCTCACATGCTCCGGTACCTGCTCCGGCGAGCCGTCCAGGCCTTGGTCGTGCTCGTCGGGGCGGCCATCCTCGTCTTCACGCTCGTGCATATCGTGCCAGGCGATCCTGTGCGCTCGGCGATGGGGACACGGTTCGACCCAGAGATCTACGCTGAGCTCAAGGCAGCGGCAGGGCTCGACCTGCCGCTGCATGAGCAGCTCGATCCGGTATCTCAGCCACGCCGCGGTCGGGGACTTCGGCGTAGCTTCCGCTCCGGAGAGAGCGTCTTCGACATCGTCATGTCGCGCATGCCCGCGACCATCTCATTGGCCGTGGCGGCCCTGGTCATCGCCCTCTTGATCTCCTTCCCGCTGGGCATCCTGTCGGCGGTCCGGCGAGGGTCGGTGGTGGACCATTTCGCGCGCGTGGGCAGTCAGATCGGCATCTCCATCCCGGACTTCTGGCTGGCCATCCTGCTCATCCTGCTGCTCACCGGCTGGCTCCGCCTGCTGCCGCCTTCGGGATACGTGCCGCTGACCGAGGACCCGCTGGAGCGGCTCCGGCATGTGATCATGCCGGCCCTGACGGTGGGGCTCATCTCCGGGTCGATCATGACCCGGTTCATCCGCTCCGCGACCCTGGAATCGAACGACCAGGACTTCGCGCGGACGGCGCGAGCCAAGGGTCTGCACGAGTCGACGGTCATGAAGGATCACGTACTGCGCAACGCGATGGTGCCCATCGTCACGGTCGCCGGCATCCAGCTGGCATCGCTCCTGGGCGGCGTCATCGTGGTCGAGGTCGTCTTCGCCTGGCCCGGCCTGGGCCGTCTTGTCTACGACTCGGTGCTGGCGCGTGACTACACCGTCGTCCAGGGCGCGGTGCTCTGGTAGCGGCCATCTTCCTGGTCGCCAACCTCGTCGTCGACGCGCTGTACGCGCTGATCGACCCCAGGATCCGCATCCGATGACCCAGCAGGCCGACTCCGTGGATCCGGTAGGCCGACCTGAAGAGGCTGTCGAGCCGCCCGAGCCGGGAACTCGATTTGCGCTCCTGGCGGCCCTGTTCGATAGCCCCGTCACCATCGCTGCGGCGGTCTTCCTCCTGGTCATCCTGGCCATGGCGCTGTTCGGCGAGGCGCTGGCTCCGTACGGCGCCAACGAGATCAACATCCCCGAACAGCTGCAGGCGCCCAGTGCCGCGCACCCCTTCGGCACCGACGACCTGGGCAGGGACGTGTTCAGCCGTGTCATCCTCGCGGCCCGTCCATCGGTCATGGTCAGCCTGGTGAGCGTCAGCCTTGCCCTCGTCGCGGGCGTGTCCATCGGTCTGGCCTCCGGCTTCTACGGGAGGTGGGTCGACGCGGTGGGGATGCGCTCGATGGACGTCATCTTCTCGTTCCCGGTGATGCTGCTGGCCATGGCCATCGTGGCCATGCTCGGCCCCGGCATCGTGCCCGCGATGCTGGCCATCGCCATCGTCTACACCCCGTTCTTCGCGCGCATCACGCGGGCCAGCGTGCTGACCGTGCGCGAGGAGACCTACATCACGCGCGGCGCGTTCGATCGGCGCCAGTGACCTGCGCATCCTTCGGCTGCACGTGCTACCCAACGTGATGGCCGCGATCATCGTCCAGACCTCACTGAGCCTGGCCTTCGCCATCCTCACCGAGGCAGCCCTCTCGTTCCTGGGCCTGGCGTCCAGCCACCGACGCCTTCGTGGGGCCGGATGCTCTTCGATGGGCGCGGCTTCCTGCCCGACGCCTGGTGGATGGCAGTCTTCCCGGGCGCCGCCATCTTCCTCACCGTGCTCGCCCTCAACCTCGTCGGCGATGCCATGCGCGACGCCCTCGACCCGCGCCAGCGCTCGGCCATCGAAGCGCGGCAAGGCAACCTGTGAGCGCCCTCCTCGAGCTGGTCGACTTCCGCGTCGCGCATGGGCACGCGTCTGGGGCCGGCGGAGATCGTCAACGGTGTCGACTGGCGGGTGGATGCGGGTGAGACGCTGGCCATCGTGGGCGAGTCGGGTTCGGGCAAGTCCATGAGCGTGCTCTCGGCCACCGGACTGGTGCCCTCGCCGCCGGCGCGCTTCGAGGGCCAGGCGCTGTTCCAGGGGCAGGACCTGCTGACCATGGACGACCAGGAACGGCGGAGGGCCCGTGGCCGCCACATCGGCTTCGTCTTCCAGGAGCCGATGACCTCGTTGAACCCGCTGCTCACCATCGGGCGGCAGATGACCGAGGCTCCTCGACAGCACCTGGGCCTCTCCGCGAGCGAGGCCAAAGACAAGGCCGTGGAGCTGTTGGGCCTGGTAGGCATCCCCGAGGCGAAGCGGCGCATGGATGCCTACCCGCACCAGCTCTCGGGTGGGATGCGACAGCGCGTCATGATCGCCATGGCCCTGATGTGCGATCCCGAGGTCCTCATCGCCGACGAGCCGACGACCGCCCTCGACGTCACCACCCAGGCCCAGATCCTGGACCTCGTCAAGCGACTGCAAGCGCAGTTCGGCATGGCCGTGGTCTGGATCACCCACGATCTGGGGGTCGTAGCCGACTTCGCGGACCAGGTGGCGGTGATGTACGCGGGTCGGATCGTCGAGCAGGCGCCGACGTCGGAGCTGTATGCGTCGCCGGCTCACCCGTACACGCGGGGACTGCTCGATGCCCGGCCACGCCTTGGCGAGCCAGACGTGGAGTTGGCGACCATCCCCGGCGTGCCTCCCGACCCGCGTCGTCTGCCCCAGGGTTGCTCGTTCTGGCCACGCTGCTCCGTACGCGGCGATGCCCGCTGTGAGACGGAGATGCCGCCGTTGGTGGAAGTCGCGCCCGGCCACCTGAGCCGCACGTTCTACGCCATGCCGGCGCGCGTCGACGAGGCCGGCCGGTCGTGAGCCAGCCCCTGCTCGAGGCCGACGACCTGCAGGTCCTGTTCCCGGTCAGCGGCGGCCATGTTCGCGCGGTCGACGGCGTGTCCTTCACCATCGAGCGGGGCGAGACGCTCGGCCTGGTGGGCGAATCGGGCAGCGGAAAGTCCACGATCGGGCTGTCGCTGCTGGGCCTCGAGCGGCCCACCGGCGGACGTGTGCGCTTCGACGGCGAGGTCGTGGACTTCAGCAGGGCCAGCCTCAAGCGACTGCGGACGAAGGCCACGATGGTCTTCCAGGATCCGAACGCATCGCTGAATCCGCGGCGCTCGGTGGGTGCCAGCGTGCGCGAGCCATTGGAGATCCACGGCCTCTCCAAGGGACTCTGGCGCCCGTCGCGCACGAGTCGAGCAGCTGCTCGACCTGGTCGGCCTCAGCGGGCGGTTCGCCGATCGCTACCCGCACGAGCTCTCCGGCGGCCAGCGGCAACGGGTCGGCATCGCCCGGGCGCTGGCCTGTGAGCCGGAGCTGATCATCCTCGACGAGCCGGTCTCGTCGCTCGACGTGTCCGTGCAGTCGCAGATCATGAACCTGCTCCGCCGCCTGCAGCGCGAGCTCGGCCTGACCTACCTGTTCATCGCCCACGACCTGGCGGCCGTCGAGTACATGAGCCACCGGGTGCTGGTGATGTACCTCGGGCGCATCATGGAGACCGCCACTCGGGACTCGCTCTACCGCTCACCGCGGCATCCGTACACCAAGGCGCTCCTCTCGGCCATCCCATCGGCCGAGCCCGGAGGGAACCCTCGCCAACCGCTGTTGCTCGAGGGCGACATCCCCAGTCCCATCTCGCCCCCGTCGGGCTGTCGCTTCCGCACGCGTTGTCCGTGGGCCGACGCCGGTTGTGCCGAGGTCGATCCACAGCTCGAGCGGGTGGACGCGGACAGCGAGGTCGCCTGTCTCCGGACGGACGCCATCGAGGCCGGACCCTGACCATCCCTCGCGGTCATCTCAACGCGCGGATCCCGTCGAGGATGCCGTCGCAGGAGTCCCCGCCCGTCCTTCCCTATACTCCCCCCTTGCATGGCCACCACCCGCGACTACTACGAGATCCTGGGGCTTGAGCGCGGCGCCAGCGAGGATGAGATCAAGCGCTCGTTCCGAAAGCTGGCCCAGCAATGGCATCCCGACGTCAATACCGACCCTGATGCTGACGCGCGCTTCAAGGAGGTCAATGAGGCCTACCAGGTCCTCGCCGACCCCCGGCGCCGCCAGCAGTACGACATGTTCGGTCGTGCTGGCGTGGGCGGCACTGGCGCTGGGGCCGAGGGCTACGGTCCCTTCGGCGGCTTCCAGGGATTTGGCGACATCTTCGATGCCTTCTTCAGCGGCTCCGCCCCGGGCGGTGCGGGCGCCCGGCGTGCCCGACGACCGGCCGGTGCCGACCTCCGCTATGACCTGCTGCTGACCTTCGACGAAGCCGTCCACGGCGCCGAGAAGGAGCTCAGCTTCACCTCTCTGGACACTTGTGAGACGTGTGAGGGTAGTGGCGCCGAGGAGGGCTCGGAGCCCATCACCTGTCCACAATGCCAGGGTAGTGGCGAGGTGCGCGAAGTGCGCAACACGTTGCTCGGCCAGATGGTCAACGTCACGCCCTGTGGTCGTTGCCGCGGCAGCGGACAGATCGTCGAGAAGCCGTGCCAGAGCTGTCTGGGCGACGGCCGTTCCGAGCGCAAGCGCACGCTCCGTGTGACGGTCCCCCCGGGCATCGACGACGGCCACCAGATCCGGCTCACCGGGGAAGGGGAGGCGGCCCCGCGCGGCGGCGCGCCGGGCAACCTCTACGTGGTCACCCATGTCGAGGAGCACCCCGTGCTCAAACGTGACGGGACCGAGCTGTACGAGGAGCTGGTGCTCTCGATGACGCAGGCTGCGCTGGGTGCGGAGATCCCCATCACCACGCCCGACGGCGAGGAGATGCTCGAGATCAAGCCGGGCACGCAGCCGGGTACCGAGATCCGCCGTCGTGGTAAAGGCGTTCCGCACCTGCGACGGGCCGGAGCCCGGGGCGATCTCCACATCCTCATCGATGTCGAGGTGCCCACCCGCCTGAGCGAGCGGCAGCGTGAGCTGCTCGAGGAATTGGCCGCGGAATCGGGCGAGATCAGTATCGACGGTGAGACGACAGTGGCCGATGGGCCGCGCACCAAGCGGGGCAAGCGCTCGCTCGGCGATCGCATCAAGGACGCCATCAGCTGAGCACGCACGAGGGCCCTGGGCAGGCATCGATGGACGACGACGAGGGTATGTCGGCAGCGGGTACCTGGCTGGAGCTGAGTATCACGGCCGACCAGGAAGCCGTGGAGGCCGTGAGCGAGATCCTCTCCCGGGCCGCGGGCGGTGGTATCTCCGTGGAGCAGCCCTTCGACACCGAGCCCGAAGGTCTCGCCGCCATCCCGATCGCCGACGCCCCGGTGACCATCCGGGGCTATCTGCCGGCCATCGACCGGATCGCCGCCGAGGTGGCTATCGCCTTGGTTCGTGAGCGACTCGGCCATCTGACCGCATTCGACCTGCGCCCCATCGGCGAGCTCGAGATCCGCGAGGTCCACGAGGAGGACTGGGCCACGGAATGGAAGGAGCACTTCCCGGTGATGCGCCTCGGTCGCCGCATCGTCATCAAGCCGACCTGGCGCGACTACGACCCCACGCCGGACGACATCATCATCGCGCTCGACCCAGGCATGGCCTTCGGGACCGGTCTACATCCGACCACGCGGCTGTGTCTCCTCGGCTTGGAGCGCTGGAGCGATGAGGGGCTGGTCGAGGGCGCCACGGCCTTCGACATAGGTTCTGGCTCAGGCATCCTGGCGGTCGGTGCCGCACTGCTGGGCGCCGGACTGGTCCGCGCCGTCGACACCGATCCCATCGCCGTGGAAGCCACGCGCCAGAACGCCGCCCGCAACGGCGTGACCGTCAACGCCAGCGGGGGCAGCCTGCCCATCGGCGAGGGGCCGTTCGACCTCGTCTTCGCCAACCTCGTGGCCAGCCTGCTGGTGGAGCTCGCGACCGAGCTGGCGTGGGCCGTGCGTCCCGGCCAGGGCCAGCCCGGCAGCGGCGGCCGTCTGCTGGCTTCGGGCATCTTCATCGACCGTGAGCCGGAGGTGCGTCGCGCCTTCGCCGCCGCCGGCTTGCGCGTCGTCTCGCGCGAGCAGGAGAGCGACTGGGTGGCACTCGACCTGGAGCGCCCTGGTCAGTGATCCCGCCCGAGCTCTTCCCGATGCTGCTGACCGCGCACATCATCCTCGCCATCTCGTTGTTCGTGCCGTCTTTCGTGCTGCCGTTCACGATGCGCACCCGAGGCGTCGACGGTGAGCCCATCGTAGGCGGGCAGTCCGGCCGCCTGGCGCGCGCGCTGGTCTGGCTGGAGGCGCACGGCACCATCATCGTCGGCGCCGGCGTGGCCATCACCGGCGTGGCCATGCTGCTGGTGCTGGGGGGCGCCTTCCTCGAGCAGCCCTGGCTGTTGCTGGCCCTCGGTATCTACGCCGCGATCCTGGCCATCGCCTTCTTCGTGCAGCGGCCCGGAGTACGCCGCCTGCTCGGCCTCAGAGTGGCGGCGAGCGAGGCGGAGAAGGAGCGCTGGCGGGTGCGCGCTCGCCGGCAGCGCTACATCAGCTACGGCATGGCCGCGGCCATCGGCGTCATCGGTTGGCTCATGATGAGCAAGCCCACGTTCTAGAGACCAGCCACGGAGATGCCAGTGAGCGACCAGAGCTGCCTATTCTGCAAGATCATCGCGGGTGCCATCCCGTCCCAGACCGTCTACGAGGACGACCTCGTCGTCGCCTTCGATGACGTCAATCCGGTCGCGCCGGTGCACCGACTGATCGTCCCGCGCAGCCATGTGGAGTCGGCCGCTCGGCTGACCGAGTCGGATGCCCAGCTGCTGGGCCGTCTCTTCGCGGTGGCCGCCTCGCTCGCAGCTGAGGCCGGCCTGCCTGAGACGGGCTATCGGATCGTCACCAACGTCGGCGACGACGGTGGACAGTCGGTGCTGCACCTGCACTTCCACCTCATCGGTGGGCGGCCGATGGCCTGGCCGCCCGGTTGATCGACCTCCGGGGCCTGCTGCTCACCGCGGCCGGAGCGGTCCTGCTGGTGGGGGGCTGCACCAGTCTCGACCGCCCCACCGTCCAGGCCGACGAGCTGGTACTGCCCACGCCCTTGCGTTCGTTCGACGCGTCGGTGGCCACCGCCATCGGGCAGCTCGAGGTGGCCGTGGCGAGCGTCGGGGAGCGGCTGGAGACGCCGGCCGGGGCCTTCCGGCCGTCGGAGCCGGAATCGCTGCTGCATACGCCCCGGGTGATCCGGCGCGCCCTGCTCGCCGACATCGATGACGGCTATGTGGTCATCTACGAAGCCGACGGCCCGGGCGCGGCCCAGGACCGGGCAGAAGAACTGGCGGACTACCTGGAGTCGGGCTTCGGGCAGACGAACTACGTGGCCGACAGCCAGTTCTCGGTGAGCGTGCTCGAGGACACCGTCATCTTCACCACCTGGTCGAGCCGCCGGTCAGACGATCCAGACCGTGCCGAGGCGGTCTTCGAGGCTATGGCCTCGGTGGGCTCGCCGGTCGAGGTCAGCAAGTAGCGGGTAGCGGGTGGCAGTTGGCGTTTGGCAGCTGGCGTTTGGCGAGTGGCGGAGTTCCGCCTCGGCCCGTCACCAGCCGCGGCCATCGGACCCGGTCTTCCCAGCCCTCGAGCGATCTCGACCGATGTGACGGTCTTCTTGCCGGTCATGCCCATGGGCTGAGCAGGAGTGTCAGGCGCGCTCAGCCTCAGAGCAGGACTGGCAGAAACGGCGTCGGGCACGTCGAGATGGTTCAGCTCGTGAGCAGCGGGGGGCCAGAGCCCGTATCTCGCTGATGAGGGACTACCGTGCGGCGGCCGTGTCGTCCTCGGTCTCATGGACCTGCAGTGCCAGCGCGTCCCCTCCGGCCCAGGTGCGGACCTCGTTGCGGCGGATCTTGAGCGTGTGTGTGCGGGGAAAATCGCGTTCGGGCCACAGCCGCCAGGCGGCGATGCGCTGATGCATCGAGAGGTCGGCGTTGGCAGCCTTGACGATGGCCTCGATCTCGGTGTCGAGAGCGTCGCCCGTCTCGCGGTCGTTGGCGGCTGCCTGGTCGGCCCGCAGGATGGGCACCGAGCCAGGTGGCAGTACCACCGCCTCGATTTCGACCCGGAGCGGTCTCGAGCACCACCGACTGGCTCAGGCCGTGATCGGCCAGGGCTGCCTCGATGTCCTCAGGGAAGACGTTGAGCCCGTTGGGCAGGACGATGACGTTGCGCAGTCGACCGGAGAGCTTGAGGTCGCCGTCCTCGGTGAAATAGCCCGTGTCGCCGGTCTTGTACCAGCCCTGTGCGGTACGTGAGGCGCGCGTCTTCTGCTCGTCCCGCCAGTATCCGGCTGAGACGCCGGGCCCTCTGACGAGGATCTCTCCAGAATGAGCGTCGATCTTGACCTCGACACCTTCGTGGGTCCGGCCCACCAGGCCGAGCGGGTGGTGCCACTCGTCATTGGCCACCGCGAAGCCGACCTCGGTCGAGCCGTAGCCCTGCATGACCACGATGCCGAGGTCCTCCCAGGCCTGCTGCAGGTCCGGTGGCAGGTACGCACCGGCGCTGACGATCAACTCCAGTGAGCCACCGAGCTGAGCGTGCAGCGAGCGGAAGACCCCGCGGCGCATGCGGTATGGGAGGTGGTGCGCGACCCGTCGCAACCGCTCGAACGAAGCCTCCATGCCGCGCTGCTTGACCTCGCGCATGAGGCCGCTCCAGAAGAGCTCGAGGACCTGCGGCGTCACGACCATGGCACTGGCACGCAGTTCGCGCATCGTCTCGAAGATGACGCGCGGGTTGCGCGAACGCACGTAGACGACCTCAGCCCCGATCATCGTTCCGTAGAACAGGGTCGAGATCTGCTCGAGCAGATGGGACAGGGGCAGGATCGAGACGGCGCGCAGATGCCGGTGATCCAGCAGCCGGCTGAACATGGCCATCGTCTCGAGCAGGTTGCCGTGGGTCAGCAACACGCCCTTGGGCTCGGCGGTGGTCCCCGAGGTGAAGTGGACCTCGAAGAGCGAATCTCGAGTCGGTAGCGGCCAGGCCAGGACTTGGGCCTCCCAGTCGTCCGGCCAATCGGCCCCGGGATCGGCGGTCAGCTCAGCCAGCTTCAGGATCTCCAGGTCCTCGCTGCCGAGGTCGGCCGGGTCGGGCGCGTCGTAGCCGTCGTCGACCGCGATCCAGCCGGTCTCCACCAGCGAGGCGATGCGCGAGACGACGCTCGGCGTCATGCGCAGGTCGATGGGCGTCAGCACGAGGCCGGCACGCATCGCACCCCAATACACCGCGGGCAGGCGGGGCGTGGAGGGCGACCACGTCATCAGCCGGTCGCCGGACTCCAGGCCAGCCGCCCGCAGACGCCAGGCCGCGAGCAGGGAGCGGCGGCGCATCTCCTGCACCGACCAGGACATGGCCATGCCCGAATCCAGCCGGAGTCCGTACATGACGCGCTCGGACGGCCATCTCCCTGCCGCGTCGTCGAGGACGCCGACGAGGGACTCGAACTGCGAGGCGTGGGGGAACTCGCTCATAGGCGGCCAGTGTAGTGGGCGCCCCGCACCAGGGGAACTGACCGACGGCCCATGAAGCTCCACCCAGCCAGGACACCAGGTGTTCGCCGCGGTGAGGCGCGTGGGCTCAGGAGCCGCGCACAGACCCGCCGCCCGACCCCTCTTCGGACTTGGCCCCAGCGCCATCCCTGGGCTTGGGTGTGCTCACCGGCAGGGCCTTCTGCTCGGGTCTTGTCGAGCCACCATCGTTGCGGCTGCCAGCCCCGGACTTGGGCGTGTCAGACCCGGTCTGCTTCCTGACGGCCGGCCTCGGTATCGTCCGGGCAGGCTGCTTCTTCTGGTCGGCGCCCTTGGATTCGACCTTGTCGCCGGTTCCCGGGCGCGACCTGGACGGGCTTTGTCGGCCCTGCTCGGCCCTGCCGGCTCCGGACGTCGGCTTCTCCTTGGCAGGCCCACGCTCCATCGCGCCGGGCGATCCACTCGGGGAGGGGTCAGGTGTGGCAGGGACGACCGGGCGCAGCGATATCGTCGGTCCCGGAGTGGCGGATGGCAGCACGAGCTGGCGGTCGACCTGGCGTGGTTCCCGGGGGCTCTCGACGATGCGCACCGCGCCGGCCGCGGCCAGCGTCCCGCCAGTGCTGACGACCACGGTGAACACCAACAGCATGACCAGTGACTGGACGCGTACCAACGCCGGGATCGGTCCGCTGCGTCCGAACGCCAGGTGCCAGGCCGTGACCAGCGTGGCCATCGCGTCGCGGGGGCGCAGACGGAGCGCGGAGTGGAGGAAGACTCGCGCGGGCGTCGGCGTCGGCTCAGCGGCGACCCGGGCCATGACACGGTCGCTGAACCCCGCGAACCCGCGGATGGCTGGTCCAGCCATGGTCGGTCGCGGCTGCCGGCTCAGGGGTGGCTGCCGGCTCATCGAGTCGGTCCGAGGTGCTTGCGAAGAGAGGTCAGGCCTCGGTTCAGGCGGGACTTCACGGTGCCGATGGGCGCGCCGGTCTCGCAGGAGATCTGCTCGAGTGAGCGATCGGAGAAGAACCGCAACGAGACCACCGTGCGCTGGGCCGCGGGCAGCGTGTCGATGGCCTCGTGCACCTCATGCCGCTGTTCTGCGCCAAGCAGGCGGCGTACGGGGTCATCATGGCTATCCAGGTCGACCAGCCAGCCCTCGGCACGGGCGGGATCTGCCTGGAGGTCGGTCGGCCGCTTCTTCAGACGCGCGATAGACATACGCAGTGCGATGCGCCACACCCAGGCACCGAAGGGGCCATCACCTCGCCACGTCGGTAGCGATCGGTAGGCCTGCAGGAATGCCTCTTGCGCGACATCCTCGCCGTCGTACGGATCGCCGAGCATGCGCCGGCAGAGTCCGATCACGTTCGCTGACTCGCGTTCGACCAGCACTCGGAAGGCCTCATCGTCCCCGGCCAGGACGGCGTCCACGAGTCGGCGATCATGCGAGCCCCCTGCCATCAGCCCGAATGTAGCGGATGCGCTCGCATAGGGGCCCGGATGCGAACCCGGGGTCGCCGGGCATCACCGGATCGTGGACGCACGTCAGACTAGTGCGACGGGTGTCAGTCGGCCTCACAGCCGGGAGCGGAGCCGTCGCCGTGGTGGTACTCCTTGCCGTCCTTGCGACCATCGCCGTCCGTATCGGGGTTCAATGGGTCGCAGCCGTATCGAAACTCGGCGCGGTTCTTAAGGCCATCACGGTCGGCGTCCTCCTGGCCATCGCGGATGCCGTCGTTGTCCGAATTGGCGTCGCGCACGCGGAGCCGCAGACGGAACTCCTGGCAGTTGGTCAAGCCGTCGCGGTCAGGGTCCTCGTTGCAGTCAGAGATGCCGTCGTTGTCCGAATCGCGGTCGTTGAGGCGAGTGCGGGTCTTCAGCTCCTGGCGATTGGTGAGACCGTCGCCATCGAGGTCCTCACGGCCGTCCTTGATGCCATCGCCGTCGCTGTCGGCATTGCGGGCGCGGGTCCGTATGCGCATCTCGACCTTGTTGGGCAGACCGTCCTTGTCGAAGTCCTCGTCACCGTCCTTGATGCCGTCATTGTCCGAGTCGGCATCGCGCGGGCGCGTCCGCAGCTTCAGCTCCTGTCGATTGGTGAGACCGTCGCGATCGGGATCCTCCTGGCCATCACGGATGCCGTCGTTGTCCGAGTCGGCATCGCCCACGCGGGTCATCGTGCGCAACCGCTCGTAGGCGTTGGGCAGGCCATCGCCATCGCGATCGCGATCCTGCGCCGCAGCGCCGACCGCCGCCGGACTCATGAGCAGCGCCACTGTCGTGCCCAGCAGCACTGCCGCCTTCAGCCCGCTTGACTTCTTGGTCCCCCAGTTCGACATCGAACCGTCCTTTCTTGCGTGTCTTCGGAGGCGTTCACGCTCCGTTGTCCACCATGAGCGGCCGTATCCGGAAAAGGTTCCCCTCGCGCGGAGTCCATTCGGCCGCTATTGACGGGGCCATCGGTCACCTGGGCCGAGTGTGGCCGCTCGCCTCGACGCTTTGGCATGTTCGACCCGTTTGACCGGTTCGGAGGCGCTCGACTACACTCCGAGCTGGCCTGCTTGCGCGGCATCGTTTCGCGCGGGGCTCCCCGTCGGTCCTGGTCCCGGCGGTCGAGTGCGGCCTGACGACGACCAGCGGGAGGTGATTTCCTAGTTGGCAGAAGTCCGAGTCGGTGAGAACGAGTCCTTCGAGGCAGCCCTGCGACGATTCAACAAGAAGATCCAGCAGAGCGGCATCCTCGCCGAAGCACGACGACGCGAGCATTTCGAGAAGCCCAGCGTCAAGCGAAAGCGCAAGGAAGCGAAGCGGAAGAAGGCGGCGCGCGGGGAATAAGGTCCTCGCCTGACCCTCGAGGTCCGAGCCCTCCATCTGCCCAAGAGGAGGTACGCCGTGAGCCTTGTCCAACAGCTCCAGGCTGATATGAAGACGGCCATGCGTGATGGTGACGTGCGGCGACGCGACACCCTGCGCATGGTCATCGCTGCTGTCCAGCTCGCCGCCAAGGAGAAGCGCGAGCCGCTCTCCGACGAAGAGACGCTGGCGATCGTCAGCAGGGAAGTGAAGAAGCGTCGCGAATCGATCGAGGCCTATGCGGCCGCGAGCCGCGACGATCTCGCCGACCAGGAACGAGCCGAAGATCGAGATCCTCTCCCCGTACCTGCCCGAGCAGCTGGGCGAAGACGAACTGCGCGTGCGCGTCGTCGAGGCCATCGCCGCTGCCGGCGCCAGCTCACCACGCGATATGGGCCGGGTCATGAGCGAGCTCATGCCCACGGTCAGGGGCCGTGCGGAGGGCAAGCTGGTGAGCAGCCTCGTGAACGAGGAACTAGCCAAGGCCGCTCAGGCCTAGTAGGTTTCGACCATGCTGGCGCGCCGGGGAAGCCAGATCCTTGCCTTCACCAAGCGTGACGCTGTCCGCCTGGGGTTCCTCTCCGCCCTGCTGGTGGCGGGGCTGACGTTCGTCCTCGCCCTCGGGGACCTCACCACCGTGACCGAGCCGGTCGATCTGCTCAGCATCTTCGGCTGGCTGCTGCTGTCCATCGCGGTGGTGACCACGCTGATGGCGTGGTTGTGGCGCTTCCGCTCGCGGCTGTGGCACCGCAACAACGCCATCCTGCTCATCTCGCTGGCGCTGCTGACCGCGACCGCGTTGCTGGTCATCACCGGAGACAACGAGGTCGCTCCCTTCCTGGTACCCACCTTCGCGGTGGGGTTGCTCTTATCGGTGCTGCTGGATTCCGGCGTGGCCAGCGTGCTCACGGCCATGGTCGCCATCATGGCCGGCGTCATCACCGGCTCCATGGACCTCGCCGCCTACACCTTCCTCGGTGGGTTGGCGGGCACCATCGTCATCGGCCGGGGTGAACGGCTCTCACAGTTCGTGCAGGCCGGCGCGGCCATCACGGCCGCCAACATCGCGGTCGTGGTGGCCTTCACAATCATCGCCCGCGCCGATGACCTGGAGATCTTCCTGCAGTTGCTCGCGGCCTCGGCCATCTCCGCCTTCGGCGCGGCCGTGGCCGCGGCCGGCACGTTCGCCGTGCTGGGCAGCCTCTTCGGCATCACCACCTCCTACCAGCTGCTCGAGCTGGCCAATCCCACGCAGCCCCTGCTCCGTCGCCTGCTGCTGGAGGCACCCGGCACCTACCACCACTCCTTGATGGTGGGCAACCTCGCAGAGCAGGCCGCCGAGGCCATCGGCGCCGATGCGTTGGTGACCCGCGTAGCTGCCTACTACCACGACGTCGGCAAGCTCTACGACCCCATGGTCTTCATCGAGAACCAGGCCGGCGGCGAGAACCTCCACGATCAGCTGCCACCCGAAGAATCGGCCGCCATCGATCGTCGGCCACGTGGCCCGGGGCATCGACATCGCCTACCAGTACAAGCTGCCCAAGGCGCTCATCCCCTTCATCCCCCAGCATCACGGCACCGCCTTGATGGGCTACTTCTACGCCAAGGCCTGCCAGATCGCGGCCGAGGAGGCCGGGTCGACGCTGAAGACGGAGGCCGGCAAGGAGGCTGCCGACCGTGTCGACCCACGGCGGTTCCGCCACGCCGGGCCCAAGCCGCAGACGCGCGAGGCGGCCATCCTCATGCTGGCCGACAGCGTCGAAGCCTCGGTACGCTCGCTGGCCAGCCACGACGAGCCGGCCATCCGGGCGATGGTCTCGCAGATCATCGGTGACCGGCTCATCGACGGCCAGTTCGACGAGTGCGACCTGACGCTGCGCGACCTGGACCGCATCCGGGAGTCCTTCATCGAGCAACTGCTGGCCATGTACCACCGTCGCATCGCCTATCCCACCAACAAGATCGTGGAGCTCCAGTCGCGACGGCCGGCAGAGAAGAAGGGCGCTTGACCCCCTTCGTGGCGCGGTGATCATCGAGGTCATCGTGCGGCCCGGTGTACCCGCGCTCCTGGCCGAGGAGGATTGCCGGCGCCTGCTCGGGGCTGTCATGGTGGCCGCCGGCGCCCCCGTCGGGGCGACCATCTCATTGACGCTGAGCGATGATGCCGAGCTCGCCGCGCTGAATGAAGCCCACATGGGCAAGGCCGGGCCTACCGATGTGCTCTCGTTCCCGCTGCTGCCGCCCTCGGCCTTCCCCGAGCATCCTGGCCAGGACTCCTGCTCGTGCGCGGAGCGGCCGATCCGTTCCCGCTGCCACCGGGCGAGGGACCGCACCTCGGCGACATCGTCGTCTCGGTCGAGCGGGCCATCGAACAGGCAGCATCGGCGGCCGGCGGTCAGACCGGCGACGTGAACTGGGCACCAGCCGACGAGCTGCGCCTGCTCATCACCCACGGCGGCTGCACCTGTGCGGCTGGGACCACGCCGAGCCGGGGGAGGAGCGCGCGATGCGAGCGCTGGAGCAGCTGCTGCTCGCGGCATCGAAGCCACTCGGAACCTTCAGGCCTCCGCTAGCGAACCGATGGCCATGAGCACGGTGGCCAGCAGGGCGAGGCCGAGCATGGGCCGGCTGCCCCAGCGGCCCAGGCTCCAGGACGGCTCGCGGACCGCGCCATGGCGTCGCGCGTTCAGGTACATGGGCACGGTCACGAGCGCGATGACGATGGCCGTGAGGCCGGCTGCCAGCTGCAACCAGTCGAGGAAGCCCATGGCCCCGACGTAGAGCAGCAGCAGGGAGGGTAAGGTCGCCACCAACCAGCTGGGCGCGGAAGCCGAGGCCGATGCGCTCAGTCGATGATGTCGGCCAGGGCCAGGGAGACCGCCCAGTAGGTGGTGAGCAGGGCGGCGAAGACGAAGACCGCGCCGATGCCACCGGCCCACGGCCCGAGTTCGTCAGCGATGCCCACGATGGCGACCTCGGTGACCTCGTCCGAGACGCCCAGGGCGACGATGGCCACGGTCGCGATGAGCAGGCCGTTGACGGCCAGGCCGGCCACGACCGAACGGGCCGCTGCCCGCCCGTCCGGTGCCAGGCCCTTGACCACCTGGGGCACGGAGAAGAAGGCGTAGTAGCCGTACATGACCATGGCGAAGAGCGCCAGCGCATCGCCCGGCTGTCCCCGCGCCGCGAAGGGCAGCGTCGATCCGCACGCCCGAGCGTGCCCATCACCAGGGCGACCACGCAGCCGACGAGGGCCAACACGCCGATGGTCTCGAAGATGCCCACGGCGCGGAGGCCGAAGAGGACGACCCCGGCTGCGCCGACGTAGACGAGCAGCTGCGAGACGCCGAGCGGCCAAGCAGTGGCATCGCTGACGATCTCGGCCGCCGCGGCGACATAGGCCGCCAGCGCAGCCACGAAGGCGACCGTGAGCAGGCCGAAGATCAGCCACAGCAGCGGGCGCCGGCCGGGACTGTCGAGGACCCACAGGCGCATCAGCTCGATGACCTGGAGGGGCTGCCCGGTGCGCAGCAGGATCTCCACGAGCATGAGGTGGATGAGCGTGGCCGCGCCGTAGGCCGCCACCAGGACGACCAGCAGGCCGGGAGGGCCGACGCGCTCGGCGAGGTAGGGCACGGCCATGATGCCCGCACCCACGCCGGCGCCGATCATCAGCGAGGTGGCGCGTATGGGCGTCAGCGCCGGCGACGTGCTCACAGGCTTCCCAGCTCGACGTGGGCCGGCCGGCCATCGAGTCATGGGCGCAGGGTCCTGCTCGGCGGAGGAGCCCAGGAAGACATCGCTGCGATAGGTCACGGCCAGGGCGTGGCCGACCATCGACGACAGCGGGTCGCGCTCGTCGAAGCCGACCATCAGGAAGGCCGCACCCTGGCGTCGGGCCCGCTGTCGCGATCCAGGAGCAGTGCCTGCAGCACGTCTGGATCGTCGTCGGCCAGACAGCGCAGGCAGCCGAAGGTGGTGCGGATGGTCTCGCCTTCACGCGGCAGGCGGTCGCCACCGAGCATCCGGGCGAGCAGGTCGTAGGCGGGGCGCAGGCGTCGTAGCCGGGGAGCGTAGGCGGCCACCATCTCCTGCTTGTAGCCGGGACTGGTCCCAGGAGCCCAGCACGCCGGCGATCTCGCCGTCGCGGCGCACCACGCACAGGTCCTCGAGCCGCAGGCCACGGTAGGCGCGGCCGTCGGTGAGGTCGTCACGACTGACCACCGGGAAGAACTGACGCCGTGGGCCCATCGTGAGCAGGAAGGTCACGAGCTCATCGAGGTGGACCGCGTCACCCCCGGTCAGCGGCATGGTGGCCCGGGGGCGCCTGGCGCGGTCGTGCAGGATGAACGCCAGCGAGCGCAGCCGAGCCACGCGCCTCACCCTTGCCTCACCCGGCGGACGGCGCCCGGCGATGGTGCCCAGCGCTACCGCGTTGTCGCTGGCGATGACGCCGAGGTAGGGCAGCGAGCGATCGTGGAGCCCGGCCACCTCAAGGGTCGCCCGCTGCATCAGCCATCGTCCCTGGTAGCGCGGTGCGATGCGGATCTGGCCGATGTAGGCGAGGCTTGCCGGCGACCCGTCGATGAACACCCGCCGCTCGGCTCGGACCATGACCGCGGCCAGTTCGCCGTCGGGCAGATGGCGGGCGATGAGCACGTCGCAGGATCTCCCTGGACGGTCGTGCCCAGGAAGTAGTCGGGCTCTCGCTCGAAGCGCACGCTGACCGAGCCGGGCATGGCCAGGCCGCCCACCAGCGCCCGGATCTCAGGCTCGTCCGTGCGCGTGGCACGCCCGAAGCTGAAATCGGATGGCCTGGTCATCGCCGGCCCAGCTGCAGACCCTGGCGCTTGAGCGACTCTCGCCGGAAGAGCGGGTTGTAGATGGCGTAGAGCGCGAAGCGCGTGGCAGAGCTCATGTTCGTGGAGCGATCGAAGGCGCGACGCACGATGGAGCCCAGGCTGTTCCAGCGACGCCGGCAGGCCCACGCCGTCTCGGTGAGCTGGTCGGCGCTCATGCCCCTGGGCTCGAAGGCGGCGCTGTTGAAGCGGTAGTCGGGATGCAGCCACCAGCGTCCGTCGTAGAGCAGCCGGCCCTCCTCACGCAGGCGTTCGTAGAGCGGTGTGCCCGGATAGGGCATGAGCACGTTCCAGGCCGCGAACGTGAAGCGCTGATCGATGGCCCACTCGCACTGCGCCAGCACCGAGTCGGGCGTGTCATGGTCGTAGCCGAGCAGAAAGGCCGCCCATGTCTGCAGATGGTGCTCGCGCAGTGCCTGCACGGCCGTGGCGTAGCGGTCGAAGCCGGTCAGGTTGGGCCGCTTGCCCATCTGCTCGAGGTTCGCGGCATCGAGCGATTCGAAGCCGATGACGTTGCCCAGGCAGCCGCTTTCGACCATGAGCGCCAGCAGCTCCGGGTCTCCTACTGCGTCGAGGCTGGCCTGCGAGACCCAGCGCACGTTCATGGGCATGAGCGCGCGGAAGAGGGCCTTGGCGGCAACGTGGTCGGCGACGATGTTGTCATCGACGAAGAAGAGGTTGCGGCGATGCTGCGCCTCGACCTCAGCCACGACCTCGTCGACGGGCCGGACGTGGTGGACGTGCTCGAAATAGGCGCCGACCGCGCAGTACTCGCACGGAATCGGCAGCCCCGGCCGAACTGCAGCAGCGACAGCGGCAGGTAGCCCTTGCCTGCGTAGATATCGCGGCGTGCCTGCGTGCCCGGCTGTGGAGTGCCGACCGGAGCGTCGTAGCGCGGTTTGAGGCCGCCCTCGTGGGCATCGGCCACGACCCTCGCCCAACCGCTTTCCGCGTCGCCGGTGTATACGCTGTCGGCGTGCTCGGAGACCTCGTCGGGCAGGGCCGTGGCGTGGATGCCACCCATGATCACCGGGACACGTCGAGCTCGGAACTCGTCGGCGATCTCGTAGGCGCGTCGAGCGGTGAAGGCCTCGACGGTGATGGCTACCAGGTCGGTGGGCTCGTCGTAGTCGATGTCGTCGACACGGTCGTCCCAGAGCCGTACGTCGACGCCGGGTGGCGTCAGGCCCGCGAGCACACCCAGGTTGAGCGGCTCCATCCGTCCCTCATCGACGAAGGGTCCGTCCGAGTGTCGCCCCAGCGTGGGTTTGACGAGGCTGACTTGCAAGCCGGCACCTCCGCGCTGACCGTGTCACTCGAGGCACCGACCGGCAAGTGCCGAAGGGACCGCCCGCCCGGCGGCCCGGTGTGTGTTCCGTGGAGCACGGGCCTAGCATGCGCACATGCTTCGCCCCGCCACCATGGCCATGCTCTGCATCGTCCTCGCCGCCGTTCCTGCCGACGCCCGCTCCGACGTCTGTGAGCGGCCTTCCATCCGCGAGCCATCCACGGTCCTGTCGCGCACCGATCATCAGCTGACCGGCAACCGTGTCGCCTGCGGCTCGGGCCCCTTGGCCGGCGAGGCGGTCGACATCGCGCTGGCGGGCGCGCCCGCCTGGATCCTGCCCGACCCAGGCGACCCGGGCACCTCCTGGCTGGTCGCCCTCGACGACGGTACGGTCGCCCGCGTGGTCGCCCCGGCGGGGGGCACGCCATTCGTGGAAGAAGGAGGCTCCCCGGCGCTCGAACCGGGCGAGCCGCCGCAGGCAGCGATGGCTCGAGGGGGCCAGCTGGTCGTGGACAGCGCACTCTCGGCAGCTGAGCGATTCGAGGATGCCATCCCTGACGCTCGTGTGACGATGACCTTGGATCTCTCGCTGGTGGCGCTCACCGGTCCCACCTCTCGTTATGCCCACGGCGTGCTCGGCGATGACCTGGAGGCCTCGTCCGTCGATGTCATCGATCCCGCCGGCTCGGTCATGCGCATCGCGGTCGGCCCTGCGGAGGTCATCGAGGGGCTCTCGGCCATGGCCGTCGAGCTGACCGTGGATAGCGAGGGCCAGGAGCTGGTGGTCACGGTGAGCGACGCGGAGCTGGGCGCGCGACTCGTGGTCCACGGACTCGACGGTGAGCTGCTCGCCTCGTCCGAGCCCATCGGCCAGGGCTACCGATGGCTGCATCAGATCGGCGCCGGACGCATCGGACCGGATGACGTGATCGAGATCATCGCCGTGCGCACCCCGCACATCGGCGGCGTGGTAGAGGCCTACCGCCTCGTCGACGACCGCCTCGAGCTGGCGGCCTCCCTGCCCGGCTACAGCTCCCACCGGTTGGCTTCAGCCAACCTGGACATGGCCCTGCTGGCCGACCTCGACGGCGACGGCCGACTCGACATCGTCGTGCCCGAACAGGGCCTGACCGTGCTGGGCGTGCTGGCACGCACGGCCACTGGCTTCGAGCCGGTCGATCGGCTGCCACTCGACGGCGTGCTGGCCACGAACGTGGCCGCCGCTGACGTAGACGGCAAGCTCGTGCTGGCGGCCGGCACGACCGACGGCCGAGTGCGCATCTTCCGCTAGCCCGATGCGCCTCCCTGCGGTGACCACAGCGGGATCCGCAATCGGAACGTCGCTCCATGGCCGGCACGGCTCTCGACGCTCAGCTGCGCATCGTGTCCCTCGGCCAGCTGCCTGGCGACTGCCAGGCCGAGGCCGGCACCCTTGCGGGAGGCTGCCGCCGGACCTGAACGGATGAAGGGTTGGAAGATGCGCTCGGCATCCTCGGGCGCGATGCCCGGTCCGTCGTCGGTGACTGACAAGGTGGCCGCGCCCGCCCTCGAGTCGACCGTGGCGTCCAGGTGAACGGTGCCGTCTGGCGGTGTGTGCTTGATGGCGTTGTCGACCAGGATGAGCATGGTCTGATCGAGACGATCGCGGTCGGCGCGGATCTGCGTCGAGGCCGGGATGGCCGTGTTGGTCTCAAGACTCACGCCCTCGCTCTCGGCCATCGAAGACGAACGACGGGCGATGTCCTTCACGTACGGGGCCAGCTCGACCGGCCGAAGGTCCAGTGGCATGGCCCCGGCCTGGGCCGAGGCGAGCGCGAGGAGATCACCCACCAGGGTGCCCATGCGATCGGTCTCACTCACGATGTCGTCCAGGAGCTCACGGCCAGGCTCGGCCACCAGTCCCTCCCGGCCGATGATCTCGGCAGACGCACGGATGACGGCGATGGGCGTGCGCAGCTCGTGCGAGGCGGTGGCCACGAAGCGACGCTCGGTGGTGAAGGCCTCGCTGATCGGCGTCATGGCCCGCCTGGTGAGGAATATCGTGACCACGGCCGCGGCAGCGATGCCCAGCAGGCCGATGGCGCTGATGGCCAGCAGCAGTTGTCGCTCAAGGTCCTGCTGCAACGAAAGGTCGTGACCGGCCTGGAGGTACAGGGTCGTGCTCGCTGCCACACCTTCGAGCTCACGGTCGTCCTCGACCTCGGATCCGTCCTCGACCGCGGCGACACGGTAGTACGTGGTGAGCAGGCGCAGATCAGTGTCGCCGTAGCTGCCCGAACGGCGGTCGTCCCCGGCGGCGGCAGCCCCGATCGCGTCCATGTCCGGGATGCCCACCAACCAGGCATCGGTGGTGTTGCCGTACACGTTGCCGTCCGCATCGGCGAGCACCACGAAGGTGTCGGCCATACCCAGCGGGCCGGCGTACTCGAATCGTTCGCCCTCCTCGAGAAGCTCATGAAGCGTGAGCGGGTCCGTCACGGCCGCGTCCAGGGCACGGTCGATGGACTCGCGCATCAGGGCCGTGGCGGTGACCGCCGCCGTGAGGCCGACGACGAGCACGAGCGTGGCCAGCACTACGAAGGTCACGGCCGCGAGGCGCATCCGGGTGCGCCACAGCAGGGCCTCTGCCGGATCGCGCGGTGGTCGGAGCCGGCTCACCCTTCCTCTCCGACCTGGAGCGAGTAGCCGACCCCGCGAACGGTGCGCAAGGCATCACGTCGCCCCAGCGATTCCAGTTTGCGGCGCACGTAGTGGACGTAGAGGTCGACGACGTTGCTGTAGACGTCGGGCTCGGCTCCCCACACAGCGTCGAGGATCTGCTGGCGTGTGACGACCTCACCCTCGTGACGGACGAGGTAGGCGAGGAGCGCGAACTCACGGGCCGACAGCTCCTCATCCTGGTCCCCGACCGAGATGCGGATGCGCAGCGGGTCGAGCATGAGGTCGCCGGCGGTCAGCGGCTCCGCCGTGCGCTCCGGACCGCGCCGTGCGAGAGCACGGATGCGCGCCAGCAGCTCGTTGAAGGCGAACGGTTTGGCCAGGTAGTCGTCGGCACCGCTGTCTAGCCCCTCCACGCGGTGGTCGACGCCCCCCAGCGCGGTCAGCATCAGGACGGGGGTGTCGACACCTCGGTCGCGCAGCAGACGCAGGACCTCAAGGCCATCGAGGTCGGGCAGCATGCGGTCCATGAGGATGACGTCGTAGTCACGATCGGCGGCCAGGGCCAACGCCCCGACGCCGTCAGCTGCCACGTCCGTCGAGTAGCGCTCGGCGGTGAGCACTCGGTCGATGGCCCTGGCGATCTTCTCCTCGTCTTCGACGATCAGCACGCGCACCTGCCTATCGTGGCCTCCGCAGCGCATCGACGCAATACCGCAGGCCCATTCTTTGAGAACTCTCACACACGGCACATGGACGACCAAGCGCCGTGACCGACACTCGCTCTGACCGAATCCGCTAGCAGAGTTACCAGATGCCCCAGCGTCTCGCCCTCTTGGCCGCCACCGTGACCGCCACTATCGTTCTCACCGTCGGCCTTGTGGCGGCCGGCTTCGGGCCGGCTCCGCAGACGGGCCAGGCAGCCGATGCCGGCCCCGATGAGCAGACGGCGGCCAGCGAGGCCGTGCCCGAGCGTTCGCTCGAGCCCAGGATCGTCTACATCAAGCCGGCGCCGACACCCAAGACCGTCGTGCTCAGGAAGCAGGCCACGCCCGGAACGTCAAGACCGACTGACTCGCGCGCCCAGCCCGCCCGCGCCGCACGGCAGGAAAGCCAGGAGCGCGAACGCGAGGACCGGGACGAGGACGCCCGTGAGCAACGCAAGAAGGCGGCCGAGCGCGCCAAGGAACGACGCGAGGATGCCCGCGAGAACGAGCGCGAAGACGACGACTGATGGACGTATCCGGCAGCGGCACCGCCGCACCGCCGCGCCCGACGCCGTCGAGCGCGGCGCGGGTCAGCAGGACTCGTCCATCGTCACGCCCGGCCCGGCTCATGATCGGCGCGAGCGCCGTGGCGGCGCTGACGGTCATCACGGCTGGCCTGGTGCGCTTCCCGACGGCTGCGGATGACCAGGCTGCCATCGTGCCGGAACCGGAGAACCGTCGATCCGCGGTGAAGGCCGGTACCAGGGCGAACGTTGGGCCTGGGGCCACTGCCAAGACCAAGGCCAAGTCCAAGCGGCCCGTCAAGTACGTGCGCCTGAAGCCGGGTCAGAAGGCACCAAAGGGTGCCAAGGTCATCAAAGAGCCAGCCCCGACGCCACGCATCGTCGTGCGCCAGGTCGGGAATGCGCCCCGAACCGCGACAGCACCACAGGCCGCGATGACGCCCCAGCAGCGGAACAGCCGAGTGGTGACCCGGACCAAGCAGTCCGGATGAGCGCCGTCATGATGCCCGCCATCTCCGTCGCCTCGGCGTCAGCCGTTGAACGCTCCGCTCGCTTCGCGTGCATGGGCGGCTGGCTCACGCTCCGGGTGGTGGCCGATCACGGGGCCGAGGCGGCAGCCGATCGCGACCTGCGGCTGGTGGCCGCTCGCATCGCCGCCTGGGCGGCTCGCATCACGCGCTTCGATCCCAGTTCGGAGCTGTCCCATCTGAACAGGCACTCCGACGATGCGGCCACTCCCGTGGGGGCTTCGCTGGGTGAGCTGCTGCGACGTGCCCAGCAGCTCTCAGACCTCACCGACGGGCTCGTCGACGTGTCCCTGCTCGACGCCAGGATCGCCGCCGAGCGGGGAGGCAGGGCTGGATCCGCACGAGCCAATTGGCACATCGAGCCTGCCGGACGCGGCTATCGCGTGGTCCGCCGCGGTCCCACGGCTTTCGATCTCGACGGTGTCGGGAAGGGCTGGATCGCCGATCGCGCGCTGGCGCTGCTGGCCCGCTACCCGGCGGCCATGGTCGACGCCGACGGAGACATCGCCCTGCGGCCGGGTCACCAACGCGACTGGGGTATCGCTATCGCCGATCCGCGCCGGACCGGTGACCTCGCCGTGCTCGCCGCCCCCGATGGCGCCCCGGCATCCTTCGGGGTCGCGACCTCCGGTACGACCGTCCATCGTTGGGAGCTGGAAACGGGATGGGCCCATCACCTCATCGACCCGCGCACCGGCTCGCCGGCCGAGACCGATGTCGTGCAGGCCACCGTCGTGGCCGAGGATGCGCTGGTGGCCGAGTCGCTGGCCAAGGCTGCGGTCATCGCCGGCTCCGACGACGGGCTGGGACTGCTCGACCGGGCCGGGGCTGAGGCCGCGTTCCTGCTGTTGGTGAACGGTGAGCTCATCGCGCCGGCCGGCGCCGAGGAGTGGTTGACCTGATGTACGAGGGTCTGCACCCACGCACCCGCATCCTGCGCTGGGCCCTGTTCCTGGGCATCGTCACCATCGTCGTGGCGGGTGCGGGTGAGACGGCGGTCGAGACAGCTACGCGCTGGCTGGGCGAGGAGCGTGAGCGACTGCCCTGGTACCTGACCCGCATCACGGCCTTGCTTGCCTACCTGGCGCTGACCGGTTCGGTCGTGTACGGCCTCCTGCTCTCGACGAAGATCCTGGACCGCATCGCTCATCGTGCGGTCTCGTTCACGCTGCACCAGGACCTCTCGTCGATCGGTCTGGCGCTGGCGCTGGTCCATGCCGCCGTGCTCATGATCGACCGCAGCGTCCCGTACAGCCCGCTCGAGGTCATCGTGCCCTTCAGCGGTCCATATCGGCCCATCTGGGTCGGCATCGGCCAGCTCACGCTGGGTATCACCATGGTCGTGCTCTTCAGCTTCTACGTGCGCACACGCATGGGACAACCGAACTGGCGGCGCCTGCACTACCTCTCCTTCGTGGCCTGGCTGGGCGCCACGGTCCACGGGCTGATGGCCGGTTCCGACACGCAGGCGAGCTGGGTCTTCCTCGGCTACGTGATGATGAGCACCATCGTGGTCTTCCTGCTCACCTACCGGATCGCGCTGGCGATGGCCACGCGACGGACCGCCGCAAGCCCGCGGACGGCCGCTACATCGACCGCAGCGGCCGCCACATCGCGCGCAACGGGAGTGGCCCCCAGCAGCCGCTGATCGGCTCCGGGTACCATCGCTGGCATAAGGCCGCGCCCACGCCGATCTGGGTGGCGGCCCGTCAGCATGCCCGGAGGTGGCCGTGAAGAAGATCGTCGTGGGCTTGGGCAATCCTGGTTCGCGCTACGAGAACACCCGCCACAACATCGGCTGGATGGTGCTTGACCGCCTTGCCGATCGGACCGCTGCGTCCGGCCGCGCCAAGGCCAGGGACGCCGCCGCGACCGTGCGCGGCCGCCTCGATGACGACGAGCTCATCCTGGTCAAGCCGATGACCTACATGAACGCCTCCGGTGAGGCCGTGCGCAAGGCGCTCGCCCGCGAGCGAGCGCCGCTGGGGGACGTGCTGGTGGTAGTCGATGACATGGCCTTGCCTTTCGGCCGACTGCGCATCAAGGCACGCGGCAGCGCCGGTGGTCACAACGGGCTGCGCTCCATCATCGGCGAGATGGGCACCGAGTCGTTCGCGCGGCTGCGCATCGGCATCGGAGCCCCGCAAGGTGGAACCGTGCATCACGTGCTCGGTGACTTCGAGCATGCCGAGCAGCAGCCACCTTGACCTCATCCTCGATGCGGCGGCCGACGCGGTCGAGCTGTGGGCCAGGCAGGGCCCCGACGCCGGTCGCCAACACCTGGAATGGCTGGAAGCCAGACCTCGCACCCCAGCCCGGCTCCGGGGCGGAGGCGACCCCGGCCACGCCGTCTGCCGAGGCCAGAGCCGGGGCCGAGAAGGCGTCACCCGGGAAGCTCCGGCCCGACGCCGACGGCGTGGTACGGAGCAAGACCGGCTGGCGCAAGCTGCTGCCCGACATCCTTGGCGGCGAGGGCAAGGGCGACTCGTGACAGACGCCTTCCGGCGTCGCCGATCACGCCCTCGACGCGACGAGGGGTCGGCGCCACCAAGCCCGCGCCGCCGCATCCCCGACCTCTCACCGCTGACCGATCTCTGAGCGGCACCGCCGGGCTACAGGGCCTCGTCGAGCGCTACCGCCTGGCCGCCGCTGGACGCGTCGGCCGCGACCTGCGCCACGTCACCTACGGGGCCATGCCCCACGGCGCCAAGACCTACCTCGCCGCGGCCCTGGCGGAGGCCTCCGGGGAGCGCCTGGTACTGGATCGCCCGTGACGCCGAGATCGCGGACCGCGTAGCCGAAGAGCTGGCCGCCTGGCTGGGGGGTGCCGAGCACGTCGTCGCGCTGGAGCCGCGTACGGCCCTGGCCTACGAACGCTCCGAGCTGGTGCGGGACGAGTCGGCGGCACGCGTGGCGGCGCTCGCAGAATGGCGTCGCGAAGGCACCTCCGCGCGCATCCTGGTGGCCAGCCTGCAGGCCCTCTTCCAGCGCACGCTGGCGCCGGGCGATATCCCCGCCGAACCGCTGCAGCTGCGAGTGGGCGAGCGACTCGACATGGCGCGCGTGACCGGCGCGCTCGTCGATCTCGGCTACGAGCACGTGCCCGAGGTCGGCGGTCGTGGTGAGTTCGCGCGCCGCGGCGGCATCGTCGACATCTTCCCGGCGGGCCAGCCCATGCCCGTCCGCGTCGAGTGGTTCGGCGACGAGATCGATTCCCTGCGGGCCTTCGACCCGGCCGATCAGCGCGGCACCGGCCCCGTCGCCTCGGCGGCGCTGCTGCCGGCCTCCGAGTTCCCCCTGGGCCCGGATTCGAAGGACCTGCTCATGGAGCGCATGCGGCGTTCGGTCGAGCGACTGCCCGACGGGCTCCAGGCTGACCTGGACCGCTTCGACAACGGCAGTCTCGGCGACGCCGCCGAGCTGTGGGGCGGCTACCTTGCGCCCAGCACGGCGCTCGACCACCTCGGTCCCACCATCTGGCTCATCGACGAGCCGGATGAGGTCGGCACCGTGGCCGACTTCCTGCATTCACAGGCAGACGACCGCCGGGCCGAGCTGGAGCGGGCCGGGGAGATCCCGGCACGCTGGGCCAGCGCCTATCCCACGCCACGCGAGTGGAAGGCATCGCTTCTCGAGGCTTCCACGCTCGAGCTGACCTGGGAGCCGGAGGCCGACGGTGCACCTCCGGGTGGCAACCCATTCGGCTGGCACGAGCCCATCCTGCCCCCGGCGTCCATCGGCGACCTGGCCGCCACCGTCCGGCGCTGGCGCGGCGAAGATGCCCGCGTCGTCCTCGCCTCCGACCAGTCGGCCCGCCTCTCGGAGATCCTCGAGGAAGCCGGCATGAGCGCCGCCCCGCTGTCCGATCTTCGTGAGGCCGTGCCACGCGGCGGCCTGGCCCTCGTCGAACGCAGCCTCAATGGCGGCTTCGGAGGTGGCCCCGACGGGCTCGAATTCGTCACCGACCGTGAGCTCTTCGGCACCGTGCGGGTGCGCCGGCCGCGGGCCATGCGCCGCGTCGTGCCCCGTGACCTGCTGGAGCGCCTCGAGCCCGGGGATACCGTCGTCCACGTCGATCACGGCGTCGCGCGCTACGACGGCCTCGTGCGCCGGCCGGCCACAGGACGCGGCTCCGAGGAGCGTGACTTCCTGGAACTGCACTTCGCTGAGAAGGGTCGCATGTGGGTACCGGTCGAACAGATCGAGCGCGTCTCCCGCTATGCCGGTGGCGACCATCCGCAGCTGAGCAGACTGGGCGGAGGAGAGTGGCAGCGCGCCCGGACCCGCGTCAAGAACGCCGTCGGGGATCTCGCTCGCGACCTGCTGCGCCTTTATGCCGACCGCGCCAAGGCCAGCGGCCGCTCGCTCGGTGAGGACACGCCGTGGCAGGCGGAGATGGAGGCGGCCTTTCCCTACGAGGAGACGCCCGACCAGCTGCGCTCCGCCATCGACGTCAAGGCTGACCTGGAACGCGAGACGCCCATGGATCGCCTGGTGGTCGGCGATGTCGGCTACGGTAAGACCGAGGTCGCGCTGCGCGCGGCCTTCAAGGCCATACAAGCCGGCACACAGGTGGCCGTGCTGGTGCCCACCACCGTGCTCGCGGCGCAGCACCTGGTCACGTTCCAGCAGCGCTTCGCGGCCTACCCCGTCACGGTGCGCTCGCTGAGCCGCTTCGTGTCCAAGCGCGAGCAGGGAGACACGCTCGCGGGGCTCGAGGCGGGCAGCGTCGATATCGTCATCGGCACGCATCGGCTGCTCAGCAAGGACATCCACTTCAAGGACCTCGGCCTAGTCGTGGTCGACGAGGAGCAGCGCTTCGGCGTGACCCACAAGGAGCGCCTCAAGCAGCTCAAGACCGAGGTGCATGTGCTCACGCTCTCGGCCACGCCCATCCCGCGCACGCTCAACCTGGCCCTCGTCGGTGTGCGCGACATGAGCGTCATCGAGACGCCACCGGAGGACCGTCTGCCCATCCAGACGCGGGTCGCGGAGGCCTCGGCGGGCCTGGTGCGCGACGCCATCCTCCGTGAGCTCGACCGCGGTGGACAGGTCTTCTACGTGCACAACCGCGTGGAGACCATCGACGCCCAGGCCGATCAGCTGCGGCGCCTGCTGCCCAGCGCGCGCATCGCGGTGGGCCACGGTCAGATGGCCGAAGGTGCCCTCGCGAAGGTCATGCTGGCCTTCGCGGCCGGTCGAGCACGACGTGCTCGTGTCCACGACCATCATCGAGTCGGGCCTGGACATCCCCAACGCCAACACCATCATCATCGACCGCGCCGATGCCCTGGGCCTGGCGCAGCTCTACCAGCTGCGTGGCCGGGTCGGCCGCTCGTCACGACGCGCCTACGCCTACCTGCTGTACCGGCGCAAGGCCGCGCTCAGCGACGTCGCCCGCAAGCGGCTGCAGGCCATCTTCAACGCCTCGGAGCTGGGGGCCGGTTTCCAGATCGCCCTGTCCGACCTCGAGATCCGCGGCGCCGGCAACATCCTTGGTGCCGAGCAGCACGGGCATATGGCCGCCGTCGGCTTCGACCTCTACACGCGCATGCTGGCCGAGGCCGTCGAGGTCGAGAAGGCGGCGCTCGAGGGCCGTGAGGTTCGCACCGCCCGGACACAGGCCAAGATCGACCTGCCCGTCGACGCCTACCTGCCCAACGACTACGTGCCCGAAGAGCCACAGAAGCTGGAGCTCTATCGTCGCCTGGGTCGCGTCGTCAGCGACGATGGCCTGGCCGAGATCCGTGCCGAGCTGCTCGATCGCTACGGGGCCATGCCGGGACCCGCGGAGCGGCTGCTGGAAGTATCCCGGCTGCGCTACCGCGCCGAGGAGGCCGGGTTGCAGCAGGTCTCGCGCGAGGAAGGTCAGCTGGTGTTGCGCTTCGGTCCCGATTGGTCACGTGCCGATACCATGCGGGCCCTCGCGCCGCGGTCCGTGGACGACCCGCTGCGTGCCTTGCAGGGCCGCGTCAAGTACGCCTCCAACCAGGTGCGCGCGCGCCTGCCGGCCGAGACCGACGCCGCCTGGCGTCTGACCCAGGCCATCGTGGAGCGCCTGGCCGACGCGGCCCGGTCGGGTTCAGCCAGCGTCGCCTGATCGGTCCGTAGGGGTCTCCGCGTCGGCGGCTTCGGCCGCCGCCTGACGATGCTCGATGTCGCGCACGCCTTGGAGCTCCCGTCTGGCTCGATCCTCTTCCTGCTCGATGGCGTAGCGCATGGCGTAGGCATCGGGCGCCGCTTCACCGAGGACCGTGGCCGCCGCCACGAAATCCCGGTAGCGAGCCATGGCCGCTCCATGGACCATGGCCAGGAAGACGACCCGCAACCAGACCAGGGCCACGAACACCGAGGCCATCACGCCGAAGGCCTGGAAGCCGGACACCAGCCACGGTGAGATGACGCCGTAGAGGAGGGTCATGGCGGCGATGGCCACGCCCACCATGATGGCCGGCAGACGAGCGCTGTGTGAGGTGGGCGGGTTCGCGGGGATGCCTCGATAGATGCCGTAGACGATGCCGCTGGCGATGGCCAGCGTGGCCATGGGGCTCGCGACCGTGAGGATCCATTCGCTATCGAGTTGCAGGGCCCGGGCGACCACGGTCACGACCCCGGCCACGAACACCGCGGCGAGCACGCCGACGATGATGAGCACCACCAGCAGCACGCCATCACGCGAGCCAAACCGCCGCTCACGCGTTCGCCGGGAAAGAAGCGCTCCATGGCCCGGGTCAGGTTGAGGTACAGGCCGCTGGCGCCCCAGAAGAAGCCCATGAGGGCGATGACGCCGCCCACCGCGGCCAGGTCGTTGGCGCCGTCCACGGCCGTACCGGCGATGCCCTCGAAGGCCGGGAAGGCGCGGCCCACCAACTCGATGGCGTCCTCGCGGAACTGAGCATCATCCACGAGTAGGAAGATGCCCGCGACCACCAGGATGAGGGTAGGGACGAGCGCGAAGAGCGCAGCATACGAGAGGCCGCCGACGATGAGCCCGCCACCCGTGCTGCGGTAGACCACCTGGATTCCGATGACACGGCGAAAGAGCGAGTAGCGCATCAGGACAGGCAGCAGCATCGACCTGAGGCGACCCTCCTGCCTGGGCTGGCCGGCAGGCTCGCTCCGTCCTGGGGCGCCCTTCGTCGGCTCCGGGTCGGTCACGCTAGGGATTGTGGCAGGGCCGGGTGCTTCAGGCGGCTCGCGGTCCCTCGTCCTTGGAGAAACGGGCGACGTACTCGGGTCGATAGCGGTCGTAGAGCGTCACCAGCAGGGTGATGAGCAACAGGTAGAAGAACGTGTTCCAGAGGTTGACCGAGGTCCCCAGGAGCTCGTAGAAGACAACGATGGCCACGAAGATGCCCAGGTTCAACAGCCCCGTGAAGAAGAACTGGCGCAGGGCCGCGGTGGGGCCGAAGCCGTGACGCTCGAGCACGACGCTCAGGACCGCGTTGGCGACGACGACGAGGGCCATGATCAGCGACAGTTCGAGCGGCTCGGCGCTGACCTTGAAGACCTGGCCGAAGATGATGCCCACGAGCGTGATCATGGCCATCTTCTCGAAGAGACCCGGACGCAGGAAGGTGGTGGCCATGCGCTTGCGCTCGGCATCGAGACGCTCACGGCTGACCTGGCGGCCGGGCTCGGCGTCGGCGTCGATGGTGAGCGGCCGGTCACGCGGCGGCAGCTTGTTCTTCATGAGCCAGTAGCCCGCGTAGATGAGTGCCGCGACCACGACGACCGCGACGACCACGATCCAGGGCCGGGCCGCGAAGGTATCGATCCAGCTTGTTCCTGCGGCCACGCCGAAGATGTCCTCCTGTACGAAGTCGGTGAGGTCGAGCTGTGCGATGTGGATCCAGTACTCCTGCGGCAGCTTGATGAAGATCCAGATGAACGCCGCGGCACCGATGACGACCATGTTGCTCATGCGGCGCGGGTCCCAGAAGAGACGCACGGCCTCGTAGAAGATGAAGAAGTACTCGAACGTGTTGGGAAAGACGAACAGGATCTCGCGGATGCCGCTGAGCTCGAAGAGCACCACGCCGATGAGTCGGTAGTAGATCAGGAAGCGCGCCACCTCGACCGCGAACCGGTTGGTCCAGTTGCGCAGCGTGGAGATGTAGGCGATGACCAGGTAGTAGATGTCCAGCGCCTTGTCGTAGGTCTGGTAGCCCGACAGGTCAGCGTCTGGCGCCACGGCCGTGAAGACCGTCTGATCGACCGCGTCGATGATGAGGCAGGCGACGATGGCCGGCAGCGGCCAGCGGATGATGAGCAGCGGTACCAGCAGCCGCGACAGGATGATGGCGAGGATGACGATCTCCGCCGTGCCGAAGTCTTCCATCAGGCGATCCCCTCCAGGCGACGGGCCGACATCACGTTACAGGCCGACATTCTGGGGCATGCTGAAGGCGAACGCTGCACCGCCGACGAAGGCCAGGGCTGCGAAAAGGAGCATGACCAGGCGGACCCCTCGGCCCTTGAACTTGGTGCCGATGCCGGCGAAGAACAGGACCGAGGCCATGACCACCGCGACGAGCACGAAGTTGTCGCCGGTCTGATTGGCGTCACGAGCGATGGCTGACTGGGCGTCGGCCTCGGCGTTCAACTCGTCAGCCCGCTCCAGCTGTGCGACCACGTACTCGGGCATGTCGAAGGGCGTGCCGGGTGGAAGGACGCTCCCAGGCATCGGCTCCAGCGCCAGCCACGCGGCCTGAGCGGGTTCGAACTCGTCGCGGAAGCGATCGGCGATGAAGGTGACGGCCCCCTCGTCAAGCAACTCCACGCCTGCAGGCGCGCCGTCCACGAGGTCTCGCCTCTCGAGGTTCAGGACGTTCAGCCACATCGTCCACATCTGGACGTCGATCTGCACCAGCGAGCCGCCGGCGCTGGTGGCCTGGGCAGCCTCGGTTCGGGCAGCGCCCGCGGCGCTGTAGGCGTTGGCCTGCACCCCGCTCCAGCGGGTGGACTGATATGCGGACCAGGCGGCCATGACCGTGGCCAGGGCCAGCAGCACGGCCGCGGCCAGCTCGATCCAGTCGGTCCGTCCGAAGCGCTGCTGGGCGAATTCGTCCATGCGAACACCGTAGGGCACGATCGCATCAGACGGTGGCTTGGCCGGATCCTCTGGCGCTGCCGGACTGTGAGGCGTGGTGGGCGCAGGCCCC
The DNA here is from genome assembly GCA_963705425.1 of uncultured Chloroflexia bacterium. Lineage (GTDB taxonomy): Bacteria > Chloroflexota > Limnocylindria > Limnocylindrales > CSP1-4 > JAFMJV01. Next base: position 131,064 of record CAVPJO010000009.1, on the reverse strand, counting down.
TCCGGGTCGTCGATCATGGATCGCCTTTGAGTCTCCCTCTGGTGCTGGACGCAGCGAACCATAACAAACCGCGGGCGCGCTAGAGTCGTCGCATGCCCGACCATCCCGACACCATCGATGGCCTCCAGGCCGCGTTCACCGAGCGCGACTACGTTACCGACCGCGCCCTCGCCACCGCCGTCTTCCTGTCCCTGCGGCTGGGTCGCCCGCTGCTGCTCGAGGGCGAAGCCGGCGTGGGCAAGACGGAGCTGGCCAAGGTCCTCGCGTCCACGCTGGGCACGCGGCTCATCCGTCTGCAGTGCTACGAGGGCCTCGACGTCAACACCGCGGTCTACGAGTGGAACTACCCGCGCCAGATGCTGGAGATCCGCCTGCTGGAGGCGCAGGGCAAGCTCGACGACGCTCGCGCGCACGACATCTTCGCTCCGGAGTTCCTGCTCAAGCGGCCGTTGCTGCAGGCGCTCGAGGCCGAGAACGGCGTGCCGCCCGTGCTGCTCATCGACGAGATCGATCGCGCCGACGAGGAATTCGAGGCCTTCCTGCTGGAGCTCCTCTCCGACTTCCAGGTGACCATCCCCGAGATCGGCACCGTGCGGGCCGAGCAGCCCCCGCGCGTGGTGCTGACCTCGAACCGCACGCGTGAGGTCCACGACGCACTGAAGCGCCGCTGTCTCTACCACTGGATCGACTACCCCGACGCTGGACGTGAGTTCGAGATCGTGCTGGCGCGCGTGCCTGACACGCCCGAGCGGCTGGCGGCAGCCATCGTGGCCTTCGTACAGCGCCTGCGGGCCGGCCAGCTGACCAAGGTGCCCGGCGTAGCCGAGACCATCGACTGGGCTGCTGCTCTGCTGGCCCTGGGCGCCGGCCGTCTTACCCCGGAGCTCGTCGATGACACGCTCGGTGTGGTGCTCAAGTACGAGGAGGACGTACGTGCCATCCGTGGCGAGGCGGCAGCGTCCTACCTCGCGGAGACGGTCGTCGAGGCGGGCTGACACAGATGGCAGGGGCAGGTCGGGCCACGACCGGCGTCTCAGGCGGTGCCTTCTTCTGGAATGCGCTGCTGTTCACGCGAGCCCTGCGAGCCGAGGGCATCACCACCGACATCGGTGCGGCCATCGACTACTCCCGGGCGCTGACGCTCATCGACATCGGCGACCGCGAGCAGGTGCATGCGGCCGGGCAGGCCATCTTCGTGCGACGGCGCGACGAGGTGCCCGTCTACGACGAGGTCTTCGCACGCTTCTGGCAGCGCTACGAGCTGGCCATCGAACCGCTGGAGCTGCCGACTCGAGGTCGAGACCGGGGCAGGCGGTCCACGAGCAGACAGCGGGGGTCGAGGCTGGTGAGGGAGAGGGCCCGAAGACGCCTTCGCCGGCGCAGCCGACGAGACGGAGGCGGCTGACACCGACAGTGCGGCGCCGGAGGACGAGGCCGAGGGCTCCAATGTCCTGGAGCGAGCGCGAGCGATTCCTGCACAAGCCGTTCGAGCGCATGAGCCCCGACGAGCTGCGCGACGCCGAGCGACTGGTCGACCAGGTGCGCCCGCGACTCGAGATGCGCCGGGCGCGCCGCCAGGAGCTCGCATCGCCACGGCCGCCTGGTGGCGGCCCGGCAGATGTTCCGGGCCAACCTGCAGAACGGCGGCGACCTCATGGAGTGGCTGTGGCGACGCCCCGCCATGCGGCCGCGCTCGATCACCGTCATCTGCGACATCAGCGGTTCCATGGAGCGCCACTCGCGCCTGCTCATCCGCTTCGCCATGGCCCTGCAGCGCGTCTCGGCCGTGCGCACCGAGGCCTTCGTCTTCGGCACGCACCTGACGCGCGTCACCCACGAGCTGGCCGGGCGTGATCCCGATGCCGGCCTGGCGCGGGTCTCCGAGGCTGTCTCCGATTGGTCGGGCGGCACCCGCATCGGTGGATCGCTGCGCCAGTTCAACCGCGACTGGGCGCGACGCGTGCTGCGCTCCAGCGGCGTCGTCATCATCGTCTCGGATGGCTGGGACCGTGGCGATCCGGGCCTGGTGCGGGCCGAGATGGCGCGACTGCAGCGCAGCTGCCATCGCCTCATCTGGCTCGACCCGCTGGCCGGCACCGACTACTACCAGCCGCTGGCCGGAGGCATGGCTGCGGCCTATCCCTTCATCGACGACCTCGTGGCCGTCCACGACCTGGCCTCCCTGCAGCGGCTCGGCGACCTGCTCGCCGAGATGGCCGACCATCGCAGCCGGCGGCCCGACCGCACGGCCGACCACGCGTCCACCGCGATACCTCCCCGGCGCCGCTGCCGCGCATCGGGGCCGCGAGCGTGAGGGAGCTGCTCCCCACCATCGAGGCCTGGCAGGACGAAGGCCTGGACATCGCCCGCGCGGTGGTCATCCGCACCTTCGGGTCGTCGCCACGCCGCGAGGGCGCGACCATGCTGCGGGCAGCGGACGGGCGCATCAGCGGCTCGGTCAGCGGCGGTTGCGTCGAGGGCGCCACCGCCGCAGCACATGGAGGAGGCAGCATCGGCGGGGACGCAGCGAGTGGTTCGCTTCGGCATCAGCGATGCCGAGGCCTGGGACGTGGGCCTCGCCTGCGGTGGCACCATCGACGTGCTCGTCCAGCCGGCCATCCCGGCCGCGGCGCTCGAGGCCGTCCGGGCCACCGCCCAGGACCGCCACGCCGGGCGCGCGGTCGTCACGCCCTGCCCCAGGGCTCGCCCGCGTCGGCCATCGGGGCGTCTGAAGTCGGGCCGGCCGCAGCGCCCCAGCGAACCGCTCGTCATCCACGAGGATGGCCGACTGGAGGGCACGCTGGGACGACGATGAGGCTGACGCGCGCCGTCGTTGCGACGGCGCTCGTCGCCCTGAGCGGTGGCAGCTCGACGGTCCTCGAGCTCGCCGGGCGGCAGCTCTTCATCGAGGCGTTCGCGGTCCGACCACGGCTGGTCGTGGTCGGCGCCGTGGCGGTGGCCGTGGCCCTGGTGCGCCTGGCTCGCGGGCTCGACTACGAGACCGTGGTCATCGATGGCCGCCCGGCCTTCGCCACGCGGGAGCGCTTCCCGGATGTCGACCAGCTCATCATGGGCTGGCCCGACGAGGTCGCCGACGGACATCGAGCTGGGTCGTGGCGACGCGGTGGCGGTGCTCAGCCACGACCCCAAGTTCGACGATCCGGCCATCGCCGAGGCCCTGCGGCGCGGATGCCGCTACGTCGGTGCCATCGGCAGCCGCAAGACACAGCGCGCGCGTCGCGCACGGCTGCTGGAGCACGGGCTCGGCGAGGACCAGCTGGACCGCCTCCGTGGGCCCATCGGGCTGGACCTCGGCGGTCGCGAGCCAGCCGAGACGGCGCTGGCCATCATGGCCGAGATCGTCGCCGCCCGGCACGGGGCCTCGGCTCGGCCCATGCAGCGACGTTGTCGCGGCGCGCGCCTCCCGCGGCTGACGGCCCTGACACTGGAGTAGGCGCGGAGGGCGGTGCGCTAGACTCGGAGCGCCTACTACCAGCCAACCGATGACGGGAGTCTCCTGCCGTGTCCGCCGACTCGCTTCGGGCCCAGATCCGCGAAGTCCCCGACTTCCCCAAGCCGGGCATCCTGTTCTACGACATCACCACGCTGCTCAATGACGCCGAGGCCTTCCGCGAGGCCATCGAGCTCATGAACGAGCCCTTCAAGAACGAGCAGATCGACATCGTCGTGGGCATGGAATCGCGCGGCTTCATCTTCAGCGCGCCGATGGCGCTCCACCTCGGTGCCGGCTTCGTGCCCGTGCGCAAGCTGGGCAAGCTGCCCTCCGAGACCATCAGCGTCGAGTACGAGCTGGAGTACGGCACCAACACGCTCGAGGTCCACCGCGACGCCATCCGGCCCAACCAGCGCGTGCTCATCGTCGACGACCTGCTCGCCACCGGCGGCACGGTGCTGGGCACGATCGAGCTGGTCAAGCAGCTCAAGGGCGAGATCGTGGGCCTGTCCTTCCTCGTCGAGCTGGGGTTCCTGCAAGGGTCGTGAGCGCCTCGATGGCTACCGAATCAACAGCGTCATCGGGTACTGAGGGGCGCGACCCGCAGGATGCCCGTGAGGGCGGCGGTGCCCCTACGCCGGCGACGGTCGAGCGGTCCGCCGGAGCCTCACGGTGACGTCGCTCCGGCAGTGCCCCGGTGCCCCCAGGCTCCCCGGGTGGCGACGTCCACGATCGCCGACCGGCGGGCGTTCTTCTTCCAGTTCGGCAAGCAGGCCGTGACCGCGGTCGGCCAGGTGGCGGGCATGGCCGACATGGTCGGTCGCACGAGCAGCAGCCTGGCCAGCCTTGCTCGGGCTCGGTGCGCCGCGCTCCGGTCACTGAGCGACGCGACGTTCGCGCGCTCGTCGCGGACGCCCGTGCCGTGGTCAGCGCTGCCGCCGCCGCCGCCGACGACGCCTTCCGCAGCGCCTACCGACTCGCCGGTGATGAGCTGGTGCTGCTCGACCAGCGCGGCATCCCCGAATCGCTCGACGAGGTCGTGGCCAGGCGCGGCAGCGACGTGGCCTACTACCTGCGCCTCGGTGTCGCTCGCGGCGGGCCGGTCATGGCCCAGGTGGCTGCCTACGGCCTGGCCCTGACCGCGGCCGAGCGGGCCGAGCAGCCGGCCGACCAGCGCGACGTGGAGCTGCGGCGCACGCGCGCGGGCCCTGGTCGAGGCGCGCCCGTCAGCCCGGCTGCTGCGCTGGGCGATGGAGCGCATGGGGGCCGCCGTCGCCGACCTGGACGGCGCGACGCCCGGCGACCGAGGTGGCGGAGGCGCTGCGCGCGAGGCCGACGCCATCGCCGACGGACTTCCGGCCTGGGGAGCCGCCATCGCCAGCGCGCTCGCCGAGAGCTGTCGGCATCATCGCCGAGCGAGCCCTCGCGGTGCTGGTGCACGGTGACCAGGGAGCCCTCAGCGGCGGGCTGGTGGGCAGCGGCCTCGCGGCACTGCGCGCAGCTGCGCGACGCCGGCCGTGAGCTGCGCGTCTTCGTGACCGAGACGCGGCCCTTCATGGACGGCGCCCGGCTGGCCAGCTGGGAGCTGCGCCAGGCCGGCATCGAGCACAAGGTCATCCCCGACGCCGCGGTGGCCTGGCTGCTCGACGCGCGAGCCCATCGATGCCGTGCTCATGGCCGCGGAGTGGGTCGCCGCCAACGGCGACGTCGGCGCCCTCATCGGCAGCCGCGGCATCGCCCAGCTGGCCCGCCGAGGGTCCCGGCGCCGGCCGGAGGCGCCCTCGCGTCATCGTCAGCGGCGTCAGCGCGACCATCGACCCGGTCGACGCCGGACGGTGCGGCCATCCCCGTCGAGCTGCGCCCGGCCCGCGACCTGGTGGCCTACCTGGCCGATGTGCCCGTCCGTGCCGCGGACGCGCTGGTCCCGGCCAGCGACGTCATCCCGGCCGCGACCATCAGCGCCCTGGTGACCGAGCGCGGCGTCGACCGTCGCCGGGCGAGAGCGTGGACTGATGGCCAGCCGTCACCCGCGACGGCGTCGCCGGCCGAGCGCGCCTGGAGGTCCGCAGCACACGCGACCGCGACCTGCTCCTCGAGTTCCTGGACCGGGACCGCATCTTCGCGGCCTACGCCATCGCCGACACCGACGACAGCGAGTTCGCACGCACCCGCTGGGGCATCGCCTTCGACGACGCGTGCCCCGGTCGCCGTGGTCATGGAGTACCGCGGCATCTCGCCACAGCCGCTCTTCGTGATGGGCGACCCCGATGGGGTCGGCGCCATCCTGCGAGACGTCGATCCGCACGCGCATCGCCTACCTCGCGGCCAAGCCCGAGGTCGTGCCCGCGGTGCGCGAGCACTACCGCGTCGAGGCGGCGGCGCCGATGGTGCGCATGGTCGTCGACCGAGCCACCTTCAGGCCGGTCCTCGGTGACGCCGTGCGGCTCGACCAGGGCGACACGCGGCACCTCAACCGGCTCTACGAGCTGGGCCTCACCGCGTGCCTGCCCGCGGAAGCCGTGGCCGCGGGCATCTACTACGGCGTGCGTCGCGGCACCCGGCTCATCGCCGCGGCCGGCACGCACGTCATCAGCCCCATGTACGGCCTGGCCGCCGTCGGCAACGTCTACACCGACCGCGAGTACCGCGGCCAGGGCCTGGCCAAGGTCGTGACCAGCGCCGTCACCGCGGAGCTGCTGCGCACCGTCGATAGGATCGTGCTCAACGTGCGCGCCGACAACCCGCCGGCGCTGGCGGCCTACCGTGCGCTCGGCTACCGCGCGCACACCCACTTCGAGGAGCGGCTCGTGCACCGCCAGCGTCGCTCTGGGATAGCATCGTCGGGCCCATCAGGGCCTACCTGTCCGATCTCAGGAGGAATGGATGACCGAATCCCCTACGCCCAGCGACCCGATGCAGACCACCTCCGGTGACGCCACGACTGGCCAGACCGCGTCCTATCCGCCCCACGACGTCGCCGACCTCGGTCTCGTGGACGAAGGTGTCCGTCGCATCGAGTGGGCCGAGCGGGAGATGCCGGTCCTGCGCCTCATCCGCGAGCGCTTCGAGCGGGAGCGGCCCCTCGCCGGCCTGCGCATCGGCGCCTGCCTCCACGTCACCACCGAGACCGCCAACCTGATGCGCACGCTCAAGGCCGGCGGTGCCGACGTCACGCTGGTGGCCTCCAACCCGCTGTCCACCAAGGACGACGTGGCCGCCGCCCTCGTGGCCGAGTACGGCATCAGCTGCTACGCCATCCGCGGCGAGGACAACGAGACCTACTACCGGCACCTCAACGCGGCTGCCGACACGCACCCGCACATCACCATGGACGACGGCTGCGACCTGGTGGCGCTGCTGCACCAGCAGCGCCCGGAGCAGCTGCCGGAGGTCCTGGCCGGCACCGAGGAGACGACCACCGGCGTCATCCGCCTGAAGGCCATGGCCGCCGACGGCGCACTGGCCTTCCCGGTGGTGGCCGTCAACGAGGCCCAGACCAAGCACCTCTTCGACAACCGCTACGGCACCGGCCAGTCCACCGTGGACGGCATCCTGCGCGCCACCAACATCCTGCTGGCCGGCCGCCGCTGCGTCGTGGCCGGCTACGGCTGGGTCGGTCGCGGCATCGCCAGCCGCCTCAGCGGCATGGGTGCCCTGGTGACCGTCGTCGAGGTCGATCCGGTGCGCGCCATCGAGGCGCTGATGGACGGCCACCAGGTCATGACCGCCGGTGACGCGGCACGCTGGGGCGAGGTCTTCGTGACCGCCACCGGCAACCTCAACGTCTTCCGCGAGGAGCACTTCCGTGTCATGGCCGACGGCGCCATCCTGGCCAACAGCGGGCACTTCGATGCCGAGCTGGAGCTGGCCGCCCTGGAGCGCCTGGCCGAGGGTCACATCCGCGAGGTCCGCGAGAACGTCCAGGAGTACGACCTCGGCGAGAAGAAGCTGTACCTGCTGGCCGAGGGCCGGCTGGTGAACCTCGGCGCTGCCGAGGGCCATCCGGCCGCGGTCATGGACATGAGCTTCGCCGGACAGGCCCTCTCGGTCGAGTACGTGGCCCGGAACCACGAGTCGCTCGACAACGACGTCCACGTCGTGCCGGCCGACATCGACGCCCAGATCGCCCGCCTCAAGCTGGAGGCGCGCGGCATCTTCATCGAGGGCATGACCGAGGAGCAGATCCGCTACACCAACTCCTGGGACCAGGGCACCTGAGCCCCGTACGACCAGTCGGCTAGAAGGGTCGCAGCAACTGGCCATGCCACCGCCGGCAGCGACCCGCTTGGTCGGCTCCAGGAGCCTCAGGCCACCTGCCCACTCTGATGGGTGGTCTCGTTTCAGGCGCTTCTCCTCGCCGAGCATGACCGTCCACAGCTTGGGGTAGTGATCGCGCAGGTACTCGCTCGTGCGGTAGCGTGTCACGAACTCGCTGACGAAGGCGGCGTAACGGGTGACCGGGTCGGTGTCGGCAGCCAGCTGCTCGAACTCGTGCTCGTAGCCGGCGGCGGCGCGGAAGCGGCCGAAGAAGCCGCCCACGCTGTGGGCGCCGGTGTCCCAGCCCTGGGAGTGCCCGCCGCGACGCAGCAGGGGGGCAGGCGACTCGAAGACGCAGATGACCTCACCATCGATGCGTTCGGCACGCAAGGTGCCGCCGAAGGTGAGATAGCGATTGGCCACGCCCTTGCGGTCGATGACCGAGATGCGCCCCCAGGAGAAGGTCAGCTCGCGCGGCATGCGGCTGGCGTAGGTGATGGTCTCGCGCACGCCGTAGCCCTTGTCCCGGTGACCCAGTACTCGACCAGCTCAGGGTCGTAGTGGCGCAGGGTCGGCTTGGCGCGGATGGCCACCAGCAGGAAGGCCGGCCCGGGCCGGTTGGGCAGGTCGGGATCGGCCAGGAAGCCCCAGTCGGCAAGCAGCTCCGCCGCCAGCTTGGGGTCGATCGATTCGGGAAGGTTGGACATCTGAACGCCAGCATGCGACCCTTCGGCGGCAGCGGGCACGGCCATCGGTCCCGAAGTGGCCTGCCGCGGGGCCCGAGGCTGGCGGTCCCCATGGCCCGGTCAGCGAGGCCCCCCGGAGTGCGTGCTACGCTTCCGCGGACCCCACGACAGGAGACCGTTCCTCATGACCAGCATCACCGACGCCGAGCAGTATCTCTTCACCTCGGAATCGGTCACCGAAGGCCACCCCGACAAGATGTGCGACCAGATCTCGGACGCCATCCTCGACGCTATCCTGGCCGAGGACCGCAACCCTCGAGTGGCCTGCGAGACCGCGACCACGACCGGTCTGGTGCTGGTGCTCGGCGAGATCACCACCGAGACCTACGTGGACTTCCAGGCCATCGTGCGCGACACCGTGCGCGACATCGGCTACACGAAGGCCGAGTACGGCTTCGACTACCTCACCTGCGGCACGCTCGTCTCGGTCAAGGAGCAGTCGCCGGACATCGCCCAGGGTGTGGACGGGCAGGAGCTTGGCGCCGGGGACCAGGGCATGATGTTCGGCTTCGCCTGCCGGGAGACGCCAGAGCTGATGCCGCTGCCCATCGCGCTGGCGCATCGCATGTCGCGCCGCCTCGCCGAGGTGCGCAAGAGTGGCCAGCTGCACTACCTGCGGCCGGACGGCAAGACCCAGGTCACCGTCGAGTACGAAGGCGGTCAGCCCAAGCGTGTGGGCACCGTCGTGGTCTCCACGCAGCACGACCCCGACGTTCGCACCGAGCAGCTGCGTTCCGACGTCGTCGAGGCGGTCATCCTGCCCAGCATCGAGCCCGAGCTGCGACCCGAGGACCCGATCATGCACGTCAACCCGACGGGACGCTTCGTGACCGGTGGGCCCATGGGCGACGCCGGCCTGACCGGTCGCAAGATCATCGTCGACACCTACGGCGGCATGGCGCGTCACGGCGGCGGTGCCTTCAGCGGCAAGGACCCCACGAAGGTCGACCGCTCGGCGGCCTACGCGGCTCGCTGGGTGGCCAAGAACGTGGTCGCGGCCGGCCTGGCCGACCGCTTCGAGGTCGAGCTGGCCTACGGCATCGGCATCGCCCGCCCGGTGTCCATCTCGGTCGAATCCTTCGGTACCGGACGCATCCCCGACGCCGACATCCAGCGGCTCATCGAGCAGCACTTCGACCTGCGCCCGGGCGGCATCATCAGCGCCCTCGACCTGTGGCAGCCCATCTACCGGCAGACCGCGGCCTACGGCCACTTCGGTCGCGTCGACCTCGATCTGCCCTGGGAGCGCACCGACAAGGCGGAGCTGCTGGCCGACGAGGCCGGTCAGGTGACCCGCGCCCGGGTGGACGTTCAGGCGTGGGCCGCGAAGGCCTCCCGGACGACGTCCAGGTAGCGATCGACCGTCCGCTCCATGCTCAGCTCCTGCGGCCAGCTTCTGCACGCCCGGGTCGGGGTCGGGCAGTGGCCTGGCGAGCAGCTCGCTGATGGCGGAGCCCAGCGGCCACGGCTCGGTCGGGCCGAAGAAGTGGAGCGCGCCCGGCACTCGCCGCGCGTACTCGCGGGTGCCCGGCAGGTCGCTGACGAGCATGGGCTTGCCGGCCGAGATCCAGGACGACAGCGAGCCCGAGGCCGACAGGTCGGTGAAGGGCAGGATGGCCAGGTGCGTGGCCGCGATCCAGGTCTCCAGCTCCTCCTCGCTGAGGTAGCCGGTGATGCGGAAGCGGTCGCCGAGGCCGAGCTCGTCCGCCTTCGGAGGGCCAGGTCGTGGACGAAGGTGCGGCCCGCCACCGGACCGCCGGCGTAGACCAGCATGGCATCGTCGGGCAGGTAGGGCACGGCCTCGACGGCGTAGCGATGACCCTTGCGGCCGTAGACGAAGCCCAGCAGCGTGACCACGCTGCGCTCCGAGGGCCAGCCTGGCCCGTGCCTCCTCGGGGGTCAGCGACAGCTCGCGGTGCTCCACGAAGTGGGGGATGACGCGGATGCGCTCGAAGGGGATGATGCCGCGCAGGCGCTCGACCTCGACCTGGGAGTGGACCACCACGCGGTCAGCCGTGCGGCCCAGCCAGCGCAGGCTCCAGGCGTCCGGTTGGAGGTAGCGCTCGCGCAGGCCGTCGCGGTCGAAGATGTCGTGCAGCGTGACCACCAGCGCGCCGCGGTAGGCGCGGCGGAAGCGCATCAGCCGGGCAGCGAGCGCCCGTGCTTGCCCCAGCCGCGTCGGTTCCACTGCATCACCACGACCTCGCAGCCGCTGAGCCCGGCGGCGACCTCCGCCAGCTGCTCGGAGCGCTCGTCGACGCGACCGGCCTCGGCCTCGTTGATGGTCAGGCCGCTCGGGCCCCGGCCTCGTCGGCGATGAGCTGGCCGTAGCGGCGGACGCCGCTCTCGGGGCGGCCCAGGTGCAGGAAGCCGAGGCTGTGCAGCTCGGCCGGCATCGGTCAGGTCGTGGTCGAGCGTCGGGTCAGTCGTCGTCAGCCGAGCTGTCGCAGCAGGTCGCCTGCCTCGGCGTCGATCTCGGCCAGCTCCGACGGGTAGAAGGTGCTGCGCCAGGTGCCCACCGAGGAATCGTCGGCGCGCAGGGCCGCCGAGGAAGGCGTCGCGGGACCTCTGCCGTTCGATGTCCAGGAAGTCGAGGATGCGCTCGCCCTCGTCGACGGGCTGGCGCACGAGGTCCTCGTAGCGCAGCTCGTGGTAGCGCTCGGCGCCAAGGGCGGGCCCCTGGGCCAGGCCGGTCTTGGTGTAGCGGCGCCAGGCCCAGGCCATGCGACGCGCGTCGCTGGTGCGCAGGAACTCCTCGCGGCGCTCGGGCTCCACCAGAACCTCGGCCAGGGGCCGTGCAGGTAGCCGCCGGGCTCGCGCTCGCCGGACCAGGCGTCCTCGGCCCGCAGCCAGGGCTTGTGCATGTGCGAGCTGGACGCATCACGCCCGTCGCGGATGATGTGGATGAACTGCGAGTCGGGGAACGCTCGCGCCAGGAAGGGCATGAGGAAGATGTTGGTGGGCGTCTTCTCGCGAAACGCAGGTCGCCATCGCGCTCCACGCGCACCAGCCAGCCGTAGACGAGCCGGAAGAACCAGCGCGAGCGACGGTAGCCCCAGAGGCCCTCGTAGACGTAGCGGCCGGCGGCCTTGGTGGCCGGCGGCTCGTGGTGATAGCTGATCTCCGGGATGCGCCCGATGCAGTCGCCCAGGAAGGTGGTGCCCGAGCGAGCGGCACCGATGATGAAGATGGGACGCTCGAGCCGGGGCAGGATCGAGCTCGCCAGGCGCTTGCTGGTCATGGGCCGATGGCGATCGAGCTTGAGGTAGTAGCGGCGCTCGGCGCGGTAGGTCTTGTGCGCCAGGCGCCACATGTCGGGGAGGCCGATGGGCAGCGGCTCGGGGTCGGCGTCGGGCGGGAGGCTGGGGTTCGTGCCCCGCGGGGGGCGGGTGTCCGCCGCCTCGGCGGCCGCGACAGGGCCCTCGTCACCGGTCGCACGGCGGAGTCGTCGTTGGCCTCGTCCGTGCCCGACGGCTGGTCACTGGTGGCTGTGCTGATCGGTTCCTGTGTCACGCTCTTGGTCACGCTCGTCCTTTCCTGCCTGCTGTCCCCGGGGTCCCGGCGGATGATAGCCGTCCTAGTGCACAATCGTGGCATGTACGCCGTCATCATGGCCGGCGGCGGTGGCACGCGGCTGTGGCCGCTGAGCCGCACCCGTCGCCCCAAGCCGTTCCTGCCCCTGCTCGAAGGAGGCCGCTGCCTGCTGGAGGCCGGCGTCAGCCGGCTGGCTCCGCTGGTCGAGCCGGAGGACGTCTATGTCGTCACCGACGCCCGCTACGCCGAGATGGTCCGCGAGGTCGCGCCGCTCATCCCGGCCGCGAACATCATCGGTGAGCCGATGGGCCGCAACACGGCTGCGGCCGTGGCGCTGGTGGTCCATGCCATCGACCGCCCGGCCGACGACGTCATGGTCGTCCTGCCGGCCGATCAGGCCATCGCCGACGAGGCAGGCTTCCGGGCAGCCCTGGCCGCGGCCGCCGAGCGAGCGGCTGGTGGCGACATCGTCACGCTGGGCATCGAGCCCACCGAGCCCGCGACCGGCTACGGCTACATCCTCGCCGGGGGAGAGGCGACCGAGCACGCCGGACGCGACACCTTCCGCGTCGAGCGCTTCGAGGAGAAGCCCAGCCCCGAACGCGCCGAGCAGCTCATCGCCTGAGGCCCAGCGTTCTGGAACGCCGGCATCTTCGTCTGGCGCCGCGCCGCGGCCTGGCTGGCCTGGAGCGCTACTCCGCCGACATCAGCGAGCCCATCCGCGACTGGCTGGCCTCGGCGCCGCCGACGGGCGAGGCGGGCTGGCCGGGCGAGGCGATGACCGACACCTACGCCATCCGTGCCACCTCGATCGACTACGCGCTGCTGGAGCCGGCCTCGGTCGAGGCCCAGGTGGCGGTCGTGCCCATCTCCATCGGCTGGAGCGACCTCGGCTCGTGGTCGGCGCTGCGCGAGCACCGCGGCGCACCGAGGGCACCGTTGTCACCACCGAGGCGTCGGCGCGGGTCATCGACATCGGCGGGCGCGACGTGCTCGTGCACGCGGCCGGCGGGCGTACCGTGGCCGTGGTCGGGCTCGAGGGCGTCGTCGTCGTCGACACGCCCGATGCCCTGCTGGTCATCTCGCTCGAGGCGGCCCAGGACGTCAAGCAGGTCGTCGACCGGCTCAAGGACGAGAAGAGCGACCTGCTCTAGAGCGATCCGCCCAGGCGACCCCGGCCCCGTTGACGAGTGGCGGCTGCCCGATAGAGCCCGACGTAGCGATCCACGATGCGGGGCGTGGGCAGTCGCTGCGCCAGGGCCTCGACGTCGGCATCGGGGTCGTCGCCGGCGGCCTCCAGCGTGGAGCTGATGCAGCGCGCGAGCGGGCCCGCTTCGTACGGCTGGAAGAGGTGCAGCGCGCCTGGTGCAGCGCTCGAGCTCGCGGAAGGGCGCCAGGTCCGAGGTGACGATGGGTCGTCCGGCGGAGAACCAGGTGGCCAGCGCTCCCGAGGCCGACATCGCCCGGAAGGGGCAGAGGGCGACATCGGTGGCCACCAGGACCTGCTCGAGCTCGCCCTCGGGCAGGTAGCCCAGGAAGCGGACGCGTTCGGCGACACCGATCTCGCACGGCGTGTCCTCGAGCGCCCGGCCGACGTGGTCGCGGCCTTCGATGGTGGAGCCGACGAAGAGCGCCGTGACATCGTCGGGCAGCTCGGCCAGGGCGTCGATGACGAGGCGGTGGCCACGTCGCTTGGTGATGTAGCCGAGCAGGGTGATGACGCGATGGTCGGCGACCCCGAGCGCCTGGCGTGCTGCGGCACGGTCGGGCAGCTGCGGGCGGACCTCGACGAAGTGGGGCACCACCTCGACCTTGGCCGCCGGCACCAGGCCGCCGAGACGGCCACGCTCCTCCTCGGCATGGACCACCAGGCTGGCCGCGGCGCGGCCCAGGCGGCGCAGGCCCAGGGCCGCCGGTGACAGGCGCGCTCCCAGCGGCCCTGCGGGACGAAGACATCGTGCATGGTGACGACCAGCGGGCGACGCAGCGACTGCAGCACGACCTCGAGACGCGGCATGCCTCCGAAGCGCGGGTCCCAGTCGGCGAGCTTCCACTGCAGGTGGACGACGTCGCCGTCGCGCAGCCGGCGCGCTGCCCGCGCAGCTCCGGCCACGAAGCATCACGACCGCCGACGTCGCTCTCGATGACCTCGAGGTCCGGTCGCGTGGCGGCCTCGGCGGCGAGGATGTGGCCGTAGCGGCGCAGGCCGCTGCGCTCCCGCCCCACGTGCAGGAAGCCGACCCGGAGAGGCTGCCCGGGGTCATGCCGAGTCGTGGTCGTCGAGGTACCCCAGCTCCGCAGCAGCGCCCCGTGGCGGCGGCGCAGCAGCGTGCGCAGGAAGGGGTCGAGCGAGCGGCCGCCGGCTCCCACCCGCGAGCGGTAGATGGTGGCGCCCTCGCCGCCGGCCTCCCGTCGCTGCGCGGTGAACCAGCGGTAGCGCTCGGTGGCGGTGTGCTCGGCCGGATCGAAGTCGCAGCACGGCCGGCTGCCAGTCCTCGCCGAGGAAGGCGAAGAGCCGCCGGGTCTCGCTCTCGGGGTCGGCCACGAGGTCGCTCGTAGCGCAGCTCCAGGAAGCGGCTCCGCGGGCAGTCGCGCCCCGAACGCGCGCGCGGCGCTGACGTAGCGCGCCCACTCGGTGCGCGCTGCGCGCGCCGCGGAGCGGTAGCCCCAGCGATCGCGGAAGCTGGCCACGACGTCATGGCCATCGCGCAGCAGGTGGACGTAGAGGGCCTCGGGGAAGAGCTCCGCGATGAAGGGCAGGTGCAGCGTGTAGGTGGGGTCCTTCTCGGCCCAGCGCACCTTGCCCGAGCGGCGCCAGCACCTCGGCCTGGAAGTCGGCATAGAGGCCCCGGATCCGCCGAGCCACCACGCGCGCTCGAGGCCGTAGCTGGCGACGAGGTCCCAGTGGCGCCCCACGATGGACTCGAGGTCACGCAGGAAGTGCGTCTCCTCCCCGCAGGAGATGCGCGGGTGTGAGTCGAGGATCAGGCGCAGCAGCGTGGTCCCCGAGCGGGGCGAACCGATGACGAAGATGGGCGGCTGCGGCGTCGTCGCGCGCGCAGCCAGGCGGCCGCGGTCTCGGTGTCGGTGTCACCCGTGACGTGCCGGCCACGTGCTCCCTTCCGTCGTCTGTGCCTGCGGCGCAAGTCTAGCGATGGGGCGCGGTACCATCGTGCGCGTCCGGCCCGCACGTCGAGGTCGTCACGCGAGGAGGCGAGGAGGGCCATCGACCGTGTCCGCATCACCGTCTGCCGCTCCAGCCCATCGTCTTCGGGACCGATGGCTGGCGCGCCCGCATCGGCGAGGAGTACACCTACGACAACGTGCGCCGCTGCGCGCAGGGCGTGGCCGAGTGGGTCATCGAGCAGGGCACGCGTGGCGAAGGGTGTCGTGGTCGGCTACGACCGACGCTTCGCCAGCGAGCACTTCGCGGCCGCCGCGGCCGAGGTGCTGCTGGCCCACGACATCCCGGTGCTGTTCGCCGCCGAGGCCATCCCCACGCAGATGACCTCCTACGAGGTCGTGCGAGCGGGGCGCGGCCTGCGCGGTGATGATCACCGCCTCCCACAACCCGTGGACGGACAACGGCTTCAAGATCAAGTCGCCGAGCGGTGCAGCCGCCGATCCCGGACATCCTCGCCACGGTCGAGCGGGTCATCGCTGCCCGCGCCGACGAGTCGCCGCCGCGACGGCCCTTCGACGAGGCCGAGGCCGCTGGCTGGTCGAGTACTTCGATCCCTACGCCGGCTACGAGGCCTTCGTGCGCCGCACCCTCGACCTCGACCGTCTGCGGGCCGAAGAGATGCGCGTGCTGGTGGATCCGCTGTACGGCTCCGGCGCCGGCTGGATCGGCCGCCTCCTCGCGGGTGGCCGCATCGTCGTCGACGAGATCCACAGCGAGCGCAATCCCTGGTTCGGCGGTGTCAACCCGGAGCCCATCCGGCCGCACATCGATGAGGCCCTCGAACGCGTGCGCGACGGCGGCTACGACCTCGGCCTGCTGCTCGACGGAGACGCTGACCGTGCCGGAGCCGTCGACGAGCAGGGCGTCTTCATCCATCAGCTGCAGTGCATGGGCCTGCTGATGTACTACCTGCTCGAGCACCGTGGCGAGCGGGCCCCGGTCGTCTCGACCATCAACGAGACCGCGATGGCCTTCCGCCTGGGTGAGCGCTACGGCGTGCCCGTCTACGAGACGCCGGTCGGCTTCAAGTTCGTGGGACCCAGGATGATCGAGACCGGGGCCATGATGGGCGGCGAGGAATCGGGGGGCTACGGCTTCGGCATGCACCTGCCCGAGCGCGACGGCATCTACGCCGACCTGCTGCTGCTCGACCTCTTCGTGCGCGAGCGCGCGGCCGGCCGCCAGTCGGTCTCGGAGGCCGTGGCCCACCTGCACGACATCGCCGGGCCCTCGTTCTACCTGCGCGACGACGTGCACACCGATCGGGCCTCCTACCCGGCGCTCAAGGCCCGGCTGCTCGTCGAGCTCGGCGATCACTCGCCCGGCCGCTGGGTGGGCGGCCGGTCGTGCGCACGGTCGCGCTCGACACCGGCGATGGCTTCAAGTTCTGGGTCGATGACGGCTCCTGGCTGCTGGTGCGCTTCAGCGGCACCGAACCGCTCGTGCGCGTCTACGCGGAGGCCAGCAGCGCGGAGCTGCGGGACGCTCTCCTGGCCGAGGGCGGCGCCATGGTCAACGGCTAGGGAGGAACGCCGAGATCATGGCCGAACCGCAAGAGCACCTCGACATCCTCGATGACACCGCCGCCATGGCGCGGGCGGACCCCGAGGGCATGCTCGGCTTCGTGGCCGAGTTCCCTGATCAGGTCGACGAGGCCTGGCGCATCTCGCGTGATCTCGAGCTGCCCTGGCCGGCACCGCGGTCCGTGGCCATCCTGGGCATGGGTGGCTCGGCCATCGGCGGCGACCTGGTCAAGGGCATCTGGTCCGATCGCCTGAGCGTCCCGGTCGAGGTCGTCCGCGGCTACGACCTGCCGGCCTGGGTGGGCCCGGACACGCTCGTCATCGCCAGCTCCAAGAGCGGCGGCACCGAGGAGACGATCAGCGCGCTCGCGACGGCGCTGGAGCGCCGCTGCCCGGTCGTCGTGGTGACCACCGGCGGGCCGCTCAAGAACGTCGCCGAGGCAGCCGGTCTGCCACTGGCGACGTTCCCGGCCCGTGGCACGCCACGCTCCTCGGTGGGCTACTCGATGGGCATCCTGGCCGGCATCCTCGAGAGGGCCGGCGTGCTCGAGCTCGATGAGACCGAGATCGCGGCCGGCGTCGCTGCGGCCCGGGAGATGGTGGCTCGCTGCAGGCCAGACGTGCCCACGGCGGACAACCCCGCCAAGCAGCTGGCCTGGTCGCTCCTGGACCGCTTCGTGCTCGTCACCGCCAGCGGCTTCCTGGCCCCGGTGGCGCGGCGCTGGAAGACGCAGCTCAACGAGAACGGCAAGGCCACCGCGGCCTTCGAGGAGCTGCCGGAGGCGACGCACAACACCGTGGTCGGCTTCGAGCAGCCCGAGTCGCTGCGCGATCACCTCTACGTGGTCTTCCTCAAGAGTGAGCTTGACCACCCTCGCAACGTCCTTCGCGCCAGGCTCATCGGCGATCTCCTCGGGACCGCCCACATCTCGCACCAGGTCGTCCAGGCCAGCGGCGAGGGCCGGCTGGGGCAGGCGCTCTCGCGCCATCACCATGGGTGACTTCGTGAGCGTCTACGTGGCCTTCACCTACGCGGTCGATCCAGCTCCGATCGGGGTCATCGACCACATCAAGCAGCAGCTCGCCCTGGCCGATCAGGCCGACGTCGAGTAGACCTTCGGCTCTGTCGCTTCTTGGCGGACTCGCTAGTCTAGGAAGACAGGGATCGGTGACCGGTCGAGCGGGCTGCCCAGGCCTCGCCCGGCACCGCAGTAGGGCCTCCGAGCGGACATCGGCAGGCAGGAGGTGGAGATCGATGCACTCCAGCGTCATCGGCAAGATCGAGAAGGCGCACCGGTACGCGCGAGAGCGTGATCGCATCACCGTCGAGCGCCTGAGCGTCACCTTCGCGGGGGACAACGATGCCCACCGCGTCACCCTCGACGCCGATGGTTGGCAGTGCAACTGCCACTACTTCGAGAGCTGGAAGACCTGCGCCCACATCCTGGCGCTCCAGGAGATCCTGGGCGTGATGCTGCCCGAGGAGCGCCAGACGTCGCTGTTCCCCGGGTCCGAGGCGAGGAGGTCGTGGCGCTCGAGGGGGACGCGTCGAGCTCCAGGACGCCTAAGCGCCGCACGAGCCCGACGACCCGGCCTGCCGGCTACTCCGACGACGAGCCGGTAGACCGTCCATTGCCAACCGCGATCGCGGTCGAACACGACCTGCAGCTCGAGCAGCCACTCGCCGGCGGCGGTCGGCTCGAGCCCGGCCAGTGCCGCCGTGGGCCGCCGTGCACGTCGGGCGTCCCCGTGGGCGACGGACCGCTCCGATCGGGTGCTGCCAGAGGCTCCAACGTCCCTTCCAGGCCGTGATGGCTGAGCCGTCGCCGAGGCGCAGCGAGGGTGCCTCACCGACGCCAGCGGCAACGCCTCGAGCGCCTTGGTGGGCGGTCGGTCGCCGGCCTCCACGCAGAGATAGGCGTAGCAGCCATGGCCCGGTTCGCCTGGGCATGCTGCCCGCCTCCGATACGAGCTCGACCCGCGGTCCCGGGATGTCGAAGAGCGCCACGGGATCGCCTCGCGGTCGGGCACGGCCACCAGCCAGGCGTGCTCGCTGGTGCCGTATCGATCGGTCTGGACGGTGGCCACGATGACGCTGACGCCCACGGTGTCTGGCCCTCGAACTCCGTCGCGCGGTCGAGAGTCGTTCGGCTGGCGCCGCCCCGTCTGGTGCTCGGCGACGACCGAGACCACGGTCAGGTCCTCGAGCGGGGTATCCGCGCCCAGCATGCAGGGGCGCCCCGCGCATCGAATGTCGAGCGGCTGTCTCCGGGTGCGGCGCCGGCGGGCTCAGCGGGTCGCTCCGAGCACCGTCCCGAAGGGTCCCTTCAGCCAGATCCGCGGGGCGGCCACCGTTTCGAGCTGGGGTGCTGCCGACGGATCGATCGGCGAGTCCGGGGGCACCGGCCAGGGGCACCATCAGGCTGAGCATGAGCGCGGTCCAGCTGAGACGAGGGATAGTCACTTCCTGACCCTCACTTCCACGATCCTCCGAGCGGCTGAGCGCAGGCCCTCGTCCCCGGGGGCGGGGAACACGGCCTTGAACTCCCAGCGGGCACCCGGCGAGATGTCAGCACGTAGCGACCCGAGGAGTACTGCGACTGCATCCATGCGGTCCGCCAGGCATCGCTGCTGCCGGCGCGCCGGTACTTGAGCTTCACCGATCGACCGTTCAAGGGATTGCCCGCCAGCTGCCGATAGGCGTTCCAGTCCGCGACCTGCAGGCGCGCCGTGAGCGTCACCGAGTCGCCCGCGATCGACCGCTGCCTTCGAAGTGGTCAAGGTCAACCTGGTGGCCACGTCGTTGCAGGTCGAGATGGCCGTCTGGTTGTCAGGCATGTCATAGAGTTCCTGCAGGGTGGCCACGTCGCAGCGGCCGAAGGCGTGGCGACTGCTGCCGGGTTGCGGTCGCATGGGCGTGATGGCCTGCATGACCGTCTCGTCCGCCGAGAGCGTGAACCCGGCCGCTGGAGGGGTGGTTCAGGCCGGTGACGTGACCGAGCTCGTGAAGCACCACCCGCCGGATGTCGAAGCAGCCTGGGCCGCGAGGTCCTCTGGCACCAGCGCAGGATGCCCCAGGCGAAATCGGTGCCGTGCGGTCGGAGCCACACCCCCCAGAAGGTGGGCATGTTCCGTCGGCGCAGGCGATGCCGTAGCGCGCAGAAGGTGGGCAGGATGCCCCGTGTAGGCGACGGTGTTGTCCGCAGCGCGGTCGTAGACGAAGCGGGGGCTGCGGGCGTCCGCCGTGGCCGGGCATCGTCAGCGGCGGCCCACAGGGCCGACTTGGCCCATCTCGGTGGCACCCCGCCGTGCTCCAGCGGTACGACAGCCGCTTGTCCTTGGCCCAGCCCCCGGCCGAGAAGCTGGGCACTGGGTCGCGGCGCACCCGCCGGCTCAAGGGCCCCCGGCGAGATGCGCCATCGTTGGGCAGGCAGCCTCGATGCACTCGCCGTCGATCAGGCCGGTGGTGGCGCCCGTCTCGACGTCCACCGAGAGCGTGCCCTCGTAGCGGCGGGTGGCGGGTCATGCGCCGTGAAGCGCAGGGTGTCACCCTCGACGTGGCGTTCTTGCGGGAAGGCCAGCCTGGCCAGTGACCGCGTCCACAGACGACAGGCCCGCCGCGTGTCGACCATGGTGAGCCTGGTGCGATCACCACCCCGCTCGCCGATGACCAGGCGGTCGCTACCGACGACTACCGCGAAGCCGCGCCGTCCCGTCCGCAGCGTGGTCTCCTCCCCGTCACGGCGAAGGGTCAGGCGGTGCCCGACCACGGTACCCTCGTCGTCGAGCTCGACGTGCCAGGGCACCACTACCCGGCCGTCGTCCTCGCCCGAGGCCGCGACCTCCCCGCAGGGAGGCAGCATGGCCGCGTCCTCGTTGTCCGCGGCCGCGACGCTGCCTGGCAGGATCGCCAGCATCAGGCCGGTCGCCATCGCGATGCATCGGCCACTGCCATCGCTTCGTACATGCCTCTGTCCTTTCATGGACGGCCCTTCCTCCGGCGGGTCGAACCGGCGGTCGAGGCGGTCGGGCGCAGTCTACGGAGGGCGGCTTACCTGCGCACTTATCCGTTCCGCGGCGACCAGGGCGCGCTAGACTTCGGAGCACAACTCAAGAGCAGGATCCAGATCACGCGAAGCCGGTGAGATTCCGACACAGTCCCGCTACGGTGAGCAGTGCCAGCCGCGCTGGAAGTCCGGTCGCCGTGATCCTGGATCGTGCACCAGCCCTTCGAGAGAAAGGGGAAGCACATGCATCCACGGACCATCGACGGCGCCCTCGGCCTATCCAGTGGCCGGGGCGTCCTGTTAGCCGTGGGGGCGGCCGCCGCGTTGACCGTCGCCCTCGTCGCCGGCCCCGCCCGTGGCTGGCCAGCGCGAACGGCGGCGACGGAGACTTCCCCGTCACCGTCGTCGACGACGAGGGCACGGCAGTGGCCATCGAGGCCGAGCCGCAGCGCATCATCAGCCTCTCTCCGGCCAACACCGAGACCGTCTTCGCGCTCGACGCCGGTGACCGCCTGGTCGGCCGCACCGACTGGGACGACTTCCCGCCCGAGGCCGCCGAGCTGACCCCGGTGGCCACCTTCGGGGGCGTGATCATGGAGCAGGTCGTGGCGCTCGAACCGGACCTCGTGCTCGCGGCGGGCAACTTCTTCACGCCGCCCGAGGACATCGCCGGATGCGCGAGCTGGGCATCCCGGTGGTGGTCATCTACGCGCCGGACGTGCCCAGCGTGATGGCCGACATCGAGCTCATCGGCACGGCCATCGGCGCGGTCGATGAGGCCGATCGCTCTGACCACCGAGATGCAGGCGGGGCTCGCGACCATCGCCGCGGCGGTGGCCGCCACCGAGGGCACGCCGAGCACCTTCTACCAGATCGGCTCCGAGCCGGAGATCTACGCACCGGCGCCGGACTCCTTCGTGGCCGACATGGTCAGCCTCGCCGGCGGCGAGCCCATCACCACCAGCGACGCCGCGGCCTGTTCCGATCCCGCTCGAGGAGCTCGTCGTGGCCGATCCGGAGGTCATCATCGTCGGGGACGCCAACTACGGCGTCTGTCCGGCGGACGTCGCTGCCCGGCCGGGCTGGGAGAGCATGACCGCCGTCGTCGACGGCGACGTCCGTGCCGGTCGATGACGTACCCGTGACGCGCCCCGGTCCGCGCTTGCCCAGGGCCTGGCCTCGCTGGCCCGGGCCATCCATCCCGAGCTCGAGCTGGCCGGCTTCCCGCCCGCTCCGGCCATGTGCCGGAGCCGCCTGACCATGACGACCCCGGACCTGGCGCGTGAGGGCGCGTCGCTCCATCACGGCTCGCTCGAGGCCCTGCGGCGGCGGCCGGTGGTGCTGGGCTTCGTCGGGCTGGTCGTGCTGCTCGTGGCCATCGTGGCCGGCATCGGCCTGGGCACCGTGCACATCGCGCCCGCGACACCGTCGCCATCCTCGCCGCACCGGCTGGGCTGGCCGTCGCACGGCACCTGGCCTCAGTCGTCCGAGACCATCGTCATGGAGCTGCGCCTGCCGCGCGTGCTGACCGCGCTCGTGGTGGGCCTGGGCCTGGCGGTGGCCGGCGTCACCTTCCAGGGTCTGCTGCGCAACCCGCTCGCCGACCCCTACGTGCTGGGCACCGCCAGCGGCGCGGCCCTCGGGGCCGCCATCGGCGTGCTCATCCCCATCCAGATCGCGTTGCTGGGCCTCGGCCTCGTCAACATCCTCGCCTTCGTCGGCGCGCTGGCCGCCATCGCCTCGTCTACCGCATCGCCGGTGGTGGTGGGCGCTCCACGCTGACCTCGCTCCTGCTCACCGGCTACGCCGTCGGCTCGATGCTGGCGGCCGGCCTGGCCCTGGCCATGTATCTGTCGGGCTCCCAGCTGCGTCAGATCTTCTTCTACCTGCTGGGCAGCCTGTCCGGCTCCGACTGGCAGAGCCTGCTCATCGGCCTGCCCGTCATCGTCGTCGGCACCATGCTCATCCTGGCCCGGGCCCGCTCGCTCAACGGCCTGCTGCTCGGCGACGACACGGCGCTGCACCTCGGCGTCGACGTGCGCCGCGAGCGCGTCATCCTGCTCGCCCTGGCCTCACTGGTCACCGCTGCCGCCGTGGCCCTGGCCGGCCTCATCGGCTTCGTGGGCCTCGTGGTGCCCCACGTCATCCGCCTCATCGTGGGTCCCAATGCCCGAGTCGTGCTGCCGCTCTCAGCCATCTTCGGCGCCGCCTTCCTCATCATCGCCGACCTGGGTGCACGGCTGGCCGGGGAGCTGCCGGTGGGCATCGTCACCGCCGTCATCGGTGCACCCATCTTCGTGCTGCTGCTGCGTCGCTACCGCACGGGGTACCAGCTGTGAGCGAGCGTGGCCTGCGCATCGACATCGATGGCCTGGGCCTGCGCTACGGCCGGACGGATGTGCTCAGTGACATCGACCTGCACATCGAGCCGGGAGAGCGCCTCTGTCTGATCGGCCCCAACGGCGCCGGCAAGTCCAGCCTGCTGCGCTGCCTCACCGGACTGGTCGAACCCACCAGCGGAGGCATCACCCTCGACGGTGTCTCGCTCGGCGCCATCGAGCGCTCGGCCATCGCGCGGGCCATCTCGGTGGTGCCCAGCCAGGTCGACCTGCCCTTCTCGATGCGTGTCGAGGAGGTCGTGCAGCTCGGCCGCATCCCGCACGAGAACCCCTTCAGCGGGCCCAGCGACGCGCGATCGTGAGGTGGCCCGATGCCGCCATCACCCGGGTGGGCATCGACAAGCTGCGCGGTCGCGACGTGCGGGAGCTCTCGATGGGCGAGCGGCAGCTGGTGCTGGTGGCCATGGCCGTGGCCCAGGGCGGCCGGCTCATCGTGCTCGACGAGCCCACCGTCCATCTCGACCTGCGCCACCAGGTGGAGGTGCTCTCGTTGCTGGAGCGGCTCACCGCCGACGGACTGACCGTGCTCGCGGTGCTGCATGACCTGCCCCTCGCGGCGCACTTCTTCCCGCGCCTGGTGCTGCTCGACGAGGGTCGCGTGGTCGCTGACGGCGCACCTGCGGACGTGCTCTCAGCCGGAGCGCATCCGCGAGGTCTACGAGGTCGATCCCCGGTTCGTGCCTGCGCTGGGCTAGGACCCTAGCCGCGCTTGCGGGCGGGTCGAAGAAGGGCAGCGCCACGACCTCGGCACCGATGCGTCCACGCTCACCCTCGACGGTCCACTCCAGCTCCAGCTCGGTGCCGATCTCGGCGAGGTCCGTGGTGACCGTGCCGATGGCCAGGTTCTTCTTGAGCACGAGGCTCCATGAGCCACTGGTGGCGCGGCCGACCTGCTCGCCGAAGTCATAGATGGGGATCTCGCTCGCGCCAGGCCTCGGCGGAGAGGGCCGGCGCGAGCCCATGCTTCCCGTAGAGCCGCTCGAGGTCGGCCCAGTCGAGGTCCAGTCCGACCAGCCGCCGGGGCGGACCGCCGGCCGCCTGCTCGCGGCGCAGCGCCCCACGACCCACGAAGGGCACGTCCTTGTCCAGCTTCGACCAGGTCGCCCAGGCCCAGCTCGTATGGCGAGTAGCTCTGGTCGGGGATGAGCGCATGGTGAGCGGAGATGTAGTCGACCCCGGCCATGATCGAGCCCGGCCTCGACGCGCACGACATCGAGGGCCAGGATGCCCGCCGGGCGGAGGGCGTAGGCGGCACCGGTCTCGGTCAGCGCGTCCCAGACGGTCAGGGCGTCGCGCGGCTGGATCCACAGCTCGTAGCCCAGGTCGCCGGTGTAGCCGGTGCGGCTGACGTCGATGGTGACCCCGCCGATGCTCAGCTCGCGGCGGCCGAAGTAGCGCAGTCGCCGAGCGAGGTCTGCGCCGCCGCCTCGAGCACCTCGCGCGACAGCGGACCCTGCAGGGCCAGCGCGGCCAGGGCGTCGGTCTGGTCCTCGATCTCCACGTCGAGCCCGCGAGCGTTCAGCCGCAGCCAGCGCAGCTGGCCTTCGGCCGCGGTCCAGCGCCAGGAGCCGTCGTCGAGCCGCATGATGGTGCCGTCGTCGATGACGCGACCCTCGGCGTCGCACCAGGGCGTAGTAGATGACGCGACCGGGCTTGACGGCTGCGGCGTCGCGGGTGATGACCCGATCGACGAGGCGGCCGGCATCCGGTCCGCTGACGCGGTACTTGAAGAGCGGTGAGACATCGATCAGGGCCGCCGCGTTGCGGATAGCGTTGTATTCGATGTCGATGTGCGGCGCATACGCGCTCGAGCTGAAGACCCCGACCATTCACGCCACTGTCGTCGGACGTTCAGTTCGAGGGCCCGCTCGTCAAAGGCTGATCCGACTGACATGGCCAGAGTCTACGAGCCCGGAACGGGGCCGATGCGGCCAACTCGCAGTCGCCGTGGCGGGTACCATCGGCACACATCCGGCGAGTCGATCGCCGAGGGCGCGTGGGGGTCCCTGTCGACCGGCAGGGGAGGCGCGCCGAGCGAGGAGAACGTGCCACAACGCTACGACGCGGTCGTCATCGGTGGCGGCCACAACGGCCTCATCAGCGGCGCCTACCTCGCCAAGGGTGGGCTGAAGACGCTCGTGCTCGAGCGTCGCGAGATGCTCGGTGGAGCGACGCTGACCCAGGAGGTCTTCCCGGGCTTCCGCTTCAGCGTCGTCTCCTACGTGGTCAGCCTGCTGCGACCCGAGATCATCCGCGACCTGCAGCTGCCCCAGCACGGCCTGCACATCCTGCCCCTCGACGGCACGTTCACGCCGGTCGAGGGCGATCACCTGTGGCGCACGGACGATCACGCGCACACCATGCGCGAGCTGCGTCGCTGGTCCATCAACGATGCCGAGGCCTACGGGGAGTACGGCCAGCTGATGGCGCAGATGGCCCGGTTCATCAAGCCCATCCTGGCCATGACCCCGACCGACCCGCGCCGGCCCGACCCTCGCGATGCCGTGGCCCTGGGAGAGCTCGTCAAGGACTTCGGTGCGCTGCCGCGTCGTCAGCAGCTGACCTTCATCCAGCTGATGACCATGAGCGCCGCCGAGTTCCTGGAGCGCTGGTTCGAGACGGCACCGCTCATGGGCACGATGAGCGCCTCGGGCATCATCGGCACCTACCTCGGCGTGCGCTCGCCGGGCACGGCCTACGTGCTGCTGCACCACTACATGGGCGAGATCGACGGAGCCTTCCGTGCCTGGGGCATCCCCAAGGGTGGCACCGGTGGCGTGGCCGCGGCCATCGCCAGCGCGGCCCGCGCGCTGGGCACCGAGATCCGCACCGATGCTCCCGTGGCCGAGATCATGACCCGGGACGGCCTGGCCAGCGGCGTGGTCCTCGAGAGCGGCGAGGAGATCCTGGCCGATCACGTGCTGGCCAGCACCGATGCGCGACGCACGTTCCTGGGCCTGCTGCCAGCGGGCACGCTGCCCCCCGACTTCGAAGCCGAGGTGCGGCGCTTCCGCTTCCGCGGATCATCGGGCAAGGTCAACCTCGCGCTGGACGGGCTGCCCTCGTTCACCTCGCTGCCCGGCCCCGGTGAGCACCTGCGCGGAGCCATGAGCTTCTCACCTTCCCTCGACTACATGGAAGGGGCCTACGACGACGCCAAGGCCGGCCGCTTCAGCCGCCGCCCGTACATCGACAGCATCATCCCGACCTTGGTCGACCCGACCATGGCGCCGCCCGGCAAGCACGTCATGAGCTGCTTCGTGCAGTACGCGCCGTATCAACTGGCCGAGGGCACCTGGGACGACCAGAAGGAGGCCTTCGGGGACGCCGTCATCGACGTCATCGCCGAGCGAGCCCCCAACATCCGCGACCTCATCCTGCATCGGCAGGTGGTCACGCCGCTCGACATGGAGCGCGATCTCGGGCTCACCGAGGGCAACATCTTCCAGGGTGAGCTCTCGCTCGAGCAGCTCTTCTTCAATCGGCCTGTGCCGGGCTGGAGCCGCTTCGCGACGCCCATCCGGAACCTCTGGCTGGCGGGCTCCTCCGCCCATCCGGGCGGCGGCATCATGGGTGCCAACGGGCGTCTGGCCGCGCTCAAGGTCCTCGAAGCCAAGCGTAAGGGAGGTGCGGCATGAGCGAGGAGCGCTGGGATGTCGTCATCGTCGGTGGCGGTCACAACGGCCTCATCTGTGCCACCTACCTGGCGGCGGCCGGTCTCTCCACGCTGCTGCTCGAGCAGCGCGACACGGTCGGTGGCGCCATCGGTACCTCCGAGGTCGCACCCGGCGCGCGCGTGCCGACGCTGGCCCACACCGTCGGTCGTCTGACCGCCGCGGTGGCCCGCGAGCTGAAGCTCTCGAGCCGTGGACTGCGCCTCGTTCAGCCGGCGGCGTTGCTGACCTCGGTCGGTGGCGAGCGCGGGCCCATCACGCTGTGGGCTGACCCGGCTCGCAGTGCGGCCGAGCTGGCGCTCATCTCGACCGTCGATGGCACGGCCTGGGAGTCGTTCGACGCGGAGATCCGCGCGCTGGCCTCGACCCTATGGCGGCTGCTGCTGATGACGCCGCCGGACACCAAGGAGGCCAACGCCGACGTGCTCGTCAGTGGCCTGCGCTTCGGCTGGCGCTACCGCCGGCTCGATGCCCGCCTCGCCCGTGAGTTCACGCGCATGCTGCCCATGTCCATCGCCGACTACCTCGAGGATCGCCTCGAGTCCGACGCCCTGCGGGCCATGCTGGCCACGCGTGGCATCCGCTACACGGCGATGGGCCCGCATATGGCCGGCACCTCTGCGGTGATGCTCACCGATTCCGCCGGCAACGCCGGCGGCGCCGCTGGTGAGACCGTCTACGCGCGCGGTGGGCCCGGGGCACTGGCGGAGGCGCTGGCCCAGGCAGCACGGGAGGCCGGTGTCCACATCCGCACCGGAGCCGAGGTCGTGGCTATCCGCGACGACCACGAGGCCGTCACAGGGGTGGCCCTCGCCGACGGCGAGGAGATCGCGGCGGGCATCGTCGTCAGCGGGCTCGACCCGCGCACGACGCTGCAGGACCTGGTCGATCCCGAGACCCTCGGCCCAGAGCTGGGCTGGGAGGTCGACAACCTGCGCGACCGTGGCGCCACTGCCAAGGTCAACCTGGCCCTCGCGGAGTTGCCGTCGTTCGAGGGTCTCGACGGCGACGAGGGGGCCATGCGCTTGCGCGGGCGCATCGTCATCGCGCCCTCGGTGCGCTACCTCGACGTTGCCGCCGACGCCGCCAAGTACGGACGCATCAGCGAGGCTCCGTGGCTGGAGGCGACCATTCCCAGCCTGGTCGACCCGCTGCTCACCGACGGCGCGGCGGCGGGAGGCGTGAGACACGTCATGAGCGTGCTCGTGCAGAGTGCTCCGTATGCCCTGCGAGACGGTGACTGGGAGACGGAGCGCGAGGTGCTCGGTGATCTGGTGGTCAAGACGCTGGAGACGGCGGCCCCGGGCATCGGGGCCCAGATCGTGGCCAGGCAGGTGCTCACCCCAGTCGACCTGGAGCGTGATTACGGGCTGGGCGGAGGGCATCCGCTGCACCTCGAGCCCGGTCTCGACCAGTGGTTCGCCTGGCGTCCGCTGCTTGGCTACGCCCGGCACCGCATGCCGGTCCAGGGTCTGTACCTGTGCGGTTCGGGTGCGCATCCCGGCGGTGGCGTCACCGGCCTGCCCGGCCGCAACGCGGCCAGGGCCGTGCTCGCGGAGCGCACGGCCTCGCGCTAGCCACTCGGGCTCTGTCCGCCGGCCGCGCCCCGTGGCCGTTCAGCCGGCGTCGGCCGTGTCCCTTTCCAGTCGCCAGTCCCAGCCGTGGATGCGGTCCAGCAGCGTGCGATCGGTGAGGTCCAGCTTGATGGGTGTGATGGCCACGTGGCCGGTGGCCACCGCGTGGAAGTCAGTGCCAGGCTCGGACACGCCGGTCGGTGGGGGACCGCCGAACCAGTAGTAGGGCGTGCCCCGGGGGTCGAGACGCTCCAGTAGCTTGTCCTGGTAGACGCGCTTGCCCATGCGCGTCAGCTCGATGTCCACGGCTGCCGAAGCCGCGACCGCAGGGACATTGACGTTCAGGAGCTCGCCCTCGCCGAGGCCGTGTTCGAGCACGTTGCGGGCCACCAGGGCGGCCACGCGCTTGGCCAGCTCGAAGTCGGAGCCGCCCTCGATCTGCTGGCTCATGGCATACGCGGGGCAGCCCGAGAGCACCGCCTCCATGGCCGCCCCGACCGTGCCCGAGTAGGTGATGTCATCGCCGATGTTCGAGCCGTAGTTGATGCCCGAGGCGACCAGGTCGAAGCTGACCCCGAAGTAGCCAAGGAAGGCGAGGCTGACCGCGTCGGTGGGTGAGCCGTCCACCGACCAGCCCCGGGAGCCGTCGTCGAGCGCGCGTTCGCGCACGCGAAGCGGGCGCATGAAGGTCATCGAGTGCCCCACCGCCGATTGGTTCGTATCGGGCGCCAGGACGTAGACGTCGCCGATGGGATCGAGCGCCTGCTTTAGCGCGAGCAGCCCTCGCGACTCGATACCGTCGTCGTTGGTGACGAGGATGCGTGGGCGGGTCTCCCACTGGTCCAGGGGCTTGGCGCGCCGTGGGGTGGCCCGCGCCGTGGGGATGTAGCGTTCCGCTGAGCCGAACTCGCCCTCGTCGCCGTGGCTGCCGGTGAGGGCATCGACGGGGGCGCCGCGGCCGGCCCGGGACGACGGCGGTTCGTGTGCCCGCTCTGGATTCCGCTGCTGGTCGTCGCTCATGAGCTCTCCTCGGAGCGTTCTGCCCTGTGATCGGCCTCCGCCGTCGCGGCCGGTGCGGCCGGTCCGGCGGCGGCGGCGCTCACCTGGGGCGGCGTGGGCACGCGCACGGGGCGTCCTTCGCGTTGCTCGACGCGGCGCGCCGCCCGGCTGGTGACATCGCGCGGGCCGCCCTGGCTGCGGTTGAGGTAGTGGAAGAAGAAGGCGGAGATGACCGCCGCCACGGGCACCGCGAAGACGGCGCCGACCACGCCTTGCAGGCGCAGGCCGATGAGCACCGAGACGAGCACGACGACGGGGTGGATGCCCACCGAGCTGGCCATCACGCGGGGCTGCACGAGGTTCATGGTGATGAACCAGCCGACGGCCATGATGATGCTGATGGGGATGAGCGCGTCAGGCTGCGTGAGGATGGCTGCCACCACCGGTGGCGCCCACGAGATGAACGGCCCGAAGAAGGGGATGAACTGGAAGATGGCGACCAGCACCGTGGTCAGGGGCACGTAGTCGATGTCCAGCACGAGGCTGCCCGCCGCCGCGATGGCGGCGTAGACGAGGCCCTGGATGGCCTGGCCCCGGATGAAGCCCCCGAAGGAAGCGGCCACGCTGGTCTGGAAGAGTCGCACCTCTGGGGCGTAGCGGGGCGGCGTGACCTGGTTGATGAAGCCCAGCAGGCGCTCCTTGTCCATGACGATGAACAGCGACAGGAAGATCATGAACATGAGGTTGCCGAGCATGCCCAGGCTGGCGAAGGCGATGTCCTGGAGCACCGGTACGAACTGGCCGGATGAGGACGCGATCTCCTGCAGGGCCTGGTCGAGGACGAGCACCAGGTTCACCTGGAGCCCGAGGTCGGTGAGCTGCTCCTGCCACGGCGCGACGATCTCCGGGATGCGATCCTGCAGCGTCGGCAGCTCATCGGTAAAGTCGACGATGGAGCTCGCCAGCTGGGTGGCGATGACCAGCCCCAGCACGGCCAGCACGAGGAAGAGGAGGCCGTAGACGACGACCACCACGAGGGTGCGGGGCGCTGCCGGCGTTACGCGCTTGATGCCGTCCACGAGCGGCGACAACAGGAAAGCGAAGACCCAGGCCATCACCAGGATGAGGATGATGTCGCTGAAGTAGACGATGACGTTCGCCGCGAGGCCCGTGAAGACGAGCGCCACGGTGAGTGTGGCCAGGATCAGGAGCGCGCGTATCCAGCGCCCCTCGGTCTCGAAGAGCCGGGACATCATGCCCGGAGTCTACCCCGCGCTCCCGGGTCCACGAATGCCATCGAGCGTGCCTGTGGCGGGCGCGGCGAGGCGGTCAGCGACGCGGCGCCAGGCCCATGAGCTCGTGGCACTCGGCCAGCGTGTCCGCGGCTGCCGGCGCCAGCGTCCGGGCGCCGGCAGCCAGCACCTCGTCGACGATGCCGGGTCGGGCCTTGAGCTCCAGGTAGCGCGCGCGCGCCTCGGCGAAGTAGCCCAGCATGCGCTCGGCCAGCAAGGACTTGGTGGCGACGCAGCCGGTGGTAGCGCTGCGCTCGCCATCCCAGATGGCCTCGTAGTCGTCGGGGCTGAAGATCCTGTGCATCTGGCAGACGTTGCAGACCTCCGGCCGGCCGGTATCACTGAGACGTTGCCGCTGCGTGTCGGTGACCATGCTCATGATCTGCCCCCGGATGACGTCCTCCTCGGCGAAGATCTCGATGACGTTGCCGAGCGACTTGGACATCTTGTTGGCGCCGTCGGTGCCCTTCACCACAGGCGCTTCGCTGAAGACGGCCTGGGGCTCGGGAAAGATTTCGCCGTAGCGGCTGTTGAAGGAGCGCACGATCTCCCGCGCCAGCTCGAGGTGGGCCGCCTGGTCCTTGCCCACGGGGACATAGTCGGCCTTGTAGATGGCGATGTCGGCGGCCTGCAGCACGGGGTAGTTGAGCAGTGCCAGGTTGACGTCGTCGGGCTGGTTGCGGCGCTTCTCCTTGAACGACGGCGTGCGCTCCACCCAGCTGCTGGGGGTGACCGACGCGAGCAGCCACATCAGCTCGATGTGCTCGGGGCGGTCGGACTGCCGAAACAGCACCGCGCGCTCCGGGTCGAGTCCCAGTGCCAGCAAGCCCAGGGCCATCTCGTTCGTGTTGCGACGGATGAGCCCGGCATCGTGGGTCGAGGTCAGGGCGTGGTAGTCGACGATGCAGTAGATGGCCTCGAAACCGTCCTGCATGGCGATGTAGTTGCGGAAGGCGCCGAGGTGGTTGCCGATGTGTGGCAGGCCGGAGGGCTGCACGCCGGAGAACACGCGGCCGCTGCCGGGCTCCGGGTTGGCGCTGCTGGTGGGCTGGGTGCTGATGTCGGTCATGTGCTCGCTGGTGTAGCTGGGTGAGGTGGGGTCACCGATCGTGCCGGCGCTCGACTCTAGCAGGCGAGCCCTGCGCTACGATCGGGTCATGGATCATGATGCCCCTGAGATGACGAACGCGACACCCGATCCCGTTCCCGAGCCTACACCGCCGCCCGCCGCGACCGGTCCCCGCATCGCCCTCTT
Organism: uncultured Chloroflexia bacterium; assembly: GCA_963705425.1. Lineage (GTDB taxonomy): Bacteria > Chloroflexota > Limnocylindria > Limnocylindrales > CSP1-4 > JAFMJV01. Next base: position 99,166 of record CAVPJO010000009.1, on the reverse strand, counting down.
CGGCCTGGGCACCGTGGGCACGGCCGTCGCCGACCGACTGCTGGACCCCGAATGGGGCGCCGCTGTGGCCGCCCGCGGCCATGGCATCCCCAGGCTGGTGGGCATCGCTGACCTCGACCTCGAACGTGACCGTGGTCTGCACATCCCGGCCGAGGTGCGCCAGGTGAGCGACTACCACGAGTTGCTTGGTGACGACGTCGAGCTCGTCATCGAGGTCATCGGTGGCGCCGGCGTCGCGGGTGAGGCTGTGCTCGCGGCCTTCGCGGCCGGCAAGAGCGTGGTCACGGCCAACAAGGACCTGGTGGCGCGCCGCGGCAAGGAGTTGGAGGAGGCCGCGCGCGAGGCCGGTGTGTCGCTGCGCTTCGAGGCCGCGGTCATGGCCGGAGTGCCCGTGCTCGGCCCGCTCGTCGGCGAGCTCTGCTCCAACCGCATCGACTGGGTTCGGGGCGTCTTCAATGGCACCACCAACTACATCCTCAGTACCATGGCCTCGGACGCCCGCGAGTACGGCGACGTGCTGGCCGAGGCCCAGGCTCGTGGCTATGCCGAAGCCGATGCCAGCAGCGACGTGGAGGGCTATGACGCCGCCTACAAGCTGGTCTTGCTCTCCCGCCTCGCCTGGGACGGCTGGATCGACATCGACGCCGTGCGCCGCAGCGCGCCGGCTCTGGGTGGCGAGGCCTCGCCCGGCATCACCGGCGTCAAGCGCAGCCACCTGAGCGTGGCCGCTCGCCTGGGCATGGCTCTCAAGCTGGTGGCACGCGCCCAACGCGTCGACAGCGGCCTCGAGGCTGCGGTCACGCCCATGGCCGTGGCTGCCGCGTCGCCGCTGGGCAGGGCCGCGGGTGTCACCAACCTCGTCGAGTTCGGCGCCGATCGCGCTGGTCGCGTCTCCATGGCCGGTCCCGGCGCGGGTGGCCCGGCAACCTCGAGTGCCGTCCTCGCCGATGTCCTGGCGCTGGCCGGCGGCGCCGGCTCGACGTGGGCGGGGTTGCCTGCGGCCGGTGATCTGGAGCTCAGCGACGACCTCGCCGGCGAGCGCGGCTGGCTGGTCGTCATCGAGGGACTCGGCGCGGCTGGCTTCCCCGACTCGGTCAAGGAGCTGGCTCTGGCCAGCACCGATGAGGGCTTCGTGAGCAAGCCCAGGACGCTCACCGCCATGGTCGCCCGACTGGGTCTCTTCGACCGCCCCATCACCGTCTATCCCGTCCTGCCGGAGGCCTAGGAGATGCGCATCAGCGGGGCCGCGCCTCAGCGGCCGGCCGAGCCCTCGAGCCCCGGCCGCCGCCCGCGACTGATGGAGCGTTACGCCGACTTCCTGCCCATCACCGGCAGGACGCCGTCGCTGGGCCTGGGCGAGGGCTTCACGCCGCTCGTGCATGCGCACAACCTCGGGCGCGCACTCGGCGTGCCGGCGCTGCATCTCAAGATCGAGGGCCAGAACCCGACCGGCTCGTTCAAGGACCGTGGCATGGTCGTGGCCGTGGCCAAAGCCATCGAGGAGGGTGCGCGGGCGGTCATCTGTGCCTCGACCGGCAACACCTCGTCCTCGGCCGCGGCCTATGCGGCCTCGGCCGGGATCGAGGCCGTCATCGTCCTGCCCAAGGGCAAGATCGCGGCCGGCAAGATGCTCCAGGGCCAGGCCGTGGGTGCCCGCGTGGTGGCCGTCGACGGTAATTTCGACGCTGCTCTGCGCATCGTCCGCGAGCTGACCGCGGAACGCGACCCCGACTACCCGGTCGAGCTCGTGAATTCGGTCAACCCGTACCGTATCGAGGGCCAGAAGACGGCTGCCTTCGAGGTTTGCGAGGACCTCGGCGGCGCGCCCGACTACCTTGCCATCCCGGTCGGCAACGCCGGTAACATCACGGCCTACTGGAAGGGCTTCAAGGAGTTCCGCGAGGCGGGCTTCGTGGAGACGATGCCCAAGATGATCGGCTTCCAGGCCGAGGGTGCCTCGCCGCTGGTGCAGGGTCACGATTTCGACGAACCGCACACCATCGCCACGGCCATCCGCATCGGCCGGCCGGCCAGTGGCCACCTGGCCCTGGCCGCTCGCGACGAATCGGGTGGCTTCATCGATGCCGTCAGCGACGAGGAGATCCTCGACGCCTACCGCGATATCGCGCGCATGGAGGGCATCTTTTGCGAGCCGGCCAGCGCCGCCTCGGTGGCCGGCATCCGCAAGGCCCTCGCTGCCGGTCGCATCGACCCCGGTGCCACCATCGTGGCCGTGCTCACCGGTCTGGGGCTCAAAGATCCGGACACGGGCATGCGTCTGGTCGATCCGCCCCTCGAAGCCGAGGCCAGCGTCGAGGCCGTGCGCGGCAGCCTCGGCTGGTGAGCGCCGTGCGCTCCGGCGCGGACCTCGTGGGGCGCAGCGTCGGCATCGACGTGCCGGCTACCACGGCCAACCTCGGCGCCGGTTTCGATGCCCTCTCCATGGCCCTCGACCTGGCGACCTACATCGAGCTGCGGGCGGTCCCTGCCGACCACCGACCGGCCATCCATGTCGAGGTCCGCGGGGAGGGCGCCGGGTACCTGCCGACCGGCCGTCGCAACCGCTTCGTCAGCGCGCTGCTCGAGGGCCTGGCCGCCGGCGGGCTCGATCCCGAAGGCGCCGGCTGGCAGGTGCGCATGGACAACCACATCCCGGTCACGCGCGGCCTCGGATCATCGGCCTCGGCCACCGTGGCCGCGCTGGTGGCGGCCGATGCACTGCTCGACGGCGCGCTCGGTCTCGAGCGCATCCTCGAGCTGGCCAGCGCCTCCGAAGGCCATGCCGACAATGCCGCCGCGGCCGTCTACGGTGGCCTCTGCGTGGTGGCCCAGGTCGGCGGGCAGCCACGCGCCATCCGGCTGGAGCCGCCTCGAGACCTGTTGGCCGCGCTGTACATCCCCGACATGCATCTCTCCACCGCGGCCATGCGGGCGGCCCTGCCGGAGACGGTGCCCTTTGCCGATGCCGTCCACAACGTCGGCGCGGCGGCGCTGACCGTAGCGGCCTTGAGTGAGGGCCGACTGGACCTGCTCGCGGCCGGCACCATCGACCGACTGCACGAGCCCTACCGCGCCAGCGCCTACCCCGAGCTGCCGGATCTCATCGAGGCCGCTCTGGCAGCCGGCGCTCTGGGTGCCTGCCTGTCCGGCGCCGGTCCGACCGTCATCGCCTTCAGCGATGACGCGGTCGCGGCGGCCACCATCGCGGCGGCCATGGAGCGCCGGGCGCAGTCGCTGGGCATGACCGGGCGGGCCTCGGTGCAGGGGGTCCGGGCCGAGGGTGCGCGCGTCATCGAGCATGGTGACGTCCGGCCCATCGGGTCGCCGCCCGCCCTCGCGTAGACTCCACGCATGGCCCGTCTCATCGTTCAGAAATACGGCGGTTCGTCGCTGGCCGACGCCGAGCGTATCCGTCACGTCGCCGGGCGCATCGCACGCGATCGCCGAGAGGACGCCGACCTCGTGGTCGTGGTCAGCGCCATGGGCGATACCACCGACCACCTCACCGAGCTGGCGGCGGCCATCACCGACCAGCCCGATGCCCGCGAGATGGACCTGCTGCTGGCGACCGGTGAACACATGAGCGGCACGCTCGTGGCCATGGCCTTGCACGCTCAGGGCATCGAGGCCATCTCGCTGACCGGTCCGCAGGCCGGCATCCGCACGGACAGCAGCCACGGGCGGGCGCGCATCGCCAACATCGACCCGGCGCGCATCCGCCGCGAGATCGAGCGGGGCCGGGTGGTCATCGTGGCCGGCTTCCAGGGCTCCACCGATGAGTCCTACGCTACCGCTGAGGTGACCACGCTCGGTCGCGGTGGCTCCGACACCACGGCCGTCGCGCTGGCGGCCCGGCTCGGGGCTGACGCTTGCGAGATCTACACCGATGTGGAAGGCATCTTCACCACCGATCCGCGCGTCGTCCCCGATGCGCGACTCATCCCCACCATCGGCTACGAGGAGATGCTCGAGCTGGCCCATCAGGGCGCCCAGGTCATGCAGACGCGTGCCGTCGAGCTGGGTTGGGTCAACGACGTCGTCATCAGGGTGCGCTCCACGTTCAGCGAGCACCCAGGCACCAGCATCCAGGAGGTTTCCGCTGTGGAGCTGCGAGACAAGGTTCGGGCCATGGCGCTCGACCGCAAGGTGGCCAAGATCACCATCGTCGGCGTGCCCGACCGCCCGGGCATCGCCAAGGCCATCTTCGAACCCATGGCCGACCAGGGCCTCAACGTGGACATGATCGTGCAGAACGTCGGCCACGATGGCCGCACGGATATGTCCTTCACGGTCGAGCGTGCCAACGTGGCCCGCACCGAGCGCCTGCTGGAGCTGCTCTCCAGGGAGCTCGGCTTCGAGGCGGTTCAGACCGATGCGGCCGTGGCCAAGGTCTCCATCGTCGGTGAGGGCATCCACAACCATCCTGGCTACGCCGCCCAGATGTTCGGGGCGCTCGCCGACGAAGGCATCAACATCAGCATGATCTCGACCTCGGAGATCCGCATCACCTGCATCATCGCCGAGGATCAGATCGACGCTGCGGCCAAGGCCATCCACCGCACCTTCCGGCTGCAAGAGCCCGAGACGGTCGGGGTTGCCAAGGAGGTCCCCGCTGGCTGATCTGACCGCGCCCGCCGACGGCTCGGGCTTCGTCTCCCGAGTGGAGCGCTTCGGGCGTGTCGCATCCACGCAGGCCATCGTACGGGGCTGGCTCGACGAGGGTGCTGATGAGGTCTGCCTCGCGGTCGCTGATGTCCAGACCGACGGACGCGGACGTCTCGACCGGCTGTGGCAGGACCGACCGGGCAGCTCCCTGTTGGTCTCGGCCGGGTTCCGGCCCACTGAGTTGCCCGCGGCACGGGCCTGGCGCCTGCCAGCCGTCGCTTCGATCGCCATGCTCGGCGCCGCAACCTCGCTGCTCGGCCCGACCGCCGACCGACTGGCCCTGAAGTGGCCGAACGACATCATCGCGGTGCACCACGGGCGCCTGCGCAAGGTAGCCGGCGTGCTCACCGAGGGCAGCCTGGCCGGCGACCACGTGGCCACCTCGGTGGTCGGCATCGGGGTCAACGTGGACTGGTCCGCGAGCGAGTACCCGAGCCACCTTGCCGACTCCATGTGGAGCCTCTCGGAAGCCTCCGGAGGCCGTCGCATCGATCGCGACGCCCTGTTGGCGGCCTGGCTGGAGCGGCTCGAGCCGCTCTATCAGGGACTGCGAGCCGGTCACTTCGACAGCCTGCGCTGGGCTGACGCGCAGATCACCACCGGCGCCGAGGTGGACGTCGAGACCGGCAGCGGAGCCGTCACGGGCACAGCCGTAGGCGTGGATCGCGACTCGGGGTCATTGCTGGTGCGCACCGGGCCGGGCCGGCCCCTGAGCGCCATCGCCGTAGGCGATGTCGTGCGCTGCGCGGTGGATGACGCGGCCAAGCGCCTGTAACGGCTAGACTTCCCCGGTGTTTTGGAAGGGGAGAGGGCGTATCGAGGCTACGGCTGTCGTCGTTCCGTTCGATGCGGATCGGGCGGCAGTCGAGGCTGCCAAGCGGGACCCCGGCGCCTTCGAGCAGCTGTATCGGAAGTACGTGGCACAGATCTACAGTTTGGCGCTCTACGAGACCCGTGATCCACACCTCGCAGAGGACATCACCGAGGGGGTGTTCCTGAAGGCGTTCACGGCGCTGCCCCGATTCCGCGAGCAGGGTCAGGGCCAGGAGTCGACCTTCAAGGTCTGGCTCTACGCCATCGCCCGCAACGTGATCTCCAACCAGCGGCGGCGCGATCGCCGTCACCCCGAGGACCCCATCGAGCTGGCCCTCGACCTGCGCGCGCCCGACGATCCCGCCGCCACCACCGAGACACGCCTCGAAGCCCAGCGCGCGCTGGCCGCGGTGATGGAGCTTCCGCCGGCGCGGCGCCAGGCCGTGGTGCTGCGCTTCGTCAACGAGCTCAGTGCTCGGGAGATCGGCGAGATCATGGGCAAGTCCGAGGGCTCGGTCCGAGTGCTCATCCACCGCGCGCTGGTTTCGGTGCGGCGGCGACTGGAGTCATGACGGGAGCCCGCGAGACCGCCGCCGAGCTCGACCACACCATCGACAGGCTGCTGCGGGAACCGAACGTCCCGCGACCGGACGTGGACGGGGAGCTGGCGGCCACGGCCCGATTGCTGCGTGACGCACTGCCGCGGTTGCATCCGCGCTTCAGCTTCGAAGAACTGCTGGCCGCGCGCCTGGCGGCCGCTTGTCGGCTGGGGGACAGCGTGACCCATCCGGAACCGACGCCCATCCGTCCGGCCTTCGTCAACGCCGCCCCGAATGCCTCGGTCCCCGATGAGGCCGCTCCCGCCGGTGCTGTCGAACGACGACGTCGCGGTCTGGTGGCCGGAGGTGCCATCGCCTCCGGCGTGTCGTTGGCGCTGCCCATCGCCGGCGCCGCCCTCGTCGTGTGGCGACGCTCCCGTTCGTCGGGAGGGATGCTGTAGTGCCCATCCAGCTGGCCCTTCCGCCCCCGCCCGGAATCGTCGCGGTCCGACCTGTGGACCAAATGTCCGGGCTGCAGCGAGATGATCTACAACAAGCAGCTCGAGCAGAACCAGCGTGTCTGCCCCAAGTGTGGGCATCACTTCCGCCTGCGTGTCGACCGCCGCCTGGGGTAGCCTGCTCGACTCCGATAGCTTCAAAGAGCACGACGCCGGACTCGAGTCGCTCGACCCGCTCGGCTTCGTCGACCTCAAGACCTACCCGGACCGTGTCCAGGAGCAGAAGGCGAAGACCGGCATCCGCGACGCGGCCGTCTGGGGCTACGGCACCATCGACGAGCGGCGCATCTCCATCTGCGCCATGGACTTCGCCTACATGGGTGGCTCGATGGGCTCCGTGGTGGGCGAGAAGATCACCCGTGCGGCCGAGGCGGCGCTCCAGGAGCGGATCCCGTTCGTCGCCATCAGCACGTCGGGTGGAGCGCGCATGCAGGAGGGCACGCTCGCCCTGATGCAGCTCGTCAAGACCTGTGCCGCGGTCGAGCGGTCTGGCGATGGAGGGGGTGCCCGTACATCAGCATCCTGACCGATCCGACGACAGGGGGCGTGTTCGCCTCGTTCGCCGCCATCGGTGACGTCAACATCGCGGAGCCCAACGCGCTCATCGGGTTCGCCGGCGCGCGAGTCGCTGCAGGGCACCACCGGTGATGAGCTGCCCGAGGGCTTCCAGCGCTCGGAGTTCCTGTTCAGACATGGTTTCGTCGACCTCGTCGTCAGTCGGGCGGACCTGCGCGATGAGCTGGCGCGCCTCCTTCGCTACCTTCAGCCTCGACCCGAGCCGCAGCCTGAACGCCAGCCTGGTGCCGCTCACGATCGGCCGCCAGTGCCGATGCGGAGTCCACCCGTGGCTGAGGCCGTGGAGTCCGCCGTGGGCGTGGCCCCGACGAGCAGCGTGCCAGAGCCGGTCGATGACGTGGCCCTCAGGGAGGCGGTTTGGGCGCGCGTGCAGATGGCCCGCAATGTCGAGCGTCCCCACACGCTCGAGCTCATCAACGCCATGGCCACCGAGGTGGTCGAGTTGCACGGGGACCGTTTCTTCGGTGACGATCCGGCCCTGGTCGGCGGGTTCGCCACCATCGGCGAGCATCGCTGCGTCTTCATCGGCCACCAGAAGGGCAGCGAGGTGGAGGAGAACATCCGTCGCAACTTCGGGATGCCCCATCCGGAGGGCTACCGCAAGGCCGGACGGCTATTGAAGATGGCGGAGCGCCTGGGCTTGCCGGTCGTCACCTTCATCGACACGCCCGGGGCCGCCCCGGATGCACCCTCCGAGGAGCGCGGCCAGGCCGAGGCGATCGCGCGGAATATCGCGGTGATGACCTCCCTGCGCGTCCCCATCGTGACGGTCATCACCGGCGAAGGCGGTTCTGGCGGCGCCCTGGCGATCGCGGTCGGCGACGTCGTCCTGGCCCTGGAGAACGCGATCTACTCTGTCATCTCGCCCGAAGGCTGTGCCAGCATCCTGTGGCGAACGTCCGACATGGCCAAGCAGGCCGCCGTGGCCATGCGCCTCACGGCGCGCGAGCAGCAGGCCCTCGGAGTCATCGATACGGTCGTCGCCGAGCCTCCGGACGGGGCTCACGAGGACCCCGCCGAGACTGCCCGCCGCCTGGGCGAGGTCGTCGAGGCGCAGCTCGAGGCACTCGGCCACCAGGACGCGGACGAGCTGGTCGAAGCCCGCTACGCGCGGTACCGCAGCTACGGTGCCTTCACGACCAAGGATCTGCCGGTGCGAGAACGCCGCGAACGCCAGAACTTCGTCGAGCGCCTGCGGACGCTGATGGATTCCGGCAGGGCGGTCCTGAGCGTCGGCGGGGCCGACCCACTCGACCCGGTGGTCGTGGACGACAATGGGCATGATGGCGAGACCGAGGCGCATGGGCACGCCCATCTTGCATACGGAGGACGACGGAGAAGTGAGCGACGGTGATCCAGCGCTTCACGTCCGTCCTGGACGGCATCGCAGACGCCGCGAGGACCTGGACTCCCTCGCCGACGAACTCGTGCCGGCGCTCATCACGCGTCTTCGTGCGAGTCGCCTTGGCGAGATCGAGGTGCGGCGGGGACGGCTGGCGTGTCCGGCTGCGCCGTGACGGACCGCCCCCGGGCGTCGGAGGGCCTGCGCCCTCGCGGCCTTCCCGGAGCCGAGGTCGACGACGCTCGCGGCAGCGTCGCCTTTCACCGGCCGTCGGCTACTTCAGCCCCTCGCCGATCTCTCCGTCGGGCAGCTCGGTGCAGGCCGGCGACGTCCTCGGCACCATCGACGTGCTGGGCATCGCGCAGGACGTCATCGCGCCCGGTCGACGGCATCGTCAGTCGTATCCTCGCCGAGGGTCGGCCAGGCCGTCGAGTACGGACAGGCGCTCGCCGGACATCGACTCCGCTCGAGCATCGATCTCGGCCCACGCCGGCGCGACTGCGGCCGGCCGACTGATGGTCGAACGCGTCCTCATCGCCAATCGTGGCGAGATCGCCGTGCGCATCCTGCGTGCCTGTCGGTCCATGGGCCTCGAAGCGGTCGTCGCCCACAGCGAGGCCGACGCGAGTCGCGGCGCGGTGCGCATGGCCGACGAGTCCATCTGCATCGGTCCCGCCGAGTCGGCTCGCTCCTATCTGTCGGCGGCGTCGGTCATCTCGGCGGCCTCTGGTGAGCGGCTGCGATGCCATCCATCCCGGCTACGGTTTCCTCTCCGAGGACGATGCCTTCGCCGAGATGACGCGAGCCCACGACCTCACCTTCATCGGCCCCTCAGCCGAGGTCCTCGAGCGTTTCGCCTCGAAGGCGGGCACGCGTGAGTTGCTGGCAGCGCAGGGTCTGCCCATGGTGCCCGGCTCGGCCGGGCATGCTGCGCGACGACGCAGCATGCACTCGAGGAGGCCGAACGCGTCGGTTATCCGCTGCTCATCAAGCCGTCCGCGGGCGGCGGTGGCAAGGGCATGCGCATGGTGCGCACGCCGCGTGAGCTCCAGCAGGCCCTGACGGTGTGTCGCTCCGAAGCCCGCGCCGCCTTCGGCGACGACTCGCTGTACCTCGAGAAGTGGCTCGAGCAGACGCGCCACGTCGAGGTCCAGGTGCTCATCGACAACTACGGCCACGGCGTCCACGTCGGCGAGCGCGACTGCTCCGTGCAGCGGCGTCATCAGAAGATCGTCGAGGAGGCGCCCAGCCCGGCCATCGATGAGGCCACCCGCATCGGAGCTGACGGAAGCGGCCATCAAGGCCGCGATCGCGGCCGGCTACCAGAACGTGGGCACGCTGGAGTTCCTCGTCGATCGCGAGGGCAGCTACTACTTCATCGAGATCAACGCCCGTATCCAGGTCGAGCATCCGGTGACCGAGATGCTCTCCGGCATCGACATCGTGGCCGAGCAGATCCGCCTCGCCTCCGGGCGAGGAGCTGGGCTACGGCCAGGACGCCGTGCGCCTTCGCGGACATGCCATCGAGTTCCGCATCAACGCCGAGGACGTCGAAGCCGACTTCCAGCCGCAGGCCGGCCGGGTCGAGCACTACGTGCCGCCGGGTGGCGCTGGCATTCGCATGGAGACGCACCTGTACAGCGGCTACGACGTACCGCCGTACTACGATTCACTCCTCGGCAAGCTCGATCGTCTGGGGACCCGATCGTGATACTGCGATCGCGCGTTCTCGTGTGGCCCTGCGCGAACTGCTCGTCGAGGGCATCGAGACGAACATCCCATTCCATCGGGCCATCCTCGAGGACGAGACGTTCCTCGACGGTGGCTTCGACACCAACCTGCTCGACCGCAAGGGCGCGGCGGCGTTCCTGAGCGCCTGTGACGGCCGACGAGCGGCCTGATCCATCCGGACCACGAGATGGAGGAAGACCATGACCGACACGACAGGAGCAGACCCAGGCGCAGAAGCCTGCGGTGCTGCTCACGACCGCCGAGCTGCAGCAGCTCATCCCGCATCGCTGGCCGTTCCTGCTCGTCGACCGCATCGTCGAGGAGGACCGCGCGCGCGGCTACATCCGCGGCGAGAAGGCGGTGACCGCGAGCGAGTGGTTCTTCGGCGGCCACTTCCCGGACATGCCGGTCATGCCCGGCGTCATCCAGGTGGAGGCGCTGGCGCAGACCATGGCGGTCTACGTGGCGCGCGAGGAGGGCTTCGGCGACCGCATCGGCCTGTTCGCCGGTATCGACGAGTGCCGTTTCAAGCGCATCGTGCAGCCCGGTGACCGCATCAGCCTGGAGGTCACCATGGAGAAGCTGGGCCGCCGCTTCGGCAGGGGTCGCGCGGTCGCCTCGGTCGACGGCGAGGTCTGTTGCGAGGCGTCGCATCTCCTTCATCATCCCGCCCGCGGACGCACTGCGATGACACAGCGGCTCGCCCTCATCTCCGACATCCACGGCAACGTCATCGCGCTCGAGGCCGCCCTGGCCGAGATCGAGACGGCGCGGCGTCGACCGCATCGTCGTCCTCGGCGACCTCGTCCTCAACGGTCCGCGTCCGGTGGAGTCGGTGGACGCGGTCATGGAGCTCGAGGCGGCCGGCGCCCTCGTCATCGCCGGCAACACCGACATCGCCGTCGCCGACGGCGACTACGCGCGGCCTTCCCCTGGCTCGATGAGGTCCCGAGCCGGCCACCGGGCCGCCGCCGAATGGGCTCGCGACCTGCTGCGCGACGACCAGCTCGAGTACCTGCGCCGCCTGCCGGCCGAGCGCCGCGTGGCCGTCGGGCGACGAGCTGGTCCTGGCCTGGCACGCCTCGCCGGGCAGCCAGACCAGCGGCCTGTCCGCCGAACTCGACGCGGCCGTCACCGTGCAGCGCGTGACTCGCACGGACGCGCGCGTCATCTGCTGTGGCCACACGCACGTCGCCGACGTGCGCGAGCTGGGCCGCAAGCTCCTCGTCAACCCGGGCTCGTGTGGCTACGCCTTCGACGGCACGCCCGACGCCTGCTGGGGCCTGCTCACCCTGGAAGATGGCCAGGAGCCCGAGGCCGAGCTGTGCCGTGCCGAGCCTACGACGCCCATCCCGCCGCCGAGGAGGTCGCCGAGCGCGGCCTGCCCGGCGACGTCTACCGTGCCGCCACCATCCGCACCGGGAGATTCGTGCGATGACCTTCGTCGCCGGAGGGCGCCGCGTGGTCGTGACCGGCCTGGGTGCCGTCACGCCGCTGGGCACCGATGTCGCCGACCTTCTGGCGGCGAGCTCGTGGCCGGCGAGTCCGGCGTCGGGCCCATCACGCTCTTCGACGCCACGGGCCTGACCAGCCGGATCGCCGGCGAGGTGGACGACTTCGATCCTCTGGACGTGCTCGACCGCAAGGAGGTCCGGCGCAACGACCGCACCACGCAGATGGCCCTGGTCGCGACGCGTGAGGCCTTCGAGGATGCCGGTCTGCCCGAGCGGCTCGAGGGTCGAGCTGGCCGAGCAGACCGGCATCCTCATGTCGTCCGGCCTCGGCGGCACCAACACGCTCATCGACCAGATCGCGACGATGCGCATCGAGGGTCCCAGCCGCGTCAGCCCCTTCTTCATCCCCATGGCCATCGCCAACATGGCCGCCGGGGTGGCCGGCATCACGTTCGGCGCGCTGGGCCCCAACTACTCGACGACCAGCGCCTGCGCCTCGTCGGGTCACGCGCTCGGTGAGTCCTACGAGATCATCAAGCGCGGCGACGCCGACGTCATGGTCGCCGGCGGCTGCGAGGCGCCGGTCGCCGACGCCACCGTGGCCGGGTTCGCGCGCATGAAGGCGCTCTCGACGCGCAACGACGACCCCGAGGCCGCCAGCCGACCGTTCGACGCCGGTCGCGATGGCTTCGTGGTCGCCGAGGGCGCCGCCGCGCTCATCCTCGAGGAGCTGGAGCACGCCCAGCGCTCGCGGCGCGCGCATCTATGCCGAGGTCTGTGGCTACGGTGCCACCGCCGACGGCCACCACATCACCACGCCTTCGCCCGGTGGCGCCGGTGCCGTCCGGGCCGCGCGTCGAGCCCTGCAGAAGGCCGGCCTCGAGCCGCAGCCACATCGACCTCGTGAGCGCCCACGCCACGAGCACCGGCGAGGGCGACCCCACCGAGCTGATGGGCATCAACGCGCTCGTCGGCGACCACGCCGCCAACGTCAGCGTGACCGCCACCAAGTCGTCGATCGGCCACACCCTTGGCGCTGCCGGCGCGGTGGCCGCGGTGGCCACGGTCAAGGCACTCGAGGACGGCGTCGTGCCGCCCACGCTCAACCTGCACCAGCCCGATGAGCACGCGGGCGCGCTCGACCTCACGCCGCTCAAGGCACGCCGGCGCGAGCTCGACGTGGCCCTCGTCAACGCCTTCGGCTTCGGTGGCCAGAACTCGGCCGTGATCCTGCAGCGCTGGGACGGCGTGATGACCAGCCGCGAAGAGGTCACCGAGCTGGTCGCGCTCGTCGACCGCCTGGAGCGGCTGCTGGAGCGGTCGGCGTCTGGCTGAGCTCGAGATCGAGCGCGGCCGGCACCACGGTCGTCTTGCGCACGTCCAGCGGCCGTACGCCCAGGCTGCGGCGCCCCTGCCGGCGAGTGCCCCGACCTCGAGCCGGAGCCGTTCGCCGTGCACGACGAGCCCGTGGCGCCGCGCGGTGCCCATGCCGTGAGCGCACCACTGACCGGAGTCTTCTACCGCTCGCCGTCCCCGGATGCCGAGCCCTACGTGCGCGAAGGGGGTCAGGTCAATGCCGGCCAGGTCATCGGCCTGATCGAGGCCATGAAGCTGTTCAACGAGATCAAGAGCGACGTGACCGGCACGGTCCAGCGCATCGCCGCCGGCGACGGCGACCTGGTCAAGGCCAAGCAGACGCTCATCGAGGTCGATCCCGCATGAGTGGTCCCGGTAGCAACCCGGGTGGGCCACCCCGCAGCGTGCGCATCAGCGGCTGGGGCTCGTACGTGCCCGAGCGCGTGCTCAGCAATGCGGACCTCGAGCGCCTCGTCGACACCTCCGACGAGTGGATCCGGACGCGGACCGGCATCAGCGAGCGCCGCGTCGCTGCACCCCACGAGACCACCGCCACGCTCGGCGCCATCGCCGCCAAGCGTGCCATCGCCATGGCCGGCCTCGAGCCGGACGACATCGACGTCATCGTCGTGGCCACGCTCACCCCGGACTATCCCATGCCCTCGACCGCGGCCCTCGTCAAGGAGGCCATCGGCAACACCACCGCGGCTGCCTTCGACATCGCCGCGGCTTGCTCCGGCTTCGTCTTCGCCTATGCCACCGCCGACTCGTACGTACGCAGCGGCATGGCCCGCCACGTGCTCGTCATCGGCGCCGAGCTGCTGACCCGTTTCCTCGATTTCGACGACCGCGGTACCTGCATCCTCTTCGGTGACGGCGCCGGAGCCGTGGTGCTCTCCGCCTCCGACGAGGAGGGCGGCGGCATGGCCGGCGTGGAGCTGACCACCGATCCCGACGGCGCCTACATGATCTGGCTGCCCTCGGGCGGCTCCAAGAGCCCGTCCAGCAGCGAGACGGCCAAGCGAGGCGAGCACTTCATCCGCATGGAGGGTCGCGAGACCTACCGCTACGCCACCCGGACCCTCGCGGCCTCGGCCCTGGCGGCCATCGAGAAGGCCGGCTGGACGCCCGCCGACGTGGACCTCTTCATCCCCCACCAGGCCAACGTGCGCATCATCGAGGCGGTGGCCAAGGGCCTCAAGCTGCCCATGGAGAAGATGTTCGTGAACATCGACAAGTACGGCAACACGTCCGCGGCTTCGGTCGGCATCGCGCTCGACGAAGCCGTCCGCGAGGGCCGCGTCAAGCCCGGTGACAAGCTCGTCTTCGTAGCCTTCGGTGCTGGCTTCACCTCCGGCGCCATCGCCGTCACCTGGACGGCGGACCCGGCCCACTCGGCGCGCAGCGACGAGGTCGAGCCGGTGGCCAGCGTGCGTGCGCCGCTTGACTGGGCGTCGGTCGATCCCATCCCGCCCCGCCTCGCGGCCGTGCTCAACGACCCGCAGGGGCCCGCCCGTCCCGCTCGACGACGTCGTGCCCGGAGAGCCCGAGCCAGCACACACGAGGAGCAACCATGATCGATCTCGTCCGGCAAGACCGCCGTCGTCACCGGTGGCTCGCGCGGCATCGGCCGTGCCATCGCCGTGCGCCTCGCGACCCAGGGCGCCGACGTCTGCATCAGCTACCGGGGCAATGTCGCCGCTGCCGAGGAGACCGTGGCCGAGATCGAGGCCGCGGGCCGCACGGCCATCGCCGTCCAGGGCGGACGTGGCCGAGATGGATGCCGCCAAGGCTGCTCATCGAGGCCGCGCTCGACGACCCTGGCAGCGCATCGACATCCTCGTCAACAACGCCGGCATCACGCGCGACGACCTCATCATGCGCATGAAGCCCGAGGACTGGAACGACGTCATCGACACCAACCTGTCGGGTACGTTCTGGACCATCAAGGCCGCCACGCGCCCGATGATCAAGGCGCGGCAGGGTCGCATCATCAACATCACCAGCGTGTCGGGCCAGGCCGGCCAGATGGGCCAGGCCAACTACTCCTCGGCCAAGGCCGGCCTCATCGGCCTGACCAAGGCCACGGCCCGCGAGCTGGCCAGCCGCGGCATCACCTGCAACGCCGTCGCACCCGGTTTCATCCTGACAGAGCTGACCCGGGACCTCGACGGGAAGCTGCTCGAGGGCATCAAGGCGGCCACCCCGCTGGCCCGCTTCGGCACACCCGAGGAGATCGCCGCGGCCGTGGCCTTCCTGGCCTCGGACGAAGCCAGCTACATCACCGGACAGGTGCTGGCCGTCGACGGCGGCCTGGTGATGATGTAGCGAAGACAGGGTTAGGGTAGGCCCCGATGGCAAACCTCAGATCGAGCCGCCTCGCGGCTGTGCTGCTGATCGCTCGCGGTCCTGCTGGGCGCGTCCCGGCGGGGGCCGCGACGCCCGGGCTTCGTCCAGAGCGAGGAGGGGCTGCGCGTCGCGCTCGATTCGATGCGTCAGCTGGCCACCGACACGCGCTACAACCACGCTCGGAAGAAGACCACCCGTCCGGCCAAGGGCCTGCCCGTCAAGCTGGGCAAGGACGGCCGCCTGACGGTGCTGCTCATCGGCTCCGACTGGCGCCCCGACTCCGGTGGCGAGCGACTCGACGTCCTCATGGTCGCGACCATCGACCCGGTGACCGGCGAGGCTGCGGTGGTGAGCATCCCTCGCGACATGTCCGGCATCCCGCTCGCGGGTGGTGGCAACAGCGGCGGCATGCGCGTCAACTCCATCTACTACATCCGCTATCGCGACCCGTCGCTGCGCCACGCAGAGGATCGACCGCAAGGCGCCTCAAGCGCTTCAGCAAGGACATCGGGGCCTTCCTGGGCACCGAGATCGACTACTGGGCCATGACCCGCTTCGCGACCTTCGCCAACCTCATCAACGCGCTCGGTGGCGTGCGCGTGGACATCGAGGAGGAGGTCGCTCGACTCCTCCTACCACCACTGCAACGTCCCGCGGCGTCTACTTCCCGGTGCCAAGGAGGACTACAGGCTCAAGGGCGACCCCAAGTGCAAGCCCAAGCCCAGGAAGTGCCGCTGCGCCCTGGTCTACGCGCGCTCGCCGCAAGGGCACCATGGGCAACCCCTACAACAGTGACTGGAGGCGCGCCGAGCGACAGCAGGACATGGTGCGGGCCGCCGTCAAGGAGGTGCTCGAGGAGCGAGGGGCCGGCATCGCGCCTGCTGGGCACGCTGCTCGACGTGCGCGACAAGATCGACACGAACATCCCCAAGACGACCGAGGCTGCCGGCCAGCTCTACGCGCTGCTGCAGCAAGACTGAAGCTGCCCAAGACGAACATGAAGGTCCTGGCGCCGGCGACCTGGGCCGGCCTCGCCGGCGATGGCAGCGTCAAGCCCTACCTCTCGACCATCCGCGCTGGGTCGACAAGAACTTCTACAAGGTCAAGGCCGGCAACGAGTAGGGCCTGAGCGCCAGGCGCGGCGTCGCGCGCGGCGTGGCGCTGTGCCATCCTCGCAGCGTGACCGCAGCCATCGACGAGCCCGGCCGTGAGCCTGGCGTCGCCGACCTCGAGATCGCGCCCGGGTCGAGCGCCGACGCGCAGCTGAACCGCCGCCTCGAGCTGGCTCGTCGCGTGCTGCTCGGCAGCCTGGCCGTCCTGGCGCTGGTGGCCGCCTGGCTGCTCTACGAGGACGGCATCGGCCTCGCGCGACCTGATCCTGACGGTCGGTCTCGTGGCGCTCGTGCTGGCGCTCTACGTGATGTACGCGACCACCGCCGCGCTGACGCGCAACCGCCTCGAGCGCGAGGCCAGCATCCGGCGCATCGTCTCGGGCCTGTCGCGCTCGCTGTCGCCCGAAGCGGTCGTCGATACGGTCATCACCGACCTGCGTGCGGCCACCGACGCCGACCATGTCGTGGTCGCCCGCGTCAGCCAGCCGGACGATGAACGTCGAGGTCACCCTGGTGGCGGCGCAGGCCGACGCGCCGCCGTCGCGCACGACGCTGCGCCCCGAGCTCGACGGCCCCGGGGCGCTTGCCCGGCGACGAGCGCCGACGAAGGCGTCGGGGAGAGCGCCGGCGACTCGTCCGACGAAGCCGCCGCGGCGGCCGAGGAGATCGCCCGACGGGTGCGCTCTGCCTACGGCCTGCCGCACACGCTGGCCACGCCGCTGGTGGCCGAGCGACGCTTCCTGGGGGCCCTGCTGCTGGCGCGTCGCGGCCGGGAGGCCTGGAGCGAGGGTGACCGGCGGCTGCTGACGCTGGGCGGCCAACGAGGTCGCCACGGCCTTCCAGCGCGCCTATGCGCTCGAGGACGCCGAGCGCGGTGCCAAGATCGACGTCCTCACCGGACTGCCCAACCGTCGCTACTTCGACGAGGTCCTGGCCATCGAGCGGCCGCGCCGTCGTGCCAACGACAGCCTCGGCATCCTGATGATCGACATCGACCACTTCAAGATCCTCAACGATCGCTTCGGGCACGCCACCGGCGACCGCGTGCTGCGCGCGGTCGCCACGGCCATCGGCCAGGGGGTACGCGCCGAGGACACGCCGGCCCGCTACGGCGGCGAGGAGTTCGCGGTGCTGCTGCGACGCGCCTCGGCCGAGCAGGCCATCGAGGTCGGCGAGCGCATCCGCCGCGCCGTGGTGCGGCTGCACCCGGCCAGCCTGGGCATCGACGAACCGGTCACGGTCTCGGTCGGCGTGGCCGTGGCCGGGCCCGACGGGCATCGCCATCCCCGGGCTCGTCGAGCGTGCCGACCAGGCGCTCTATCGCGCCAAGCGACTGGGCCGCGACCGCGTCGTGGCTGCCTGAGCGCACGTGTCGCCCTGGGAACGCCGTCCACCGCTCGATGACGGGGCGCCCCTGACCAACGCGCGCATCGCCGCGGTGCTGGCCGAGATCGCCGACCTGCTCGACATCAAGGGCGAGTCGTCCTTCAAGGTCGGCGCCTACCGGCGGGCCGCCGATTCGGTGGCGCGCTCGCGCGGTCGATGTCGCGGCGGCCTATCGAGCCGGCGACCCTCCACGCTGCGTGGCGTCGGCGAGACCATCTCCGAGCGCATCGCCGAGCTGGCCACGAGCGGGCGTCTGGCCTACCACGAAGCTCTGCGCGCAGAGGTGCCGCCCACGCTGCTGGAGCTGCTGGCCATCCCCGGCGTCGGGCCGCGCACGGCGGGCGAGGTCTGGCGCGACCTGGGCATCGCCACGCTGGCCGAGCTGGAGGCGGCGGCCCGCGCTGGTGCGCTGCGCCGGATCCGCGGCATCAGCGCCAGGACCGAGGCGCGCATCGTCGAGGGCATCGGCGAGCTGCAGCGGCGGCCGCCGCGACGCATGCTCATGGGCGAGGCGCAGGCCCTCGCGGCGCGCATGGTGGCGCTGCATCGAGGCGCTGCCGGGCGTCATCTCCGCCACCGCGGCGGGCTCGGTCCGGCGCTGGCGCGAGACGGTCGGCGACCTCGACGTGCTCGTCGAGACCGAGCACCCGGCGCGGTCATCGAGGCGCTGCGGCCAGCCCCGCCGTCGATGCGCGTCGAGGCCGGGCGGCCGCGGCGGGCGCGACCGCGTCACGCTGCAGCTGCGCGATGGTCCGCAGCTCGACGTCATGACCATGCCACCCGGAGCGGGCGGGCAGCTACCTCGTCCACCTCACCGGCTCGGCCGCGCACAACGTGGCCCTGCGCCACCGTGCCCGCGAGCGGGGCTGGTCGCTCTCCGAGCGCGGCCTGGTGCCGCTCGAAGACGAGGGCGGCGCCCATCACCTTCGCGAACGAGGCCGAGCTGTACGCCTTCCTCGGCCTGGCCGAGATCCCGCCCGAGCTGCGCGAGGGTCGCGGTGAGATCGAGGCCGCCGAGCGGGACGCTGCCACGCCTGGTGCGTCGCGCGGACCTGCGCGGTGACTGCCACAGCCACTCGCACTGGTCCGATGGTCGCGAGCCCCTCGAGATCATGGTCGAGTCGGCCCGCGTGACGGGCGCGAGTACCAGGTCCTGACCGATCACTCGCAGAGCCTGACCATCGCCAACGGCCTGACGCCGGCGCGTGTCGAGCGGCAGCGCCGCGTCATCGCCGAGCTCAACGAGCGCTTCGCGCGCGAGCAGGCGGCCGGGGAGCTGCCGGAGGGCGCGCGAGCCGGACTGGTTTCCGGCTGCTCCACGGCAGCGAGCTCGAGATCACCATCGACGGCCGCCTCGACTACGACGACGAGCTGCTGGCGGCGCTTCGACGTCGTGGTCGCCTCGCTGCATGTCGGTCGTCGGCAGCCGCGCGGCAGCTCATGGCTCGCTACGAGTCGGCCATGCGCAGCCCGCACGTGGACATCATCAGCCACCCCTCCGGGCGCAAGATCGGCCAGCGTCCGGACCTCGACCTCGACTGGGAGGCCTTCTACCGACTGGCCGCCGAGACCGGCACGCTGCTCGAGATCAACGGCAGCGAGGCTCGGCTCGACCTCGACGAGCACCGCATCCGCGCCGCCGCCGAGGCCGGCTGTCGCTTCGTCATCGACTCGGACGCGCACGACCGCAGCGAGTGGCAGAACCTCGGTCTGGGGCACGGCCATCGCCCGACGCGGCTGGCTCGGGCCGGAGCTCGTGGCCAACACCCTGCCGTGCGCTGACTTCCTGGCCCTGATGCGCGAGAAGCCACACCGGGTCTAGTCCGCGGGGTGCGGTCGAGTCCGGATCATGCGTGACCGCCGAGCGGTGGTACGATTCATGTTCGCTGCCGGTCGGTGGTGTGTGGCGCTGCCCGTGACACCGCCGGCGAGCCGCTCGTGAGCGGCCCACATCCCCAAGCCTGAGGAACGAATGAGCTTCGACCCGCTGACCGAGAACGAACCCGCCGCCGTATCGAGCGCCATCACCGCCAGTCGCCAGAAGCGACAGCTCACCGAGCAGGCCATCGATGCCGCCCGACGAGCGGACTGGGCTGGCGCTGCCGAGATCAACGCCAGATCCTCGAGATGGGCCCGGACAGTGCTGCCGAGAACCGCGCCGCCAAGGCCTACTGGGAGCTGGGCGAGCTGGGCCTGGCGCGCGAGCACTACCAGTCCGCGCTGGCCATCGATCCCACCAACCGCATCGCCGAGCGCAACATCGGCCGCCTGCGCACGCTCATGGTCGACGCCGGCTCCAAGACCGTGCCGGCCCAGGCCGGCAGCAAGGCGCCGGTGAGCATCTTCGTCGAGGAGACCGGCAAGACCGGCTTCGCCCACCTCGTCGACCTCGCCAGCCCCATCGACCTGGCCCAGGTCAACCCGGGTGACTTCGTCGAGCTGGCGCCATCCGGCCCGCGCATCGTGGCCAAGTCCAACGGCGTCCAGATCGGCGTCGTGGAGCCGCGCGTGGCGGCGCGCCTGCTGCGCCTCATGGCCGACGGCAACAAGTACGCCGCCGGCGTCACCAGCCTCGGTGACAAGGACGTGCGCATCATCATCCGTGAGACCTACCAGGACCCGGCCAACTACGGCAAGGTCTCGTTCCCGACCGCGGCCAAGGTCTCCGACCTGCGTCCCTACACCAAGGGCACGCTGGTGCGCGAGGAGGCCGACCTCGAGGAAGACCTCGAGTTCGACGATGAGCCCGAGTCGCTCGAAGACGTCGGCTCTGTGCTGCCGGCCCAGGCGCAGGCCGAGGAAGGCTTCCAGATCGAGGGCGAGGATAGTCTCGACGACGATGACGTCGACGACGACGACGACGATGATGCGGACAGCCTCGTCGACGACGAGGAGCCCGAACTGGACTGAGCCGCTCCAGACCCTCGTCGACCTCTACCGCGGAGAGCGGCGGAGCAGATGCCAGGCCGTCTCCAGATGCTTTTGGAGTGCTGCCGGTCGGGCGTCCCCGGATAGACTGAGCTGACGACGATGGCGGACCCGCAGAAGCCCACCACGACCCCAGCGCGCGGTCCGCGGCTGCCCGCCCTCGAGCGGCTTGCGCCGGTGCCGGACCTGGCCGTGCTCGACGCCGAGATCGCGGCGCGCACCAAGGCCGGCGACGTCGTCCTCGAGCTGCACGGTCGCGGCGGCTGGGTGACCCGTCGCGCCATCGATGCGCTGCGCCGTTCGTTCACCATCGAGACCACGGCCCTGACGCGCCTGGTCGCGGAGATCGTGCTGCGCCCACCCGATCTGCGCCACCTCGACGCGGCCGTCTCGGGCATCGCCGTCGACGCCCGCGGCATGGAGGGTGGTCTGCGTACCGCCATCGAGGCCAGCTACGCGTCACGCTGCCCCGGTTGCGGCGACACCGTCACCGTCAGCGAGTTCATCTGGGAGGCCGAGGCCAGCGACCCCTCGCGCAAGACCTTCCGCTGCTCGCGCTGCCGCGACGACCGGGCCGAGAAGCGGCCCATCGGCCGTCGATCCCGACGATCTCTATCGTGCACGGTCCGTGGACGCGGCGCAGCCCGCGAGTCGCTGCGCGAGCGTTTCCCAGCCCCGACCAGCGGCCACCCGCTGCCCGATGAGCTGGTCGACCTCTATCCCCCGCGTGCCCAGGTCGCCCTGGCGGCCATCCTCGAGCGCATCGAGACCGAGCTGCGCGCGCCCTCGGTGCAGGCGGCGCTGCGCCTGGCGGTGGTGCACATGTCGCTGTCGATCAGCCGCCTCAACGGCTATCCCGGCCGCGTGGCCGCGGTGCGCATCAGCGGCGGCCACGTACGCGGGGCGACCTCACGGCAGTGGCGTGAGCGCAACGCCTGGTCCGTCTTCGAGGAGGGCACCCGGCAGTGCGCGAGTTCGTGCAGGCCATCGAAGCCGGCGGCGGACGCACGCCGGCCCGGGTCGGGCCGGACCTGCGTGCCCTGCAGGACGGCTCGGCCAACGTGGCCCTGCGCTTCGGCATGCCCCACGGTCGCGAGACGTTCGGACCGCCGCCGCGCCCCGGCGCCGAGCCCGGTGCTCGCCCGCGTGTCCGTCCGGGCATCAAGCTGGTGCTCAGCCAGCTGCCCATCCACTGGTCGGCGGAGAACCTCGCCTTCGCCTACCTTGCCTCCTCGCTGGCCATCGGACCTGAGGGTGCCGCCACACTGCCTCTGGCGCCGATCTTCGGCTCGGCCTCGAAGGCCGAGTGGGCTCGCGACGCAGCCACCCTGCAGCGTGCACTGAGCGCCGTACAGCCGGTGCTGCTGCCCGACGCCCAGACCGTCATCCTGCTCGAGGGCGCCAGCCCGGAGGCCCTGGTGGCCGCTGTCATCGGTGGTGTCGGGGCGGGCCTGCGCGTCGATGACGCCGTGCTTCGTGAGACCACCGAAGGCATCGACGGCACGGTCCAGTTCGGCTTGCCGCGCTCGGCCGGGGCCGACCGCGACGTGGTCATCCACTCCGCCTCGGACCCCTCGGGACCCTTCCAGATCTCAGCTGGTCGAAGCGGCCATCGCCGACATCGCGGTGGCCGTGATGCAGCTGCGTGGTGAGCCCACCCGTTTCGAGCGCATCCTCGGCGAGGTGCTGCTGGGGCTCGACCATCTTGGCCACCTGCGACGCCTGGTGGGAACGCCGCGCGCCCTCGAGCCGAAGATGGGCAGGTCGACGACGAGGAACGCCAGCCCGGCCTCTTCGGCGTCGTCAGCGATGTGCCCCGCTCTGCGCCGGATGCCATCCATGCCGACGATGACAGCTACTTGGACGTCGATGGCGAGAGCGACCACGTTGGCACCGCTGCCCCGGCCCAGGCGGTGGACATCGACTGGAGCGATCGTGGCCCCGCCTCGGACCCGGTGCGCCTCACGCTCGACATCATCCGCAAGGAGCTGCGTCGGCCCGAGCACCCTCGCCTCGTCGAGCTCGACGAGGACCTCTGGTGGTTGCGTGAACAGCGCGACCTGGCCGCGGCCAAGCAGCCGCTGTCGGAGCGCCTGGAGTGGGGCATCTTCAGCCTGCTCTCGACCAGCGGCGGCATCAGCCGGCCCTCGTTCGATGAGCGCGTCGGCCACCTCTTCCGCGGGCCTGAGACGGCCGATGCCGACCTCGTGGAGGCCTGCCTCGAGAGCTACCGCAGCCGGGTGCCAT
This sequence comes from uncultured Chloroflexia bacterium, assembly GCA_963705425.1. GTDB lineage: Bacteria > Chloroflexota > Limnocylindria > Limnocylindrales > CSP1-4 > JAFMJV01. The sequence goes on along the minus strand of CAVPJO010000009.1, from coordinate 76,150 downwards.
CCGAGGACGGGCTCATCCGTACCGACGAGTCGCTGCAGCATCGCTACGCCGAGCACGGCGAGATGGTGGGGCTGCTGACCGACTTCGCCCACCGCGTGGGCATGCGCGCCTGGATCACCAAGCGTGAGCAGCGACGACGCTACGGAGACGGACTGCTGGGCGACCTGCTCAGCGACCCCGAGCAGCGCGTCTACCTGCCGCTGGTGGCCCCGGGCCCGCAGGAAGTGCTCGAGGAGATCGACTGCATCTGGTACGTGCGCGGCAAGGGCGCCTTCCTCTTCGACGTCGAGTGGCAGGCGGTCCTCGATGAGCCGGTCCTGAATCGCGGCCCGCGCATCGAGACCAACGACAACATCGTGCGCTTCCTGGTCGTGCCCGACGAGCGCACGCACCTGCTGCGCCTGCGCCTGGAGCGCTCGCCGATCCTGCGCCGGCGGCTCGAGATGGACAACTGGCATATCCTCAAGTGGAGCAACGTGCGCCGCCTGCATGCCAGCCCGCGGGCCGACCTCTCGGTCCTCAGCCCGCTGCTGGGGCTCGACCCCGAGGTCGAGCGCGGCGAGGACCAGATGCCTTGTTCGCCACGTGAGCGCGCCTTGGCCCCAGACCCGGCCGGAGGTACATCGTGTCCGTCGCTGATCCCTGTCACACCCGTCCATGCCTTCGCCGAGCGCGCCTGGGAGCAGTTCCTCGAGCTCAATCCGCTGTGGGCGACGATGCAGGGCGACGAGCGCTGGGACGATCGTCTCGACGACCCGGGTCCTGACGGCCGCGCTGCCCTGCTGGCCATGGTCGAGGGCTGGGAGGCCGAGATGCAGGGCTTCGATGGGCCTCGAGCTCTCGGTCGAGGACGCCGTCACCCTGGGCCTCGTACGCTTCGTCGTGGAACGCTTCAAGCGGGGCGCACGAGCTTGCGCCTCTGGGAGATGGAGGCCATCGACCAGTACGGTGGGCCGCAGGGGCTCATCGGCGACCTTGCCCGCCTGCAGCGCATCGACACGCCGGAGCGCTTCGACAAGCTGCTGGCACGCCTCGCCGCCTACCCCGACTGGATGGCCGCCCACCGCGCCAACGTCGCCGAGGGCGTGGCCACCGGCCGCACCGCGGCAGCCGCCCGTCGTGGAGCGCTGCCTGACCCAGACGCGTCGCATGGTCGAGACACCGGCGCAGCAGTCGCCCATCGTGCTCGCCAACGCCGAGCTCGATGACGAAGCGGCGGCCGCGCTCATCGACGCCGTCGAGCGGCACGTGCGCCCGGCGCATGCAGCCTGGCTGGAGATGCTCGAGGACTACGCCGCAGCACGTCCGTGCCGGCGACGGCATCTGCTATCTCGCCGACGGCGATGCGCTCTATCGCCACCACATCCTCGCCTGGACCACCATCGCCGAGCGAGCCGCAGGCCATCCACGACTACGGCCTGGCGCGCCTCGAGGAGATCGACGCCCAGGAGCGGGAGATCGTGGCTGAGCTGGGCTTCGACGACGTGGCCGCGCTGCGTGCCCACCTCGAGATCGCGCCGGAGAACCACGTCACCGACCCGGCCGAGCTGGTGGCGCTGGCGGAGGAGCTCATCGCCCGTGCCGAGGCCGAGGCGCCGGCCTGGTTCGGTCGCCTGCCCAGGGACAGCTGCGAGGTCCGCGCGGTCGAGCCACACATGGAGCAGGAAGCCCCACCGGCCTTCTACATGACGCCCAGTGCGGATGGCAGCCGCAAGGGCATCTACTTCATCAACACCTACGATCCCGCCTCGCGCCACCTGCACCGGCTGGCCGCGACGACCTTCCACGAGGCTGTCCCGGGACATCACTTCCAGCTAGCCATCGAGCAGGAGCTCACCGGCCTGCCGGCCTTCCGACGCTTCGGTGCGCGCATCGCGGCCGGCTCCTTCGTCGAGGGCTGGGCGCTCTACACCGAGCAGCTGGCCGACGGAGATGGGTCTCTATCGGACCCCGCTGGAGCGCTTCGGTGCCCTCGAGACCGAGGCCTGGCGTGCGGCTCGACTCGTCGTCGACACCGGCATCCACGCCCTCGGCTGGACGCGCCAGCAGTCCATCGACCTGCTCATCGAGCGAGCCGGCCTCTCGCGGCTGGAGGCCGAGACCGAGACCGACCGCTACATCAGCTGGCCCGGCCAGGCGCTCAGCTACATGATCGGCCAGCGCGAGATCCTGGCGCTGCGGGCGCAGCTCGAGGAGCGCGACGGCGATGCGCTTCGACCATCAGGCGTTCCACGACCAGGTCATCGGCCATGGCTCGCTGCCGCTTGACCGTGCTGCGCGAGCAGCTGCCCGGCTGGGTCGGGCCCAGGGCCGGCTGAGCCGACCCGACGCCATGCCAGTATCCGACCAGGACCGCCACGGGGGAGACCGACTTGACCACCACGCCCGTCCATCAGTTCGCCGATCGCGCCTGGGACGAGTTCCTCGAGCAGCAGCCCGCTGTGGGCGACGGTCCAGGGCTGGAGACCTGGGACGACCGGCTCGACGACCCGTCAGCCGAGGGTCGCGGCCCTTCATGGCCATGATCGACGGCTGGGACGCCGAGGTCGAACGAGCTGGAAGGGAGCGAGCTGGCGGTCGAGGACACGGTCACGCTGGGCTGCTGCGCGCCATCGTCAGGCGCTTCCGCGGCGCCGACGAGCTGCGCTGTGGCAGATGGAAGCGCTCGACCAGATCCACGGCCCCCAGACGCTGGTGGGCGAGCTGGCCCGCTTCCAGCGCACCGACACGCCCCTGCGCTTCGAGGAGCTGCTGGCTCGGCTGGCCGCCTATCCGGGCTGGATGGCCGCACACCGGGCCAACCTGGCCGAGGGCGTGGCCGCCGGACGGACCGCGCCGGCCGAGGTGCTCGAACGGTGCCTCGACCAGACCCGGCGCCTGGTCGAGACGCCCGTGCCGAGAGTCGCCCATCATGCTCGCCAACGCGGAGCTGGCCGACGGCGCAGCGAGCGGCGCTGCTGGCCGCGGTCGCAGGAGCACGTGCAGCCGGCGCTGATGGCCTGGCTGGAGATGCTCGAGGGCTACGCCGAACACGTCCGTCCGGGCCCGGGCGTGTGCCACCTGCCCGACGGAGACGCCGTCTACCGCCACCTCATCCTGGCCTACACCAACCTGCCCGAGGACCCCCGTGCGATCCATGACTACGGGCTGGCTCGGCTCGACGAGATCGAAGCCGCCGAGGCCCCCATCGCCGCGCAGCTCGGTCACGAGAGCGTGGCCTCGTTGCGCGTCTTCCTCGACCGGGACCCCGCCAACCACGTGGTGGACCCGGCCGATCTGGTGAAGGCCGCCGAGGCGTGGATCCTGCGCGCCGAGGCGGCGGCGCCCGCGTGGTTCGGCAACCCGCCCGCCGAGCACTGCGTGGTGCAGGCGGTGGAGCCGCACGTCGAGCGTGATGCACCGGCCGCCTTCTACTACCCGCCCGCTGAGGACGGCAGCCGACCAGGGACCTACTTCTTCAACACCTACGACCCGCCGTCGCGGCCGCTGCACCAGGCCGTGCCCATGACCTTCCACGAAGCGGTGCCGGGACATCACTTCCAGCTGACCGTGGAGCGACACCTCGACGGACTGCCGGCCTTCCGGCGTCACGGCGCGCTGCTCGCCTGCGGTGCGTACGTCGAGGGGTGGGCGCTCTACGCCGAGCGGCTCGCGGCCGAGATGGGGCTCTACCACACCCCGCTGGAACGCTTCGGGGCCTGGGAGTCGGAAGCGCACCGGGCTGCGCGCCTCGTGGTCGACACCGGGCTGCACGCCTTCGGCTGGACCCGGCAGCAGTCCATCGACCTGCTCGTAGCGCGCGCGGGCCTGGCACGCCTGGATGCCGAGATCGAGACCGACCGCTACATCGCGTGGCCCGGCCAGGCCCTCAGCTACATGATCGGCCAGCGCGAGATCCTCTCGCTCCGTGCCGCAGCTGGAGGCGCGCGACGGCGACCGCTTCGACCTCAGGGCCTTCCACGACGAGGTCATCGGTCACGGCTCGCTGCCGCTCGACGTGTTGCGCGAGCAGCTGCCGGGCTGGGTCGAGCCCAGATCGTAGCCCTTGCCCGGCGCTCCTGCCTCTGCTCAGGCGTCGGTCAGCTCGTCCAGCGCGGCACCGAGCCGCTCGATCTCGTCGGCGGTGTTGTAGTGCGCGAGGCTGACACGCACGCGTGCCGCCCTCTCGGTGAGGCCCAGGGCCCGATGCAGCTCCCAGGCGTAGTGGTCGCCGTTGCGCACGTAGATGCCGCGCTCACCGAGGAACCTGGTCACCTGGGCCGGCGTGTGGCCGTCGATGGTGAAGGCCACGGTGGGGCAGCGCTCCGCCGCACGCGCCGGATCGGTGATGCCGTAGATGCGTGCGCCGGCCACGCCACCGATGCGTGCGATGAGTACGCCTCGACAGCTCTGACTCGTAGCGGCGGATGGCACTCAGCGCCGCCAGCAGGCGTGGGCGGCGGAAGCGGTCGCCCCTGCCGGGCCGGCCCGGAGCGCCGCCCTGGGTGATGCCGACCTTCTCGAGGTAGCGGATGGTGCCGCCCAGGCCGGCCAGCAGCTCGTGGGCCTTGGTGCCGGTCTCGAAGCGGCCGGGGATGGCGTCACCGGCCGGCCGGACGTGGAAGCGGCGGCAGCGCCTCGAGCAGCTCGCGCCGGCCCCACAGCACACCGAGGTGCGGCCCGTAGAACTTGTACGGCGAACAGACCAGGTAGTCGGCGCCGAGGGCGCCGACGTCGATCGAGAGGTGCGGCACCGCGTGCCACCGCATCGACGAAGAGGTGCGCGCCGGACTGCGTGCGCCAGGTTGGCGATCTGCGGCACCGGGTTGATGGTGCCGGTGGCGTTGGAGACGAGACCGACGGCCACCAGACGCGTCCGCGGACCGATGCAGCGCTCCAGCTCGTCGAGGTCGAGCGTGGCGTCCTCGAGGTGGATGCCCACCCAGCGCACGATCGAGCCGTGCTCCTCGGCGCATGGTCAGCCAGGGGGCCACGTTGGCGTCGTGGTCGAGGCGCGTGACCACGATCTCGTCGCCGGCCGACAGCGAGGCGCCGATGGCGCGGCTGAGCGCGTAGGTGATGGTGGTCATGTTGGGCCGAAGCTGACCTCGTCGGCGTCGGTCGCGCCGAGCAGGTCAGCCATGGCCAGGCGCGCGTCGTGGACCAGCTCGTCGGTCTCGATGCTGGCCGCGAAGGGCACGCCATGGTTGGCGTTGCTGTCGAGGAGGTAGTCGTTGATGGCGCGCAGGCAGGTGTCCGACGACCTGCGTGCCGGCGGCGTTGTCGAGCCAGGCGACGGGCTCGTCGTCGGGCCCGGGCGTCGGAGCGCAGGGAAGCGGGAGCGGACCGATTCGATATCCCAGTCAGTCATCGACCTCAGTCTAGTAGGCGGGCGGACGCAGGGAGGGCAGGCCGGCCGCTCCCATGACGGCGATGAGCGACGAACAGGCCACGCGTCCCGATGCCTCAGTCACGAGGCGGGCGCTACGTCGTCCTGCTGCGACAGGACCGTGACGCGTTCATGGGCGCCGACAGCGCAGTCGGCTACTACGGGGCCCACGACTCCGTCGCTGCGCGGCTGGCTGGACTGTACCTGCTGCCCTTCGCGGCCATCCTGTTCCTGTGGTTCATCGTGGCCCTGCGCGGCTGGGTCCGAAGCACGCAGAGACGGCGCAACATGCTCGTCTCCGACCTGCAGCTCGTCAGCGGCGTGGTCTTCACGGCCATCTTCCTCATCGGCGCGGCCGCGGTCGCCACCTCGGTCATCGTGCTGGGGAGCGACGCCGACTCCGTTTCCGCCAGCTCGCTGCAGACGCTCTCCAACTTCGGGGCCACGCTGATGGGCGTCATGGGCGTGCGCATGGCCGCCATCTTCGTGATGGCCACCGCCTCGTTGGGCATGACCACCGGCGCGCTGCCGCGCTTGTTCAGCTTGATCGAGCTACGGCTTCGGCCTGATCCTGATGCTCACGCCCATGGTCGACGCCGACCTCATCATCGCTTTCCCGATGTGGGTCATCGTGCTCAGCGTGATGCTGCTGTACCACCTCGCCAAGGTGCCCACCGATGAGATCCCCGGCTTCGCGCTCCGCTACGCCGAACATGTGGCATCGGGCAGCGAGGACGCTACATCAGCGACTGATCCGGCGGCCTGGCCCCGGCGGCCCCGCTTGATCGAGGACGCGGGCGGTCGCCATGGGCTGGATCGGCCGCCGCCGGCTCCACGCCGTCCTCGAGTTCGCTCAGTGCCTCGACCGCGATGCGCTCGCTGGGGTACATGCCCGTGTGCCCAGCCGTTCGACGAGCCCGACCTTGCGCATGCGATCACGGACCAGTGCCCTTGGCGTGCACGATGACCAGGCGTGTGCCGCGTTCCTCGAGCGCTCCGATCGAACCCGTACAGCGCATCGGAGGTGGTCACATCCAGCTCGATGGTGGCCTCGATGTCGAGCAGCACCGCCCGGGGCATCTCGCTCGGCCGTCGTCCACGACCTCGCAGCACCTGGTCGGACACGGCGGTGGCGTTGAAGTAGTACAGCGGCGTATCGAGGCGCAGGATGCAGCAACCCCTCGACGGCCTCGGCGTCGGGGTTGCGATCGGCGTCGACGAAGTGATGGTGCGGGCCCGGCAGTCGACCCAGCGTGGCCATGGCCGGCTTGCTCGCGGTGTAGAGCAGGATGACCACCGACACGAGGGCGGCGATGACGAGCCCGACCAGGACATCGGTGGCGAGCACGCCGAAGGCCGCGATGATGGCCAGCGCCGCGTCCGTCTTGCGCCACTCGACGTAGCGCTTCCACTCGGCGAAGTCGACGAGGCTGATGACCGAGGTGATGATGACCGCCGCCAGCAGCGACTGCGGCAGGTTCGTGAACAGCGGCGACAGGATGACGATGGTCAGCACCATGCCGGCGGCGGTCACCAGCGAGGCCAGCTGCGACTTGTTGCCGGCAGCCTCGCCGGTGGCCATGGAGCTGACGCTGGCATCGACCGCGAACCCGCCCGATCAGGCCGCTGGCCGCGTTGGAACCGCCCAGGGCGATGAGCTCCTGGTCGGGGTCGATGTGGTAGCCGTGCCGGTTCGGCGAAGGCACGCGCGCCGCGAGCGACTCGGCCAGCGCCAGGAACATGATGCCGGCCGCGCCGGTGGCCAGGTAGGTCAGGTCGCCCAGGCTGACGTCGGGCAGGCCGGGAGAGGGCATGCCCCCGGAGATGTCGCCGACGACGGCCACGCCTTCGTCGGCCAGACCCAGGGCGGTCGAGAGCAGGATGGCGCCGATGACCGCGATGAGCGGACCGGGGATGCGACGGTCGATGCGACGGGCGACGACGACGATGACCATCGCCGCGAGGCCCAGCGCGAGCGAGGCCAGGTTGGTCTCCGGCAGCTGCTCCATGAGCCCGACGAGCTGATCGAGGACGTTCCCGCTCGTGGACTCGACCCCGAAGAGCTTGGGCAGCTGGCCGACCGCGATGGTGATAGCCAGGCCCACGATGAAGCCGGTGATGACCGGTTTGGCCAGGAACTCGGCCAGGAAGCCGAGCTTGAGGATGCCCGCGGCGAGCAGGTAGGCACCGACGATGATGGCCAGCATGGCGGTCATGGCCACGTACGTCGCGGCGTCACCGCCGGCCGCAGGGGCGACCACCGACGCCGACATCACGGCCATGGTCGAGCTGGTGGTCACCTTGGCGTGACGGCTCGTGCCCAGGATGGCATAGGCGGTGAGGCCGGCCGTGGCGGTCATGAGGCCGACTCCGGCCGGCACGCCCGCCAGCTCCGCGTAGGCCATGGCCACCGGCACCATCACGGCCCAGGAGGTGATGCCCGAGGTGATGTCCTTGCCCAGCCACGCACGTGGGTACCGCGGCAGCCACTCGGTGATGGGCACGTAGCGGGCCAGCAGCTGCCGAACCGAGGGGCGGGTTCGGGCTCCCGGAACGAGAGGCGTCGTGGGCATCGCGCTGATGGTATCGCCCTGCCCACTCCGGATGCTGCCGATCGTGACGAGACCCGCTACCGTATTGGGCGCGGTCGGCCATCGGCGACGGCAGCCGAACCGGCCATCAGCGACCGTCCACAAGAGGAGTGCACATGTCCTACGGTCCAGTCGAACTCGTCGTCCTGAAGTTCGATGGCACGAACTTCGAGGGCGAGGCCCTGCGCGAGATCCAGAAGGTCGTCGATGCCGGTGTCATCCGCGTCATCGACATCCTGCTGGCTGTCCGCTTCGGTGACGAGCCCATCCGCGTGCTTGAGATCAACGAGCTCGAGGATGTGGTCCTGCAGCGCTTCGAGCCGGTCGTCGCGGACGTCACCGAGCTGCTCAATGAGGCAGATGCCTATGCCCTCGGCGCCGATCTCGGGCCCGACTCCGCGGTGGCCCTGCTCGTCTTCGAGCACACCTGGGTCACCGGCATCGCCGATGCCATCGAGCGCGCCGGCGGTCAGGTGGTGATGGTCGAGCGTATCCCGCGGATGGTCATCGAGCAGCTCGTCGAGGAGGCCGCCGCGGCCCAGTGACCGGCTCGCCATCCATGATGTCAATCGCAACGCAGAGAGGAACCGAACGATGATGCGACGCAGAGGCGGCCGAGGGGTCGTAGGGGCCGTGGCCACGACCGCGGTCGTGGCTGGCACCGCGGGAGCGGTGCACCACCGTCAACAGCAGAAGTGGGCTGGTCAGCAAGCTGAGGCAGCCGCCCAGTCCGCCGACGCCCAGCAGCAGGCGCAGCTGGAGCAGATGCAGGCCGATCTGGAGCAGATGCAGGCACAGCAAGCCGCTGCCGCCGCGGCTGCACCGGCCGCCGCCGCTGCCGCACCCGCAGGTGCCGGTGACGACATGATGGCGCAGCTCAACCAGCTCGCCCAGCTGCACGCCTCTGGCGTCCTCACCGACGACGAGTTCGCTGCGGCCAAGGCCAAGCTGCTCGGCTAGGGCCGGTTTGCCTGACCCCGGTCAGGTCACCGAAGATACGGCCGTCGGGCTTCGAGCCCGGCGGCTGTTCTGGTTCTTCGGTGCAGCGCCGGCCACGACCCAAGCACGCACCGACCTATGGGAGAGGACTCGATGACGGACATCGATATCGATCAGCGCCTCAAGACCATCGAATGGGGCAAGCAGCAGGCCAACGGAGAGGTCCTGCTGTCACCGGCCTGGGAGGTCTTCATCCTCGGTGTATCGATGCTGTCGGTATTCAACCTCGCCGTCGTGTGGTTCCCGCGCAACCCGGACATCGACATGGTGTTCATCATCATGGACGCCATCCTGACCTTCATCTTCGTAGCCGATCTGCTCCGGAGGATGGTCGTCGCCGACAGCGCCAGGCGCTATCTGGGTCCCGGATGGGGTTGGCTCGACGCCCTCGCGGCGTTCCCCATCCTGCGCATCCTTCGCATCGTGCGCATCGTGCGCACGATGCGCGTCCTGGAACGGCTGGGTGGTCCCGTCAGCGCTTTCAAGGCGTTCTTCTCCAACCGGGCCGCCGGTGGCTTGCTGTCGGTGCTGCTCATGTCGCTTCTGGTCATGGAGTTCGGGGCCTTGCTCATGCTCATGGTCGAACGCGGCGCGCCGGGTGCCACGATCGAGAACGCTGAGGACGCGATCTGGTATGTGCTGGTGACGATGTCCACCGTGGGCTACGGCGACACCTACCCCGTCACCGACGCCGGGCGCATCATCGGCTCGCTCATCATCGTCGTGGGTGTGGGCGTGTTCGGCACCCTGACCGGATTCCTGGCCAACGCCTTCCTGTCGCCATCTCAGGCGCGTGACGTGGTCGTGCATCCCGCCGCGCGGGGCGAAGGGGCTGAGCGACCCACCGAAGGTGAAGTCGCGGTGGCACTCGACTCCTAGTACCCAGGGCCAGCCTCTCAGGCGGGAGCAGCGGTTGCTGCTCGTCGGACTCGTGGGCTCGCCGCCAGCGGCTCTACGGGACGTGCTCCCCGTGGCTCCTGGCCGACCCGGACGAGGACAGGTCCGGCGGATGAGGGGATATCCCTTGGCGCCATCCACTAGGATGCCCGCACACCCAACGCAGGAGGGAACTCGTGATCTTGCTCGGTTGCCTGTTGGCATTCGGCGCGGCGGTGGCGCCCCGCGCCGTGCTCATCCTGGCCTGGATCTTCAGCGACCGGTGGCCGCTGGTCTGGCAGGGTGACTGGATCCTGCCTCTACTGGGCATCATCTTGCTGCCGTACACCACCATCATGTACCTGCTCTCGGTCGTGGTGCTGCCCGGTGGGGAGACGAGCATCGAGACCTTCGGTTGGCTGTGGATCCTCCTTGGTCTCTTCCTCGACCTGTGGAAGTGGAGCCAGGTCATCGCCAATCGCAAGCAAGCGACGGCGCAGGTCATGACCTTCTACCCGGCGGGTGCGCCCGGGTACAGCAGCGTGGAGGTCGACGAGGCCGCCATCAGCTCTGGGCAGGTCCCGATGAGCACTTCGCCCACGGCCTCTGACGACCGGTACGAGCCGGAGGAGGCGACCACGCCATCCGAGGTGCCCGGGGACGACAGACCCAAGAGCTGACGTTCCCCTGACGTCCGGAGCGCCGTCAGGGGAAGTGCGAAATACGCGCGGCCTCACACGGGGTCGTGCGTGCCGCTATCCTGCCCGCTTCGGGCCGCGCCTCGAATCCAGAGAGCGCCCGGCCACGAGCGGAGGAGGAGCACAGACGTGACCGACCAGCCGGCAGCCAGCGGGCCCGAGATCGAGAACCTCATGGCCGAGGCGCGCACCTTCCCGCCCGATCCGGCCTTCAGCGCGCAGGCCAACGCCGGTCCCGACCTCTACCACACCGCGGACGAGGACTACGAACGCTTCTGGGCTGACCTCGCCGAGCAGAAGCTGGACTGGGACGAGCCCTTCACCAAGACGCTCGACCTGGGAGCTGCCGTTCGCCAAGTGGTTCGAGGGTGGCAAGCTCAACGTCTCGTACAACTGTGTCGACCGCCATGTGGAGGCCGGCGACGGTGAGAAGGTCGCCTATCACTGGATCGGCGAGCCGGGTGACACGCGCACCCTGACCTTCGCCGATCTCCACCGCGAGGTGCAGAAGGCCGCCAACGCCCTGAAGGCGCTTGGCGTAGGCAGCGGCGACCGGGTGGCCATCTACATGCCCATGGTCCCCGAGCTGCCCATCGCCATGCTCGCCTGTGCCCGCATCGGGGCGCCGCACACGGTGGTCTTCGGTGGCTTCAGTGCCGATGCCCTGGCCAGCCGCATCGACGATGCCCAGGCCAAGCTTCTCATCACCGCCGACGGCGGCTGGCGGCGCGGCAAGGCCGTGGATCTCAAGACGGCCGCGGACGAGGCTGCCGATCGCAGCAGCACCATCGAGCACATGCTGGTGGTCGAGCGTGTGGGAGAGGCGGCCCCGGCGACGATGGTCGCCGGCCGCGACGTGTGGTGGCACGACCTCGTCGAGGCACAGGCCCCCGACTGCCCGCCGCTCCCGGTCGATTCCGAGCACATGCTCTACCTGCTCTACACCTCCGGCACCACGGCCAAGCCCAAGGGCATCATGCACACCACCGCCGGTTATCTCCTCGGCGCCAGCTACACCCACGAGATGGTCTTCGATATCAAGGACGACGATGTCTACTGGTGTGCCGCCGACATCGGCTGGGTCACCGGTCACTCCTACATCGTCTATGGGCCGTTGGCCAACGCCACCACCGGCGTGCTCTACGAGGGCTCGCCGGACACACCCTCCTGGGAGCGCTGGTGGGAGATCGTGGAGGAATACGGGGTCACCGTGCTGTACACGGCACCGACCGCCATCCGGGCCTTCATGAAGCAGGGTGAGGATCTGCCCGCCAAGCACGATCTATCCTCGCTGCGGCTGCTGGGCAGCGTCGGTGAGCCCATCAACCCCGAAGCCTGGAGCTGGTACCGCGAGCATATCGGTGGTGGCACGGCCCCGATCGTCGATACCTGGTGGCAGACCGAGACCGGTCATATCCTCATCACCCCGCTACCCGGGGTCACGGCCACCAAGCCCGGCAGTGCCACCTTCGCGTTCCCCGGTATCGAGGCCGACGTGGTCGACGCCACCGGCAAGCCGGTGCCGTTGGGGGAGGGCGGCTTCCTCGTGCTCAAGCGGCCGTGGCCGGGCATGCTGCGCGGCATCTACGGGGATCCGGAGCGCTACAGAGCCACCTACTGGAGTCGCTTCAAGGGGATGTACTTCGCCGGTGACGGCGCCCGCCGCGACGAGGATGGCTACTTCTGGTTGCTTGGGCGTGTCGATGACGTCATGAACGTGTCCGGTCACCGCATCAGTACCATCGAGGTCGAGTCGGCACTGGTCGACCATCCCGCGGTGGCTGAGGCCGCGGTGGTGGGCAAGCACGACCCGGTGAGTGGTGAGGCCATCTTCGCCTTCGTGATCACGCGCTCGGGGATCGCCACCAACGACCAGCTGGCGGCCGAGCTGCGAGCTCACGTGGGCAAGGTCATCGGACCAATCGCCAGGCCCAAGTTCCTGCTCTTCACGGCCGACCTGCCCAAGACGCGATCGGGCAAGATCGATGCGACGACTGCTTCGCGACGTGGCTGAGGGGCGGTCGCTGGGCGATACCACGACGCTGGCCGACGTGGGGGTCGTCGACTCCATCCGTGCAGGTGCAGGCTCAGCTGAAGAGGACTAGGCTCGGCACCGGCGGAGAAGCGGCATCGGTGACCCGTCCGCCCGGACGCGAGACTGGAGGCCAGATGGGCTCGATGGGGCTGGAGCGTACCTTCGCGATGGTGGTCGGTGCTGTCCTCGTGGCACTGGGTATCGGCGGCTCACTGGGCAACCCCTTGGTGGGCGGGCCCGAGGATACCGGCATCATCATCACCGGCTTCGGCCATGATCTCGTGCACCTCGTCACGGGCGCGCTGTTCCTGCACGTGGGTATCGCCCTCAACGGCCGCAACCGCGGCTACGGACTGGTCGGTCTCGGCGTGTTCTACCTGGCCACGGGTCTGGCCAGCCTCATCACCCCGGACCTCCTCGGCATCTACGACGCGCCGACCTCCGGCTTCGACCAGCTTGGCCATGTGTTGCTGGGCCTCTCCGCCATCGTCATCGGCTGGATGGGCCGAGGCGTCGAGAAGCGCGAGGTCGGGCGAGCGGCCTCGCGTCCACTGCGCGGATAGTGGGCCTCGGCATCGCCAGCGACCGGCTGGGGCGGCCGCTGCGCGACTTGCGCATCTCGGTCACCGACCGCTGCAACTTCCGGTGCACGTACTGCATGCCGCGCGAGGTCTACGGGGCGGCCTTCCGCTTCCTGCCGCATGCCGATCTGCTGACGTTCGAGGAGATCGCTCGCCTGGCCGGGGTGGCCATCACGCTGGGCGTGACCAAGGTCCGCCTCACCGGTGGCGAGCCGCTGCTCCGGCGGGACGTCGAGGAGCTGGTGGGCATGCTCGCTGACCTCGATGGGCTGACCGACCTGACCCTGACCACCAACGGCTCACTGCTCGCGCGCAAGGCGGAGGCGCTGGCGGCAGCCGGCCTGGGGCGCATCACCATCAGCCTCGATTCGCTCGACGACGCGGTATTCGCCCAGCTCAACGACGTCGACTTCCCGGTGGCCCAGGTGCTCGAGGGTATCGATGCCGCCGACCGGGCCGGCCTGCAGCCCATCAAGGTCAACATGGTCGTGCGCCGCGGCCTCAACGAGGACAGCGTGCTGCCTATGGCACGCTTCGCCCGCGATCGCGGCTACACGTTGCGCTTCATCGAGTACATGGATGTCGGCCACACCAACGGCTGGGCGCTCGATGAGGTCGTAGCGGCCTCCGAGATCGTGGCCGCCATCGACACGGAGTTGCCGCTGGAGCCGCTGGAGCCGCGATATCCCGGGGAGGTGGCCTCGCGCTGGCGCTACCGTGATGGAGGCGGGGAGATCGGCGTCATCAGCTCGGTGACGCAGCCGTTCTGCCGCACGTGCACGCGCGCTCGCCTCACGGCCGAGGGTGTCCTCTACACCTGTCTGTTCGGCACCGATGGCCTGGATCTGCGGTCGGTCCTGCGCGGTGGTGCCGATGATGCTGCCCTTCGGGCGGTGCTCGACGGGGTCTGGTCGTCCCGCGAGGATCGCTACTCGGAGCTCCGCTCCGAGGCGACCGTCGGCCCTGCCCAAGGTCGAGATGTCCCGTATCGGCGGCTGAATCGAAGTGCTCCGCGTGGAGCGGGGCGGGTATCCTGAGGCTGAACGCGTGGTGCCCCGCGATCGGCTTGTCGCTGGGCTGCGCGCCGCAGGAGGCCAGCGATGACACCGTCCGGAACGCCCCAGGGCGATGAGGCCGGACTCGAGCAGGAAGAGATCTGGGAGGAAGCGCGCCGCACGGACGCGCCTGCCGATCCTGCTGCTTCCGCGACGTCGCGCCCCACGTCGGCGGCTGCCTCACGCGGTCTGACCCGGAACATCACCTCGACGGCGCGGACTCCCGGTCCGGCCGGGCTCTTCTACGCCGACGTGCCCAACCGCATCATGGCCCTGATCATCGACGTCATCGTGCTCTCGGTCATCGGCTTCGTGCTGGCTTGGCTGTTCGGGGGCCTGGTCAGCGAGCCGGGCGCTCTCGACTCGGCCGGCGGCGAACTCGACATCGTGGCTTTCGCGGTGGTGCTCGTGCTGCAGCTGGCCATCAGCTACGCGTATTTCGGAGCGCTGTGGACCCAGGCGGGCGCAACGCTGGGCATGCGCATGCTGGGTCTGCGACTCGGCGACGAGTCTGACGGCCGCGCCATCAGCTGGCGGCAGTCGGCCATGCGCTGGCTCTTCCTGGGCATCCCTTCGGTGCTGGCCTCGCTGGCCGTCTATGTGCCCAATACCATCGGGCTCATCCTCGCCGCGCTGGGCGTGGCCTGGATGCTGCTGCTGCTGTACACCATGGCCCAGAGCCCGACCAAGCAGGGCCTGCACGATCGCTATGCCCACACCATCGTGGTCCGGGCACGACGGCGCGCCAGCTGATCGGCGCCTGCGCGTGTCGGGCTGAGTTCATCCACCGCTCGTCCACAGTGACCACGATGTCGTGGACAGTGAAGCGTCGAAGGCCGCAAGTTCGTGGATAACTCGATTGACCTGCGACGGAGCGCATCGGCATAGTTGGTCTTGCCCGGAGGGGCCAGACACGAGCCAGGAGCGCTGAGATCGCATCAAAGCGAACCGGCAGCTCGGGACGCTGAGATCGCATCAAGGCTGATCGGGAAACGTGGAGGTCGCTCCGGGCACTCCGTTGCGCGCGGCGCGGTCTACCCTGTGGTCCACAAGCCCCAGAGGAGCGTGCCCCGATGTCCGACGCGATCGTCCCCTTCAGCCAGCGCCTCGATGAGCTCGAGGCACGTGTCCGCGCGGCATCCGACCTGCGACCCCGCCTGGGCATGGTGCTCGGCTCCGGTCTCGGCGGGCTGGCAGACGAGATCGAGTGGTGCCGTCGAGATCCCCTTCGAGGAGATGCCGGGCTGGCCGGCGCCCAGCGTGCCGGGCCACAGTGGTCGCCTGATCCTGGGCCGGCTGCGAGGTCTGCCGGTAGCCTGCCTGCGTGGTCGCCTGCACATGTACGAGGGGCTCAGCGAACGCCTCGTGGTGGAGCCGGCCCTGCTGATGGGCCGCCTCGGCGCGCCGATCCTGCTTCTGACCAATGCCTCGGGCGGTGTCAACCCGAGCTACGGCGCGGGCACGCTGATGGTCGTGAGCGACCACATCAACCTGACCGGTCGCAATCCCTTGATGGGCCCCAACGACGACACTCTCGGCCCCCGTTTCCCGGACATGAGTGCTGTGTGGGATGGGGCGCTGCGCGACCGCATCCATGCCGCCGGCCGAGCGGAAGACGTGGAACTGCGCGAGGGTGTCTATCTTGGGCTCACCGGACCGACCTACGAGACGCCTGCGGAGGTGCGCATGATTCGCGCGCTCGGCGCCGACGCCGTGGGCATGTCCACGGTCATTGAGGCCATCGTCGCCAACTGGGCGGGGATTCGCGTCTGCGGCGTGTCGCTCGTGACCAACGCGGGGGCCGGCCTGTCGCCGACGCCGCTTACCCACGCCGAGGTGGTGCAGGCCGCCGATGAGGCCGGGCCTCGCCTGGCACGAGTCATCGGCCGTTTCGCGGAGGGACTGATCGACTAGGTGTAGTCCACCAAGGTCGGCAGGCGCGAGGCGGTCGCGCTACAGCGTGGGCAGGTCTCTGCCGGTCTTCTTGGCCGCGGCCTTCTTCTCAGCCCAGGCTCCGAGGACGTTGTCCTTGTGCGGGCGGATGGGGCAGTGTTCGTCACGGTTGCGATCCTCGTCGCAGTAGCCCAGCGGCACGCACTTGGGTGCCAGGAACGAACCAAGGAATGGGCTCACCGCGAAGATCTCGTGGCGGATGAGTTGGAAGAGCCGTCGGATCTCCCACTGCGCCATCACGCACAGGCGCAGGCCGGACATGTGGATGAGCGCCCGCAGGTTGGTGGTCATGACCAGGTTCGTACGGGTGGCGTTGGGCATCACGAACCGGGCGTCTTCGCCGGGGATGCCTGCCTCGAGCATCTCCTCGTAGACGTCCAGCGATGCCGCCAGCTGGTCCTCGAAGCGCTCACGTACGGCGTCGTCGGCGTCGCTGACCGAGCCCGGCACCATGTAGCTGGGCTCCTTGTACTTGACGTAGCGCTGTGACTGCTGGTCGAAGGCCAGCCCTGCACGGTGGCGTACCAGTTGGTGTGAGAGCGTACGTGTCACGCCGCTGATGGCGAAGGTGAAGACGATGTGTTCGATGGTGGAGCCGTGGCCGGAGTCGATGACGCGACGGACGAGGTCCTGTTGCTTCTCCTCGGCGACGCGACCGCTGGTGGCCCGCTCGAAGATGTCCTGTGGCTCCAGCTCGCTGTAGCAGGTGCGGCAGGCCGTGTAGATGAGCGGCACGTAGTAGTGCTCGACGATGTCGCGGTCGGGGAAGAGCAACGTGGCACGTATACCCAGGTCCCGCGTGGCCGGACTGCGGGGCGTGGCGCTCGGCGGCCTGGCGCCCAGTGGGCGGCTGCCGGGGGAGAGGGAGTCGCTCACCGCGCGAGTGTACGCGGGCTCGGCCGAGGCTGCAGCCTCGGCCCTGTGCGGGAGCGGGGGGGTCAGCCTACTGGCTGCCGAGGAGTGTGAGCAGGGTGTCACGCGACGCGGAGAGGATGAGTTCATCGCCGGCCTGGAGCGTGCGCTCGGCGGGCGGATTGGCATCGTACTCACCCGGGCCGCGCACGATGGCGAGCGTGAAGATGCCCCGCGCCAGAAGACCGGCCACGCGCGTGCCGTCGAGTGGACCTTCCCTGACGACGCGGTGCTCCTCGATGGAGAAGGAGAGGTGGGCGCGGGACAATGCGGCGTCGATGTAGTCACTGACCGCGGGTCGCACCGCGAGCTCAGTGATGCGATGACCCGCCATCGTGTACGGCGACACGATTCGGTTGGCGCCGGCGCGCCTCAGCCTGGCTTCGGCGATGGGTGCATTGGCGCGGCCCACGATGAAGAGCTGACGGTTCAACGTTCGCGCCGATAGCACCACGTAGACGTTGTAGGCGTCCTCGTCGATCGTGGCCACGAGCCCTGCGGCACGCTCGATGCCTGCAGCCACCAGCGTGGTTTCGTCGGTGGCATCACCTTCCACGACCAGATAGCCATCCCCACGGGCGCGCTCGACGGAGTCGGCCAGGACATCGACGATGACCACGGTCCGTCCGCTATCTCTGAGCTCGGCGGCGACGGTCGACCCCACGCGACCATAGCCGCAGACGATGTAGTGGTCGCTCATGCCCGTCGATCCGTTGCTGCATCTTCCTCCGCTCCCTGCGTCCGCTGCCGATCTCCGCGAACACGACCTCGGCCATGATGCCGACTCCGCCGAAGAGCAGGGCCGTACCCGTGACAGCGGCCGCCATCGCCACCATGCGCCCGTTCTCGTCAAGAGGGCGTACTTCACCGTAGCCCACCGTAGTCAGGGTGATGACGGTCATGTACAGCGCATCCGAGAACGACCAGCCCTCGATGGCCTCGAAGAGGACGGTGAACGTGATGACGGCCGTTGCGACCGCGATGAGCCAGACCCGCACATGCACCGCGGTGACGTGGAGACGCGCCGGTCTCGGGGCGGCCATGGACCGCGAGCGTCCCTCCTTCTGGGACGTCGAGAGGCTCACCGGCTCAGTCTAGGCAGCGCGGCGAGTGACCGTACTGTCCAGCCCGCGGCCCCGCGGTACGTGCTAGCGTCGTGCCACACCGATCCATCGAGTCAACACCGCACCGAGGTACGAACATGGTCCTGCGAAGCCTCTTCGGCGGCAACAAGGAGCCCCAGCAACCCGAGGTTCCCCGCCCAGCGCCGGCCAGTGGTGATACGGAGTCGATCCGCCGCATCTCGGGCGAGGTCGAAGCTCTGCCCATCGACCAGCGGCGATTCATCGCCGGCTTCGCCTACGTGCTGGCTCGTGCCGCCCACGCCGACCTGGAAGTCACCGGCGCGGAGCTTGACTACATGGAGAAGCGCGGTCGTCGAAGTCGGCCACCTGAGCGAGCCCCAGGCGGTACTGGTCGTGGAGATGGCCCGCAACATGACCGAGCTCTACGGCGCCACCGATGATTTCGTGGTCACTCGGGAGTTCGCCAACAACTCCACTCGTGAACAGCGCGAGGACCTGCTGCGCACGGCCTTCGCCGTGGGCGCTGCGGATGACAGCATCTCAGCGGCCGAGAGCGCCGAGCTCAACGAGATCGGCAAGGAGCTGGGCTTCCGTGCCGATGAGGTCGACTCGGTCCGCTACGAGTTCCGCGACAAGCTGGCCGCCATCCAGGCCATGCGCGCGGCCCGCGGCGCATAGCGCTCTTCAGCGCGCTACGGCGGGGTGGCCGCTTGGCGACGGGTGCGCCACTCGGATGTCGAGACGGTGAACCTGACAAGCCTCGACATCGACCGCGTTCGTCGACTACGCGCGCGATCTGCTGTCGGCGATCCATGAGCAATCGCCCTTTGGCCCTGCAGCCGCAGCCCATCTGCATAATGTGCCCACGGGGCGTCTTCGCGACTTACGAGTGATGAAGCCAAGATCGGAGAGCAACATGGATGGCAATGACCTGAACCTGACCGGCAAATGCCCGGTGATGCACGGTGGCAACACGGCGGCCGGAGTCTCCAACATGGACTGGTGGCCCAACGCACTGAACCTCGACATCCTGCATCAGCACGATACCAAGTCCGATCCGATGGGAGAGGACTTCGACTATCGTGAGGAAGTCAAGACGCTCGACTTCGATGCGCTCAGGCAAGACCTGCACGCGCTGATGACCGACAGTCAGGATTGGTGGCCGGCCGACTGGGGCCACTATGGCGGTCTGATGATCCGCATGGCCTGGCACGCCGCCGGGTCCTATCGCCTGGCTGACGGCCGCGGTGGCGGCGGCACCGGCAACCAGCGCTTCGCGCCGCTGAACTCCTGGCCGGACAACGTGAGCCTCGACAAGGCGCGGCGCCTGCTCTGGCCGATCAAGAAGCGATACGGCAACAGGATCAGCTGGGCCGACCTGATGATCCTCGCGGGCAACGTTGCCTACGAGTCCATGGGGTTCAAGACCTTCGGGTTCGCATTCGGTCGCGAAGATATCTGGCATCCGGAGAAGGACACCTATTGGGGCGCCGAGAAGGAGTGGCTCGCCCCCAGCGACGAACGTTACGACAGCGTCGACGATCCCGCGACGATGGAGAACCCGCTGGCCGCGGTGCAGATGGGCCTGATCTACGTCAACCCCGAGGGCGTGAACGGCCAGCCCGACCCGCTGAAGACCGCTGGGCAAGTGCGTGAGACCTTCGCGCGGATGGCGATGAACGACGAGGAGACCGTGGCCTTGACCGCGGGTGGCCATACCGTCGGCAAGTGCCACGGCAATGGCGACGCTGCGCTCCTGGGTCCGGTGCCCGAGGCCGCCGAGATCGAGGAACAGGGCCTCGGCTGGAAGAACCCGACCGGAAAGGGCGTGGGCCGCGACACCATCTCAAGCGGGATCGAGGGCGCCTGGACGACCGATCCCACCTCTTTCGACATGGGCTACTTCGACATGCTGCTGGACCACGAGTGGGAGCTGAAGAAGAGCCCCGCGGGTGCCTGGCAGTGGCAGCCGGTCGAGATCGCCGAAGAGGATATGCCGGCCGATGTCGAGGACCCCTCGATCCGCACCGTGCCCATCATGACCGATGCCGACATGGCCATGAAGATGGACCCGGTCTACCGCGAGATCATGGAGCGCTTCCGCAAGGACCCCGACGACTTCAACGATACCTTCGCCCGGGCCTGGTTCAAGCTGACCCATCGCGACATGGGGCCGAAGGTGCGCTATCTCGGGCCGGACGTTCCACAGGAAGATCTGCTTTGGCAGGACCCGATCCCCGCGGGCCACACCGACTATGCGGTGGACGCGGTCAAGGCGAGGATCGCAGACGGCGGTCTGAGCATCGGCGAGATGGTCGCGACCGCCTGGGACAGCGCACGTACCTTCCGCGGCTCGGACCTGCGCGGCGGTGCCAACGGCGCCCGTATCCGCCTGGCTCCGCAGAAGGACTGGAGCGGAAACGAGCCTGAGCGCCTGGAAAAGGTCCTGGGCGTGTTGGAGGCGATCGCCGTCGAAAGCGGCGCGAGCCTCGCGGATGTGATCGTGCTGGCTGGGAACCTCGGGATCGAGCAGGCAGCCAAGGCCGCGGGCTTCGACATCACCGTCCCCTTCGCACCGGGCCGTGGCGACGCCACGGACGAGATGACCGACGCCGGCTCATTCGATGTGCTGGAACCTGTGGCCGATGGTTACCGCAACTGGCTGAAGAAGGAGTACGTGGTCAGCCCTGAGGAGCTGCTGCTAGACCGCACCCAGCTGTTGGGGCTGACCGCGCCGGAGATGACGGTGCTGGTCGGCGGCATGCGGGTGCTCGGCACCAACCATGGCGGCACCAAGCATGGTGTGTTCACCGATCGCGAGGGCACGTTGACGAACGACTTCTTCGTGAACCTGACCGACATGGCCTACACGTGGGAGCCTGTCGGCGACAACCTCTACGAGATCCGCGACCGCAAGACGCATGAGCTGAAGTGGACGGCGACGCGGGTCGATCTGATCTTCGGCTCCAACTCGATCCTGCGGGCCTATGCTGAGGTCTACGCCCAGGACGACAACGCCGAGAAGGTCGTGAACGACTTCGTCGCGGCCTGGTCGAAGGTCATGAACGCCGATCGCTTCGATGTGGCCTGAGCGAAGGCCAGCGACGCCGTGTCTTCCAGCGCGGTGCGGATCACCTTGGCCGGGTCGATCACGCCGAAGCCGAACCGGTGGCCATGGTCCTCGCTCTGCGAGATGAAGCCGCAGTGCTCGTCATCGCTCTCGCGGATCCTGCCGGCCACGATGGCGCCGTGTACGCCGGCGTTCGCGGCATGGCGAGGCCAGCGTACTGGTCCTCGTTGGCGGCGGTCGGATCGTCAAGTGCCGCTGCGGCCTTCAGCAGGGCGACAAGGTCCTTGCGCTCCTTCGCTGCGACCTCGGTCATGCCGCCAACTCGGATGACGGCGACACCGCCGGCCAGCTTGCGACACGCTCTTCCAGCTGCTCGCGTTCGTAGTCCGGGGTAGTCTCCTCGATCTGCTGACGGGCCCCGTGGCATCATTGCCGGAGATGGACCACACAGAGAGCGGACGCCGCCGGACGGGGAGGGGTCCCCGCCGGGTGCGCGTGCTGCGTCGAGCCCGCAGAAGGGCCCGCTTCCGCGAGTCGCTGGTCGAGCTTGGACCCAAGTCGCGACAGGTGACCCTCCCGGACGGCCGCACCCTCGGCTTCGACGACTTCGGCGACCCCCAGGGCTCGCCCGTGCTCTTCTTCCACGGCTTCGGCTCCTCGCGCGTGGTGCGGCACCCCGACGATGACATCGCCACCGAGCTCGGCGCGCGCGTCATCGCCATCGACCGTCCCGGCATCGGCATCTCGTCGCGCCAGCCTGGTCGCCGCGTCACCGACTTCCCTCGTGACATCGCCGAGTTGCTGGACATCCTCGAGATCGAACGATGTGCGGTGGTGGCCTGGTCCGGGGGTGGGCCATACGCGCTCGCTTGCGCCTGGCAGATGCCGGAACGGTTCTCGGTCGTCGGCCTCATCAGTGCCCCGGCGCCGCTATCGGGCGCACCCGGCTCGACCGGCTACACGTGGCCGCGCCATCGGGCCATGTCGCGCACCGCGGACCACGCTCCGTGGGTCATCGCCCTGGCCATGTGGCAGTGGTCACGGCAACAGAAGGCGGACCCCCACAAGCAGCTCGACGAGGCCATCTCCGGGATGGTCGAGGCGGATCGCGTGATCCTCGGCGACCCTGCCCTGCGGGCGGTGATGATCGCTAATGCATCGGAGATGTACCGGCAGGGCACCGGCGGGGTCTACGACGAGGCACTCTGCCTGGCGCGACCCTTCGGCTTCCCCATCGGCGGCGTGACCGTGCCCGTGCGCATCTGGCACGGGGCATTGGACAAGGTCGTGCCCGTGGGCATGGGCAGGTACATCGAGCGCAACGTGCCCGACGCGGTGGCCACGTACTACCCCAACGAAGGCCACCATTTCGTCTATGAGCGCTGGCGCGAGATCCTTGCCGTCATCGTGGCCGAGACGCGAGGGCATGAGGCGCCGGTGCCCGCGCTGAGCGAGGTTGGTGAAGATGCCGGGCCCGGAGTCCGGCCCGGCCTGCCTTCCCCGGAGGCGACCCGCTAGCGGTTCAGGTCAGACGGGCGAGGCTGCGTCTTGCCTGCGTCTTGGCTGCGGTCCACTGGCGGTTGGAGCGCGATATGTCCAGACCCGTTCACGGGGGGCGATCCTTGACGGGGGTCGAGGCAGAAGCACCGCCCTGCAGATGGTGGTCCGACCCTCAGACATCGTGGCTCCCATGGATGTACTGCATCAGGCGCGGTGTGGCTGGGCCTGGCTCAGGCGTGCTGCTGGTGACGGCGGCGGTGGCCGCCCCGGCGGCCGCACACGAGTGCCCCATGGTCATGGATGACAGCGGTGGGTACGGGCCTATTCTCGGGCCCGGCGCTCAGGGCGGCGGCGACGTGTCCACGCTTGAGAACGGCGTCTCGGGCGGCGGCCCTGGCAACGAGCGCGTGGGCACCATGTTCGATGGCCTGTCCTACATTCGCAGCGGGCGCGATTCCATGGGGCACATGCACGGCGGCCACTTCAGGGCTGCTCGCGGTGCCGACCGGGTGGCCTACCAGGTCGACGGCGACATCCGGGGCAGGTAGGGCTGCGATACGAGCCAGCAGATGAGCGGTGGCACGTTCGGCGGCAGACGTGGCTGAGACTGCGCCGGTCTGTGTGCGGGCGCGTCCGTAGCGGTCTGGAACGTCGAAGAGGTGGTCGACGACCTGGTCCGCCCATAGCCCTCGGGAGGCGGCTGTACCGGGATCGCAACGAACCCCGCCCGGGTGGCCCAGGGCGGGGTTCGTGTGTAGAGGGCGGGGGAGGGAGCCGGCCCTAGAGGTGTTTCTCGATGGTGCCGCCGCGACCCTTGGGGACGATGCGGTAGTAGGTCTTGTTGAAGACGAGCTTGCCGACGTGCCAGAGGCGGCTGGGCTTGGGTGGCTTGGGCGGGTTCTCGTAGTCGAAGCGCAGCAGGGTGCCCTTGCCGTCGCCGACCTCGAAGAAGCACATCACCTTACCGGTATAGATCGACTCCTTGGCATGCGGCTTGCGCTGCTGCACCATGGCCGCGACGCGTTCGGCCACCACCGGGGCCTCGAAGTGCGCCGTCGAGCCAGCCTTGGAGAGCGGCAGGTTGGTGGCGTCACCCAAGGCCCAGACGTTGGGCCGATCGCCGACGTTGAGCGTCTTGGGATCGGTCGGCAGCCAGCCGCCCGGGGCCGGAGCGATGCCGCTGT
This sequence comes from uncultured Chloroflexia bacterium, assembly GCA_963705425.1. Classification (GTDB taxonomy): domain Bacteria; phylum Chloroflexota; class Limnocylindria; order Limnocylindrales; family CSP1-4; genus JAFMJV01. Next base: position 52,243 of record CAVPJO010000009.1, on the reverse strand, counting down.
CCATCAGTGCCTGGGCACCCTTGTGAGGCGGCACAAGCACGAGCAGGTCGTAGGGCAACTCCTCGCCCTCGAGGCTCTCTACCACCTTGCGCTCGGCGTCGATGGTCTCGACATTGAAGAAGGTGTGCAGCTCGACGCCCTTCTGCTCGAGCTCCGGTGTGATCATCTCGCTCACGCTCTCGATGGTGAAGGCGCGTGCGATGGGTGAACAGAAGTGGACCTCGCTCTGGTCGCGCAGGCCGCGCTCGCGTAGCTCGGCTTCGATGAGCAGGGCCACCTCGAGCGGGGCTGGCGGGCACTTGTAGGGCATGCTCGCGATGCCGACCACGACCTTGCCGCCGGTGAAGGCGTCCAGCGCGCGACGCATCTTCAGCGCGGCTTCCTCACTGTAGAAGTGGTGTGCCTCCTCCTCGAAGTGCTCGATCGTCTCGGGCAGGATGCGCGAACCGGTGGCGAGGACGAGGTAGTCGTAGTCGAGGCTGCTCTCGTCGGCGAGCGTGACCGTCCTGGCCTCCTCGTCGATGCCGGTGACCTGACCGATGATCAGTTCGACGCGGCCATCGAGCAGGCGTCGTTCTGGCTTGCGCAGCGACTTGGGGTCCTCGTTGCCCATGGCCAGGTACATGAAGCCAGGTTGGTAGACGTGCTCGCCGGTCTCATCCACGACGGTGACCTTGGCCGTCCCGGCGTCGATCTGCTTCTTGATCTTGCGGCTGATGAGGTTGGCCACGAGTGTCCCGCCGACGCCACCGCCGAGGATGAGGACGTTCTGCATGATGGTCACTCCTGCGTGCTCCTTGGTCCCTACTTGAGCTTCTCGACGACGATCTCGTCGTAGCCCTCATGCGGGAAGACGCCGACGAGGCGGTGGCCAGCCTTGTCGACCCAGGCAGGGATATCCGTCTTGGAGCCGTTGTCGCTGGAGATGACGGCGAGGATATCGCCGACTTGGCCCTCGCGGATCGCGCGGATGAGCTCCATCAGCGGGCCGGGGCAGAAGCTGCCACGGGCGTCGATCATGGTGGTCGGGGTGGTCTCGAGGTCAAGTGCGGTCATGTCAGAACTCCTGGTCGTACGGGTCGGGGAACGGCTCGCGGATCGGCGGGATTAGATGAAGAGGGAGCCGGTGTGGTCTTCGGTCATCAGCTCGAGGACGGTGGCGGCGCCGACGGGATCACCGAGGCCGTCGATCATGTCCTCGCGCTTGAGACCGAACATGTCCATGGTCATCTGGCAGGGCAGCAGCTCGACACCCATCATCTGGCAGGCTTCGAGCAGATCCGCGGGGGAGGCCACGTTGTATTCCTTGCTGAGCTTGCCGATCATCCATGGACCCATGCCCATGAAGTTCATCTTCGAGAGCTTCAGGTGGCTGATGCCAGGACGCTGCATGAACGAGAGCATCTTCTGCATCCAGTTGTCGCCGGTGATGCGCTTCGAGTCCTTGACGAACGGCAACAGGCCCCAGAAAGTCAGGAAGATCGACGTCTTGTAGCCACTGGCGGCGGCGACACTGCCCATGATCAGGCTGGGCATGACCTTGTCGTACTCGCCGCTCCAGTTGATGATCACCAGCTGGCGCTGGACCGGCGCCTCACTGGCGTCGGGCTGCGCGTTGGCGATGGTTTCGGCGAGCTTCGCCTCGGCGGCCTGGGTCTCGGTAGCCATGTGGCGTCCCTTTCTGTACTCGTGCGCGAGTCTAGGCGCGCTTGATGACGAAGCGGTAGACGCCGGCGTCCTCGGTCTGCTCGATGATGGCGTTGCCGGTCGAGCGGGTCCAGGCGGCGAAGTCCTTGACCGAGCCGGGATCGGTGGCGAGGACCTCGATGAGCTCGCCCGAAGGCACGGCCTTGACCGCCTGCGCGGTCTTGACGATGGGCATCGGGCAGGACAGGCCCTTGGCGTCGACGGAGGTGTGGATGGCGTCACTCATGTCGTGGCTCCTTCTTGCGGGTCAGGGTTGGACGGTTCGAGGACTAGATGAAGAGGATCTGCGCATCGCCGACGGCGATGTAGAAGGCGGTCACGCCCTCGGTGCCGTCGACCAGCGCGTCGAGGTCTTGCTCGGTGATGCGCAGCACATCCATCGACAGAGAACAGGCCTGGATCTCGACACCGCCGAGTTCCTTGGCCATGGCCAGCGTCTCGTACCAGGGAGCCTGGCCTTCCGCCCGGAGCGCATCGACCGCGGCTTTCCCCTCAGCGCCGGCTTCAGCGGCGAGGCCATGGTCGTTCTTGATGCGGTCCGCGCGGAAGGCGTCCAGACCCCAGTACTGGAGGAAGATGTGAACGGGCCGGCCCAGCGCGGCGGCGCCTGAGGCCATCACGGCGGCGGCATTGAGCTTGTCGTCGGTGCCGCTGAAGAGCACGATCGCGAGGGGCTTGTCATCCATCGTTGGTCGTCCTTATCTGATGGGGACCGACTCGTTGTCGGTCAATTCGATAGCGGCAGAGAGCTCTGCCAGGCGGGCCAGCCGCCGGCGCATGACCTGGGCCATCAGGTCGCAGGCACCGATGACGCTCTGGTCCGTGAGCCGATACACGGCACCCCGGCCGTCACGCTCGGCCTCGACGAGCCCGGCTTGGCGCATCACGGCGAGATGTTTCGATGCGTTGGGCTGACTGATGTCGAGCGCAGCGGCAAGCCGGCCGACCTCGCGTGGCTCGTCGGCCAGCAGGTGCAGGATGGCGATGCGTGCCGGGTGGCTCAGCGTGCGGCAGATCTCTGCCTGAAGCTCGTGGAGCGGGTCCATTGAGCAAGTGTGCCCATATGCCAACGTTCGTATGAGTGCTGAACGTCACATCAGCATGGGCCATTCGGGCCGTGTGGGTCAGGGTCGCTTGAGGGCGCGGCCCATCTCGGCATGACCAGGCCGTCGGGCCCCGACCGATGCCGAAATCGGCCAGGCTCCATCGCGACCGAGGCTGGCACTCGGGGATGTCGCGCCCGCGGTGGTGCTTTCCGAGGTCGCTGCCCGGGGTAGTCAGCGCCTAGGCCGAAGCGCCCTCGGCGGGCGGCACCTGGGACGACGGACTGGCTTCCGGTGACGGACTGGCCTCAGGGTCTGACCCCAGTTCGTCCTCAGGTTGTTCGCGGGCTGGTGCGGTGGGCTCGGGCGGGATGTACTCGCCTGGTTCGATGCGCATCGTCTCGATGAGCTCGAGGGAGGCCTCGAGCAGGCCGCCGAAGGGCACACCCGGGAAGGTCTCGATGGCGATGACGATGACGTCGCCCTCGACGTCGAGCAGGATGAAGCGGGACTGCTGGTCGGCGACCTGGACGAACTCACCGCCCTCGCCGATGGGCACGGCCCAGATAAGCACGTAGGGGAGCGCACACTCTGAGTAGGCGGGTACGCCCACGTCCAGCCACAGGCCGTCGTAGCCATCGACTTCGATGCTGCCGGGCGGGCTGGCGTTGAGATAGGGGTTTCCGCCGATGATCTCGGCCAGGCGCGGCACGCTCGGCGCGACCACGGTCATGGAGCTGGGGTCGCAGGAGTCGAGGAACGCCTCACCGTCGAAGCGGGTGAAGCTGACCACCCGCCCCGGGGCCTCCAGGTGCTCGAGGGTGAAGATGGGCCCGTCTCGCCCCGGGCCCACGATCCAGCCCTCCTCCACCCGGAAGTCGATGGTGGGCCCTACGGCACTGCTGGTGTAGCGTCCTGGCTCTAGGATGGTCCCGGGCTCAGGCAGCGGGTCGGAGGCGGCATCCTGGGCGCTGACGCTCGCGGGCAGCAGCAGGACCGCCATGACGAGCGTGGTGAGCAGGCGAGTCGGTTTCATGTGGTCTCCTTCTGGCTGCGCCACAAGACGTAGGTCGCAGCCACCCAACCGGCGATGACGAGGGCAGCGTAGCTGACACACCAGATGCAGATCGCCTCGATGACGAAGAGTTCGAGGTAGGTCAGCCAGGCCAGGATGGGCAGGCTGAGCAGGCCCAGGAGATAGGTCGCAAGCAGCGCGCGACGGTCCGCCTTGAGCCACCACACGAACGCTCCGACCAGGGTTGCCGCCGAGGCCGCCGCGCCGAAGAGGGCGGTGGGGATGCCGGAGAGGGAGGCGTACTCGCTCTCGTTCACGGTGTCGCAGCCGTGCAGCACCCCGCAAGCCGGATCATCGCCGCTGAGCTTGGTGATGCCCAGGTAGAGTGCCACCGCGAGCGCGTTCAGGGCGAGCACGACCAGGAGCCAGCCAAGGCGGCCGTGATGGGTAGACGCGGTGGCTTCCAGGTCAAGAGCCTGCGGCGGCTGCGTCGATGGCGGCGTTCAAGTCCTCCCAGGTGGGCACGCCGGAGATGACCTGGCCGTTGACGACGATGGTCGGCGTGCTACTGATGCCCAACGTGGCACCGGTCGCGCGCTCTGCGGCAACGGCTTGCTCGAAGGCTGGATCGTCCATCCGGCTCAGGAACTCGTCACGGTCAAGGCCGATGAGCACAGCCATGTCTGCCAGACGCTCTCGCGAGAAGGACCCGTCTTCCACTCCATCCTGGTTGTGGAACAGCACCTGGTGGTAGTCCCAGAATTTGCCAGCCATGGCCTCCGCGACACGCATGGCCACCGCCGCGTCCAGCGATTCTTGGCCAAAGACGATGAAGTCGTTGTAGGTGAAGGACGCCGTCCCGTCCGTCACCGGCCCGGCCACCAGCAACGGCTCGATGCGCTTGGTGAAGGTGCCGCAGTGCACGCACTGCGGGTCCTCGTAGGCCTCGACCACGACCGGCGCGGTGACACCCGCAGCGACCAGCGTACGTCCCTGGCGCAGCTCTGCGGCCGGTGCCGGCGAGTCCGGCTCGCTGACGGCGCTGGCGTCACTACCGCCCAGGCCACCGCTGACCAGGACCAAGGCCACCACGGCCACCAGACCGATGGCCACCGCAGCGATGCTGATGACCAGCATCGAGGGCCCGGAGCTGCGACTCGACCCGGTCGTGGTCGGCTTGCCGCCGCCCTTGCGGGCTGCGCGTTCTGCGGCACGGCGTTCTTTGCGAGTCATGTCGCCGCTCGCAGGGGCCGGTTTGTTGTTCGCACTCATGAGGAGGTCACCATGTGGGGAAGTTGGTCAAGGAGGCCACAGGATACGGCGGAGCCAAAGATGGCGCAGTCTCCCGCTACGCGTTATCGGACCTCATGGCCAGGCAGGGTGGCGACGGAAGGCGGCGTGCTGGGTACCGTCAGCTGCTCGCATCCCTGAGAGGAGGAAGCGGGCGTCGCGCCACGACGACGTCAGCCTTGGCGTTGGCCGCCACGTGTGCGGTGACGCTGTCCATCCAGGAGTGTCCGCTGCGGCCGGACCGATTGCCACCGACGACGATCGTGTCGTAGCCGCGCTCGCTGGCCAGCCGCTCGATGGTCTCGGCCGGGTTCCCCGCGGGTTCGATGAGCCCCGCTTCGATGCCGCGGCGGCGCAGGATGCCGCGGGCCTCCACGAGCTCACGGGCGTGCTCGACGGCTGGCCCGTCGGTCCGTCCGTCGAGGTGTCCCAAGCCTTCCGAGACGACGCTGACGACGTCGACGCGGCCCTCGAACACCAGGGCGAGGCGGGCGGCCATCTCGAGGGCGCGCTGGCCGGCTTCCTGTCCGTCGTAGGCAACCAGGATCTTCTTCATCCGGCCATCCTCCAGGCGCTCGAGTCGGCCCTGACGGGCACGGTGGTTCCGTGGCTTGGACGCCATCCTCCTGCGGTATGCGAGCGGCGCACAGGTCCGATCCGTCACGAGGCTGGGGCCGAAGGTCCCGAACCACGGGCGCGGCCGTCGGGCCTCAGGAACGGCATCGCGGCGTCTCAGGTCCGACCGAGACGCCGCGGTGGGCAGCGAGAAGGAGATGGCACTCGCCCGCTCCCCCCGATGGGTTGCCCCATCGCGGGCGAGCACCTTTCGTGCGTGGACAGCCGGTCAAGGAGCTCTCCACGAGCGAACACGACGATCGTCGCCATTCTCACTCGAACCTGACGATGGTCTTATGGCACACATCCGTGGGCCGATCGGCCCGACACCCTTGTGAAACCGGCTCGCTCCCGGTTCAGTGCATCAGGCATACGAGCGCGTGCCGTTTGGACCGGCGCCGACTCGCGAAGACGTGAGAAACTAGGAGTCGTGAGGTTGGAATTAACGCATCGCGGGTCCTACGCCATCCGGGCTGTGCTGACGTTGGCACGGGCTCAAGGGGAGGACGTCGTTCCTGCGCGACGGATCGCCAAGGAGATGGACATCCCCGTGCGTTTCCTGCCACAGGTGCTGGGCGACCTCAGTCGTGCCGGTATCGTCGAGGCACGCCTCGGTCGGTCTGGTGGCTATCGGCTCTCGCGTCCAGCCACGGAGATCAGCCTGCTCGATGTCATCGAGGCGGCTGAGGGCGATGCTCGACGCCAGACGTGCGTGGTTACCGGTCGGGCCTGCGGTGTCGGCGTGCACTGCGACGTCCACGACGTCTTCTATGAAGCGCAAGAGGCGATACTGGCGCGTCTCAGCGACGTCTCGGTCGGCGAGGTCGTGGCCGGCAGCGCGTCGGCATCCCTGTCGGAGCCGCCAGCCACGGTGACTCCCGCCGAGTGACCTGCTGGCGGGGCCGCGTTTTCGGCCCCGCGGTTCCTAGAAGCTTGAACCCGGCTTGTGCTTGGCCACGTAGGCGGCCGCCTGCGCGCGACGCTGCAGGTTGAGCTTGGAGAGGATCGAGGAGACGTAGTTCTTGACGGTCTTGTCGGAGAGGTAGACCTCAGCCGCGATCTCCTTGTTGGTCTTGCCCTCGGCCACGAGCAGCAGGATCTTCTGTTCCTGGGCGGTCAGCTGGGCGAACTCATCGGTGTAGGCGCTGGTGGCGATACGACGGACGCGCTCGAGCACCTTCTCGGTGACCGCCGGATCAAGCAATGACTCACCCCGTCCCACGGCCTCGAGGGCATTGACGAGATCGCGTGCGCGGACCTGCTTGAGCAGGTAGCCGCTGGCTCCGGCCACGATGGCGGAAAGGACGGCTTCCTCATCGGGGTAGCTGGTCAGCATCACGACGCGGACGTCCGGATACTCGGCACGGATGTCGCGACAGGCTTCGATGCCGGATCCGTCGGGCAGGCGCACGTCCATGATGACGAGGTCCGGGGCAAAACGCTCGACCGCGCTCAAGGCTTCTTCAGCTGTCCCCGCCTCGGCCACGACCTGGAAAGCCTCACGCCGGTTGAGGAGCGCGGCTAGGCCCTGGCGCACGACCTCGTGGTCATCGACGACGAGCAGCCGCAGCTTCTTGCTGGAGCTGGGCTTGTCGCCCACGCTGGGGATCTTGGGGATCCCCTGGGATCCGGTCGGGTCGGTCATGTGCTGGACTCCTTGCCTGCGCCGCGCTCTCCTCGCGGCATCTCGAAGACGACCCGTGTGCCGTCATTGCCACTCGCGATCACGAGCGAGCCACCAAGCGACTCGGCGCGCGCGTGCATGTTGGTCAGGCCGTGATGACCAGGTCGCTGTCCCGCGCTGGTATCGAAGCCCTTGCCGTCGTCGATGATAGACAGACGCAACCGTTCGCGACGATCCTCCACGTTGACGGTCACCTTCGAGGCGTCGGCATGGCGAGCCACGTTGCTCATGGCCTCGCGCGTGAGCTGGATCAGCTGCAGCGCTTCGTCTGCATCGATGGGCACGTCCGGGTCGCTGGCCAGCTCCACCTCGATGAGCGTACTCCGCTCGAACTCGTCGGCCAGGGCGGTGAGCCCGGCCAGCAGGTCCACGGCGGTGCGCGCGTCCGGGTCGAGGCCCATGATGAAGTCACGGATCTCCTGGATCGTACCGTGGATGGACTCGATGGCATGGTCGATGCGGTCGACCGCCTGGGTCGGATCGATACCCATCAGTTCCGCGGTGTCCTCCAGCGCCAGGCTGACCGCGTAGAGCGACTGGATCGAGCCGTCGTGCAGGTCCTGGGCGATGCGTTCCCGCTCCTGCAGCACCGCAAGCTGGCGCAGCTCCTCGTGCATGCGGGCGTTATGGATGGCCAGTCCCGCGTGACGTGCGAACGACTTGACGAGCCGCTCATCGTCGTCGGTGAAGGGCTTGCCGTCGATCCGGTCGGTCAGGTAGAGGTTGCCGATCGCGCGGCCTTCGACCTTGACCGGCACGCTCAGAAGCGTCTGCATCCTGGGGTGTCCGGGGGGAAAGCCGAAGCTGCGTGGATCAGCCTCGATATCCTCGACCCGCACCGTCGCGTCGTCGCGCATGCTGATACCGAGCAGGCCGCGGCCATGAGGCAGGGTGCCGACTTCCTCGCGGCCGCGCTCACCGACGCCGCTGGTGATGAAACGCGCCATGGAGCCGTGGTCATCAGGGATACCCAAGGCGGCGTAGCGGGCCGCTGCCAAGGGGCGCACGCTGTCGACGATGATCTGGAGCACGCGCTCGAGTGAGAGCTCCTGGGAGATGGCCACGGTCGCCGCGTCGAGGGCCTCGAGTCGACGGCGTGCCTCGTGGGCGGCCGCGGCCCAGCCCTCGGCTTCCTGGATGGCGGAGACGAACTGCTCCGCGCTCGGAACGTCGTCGGCGGTGCTTGCTGTAGTGGCAGAACGTTCCATCATGCCCAATCTACCAGCCTTGACGTGACAAATGGCCCCCCTCGAGTGTCCCGACGGCTCTGAAATCATTTACCAAACTGATTACCCTTCCGCCATGCATGCTAAGTCATCTCCCCTGACGTCGGACCAAGCGAACCCAACTGATGCGGCGATCGATGAAGCGATCGCCTCGGTGGCCGCAGCCGAGGAAGCGACCGGTCTTGATCGGATGGTGCCCGTCGCGCTCGGCACGACCAGCCGCCGCGGCTTCCTGCGTGGTGCCCTCGCCGTCGCCGGTGGTACCGCCGCTGCGGCCGCCATCGCGGCTTGCGCGCCGGCCAGTGGCAGCGCTTGGTCATATGCCCCGCTGCGCACGCTGACTGCTGCCGCAGGCACGCCGGCGGCCGAGACGACGGCCGAGGAGTCCGCGGCCACCGCCGAGGAGTCCGTGGCCACGACCGAGCCGCTGACCGAGGAACAGGGCACGGCCGAGCCCCTGCCCGAAGGCTGGACCGAACACGACATGGCCGCCCGTGAGAAGGTGCGCCGCTTCGTGGGCAACCTAGCCGGGCCCCTGGACATGGCCGCCTATCTGGGCGAGCCGGAGCAAGACCCCGAGTACACCCTCGTCGAGCACGGCAACCAGCCGCTGGACTACACCGTCGATGGTGACTGGAAGGTCTTCGAGATGACGGTCGACCAGATGGACTGGCAGATCGACGCCATGAAGGAGCCGGTCAAGGCACTCGGCTACAACAAGATGTGGCCGGGTCCGGCGCTGCGCGTGACCGAGGGTGACAAGGTCCGCATCAATGTCACCAACAACCTCGACGAGACCACCGGCGTGCACATGCACGGCATCGAGTTCGACGACTTCCACATGGATGGTATCCCCTTCGTCACGCAACCACCCATCATCCCTGGCGGGACGTTCACCTACGAGTTCACGGCCACGCCGCATGGCTCGCACATGTACCACTCCCACCACAACGCTACCGACCAGGTCGGCCGAGGCCTGCTCGGCGCGCTCATCATCGACCCCAAGGATCCGGCCGAGAGCTACGTCAACAAGTACGGCGTCACGCAGGAGTACATCTTCATCCACAACGACTCGCTGGGCGGCTTCACCATCAACGGCAAGGGTTTCCCCGCGACCGTCCCCATCCTCGCCAGGAAGGGCGAACGTGTGCTCATCCGCTACCAGAACGAGGGCGTGATGATGCATCCCTGGCATACGCACGGCTTCCGCCAGCACGTCGTCGCCCGCGATGGGGCGCAGCTGGGGAGCGCTTCGTTCTACTGCGATACGCTCGGTGTCAATCCCGGGGAGCGCTTCGATGCCATCGTCGAATGCGACCGGGTCGGGGTCTGGGCTTTCCACTGCCACATCCTTCCGCACGTGGAAGGCCTGGACGGCATGTTCGGGATGGTCACTGCGCTGGTGGTGCAGGAATAGGCGGTCATGCCCGTGGCGCAGTAGGCGAGAGTGACCCCAGAAAGGGTCCATGAGCCCCTACGCTTCGACCGCTCGTGCCCTCGAGTCTGGGGCAAGCGTGCGTCCCATCCGAACGATCCTGCTGGCCACCGACCTCACCGCGGCGTCGCGTGAGGCGACCGATCGTGCCATCGACCTGGCCGCTCGGCTCGGGAGCCCGACTGCTCATCGTCAACGTCCTCGAGAAGCGTCGTCTGTCCGGTGGCGGCGCCCACGAACGCGTCGACCAGGCTCGGGCAGAGCGTGAGACGGCCCTGGTCAAGGTCGTGCGCGGCGCACGCGATGCCGGTGCGACGACCGAGTTCCTGGTCTGGGAGGGAGATCCGGGTGACTCGATCGCGGCCGCGGCGGAGGCCGAGCATGCCGACCTCGTGGTGGTGGGCACGCGCGGTCGCAGTGGCGCGGAGCGCATGCTCCTGGGTTCGGTCTCGGATCACGTGGTGCGCCACGCCGAGTGTCCGGTCCTCGTGGTGCGGCCCTCCAAGCGCCATGCCGACGAGTCCTAGCCCGGAGCCGGCGAGAGACACGGCCCACGGTCGATGGAGAGACGCCAGCTTGCGCTCCATGCGCCTCCTGCTGGTCGTCTTCGCGATGCTCAGCCCTGTCCGCGCCCGCGGGCGCCGCCGAGGAGCCGGACATCACAGAGCAGCCCGCCGCCGGGCTCGACATCGTCCTCGATTCGACGCAGCACTGGATCGGCAGCAACGACGTGTTGATGAGCGTGTACGACGCGGCATCAGGCCTCTCTCTGGCCGACGAGGCGGTTGACCTCGAAGTGCGCTTCAGCGCCCCCGGGGGCACCACCGTCCGCTCGGAGCCTGCTGTCGAGCAGTTCGCCACATACGGGCGCAGGCTCTACCGCTCCCGTGTGCCGCTCGACGCGCTGGGCCGCTGGGACATCGAGGTCAGCGCCGAGGTCGACGGTATCAGCCGTCGCGGGGTGGCCAGCCTGGCCGTGTCGGACGACATGGGTACGCCGCCGCTAGGTTCGCTGGTGCCCGGTGGTGAGACGCCGACGATGCGCGACGCCCACAGCCTGATGCACCACATCAGCTCCGATCCGGAGCCGTTGACCGCGTTCTACACGTGGTCACTCGATGCCGCCCTGGCGCAGCACCAGCCCACGGTCTTCGTCATGGACTCGTACGCGTTCCGACCCAACGCCGCCTGCGGTGGTGCGCTGGGCATCCTCCACGAGACCTTCATCGACTACCCCGGGCTGACCATCATCCATGCCGAGCCCTGGCACATGGCCATGGGTCAAGATGGCCACATGCTCGAGCTCGATCCACCCGAGGGACCGGCCGTGCTGACCGACTACGCCAAGGCCTGGGGCATCAAGGAGCCGCCCTGGGTGTTCGTCATCGACCGCGATGGGCGGCTGCATGCCAAGTTCACCGGCGTCATCGGCAGCGACGAGCTGCGTGCGGCCATCACCTCGGTGACGCCCTGGCAGCCGGTGGGTGGCTGAGCGTCACCCCTTGGCCCCCTGGGCGGTGTCGATGCGGAGCTCAGCCTCGGCCTCGGCGATGCGCTCGACGATGCCGTCGCGCAGTTGGTCCAGGCCGGCGTTGACGGCCTTGGCAGCCGTGCCGATGGTGGTCAGCTTGGTCTTGAGACCACGCACGGCGTCGAGTTCGGCTCGGACGCGGTCGAGGGCTTCGTGCACAGCCGCTGCGTCGACCTCGACGTCATCCTCGCGCGTGGCGGTCATGGCCAGCAGGCGCGCCAGGCGAAGCGCCGCATCGAGGGTGGCCGGTTCGGGAGCCCCGGCGTCGATGGCGCAGTAGACGTCGCCCATGCGCACATCGAAGGGCGCGATACCGGCGGGAGCGTGCGCCGAGCTGAAGACCACCAGGCCCACCGCAGCGTCCCGGTTGCGTTTGGCCTCGGCGAGCTCATCGCGCATGGCCCGTCCGGAGACGGCGCGGTCCTTGCACTCGACCACGAGGCGAACGTTGGCCCCTCGCGTCGTGGCGGGATCGAGGGTGACCACGAAGTCGCCCTTCTTGGAGCGGATGACGTTGCCGGCGGCGTCCGCAGTGCGTTCGATGAGGTGGTCGCTGCCACGTACGGCATCGGCCAGCATGCCTTCGAGCAGGTCCTCGAAGTCGGCACCCTTGGCGGCCGACCTGGCGCGCTCGCCGGCACGTGCGTTGGCAGCTGCCTCGATGGCCGTGAGGCGGTCGTTGAGTCGCTCGAAGCCGCTGCTGACCTCGCTGCGGAACTGATGGAGGGGTGAGCCCAGGCGGGTGGGGTCGAGCAGCTGCGCCAGGCGTGAAGCGTCGCCGTCGAAGTAGCTGCCCAACAACAGGCGCAGGCGGCCGATGGCGGAGTCACGTCGCTCCTCGTCGAACAGCTCGCGGGTGAACGTACGCAGCTGCCCGCGGTCGCCCAGGAACGTTTCCAGGGTCCGTGGCAGTCGTCCGTCCCCATCGGCGAAGTTCTGCCGCAGGACCTCGTCTACCTGTTGGGTCACGCGCTCGTTGAGCGACTCCGTCTGGCGCAGCATGGCTTCGAACTCGCGGCGCACGACATCGACGTCGAGCGAGGCACCGGCATCCTGCAGAGCCAGCAAGCCGATGCGCAGGGCACGTGCCACCAGCGCGGGCTGGTCGTCCGCTGGGCGCTCAGCCACGAAGGTGGTCAGCCCAGCATCGACCAGCGTGATGCCCTCGATGACCAGGCGCTGTCCATGGATGCTGATGCGGTCGCGGACGATGGGAGCGTCGGGGAGTGGGACGAGGTTGGCGGCTTCCATGCGCCGATCGTGGGGCCCGTCTGTGCCATCTTCTGTGACACGACCTCGGCTACCCTGACGAGATGCGTGTGCTTATCGCCCACGGGGCTTCGGGCAAGGCCCTCTCGATGCAGCGCCATGTCGAGGGACTAGAGGCGCGCGGCATCCGCGCCACGGCCATCGACCTGCCGCTGCGCAAGGCGGAGCTCGCCGTGCCCGTCTATCGGGCGCGTCTCGAGCATCAGCCGGAGCCAGCCGGGCAGCTGATCGTCAGTGGACAGTCATACGGCGGTCGTGTGGCCAGCCTGCTCGCGGCTGACGAGGGGGTGGCCCCCGCCGGGCTCATCTGCTTCAGCTATCCGCTGCATCGGCCGGGTCAGCCTGACTGGGAGCTGCGCAGCGCCCACTGGCCACGCATCCGGGGACCGGTGTTGTTCCTGTCCGGCGAGTCGGACCCGTTCGCCCGGCTCGATCTGCTTCGCGAGGCCATCGCGGAGCGGCTGCCCTCGGCCCGGCTGGTGACCTATCCCAAGGTCGGCCACAGCCTCAAGACCGTGCTCGATGATGCGCTCGACCAGGCCGCGGCATTCGTGTCTGAGCTCGATGGGCAGGGGCGCGCCGGCTAGCGCGACTCTCGTGGGATCGTCCGCTGCGAAGCTGGTGGTACCACCAGCGAAGAGCCGTTGGGCAGGACGCGCACGGTCGTGTCGGGAGCCAGGCGCCGGACGAGCTGTGCGAACTGGTGTGGCGGGTCGATACGCGTCGATGGCCGCATCCACCTGAACCCGACCGGGTGCAGCGTGCCCCAATGGATGGGTACCGCGATGCGGGGCTTGATGACCGCGACAGCCCGTGCTGCCCCCATGGGGTCGAGGTGCTCCGAGGGTTTGGCCGTCGGCCCCCAGCCCCACACCGGCAGCAGCGCCAGGTCGAGTCCGATATCGAAGTCGGCCATGCCTTCGAAGAAGGCGGTGTCACCTGCGAAGTAGACCTGCTGTGAGCCATGGACGATGAAGCCGAGGCACTTCTCGGTTCCACCCAGTGGTGGCCCGAAGCCCTTGTGTTCGGCGTGGACGGCCTCGATGCGTAGGTCACCGATGACGTACCCGTCTCCGGCTACGACCTCCGTGACGTCGGTGAAGCCGCGCCGTCGGAAGTCCGGGCCCATGCCCCGGTGGGCCACGATGGGGATGTCGGGGCCCAACAGCTTGAGCGAGCCGTAGTCGAGGTGGTCCCAATGCGAGTGTGAGATGAGCACGACGCCCGAGTCCTGCCACTGCTCCGGCGGCGGCCGGCCCGACAGGCGCGTCAGGGGACCGACCCGCTCACGCAAGATGGGATCGGTGAGCACCTGCACTCCGTCCATCTCGATGAGCAGCGTGGCGTGGCCGAGGAAGGTCACGCGTGTCGTGCTGGAGTCGCTCACAGGCGAAGTATCGTCCAACGGGCGCGATGGTATCGGCGGTACCATCGCCACATGGTCACGTACGAGACGATCCACAGCGCTCCGAAGGTGCTCTTGCACGACCACCTTGACGGTGGGCTCCGTCCGGCCACGGTCATCGACCTGGCGCAGCAGGCCGGCTACTCCGGCCTGCCCACCGAGCATCCCGCCGAGCTGGGCAAGTGGTTCCGCTCCGGCGCCGACCGCGGTTCGCTGGAGCTGTATCTCGAAGGCTTCACCCACACCGTGGGCGTGATGCAGACACCCGAAGCCATCGCCCGTGTCGCCTCCGAGTGTGCTCAGGACCTCGCCGCCGACGGCGTCGTCTATGCCGAGGTGCGCTACGCGCCCGAGCTGTCGACGCAGGGTGGCCTCTCGCTCGATGAGGTCATGGAGGCCTGGCTCGATGGTCTCGAGATGGGCGCGCGAGCCGCCGAGGCAGCCGGCAGCCCCATCGTCATCCGCGCCATCGTCACGGCCATGCGCCAGTTCGCCCGATCGGTCGAGATCGCCGAGCTGTCCGTGCGCTACCGCGACCGGGGGACCGTCGGCTTCGACATCGCCGGGCCCGAGGATGGGTTCCCGCCGAGCCGGCATCTCGATGCGTTCCAGCTCATCCACCGCGAGAACTTCCACATCACCATCCACGCTGGCGAGGCGTTCGGGCTGCCCTCGATCTGGGAAGCGCTGCAGTGGTGCGGCGCCGAGCGGCTCGGCCATGGCGTGCGCATCGTCGACGATATCGAGGTCACACCCGAGGGTGACGTGAGGATGGGTCGTCTCGCCCAGTTCGTGCGGGACAACCGTGTGCCGCTCGAGATGTGTCCCACCTCGAACGTCCATACCGGTGCCGTCGAGTCGATCGAGTTGCACCCCATCGATCTGCTCCGACGGCTGCGCTACCGCGTCACGGTCAATACCGACAACCGGCTGATGAGCGGCGTCACGCTGAGCGATGAGTTCGTCGCGTTGACCGAGGTCTTCGACATCGGCCTCGACGAGATGCAGTGGCTCTCGACGAACGCGATGAAGTCGTCGTTCCTGGCCTTCGATGAGCGTCTGCGGCTCATCAACGGCGTCATCAAGCCGGGCTACGAGCGCCTCAAAGCTGACGTGCAGGCACGATCGCCGCGACTGGTCTGAGGCTCGAGTCAGGCGGCCGACTCGAGCGGCACCGCCGGCTCGTCGACGACGGTGACCGAGGTCCCGCACTCGGCACAGCTGAACGAAGTCTCGGCTGTGGTGAATTCTGCGAAAGCGAGCAGGGCCACCTCCTCGCACCAGGGGCAGGCGATCTTGACCATCTTGTGTCCTCCGTGTGGGCCCGACCGGGTCGGCTGAGTGCCGCTCTGGGAGGACCATGACCGAGGGTCGTGCCAGCTGTGTGGCACAGCGCGGACAAGACCACGGGGTGTGGTGGGGAGGGCATGGAAGAGCCCGGCTGAGCCTTCGTCCCGACTCCCAAGTGACTGGCGGACCAGCCTCTCCGGTTCCGTTTCGATGACCCCTCCGGGCTGATATCTACGATAGGGCAACCACCGCGGGCAGGGCAAGGGGGTTGTCCACGAACTCGCCTGATTCCACGCGAGCCCATCCACGATCGATCCACACCAGCCATCCACGATCGGTCAACGTTCGGCTTCGGACATGGTCCCGTGATGCACGCGGATGGCATCTGGTCGATGATGCGCGGACCATGGATCGCTCCCCACGACGTGCGCTGCTCACTGTCATCACCGCGCTGACCTTGGCGCTGATGCCCGCCTCGACGATGGCGGCCGATGGATCCGAGGAGCCCTTCCTCGACGAAGTCCTCATCGGCGAGGTCATCGATCTGCTCCAGGAGCGCTACGTCAACGACGACGCGGTCACCAGCGAGAACCTGAGCATCGGCGCCATCCGCGGTATGGTCGACGCCCTCGGCGACGATGGGCACACCCAATACCTCACCGAGGTGGAGTACAAGATCGAGCAGGATGTGCTTCAGGGTCGCGTGGCCGGTATCGGCGTGGTGCTCGACCAGCGCTCCAGCGCACCCCTTGTCATCTCCGTGGTCGACGGCTCACCGGCCAGCCGAGCCGGCCTGCGTGCCGGCGACGTCATCGCCAGCGTCGATGGCTTCGAGACGGCGCGACTGCCGCTGGGTGAGCTGGCCGAGCTGGTCCGAGGCGAACCGGGGTCGGTGGTGCGACTCGGTATCGAACGACCGGGGATGACCGAGCGTGACATCGTCAGCCTGCGGCGCGAGGACGTCGAGATCGACCCCGTCAGCTGGGCCATGGCGCCCGGCTCGGAGGTAGCCGTGATCAGGGTCGTGCAGTTCTCGGTGAGTGCCGGCCATCGCCTCCGCGAGGCTGTCGAGGATGCGCTCGCGCTGGGATCCACCGGTATCGTGCTCGATCTGCGCGGCAATCCCGGAGGGCTCGTGAGCGAGGTGCTCAACGCGACCGGCGTGTTCCTCGATGAGGGCGTGGCCTTCCAGGAGCGAGGCCGCGATGGCGAGCCGGTAGAGGTCCGCGTCGACCCGGGTCGAGCGGTGGACAGGGAGATTCCCGTGGTCGTGCTCGTCGACTATGGCACGGCCAGCAGTGGCGAGATCCTCGCCGCGGCGTTGCGGGACAACGGGCGGGCCGTGGTCGTGGGTGAGCAGACCTTCGGCACCGGCACCATCCTCAACACGCTTCGCCTCTCTGATGGGTCGGCGCTGCGCCTCGGCATACGCGAGTGGTTGACACCCAAGGGCGAGCGCGTCTTCCGGGTCGGCATCACGCCCGACGACGAGGTCTCCCTGCCGCTGGGTGCCGCGCGCCTCGGCCCCGGTGACCTGCTCGGTCTGACCGCGGTCGACTTCGAGGACAGCGACGACGTCCCGTTGCGGCATGCCGTGCGCGTAGCGGAGTCCGGCCGCCGACCCTGACCGAGAGGGGGCACACCCCCACTGGTCCACCCCGCAAGGCGACCATCGTCACCTTGCCGTACCCGTCACCACCGACCACGCTCGCTCCCAGATCGCCGTAGAGGCCCATGGAGGAAGCCTTGTCCGAGTTCATCCACGCTCTGGCGCGACCGACCAGCCTGCATCGCCTGCTGCCGCTGGCACTGGCGGCTCTCGTGCTGGCGGCAGGACTGGGGGCCACCCTGACGCCACGCACCACGGCAGCGGAGCCGGATGAGCGTGAATTGGCGCACTTCATGTGGGCCATGGCCGGACAGGAGTCGAACTGGGACTACTACGCTCGCAACAGCGCTTCGGGCGCCTTCGGAAAGTACCAGATCATGCCCTTCAACTGGCCGGTGTGGGCTGACCACTATCTTGGCGACGGCCGCGCCGATCAGACACCGTACAACCAGGAGAAGGTCGCCTCCGGCAAGCTACGCGACCTGTATGGCTGGCTGGGTTCGTGGAAGCGTGTGGCGTACTGGTGGCTGACGGGCCGGAGCGACAAGAACGAGAAACGCTGGTCCGCCTATGCCCGTG
Organism: uncultured Chloroflexia bacterium; assembly: GCA_963705425.1. Taxonomy (GTDB): domain Bacteria; phylum Chloroflexota; class Limnocylindria; order Limnocylindrales; family CSP1-4; genus JAFMJV01. The sequence goes on along the minus strand of CAVPJO010000009.1, from coordinate 34,545 downwards.
GCTATGTCGGGAACATCATGGCGCTGCGCAGGAAGGCACCGGACGGGGGCTCGGCCATGCCCGCCAAGACGAGCTCCCGGCCGAGCGAGGGCGATTGGCGTCGCTCGGGAAGCGAGCAGCGGCTGCGCCTCAAGGTCGGTGGTGAGGCCTGGCCCGCGCGCGGCCGACTTCGCGGTGGACAGGTGCTCAAGGTCCGCGCTGTATCAAGGGCGAAAGGGGGCGAGCGCTGGCTCCAGGTGGTGACCGCCGACGGGCGGCTGGGCTGGCTGCGACAGCGTCGCACCGTTCCGGCCCGCAAGCCGGCCGCGCCGCAGCGCTATCACGATGTCAAGGACGAGGGCGAGTCGAGCATCGAGCCAGGTCGCAAACAGGTGCGTCCCCGCCCGCGGTAGGGACCGGTTCGAGGCCTACTTGACCTCGATGATGCGGTAGTGGATCTGTGCCACAGGCGTGACGACGACCACTTCGTCACCGCCGTGGTGGCCGAGCAGCGCCTTGCCCACCGGCGAGGCGGCACTGATCCTGCCGCCGACCGGATCGGATTCGCTCGATCCCACGATGGTCAACTCGTCACGCCGACCGTCGACTTCATAGATCACCGTCGAGCCCATCGAGATGGTCCCGCCAGCGGAGGCCTCGATGACGACCGCTGTGCGCAGCCGCTGATCGAGGTCGAGGATGCGGCCCTCCAGGAAGGACTGTTCGTTGCGCGCAGCCTCGTAGTCGGCGTTCTCGCGGAGGTCGCCAAGCTCGCGGGCATTCTTGACGCGATCGATGACCTGGGGGCGCTCCACCGTCTTGAGGCGGACCAGCTCTGCCTGCATGGCCGCGAGGCCCTCGGTCGTGAGATGGGTGGGCGCATCCTTCCTGGGCGAGGCGGCCCCCGCATTGCCCGGCTTGGGCGTGGCGGCCGTGCGGCGTGGGCTGCGGGATGTGGACGATGCCCTTGAGCTGCGCTTGCGCGCGGCACTGTCGGAGCGCTTCCGGTCAGAGGCCTTGAGCGGCGTGGCCTCGACGCTGAGCAGGGCGTTGCTGAGCCCGGTGTCGCGCGCTGGCCCGGTGGGCGACTCGAGGTTGGCCCAGGGCAGCACGGGCATGCCCCCGGGTAGCCCCTCGCGGATGTCGTCCGGCAGGGCCTTGCCGAAGGCCGCGATGAGCTCGTCCTCGTACTCCTCGGGGGCATCGGTCTCTGCCCACCACAGGCGAAGCTTGGGCTGATCGCGCAGCGTCTTGAGCCAGTGGCCGCCCGGATGGGGTTGGGCATGGCCCAGCTCGGTCGCGTACAAGGACGCTACCCGGGCGCCCAGGCTCTTGGCGGTGCGACCGACGTAGAGCAGCGTCTGACCTGGGATCCAGAAGGTGCGTAATCGGGCCGCCAGGCTTGACTGTGTGGGGCGCTCGCCGTCCATGCGCAGATCAGGCACTCGCTCGAGCCAGCGTCGCACCTCATCGATGTCGATCGGAGCGGATTCGGACGGGCTGGCCGTCTCCACCGCGAAGATCCCAGGGCCGCGGCTGGGCGGCTTGGCACCCCAGCGCGCCGGACCGTCGACGTCGAGACCGATGGAGCGAAGCAGTTCAGCGGTGGTTGGTGCAAGGGGCATGCCTAGAGGGTGACACAAAGCGGCGCAGGACCCCGTCCTGGATGTTTCCCGGCGCTGCGCATGAGCCGGAGATAAGCGGCCACACGCTAGACTGCAGCCAACGTCCGTCGCCACGAGGATCACCTGCGCACGATGAGATCGAAGGGCGGCCGGGGACGCGATGTCCTGTTCCGCGAGGAAGCGGATGACCGGGCAGCACGCGTCCATGACGTCGACTACGAGCTCAGCCTTGAGTTGACCGAGGGCTGCAAGACGTACACGGGCCGGGTCGCCATCGACTTCCGCCTCGATCCCCGTGATGCACCGCTGTTCGTGGACTTCAGCGGTGAGCCGCGCCTGCTCACCGTGAACGGCAGCCGGGTGGACCCCGAGCAGCGGGGCCATCGCCTCTGGTTCCGACCCGATCAGCTGCTCATGCACAACCGCATCGTCATCGAGTACGAGAACCGGTACGACGCCACCGGCGATGGCCTTCACCACTTCGTGGACCCCGAAGACGGGGCCACCTACGTGTACAGCAACCTCGAGCCGTTCTCGGCGCATCGCGTCTTTCCCTGCTTCGACCAGCCGGACATCAAGGCGACCTATCGCACGATGGTCGTCGCCCCGCAGGCATGGCAGGTCATCACCTCGGAAGTGGCGCTCGAGATCAGCACCCTGCCCGGGGCGCGCCTCTGCCACGACTTCCCGCGTTCGCCGCGATTCTCGACGTACCTGTTCTCGCTCATCGCCGGTCCCTTCGCACGCCTCGAGTCGAGCCTTGGGCGCCTGCCGCTGGGCCTCTACAGTCGCGCCTCGATGCGTGCCCAGCTGGAGCGGAGTGCCGACGAGATCTTCGAGATCACGGCTCAGGGCATGGACTACTACGGCGGCCTGTTCGGCCGGCGCTACCCGTTTGGCAAGTACGACCAGCTCTTCGTGCCCGAGTTCAACGCCGGCGCCATGGAGAACGTCGCGGCGGTGACCTTCAATGACAGCTTCCTCTTCCGTGATCCGCCGACCTACGGGCAGCGCCTCACGCGTGGTGAGGTCATCCTCCACGAACTCGCGCACATGTGGTTCGGCGACCTGGTGACCATGCGCTGGTGGGACGATCTGTGGCTCAACGAGACGTTCGCCACATACCTCTCTTATCGCTGTCTCGCGGACGCCACTCGCTTCGGTGACGCGTGGCTGGCCTTCAACGGCCAGATGCGCCCTGCGGCCTATCGGCAGGACCAGTTGACCACCACGCACCCGGTGGCCACGTCTGTGGAACACACCGACCAGGCCGTCGGCAACTTCGACGCCATCACCTATGAGAAGGGTGCCGCGGTCATCAAGCAGCTCGTGGCCGCCCTCGGCGATGATGCGTTCCGGCGCGGCCTGCATGCCTACATCGAGCGACACGCCTGGGGCAATGCCACCTTGGACGACTTCCTCGCTGCACTCGGCGCAGCCGCCGGGCAGCCGCTCGACCGATGGGCCGGACTGTGGTTGCAGACGTCGTCGCTCAACACCATCGACGCTCGATGGAGCGTGGCTGACGGTCGTATCGAGATGCTGGAGTTGCGTCAACGCGCGCCGCAGGACCACGACACGTTGCGTCCCCATGCCACCACCGTCGCTCTGGTCAGCAGCGACGGGGCCGGGGGGCTGTCCGTCGAGGGCATCCCTGTGAACATCGCTGACGAGCGACAGAGCGTGTCTGAGGCAGCCGGCCGGCCGGCTCCGCTGTTCGTCTATGCCAACCACGGCGACCACGATTATGCCCTCGCCGAGCTCGATCCGACCTCGCTCGATTTCGCCCTCCAGCGCCTGCCCGAGCTGCCCGAGCCCCTGCTGCGCCAGCAGGTGTGGTCCACGTTGTGGGAGATGGTCCGCGGGCTGAGCCTGCGCTCTACGGAGTACCTTGCGACGGTGCGGCGCTTCGCTCCACGTGAGACCGACCGCTCGCTCGTGCAGTCGATCGTCGATCGTGCCCTGGTCGCGCAGCGTCGCTATGTGCCGGAGCCCGAGCTCAGCGACTCAGCCAGGTCGCTGACCGAGGCGGCCCTCGGCGCGTTGCGCTCGACCGCCGATCCCGACCTGCGACTGATCTGGGCCCGCGCGGCCGTGGTATTGGCGACCGACATCGCCGACATCGACGAACTGCTGGGCCTCGTTGATGGCCGTTGGTCGGTACCTGGGTTCGAGCCCGACCAGCAGCTGCGCTGGACGCTCGCGACCAAGGCCGTGGCTCGCGGCCTCGACGGTGCCCACGACCGTCTGGCCGGCGAGCGTGATCGCGATCCGTCCGACCGCGGCCAGCGCGCGCTCATCCGCGCCCAGGTGAGCGAGCCGGATGTGACCGTCAAGGCGGACGCCTGGAAGCGCATCAACGCAGAGGGCTACGGCTCCGACTTCCTGACCCGCACGGCCATCACCGGCTTCCAGTGGTCACACCAGCGGGACATCCTGCTGCCCTTCCGGGAGCCGTTCTACGCGGAGGTCGCTGACGTCTACGCCGGGCGCGACCACGCCTTTGCCGAAAGCTACCTGCGCTGGCTGGTCCCCGACCGCTGGGCTGAGCCCTCCGAGCTGGCGCGCATGCGCGCCTTCACGGCCGGGCTCGAAGTTGAACAAGGGTTGTTGCGGCGCCACCTGACCGAGGTCGCTGACGATGTCGCGCGCGACATCTGTGTGCGCGCCTATGCCAGCGGTGAGCCGGCCACCGTCACCTAGCTGGACGCGCTGCTCCGCGAGCCGCCCCGGACGACGATCTGCGCCGGCCACCCGAGCCGCCGCGGGGGGCTCGTCCCATGGAGCCACCGCGCCCGCCTCGAGCGCCGGAGCGCACTGGTCGGGACGCGGGGTCGACCTCGAAGCCACGCACCTGGCGCACCGGCAGGTCCCGCTTGAGCAGGCGGTTGATGCCTTTCAGCTGGTCCTCCTCGTCGAAGGAGACGAGGGAGATGGCGATGCCCTCCATGCCGGCACGACCGGTCCGGCCGATGCGGTGGACATAGTCCTCGGGGTCGTAGGGGATCTCGAAGTTGACGACCACCGGCAGCGCCTCGATATCGAGGCCGCGTGCCGCGACATCGGTGGCCACCAGTACTCGCACCTCGCCGGACTTGAACGGCTCCAGCGCGCGTTCCCGCTCGGGCTGCGTGCGGTCGCCGTGGATGGCCGTGGCTTCCACGCCGTCGTGGTCCAGCTGCGAGGCCAGCCGGCGTGTCATCTGCTTGGTGCGCGTGAACACGAGCACCTGGTGGAGGTCGCGCGTGCGTACGAGGTGAGCCAGCAGCTCACGCTTGCGGTCGGCATCGACGAGGTAGGCGATCTGCTCGACCGACTCGGCAGCCGAGATGGTGGGGGCCACGTCCACCGATGCGGGATCGTTCAGGAAGGTGCTCGCGAGTGAGCGTACCTCGGCGTCGAGGGTGGCCGAGAAGAGCAGGTTCTGGCGCTGCGCCGGCAGCAGCGCGAGGATGCGCCGGATGTCGTCGATGAAGCCCATGTCCAGCATTCGGTCACCTTCGTCGAGGACGAGGACCTCGACCTGGCCGAGGTTGAGCGTGCGGCTGCCGGCGTGGTCGAGCAGCCGACCGGGCGTGGCTACCACGATCTCGACGCCACCGAGCAGGTCCTTCTCCTGGGGCCCCATGGGCACGCCGCCATAGACGATGGTCGAGCGCAGCCCGACATGGCGGCCGTACGACTTGAAGCTGTCGTGGACCTGGATGGCCAGCTCGCGCGTGGGCGCCACCACCAGGACGCGGATGGGATGGCGCGCCGGCGAGAAGGACTTGTTGGCGTGGACCTTCATGCGCTCGAGGATGGGCAGCGCGAAGGCGGCGGTCTTGCCGGTGCCGGTCTGGGCTCGGGCCATCAGGTCGCGGCCCGCAGGACGATGGGGATGGCCTGCTCCTGGATGGGCGTGGGCTACGGTGTAGCCCTCCTCCGCGACGGCGCGGAGGAGCTCCGGGCTCAGGCCCAGCTGGTCGAATGGCATACGGGTCCTTTGGATCGTCGTGCCGCCCACCCCGCGGGGCCAGGTCCAGGGCTGACACGTGTCGTTGGCGCGTCGTGCGCGCGGGGCACCGACCCAGAGGTGCCGTGGCGGTGGTCGACGAGAACGCGAGTGCTTGCGTTGGCCAGTGTAGTCGTTGCACCATCGGCTCGGCCTCGCGTGGCGGCTGGCTCCGCCGCCTGGGCGTGAGCCGGAAGGCCGGGCCAGCGCCGAGGCGCTCCGCCGGCGTGCCGTACTTGAGGATGAGCGCAGCCACGGCTGCGTGGTGGTCGGCGCTCGTCGAGACGAGTGGCGTGGTGCTCCCGACGGACCTCTCGCGCTCGACGAGGCAGCGCGGCTCGGCGAGCAGGTTGTGCGCCCAGTGTGTGGCTCCCGAACTCGCGGCCACGAGCAGCGTGCCCTCGCGCAGCCTCGACGAAGCCGACGGTGGCCTGTCGCGGCCGGCCAGAGGCGTCGCCCGGGGTCTCGATGCGTACGACCCTGCCCCAGCGCGTCAGGTCGGCTTCCAGCGAGCGCTCCCGCCGTCGGTCTCGCGACGGAGTGGCGCGCTGTGGCCTACGTCCGGGAGCCGCCGTCATGCTCGCACGGCGTGGCGACGGGTCGTGCGAGGGGCGACGGTCAGTGTGGGCGCTGTGCGGACTGCGTGGCTGTTCCCCGCGCGGACCGTGCGCTCGCAGGCCGCAGACGGGGCAGGTGGCGCTGTCGTCCGTCTCCGTCAGGGACGAGGTAGGTGGTGCAGCCGTTGGTGCTGCAGAACAGTGCGCTGGACGGCCGCGCGGCGGAGGCGTCGCTGGGCGTGGCTGCGCCGGCTGATGGTGCCGGGGACGTGGGGGGTGCGGGTAAGCATGGGTTCCTTTCGGCCGGCGGCGCGATTCGGGTGCGCTCGGGCCGGCCAGTTGGTGTGGTGCCGCTCGACGCATCCCGACGGGGAAGCGACTCATCATCTGGGCTCGCGTCTGCGGGAGCACTCCGATGTGCTGGTGCTCGACCGCGCGCGAGTCGGGGCTGCGCCAGTAGTGTAGCGCATCCGCTCGAATGTGCCCCCGGACCATGGTCGGGGTACTCTGCGACCATGAGCGCCATGCGATGTGACGAGCTTCCCTATACCGGCGATCCCGAGGCCGACGCCCTCCTCGCGAGCGACCCCATGGCCCTGCTCATCGGCTTCGTGCTCGACCAGCAGGTGAGCGTGCAGAAAGCCTTTAGTGGTCCCGCTCGAGCTGCGCCGCCGGGTCGGCACGCTCGACGCCGCCACGCATCGCGGCCATGGACCCCGGCGAGCTCGAAGCGGCCTTCCGCGCGAGCCGCCCTGCATCGGTTCCCGGGCAACATGGCCAAGCGCACCGCGGCACTCTGCCGCCGCGGTGGCCGAGGACTACGGCGGTGATGCCGCGCGCGTCTGGAGCGAGGCCGTCGACGGTCCTGACCTCGAGAGGCGCCTGCTGGCGCTGCCGGGCATCGGCGACATGAAGGCCAAGGCCCTCCTCGCCATCCTCGGCCGGCGCTTCGGTCTCGAGCTCGACGGCCTCGCCGAGGTCATGCCCGCCTACCCCACCCTGGCCGATGTCGACTCGGCTGCGGCCCTGGCCGCGTACCAGGAGAAGAAACGCGCCTACAAGGCCAGGCTCAAGGCCGAGGGGCCAGCTTCGACGCCGACCGAGATCGAGGCGCCCGAGCGGGCGTCGCGGTGACGCACCGGAAGGCACCCGATAGGGCTTCCCATCGAGGCCGATGAGGAGTACAGTCGACTCCTGGAGGTACTCGCGACCACATGGTCGATCTCCGCAACCGGCATGGTCCGGAAGACTCGGAGCCCCAAGGCCTCGGTGAGGTCGTGGGCGCTGCCGCAGACCGCGGACGGATCCATGGGGATGAGCAACCTCTCTGACCGTGCCCCGTGCGGGCAACATCTCATCTGACACCCGCGCCGGCTGATCCGTGCGATCGGGGCCGTGAGCGCGCGTGTGCCCGCCCCGGATCGTCGCAACACACGTGACATCGGACCCACGCCGAGCGCGTGGGTCTCGTGATTCCCGGCTCAGGCGTCGCTGCGTCGACGCTCCGGCGGCGCGCCGCAGCGCGCTTGCAGTGCCAGCGCGGCCGCCGTCCCGGGTCGCCCCGTACCCGAGGCGCGGCTCGTCGAGCGCACGATGGGCATCAGCTCGCGGACCGACGACGAGGTGAATGCCTCGTCGGCCTGCGGCCATGTGCGGTCAGCGGGAACCAGCCCTCCGCGATACCTCGTAGCCGGCCGTCGGCGGCGAGACGGATGACGTACGCCCGGGTGACGCCGGCCAGGATGCCCAGGTCGAGCGCCGGCGTGTAGAGCACCGCGCCGCGTCGCCACCACACGTTGGTGACGGGTCCCTCCAGCACCGAGCCGTCGGCGGCGACGAAGATGGCGTCGTCGGCACCGCGACGCTCGGGCCTCGTCGTAGGCTGCCATGTTGACCGCGTACGACGTCGACTTGACGCCATCGAGTAGCCAGGGCGCGTCCCGGCGCAGCCGCGGGTCGATGCCCAGCTGCAGCGAGATCACGCCGATGCCTCGCTCGCGCAGGTGCGTCGAGGTCGCCGGGCAAGGGCAGCACCACGACCATCGATGGCCACCGGCCCATCGCCCGGACGGCCCCCGGTGACCGTGAAGCGTAGCGAGCAATCGGCCACGCCGGCGGCGTCGAGCAGCCTCGTGCTGCGAGTCGCTCGCAGCGCCGCTAGCGTCCGGGCACTCGCAGGTGCATCCGTGTCGCGGAGAGTCGCAGCCGCTCGAGGTGCTCAGCCATGGCGAAGGGTCGTCCGCCGTAGACGCGCAAGGTCTCGAAGGCCGCCAGGCCGCGCAGCAGGCCGGCGTCATCGGCGTGGATGACCGGCGAGGTCGGGGTCGACCACGCCACGGCCCAGGACGGCCACCGCGAACGGTCGCGAGAATCGGGTTCATGCCGCCACGGTCTCCTGTGAGGCGGCCGCGATGGCAGCCAGCAACGGACGCGCCTTGACCCACGATTCCTCGACCTCGGCCTGCGGGATCGGAGTCCCAGACCACGCCACCGCCGACCCAGAGGTGGATGCGCCCGTCGCCGATGGCGAAGGTGCGGATGGTCAGTGCCAGCTCGAAGTCGCCGTTGGGCCAGACCGTGCCCGAGGGCACCCATCGAGGCGCCACGACCGACCGGCTCGAGCGCGTTGATGTGGTCGAGTGCGGCGATCTTGGGCGCACCGGTGACCGAGCCGCCCGGGAACATGGCCGCCATCGCCTCGGCCCAACGCGACGTCCTCGCGGAGCGGTGCCTTCGACGAGCGAGACGAGATGCTCGACGCCGGCCATCGGCTGCGCCTGCATCGAGCTCGGGCCAGCGCACGCTGCCGGGCTCGCAGATCCGCCCCAGGTCGTTGCGCTCGAGGTCCACGATCATGATGTGCTCGGCCGCGTCCTTGGCCGAGACCCGCAACGCCGTTGCGCCGCCGCGCGGCCGTGTGCCCTTGATGGGCATCGTCCAGATGCGCCGTCCGCGCCGGGCCAGGAAGAGCTCCGGCGAGGCGGAGACGATGGCCCAGCCAGTCGCCCTTGAGCGGCCGCGGCCGTGGAGCGGAGCGAATCGCGCCAGCGCGGCTGCGACGCCGGCCGGGTCGCCCTCGAACGGGGCGGAGAGATGCTGCACGAGGTTGACCTGGTAGACCTCGCCGGCGGCGATGGCTTCGCGCGCCTGCGAGACCGCCCGGGCGTATTGGCAGCGTGTGCCAGGTGGCGCTCCCAGGCGCCCAGGCGAAAGGCGGCCGACGCGGCAGAGGCGGCTCATGCGACAGCGCGGATGCGGCAGGCCGCCAGGGGCAGGTCGCACGGGTTCAGGTCGGGCCGCGCGAGCGCCTGCGGCGCAGCGGCTCGGACAGTCCGTAGCCGAGGTAGACATCGGCGCAGCGCCCGGCGGCCTCGCCTCGGCCGCGACCGAAGAACCCGGCACCGCGCAGATGCGCCTCGAGGCGCTCGAAGGCGCCCTCGGTCTCGTGGCGACCTCGAGCATGCCTCGCTCATGGCCCTCACCACGGGTCGGGATTGGGTTCGCCGCGGCGGCGGATGGAAGCTGACGATGACGCGCCAGGGCGCCGACACCGGCTCGTCGGTGATGAGCTCGAACTCGCCCGGGTATCGCTTGCGCAGCGCTGTACGCAGGTCGGGCAGCGTGCGCTCCAGCAGGGCCACGTCGGCGACGTCCCTGGCGATAGGCCTCCAGCTCGCCTGGCCGGTCGGAACCGCGCGCGCACGAAGATGGCCTCGAAGCCATCGGCCTGCCAGGCGATGCGGATGGAGCCGTCGTGCTGGAGCATCGGCCCATGGTAGGTGCACCGGGCCGCGGTGGTTCCAGCGGCCGGGACGGCCCGGGCCTGCCCCGAGGGCCGCCGACCACTATGCTGGGCCATGTTCGATGAACGCCCCGACATCCAGGAGCGATTGGACGGCGAGCTCGTTGCCTGGATGACCACCGTCAATGCCGCCGGACAGCCCCAGACCTCACCGGTGTGGTTCCTCGTCCAGGATGAGGTCATCGTCGTCTACTCGCTGGACAGGACGCCGCGCACCCGCAACATCGAGAGCAACGCCAAGGTCTGCCTCAACCTCAACAGCACGCCATCGGGTGGCGAGGTCGTCATCATCGAGGGCCGTGCGGCCATCGTGCCCGATGGGCCGCCGGCCGACGAGGACGAACGTTACGTGGCCAAGTACGAGGAGCCCATGGATGACCTGGGCATGACGCCCGATTCGTTCGCGACCGACTACCCGGTGCGCATCCACATCCAGCCGACGCGGCTGCGCGCGTCATGACCAGCCGGCCGGTGCGCATGCGCTGCCGACGGGGAGCTGAGGCCTACGCTGCGCGGCACACCACGCCGTCGTCTGCTGCGTTGCAGGCGATCGCCGACGCTCGACGCGGGCCTGGAGCGAACATGCCGAGCTCATGATCGACGAGCTCGAAGGACAGCTGCTCAAGCTGCTGGTCGGCATCGAGCGGGGCGCGGCGCATCCTCGAGGTCGGCACCTTCACCGGCTACTCGGCGGTGGCCATGGCCGAGGCGCTGCCCCCCGGATGGCCACATCGACACGCTGGAGCTGAGTCCCGAACACGCGGCCAAGGCAGTCGAGCACATCGAGATCGGCCGGGCATGAGCGAGCGCATCACCGTCCACCAAGGTATCGCGCTCGACTCGCTGGCGACGCTCGACCGGAGCCTACGACCTGGCCTTCATCGATGCCGACAAGTCCGCCTACCCGGCCTACTACGATGCCATCGTGCCGCTCATGCGTCCGGGCGGGCTCATCGTGGCCGACAACGTGCTTCGCCACGGACGCGTGCTGGATGCACAGACCGATGACCCGAGCGTCACCGGCATGCGCGAGTTCAACGACCGTGTCGCGAGCGACCCGCGGGTCGAGGCGGTCGATGCTCACCGTGCGAGACGGCATCACGCTCATCCGCGTCCGTGAATGAGCCGGTCGCAGCCGAGGGGCGCCTGACGGTCCTCTACGACGCGAGGTGCCGTGTGTGCACGCGCATCGCCGGCCGCCTGGCCGGTGCCGACACGGAGCACCGCCTGCGTCTCCGACCGCTGCAGCGTGCCGCTGACGACGAGTGGCCGAGGTGCGACAGCTGCGTGCCGAGCGCGATCTGCGTCGCAGCCTGCACGTGATCGACGAGGGCGGCCAGTGGGCGTCGGGCGGCGAGGCCATGCTCCGGGCCGCTGGAACGGTGCCGCTCTTCGCAGCCGCTGGTTCGTCTCTGCCGTCTGCCCCGGTGGCAGGCACTGGTCGAGCCCGGCTACCGCCTGTTCGCGCGCAACCGGGCTCGCTTCAGCTGGCTCGCCGGGTCATTCCGCTCCGCGTAGCGCATCGGTCGGGGAGAGCCGAGCCGCGCGCATGGCCGGGTAGAAGCCGGCCACCGCGCCGATGGCGACCGCGGCGGCGATGCCGCCGACCACGGCCACGGGCGGGATGATGGGCATCCAGTCCTGGGAGAGCGCATAGGTCACGGCCAGCCCGGCGCCGAGCAGCACGCCGAGCACGCCACCGACGAGGGCCAGGGCCAGGGCCTCGCTCACGAACTGCAGCGCGATGTGGCGACGTGTAGCGCCGAGTGCGCGGCGCAGGCCGATCTCACCGCGCCGCTCCATGACCGACATGAGCATCACGTTGGCGATGCCGAAGCCGCCCACGATGAGCGCGACCGCGCCCGAGGCCCAGGAACAGGTCGGTGAAGGCCACGGCCGCCGCGGCCTTGGCCTCGAGACATCCGAGGGACGAGTGACCTCGACCTCGCTGGCGTCCTCGGGATTGGCGGTCCGGCCCAGCACGGCGCGGACATCCTCGATGTAGTCGACGTCGCTGCGTACGTAGATGGTCGACGGGCTACCGTCGTACTCGAAGAGGTTCTCGGCCAGCGGGATGCCCACGAACGCGGACGAATCGAGCTCGGTGGCCAGTTCCACGGGCGCTAGGACGCCGATGACGGTGAACCATCGGTCGTCGATCCAGACGCGCACGCCGGTCTCGTCGATACCCAGGCGGCGTGCCGCGGTGTTGCCGAGCACGGTCGTGGGCATCGTCGAGCTGGCCTCGTCGAACCAGGACCGGTGGCGACCTCGGCTCGCAGCGTGTCGAGCAGATCCAGGTCGGCCGCGGTGACGCTGATGCCGCCGGTGCGGCCCTCGTCGATGTAGTCGGTGCGGCGCACGGTGGCGTCCATGGTCGCCACGCTCGAGGTCGATTCCACCGGCCCGACCCGGCTGATCATGGCTCGTGCCTCTGGTGCCAGCTCGGCGTCCCCGCCGAACAGCGTCTGGCCGGCCGTGACCCTGAGCATGTTGGTGCCCAGCCGGTCGAGCTGCGCCAGCAGGTCGGAACGGCTGGACTCGCTGATGACCAGCACGCCGACCATGGCCGCGATGCCGATGGCGATGCCGACCATCGTCAGCGTCGAACGGACACGGCTGGCCCGCAGACCGATGGCGCCGAGCCCGACGAGGTCCGAGGGGTGCAGCTTGCTGGACCTGGGCTTCCTGGGCTTGGCCTCGCGCACCGGGCGGCGGGACTGGCCCTGCTCGATGGGCTTGGCGACGGCGGCTCATGCGGCCATGCCCACGGAGTCACGCACCATGCGGCCATCGAGGATCTCCGAGCCGGCGCGGCATGCGCGCAGCGACCGAGTGGTCGTGGGTGATGACCACGATGGTCGTGCCGTCCGGCGCGGTTGAGCTCGTCGAGCAGGTCCAGGATGAGCCTGCCGGTCCTGCTGTCGAGGTTGCCGGTCGGCTCATCGGCGAGCACGACGCTGGGCCGACCCACGATGGCTCGAGCGATGGCCACGCGCTGGCGCTCACCGCCGGAGAGCTTGCTGGGCCGATGATCGGCACGATGGGAGAGACCCACGCGCTCGAGCGCCTCACCAGCCAGTCGGCGACGCTCGGCCGGGGCTGACGCCTCGGTAGAGCAGGCCATTGGCGACGTTGTCCAGGGCGGTCATGCCCTCGAGCAGGAAGAACTGCTGGAAGATGAAGCCGACGTGCTGGCTGCGCAGGCCCGAGAGGTCCTTGTCGGACAGCTTGCTGATGTCGAAGCCGGCGACCTTGACGACGCCCGTGGTCGGGCTTGTCCAGCGTACCCAGCACGTGGAGCAGGGTCGACTTGCCCGAACCGGAGGGACCCACGATGGCCACCAGCTCACCGGCGCGGACGCGCAGGTTCACGCCGCGCAGCGCCTCGACGGGGGGGTCACCAGGGTAGGTCCGAGCGGCATCCTCGAAGTCGAGGACCACCGGCCCAAGGGGCCGTCTGGGCGCAGCCTGGGGCGGCAGCGGTGGATGCCCGGGCAATGGCTGTGGTAGCCGTCGTTCCGGAGCGACGGGCGGGCGCGGTGCCCCCGTCGGGTCGGCGCCCGGCGACAGGGGAGGCCGCGGGGCAGGCCCCGTCGAGAGCGGAGTCGCCGGCATGGGATGACCCGGCGGGATGGGTCGGCGCGGCGGAGCGGAGGGGGGTCGCTGCGAGGCTCGAGCGGGCACCGGTGGTACGACCGGGCCGGGGGCGGACGGCCGCCGGTGTGGCCCGTGCGCTGGAGGCTGGACCTTCGGCATCGGCGCTGGCGGTGTCGCCCCGGGATCGTCGTAGGCCTCCTCGGCGACGTTGTCGGTCAGCCACTCGCTCGAGCGGCCACGTTCAGGGGGTGTGGACACCGGAGGTGGGGTGCCGGCCGGGGGCGCCGCGGGACGGAGTCCGCGGTGGAGTCGGTACGCCCGGCGGTGGGCCGGTCGGCCCGGGCGGGCGGAACTGCGCGTCGGTCATGCCGGCACGACGACCGTATCGCCTGCTCCGAAGCTGCCGCTGACCTCGACACCGGCGTCATCGAAGAGCCCCACCTCGACAGCCGTCAGGTAGGTCGAGCCGTCTTCGGCCACCAGCTCGATGGCATAGCCGCCCTCGCGCAGGGCGAGCAAGGCGTCGACCGGCACGGTGAGCACATCCGGGCGAGTCTGGCGTACGACGTTGACCGAGACTTCCGCGCCGTCGAGGTCACCCACTACGCTCTTGTCCGCGAGCTTGATGGTCACCTCGACGGTGGGCTCGCTGGCGCCAGGCAGGGTCTCGGCGACGCTGGCGATGTCGGTGACCTTGCCGCTCGATTCGGTGCCGTCGGGCAGCTCGACGCTGACGGTGTCGCCAGCGTCGAGGATGTCGCGACGGTCGGCCTCCAGATCGACGGTCACCACCAGGTCCGTGCCGCTGCTGTAGGCGAGGACCTGGCCAGCCTGGGAGCGTGAGCCAAGCTGCGGCAAGACCTCGGTGATGCGCACGTCGCCGGGCAGGAACGTGATCTCGCCCATCTCGATGCGACCATCCTGGTCCTGGTTGGTCCGCTTCTGCCAGCGCTTGATAGCGACCTCCGTCTTCTGGCGGAAGTTCCAGTCAGGGTCGAACTTGGCACCGAGGACGCCGGAGAATCCGATCGCCTTGAGGCTCTGCTCGAGCTGCTTGACGTCGGGCCCGTTCTCGCTGTCGATGTCCAGTGCCCGGTAGGCGGGCCGATTGCCGTACATCAGGTAGGAGCTCCTGGTGCCATCGACCTCGTAGATCTCGTCGCCGAGCACGAGGATATCGCCGATATCGGGGAGGTTGGTGTACGTGCCGTTGAGCCCGGAGATGATGACGCCCTCACCGGCATAGCCGAGCGTGCCGTCGAACTCCTCGGTCGACTCCATGGTGCGCTGGCTGATGGTGGCCGTGGACACCGGCACGATGGGCGTCGCCGCTGCCGACGCGCTGTCGTCAGAGGGGCCCAGCGGAATGTTGATGCCCACGAATACGGCGCCGATCACGACCACCACGATCACGGCGAATGCGGTGAGTCGTTTCATCACTCACCTCCCGCGGGAACGGCGCCACCAGCCCCTCCGAGGCCACCGGGGCCACGGCCCGTGGCTTCGATGCCGAGCTGCTCAGCGCACGAGGCGCGGGTGGCCTCGAACTCCTCTGAGCGCCGATCGATGCCCAGATCCTGGAACGCCTGGCCACCGCGCTGGAGTCGCCCATCGGCGCTGATGATGGGATCGGGATAATCGGGGTAGCCGTTGTCTCGGAAGCACTGTGCGAACGCGAGTTCTTCCTCGAGCCGTTCCTGCTCGGCTTCGGGGTCGATGTCCGGGCGCGCGGCCTCGAGGATGGCGCCACAGGCTTCCTGGGCGATCTGGAACTCCTCGCCGAACTCATCAAATCGACGTCCTCCGCCGGCGCCGCCTCGGATGAGACGGCCGGCGCCGCCACCCTCACCGACCGTCGGGTCATCCATGTCCACGCCGTTGTCGCGCATGCACTGGGCGAAGGCGAGGAGGGCCTCTTCGCGGTCCGCGAACTCCAGCTCGGGCTCCGTGGCCACGGAGCCGTCTGGCGTCGGGGTCTCGTCGGGGCTGACGAGGGTCGCCACCTGGGCTGAGGCCCCGACGCTCAAGGCCAGCGCCAGAGCCACGGCAAGGGAGGTGGCGGTGAGGCCGGATCGCGGGAAGGCATGCATGCGGGCGGCTCCTGGGAGTACGGTGGATGACAGGCTTACGGTGTTCGATGCTGGGTACCTTGGGGGTCCACGGTCAATCCGGCCCGGCCGCGGTGTAAGCCCGATGTAATGCGCGCGTGCCTACGGGGTACCCGTATCGAGCGCGTCGAGGTCTCGTGGCGAGACCTCGAAACGAGCCTCGCCGCCGGGCCATCCGTCGACCGCGATGTCCCTCTCGTGCACAGCCCCATCGCCCGGTCTGACCGAGCCTCAGGGGGCATCCGCTTGGCCGGGCAGCTCGAGGCCGATCTCGGCACCGCAGACGGTGCTGGCCGCCTGGAATCCCGCTGAGAAGGGATCGATGATCAGCTCGCCATCGGCACCACGCATGGAGCCCACGGTCAGGCCGCGGACCGGATCTGGATCGGGGAAGTCGATGCCCTCGCGGCGCATGCACTCGGCGAACTCCAGCAGCTGCTCGTTCTGCTCGGCTCGCTGCTCCGCATCCATCTCCGGCTGCAGCGCTTCCAGGTACCGCTGGCACGCGTCCATGGCATCGAGGAACTCGCTGCTGCGGAAATCGATGCTGGCCATCACCGTCGGATCGGAGAAGCGGGGTCCCTCGGGCCCGAACTGCGGGTCGGGGATGTCAAGGCCGTTCTCGCGGAGGCAGGCCACGAACTCGAGGATGGCGTCCTCACCATCGACCTGCTCGGCCGGAGCCTGGCTCGCTGCAGCATCGGGGTCGGGCGTGCGCAAAGTCGCGACCTGGGCAGCAGTGGCCGTGGTCATGACGAGCATGAGGGACAGGACGACGAGGGGTAGCGCTGGCGTCAGGGGTCTCTTCATGCCGCGAGCATAGTCCGGGTTCGCGCGTCCGTCAGATGATCAGCGATCGCTCGAACGGTGTTCGTGTAGCCTCCACGCCGCTCGCCGTGGCTCTGTCTCGCCCAGGTACTCGGGGGCATCCTCAGGAAGACGCTTCGTATAGCGGCCATACCAGCTGGCGAGGGGCTTGGCGCTGAAGCCGTGCAGCACGACCGAGAGCATCACGGTCCAGGCCACGACGGGGCCGAGTGGATGGGACGGGACCCCGGCTCGTTCGAGGGCCTCGATGGCGAGCAGCACGAACACGACCGAGGCCAGACCTCTTGGCCCGAACCAGCCCATGAAGGCGACGGTCACCCTGTCGAAGCCGCTGCCCATCAGCGAGAGGGCCACCGGCACCATGCGCATCACGGTCAGTGCCAGGGCGGCGTAGACGATGACCATCGGGTCGGCTAGGCCGATGGCGTGTTCGCCCACGATGATCAGGCCGAAAACGAGCCAGACCAGGATCGAGAGCAGGACCGACTGCGCTTCGGTGAAGGAGACGGCCGACTCCACCCGCTCCTTGTGGCCCAGGCCGAAGGCGAGGCCGGCCGCGAAGGCGGCGATGAAGCCGCTGGCCTCGAGCCAATCGGCCATGAAGTAGGCGGCCACGGCGAGCGCCAGCGTGGCGAGCTGTCGCGAGCTTGGTGTAGTGAAGTGGCGGAGGTCGGCGCGGATGAGCAGCCAGCGTCCGATACCGCCGATGGCCACACCGACCACGATGGCCAGCGCCAGCTCCACGATGGCGTCCATGATGGGGTTCATGCCGCTGACGTCTCCCACCGTGGCGAGCGCGATGGCGACCGTGATGACGGGCGCCGCGATGCCGTCGTTCAGACCACTCTCGACGTTGAGCACGCGGCGGACGCGAGCCGGCACCGACGTGTCGGCGATGACCTGCTGGCCGAGATCCGCATCCGTCGGCGAGAGGATCGCGCCCATCAGCAGGGCCAGGCCGAAGGTGGTCCCGGGGAAGAGCCCCAGCGCCATGACCGTGCCGAAGGCGATGGTCAGGGGCAAGCCGACGGCCAGCAGACGCAGCACGATGCCCGAATCCGCCTCGAGGCGCTTGATCCGAACGGTGGAGGCGGCACTGAAGAGGACCAGGGCAAGGGTGAGCTCCGCGAGCACGCCGAGCGCGTTGGTCCCAGGCAGGTCCTCGAAGAAGATGCCCGCGCCGACGCCGCCGATGACCGCGCCGATGACGAGGAACGAGAAGGCCGCTGAGACGGACCACTGCGATAGCCTCGCTGTGGTCATGCCGTAGGCAGCGACCAGCAGCGCGAGCAGCCCGATGGCGAGACCCAACTCTACGCGTGACTCCATCGCCGCCGAGTCTAGTGACGGGCGTGGCCTTCGTCGGGTCAGCTTCGTCGGCGGGAACGACGATAGCGGGAGTAGACGCCCGGCTCGCGCGTGGCGATGAACGAGGCCAGCCGCTGGCCCTCGGTCTCGAAAGCTTGGCGGTCTGTCGCGGAGATGGGCGCGAAGTGTTCGAAGCTGATGCTGGGCAGATCGTGACCATCGGACTCGGGCCACCACAGGCTCGCCATGAAGCCATCGACCGTGAAGGCCGGGAGCACGTCACCGGCCTTGACGATGACGCGCTTGCGGCAGGGCTCTGGGAGTACGCGCCAGCGGTCGGCGTAGGCCAGCAGCGTCTCATCCCACATCGGCAGCAGCCGAGGCGGCGCTGCCGCGTGCGCATCGGGGAGGGAGCACCGGCCAGGTCGAAGTGGTCGCGCCCATCCTGGTCCTCGTAGCGAACGCCCTCCGCGATACGCGCCAGGCCGCTGCGCAGGCGGGTGGTGGACAGCCCGGACCACTGGGCCATGTCGGCCAGCCGGGCCGGCCCGAAAGCCTGAAGATGGCGGCGCCATAGCGGAGCGAGTCCGCGACCAGCCCCGGCGGCTCGCGCGCGCTGGAGCGGCCACGCTGCTCGCCCATCCACCTCGTGCGCGTCACCGTCCGCAGGACGGTGATCGTGGCCGGGCAGTCGCCGGCGCTGACCAGATGCAACGTGCTCCGCCCGAGCGTGGCCCTGACGAGGCGTCGCTACCGCAGGGCCCGGCTGAGATGGGCGGCCTCGAAGTCAGGCAGCCGTGTCCACAGTGCCAGATACGGTGTAGCTGGCTCCTGCGCCTGGAGGCCGCCGAAACGCTCGACGCCAGTGACCACGTCCAGTGGCTCGCGCGAGAGCAGGCCCTGCCGGGCGAGGGTGGCTCGAGTCGGCCCGCGTCGTGTCAGGCGCATGGTTGCAGGGTAGCGGCGCCCCCTGAACCACCCATCGTCGACCTCGCTGGCCCCTAGCGGGCCGTGCCGCCCCCCTCGGAACCCTCGGGATCGCCCCCGCGCAGGAAGCGCTCGATCTCGCCGATGAGTTCATCCCCCGACGGCAGCCGCGACTCGTCTGACATCTCTTCGAGGCGCTCGACGTAGGACGTCGTGGAGTCGTCGGCAGCTGCGGCGGCGTCGAGCTTGGCGGCGACGCTGCGCGCCTCCAGCTCGAGCACGGCCGTGTCGACCGCCTCCCCGATGTGGTACTCGGTGGCGCGCACCAGCGCGACCGCGGCAGCCGGGTACTGGCCGCTGACGTAGTGCGGGACCTGAGCGAAGTAGCCCAGGGTGGGGATGCCAGCTTCGGCGACGACGAGGTCGATGACCGAGACCGCGGCAGCAGGGACCGCCATCGAGCCGATGGGGCCAGGTTCGACGCCGCCCCTGAGCAGGCCGTCCTGCGAGGCGATACCGAGCACGCTGACGGGACGGGTGTGGGGCACGGCCGCTGGGATGGCGCCCAGGGTCATCCATTCGGATACGCCGAGGTCCTGAGCGAGCATCACCAGCTCGCGCGACAATTCCCGCCAGCGATAGTCAGGCTCCGGGCCGGCCAGCACCAGCACGTCCCGCTCGGTGAAGCGGCGGTGCATGACGGTCAGCTGTGGCCACTCGGCCGAGCTCAGGCGCCCATCGTCGATGTGCAGCGTGGGCCGGCGGGCGCGGTAGTCGTAGAGGCCATCGGCGTCGATACCGGCGATGGGATTGGCTTCGTGGGCGAGCACACTCGCGGCGGTAGTGGCGGCCGAGCCGGCGTCGACCCACGCGTCGAGCGCGACGATCATCAGGGGGTCGGCCAGCTCGGGGTGATCGAGCAGGTGGTAGAGGGTCACCGTTACAGCATATGGGCAGGGCCGATGGTGCGCAGGCGCACTGGTCGAGGTGCGAGTACGCTGCGCTCGAGGGTCGGGCCCGTGGCGGAAGGGATGTGTTCCTATACTCGAGACATCGCCATCGGGCGACGTCCGCACACCATATGACTGGGAGAATCAATGGACGCTCGTACTCGGACCATCGCTGCGGGGGTATCGTTGGCACTGCTCGTCGGCACCGTCGTGTCGGCGCCCGTCGCAGCCGAGGACCTCGTTGCCGCCGCCAGGGATGTCGCCATCCCGTCCGACGGATACGACATCAACGGCACGTTCGTGCTGCCCATCGATGCCGAGGGTGCCGTGCCTACCCGCACGGTCCCGGCCGTGCTCATGCTCCACGGCTACGGCAGCTCGGCCGACGAGGTCGGGGATATGTACGCCCGACTGGCCGACGCGCTCGCAGCGCAGGGTATCGGCTCGCTGCGCATCGACTTCGCCGGCATGGGTGGTAGCGAGGCCTCGACACTCGACTACACCTGGGACTCACAGGTCAACGATGCGGAGGTCGCGCTCGATTGGCTCATGGTGCAAGATCGAAGTCGACGGCGAGCGGGTCGGCGTCCAGGGTTTCAGCCTCGGCTCGATGGTCGCTGCGCATCTGGTCGGTACCGATCCCCGTGCCGCGGCCTTCGGTTCCTGGTCGGGTGCCATCTACAACGGGGATGAGGGCGGGTACGTCGCATCGATCGAGCAGTGTGAGTCGACCGGCGAGGGCCATCTTGAGCTCGACCTCGGCTGGCGTACGCTGGATCTCAGCTGTGAGTTCTTCACCTCGATGGCGGCCTCGACGTCACTCGATGACTTCGCCGCCTACGCCAAACCGCTGCTGCTCATCGCCGGCACCGATGACACGTCCGTGGTACCCGGCCGTCTCCGAGAACGCAGCCACGGTCAGCGCCAGTGAGGACGTCACGCTCGAGTTGATCCCGGGAGCCGACCACACGTACCTGGTCCTCACCGAGGACCAGACGTTGGCCGACGAGGTCATCGACAGGACCGCGGACTGGTACGCCAAGATGCTGTAGGTCAGCCTCACGGTTCGAAGCGAGGACGGGCATCGTCGCGAGCCTGGTCCTTGCTCGTTGCGCCCGGCCGAGATCGAGACGCACGTGTGCTGCGCTGTACGGGTACTCCTGCGGACGTAGACTCCGAGCGATGCGACTGGACCGGGCGCTCGTCGAGGACCTCCGCACGGCACTTGCTTCCTCGCCCATCCGCGCGTACCTGGCGATCCAGCTGGTGTCGGCGGTAGTCTTCGTGTCACGACGTGGGGCCGACACCGTTTCGACGGTGCTGCTCATCTGGCTGGGACTGTTGGTCCTTGCGTTACCGGCCTGGTGGGCAGGGCGGGACCGGTTCGCAGATCCCCGGCCGGACGCGGTGTCAGCTGCCCGAGCGCAGGCTTTCTTGGCGCTGACCGCCGTGGCCGCCATGACGCTGTGGGGGTTCGGGCTGGTCGCTGTCGGCGTGGTGCTGCTCGCCGTCGGCGGGGGCGGCTGGCTATGGTCTGCCTGGCGCGCCGGCGGAGTCGGTGCTCTCCGCGATCGGCTCACGCGCGACCCACGTCCATTCCTCCCATTGCTGCTGCTCATCGGGCTGCCGCGCCTGCTGATCGCCGGGCCGACGTACCTCGTCGGTGCGGTGTTGGCCCTGCCAGGCGGCATCGGCCAGCAAGTGCTCTTCCTCATCGGGCTCTATGGCCCGCTCGAGGCCCTGAGACATCGGGCCGCGTGCGCCGCTGTCGTCTCAGCCCTGCTCTTCGGGCTTGTCCACGTGCCCACGGTCCTCGACGCCAACCACGGGGACCTCCCCGCGGCGGTCGCCAACGCTGTGCTCTTCCAGTCGGGCGTGGGGCTGGTCGCCTGCCTGGCCTATCAGCGCCACCGCGCGGTCGTGCCCATCGGGGTCGCCCACGCCCTGGCCATCGGCTGAGTCGTGATTGGGGAGGAGGACCCGCAGTCGGCGCAAGGTACGTGGGAAGGGGGTGCCGTGATGGCACCCCCTCCTTCTCATGCCTCCGGCAGGGGAGGCGCCCTGTTGACTACTTCTCGGGATCCATCGACAGCGGTACGACCAGCTCGGTCCAGAACTTCTCTTCGTCGATGAAGTTTTGGATGGCGGCCTTCTGCGTACCGACCGGACCGACATCCTCGCGGAAAGCGAGGCTACGCCCGTAGTCGAGTCCGTCGTTGGTGTCGACGTCGACATACACGCCGTAGATGGGCTGCGGCACGTCACCCTCCGGTCGCGGGTCGTCATTCCAGGAGAGGACGATCGATGGGTCGATGACGTAGGCGGCTGCGAAGAGGTCCCAGATGTTGCCGATCGTGATCGGCCGGTCCTGAGCGATGCGCGCCTCCTCGCGGGCGAGGAACAGCTCCTGCATGCCGGGGAAGGTGCCTTCGACCATCTCCTTGTACTGCTCCTCGGGCATGGCACCGGTGTTGGCGTTGGCCTCAAGGCCGGCGATCATCTGGTTGCCATAGCTCGCGTACGTCTCGGACTCGGGGTCGCCCCATTGCTGGCGAACAGAGACCTTGGCGGCCTCGGGGTCGGCCCACCAGTTGAATTCGGCTGAGGCCGAGGAGTTGCCCGGCAGGTAGAACGAGCCGCCCATGTAGACCATCTCCTTCACCTTCGAGGCGAAGGTCGGGTCCTTCATGATGGCTCTGGCGATGTTGGTCAGCGGGCCGATGGCCACCACCGTGACCTCGCCTGGGTACTTGTTGACCTGGTCGACCAGGAAGCCGATGGCCTCGTCGTTGCCGTCAGCGTCCGGCACGCCTTCCTCGAAGACGTTCTCGTAGGTCGGGGCCTCGCCGTACTTGCTCTCGTAGACCTCGACCCAATCAGCCATGGGATCACCGCCGATGGTGTCGTCGTAGTGACCGAGGTAGCCGGGCCATGAGACGACCGGGCTGATCACTTGCTCGGCAGCCAGCTACTCCGGGTCGAAGCGCCAGTTGCGGACGCCGAAGCGGCTGCCCGCGTAGATGGGTGTGTCGGAGCGGAGCGCCTCCAGCTGGCGAACACCAGTGGCCATCCCGGCAGGCATCGGCGTGTTGCCGGACACGACGGTGACACCGAGCAGGTCGATGTTCTCCGCCCGATCGAGCATGAGCATGGCCATGCCGTCGTCGAAGAGCTCCACCATGTCCGTATCGAGGATGACCTTCTTGGCTCCCTCGTCCTGGGCCATGGCGGCGGTGGCCAGGACCGATGTGGCCAGCACCGCCGATAGCGTGGCTACGAGCAACTTGCTGTTCTTCATGTGCTTACCTCCTCGGAGCTCGCGTTCATCCACGGAGAGCGAGCGCGACGCTCGTGGCATGTGGTGGTTCTGCAGAGCCGGCGTGTCTCGGGTGGCATCTCTCCTTCGCTACGGATGGGCACGGCAGGGCCTAACGCTAGCACAGTCGCAAACGATTGGGCAATCGTTTGCGTCAGCTGAAGACGTCACCAGACCGGGGTACCTCCGGAGAGGCCTAGCGGTGATGTGCCAGGCTATTCGCCTGGCACATCACCGCGATGACCCGCTTCGAACTCAGGCGGGTTGGCTCAACCGCTTCGGCGGACCTCGCTGCGTGTGCGAATGCCAGCGAAGGCGATGATGACGGGCTCGCCTGCGGCGTCAGCCGCACGCATCGCTTCCTCGAACGCCTCGCGAGCCCTGGGCATGTCGTCGAGGATGAGACGTGCCCAGCCGAGTCACTGCAGTACGTCCCATCTTCCGCTCGGCCAGCAGACGCGTGGAGCCTTCTATTTCGGTGAAGCGGAGCGTCACCACGCCGCTGGGCAGGTCCGGGCGCATAAGTTCTGGTGCCTCTAGCGAGGTCTGGTCCGTTTCTTGACGCGTGCCAGGGCGTCATCCCAGCCGGCGTCGATGGGCTGGCCCGGCTCGTCGAGGTCGATGAGCACCGGAGCGTGGTCGGACGGCGTCGGTGGACCCTTGCGCGCCTCGCGGTCGATCTCAGCCCAGATCACGCGGTCGGCCACGCTCCGCGTCCCGTAGAGCAGGTCGATCCGCATGCCCATGTTCTTGTGGAACATGCCGGCGCGGTAGTCATACCAGCTGAAGCGATCGGCGTCGGGCTTGATTAGCCGGTAGGTGTCGACCAGGCCCCACTGGCGCAAGCGGGCCAACGCGGCGCGCTCGGGAGCGGAGACGTGGGTGGCGCCGTGGGCGCTGGCCGCGTCCCAGACGTCGTCATCGGTGGGGGCCACGTTGAGATCGCCGCCGAGCAGGACGGCATCAGCAGGAGTCGCGGTGTCATCGAGCCAGTCGGCGAGGCGTTCGAACCAGCGCAGTTTGCCCGCGTACCAGGGTGAGTCGACCTCTCGGCCGTTGGGGGCGTACAGGCTGGCCACGCGGATGCCGCCGCACACGGCGCTGACCATGCGCGCCTCGGTCAAGGGGTCGAAGTCATCCGCGCTGGGCGCGTCCTTGGCGCTGCGGCTCTGGCGCACCGGTCCAGCCCCGAAGTTGGTGATGGGCTCATGGAGTCCGACCTTGCTGGCGATGGCCACGCCGTTCCAGCGGCCCTCTCCGTGGTGGAGCAGCTCGTAGCCGGCCATGCGAAAGGGCATCTCCGGCACGTCGTCGTCCGACAGCTTGGTTTCCTGCAGGAGCAGCACCTCGGGCGCGGCGCGCTCCAGCCACAACTCGACAGCCTCGAGACGGGCCTTCAGGGAGTTGACGTTCCAGGTGGCGATGCGCATCGTGGGGCAGGGTAGTCGCTCAGGGTGGGCGGCGAGTGTCGCCTACGCGACGCGCTCCACCATTCCGACGATTCCGAGCTCGCGGAAGACCGACCTTGGCCGGAGCCGGCCGTGGCCCGCCACTGAGGAGCGGTCCACGGCCATGGCAGAGTCGGCTAGCTGCAGCCGCTGGTGGTGCCGCAGTTGAGGCACTTGTAGCAGCTGCCGTTGCGGACCATGATGCTGCCGCAGTCCATGCAGGACGGCGAGTCGGCGCTGACCGAGAAGGCGATGCGCTGGCCGGCGCCTAGCGAGGCTACGACTCTGCCGTTACCCTCGCCGGCCACGTCACCCGATGCGCTGCCGTGGAGGCCGAGCGGCCGGTCCCCGCCCACTCCTGCGGAGGAGGTCGAAGAAGCGGGCGGGGCCACGGCCGCGGTGGATTCGAACGCGTCGTCGACCGGGTCGAAGGCACCCAGCTGTGGTGATGGGTCGGCAGGCGCCTGGCTGACGACGGCACCACCCATGATGCCCAGGGCATCGCGGTCGTCCTTGGAGAGGAAACGGGATCCCATCCAGCGGAAGATGTAGTCGACGATGGACTTGGCGATGGGGACCTCGGCGTTGCCGGTGAAGCCCGAAGGCTCGAAGCGGACATGGGTGAACTTGATCACCAGATCACGCAGCGGCACTCCGTACTGGAGGGCGATGGAGGTCATCGTGGCCAGCGTGTCCATGAGGCCGCTGACCGTGGAGCCCTCCTTGGCCATCTTCAGGAAGATCTCACCCGGCTGGCCGTCGGGATAGAGGCCCACCGTGATGTAGCCCTCGTGTCCGGCGACCTGGTACTTGTGCGTGACCGCACGCCGCTCATCCGGCAGGCGGCGACGGTATGGCTTGGGCTCCCCAGTGAGCTCAAGCCCCGTCGCCTCGCCTGCCGTGGGAGAGATCGCTTCCGCGTCCCTTTCCTTCTTCTTGCCCGTCGAGAGGGGCTGGCTGCGCTTGGAGCCATCGCGGTAGATGGCGATGGCCTTGAGACCCAGCTTCCAACCCTGCATGTAGACATCCTCGATGTCCTCGGCGGTGGCGGTCTCGGGCATGTTCACGGTCTTGCTGATGGCGCCCGAGAGGAACGGCTGGGTGGCGCTCATCATGCGCAGATGGCCCATGTGCCCGATGGAGCGTTCGCCGTTGACCGGTTTGAAGGCGCAGTCGAAGACGGAGAGGTGCTCGGGCTTCAACTCGGGCGCGCCCTCGATGGTCTCGAACTCGTCGATGTAGTCGACGATGGCCTCGACCTCACCGGGCGAATAGCCCAGGCGCTTGAGGGCTAGTGGAACGGTCTGGTTGACGATCTTGAGGAAGCCCTCGCCGACCAGTTTCTTGTACTTGATGAGCGCGATGTCTGGCTCGATGCCGGTGGTGTCGCAATCCATCATGAAGGCGATGGTGCCGGTGGGGGCGAGCACGCTCACCTGGGCGTTGCGATAGCCGTGCTTCTCGCCCAGCTCGAGGGCCTCGTCCCAGGCCAGGCGGGCGGCCTTGACGAGGTCGGCCGGGGTCCGTTCCTCGTCCAGCTCGTAGGCAGCCTCGCGGTGCTTGCCGATGACGCGCAGGAACGGGCCCTCATTGAGAGCGTAGTCGTTGAAGGGGCCGCCGTGATCGCGGGCGACGATGGCCGACTGACGATAGGCCTCGCCGGTCATGATGGCGGTCAGTCCACCGGCGAAGGCGCGGCCCTCGGCGGAGTCGTAGGCCAGACCACGGCTCATGAGCAGCGCGCCGAGGTTGGCATAGCCGAGGCCCAGCGGCCGGAAGCGATGTGAGTTCTCCTCGATCTGCGGCGTCGGGTACGAGGCGTTGTCGACGATGACTCTCCTGGGCGGTGATGGTCAGCCGTGCCGCGAAACGGAAGGCCTCGGCATCGAACTCGCCATCGGCATCGACGAACTTCATGAGGTTCAGCGAGGCCAGGTTGCACGAGGTGTCGTTGATGAACGAGAACTCCGAGCAGGGGTTGGTGGCGTGCTGGCGGTCGGTATTGGCGACCGGATTCCAGTCGTTGATGGTGGTGTCGTACTGGATGCCGGGATCACCACAGATCCAGGCCGCCTCAGCCATGTGTCGGAAGATCGTCCTGGCCTTGTGCGTGTCGGCCGGTTCCCCGGTGGTGACCTCGTAGGTCGTCCAATCCGCGTCGTCCTCCACCGCGTTCATGAACTGGTCCGAGGCGCGCACGCTGTGGTTGGCATTCTGGAAGAACACCGAACCATAGGCCTCGCCCGTGAACGAGGGGTCGTAGCCGGCCTCGATGAGGGCCCAGGCCTTGCGCTCTTCGCTGGCCTTGGAGTCGACGAACTGGAGGATGTCCGGATGGCCCGAGTTGAGGATGACCATCTTGGCCGCGCGCCGGGTCTTGCCGCCGGACTTGACCACACCGGCGAAAGCGTCGAAGCCCTTCATGAAGCTGACCGGGCCGGAGGCCACGCCGCCGGTGGACATCTTCTCCTTGGAGCCGCGGATGGGGGAGAGGTTGACGCCGGCTCCGGAGCCGTACTTGAAGAGCATGGCCTCGGTCTTGGCTAGGTCCATGATCGACGACATCGAGTCCGTCACCGAGTTGATGAAGCAGGCCGAGCACTGTGGCTTGGCTTCGACACCCACGTTGAACCAGACCGGGCTGTTGAAGGCCATCTTCTGGTGCAGCAGCAGGTGCGTGAGCTCCGCCTTGAAGGTGGCCAGGTCCTCGTCGGTGGCGAAGTAGTGCTGCGTGGCCGCCCAGCCCGTGATGGTGTCGACGACGCGATCGATGAGCTGCTTGACGCTGCGCTCGCGGCCGGGTGTACCGATGTGACCGCGGAAGTATTTGCTGACGACGACGTTGGTAGCGAGCTGGCTCCAGAAGTCCGGGACCTCGACACCCTTCTGCTCGAAGACGGCCTTGCCCGCTTCGTTGGCGATGGTGGCGTCTCGCAGCTCCCAGGTGACCTCATCGTAGGGATGCACGCCCGGGGTGGTCCAGCGGCGCTCGAAGGTCAGGCCGGCAGCGTTACTGCCGGTGAAGCGAAAAGCCTCATCCATGGCCGCCTGCGCGGGGCGCTTGCTGCGGCCATTGCCTGACCCCGATCGTGCCGTCGCCTCCTTGCCGGGCGTGGCGCTACGGACACTGGCGACAGCCTCTGCCATGACCTCTCCTCTCGACGTACCTCGCCAGCGACGACCCTGGCGCTCTGTGGATACTTCTGAACGGGCCACCGGGGCGGCTCGATCGGCCACCGCTGGGTAGTCGACTCACGGCCTGGGCGCCGACCTGCGTTCCCATCTCCGGGCTTGCTCCGTATGGGCACTCCCCGAACC
This sequence comes from uncultured Chloroflexia bacterium, assembly GCA_963705425.1. Classification (GTDB taxonomy): domain Bacteria; phylum Chloroflexota; class Limnocylindria; order Limnocylindrales; family CSP1-4; genus JAFMJV01. The sequence goes on along the minus strand of CAVPJO010000009.1, from coordinate 6,785 downwards.
CGGTGGCGGTCGGTGGATTGTGGACCGAGGCTGCTCCACTGTCAAGCCCGGAACCACAACATATAGGGGTCAAGCCGTAGGTGCATACACAACATATTGCGGTCGGGGCGACATCGCGGCCGATGATGTGGATGGGTTGTGCATGGCCTTCGTGGACAGCCTGCGGACAGGCGGGTCAGTGTAGAACAGATGTTCTGTTACGTCCAGCCGGCGGATGGCGGCCAGGGAGCTCGCAGGATCAGGGCGCCGGCGGCGGCCCCGTGGAACCGACGGATCATGAGCGCCACCGGCAGCTCGATGAGGCGGGGCGCGGTGGCCGTATCTCGCAGACGCTCGAAGAGCAACTCCACGGCAGCCGCGGCGACGTCGTTGACCGATTGGGCGACGGTGGTCAGGGGCGGCGTCACATCGGCGCCGAAGGCGATGCCGTCGAAGCCCACTACCGAAAGACCGCCGGGCACGTCGATGCCAGCGGCGTGGGCTGCGCTGAGCGCGCCGATGGCCATGAGGTCGTTCTCCGCGAAGACCGCGCTGGGCGGGAGGCCACGTCGAAGCCAGCTATCCATGGCGGTCCGGCCGCTGGCGGTGTGGAAGTCACCAACATAGAGGCGTCCGTCGGCCAGCTCCACACCAGCCTCGTCAAGAGCATCCTGGAAACCTTCGAGGCGGCGGGCGCTGGTACCGAGCCCGCCCGGGCCGGCGATGACGCCGATGTCCCGGTGGCCAAGCTCCAGCAGGTGCCGGCCGGCGAGGTAGCCACCGCGGCGGTTCTCGACGAGCACATGGGCCACGGGAAGATCGCCGAGAGCACGGTCGATGACGATGGCGGGCGGACCCGACTCGACGAGATGGACGAGGTGCTCGGAGGGCTGGCTGGCCGCGATGAGCAGCAGGCCATCGACCTTCTTGGACAGGAGCACATCAAGATAGCGGGCTTCCTTGGCTTGGTCACCATCCGAGTTGCAGATGATGGCGCTGTAGCCGGCCTCGAACATGTGGTCCTCGAGGCTGCGGGCCAGGTCCCCGAAGAACGGGTTGGCGATATCGGGGATGACGATACCCACGGTGTGCGTGCGACCCCGGCGCATGCTACGGGCCACGGCGTTGGGGCGGTAGTGGAGCTCGTCGACCGCGGACTGCACGCGCGCGGCCGTAGCGGGCTCGACCTTGCGCGTGCCGTTGATGACGTGCGAGACGGTGGTGGTAGAGACGCCGGCACGCACGGCGACATCGCGGATGGTGCTCATGCCTGGTCACCGATGGAAGGGCGCCGAAGGTGCATTGACATGGCCATCTGCTGCAGGATACGCTGGCGCAATCGGTTGCGCAAACGGTTTCGTGAGCGCACGCACCAGGGACCAGGGGTATGCCGAATCTGATGGCCATGACCGAAGGCGATGCGGTGGTCTTCGTCGCGGGCTCCATCAACGTCGATCTCATCGTCGGCGTGGCGGTGCTGCCCGCGGCCGGGGAGACGGTGCTGGGCAGCCGCTTCATCCAGCAGAACGGCGGCAAGAGCGCCAATCAGGCCGTGGCCGCGGCTCGCGTCGGCGCAAGGGTGACGATGCTTGGTGCGGTCGGTGGCGATGACCTGGGACACAGTGCTCTGGCCGGCCTCGAAGCGGCCGGGGTCGACATCAGCGCCTGCCGCGTGGTCGAGGATGAGCACACGGGCCTCGCCCTCATCGTGGTCGACGACCAAGGTGAGAACCAGATCGCGGTGGCCTCGGGAGCCAATGACCGGCTCGATGGCGCCATGATCGAAGCCGAGGTCGCGGCGCTCACGCCCGGGCCGGCGTCCGTGTGCCTGCTCGGCTTCGAGGTCCGGGATGAACCCGTCATCGCGGCCGGGCACTGGGCGGACGGGCATGGACTGCGCATCATCCTCAACCCGGCGCCGGCACGCCCGATCGTCGACGAGCTACTGGCCCTGAAGCCCATCCTCACCCCCAACGAGACCGAAGCGGAGATGCTTTCCGGCCGGTCCGACCCAGAGGCGGCGGCACGTGTGCTCGGGTCGCGAACGGGGGCGCCGGTCATCGTCACGCTCGGTGCCGATGGCGCGCTGCTCCTCGACGGCGAGCGGGTCGAACACCTCACGGCCATGCCCGTCCATCCGGTCGACACCACCGGGGCAGGGGACGCGCTCAACGGCATCTTCGCAGCCGAGCTGGCGCGCGGCGCCGGGTTGCGCGAGGCCCTGCGCTGGGCCATGGTGGGCGCAGCCTTGAAGACCACCAAGGCTGGTGCCCAGGCCGGCCTGCCGACGCGAGCGGCCATCGCCCAGCACATGGATCGAGGCTGAGCACAGGAGGGACACGCATGCCGGATAGCGACCAGCGGGAGCGCGACCCCGCCGACATCCTGGTCAAGCTCTACGACCTGCCGCCGCTGGACCTGTCCCGCGTGGAAGCAGCTGGGGTGATCGTCAAACGGCCCATCGGATCGGAGAAGCATGTCGTGACCGACTGGATCGCCGAGCACTTCGAGCGAGGCTGGGTCAGCGAGGTCGAGCGCTCCTTCGCCAACCGGCCCATCACCTGTTTCGTCGCCGTCGAGGGGCAGGAGATGCTGGGCTTCGCCTGCTGGGATGCGGCATCGCTGGGCATCTGGGGTCCGACCGGTGTGGCCAAGGCCGCTCGCGGCAAGGGCGTCGGCGCGGCGCTGCTGCTGGCCTCGCTGCACGCCATGCACGAGCAGGGCTATGCCTACGGCGTCATCGGTGGAGCCGGGCCGATCGAGTTCTATCAGCGGTTCGTGGGCGGCATCGTCATCCCCGGCTCATGGCCCGGCCTGTACCGCGGCATGCTCGGCTGGGAGGAAGCCGCCGGGTAATCCTGCCGATCGTGGCGGCCGCCACCGGCCAGAGCTGCCCCGATGCGCTGCGAGATCGCGTGTCCCTCGACATGCGCTGCGAGATCGCGTTGACGTGGTTCTTGGGCCGCAGTAGACTTCGCTGCGGAAACGGTTGCGCAATCGGTTGCGCACCGCGTGACGAGGCGATTCTCCGTTTCGCCACGACAGACGACAAAGGCCCACGGGGCCATAAGGAGGAATCCACCGCATGGTTGGAATCACCAAGAGCCGCTGGTTCACCGCCGGCCTCACCACCATCATGGCGGCCGGTTTGGTCGTCGGTTCGAGCGCGGCCGTCGTCGCGCAGGACGAGGAGTGCCCGCCGGCCGAGGTCACGGGCGTGCTGCCCGACCTCACCGAGCAGCTGGGCCGCACGCCCAAGGTCGGCCTCGTCATGAAGTCGCTGGCCAACCAGTTCTTCCAGCAGATGGACAACGGCGCCAAGGCCTTCGCCGCCGAGAACGAGGATCTCTTCGAGTTCCAGACCGTCGGCATGAAGGACGAGCGCGACTTCGCCGCCCAGGTCGAAGCCGTCGAGAACTACATCACCCAGCAGTTCGACGTCATCGTCATCGCCCCGGCCGACTCCAAGGCCATGGTCGAGCCCATCAAGGAGGCGCTCGACGCGGGCATCAAGGTCATCAACATCGATGTCGCGCTCGACCAGGACGCCATGGCTGATGCCGGTATCGACCTCGCCTTCTTCGGCCCCGACAACCGTCTCGGCGCCAAGATGGCCGGCGACGCGCTGGCCGCTTCGCTGGGCGAGGGGGCCAACGTGGTCATCCTCGAGGGCAACCCCGAGGCCGACAACGGCAACCAGCGCCGCATGGGCTTCGAGGACGCGGTCGCCGAGGGCGGCCTCAACCTGCTCGACTCCCGCACCGCAAACTGGGAGACCGAGCAGGCCAACCAGTTGATGACCACCTTCCTGACCCAGTACCCCGACATCCAGGGGGTCATGGCTGCCAACGACAGCATGGCTCTGGGTGTGGCCGCAGCCCTCGACGCCGAGGGCAAGACCGGTGAGATCGAGGTCGTCGGCTTCGACAACATCCCCGCCGTACGCCCGCTCATCGCTGATGGAAGCATGCTGGCCACCATCGAGCAGTTCGGTTCGGACATGGCCGTCTTCGGCATCGAGATGGGCCTGCGCGAGCTGGCCGGAGAGGAGTTCTGCGGCTGGCAGCTGACTCCCATCGAGCTTGTGACCGCTGAGAACGTCGTCGTCGAGTAAGGCGCTGACGTAGCAGAACCTGGGTCAGCCGTTGGCCTCCTCCAGCGGCTGACCCTTTTCGTACACTCATGCGACTCAAGGCACGGAGCGGGGTTGATGAGCAGACCCACAAGCGAGGCCACGATCACAGCCGGATCGTCGGCTGACACCGTCGCGCCAGCCGCGGGGGCACCCCTCCTTGACGTACGCCAGGTGAGCAAGGAGTTCCCGGGCGTCCTCGCGCTCGACAAGGTCAGCCTGACCGTCTTCTCGGGTGAGGTCCACGCCCTGGTCGGTGAGAACGGTGCCGGCAAGTCGACGCTGGTCAAGGTGCTCTCCGGCGTCCAGAAGCCCGATGGCGGTGAGATGCTGCTCAACGGCCAGCGCTACCTCGCGCACGATCCGAAGGAGGCCATCGAGGCCGGTATCCGGGTCGTGTACCAGGAGCTCAATCTCCTGACCTACCTGACCGTCGAGGAGAACCTGTCGTTCGAGTCGTTGCCCAGCAATCACGGCCTCGTCGACAGGGGGGTGATGCGCGAGCGAGCCGAGCGCTTGATGGCCGACGTCGGATTGGACGTGCCGCCCAACACCACGGTCGAGGACCTCGGCATCGCCCAGATGCAGATGGTCGAGATCGCCCGCGCGCTCTTGACCGAGGCCAAGCTGCTCATCCTCGATGAGCCCACAGCCACGCTGACGCCGCGCGAGACAGACCAGCTCTTCGGCATCATCCGCAAGCTGGCTGGACAAGGCATCGGCATCCTCTTCATCAGCCACCATCTCGACGAGGTGAAGGAGATCGGTGACCGCGTCACCGTCCTCCGCAACGGTCAGTGGGTCGCGACCGAGGACGTCCGCGACGTGACCGTGCCCCAGATCATCGAACTGATGGTGGGGCGGGCCATGACCGAGGCCTATCCCTTCCGGCCGTCGGTCGAGCTGGGCGGCGAGCTGCTCACGGTCGAGAACCTGAGCTACCGCGGCAATCTCGAGCCGGTCTCGCTGCAGCTGCATGAAGGCGAGATCCTGGGCGTGGCCGGCCTCGTGGGCTCCGGGCGTACCGAGGCCATGCGTGCCATCTTCGGCGCTGACAAGGCCGCCACAGGCGTCATCAAGGTCGAGGGCGAGGTCGTCCGCATCGCCGAGCCCAGCGACGCGGTGGCGGCCGGCATCGGCCTGCTCACCGAGGACCGCAAGACGCAGGGCCTGATGCTGGACATGGGCGTGGCCCAGAACACCACCATCACCAAGCTCGAGGCCATCACCCGGCGCGGCCTGCTCCAGACCCGTGACGAGAGCGTCAGCTTCGCAGGACCTGATCGACGCGCTCAGCATCAAGGCGCAGTCGCCGGCCCAGCTGGCGCGCTACCTCTCGGGCGGCAACCAGCAGAAGGTGGTCATCGCCAAGTGGCTCTTCGCCGAGTCCCGCATCCTGATCTTCGACGAGCCCACGCGCGGCATCGACGTCGGCGCCAAGTTCGAGATCTACAACCTCATCTGGGACCTCGGCCGAGCCGGCAAGGGCGCCATCGTGGTCTCGTCCGACCTGCCCGAGCTGCTGGGCATCTGCCACCGCATCATCGTCTTCAGCAAGGGCGCCGTCGTCGGTGAGCTGCTGCGCGAGCAGTTCAGCGAGAAGGCCGTGCTCGAACTGGCCTACAAGAACTACCTCGACCCGGCCACCGCTGCCGCCCGAGCCGGCCAAGCCACGACAGGAGAGAACGCATGAGCGCAGCATCGACACCGTCCACGCCCCGGGGCGAGGGCCAGATGTCGTTGGCCAACCGCGCCGTCGCCTTCTCACTCCGAGAAGCCGGCGTGGGTCTGGCCCTCGTCGTGCTGGTCGTCCTGTTCATGGTCTTCGCGCCCTACTTCGCGACCGGCGACAACTTCACGCGCATGTTCGGCCAGGTGGCCATCAACACCGTGCTCGCGGTGGGCATGACCTTCGTCATCCTCATCGGCGGCATCGACCTCTCGGTCGGTTCCGTGCTGGCCCTGGCCACGGTCGTGGGCGCGACCATCATGGTCCCCGACTTCCTCGCCCGCTGGGTCCCGTTCGAGCTGGACCCGCTGTTCTCGATCCCCCTCGCGATCGTGGTCATGCTGCTCGTCGGCGCACTCTGTGGCTTCATCAACGGCTTCGTCAGCGAGCGCTGGAAGGTGCCCTCGTTCATCGTCACCCTGGGCATGATGTCGATCGCCCGCGGTGCCTCGCAGGTGGTCAGCGACAACGCCACCATCAACGGCCTGCCCCGCCCCTTCATCGACTTCGGCAACATCCTCATCGACCTCGGTGTCGTGCGTATCCCGGTCTACTTCCTCATCGCCATCGCCGTCGTGGCCGTGGCCTGGTTCGTGCTGCGCTTCACCATCTTCGGCCGCTTCATCTACGCCATCGGCAACAACGAGGAAGCAGTGCGGCTTTCCGGCCACAACCCCGTGCCCTACAAGGTCAGCGCGTTCGTGATTGCGGGCTGCTGGCGGGCCTGGCCGGTCTGGTGTGGCTGCTGCGCCCTGAACGTGGCAGCCCCATCGCCGCGGTCGGCTACGAGCTCACCGCCATCGCTGCGGTCATCATCGGCGGCACCAGCTTCACCGGCGGGAAGGGCTCGGTCATCGGCACCTTCTTCGGAGTGTGCCTGCTGCAGGTGTTGAGCACCGGGCTTGATTCTGCCCTCGGCGTGACCGACAACTGGCGTGTCATCGT
>CAVPJO010000008.1:0-8060 GCA_963705425.1 uncultured Chloroflexia bacterium | reverse complement strand
TCCTCATCACCTACGCCGACGTGGTGCGCAGCCGTGACGCCAGCGGCATCGAGGCCCTGCATCGCTTCGTCGAGACCTACTACGATTCGGTCAACACCATCCACATGCTGCCGTTCTTCCCCTACTCGTCGGATCGCGGCTTCGCGGTGGTGGACTTCAAGGCGGTCGACCCCAAGGTCGGTTCCTGGGAGGCGGTGCGCGAGCTGGCCTTCGACTACGACCTCATGTTCGACGCGGTCTTCAACCACGCCTCTTCGCGCTCCGAGATGTTCCGCGGCTTCCTGCGTGGCGACCCGCAGTACCGCGACTTCTTCATCGCCTACGACTCGCCCGACGACCTGACGCCGGAGCAACGCAGCAAGATCTTCCGGCCGCGCACATCGGACATCCTGACCCGCTACGAGACCATCGACGGTCCGAAGTTCATCTGGACGACCTTCTCCTCCGACCAGATCGACTTCAACTTCCGCAATCCACAAGTTCTGCTCGCGGTCCTTGAGGCACTGCTCTTCTACGTGCGGCGCGGAGCCGACATCATCCGCCTCGACGCGGTCACCTACCTGTGGTCTGAGCCGGGCACCGAGTCGATCCACCTGCCCCAGACGCACGAGATCATCAAGCTGCTGCGCGACGTGCTCGATACCGTGGCGCCGGGCGTGGCCCTGGTGACCGAGACCAACGTCCCGCACAGGCAGAACATCTCGTACTTCGGTAACGGCACCGACGAAGCGCACATGGTCTACAACTTCGCGCTTCCGCCCCTGGTGCTGCACACCTTCTACAGCGAGGACACCTCGGATATCTCGCGGTGGGCGGCGGACCTGGAGCTGCCGTCGGCGCGGACCCACCTCTTCAACATGCTCGACACCCACGACGGTGTCGGTGTGCAGGGCGTCAAGGGCATCCTCACGCGCGAGCAGGTCGACAACCTGATCGAGCGCGCCGGGGAACATGGCGCCTACATCTCGTACAAACCGACGTACGCCGGCGAGGAACCGTACGAGATCAACACGACCTGGTGGAGCGCCATCAACATGGATGGGAGCACGGAGCCCATCGCCTTGCAGGTCAAGCGCTACGTGGCCTCACGATCCATCGCACTGGTGCTCAAGGGCATCCCGGGCATCTACACCCACGGCGCCATCGCCCTGCCTAACGACCACGCCCTCGTCGAGAAGACCGGCGTGAAGCGCGACGTCAACCGCGGGATCATCGACACGGAGATCTTCCGCGAGCACCTGCACCAGCCCGGCTCGAAGCGCTCGCTGCTGCGGCTGGAGCAGCGCGAGATCTCCAAGATGAGGACCCGCAGCCGCGCCTTCCATCCCTGCGGTCAGATGCGCGTGTTGACGCCCTCGTCCAAGGTGTTCGCCGTGCTGCGCATCTCACCCGAGGGCGACCGCCATGTGCTGGCCCTGACCAATGTGACCGACGAGATCGTGCCGGTGGAATGCCCCATCGCGGAGCTGGCCGTCAGCGACCGGGACTGGTACGACCTCATCGCCGGCGAGCATTGGAGCGGGACTGAGGACACGCTGCGCGTCGAGCTGGGCCCCTACGACGTGATGTGGCTGACGCCGACCCGGGAGCGTCTCGAGGACCGCCGCCAGCGACGCTGAAGCGCCCGGCGGCGCATCCCGGGATGCTGGCGCGGACGGGTCGAGATGCGGCCGGGGTTCGACGAGTCGGACGAGGAGATCGCCTGGCTCTTCGGGATGATCGATTGACGAGGCTCCTCGATCGCGATCCTGGTGGCGCTCACGTTCGCGGTCGGGGCCTGCAGCGGTGGCCTCGATGGTGACGCCGGGCTAGCGGACGAAGCACGGACCGCCATCGAGTCGCCGGGCAGGGAGGTGTACGTCAGCGCGGCCTCAGCCTGGGAGATGTCCATCAAGCGAGCCATGGGCCACCTCCACTCCCCGCCAGACATCGTCGACGCCATCGGGGCCAGCGGCTTCGATGAGCTGCCCATCCGGGTCGCGCACGCCCAGTCGGTCGGCTCGCTGGCGCCGCATCATGCCGACCCGTTGAATTGACTGCTCATCGCCCGAACCCAGATGGAGGGCCTCACCATCGTCACGTGTGACGTGGCCTTCGCAGCGTACGGCGTCCCGCTGCTGGCGGCCTGAGACCGACCCACGCCCCCTCGCGAGGGGCCGAAGGACTCTGTCCCGCCGATGCGCGGCGCCGCACCGTAACTTTGCACCTCGAAGGTACTGCGCCGAGCGCTGCCCGGGGCATGTGGGAGGCAATCGTGGATCGCACGAAGGTCATCATCATGGGCGCCGCAGGGCGTGATTTCCATGACTTCAACGTCGTCTACCGGGATGACCCGCGCACCGAGGTGGTGGCCTTCACGGCCACGCAGATCCCCGGCATCGACCAACGCCGCTACCCGCCCGAGCTGGCCGGTGAGCTGTATCCCGAAGGCATCCCCATCGTGCCCGAGGCCGAGCTCGAGATGGTCATCGGCGAGGAGGACGTCGATCTGGTGGTCTTCTCCTACAGTGACGTGCCGCACGAGGCTGTCATGCATGCCGCCTCGCGGGCCATGGCCGCCGGCGCCGACTTCGCGCTCATCGGTCCGCGGGGCATGATGCTCGAGTCGACCAAGCCTGTAGTGGCCGTGTGCGCTGTGCGCACCGGTGCCGGCAAGAGCCAGACCACGCGCGCCGTGGCGGCCCTGCTGGCCGAGCGTGGCCTGACGCCGGTGGTGGTCCGGCACCCCATGCCCTACGGTGACCTCGTCGCCCAGCGTGTCCAGCGCTTCGGCGAGCGCGAGGACCTCTACCGGCATCAGACCACCATCGAGGAGCGCGAGGAGTACGAGCCACACATCGATGCCGGCCGTGTCGTCTTCGCGGGCGTGGACTACGAGGCCATCCTGCGCGAGGCCGAGAAGGAGGCCGACGTCATCCTCTGGGATGGCGGCAATAACGACCTGCCCTTCTTCCTGCCCGATCTCTACATCGTCGTGGCCGACCCCCTGCGACCCGGCCATGAGCGTCGCTTCCACCCCGGCGAGACCAACCTGCGCATGGCCGACGTGGTCATCATCAACAAGATCGATTCCGCGAGCGAAGAGGACCTCGCAGCCGTGACCGAGTCGATCGCCGAGATGAACCCCGACGCGGAGATCCTGACGGCGCGCTCTGACCTGACCCTCGAGGGGCCCTCGATCGGGGGCAAGCGCGTGGTCGTCGTCGAGGACGGGCCCACGCTGACCCACGGCGGCATGACCTACGGGGCCGGCATCGTGGCCGCCCGTCGCTTCGGCGCCGCCGAGTGTGTCGATCCCCGGCCGGTCGCGGTCGGCTCCATCAAGGCCGTGCTGGAACGCTATCCCGACCTCGAGCCACTGGTGCCGGCCATGGGCTACGGCGAGGCCCAGATGGCCGAACTCAAGGAGACGCTCGAGCGCGTCGATGCGGACCTCGTGCTGGCGGCCACGCCCATCGACCTCGGTGGCCTGCTGGAGCTGGACAAGCCGGTGACCCGCGTGCGCTACGAGCTGGCGCAGGTAAGTGGCCGGCCCCTCGCGGAGATCATCGCCGACATCGGCTGAGCCTCACGCGCGTCGAACCGCGAAGCGGACGAGCCCTTGGGGCGGTCTCCGGGCATCGCACCAGACGGGCCTTGCCCGTCTGGTGCCTGGTCGCGCCAGCGGTGTCCAGAGCCGGCGCCCGGCCACCCCGTACGCGTGTGCATGACCCCCCACCTGCCACCGGCCCGGGTTCCGGATCGGGAGTACATCGTCACTAGCCAGCAGGCCGGACCGAGCATAGGTTGGCGGTAGGACCGAGTGGCCCGAAGGAGGTGCGCCATGTTCAGGATGCTGCTCATCGCGGGAATCACCACCACGCTTGCGCTGTCCGGCGCGAACGCGGCCGTCGCAGCTGAGACCGAGTCGGAGCCGACGAACCCGCCCCTTGGCCCGCCGGTGGTCTATGAAGATCCTGTGGGCGACGTCCCCGGCGGGCCGGATCTCATCGCCTGTGGCGCCAGTGAGCCATGGGAGTCACTGGTCAGCTTCAGGCTCGAGTTCGCCTCGGAGCCACCGCTCTCGTACGACCTCGAGACCATGACCACCGACGAGCTCTGGGTGGCGTTGTCGACGAAGCCGGGACCACTGTTCGAGGGCGACATCGAGTACGCCCTGATCGTCCACGGAGCCACGCTCCCACAGGAAGAGACCACCGGCTCAGGCCTCTACGACGCCACCGCAACCGATGGTAACGAGGTGTTTTGGCGCGTGGTCGATGTCGAGGTAGACGGCTCGATATTGACGCTTGCCGTCGACCGCAAGCTGGTGGGCGACCCAGAGGTGCTCTACTTCCAGATCGCGGTCGGTTCGGAAGGGGAGGATGAAAGCGGTGGATACGACATGTGCCCCGACGAGGACGAGGGTCCCGGCGAGTACGAGCTGGTCGGCTGACGCCGGAACTTCGCGAGTCCGATGTCACTGGCTACGCGTCCGTCCCGGGTGTAGCGTCGATGTCGGGACCGACTGGCCCCGAAGGAGGCAGCCATGTCCAGGAAGTGGACCATCCCGGCCATCTTCGCCGGGCTCATGATCGCCACTACTGGCGCCGCGGGTGCACAGGAACGCTACGAGGATGCCGTCGGTGACGCTAAGGGGGTCGCCCCGGACATCGTCGCGGTCACGTTGAGCGAGCCGGAGGGGTCTCTGGTCAGCATCGATGTCGAGTTCGCATCGGCTCCACCTCTCGGCACCGACGGGGAGACATGGACGGACGTCCTCTTCGTCGGCCTGACAGCAGAGCCGGACAACGATCTCCTGGGTGACTCCGAGCACACCATGTACATGTTCGGCGCGCACGCAACCCGCCTGCCGCTGCTCGTATCCGAAGGCGGAACGCTCTTCGGTCCGCAAGACATGTATTGGCGAGTCATCGACGTCGCGGTCGACGGCTCGACCGTCTCGTTCACCCTCGATCGCAAGCTCATCGGCGACCCATTCGACTCTACTGGCGGATGTTCGTCGGCGTCGAGTCCGAAGATGCGCTCGAGACCGACGATGCATCCGAGACAGACCACGACGCCTGCCCCGACCTGGACGAGCCGCCCGGTCACTACGAGCTGCGGCGCGAGAGCTAGAGCTCGCGCCGTTCGAGCGTGAAGGACCGGCGCCTACGCCGGCCTTTCCCTTCGCCTGCAACTTGGCCCAGGTGTCCTTGAGCGTGACCGTGCGGTCGAAGACGGGATCTAATCCGGCGTTGAGTCGGGGTCGGTGAGGCCAGCCGCCGAACTGGACCGTCTCACCCACGGGTGTCTGTGCCGCGCCGGGCTCCAGGAAGCAATCGGCCAGGATGGTCTCCGAGTCGGGGTTCAGATCGACCAGCAGGTCGCCATCGGCACCGGGGTCGGGCCGCGTGAACAGTGACTCGTAGAGGCGCACCTCGGCCGGCACGGCATGCGCGGCGGAGACCCAGTGGAGCGTGGCCTTGGGGCGGCGGCCATCTGGTGCGTCCCCACCGCGTGTCTCGGGGTCGTACGAGCAACGCAGCTCGACGACCTCACCGTGCTCGTCCTTGACGACCTCGTCGCAGGTGATGAAGTAGGCGTAGCGCAGGCGCACCTCGCGCCCGGGTGCCAATCGGAAGAACTTGCGCGGCGGGTCCTCCATGAAATCGTCGCGCTCGATCCAGAGCTCGCGACCGAAGGGCACGGCCCGGTACCGGCCGACGCATCCTCGGGGTTGTTGACCGCATCGAGCTCGTCGGCCTGGCCCTCGGGGTAGTTGGTGATGACGACCTTGAGCGGGTCGAGCACGGCCATGCGGCGCTGGGCATCGCGGTTGAGCACGTTGCGAACGTGGTACTCGAGCTGACCGACCTCGACGGTGGCCTCGCGCTTGGACACGCCCACCGATGCGAGGAAGTCGCGGATGCCTTCTGCGGGGTAGCCACGGCGACGCATGCCGGCGATGGTGGGCATGCGCGGGTCATCCCAGCCGTGCACCCGGTCCTCCTCCACGAGGCCCCGCAGGAAGCGCTTGGAGAGCACGGTCCAGGTGAGGTTGAGGGGCGCGAACTCGTACTGGTGCGGGCGCGAGGGCACGGGCAGGTTCTCGATGAACCAGTCGTAGAGCGGACGATGGTTCTCGAACTCCAGCGTGCAGATGGAGTGCGTGATGCCCTCGATAGCATCCTCCTGGCCGTGCGCATAGTCGTAGGTGGGGTAGATGCACCAGGCGTCCGCGGTCCTCGGATGGGGGGCGTGGACGATGCGGTAGAGGACGGGGTCGCGCATGTTGATGTTGGGCGAGGCCATGTCGATCCTGGCGCGCAGCACCGGACCGCCATCGGGGAACTCCCGGCGCGCATGCGCCGCAGCAGGTCGAGGTTCTCCTCCACGGGGCGGTCGCGATACGGGCTCTCACGCCCGGGCTCGGTGAGCGTGCCCCGGTGCTCGCGGATCTGCTCGCCACTGAGGTCGTCGACATAGGCCAGACCCGCCTCGATGAGATAGATGGCCCACTCGTAGAGCTGCTCGAAGTAGTCCGAGGCGTGGTAGAGGGGATCGCCCCAGTCGGCACCGAGCCAGCGCACGTCGCGCTGGATCGCGTCGATGTACTCCTGTTCCTCCCTGGTCGGGTTGGTGTCGTCGAAACGCAGGTGGAAGCGACCGCCGAACTCCTGGCTGATGCCGTAGTTGAGGGCGATCGACTTGGCATGTCCGATGTGCAGATGGCCGTTGGGCTCGGGCGGGAAGCGGGTCACGACGGTGTCGTATCGACCGGCGGCGAGGTCTGCGGTGACGATGTCGCGGATGAAGTCAGAGGGGCGGTCGGTCGTCTCGGAGTGCCCTTGACGGATGGTCTCGTTGAGGGCCTCGAGGTCGAATCCGGCTGGCGCTCTGATGTCGATGGTCTCGAGGGTGCGCATGGCGGATTGGCCTCGTCGGTCGGGGCGACCGCCGCCGGCATCGCGGCCACGAGCCGAGCGTCGAGGCGGAGGCGCCAGAGGTGGTAGGCAAGCACGGCGCCCGCGGCGATGGCCACGGCCAGGGGCCACGAGTTTCGTTCATCGACATCGACCCCAAGGAGCAGCCGCATGACCTGGTAGGCGATGAGCGCCAGGGAGCCCATCAGGGCTACGACGGCGAGACCAGAGACGAGCAGCAGGTACGCCCTCCGCGGCACGCCTCCGGCGATCGAAGCGGAGGCAGTGGCGAAGTCGTGCCGTACCAGCCTCCATGCCGGAAGCCACAGCGGCAGGCTGACAAGGAAGGTGGCCAGGGCAGGCGCGAGATCGTCTCGCAGCACTGCGGAGCGAGACTGACTCGCGAGCAGCAGCGGCGTACTCCAGCATCGCCTGGATCGTCCAGGCGGCACCGATGGACACGCCGGCGAGGCCCACGAAGGCGAGTCCGTAGAGGCCGCTGCGACGGACGTTCTCGTGTCGCTGCTGGCCGCCGAACGCGAGCGCTTCGCGCATGGCCTGGCGCCAGTGCCACCATCCGACGACCACGAACGGGACCACCATGATCAACGGCAGGGTGACGTCCTCGATCCAGCGTGAGCCCATCTCGGAGCGCCACACCCCCAACCCCTCGGCCAGCACCTGGCCTACGCTCGACGAGAGAAGCAAGAGCACGGCTGTGGCGCAGACCAGCACGACCGCCAGGAAGTAGCCGGTGCGGGTGCGTGATGCCCGATGCGCCGGGCCCAGCGGGGGGTCTGCCCGCAGGAGCCGTTGGCCGATGAGCCACTGCGCCGACCAGCCCACAGCGGCACCGACGACGCCGGCCGCCGGACCGATGAAGGCGACTTCCCAGCTCTCCCACGACTCCCGCACCGCACGGGCATCGACCAGCTCACCGAGAAGGACCGCTGCCGCGCTCCCGATCCAGGAGGCCAGCAGGGCACAGGCCGCTGTAAAGGTAAGCGCGCGTCAGCCAGTCTCCAGCAGTCCGCGCCGGTGCCGCCCGCAGATCCGCACGTCGCCACCAGATGTGTGCCAGCCAGGCGGCACCGAAGACGATGAGCCCGGCAACGGGCCCTGCCAGCCCCCAGGCTCGTTCGTCAGTGAGAGCCA
>CAVPJO010000007.1:0-69768 GCA_963705425.1 uncultured Chloroflexia bacterium | reverse complement strand
CAAGAGGTCACTGGTTCGAGTCCAGTGTCGCCCACCATCTACCCCACGTCGTTCGCCGCGGTCGAGGCCGTCCGGCCGCCGGGTTGAGGAGTCCTGCGCCATCACCACGCACGCCCATGATCGCGCCCCGCTGAGCGCGGAACCGATCCAGCTGGGCGTGCCCTACCCGCTGGGAGCACGCTTCGACGGCTCGGGCACGAACTTCAGCGTCTTCTCTCGCATCGCCGAGCGGATCGAGCTCTGCCTCTTCGATGAGGCTGGCCACGAGAGCCGGGTCGACCTGCCAGGCATGAGCGGATTCAGCTGGCACGGCTACCTGCCGGGCGTTGGGCCAGGACAGCGCTACGGCTACCGCGTCCACGGCCCGTGGGACCCGGCCGCCGGGCTGCGCAGCAATCCGCACAAGCTGCTGCTCGACCCCTACGCCCGAGCCATCGATGGCGAAGTGCACTGGGGCGCTGCGGTCCACGGCCACGTCCGCGGCTACCCCTTCCGCATGCAGGACAGCGACAGCGCTCCGGACATGCCCCGCTCCATCGTCGTGGCCAGTTCCTTCGATTGGGGTGGCGATGCCCGCCCACTGGTGCCCGAGGCCGAGACGATCATCTACGAGACCCACGTCAAGGGCTTCACCATGCGCCATCCCGGCATTCCCGCCGAGCTGCGCGGCACCTATTCCGGCCTCGGCCACGAGGCGGCCCTCGAACACCTCACAGATCTGGGCGTGACCTCCATCGAGCTGCTGCCGGTGCATCACTTCATCCACGACGCCTTCCTTCAGGAACGGGGCCTGCGCAACTACTGGGGCTACAACTCCATCGGCTACTTCGCGCCGCACGGTGAGTACGCGGCGAGCGGCACGGCAGGCACGCAAGTGGACGAGTTCAAGGCCATGGTCAAGGCCCTCCACGGGGCCGGGCTCGAGGTCATCCTCGATGTCGTCTACAACCACACCGGTGAGGGCAACCACCGTGGACCGATGCTCTCGTTCCGTGGCCTCGACAACGGCGCCTACTACCGCGTGCAGCCCGAGAACCCGCGCCACTACACCGACTACACGGGCACCGGCAACTCCCTGGACATGCGCGAGCCCTACGTGCTGCAGCTGATCATGGACAGCTTGCGTTACTGGATCAGCGAGATGCACGTCGATGGCTTCCGCTTCGACCTGGCCTCCGCCCTGGCCCGCGAGCTCCACGAGGTCGACCGCCGCTCGGCCTTCTTCGACATCATCCAGCAGGACCCCATCATCCGCACCGTGAAGCTCATCGCCGAGCCCTGGGACGTGGGGGAGGGCGGCTACCAGGTCGGCAACTTCCCCGCGCCATGGGCCGAATGGAACGGTCAGTACCGCGACAGCGTGCGCGACCTGTGGCGTGGCGCACCGGACATGCTCCACGACTTCGGTCGTCGCTTCACCGGCAGCGCCGACCTCTATGCCGACGAGGGACGCACGCCGGCGACCAGCATCAACCTCATCACAGCGCACGACGGGTTCACGTTGGTCGACCTGGTCAGCTACGACCACAAGCACAACGAAGCCAACGGCGATGGCAACCGCGACGGCGAGTCCTGGAACCGCTCCTGGAACTGTGGCGTCGAAGGACCCAGCGATGACCCCGTCGTCGTGGCCCTGCGCACCCGGCAGCGGCGCAACCTGCTGGCCACGCTCTTCCTCTCGCAGGGCGTACCCATGCTGCTCGGTGGCGACGAGATGGGTCGCACGCAGGATGGCAACAACAACGGCTACTGCCACGACTCGGAGCTGTCCTGGTACGACTGGGCATCGACGGATGTGGGCATGCTCGACTTCACGCAGCGCCTCATCGCACTGCGCCGGGCACATCCGGTGTTCAGGCGGCAGCGCTGGTTCGAGGTCGGATCGCCGGACGTTGCCGAGAGCGAGCCGCGAGACATCGAATGGTGCCAGCCCGACGGGGGGCGCATGCCGGACACGCAGTGGCACACCGACGGCGCGGGCGCCATCGCCGTGTACCTCTCCGGCCAGCACCTCGTCGATGGTCACGGCCAGCCCGTCGAGGATGACTCCTTCTACCTCGCGCTCAATGCCACCCCCGAGCCGATGTCGTTCACGCTGCCCGATAGCTGGCTCGGAGGCACCTGGCAGTGTGTCTTCGACACGGCCGCCGATCGTCCCTTCGAGGCTCGGCTCGGGGAGATCTGCCGAGCCGGCCAGCCGACGACGCTCATCGGTCGCTCGATGGTCCTGGCACGCCGGGTCGAGGGGGCCTGACACCCCGCGACCATGAGGATGTCGCCGCGCGACGCCCAGGACCTGCCGACGCCCGGCCGCATCAGGTACGCTGCGCGCGCGATACCGCTCCGGGCCACGGCGCCGGATCGCCCACAAGACCCGGGAGACATGAACGGCAACGCTGCGTGCGCGAGCGACCTGGCAGGCGAGGGGAGCCACTGATGGGGGTGGCCGCCGGGCGTGCTCACGAGCGTCGCCAGCGCCTCTCCACGGGCTTTCCAGCCGATCCGCTGTGGTACAAGGATGCGGTCATCTACGAGGTCCACGTCCGCGCCTTCCAGGACAGCAGCGGTGATGGCATCGGTGACTTCAAGGGCCTGACCTCCCGGCTCGACTACCTGGCCGACCTTGGCGTCACGGCCATCTGGCTCTTGCCCTTCTACCCGTCGCCGCTGCGCGACGACGGCTATGACATCGCGGACTACGGAGGTGTCAACCCGGATTACGGGACACTGCGTGACGTGCGCACCTTCATCCGCGAGGCGCACCGGCGCGACCTGCGGGTCATCACCGAGCTGGTCTTCAACCACACCTCCGACCAGCACCCCTGGTTCATCCGTGCCCGCAAGGCCCCGCCCGGATCGCCCGAGCGGAACTGGTATGTGTGGAGTGACACGCCCGATGGTTACCCCGATGCGCGCATCATCTTCAAGGACTTCGAGGGCTCCAACTGGACCTGGGACCCGGTCGCGGACGCCTACTACTGGCATCGGTTCTACAGCCACCAGCCCGACCTCAACTTCGATGAGCCGGATGTCCAGGAGGCCCTGCTCAAGGCCACCGACTTCTGGCTGGAGGCCGGCGTCGACGGGCTGCGCCTCGATGCCATCCCCTACCTCTTCGAGCGAGACGGCACCAACGGCGAGAACCTGCCCGAGACGCACGACTTCCTCAAGGGCCTGCGCGCGCACGTCGATGAGCGGTTCGCCGATCGCATGTTGCTGGCCGAGGCCAACCAGTGGCCCGAGGACTCGGTGGCCTACTTCGGCGATGGCGACGAGTGCCACATGGCCTTCCACTTCCCGCTGATGCCACGCATGTTCATGGCCCTGCGCATGGAGGACCGCTTCCCCATCCTCGACATCCTCGAGCAGACACCTGACCTGCCGGAGACCAGCCAGTGGGCGCTGTTCCTGCGCAACCACGATGAGCTCACGCTGGAGATGGTCACCGACGAGGAGCGCGACTACATGTACCGCGTCTACGCGGCCGACCCGCGAGCGCGTATCAACCTCGGTATCCGCCGACGACTGGCGCCGTTGCTAGGCAACAACCGCCGCCGCATCGAGCTCATGAACGGGCTGCTCTTCAGCCTGCCGGGCACGCCGGTCATCTACTACGGTGACGAGATCGGCATGGGCGACAACGTCTACGTGGGCGACCGCAACGGCGTGCGCACACCGATGCAATGGTCGTCAGATCGCAACGCCGGCTTCTCCTCGGCCAACCGGCAGCGCCTGTACCTGCCGGTCATCACCGACCCGGAGTACCACTACGAAGCGGTCAACGTCGAAGCCCAGCAGGCCAATCCCCAGTCGCTGCTGTGGTGGATGAAGCGGGTCGTCGCCCTGCGCAAGAAGCACCCCGCCTTCGGACGCGGGCACCTTCGCTTCCTGCACCCTGACAACCGCCGTATCCTGGCCTTCATCCGCGAGCACGAGGGCGAGACCATCCTGGTGGTGGCCAACCTCTCGCGCTACGCGCAATGGACCGAGCTGCCGCTGGCCGGCTACGAGGGTCGCCTGCCCATCGAGCTCTTCGGCGCGGTGGAGTTCCCGCGGGTGGGCGCCAGTCCCTACATGGTCAGCCTGGGCCCGCACTCGTTCCTGTGGTTCCGACTCGCCACCGACCCCGTCGCCGCCGAGCTGGCGCCCGGCCACACCGACCTGCCCGAGCTGGCCTGGCGTGGCGATCTGATGGCCCGCCTGAAGCGCCACAGCGACGAGGTCTCCGACGTGCTCCTGCGCTGGATGGTGTCGCGACGCTGGTATCGCGGCGGAACCCATGCCATCGCCGGCGCAGCCATCACGGACGTCGTCGCCATCCCATCGTCGCCACCCGCCGTCGTCGCCTTCCTGCAGGTGCGCTACCGCGACACGGAGCCCTCGACCTACGTGCTGCCGCTCACCACCGATGAGTACTTCGACGCCCACGAGATGGTGGCGATCTCGCCGGATGCGGCCATCGCCAGGTTGGTCGGCGAGGGCGCCTCGGTGCGGATGCTCGACGGCAGCTTCGTGCCGGGCGTGTTCGAGACGCTGCTGAACGTGGTCACCAGCCGGCGCCGCATCCGTGGCGGTCACGGCGACCTCGTAGGCCACGCGCACAAGGGCCTCAAGACGCAGATCAACGGGGCCAGCGCTGCCGAGCTCAAGGCATCACCCATTCGCGACCAGCCGACCATGTCCAACAGCTCGGCGGCCTACGGTGATCGGCTCCTGCTCAAGCTCTATCGCGTCCTCGAGGACGGACCCAATCCCGACCAGGAGCTGGGCCGCTATCTGGCCCGTGCCGGCTTCGCCAACGTGCCACGTGTGCTCGGCTCGGTAGAGATCAGCCGCGGCCCGGATGCTGCCGCGACGCTGGCCACCGTGCAGGCCTACGTGCCCCACGAGGGCAACCTCTGGGAGACCATGCGCGAGGCAGTGGGCGCCTTCCTCCACGACGCCGAAGCTGAGGCCCAGCCGCCTGACCTGGCCCCGGACGGGAATCGTTTCTTCCTGGAACTCTCGCGGCAGGACGTGCCGCCACGTGCCGCCGCGCTCATCGGGGCACCACTGTTGACTGCGCGGGTGCTCGGCGAGCGCCTCGGCCAGATGCACGTGCTGCTCGCTGGCGCAGGCCCTGGTGATGCCAGCTTCGCGCCCGAGCCCATGTCCCCGTTCCACGTTCGTTCGCTCTACCAGTCGGTGCGGCGGCGCGTCAACGACGCCTTCAAGCAGCTCGAGGACAAGCGCGATTCGTTGCCCCTGCGTGACCAGGAGGCGGCTCGCTTGGTGCTCGACGCGTCGCCGCGGGTGGACGCCATGTTGGGGCACCTGCGGAAGCTGCACGCCGCCGGCGATCGCATCCGTGTCCACGGCGATCTGCACCTGGGGCAGGTGCTCGACACCGGCAACGACGTGGTCATCATCGATTTCGAGGGCGACACGGCCCGGCCCCTGAGCGAGCGGCGCCTCAAGCGGCCGGCGCTCACCGATCTGGCCAGCCTCGTGCGCTCCTTCCACTTCGCGGCACACTGGCCACGCGTCGAGCGTGAGCTGTTCAGCGCCGACGCAGTGGAGCCCGGCGGTCTCGCGCCGTGGTCGACCTGCTGGTTCCAGTGGATGTCGGCGGCCTGCATCAGCGGCTACCGGTCGGCCACCGAGGGCACCTCCTTCAATCCGGGCGATGACGACGCCTGGTCGCTGCTGTTCAAGTGCCTGCTCGTCTCCCGCGCATCCGAGGAGCTGAGCTCCCGGCTCGGATCACGTTCGGATTGGCTGGGCATCCCGCTGGCCGGCCTCGATGAGCTGCTCGGCGGCCCGGAGGAGCCTTCGGCATAGGCCGGAGCAGCTAAGGTACGATCGAGGTCGGCCCGGTCAGCGGGCCGTATCGCCCGCCCAGGCGCCTCTCGACCGACGTGCGGTGCGAGGGGCGTTCCCTTCGATCAGGAGCCATGACATGTGCGCAAACGAGCGCGCCGCCGGTGTAGCCAACGCCGACGACGCAGGCAACGAGGACGAGCTCGATTTCCAGGCCCCCCAGAAGGGCTCGGCCAACGAGCTGCTCGATGCCAACGCGCACGACCCGCTCGACCCCATGCGCCATTCGGCCGCGCACATCATGGCCGAGGCGGTGATGGACCTCTTTCCCGAGGCCAAGCTGGGCATCGGCCCGGCCATCACCGACGGCTTCTACTACGACTTCGACCTGCCCCGGCCACTGAACCCAGAGGACCTGCGGGCGATCGAGAAGCGCATGAAGAAGTCGGTCCGCGCCAACCACGTCTTCGAGCGACGGGAATGGGACCCCGACGAGGGACGAGCCATGCTCGAAGCCGCCGGCCAGACCTACAAGGTCGAGATCCTCGACGACCTTCGACGCGATGCCCGGGAGCGCGGTGAGGCGGCACCCCCTGTGACGACCTACACCCATGGTTCGTTCACCGATCTCTGTCGCGGGCCGCACGTCGAATCCACCGGCCGGCTGGGTCCGTTCAAGCTGCTCAAGTCGTCGGGCGCATACTGGCGCGGCGACGAGAAGCGACCCATGCTGCAGCGCATCTACGGCACGGTGTGGTCCACCAGGGACGAGCTGGAGCTCTACCTGTGGCGTCTCGAGGAGGCGCGTAAACGCGATCACCGCCGCCTCGGCGTGGCGCTCGACCTCTACAGCTTCCACGACGTCAGCCCTGGCTCGGCCTTCTGGCACCCCAAGGGTCAACGCCTGTGGCGCACGCTGGAGACGGCCATGCGCGAGCTCCAGGATCGGCGCGGCTACCAGGAGGTGAGCACGCCCATCCTGGTGCACAAGAAGCTGTGGGAGCAGTCGGGTCACTGGGACCACTACGACGACAACATGTTCAAGATGGAGTCCGAGGACCAGACGTTCTCGCTCAAGCCCATGAACTGTCCCGAGTCGACGATCATCTATGGCAGCAAGGTGCGCTCCTATCGTGACTTCCCGCTGCGTCTCTCCGAGTACGGGCACCTGCACCGCAACGAGCGCTCGGGCACGCTCTCGGGCCTGACGCGCGTGCGCCACTTCGTCCAGGACGACGCCCACTGCTACGTGCGCCCAGACCAGCTGGCCGACGAGATCGAGGGCCTGCTCGGGCGAGATCCGCGAGAGCTACTCCTGGTTCGGCCTGGTGCCGCGATTCTCGTTCGCGACCCGTCCCGACAAGGCACTCGGTGACCTCGCGCAGTGGGAGCACGCCGAGGCGCTGATGAAGGACGCCCTTGACCGGGCCGGCGTGGAGTACGCGGTCAAGCCCAAGGACGGCACCTTCTACGCGCCCAAGATCGACATCTACATCGATGACGCCCTGGGCCGTGAGTGGCAGATGGCCACCATCCAGGCGGACATGATGATGCTGCCGGAGCGCTTCGACCTGACCTACATCGACGAGGACGGCCAGCAACGACGGCCCATCGCCGTGCACCGCGCCATCTACGGTTCGCTGGAGCGCTTCATCGGCATCATCACCGAGCACTTCGCGGGCGCCTTCCCGTTCTGGTGCGCCCCGGTGCAGGCCGTGATCATCCCCATCGCCGACCGTCACATCGAGGCGGCCGAGGAGCTGGCCGTCGTGCTGCGCGCCAGGAAGCTGTTCGTCGAGGTCGACAGCCAGCTCCAACCGCATGCAGAAGAAGATCAAGATGGCCCAGGACCAGAAGGTCCCGTACATGCTGGTGCTGGGCGATCGTGAGGTCGAAGCACGCACGGCGGCGCCACGCACGCAGACCGGGAGACCAGCTGGACCCGGTCGGCTGGGAGGAGCTCGCCGATCAGCTCGCGGAGCAGGCTTCGGGTCGTCGCCCCGAGTGAACGCGGGTGGCCGGGCCCGCCTCGTATGCTATAGTCCGCCAGCGACCCGTGCAGGTCGTGGCCTTGTGTCGCGCCTGCGCGGGAGACGCTCTGATCGAACGCTGCAATGGTGAGGGACTAGCCTGAGCAAGGACCTGCGTATCAACGAGATGATCCGGATCCCACAGGTACGGGTCATCGACGAAGAGGGGAACCAGCTGGGCGTCATGCCCACGCCAGATGCCCTACAGCTGGCGCAGGAGCGCGGTTTCGACCTCGTCGAGGTCGCTCCCATGTCCAGCCCGCCCGTCACCAGACTTCTCGACTACGGTCAGTTCAAGTACGAACAGGCCCGCAAGGACAAGGAAGCTCGCAAGCATCAGCGCTCGGTCGAGTTCAAGGAGGTTCGCCTCCGGGTCAAGATCGGCAAAGGTGACTTCGACACGAAGGTGAAGCGCGCCATCCGCTTCCTTCAGGATGGCGATCGCGTCAAGGTCGCGGTCCAGTTCCGGGGACGCGAGGTCAGTCATGCCTACATCGGGCGAGACCTGCTCCAGCGGTTCGCCGAGCAGGTCTCGGACTACGGCAGCGTCGACCGGCAACCGGTGCTGGAAGGTCGCTCCATGTCGATGGTCCTGACCGCGACACAGAAACCGGTCGCGCAGCAGCCAGCCAAGGCTGAGGCGCCGGCCACAGACGACAGAAGAGCAAGCGAGCGGCGCCGGAGACGGCACCGCCGGTCGCAGAGGGTGAGCCACGAGGCATCACCAGCGACCAGCACAGGAGGCTGACGCCAGTGCCCAAGATGAAGAGCCACAAGGGAGCCCAGAAGCGCTTCGGTGCGACGGGCAGTGGCAAGGTCTACCGAGTCAAGTCCTGGCGCGGTCACCACCTCGAGATCAAGTCGTCGCGGCGCAAGCGTCGCTACGACGGCAAGGCTCTTCTTGACGACGCCAACAGGAACGCCGTCAAGCGGATGCTGCCGTACCTGTAGGAGCACCACCAAGTCAATGGCACGAGTCAAGCGCGGCGTCGCCGCCCACAAGCGTCACAAGCGTCTTCTCAAGGCCGCCGAGGGTAAGACCGGCACGCATCGCCGGCTGATTCGCTCTGCGCGCGAGGCGCAGCTCCACGCGATGGCCTATGCCTATCGCGGCCGCAAGGAGCGCAAGCGTCAGATGCGTGCGCTCTGGATCGCCCGCATCAACGCGGCAGCACGTCAGAACGGCACCACCTACGGGAAGCTCATGAGCGGCCTGAAGACGGCGGGTATCGAGCTCGACCGCAAGAGCCTGGCCGACATCGGTGTCCGCGATGCGGCGACGTTCGCCCGCATCGCCGAGGTCGCCAAGTCCGCATAGCGACGAGCATCTAGCCCGTCGTGGACGTCGCTTCGTTCAGCGCCCAGCTCGAAGAGCTGCAGGCGCGAGCCATCAGACTCCATCGCCGCCGCCGAATCGCCCCCGGCGCTCGACGCCATCGATGCGGCCATGCTCGGCCGCAAGGGTGAGCTCAAGGGTCTGCTCGGCGGTATCGGACAACTGCCCGCCGAGGACCGCCCCAAGGTCGGCGCCCTGGCGAATCCCGTGCGCATGGCCATCGAGGCCGCGCTCGCCGAGCGTCGTGTGGGTCTCGAGTCGGAAGCGCTGACGGCGCGACTGGTCGAGGAGGCCGAGGACGTGACCCTGCCGGGTCGCCCGCTGTGGCGGGGCTCGCTGCACCCGCTGCGCGAGACCGAGCGCGAGATCTCGCGCATCTTCAGCCAGTTCGGCTTCGTCGTCGTGGAGAGCCCGGAAGTCGAGAGCGACGAGCTCAACTTCGGCGCACTCAACATCCCCGCCGACCACCCCGCCCGCGACCTGTGGGACACCATCTACGTCCAGGATCCCGACGGTGCCGAGCACGAGGCTGGAGAAGAGCGGCTGCTGCTACGCACGCACACCTCGCCCGGCCAGATCCGGGCCATGCGCGATTCGGAGCCGCCCATCCGCGTGCTCACACCGGGTCGCTGCTACCGCTACGAGGCGGTCGACGCCAGCCATGGCTTGGAGTTCTTCCAGATGGAGGGCCTGATGGTCGATGAGGGCACGACCATGGCGCACCTGCGTGGCCTGCTCGATGCCTTCGCGCACGCCATGTTCGGCGCCGACCGGGCGACACGTTTCCGACCGGGCTACTACCCCTTCACCGAGCCCTCCGTGGCCTTCGACATCGGCTGCGTGGTGTGCGAAGGCGAGGGCTGTCCCGCCTGCAAGCGCAGCGGGTGGATGACCATCCTTGGCGCCGGCATGGTTCACCCCATCGTGCTGCGCAACGGCGGCATCGACCCGGAGCGGTACCAGGGCTTCGCCTTCGGTATGGGCACCGACCGTATCGCCATGCTGCGCTACGCCATCACCGACATCCGTGCCTTCCTGACCGACGACATGCGCTTCCTGGAGCGACTGTAGATGCGCGTTCCCCTTTCCTGGCTCCGCGACTACGTCGATATCGAGCTCGATCCCGAGCAGCTGGCCGAGCGCCTGACGCTGCTGGGCATGGAGGTCAGCGCCATCGATCGCCTCGGCTCCGACTGGCACGGCATCGTCGTCGGCGAGCTGCTCGAGGTCGCCCCGCACCCCAGCTCGGGCAAGCTCTCGCTGACTAGGGTGCGCACCGGCGACGGCAAGACCGAGCTGTCCATCGTCTGCGGTGCCACCAACATCGAGCCGGGCCAGCGGATCCCGGTGGCGCTGCCCGGCGCGGTGCTGCCCGGGGATCGCCACATCGAGATCACCACCATCGCCGGAACCGAGAGCCAGGGCATGCTCTGCTCCGGTGATGAGCTCGGCCTTACCAGTGATGCCGACGGCATCCTCATCCTGCCCGAAACGTCAGAGCTGGGCCTAGACATGGCCGTGCTGGCCGGTGACGTCGTGCTCGACATCGACGTCAAGCCCAACCGCGGCGATGCCCTGAGCATCCTCGGGCTCGCGCGCGAGGTCGCGGCGGCCACCGGGGCAGCGCTGCGCTGGCCAGACCTCACCGTCGAGGAGTCCGACGACAACGCCAGCGACCATCTCCGCGTCGACGTCGCCGACCCCGGGCTATGCCCCGTGTTCGTAGGCCGCTACGTGCAAGGCGTACAGGTCGGACCGTCGCCGTGGGAAGTGCAGAAGCGGCTCATCGCCGCCGGCGTCCGTCCCGTCTCCAACATCGTCGACGCCTCGAACTACGTGCTCATGGAGCTAGGCAAACCGATCCACACCTTCGATGCCGCGGCCGTCCACGACGGCCACATCACGGTCCGACTGGCGGCCGCCGGCGAGCGCCTCGAGACGCTCGACCACGTCGAGCGCGAACTGACGCCCGAGACCCTGCTCATCACCGATGCCCAGGGCCCACTGGCCATCGCCGGCGTCATGGGTGGTGCTTCGAGCGAGGTCTCCGAAACGACCTCCGACATCATCATCGAGTCGGCCATCTTCGACCCCGTCAGCGTACGTCGCACAGCCTTCCGCTACTCGCTGCGCAGCGAGGCCAGCCTGCGCTTCGAGAAGGGCCAGGAGCACCGCATGGCGCGGCTGGGCGCCGACCGCACGGCTGCGCTCATCAAGCAGTGGGCTGGCGGACGGGTCGCGAGGGGCGTCATCGACTCCGCGCCGGACGTGCCTGCACAGGCACGCATCGTTTTCCGGCCGGCCCGCGTCAGCCAGCTGCTGGGCGAGGACATCGGCATCGCCGAGCAGCGGTCTCTGCTCGGCCGTGTCGAGATCCGGACCGAGGCTGCCAGCGCCACGGACGTGATCCCCGTCATCGCCGGCGACGAGCCCCTGGTCATCGCGGTCGACGATCCGGACGAGGCGCTCGTGGCGCTCGTGCCCGGCCATCGGCGTGATCTTGCCATCGAGGCTGACATCATCGAGGAAGTCGCCCGCGTGCGCGGCTACGAGACGCTCAGCGGGCGACTACCCGACACGCTGATGCCCGGCTATCGTTCCGACCCTCAGCGGCTGCCCGACGCGCTCCGCTCCGAGCTGGCCGGCGCCGGCCTGACCGAGCTCATCACGCACGGGCTCA
Organism: uncultured Chloroflexia bacterium; assembly: GCA_963705425.1. Classification (GTDB taxonomy): domain Bacteria; phylum Chloroflexota; class Limnocylindria; order Limnocylindrales; family CSP1-4; genus JAFMJV01. Next base: position 57,923 of record CAVPJO010000007.1, on the reverse strand, counting down.
TCGGGCCCGAGGATCACGCTCGGCTCGGCTTCGATGCGGACGACCGGGCCACCATCCGCGCCGCCAACCCGGTCACCATCGACCACTCCGAGCTGCGGCGTTCGATGATCCCGGAGCACCTGCGCGTACTCGTCGAGAACGAGCGCCAGCGCACCCCGGATATCCACGCCTTCGAGCTGGGCGCTCTGCACGCATGGCAGGATGGCCGGGCCACCCAGCGGGAAACGCTGGCCATCATCCTGGCTGGCCGGGAGCGACCGCTGACACACGATCGCCCGGCGGGGGTCATGGACGTGGCCACGGCCAAGGGCCTGCTCGAACAGCTGACCTCCCGATTGGCCCTGTGCCGGCTCGTCTACGAGCCGCTGACGCCGCGCGACGGTGTCGAACATCCCGGGCGCACGGCGGCCGTGGTGGCCGTCGACGACGATGGCGCGGCGACACCGCTGGGGCGCGTCGGTGAGCTGCATCCGCGCCTGCTCGAGCTGTACGGCGTTCGTGCCGAGCACGCCGTCTTCACCGAGATCGACCTGGACGCCTTCGAGCGCATCGTGCCCCAGCGAGTGCGTGTGGGCGAGCTGGAGCACCTGCCCGGAGTGGAGCGCGACATCGCCGTGGTGGTCCCTGCTGACCGCGGTGCCGGTGACGTCGAAGCCCTCATCCGCGAGCACGGCGGTTCACATCTTCGTGCTGTGACGCTCTTCGACCAATACCGGGGGGCACCTCTCGCGGACGGCGAAAAGAGCCTCGCCTACCGGCTACGTTACGAGTCCCTCGACCACGCCCTGGACGACGAAACCATCGAATTGATGGTCGCGTTGGTCGTTAAGGTGTTGTCCGAGCGACTTGGCGCGCGCCTGCGCGCCTGATAGCGTTGCACCAATGAGGTGCCTGTCATGACGATCGGGACGACGGATATCTTCCTGCTGGTCATCATCGTTACTGCGCTGATGGTGGGCTTCTTCTGGGGTGCCGCGCGCAGCTTGATGCTCGTAGCGGCCTGGCTGCTGGCCTTCCTGGTCGGCGCCTACCTGAGGCCGGAGCTGGGTGCGTACCTGGCCAAGCAGTGGGACAACTTCCAGCCCGCCTTCAGCCAGATGGCCGCCTTCGGGCTCATCTACATGCTCATCTTGCTGCTCGCGCCGGTGATCATCGTGGTCCTCACCCGAAGCAACCAGGATGTCACCCGCTACCAGGTCCTCGACGATCTCATGGGTGCCGTGTTCGCCGTCTTCGTGGCTGTGCTCGGCGTGGCCGGAGTGCTCATCATCCTGGCCACCTTCTACGGCACGGGTGAGACCGTCATCAACCCGCAGGGTGGGCCCGAATGGACCGCCAATCTCTACCAGTCGCTGCTCGACTCGACGATCGGCTCGGGCATCATGAAGCAGCTGGTGCCCATCATCGGGACCCTGCTTGGACCCATCCTCCCAGCCGACGTGCGCGCGGTCTTCGGTTGACCCTGACCGCGTACCGCGCGGGCGATCCCTCCACCGAGCACGCTGACCTGAACGAACGAACACTCCGCCGCTTCGATGGTGCACTCCTGTCCGCCACGCCCGACGTCGCGGCGCGGGCGCTGCTGGGCAGCCTGGTCGTGCGGGATGATGAGCATGGCCGTCGGGTGGCGCGCATCGTCGAGACCGAGGCCTACGCCGGACCGCAGGACAGGGCCAGCCACGCCCGGGCCGGCCGCACGGGGCGCACCGGCGTGATGTTCGGCCCGGCCGGTCGCGCCTACGTCTATCTCGTCTACGGCCTGCACCACTGTCTCAACGTGGTCTGTGGCCCCGATGGCACCGCCGCCGCGGTGCTCATCCGGGCCGTCGAGCCGCTGATGGGTACGGCCCTGATGCGCGATCGACGCGGCCCCACGGCCGGACCTGAAGCACGTCTGGCGGCGGGACCGGCAAGGACCTGCCAGGCACTCGACATCGACCGCGGCCTCGATGGCATCGACCTGCTCGTGGATGGTCGCCTGTGGCTGGCCGCGGACGACGGCGCGCCGACCGCACCCGAGCGGATCGTCAGCGGCCCCCGGATCGGCGTCGCCTACGCCGGTCCGGGATGGGCGGCGCGGCCGTGGCGCTTCGGCGTCGCCGACAGTCCGTCGCTGAGCCGCCCCTTCCCGAAGTCGCCGTGATGGATCGGCGATCGGCCGAGCTGCTCGAGTTCCCGCTCATCCGGGAGCGCCTGGCAGCCTACGCTGCATTCGAACCTTCGCGGCGCCTCGCTGAGCGCGTGGAGCCCGCGACCGAGCCTGTCATCGTCACCCGCCGCCTCGACGAGACCGACGAGGCGCGCTGGTTGCTCTCGGAGAAGCCCAACGTCGGCATCGGCGGCGCCCGCGACATCGAGCAGGTGCTGGCTCGGGCCAGCCGAGGTGGGCGCCTCGACCCCGGCGAGCTGTGGGCCATCGTCGAGACCATCATCGCGGCGGGCCGCCTGGTGGATAGCCTGCGCGAGGTGGACCGGCCACTGCTGCACACGCTCTACCGTTCCATCGACCCGCTACCCTCCCTGCGCACGCGGCTGGAGGCCAGCGTCGACCCGAGCGGCGAGGTCCTCGACTCCGCATCGCCGGCATTGGGAGGGTTGCGGCGCGGTGTGCGCATCGCCCACGAGCGCCTGCGCAGCCGCCTCGAGGCGCTCATCCACTCCGACCTCGCGAGTGCCCTGCAGGAACCCATCGTCACGCTGCGCAACGGGCGCTACGTGGTGCCGGTCCGTGCCGACGCACGCGGCCGGGTCAAGGGCATCGTCCACGACCAATCGGGCAGTGGTCAGACGGTCTTCATCGAACCGCTCATCGCGGTCGAGATGTCGAACGCCTGGCGCGAGGCCGAGTTGGCTGCCCAGGCCGAGGAGGAACGCGTCCTCGATGAGCTCTCCGCCCATGTGGCCGCGAATGCAGAGGCCCTGGAGGCCACCCTCGAGGCCCTGGCGCGCTTCGACCTGTGGATGTGCCGCGCCCGGCTGGCCGAGGAGCTCGACGCGGTGCGTCCCATCCTGGCGCGCGAGCAACGGTTGTCGCTGCTCTCGGCACGACACCCGGGCCTGGAGGGCGACGTCGTACCCATCGACGTGCACCTCGGCGACGAGTACACCGCGCTGGTCATCACCGGGCCCAACACGGGCGGCAAGACCGTGGCCCTGCGCACCGTCGGCCTGCTGGCCCTGATGTTCCAGTCGGGCATGCACGTGCCGGCCGCCACCGGCAGCGTCATGCCCATCTTCGACGACGTCCTCGCCGACATCGGCGACGAGCAGTCGGTAGCGCAATCACTCTCGACCTTCAGTGGCCACCTGCGCACCATCACCCGCATCGTCGAGCTGGCCGACCAGGACACGCTGGTGCTGCTCGACGAGCTCGGCGCCGGCACCGACCCGACCGAGGGGTCCGCGCTGGCGCAGTCGCTGCTCGATCACTTCATCCGCACCGGGTCGCTGGTGGTCGCCACCACCCACTACGCCGAGCTCAAGACCTACGCCCACAACGAGGGCAAGGCACGCAACGCCTCGGTCGACTTCGACCTGGCCACGCTGGCACCGACCTACCACCTCTCCATCGGCCTACCGGGCACCAGCCAGGCTTTTGCCATCGCCGAGCGTCTGGGCCTGCCCCACGCGCTGGTGGTGGACGCACGGTCGCGACTCTCGGCGGCACAGCAGGAGTTCGAGTCCACGCTGGCTTCCATCCGCGAGACGCAGGTGGACATCGCCGCGGCCGAAGCTCGCGCCGCCGATGCCGAGCAGCGCATGCAGGCCGCCCGGCGCGAGGCTGAGGAGGAACGGCGCAGAGCCCGCGCCGAGCGCCGCGTGGCCACCCAGGAGGCGCGGCGCCAGGCCGAGATCGCCCTGGCCGCCATCGAGGCCGAGATCGCCGAGATGCGTGGCTCACTGCAGCGCGAGACACTGACCGAAGCACGCCTGGACCAGGCCATGGCCCGCATCGATGCCCGGCTCGGCGTGATGCCCGGTGACTCCGATGATGCCGAGCCGGAGCCGCCGATGGCGCGCTGGAAGGTCGGCGATCGAGCCCTGGCCTCGAGTGGCTGGAACGGCACCATCGCCGCTATCGACGAGGAACGCGGCCGGGCCACGCTCGAGGTCAATGGCTTGCGCGTGGACGTCAAGCTCGAAGAGCTGCAGACGGGCTCCAGCGCCGGCGGAGGCGGCGGCGGACCTGCGGCCCGGCCCAAGGCCGGTCGGCGTGGAGATTTCGGCGAGCCACCCGGGCGCACCTTCGCCACGGGGGCGGCCAGCGCCAAGGCCGCCGGCGCCAGCACGCGGCGAGCGCGCGCCGTCGCCTCCAGCCTCGATCTGCGCGGCGCGCGCGTGGAGGAGGCCCTGGCCATGCTCGACCAGTACCTCGACGACGCCGCGAACGCCGGCACAGGCCGGCTGACGGTCATCCACGGTCACGGCTCGGGGGCCATGCGCGACGCTGTGCGAAGCATGCTCAGCGGTCATCCGCTGGTGCGCGAATGGCGCCCCGGCGAACAGGGCGAAGGTGGCGACGGCGCCACCATCGTCTCGCTGTAGCAGCGAGTCCCTCAGCCCTCACGCCGCCAGCTCCAGGAGCCGGTCAGGGGGCGGGTGACTCCCCGGCTGCCGGCGCAGCCGCCGCGGTGTCACCGAACGGGGAGTCGGGTGTTGGCTCAGCTGTCGGTGCGGGCGTGGGCTTCGGTTTCTTCGTTGGTGCGGGCGTGGGCTTGGGCTTCTTGGTGGGCTCCGGCGTCGGCGCTGGCGGCAGGGACGGCTCAGGCGTGAACTCGGGCGGCAGGCTGGCCTCGGGTGATGGCTCGACCGTGGGCTCCTCGGTCGGCTCGGGAGTGGGGTCTTCCTTGGGCATCTTGCGGCAGGACTTGGTCGGCGGGAACGGACCCCCCCACGACTGGCCATAGGGCTGGTAGTACGGCTCGAAGAAGTAGGCCGTGGAAGTCGTCTTCGCCGCAGCGACGTTGGCACCTATGCCCACACCACGGCGGGCACGCTTGATCCAGCCCCGGTTCGCCTGGTTCCAGCTCAGGGTGTGCGACTCGGCATCATCGAGCACGAGGTAGCCCCTCGTCTGGCGCTTGCCCTCACAGCTGCTGTCCCACAGATACCAGGCGCCGTCGCTGCCCCTCACGACGTCCATGGGCTTGAGGTAGGGATCGGCGGTCGGGGCCGTGCCCTTGATGAAGAGCTCGCTGACCGAGCGCCTCGAATACTGCGACGGCACGTGCCCGGTCCAGGCATCGACGCTGGCCGTGGTGATGCCCGAGGGACGCTCGAAGTCGCGGACCTCCCACGTCCTGGTGACATCGGTCAGGAATGCGTCCCACAGGGGCGCGGCGACATCGAGCGAGAAGACCGGGTTTGACACCGTCGTCACCGGGCTGGAATTGCTGTTGCCAGCCCAGACACCGACCGAGAGAGCGAACTCGCCATTGCGACGGCCGGCCTTCGACGGCGGCGCGATGTAGCCGTAGGCGTTGAGATCCTTGGCGTCGTTGGTGGTGCCGGTCTTGAGCGCGGCAGGGCGGCGCTGACCGTTCTTCGCGGTGATCTGGGCGTAGTCCGACCAGACCGGGTTCTGGTTGGGATCGGTGTTGCCCTTGAGGATGTCGGTCATGACATAGGAGGCCTGCTCGCTGATGACCTGCTTGCCCGTGGGCATCTGGTACTGGTACGTGACCTTGTTGTCCGGATTCACGCTCGTGATCTCGAGGATCGAGGTGTGACCCACGTTGACGCCACCGTTGGCCATGGTCGCGTACGACTGGTTGAGGTCCAGTGGATGCACCTCGAGTGTGCCCAGGGCCATGGCCAGACCGGCGGTCGGCTCGTCTCGCTGGAACTCCATGCCGAACGCCTGCGACTTGTTGAAGACCTTGTTCTCGCCGACCAGTCCGAGCGCCTTGACAGCCGGGATGTTGAGCGAGAACTGCAGGGCGTCGCGGACCCGCAGCGGACCGCGCTCGCGGCCGTTGAAATCGGTGGGCGTGTAGCCACCGAAGTCGGTGGTCACGTCCATCAGCATCGTCGCCGGTGTGAGCGTCCTGTTGTTGATACCGGTGGCATACGTGAACGGCTTGAAGGCCGAGCCGGGCTGTCGCCAGCCATCGTTGAGTACGTCGTACTGCGGCTGCATCTTCTTGTTGACCTTGGCCCGTTCGTAGTAGTTGGCCGAGCCGACGTAGGCGATGATCTCGCCGGTCTGGTAGTCGATCGCGGACAGGGCCGCGTTCCAGACGTTCTGGTCGCGCAGGTTGGCCATCCAACTGGTGTAGGGCACGCGCAGATCGCCCGCCGCGTTGGCGGGGTTGGCGCGGTGGGGCACGAGGGCCGTGGCCTCGACCCACTTCTCAGCCTTGCGCTGGATGCTGAAGTCGAGCGTGGTGTAGACGCGCAGCCCACCCCTGCTGGTCTTGTCGCATGCCTCGGACTCAGGGCACAGCAGTTCTCGCATCTCCTCGCGCACGTACCAGATGAAATGCGGCGCCTTCCAGGCCGGCTGCGACTGGGGCACGACGATGAGCGGCTCAGCCATGGCATCACGGTAGTCCTGGGTCGTGTACTGGTCGCCGCTGAGCACGCGACGCGTGGCGTCCTGGGCGAGCAGGCTGAGCACCAGGTTGCGACGCTGGTAGATGGCCGAGTCGGACGGAACCTCCCACTTCTCGTCCTCGTTCTTGACTGCATTGCGCACCAGGTCGTAGCTCGATGGCGCCTGAGGGATGGCCGCCAGGGTGGCCGCCTGGGCGAGCGTCAGATCTCGCAGGTTGTGGACGCCGAAGTACGACTTGGCGGCGGCCAGCACGCCGTAGCTGTTGTTGCCGTAGTAGTTCTGGTTGAGGTAGGCCGTGAGGATGGTCTGCTTGCCTTCCACGCCTCGGTAGAAGTCCGTGACCCGCACCGACTGGATGATCTCCTTGATCTTGCGGTCGCCGAGACGTGCTGACCCGGCCACGACCTCGTCGGGCAGGAGCTTCTGGCGCACGAGCTGCTGGGTGATGGTCGAGCCGCCACGCGGATCGCCGGTCACGGTGTCCACGAGCGAGGCCAGGATGCCGATGGGATCGATGCCGGTGTTGGCCCAGAAGGTCTTGTCCTCGACCGCGGTCACGGCATCAGCCAGGTGCGGCGGCACGCTGGCCCAGGTGATGGTCCGGCGGCGCTCACCGCCCGGTGAGAGCCGGGCCAGCACCGTCTTGCGGTCTCGGGCGTAGATGATGGTGTCCTCGGCGAAGACGATGTCCTCGAGTTGGCTGGGGTGCTTGAGGTCCTGGCTGTAGACGAAGGCAGCACCGACCACGCCCACGAACCCCAGCATCGCGACGGCCACGAAGAGGCCGAAGACGAGGATGACCGCCGTCTTCAAGAGACCCGGCTTGCGGCCGCGTCCGGGCCGCCGCGTGACCGGAGGCTGGGGTGGTCGGTAGGGGGGATAGGGCTGCATGCGCGAGCGACGATAGCACCGCTCCCGGGCGCTTGTCGGTCGCCCCTCTTGACTTCCCCGGCACGCTCACGCTCGGGCGTAGCTAGCATGAAGGGATGCACACACAGACTTATCCCCGCCGGGCTCGCCGAGCATGAGCGCATCCGTCCTGCTCGACGAGCTTGGCTGGCGCGGGCTCGTCCACCTCAAGTCGGAGGGGCTCGAGCGGCGTCTCGAGGCCGGCCCCGTCAGCGCCTACATCGGCTTCGACGCCAGCGCCACGTCGCTGCACGTCGGCCATCTGCTGCAGGTCTTCCTGCTGACCCACCTGCAGCGCGCCGGCGGCCGCCCGGTCATCCTCATCGGCGGTGGCACGGGCATGATCGGCGACCCATCGGGCAAGTCCAGCGAACGCCAGCTGCTCGACGCCGAGACCATCGAGCGCCAACTCGACCGCCTTGCAGGCGCAGCTCGAGCGCTTCCTCGACTTCTCGCCCGGCCCCACCCAGCCGAAGATGCTCGACAACCTCGAGTGGCTCGCTCCGATGTCGGTCATCGACTACCTGCGCGACATCGGCAAGTACTTCACCGTGCCCTACATGCTCGCCAAGGACTCCGTCCAGGCACGGCTGGCGGACGGCATGAGCTTCACCGAGTTCAGCTACCAGACGCTCCAGGCGGCCGACTTCCTGCACCTGCACCTGCAACGAGGGCGTGGACATGCAGATGGGCGGTGCTGACCAGTGGGGCAACATCACCTCCGGTCTCGAGCTCATCCGTCGCGTCGAGAGCCGTGCCACCGAGGGCGCAGACGAAGCCGAGAGCCACGAGCCGACGGCGTTCGGCCTGTGCAGCCCACTGCTGCTCAACCGCTCCGGCCAGAAGATGGGCAAGTCCGAGAAGGGTGCGGTCTTCCTCGATGCCAAGCTGACCAGCCCATACGACTTCTACCAGTACTGGATCAACGACGACGACGAGCTGGTCATCGACCATCTGCGCTGGCTGACGACCAAGAGCCGCGAAGAGATCGAGGCCATCGCCGCCGAGCACGCCGAGCGCCCCGGAACGGCGGGTCGCCCAGGAGGCCCTGGCCTTCGACCTCACCGAGCGTATCCACGGCCGTCGAGGAAGCGGAGCGCCAGGTGGCCATGGCCGGGGCGGCCTTCGCCACGTCGGTCGACGATCCCGACGGTGCTGGCCGCGCTCTACGACTCGCTGGGCGGCTTCGAGTTCGGCGCGGAGGCCGACGGCTGGACCGCGCTCGATGTCGCCGTCGCGGCCAGCCGGCCCGTCACGGGGCGAGGCGCGCCGGCTCATCTGCGCAGGGTGGCTTCTCGGTCAACGGTGAGAAGCTGACCGATCCGGCAGCCGCTCCACCGGCCCTCATCGAGGGCCGCTACTGGTGGGTGGCGATGGGCAAGAAGCGGCGCTTCGTGGGGCGCCGCGCCGGCTAGCTCCGTCAGCTGCGGTGGCGGGCCTTGAGCGTCTCGATGACCTCGGACGGCGGCAGTCCGCGCTCGGCGCAGAGCACCAGCGAGTGATAGAGCAGGTCGGCCAGCTCGCCGGCCAGCTCGCGCGCGTGGTCGGTCGCTGCCCAGCCGCTCGGCGACCTCGTCGTCCTTGGCGGCCATGACCACCTCGGTCGCCTCCTCGGCGACCTTGCGCGCGGTCGCATCGACGCCCTCGTCGAGCAGCGTGCTGGTGTACGAGCCCTCCGGCCGCGTCCGTGCCCGCTCCTCGATGGTGGCCCACAGCCGCTCGAGCCAGGCGAAGTCCTGGGCCGCCGTCGGTGCTTCGGCTGAGGCGGGATCTGCGGGGCTGACGTCGAAGCAGGAGCGTGCCTCGGTGTGACAGGTGGGCCCGGCCGGGCGCGCCGTGATGAGCACCGCGTCAGCGTCGCAGTCGAGCTCCATCGACACGACCGCGAGCGTGTTGCCGCTGGTCTCGCCCTTCTTCCACAGGGCATCGCGCGAGCGCGAGTGGAAGTGTGCCTCGCCGGTCGCCAGGGTGGCCTCGACGGCCTCGGCATCCTGCCAGGCCACCATCAGCACGCGACCGTCCTGGGCATCCTGCACGACCGCGGCGACCAGCCCGTCGGGCCCGTAGCTGACGGCAGCCGGGTCGAGCCCGCGGGGTTCCTTCACGCCCATCAGGCTGACCTCCTCGGTGATGCGCACCGGCACGCCGGCCGCGGCCATGTCGGCCTTGACCGCGGCGATGGAGTGGATGTCGCGATGGAAGATCGAGGCCGCCAGCACGGCGTCGGCGTTGCCCTCCGCGACGGCCGCGGTCATGTCCGCCGGGGAGCCGGCGCCGCCCGAGGCGATGACCGGCACGTGGACGCGCGAGGTCACGGCCTGGAGCAGCTCGATGTCGAAGCCCTCCTGCGTGCCGTCACGGTCGATCGAGGTCAGCAGCACCTCGCCGGCCCCGTTGGCCACGCAGCGCTCGATCCACTCGACCGCGTCGAGGCCGGTCGGCTTGCGGCCGCCCTGGACGACGACCTCCCAGCTGCCGGGCACGCCCGGATTGGCGCGGGCGTCGACGCTGATGACCACGCACTGGCTGCCGAAGCGACGCGCGCAGGTCGAGACCAGGCTGGGATCGTCCACGGCCGCGGTGTTGACGGCCACCTTGTCGGCGCCGGCGCGCAGCACGTCGCGCATCTCCAGCGCGGAGCGCACGCCACCACCCACCGTGAGCGGCACGAAGACCTGGCTGGCGGTGCGCTCGACGATGTCGAGCAGCGTGCCCCGACCCTCCGGTGCGGCGGTGATGTCGAGGAAGCAGATCTCGTCGGCGCCGGCCTCGGCGTAGCGCCTGGCCAGCTCGGGCGGATCGCCCTCGTCGGTGAGGTCGACGAAGCGGACGCCCTTGACGACCCGGCCGTCCTTGACGTCGAGACAGGGGATGACGCGTCGCAGCAGCATCAGGCGGTCACCTCCGCGGCCGCCGGGCCGGTCGGCGCCGATGAGCTCGAGCATGTTGCGCAGCATGCGCAGGCCGTCGTCGCCGGAGCGTTCGGGATGGAACTGGAAGCCGATGATGCGATCCGCTGGCCACCAGGCTGGCGAAGCGACCGCCGTGCTCGGTCTCGGTGACGACGATGGCCGGGTCGGCCGGGACCGGCACGTAGCTGTGCACGAAGTAGGCGGGCGTGCCATCGGACAGGCCCTCGAGCACCGGGTGCGGCCGCTGGATCTCCAGCCGGTTCCAGCCGATGTGCGGCAGGCTCGGGGCATCGGGGATGACCTCCACGTCGCCCTTGAGCAGGCCCAGCATCTCGCGCGCCGTCCTCGTGTGAACGCTCGAAGAGCAGCTGCAGGCCGAGGCAGATGCCCACGAACCAGGTGCCCGCCCGGACGCGCTCCACGATGGGGCGCTCCAGGCCCTGGCGGCGCAGCCGGTCCATGGCCGGCTCGCTGGCGCCGACGCCGGGCACGAGGATGACCTCCGCGCCGTCGAGCTGCGTCGGCCGTCGTCGGCCACGCGCACCTCCGCGCCGAGCAGCCTCAGGGCGTTGCGGATGCTCACGAGGTTGCCGGCGCCGTAGTCGACGACGGCGACGCGGATGGGCTCGGTCACGCGCCACCCCCGGCCGACGGTGGCAGCGAGCCCTTGGTGGAGGCGACGCCGGACCGGCGCGGGTCGGGTGCGACGGCCATGCGCAGCGCGCGCGCCAGGGCCTTGAAGGCGGCCTCGGCCATGTGGTGGTCGTTGCGACCCACCGCGTCGACGTGCAGCGTCGCGCCGCCGGCCTGGGCGAAGGAGATCAGCGCGTGCTCGACCATCTGCGTCGAGAGCTCGCCCATGCGGTCGCCCCGGAAGGGCAGGTCGATGACCGCGTACGGTCGGCCCGAGAGGTCCAGCGCACACTGCGCCAGCGACTCGTCCATGGGCACGCGCGCCGCCCCGAAGCGGGTGATGCCGGCGCGGTCGCCGAGCGCGTCGGAGATGGCGCCGCCCAGCGCCAGCGCCACGTCCTCGACGGTGTGGTGGTCGTCGACCTCGAGGTCGCCGACGGCCTTGATCTCGATGTCGATGAGCGAGTGGTGCGCCAGCGAGCTCAGCAGGTGGTCGTAGAAGCCGACGCCGGTGGCGATGGTCGCCTCACCGGTGCCGTCGAGGTCGACGCTCACCGCGATGCGCGTCTCCGTCGTCTCGCGGACGCGCTCGCCGCGTCGTGATCTCGCTCATGCTGACCTCCCATCCGACCAGGTTCCGATGACCTCGAGGAATCGTTCGTTCTGCTGCGCGGTCGCGGACCGTGAAGCGCAGGTGCCCGCCAGCGGGCCCGCCGGCCCGAACGTGCGCACCACGATGCCGCCGCGCAGCAGGGCCTCGGTGGCGGCATCCGCCTCGGCCGGGCGTGCCGATGGGGCAGAGCAGGAAGTTGGTGACGCTCGGGCAGCGGCGCCAGGCCCAGCTCCGTGAGCCGCGCGGCCAGCCACTCGCGCTCGGCACCGAGGGCGATCGGCGTTGGCCGCGGCCACCTCCGGCTGCGCGCAGGGCGACCGCGGCGGCCTTGGCCGACACCGTGTTGACGCTGCCGGGTGGGCGCAGCCGCTCGAGCTGCTCGATGGTCGGCCGCGGCGGCCACGGCGTAGCCGACGCGCAGCCCGGTCAGGGCGAACGCCTTGGACATCGTGCGCACCACGATGAGCGCGGGATATCGCTCGCGCAGTGACACCAGCGAGTCGGGGTGGAACTCGATGTAGGCCTCGTCGACGACGACGACGGGGCCGCCACCGGGCGAGGGCCGCGCCGGCTTCGAGCAGGGCCTCGACATCGGCCCTCGACTCGGGCGAGCCGGTGGGGTTGTTGGGCGCGCACAGCCACACCACTGCGGCATCCGCGAGCGCCGCGAGCATGGCCGCCATGTCGAGGGCGTAGCCGTCCTCGGGCCCGCGTCGCGGCACGGCCTCGAGCGTGGCGCCGCGCTGCCGGGTGAGCACCGCGTACATCGAGTAGGTCGGCACCGGCACGACCGACGTGCGGCCCGGGGCCAGGAAGGTCTTGGCGATGATGTCGAGCACCTCGTCGGCGCCGCAACCGATGAGGATCTCGTCGGGACGGGCGCCGACGTAGGCGGCGGCCGCCTCGGCGAACTCCGCGTAGGTGGAATCGGGATACTCGTTGAGCGGTGGATCCCAGGGGCCTCGAGCGCCTCGGGCAGGTATGACGAGCACCGCCGGCGAGGTGTTGGTATCGAAGCGCAGGATGTCGCTCGCCTCGAGGCCATAGCGCGCCGCGATGACGCGGTTGGGCGGCTCCCAGGTGTAGACGTTCGATCCAGCCACCAGCGCCTCGGTCGTCTCGAGCGACATCAGGCTGCGTCCTCGAAGCGGATCTCCACGGCCCGGCGGTGGGCGGTCAGACCCTCGGCCTCGGCCACCGCGGCGACGGCCGGCAGGATGCGTGCCAGGCCGTCGCGGGTGATGCGGTTGACCTGCATCCAGCGACCGAATGACTCCACGCCCAGCGGGCTGTAGGCACGACCGGCACCGGCCGTGGGCAGGACGTGGTTGGAGCCGGCCGCGTAGTCGCCGGCCGACTCGGGTGCATAGGGGCCCAGGAACAGCGAACCGGCGTGGCTCAGCGAGGCCAGCGCCGCGTCCTCGTCGGCCACGACGCAGGAGAGGTGCTCCGGTGCGTACTCGTCGGCGAAGGCCAGGGCCTCCTCGATGTCGGCGGTGATGACGATCGTGCCGGCCGCCGCACCGACTCCGCGAGCGTGTCGCGCCGCAACAACGTCGGCAGCTGTCGCGCCAGCTCGACCTCGACCGCATCGGCCAGGGCCTCGCTGGGCGTGACCAGCAGGGAAGGGGAGTCGGGACCGTGCTCGGCCTGGCTGAGCAGGTCGGCGGCGACGTGCACCGGGTCGGCTGAGTCGTCGGCGACGACCATGACCTCGGTCGGGCCGGCGGGCATGTCGATGGCGCAGGAGTCGAGCACCTCCAGCTTGGCCGCGGTGACCCAGGCGTTGCCGGGGCCGACGATCTTGTCCACGCGGCCGATCGACTCGGTGCCGTAGGCCAGGGCCCCGACGGCCTGCGCACCACCCATGACCCAGAACTCCTCGACCTCCATGAGGCCGGCCGCACCGAGCAGGGCCGGGGAGAGCTCGCCGTCGGCGCCGGCCGGGCTGGCCACCACGAACCGGCCCACGCCGGCCAGGCGCGCCGGGATGGCGCTCATGAGCAGAGACGAGGGGTAGGCTGCCGTCCCGCCAGGCACGTAGGCCGCCACGCGATCGAGGCCACGCCAGACACGGCCGACCTCGACGCCCGGCTCGGTCTCGACCCACTGCGCGGAGGGCGGCACCTCGATGGCGTGGAAGGCCTCGATGTTGCGGGCCATCTGCTCGAGCCCGTCTCGCAGGTCGGTCGGCAGGCGATCGCGAGCGTCACGCAGGTCCGCTGCGGGTACGCGCAGAGCCGGTGCCTCAGGAGGCTCGCTGAGACCGCCGCCGAAGCGCGCGTTGGCCTCGCGCAGCGCAGCATCGCCGCCAGCGCGGATACCGTCGACGATGGTGCGAGCCTTGGCGCGGACCTCCGGCGTGGCCGTCGAGGCACGATCGGTCAGGGCCCGTCGCTCGGCTTCACTGGCCTCGGCCAGGCGGAGGCGGCGCAGGGTCGCGGTCGGGATGTCGGTCATGGCAGGAGCTTCTCCACGGGAATGACGAGGATGCCGGTGGCGCCGGCCTCACGGAGCGGGACGAGGATGCGGTGGACGTCGTTGGCACCCACCACGGCGTGGACGGCGACCATGCCCTCGTGTGCCAGCGGCAGGACGCTTGGCGACTCGAGCCCGGGCAGGATGGCCTCGATGGCCTCGAGCGCCCCGGTTGGCGCGTTCATCATCAGGTACTTGACGCCGCGGCCGGCGATGACCGCCTCGAGCATCGTCTGTACCTCGGCCCTGATGGTCGCAACCTCGCGCGTGGCGTCCTTGCGGCCGACCAGGATGGCCTGGCTGGCGAAGAGCGAGCCCACCGAACGCAGGCCGTTCATGATCAGCGTGGACCCGCTCGAGACGAGGTCGACGATGCCGTCGGCCAGGCCCATCGTGGGCGCCACCTCGACGGCGCCGCTGATGGTCACGATCTCGGTCTCGATGCCGCGCCTCGCGAACGACGTCTGGGCCGCGTTGGGGTGGCTGGTCGCCAGGCGCAAGCCGGCCAGGTCCTCGAGCGTGCGGGCGCTCGACTCGTTGGGCACGGCCGCCTCGAGCCGGCAGTAGCCGTAGCCGAGCTCGACGAGGGTGTCGAGATCGGTGCCGCTCTCGATGAGCAGGTTGGTGCCGGTGATGCCGAGATCGGCCACGCCGTCGGCCACGAACTCGACGATGTCGTCGGTGCGCACGAAGAGGATGTCCAGGGGAAAACCCTCGACCCTCGCGGTCAGCGCCCGGGTGCCGTCCTCGAAGCGCAGACCGGCATCGTGCAGGAGCTGCAGCGAGGGCTGCTGCATGCGGCCCTTGTTGGGGATGGCCAGGCGCAGTCGCCCGGACTCGCTACCGGGAAAGGCCGTGACGCGCTCTTCGTTGGCGATCATCGGGAGCCCTCGTCGGTGTTGCGATCGAGGGCCTCGCGATAGCCACCGGTGCCGTGGTTGAGCCACTGCGCGATGCGCGTCACGGTGGCCGTGCTGGCGCCGGTGAGGCGGGAGATCTCGGCGTAGGGGATGCCCTCGTCGAGCAGGCGCACGACATGCCAGCGCTGGGCCAGGTCGTGCAGCTCGCGCAACGTGCACAGGTCGCGGAAGAAGCGCTCGGCAGCCGGTCGGTCGGGCAGCGCGAGGATGGTCTCGAGAAGGTCGCTCGTGTCTTCCGAGCGCCACTCGGTGGGGTCGATGCTCATGATCTCCTGCTGGGGCGTGCGGGTCCGTATCTCTATGGTAGCATAGTAGCATGCTACTACGCTACCACGACGACCGAGGCCCGCCCGATGCAGCTGATCCCCGCCATCGACCTGCTCGACGGACGAGTCGTGCGCCTGTCCAAGGGTGCCTACGACGCGGTCACCGAGTACGGCGACGATCCGGTCGCGGTGGCGGGACGCTGGGCGGAACAGGGCGCCGAACGCATCCACATCGTCGACCTCGACGCGGCGCGTGAGGGCAGGCCCATGCAGGCCGGCGTCATCGCCCGGATGGTCGAGTCCGTGGACGTGCCCTGCCAGGTCGCCGGCGGCATCCGCGATGCCGATGCCGTGGCCGGCGCCTTGCACGCGGGCGCCGAACGTGTCGTGCTCGGCAGCGCCCTCATCAGCCATCCACTCCTGGCCAGGACGCTGACCGAGCGCTACGGACCCGACCGCATCGTGGCCGCCCTCGACGTGCGCGACGGCCAGGCGCTCGGCGACGGCTGGGTGGCCGACGCTCGCGGCGCCGAGGTCATCGGCCTGGCCCGATCGCTGGCTGAGGCAGGCGTGCGCTGGTTCGCGGTCACGGCCATCGCCCGCGACGGCCAGATGAACGGTCCCGACCTCGACCTGCTCGAGGCCGTGCGCGAGGCCGTGCCCGGAGCGGCCATCATCGCCTCCGGTGGCGTGAGCAGCCTGGCCGACATCCGCGAATTGGCGGCCCGGCGGTTCGATGCCGCCATCACCGGCAAGGCCCTGTACGAAGGCGCCTTTACGCTCCCCGAGGCGCTCGTCGCAGCCAGAACGACCTAGCCGCATCGGAGTCGCCACGCGTACGATGTCTGGTCGTCGCCGCCGTGGCGCCGGGTCGTCCGGCCCTTGACCCGACGAGCGGGGCGCGGAGGATGGGACGTATCAGTAGACCGGATCGAAGCGGGAGGCTACGCATGCGACGACTCTTGTGCGCCTTGACCCTGTCGGTGCTGCTCCCCATCGGGGCAGGATCGGCATTCGCAGCGGAACCTGAGGCGAACGAGACGGCGGCCGCCCCCTCCGTGGTGCCCACACTCTCGACGCCCGAGGATGCGATCCGAGAGTACCTGGCGGGGGTCGCCGACGCGAACGTCGAGCGGATCCTCGGTGCCACTGCCGTTGACGATGTCAGCACAGGCCTGCAATTCGACCTGATCACCGACCGGATCGGGGCGTTCTCGCCGGAGACCCGCTATGCGCCGAGCGAGTTCCCGTTCTTCGCTGAGGTGACGCGGGCGATGCAGACGTCACAGATCCTGTCGCAGGTCCGCATGCTCGCCTACAGCCTGCTCTCCGAGACGCCTATCGGCCCGAAGGTGATACGGGGCCCTGATCTTGAGCCCGACCCACTGCGCTGGGGACGGGAGTTCGTCAAGCAGGTCGATCCGTCTCGCCTGGCGGGGATCACGCTCATCGACATCGTCCAGCCGGACCCCGAGCGTGCCGAGAGCGAGCTCACGCGGAGCCTGTACGCTAAGATGGCGGCTACCCTCGGCGCAGACGACGCCACCGAGCGCCTAGCGATCATCTCGTTCGACGTGGAGACGTACGCGGTCGGCTTCACGCTGCTGCGTTACGGGGACGAATGGTTGGTCAACACCCAGTTCTCCCCATCTGGCGGCACGGACCCGACCGGCATCGCGATGCCCTACATCGTGGAGGAGTAGGACGACCGGCTGCGATGGCTGGCACCGAAGCCCGCTCCACGGACCGCCATGAATAGCGGCTTTGGTCTGGTCGTCGCCGCCATGGCCGCCGGGCCGTCCGGCCCTTGACCCGCCGACCGGGGCGCGGAGGATGGGGACGTGATGGTCAAGCGAGCCGGGATGCTAGCGGCGCTTCTGGTGTCGGCGCTGGGGCCTGGGGCAGCGGCACAGGACTCGCCGCCAGAACCGCCACCATGGTTCGGTGGTCGTGTCGAGATGCCTGAGCACGGCGTCGCCGTCACCTTTCCTGATGACTTGGTGGCGTTCGACCTCACCGAGGACATCGGCGCCCAGGTCGAAGCCGCCTACGGTGTCCCAGCGCCCGACACCGTAGCGTGGTTGCAGGCGCGGGCCCCCGCCGACGGTGCACATGACGGGGAGGTGCTCGTCGCGTACTCGCAAGCGTCGGTTTGCGCGCTGTCTGTCATGCCTGTGTGGGCGTCGCTCCAAGACCCACTCGGCCGTGACGCTCTGATGGCCGTCGTCAGCCAGAAGGCGTGCCTCACAAGCCACGAAGACATGGTGACGGTGGACCTCCCTGCCGGTCCCGCTGTCGTGGCGCACATCGACGACGAGTGCTGGGGCCAGCATCGCAAACGCACTCTGTACTCCATCGTCTCCGGCGACCGAGCCGCAAGTCTCACCTGTGACACATCGGACCCGCCCGACGACGATTGGCTCTCCATCGCCGAGACCGTCGAGTTCCTGCTCGAGGATGGGCCCGAGCCACCGCCGTGGGTCGGTGGTCAGCGCGTCGAGATGCCCGCGCTTGGCTTCGCGGTCACCGTGCCCGAGAACTGGGTCGCGTTCGACCTTGCAGCCGATATCGTGGGCCAATCCGAGGCGGCATCCGAGGTCGTTGACCCGGCCGCGTGGTCTGCCGATGCCGCGGGCCTCAGCATGGTGCTTGCCTACGCAGCGTCGGAAGGCCACCAGCTGGAGCTCATCAACGCGACGGGCGGCGACATCTGCGCGGTGGGGAACCACCGAGGCGTGGGCGGGCAAGTGGACGCCATCGCAAACGTCGCGTACGGGAGGTACGTCGATAGCCCCGACGCTCGAGACGTCGAGCCGCCGCAACGCATCGACCTGCCTGCTGGACCGGCCTACGTCGTGCGAGTATCGGAACGATCCGAACCGGGCGCGGACGCATGGGTCCCGCTGTCGATGTGGTACCTGCGCGGCGCCGATGGGGACGTACTGGCGGTGGTCTGCTCCACGGACGCCGCTGCCGGCTTGGAAGACGACTGGCTCTCCATCGCCGAGAGCATCGAGTTCCTGCCCGCCGAGGAGTAGGCGGGCGAGGACCAACACAGGGTCGGCTGGCTTCAAGAACCGCCATGAATAGCGGGTTTGGTCTGGTCGTCGCCGCCATGGCGGGAGCAGGCCGCCGGGCCGTCCGGCCCTTGACCCGCTGAGCGGGGCGCAGAGGATGGAGGCATCCGCTGGAGGGACGCGACCATGGGACGGCTGACGGGACTTCTTTCTGCAGCGTGCCTGCTCTTGGTGGCTCTCGGATCACCGTTGGCAGCCCAGTCACCCTCGCCCGACGCCACCCCGAACCCCGCGCCGACGAGCCTGGACTCAGCCACCCCTTCCGAACTGGCCGGGATGCCTGGCGCCGTTGAAGTGCTGGCCGGCCCTGAGGCATTGGCCTCCGAGTACATCAATCTGCCACTCTGGCCAGAGGTCCTGGATACGTTGGGCAAGCGACCCGAGGATCTGCAAGTCGCTATAGCGCAGTACCAGGACCCATCGACGTCGAACGGTGCCTACGTGGTGGTCGTGGCGCTCCGCGTCGACGGTGTCACCGCCCCCGCCCTTAACGCAGCCGAGGCTGTCGTCACCGCCGCCGAAAATGGCTGGGACGTGTCGGCAATCCTCGACAGCGCGGAGTGGTCTGGTACGAAGCGCATCTTCGTCCAGCCTGGCAGCGATGACCGGCGGTGGAGCATGACTTACCCATCTGACGATGTGTTGTATTGGGTCGCCGGTTCGCTCGTGTCGATGGAAGACATCTTGGCGGAGCTTCCCTGATCGCGAGTTCCCGTCCGGCTGCGTGGTATACCGGTCGCGCGCCGCTGTCCCACACTCCGTCGTAGAGCCATCCGAGATCCTGTGCCTCGGGGAGCGGCCGCGGAAAGCCGCCATCCGCCATCGACCAAGGGTCCCACGACTATCGCCATGAATAGATCCCATAGGGTCTTGTCAAGTCCGTGACCCCCAGTCGGGGTCCCAGTCCTGGCCGTTGCGCCAGACACCCCAGACGAGGTTGAGCGCCTTGGCCATGCAGTGACCCAGGGCGTTCATCTTGCTCTTGCCGGCCGCTCGCTTGCGTTCGTAGTGGGCCTTGATGACCGGGTTGTGGGTGATACCCACCACGGCCATGCGATAGGCCGCCGCCCGCAGATGGGCATTGCCGGCCTTGGACATGTGCCAGGAGGTTTCCGGGTTCGCGCCCTTGCGTCCGGAGCTGCGCTCGGCAGGGTGGACCCCGGCATAGGCGAGCAGCTGGTCCACGTCATCGAAGCGCTCGATGTCACCGATCTCGGCGATGAGTGCGGCACAGCTCGCGGGGCCCACCCCCGGGATCGTCTGCAGGCGCCGGGCCAGCTCGCTGTCGATGATGCCCGCGAGGTGCGCCTCGGCCTGCTCGATCTGCTGCTCCAGCAGGTCGTAGTGGTCGAGCAGCAGGCCGACCTCGAAGGCCACCTCGGTGTCAAGCTCGGACACCGCGATGCTCGTGGCCGCAGCGGCCTTGAGGTGCTCGGCCTTCGTCAGCCCCAGGCGTCGGTGCCCGGGACCGGCGTTGGCATCGGCGAGGGTGCTCAGCCGGCGTCTCCGGGCCGCTGCTGCGGTGGGCGCGATGCGCAGCACCTCGCGCGCCGTGCGACAGGCCGGGTCGTCGAAGAGCTCGCCCAGCTCGGGGAAGCCCAGCTCCACGAGCCGGATGAGGCGCTGGCAGACCCGCGCCTGCTCGGTCACCAGGGTCATCGCGAAGCGGGCCGCCTGGCGCAGCTCCACACCGACGAGCGGATCACGGACGACGGGCTGGTCGTGCATGGCCATGAGCGCGAGGCTCCTCGCATCGGCCGGGTCGGACTTCGTCCGGTTCATCCGGCTCTTGGCAAAGTACTTCGCGCGCAGCGGGTTGACCAGTGCGACCGGGACCCCGTGGCGCCCCAGGTGCGAGGCCAGCGGCATCCAGTAGTGGCCCGAGGACTCCATCGTCACCGATCCGACCGGTTCCTCCTGCCGGGCGAGCCAGGCGTCGAAGCGGTCGAAGCCAGCGCGGTCCTGGCTCACCCGCAGGACCTCCCGGTCAGACCTGGGCTCACCCTCCCGGCAGCGGGCTACCGCATGCTGCTTGCCTCCGATGTCGATCCCGACGGTGCTCATCTGTGAGACCTCCTTCGGACCTCCAGGGGTGCCCGACACTCCCGGTCGACGTCAGCTGATGGGTCCCATCACCGGTCTGTGCCTTGCCGCTGGATCCCGATCACCGTTCAGGGCCGAGGGTCGGGGGCCGGGATCTATTCACATCGGTCATCTGCCGCATAGCGGGTCGCCGGTCTCCCCGTGGGGTCGGGTTCATCATCGCCCTTACCCACAACAAGGACGTATATCAGCGGGTTATGTCTGGTCGTCGCCGCCATGACGCGGGCTTGCGCCGGCGTGCCGTCCGGCCCTTGACCCGGTGACCTAGGTGATGAGGATGGGGGCGAAACCTGGGACTTGGAGACAGCTTTGCTCGTCGCGGCCTTGGGCACGTTCGGCATGGTCGTCCTCGTCTTGCTCGCGACCTTCTTCATCGTCGGGGACCGTCGCTACCCCCCGTACGGGCTTGCCGCGCCGAGGCGATACCTGGTCCCGCTCACCGTTGCTCCATTGGTCTGCGTGTTCTGCCTGTTCGCCTGGGCTGACCTCGAACGTGAACCGAGCCCATCGGCCACCGGCGGCACAGGCCTGTACGCGTTCACCGTGGTCGTCGGCTCGGTCACCGTCCTGGGCCTCGTGTGGTCGTTGCTCGGCTTGACCCTGACCACGCCGCACAAGCAGCCACGCCCGCCGCCGAGCCGTTCGGACCGTGACCCGCGGCCCCAGGCGCGGCGGACGGGGCATTCGCGAAAGGGGGGCGGTGCTGCCGGCAGCCTCCGACGAGCGGCCCCGTGGCGCCAAGTCGGATGCGGACTGCTCTATGTGCGGTCGGCCTCGTACGAGGTGGGCACGACTCGATCGGCTCAGGGCTCCAGTGCCCCAAGTGCAAGGCCCGCTATTGCTCCGACTGCCGGCGGCTCACAATCCTCTATGACAGCGGCACCGACGGCGGATGCTGGTGTCAATGGCCAAGTGAAAGTCCCCACCTGTGGCCACGAAAAGTCCCCACCCCCAGGGGCGTCTCAGGCGGTCGGCAGGAGTGCACCTCCTCGTTGTCGAGCTTCCTTCATGCGATAGGAGTCACCACTGGTGACGACGGTGGTGGCGTGATGGAGCAGCCGATCGAGCATCGCCACCGCGGTGGTGTGCTCGGGCAGGAAGCGGCCCCAGGACTCGAAGGGCCAGTGGGACGCCACGCCCAGGCTGCGGTGCTCATAGGCAGCGGCCACGAAGCGGAAGAGCAGCTGGCTGCCGACATCATCGAGTGGTGCGAAGCCGAGGTCGTCGATGAGCACGAGGTCGTGTCGCAACAGGCGTTCGATGACCCGGCCCACCGAGTTGTCCGCGAGCCCGCCGTAGAGGAGCTCGACGAGCGATGCCGCCGGCAGGTAGCGCACGCGACGGCCACTGACCACGGCGGCCTCTCCGATGCCGAGCAGCAGGTGGCTCTTCCCGGTTCCCGCGGGACCCACGAGCACGACGTTCTCCGCGGCGCTGATCCAGTCGAGCGAGGCGAGATGGTCGAACGTGGCCCGGGGCACCGAGGAGTCCGCGAGCGCGAAGTCGTCGAGGCGCCGGGTCACCGGGAAGCCGGCAGCCTTGCGCCTGGCAGCCTCGTTCGAGGCATCGCGGGCGGCGATCTCGGCCTCCACGAGGGTGCGCAGCAGCTCGTCGGGTGGCCAGCGCTGGACCTTGGCCATCTGCAGCACCTCGGGTGCCAGCCGTCGGATCGCGGCGAGCTTCAGGCGCTTGAGACCGGCCTCCAGATCAGCGTCGAGCACCGCCGCCGTCCGCGTGCTCACCGGGTCCCCTCGAGGGTATAGGCGGCGAGGGGTCGCACCGGCACCGCCGGCAGACCCGCGAGGCCGGCACCGGCGGCCCGTGGGCGACTGACGCCTGCTCCGGCCGCGAGGATGGACCGGATGTCGGCGGCCCGGAAGCGGCGATGAGCCAACGCTCGCTCCAACGCCGCGACGAGGGCCTCACGGCCGTGGGATCGCTCGAGGTCGCTGATGGTCGCCAGCTCCGAGGGCAGTTTCGTCGTTCCTGCTGCCGCAGCCGCCCGCAGGAACGCCTCGGCCACCGGACCGAGGTCCAGGAAGGCCAGCTCGGCGGGTGTCCGTGGCCGCAGTGCCCGGACAGGTCTCCGGGCCGGGCCACCATAGTGGGCATCGAGCAGGCTCATCTCACCCGGGCCCACGAGGCCATGGCGGGCGATCTCGCTGTCACGGTGGTCGATGACCAGCTCGGGTCCTTCGACACGGAGTCCGACCCGCTGACCGATCACCACCCCAGGCACGCTGTATCGGGCCGAACCGAAGCGGACCGTGCGCAGCCGGTCGACGGTGCGAGTCTCGACCACACCGATGGCCGGACGCGCCGAAGGCAGCGCGCCCAGCAACCTCCGCTCGGTGGCCAATCGCTCATCGGGCACGGCCTGGGTCTCGCTGTGGACCCGGCCGTTGACCTCGCTGCACCAGCCGCGCGCGGCCTCATCGGCGGCAGCGACATCGGTCCAGGGTCCCCGGCCGATGAGGAGATCCGACTTGGCATAGCCCACGAGGTTCTCCGCGACCCCCTTGCTCTCCGGGTCGGCGGCCTCGCAGAAGTCGGGCCGGAAGCCATAGTGGGCCGCGAAGGCGACATAGCCCGGTGCCGGCACCACGATGTTGGCCACGACACCGCCCTTGAGACAGCCCATGCGGTCGGTCAGGAGGATGCCGGGCACGCCGCCGAGCAGCTCGAAGCACTCCGCGAGCAGGCGCAGCGTGGTGGCCTGGTCCTGTCGTCGCGCGAACCTGACGAAGCGCCAGCGGCTCCAGGCCAGCACGGCACAGAAGACCTTGAGCGGGCCCTCTTCGCCCCAGTCGAACACGAGGTGCTCGCCGGGGACGGGCGCCCAGGGTCGATAGACACGCCTGGTCCGACGATGCTCGGCCTTGGCGATGGCCACGGCCCGCCGGAGCGAGCGTGCCGAGCCGCTGTATCCCTCGGCCCGACACAACGGCAGCAGACGCTTGGCGCTGATGCGCCCGTCGGTGGCCTTGACCCGTATGGCGATGAGCTCGCGGACCGCGTCGGTGACCTTCGGTCGGGCCGGCCAATCGGCCAGTGGACGCGTGCGGCGTTCGACGACCCGGCGGACCGTCTTGTGGGTCGTGCCGCAGAGCGCTGCGGCAGCCCGATAGCTGCCCAGCTCGGCGTAGGTCGTGAGGATGTCCAACTGTTCCCTCGCAGTCTTCACAATGGATGTCCCTCGGGGTCGCGGGTGGTGGCTTGACATCGCCACTGTGCGACCCCGGGGCATCACCCGGTGGTCAGGATCGGTCGAGGGGTGGGGACTTCTTGGTGGCCATCAGTGGGGACTTTCACATGGCCATGGACAGTGTTACTGGTGCCAGAACTGCGACCACGAGTGGAGTTCACAGGACCTCACGTGACCGCTACTCCAGGCCGACACCATCGGCCGACCACTGGCT
Organism: uncultured Chloroflexia bacterium; assembly: GCA_963705425.1. Taxonomy (GTDB): domain Bacteria; phylum Chloroflexota; class Limnocylindria; order Limnocylindrales; family CSP1-4; genus JAFMJV01. The sequence continues at coordinate 34,037 of CAVPJO010000007.1, read as the reverse complement.
CTCCATCGCCGAAACCTTCGAGTTCCTGCCCGTGGGTGAGTAGGCCAGAGTCCCGGGCCTCGAATCGCTGGGTACGGAACCGCCATGAATAGCGGGTTTGGTCTGGTCGTCGCCTCCATGGCGGGAGCAGGCCGCCGGGCCGTCCGGCCCTTGACCCGCCGGCTGGGGCGCGGAGGATGGGATGAGCTTGTCTTGCGGTGAGGAGCGAGGTTGGTCAGTCAACGTGACCCCGGGTCCGAGGCACACCGGACTCGGACGGCGCTGGTCATCGTCTTCTTTGTGGCTGTCGGGGTGGCCTTCGTCTCCAGGGAGCCGTTGGGGCAAGTGCATCCGTACGCCCCGGTGGTCTTGGTCTTCGGCATCCTGTTCGCGACTGGGGCAGTCATCTGGGCGCGTCATCGGATGGACGCGCCGATAGACCGTCGCAACAGGACATGCTGCGTCTGCGATGAGCCCCGTTCCTGGTGGTCCGGGCTCGAGTTGACCTTCCGGCACGGGTGGAGGGACTGCCCCGCGTGCGGAGTCGGCTACTGCGGGGACTGCAGGGGACTCCTCTGGACGCCGCAGACGACATTGATATGTCTGGAGTGTGGCCGCGAGTGGGAGTACCAGGCGCGCACACCTTATGGGTGAGAACCGCCCCGACGATCGCTGGTCCTCCATCGCCGAGAACATCGAGTTCCTGCCCGCCGAGGAGTAGGCCGAACCGCCATGAACAGACGGATATGTCTGGTCGTCGCCGCCATGGCGCTGGCAGCCGGGGCGGGCCGTCTGACCCTTGACCACCTGACCACGACGCGGAGGATGAGGTCGTGCGAGCTGAGCGAGGAAGCACGGTCGATGCGATGGAGGGGTGACCCCAAGCCCGGGCGACGGCGGGTCGTAACCGGGGACAGCCCGTTTGGGAGTGGACGATACATCGCGTGGGCCTCGGCTATCGTGGCGTTCGCCGCTGCGCTGGTCGTCCTCGGGTGGCGCCCGACTCTGTCGCTGACACTGCTGTCTGTCGGTGGTGTCTGCCTGGCGGCTGCGGTGGTCGTCTGGCTACGGCGTCGTATGGACCTACCGCCGGCGACCAGTGAGATCTGCAGTGTGTGCAAGAAGCCGAAGCCTCGCCGGCTGAGGGCGCTCTGGGACAACGAGTCGGCGCTGGACGCATGGTGGAGGGAGTGTCCCGAATGCCATGCCCACTTCTGCGAGGACCACAAGGGGCTCCTCTGGAAGACCACGAACGGTGAAACGATAGCGTCATGGCGGAGCGCGACGCAGCGGCGGACGGGCTCGAGGCCGCCCGAGTCGCAGCGAACCGCCAAGCAGAACGAGCCCATGATTCGCGGCGCGACTTCGATCAGTCCTCCGAGGCCTGCGCCAGGAATGCGATGGACTCGGCGATGGGCACCCACTGATCGGCTGGCGCATCATGCGAAATGCACCACAGGACCGCGACGGTGTCGCCGGATCCGGTGACGTAGATGCCCATGTCGACGTCGCCGCCGACGAAGTTGCCCGGTCCAGCGAACCCGAGCAGTCCATCGTCGAGTTCCTCGAGCTCGGGCGACTCGTCGCCCTCGACCAACTGTTCGAACACCGCACGCGGCGCCAAGTCCGTGCGCCGGTACACCCTCAGCAAGCACGACCCATCACTCGATTCGTCTTCGGGCGTCGGCGCCCGGCCGCTGGCCACGTTCCACTCGAACGCGTCGGGTCCCATCGACTCGATGCGACGAACGCGCTCCGGTTCGGCCGTGACCTGCCAGTCGTCGGGGAAGACGATGGCCACGCCCAGCTCGGGGTTTGCCACGCGTCCGCCCGGTCCCGGCAACGCAGCCATGATCGTCTCAAGTATCCCCGGGTCGGCTCCGCTGATGGCCCAGAGCGTCTCACCCAGCGGGGCGTAGAGGTAGGTCGAGGGCGAGCCCGCGACGGTCTCATCACGAACCAGCATGAGCTCGACATCGCTGGGACCGGCGATGCGAGTCAGGATCTCTGGTCGCTCGATGCCGAGCAGCAATGGGATGGCATCTCTGGCCATGCGAGAAGCCTCGGTGCCTTGGAGGCGTAGCGCCGTGATCGTCGACACCTGACCCGGCTCGACCTCGAGCTGTGCGCTCGCGACCACGAGATCATCGATGGCTCCGTCGTACGAAGCGAGCATCGCCTCTGCTCGCCCTGCCGTGGCGGGGCCCGGCGAGATGGTCGGGTCGTGCGAAGCGAGCCAGCTCTGGCCGTCGCAAGCCAGGGCCTCCAGTTGGAGCCCATCGATCGCTTCGGGGAACTCCTCGAGCAACGATGCCGTCTTCGATTCGTCGGCGTCGTTGGCACACGCGCTCAGGTCGAGCACGGCTGGCGACGCAGGTGCGTCATAGGTAGCAGACGGATCCCAAAGCTCCGCGAGTCTCAGGCCGGGACCGCCGCCGGTGCCACCCACGACCAACACCCTACCGTCGGGGAGCGGCGTGGCTGAGTGTTGCGCACGCCCCTTGCGCAGGGGTGCCGATGGCGTGAACCGATCCGTGGACGGATCCCAGATCTCGGTCGAGGACAGGGCCGTGCCGCCCTCGTCGTTGCCGCCGATCACGAGCACTCGCCCGTTTGGCAGCATCGACGCGCGATGCGATTCGCGTGGCGCGGCCATCGATCCGGTCACCACGAACTCGTTGTGAGTCGGATCCCAGATCTTCGGCCGAGGCCACAGTCTCGTCTCCGCTGGAACCGCCGGTCACCAGGACACGACCGTCCAGCAGAAGCGTCGCCGTGGCGTTCGAGCGGGACATGCCCATCTTGCCCGCATCGCTGACTACACCGGTGGACGGGTCCCACAGGTATGCCACTGAACCGCCCCCGATGATGAGGACGTTGCCGTCCGGAAGCAGTGTCGTGGTGTGGCCCCAGCGTGATTCGGGCAGAGCGCCACCCTTATGGAACGTGCCGCTTGCGGCGTCCCAGACCTCGATCGTGGCGCTGATCTGATCACCGCCACCACCGACCACCGCGACGCGACCGTCAGTCAGGGTGACCGGCTCGGTCCCCATCCAGAACCGCGCTTCCTCCAGTCTGCCCGCGGGTGTGAAGGAGCCCGTCTCCGGGTCCCAGGCTTCAGCAGATCGCATCGTCCCGTGCCGACCTTCGCCACCTGCGACGAGGACACGGCCGTCGCCTAGGAGCGCGGCGGCGGCGAACATGCGTCCATCGATGAGATTCCCGGTCCCCGTGAACCCCGCCCTTGCTGGGTCCCAGATCTCGACGCGCCTGACTTCGGCCCACCGTCGGCCGTGCCGCCGACGATGAGGACGCGCCCATTGGGCAAGGCCACCGCGACATGTCCGTAACGGCCGACCTCCGTCCTACCCGCCGGCTCGAAGGCGCCGCCCGGTATCGGTCTCGTCGTTTCTTGTGCCATCACTGACCCGGGCCCCAACACAAGCACCAGCGCCAGGCTCATCATCAAGAGCAGTCGCATCGTTCTACCTCAGCTGGTTCGGTCGATTTCGAATACTGCCCTGGCGGCCTGAGACTGCAAGTGACCGATGGCCCTTGCTGTCCTGGGCACGGCGCGGATCGGTCTGGTCGTCGCCCACCATGGCACTGCAGGCAGCCGGGCCCTAAGGACCTTGACATGCTGAGCGGGGCGCTGAGGATGGAGGTAGCAGAAAGCCGAGGACTGGTGTGGCGACCGCCACGAAGCACAGGCCGAACTCCGAGCAGCTCGAGGCATACCTGTTGAAGGTTGCCGAGCTCGATGCCGACGACTGGGCGTCGCTCGCACTCGTGCTGAAAGACTCGACCTTGTCACGGCACGCCGCCGCCAAGGCTATCGAAGCGGCGCATTCCAGAGCGGAGCAGCGCGGAATCCAGAGCGAAGTCGATGCCGCAACCCGAGAAGCACGCCCGTCGATGGACTCCGTCCTCGACGCCAACACCGGATTGCAGGAGGCCGTCGCCCCGGCTCTGGTCCGGATCGGTCCCGATGACCCGAGCCTCCGCACGGTCGAGTGGGACACGGCAGTCGCGGTGGTCCGGGCGGCTGCCATATCGGGTGCCACGCTGCTGGTGCTACGGCCTCTCCTGAGAGACGATGAGTTCACCAGGGCATGGCCGATGTGCATCGTCGATCCGCGAAGCCTGCCACACCATGTGTACGTCCCTCCTATCGGGGCCGCGGGCTAGCCGACAGGAGTACAGAATTGGCTGGCTTCACGAGCTCGCCATGGATAGCGGCTTTGATCTGATCAGCGCCGCGACGGCGCGGGCACGCCATGGGTCGTCCGGCCCTTGACCCGCTGACCGGGGTGCGGAGGATGAAGCCATGGGCTGGTACAAACCGGGCCGCAACCCCAACCACCCCGGAGATCCACCTCCAAAGTGGGCGCCCCTGAGCAAACGCGGTCGGTTCGCACTCCTGGTCGCCGTCATCGACGGGATCGCCACCGCGCTCATCCTCATGGCGACAACGTCGGCTGGGGCGACCGACGACACCATCGTCGTGACCGCCAGCCCGGATCCGTTGCCGCCGTCCTGGAACGACGGACAGCGCGTCGAGGTGCCCGATCCAGGACTCGCGATGACGTTCCCGGAGCGTTGGGTCATCGAGCTCCTCGAGGAAGGATCCGGGCCCGACTTCATCATCCTCACCCAGCCGGAACGCTTCGGACCCGAGGTCGAGCTGCAGCGCATCTTGGTCGCCAAAGGCCCGGGCCACGAGCGCGACACTTCCACCTTCTGCACCCTCGTCCGGTACGCGCCGATCGACCTCACCGCCGACGAGTTCCTGGGTGAGGTCTTCAGTCAGTCGGACTCGTGGGTGATCGAGTCGCTCCGTGAAGGACTGAGTCGGGTCCTTGTGGACCCGTGGTTCACAGGACACATCCTTACCCGCATCCCGGATGCCGTGTACGTAGATCACTACGCCATCGGCACCGACAGCGCGGTCGCCGTCCTCATGTGCTACGGCGTGGCATCCCATCGTGATGATTGGCTCGCCATCGCCGAGTCCTTCGAGTTCCTGCCCACCGAGGAGTAGGTGGGCGAGGATCGGCACAGGGTCGGCTGGCTTTGGGGATCGCCATGAATAGCGGGTTTGGTCTGGTCGTCGCCGCCATGGCCACGCGCCTCGGGCCGTCCGGCCCTTGACCCTCGGCCGGCGTCGTCGAGAGTTGTGGCAGGCCAATCGATCAAGGGGGGATATCCGATGTCGAATGTCTTGATGGCTCGACCTGCACAGCGCGTCCTGGCCACGGCACTCGCGGGCGTGATGGCCGCCGGGCTGGTGGTCGCGATGGCGCCCGCGGAACGTGCATCAGCAGCCACGCCGAAAGCCTGCAAGGTTCGCAACGTGACCAAGGGAGCTAGCTACGGCAGCCTTGCTGCGGCTGTGAAGAAGGCGCGCCGCGGCAACAAACTCACGGTCAAGGGAACCTGCAAGGGCAGCACCACCATCGTGGACAAGCGGCTCACGATCGTTGGCATCAGGACGAAGAAGTCCGGCGTTCCTAAGCTCTTGAGCAACGGCAGGGCTTCGGTCTTGAGTATCAAAGGCCCCACGAGCGTGGTCGCCCTGAAGAAGCTCTCGATCAAAGGCAACCCCGACAGGGTGCTCCCGTTCCAGGGTGGCGGCATCAGGGTGAGGCGCGCCAAGTTGACCCTCCACGACACGGTCGTGCGCGGATTCACCGTGTCCCGCTGGGCTGGTGGCATCGCGGCATATGGTGCCACCGTCAAACTACTAGGCAACAGCACCGTCCGAGACAACTTCGCAGCCGGCCACGGTGGCGGTATCTACCTTGAGGGCCATGGGCAGATCGTCATGACGGGCACGAGCTCGGTCCAGCGAAACGTCAGCAACAACGACGGCGGCGGCATCGACCTGGAGGGAGGCAGCCTGATCATGTTCGACCAGAGCTCGATCGTCGACAACCACGCCCTCCCCAGCGGCGACGGCGACGGTGGTGGCGTCTATTCCGAGGGCGACGCCGTGGCCATGTACGGCTCGAGTACCATCGCCCGCAACAGTGCTCGATACGGCGGAGGGGTCCTTGCCCAGAGCCGCCTGGAGATGAGTCCGACCAGCTCGATCACCGACAACAGCGCGCGCATCGACGGCGGCGGCGCCAAGGGAGTATCTGGCTTCTTCGTTCCCGTCGGCATGGTGTGCGCTCCGGAAGCCAACGCGAATGTCTTCGGAAACACGCCCGATCAATGTGGCCCCTGAGCACTCGCCAGGGCTGAGCGCACGGCGGCTGTGATGGCGCCACCCACGGTACCGAACCCCGCCCCACGCTCACCCGTGGCTTCACCCATGTGCAGGCTCCGGCGCACCTCGATCATCACCGACGCCACGCGCGAGGCACTGCCGTAGAAGCCGTCGATGGCGGGGACGCCATGCGTCTCACGCCGTAGGATGCCCGGGTCAGACGTCCGATGGCGATGGCCGGCGACGACGGCACCGATCGCCGTGTACAGCGGGGGGTGCCTGGTCGTCGTAGGCGGCATATGGCCCATCGAGTGCCCGCGGCCGGCGAGTCGAGTCGGGGCGACCTGAGCATCTGGGAAGAGGGCTGTGTGCCATGCCACAGACCGGACGTGGCTGGACGGCCGACGGTCGATCCTGCCCAGCCCACCCGAGGAGACTCCCTCGCGATCCAGGGCGGCCAGGGCGCAGGCCGCGACTCATCGCCTCCCGCGTATGCGTAGATTCTCCCACCGCTGGCTATCAGGTAAGCCTTAGATAGGCGCCGCCCGCGATGAGCGCCGCAGGCAGCCGAGGCGGCGCGAGGCGGCTACTCCTCCGGATGCAGCTGGTCAGCGAGGAAGGTCCCGATGAGCTGACTGAGTCCGTCGAGCTCCAGGACATCGAAGTGATCCGTAACCACCTCGGCGAAGTCGTACTCCACTCCGGCCGCCGCGAGCGCGTCGGCGAGGTTCCGGGACTGCTCTATGGAGACCACGCCACCATCCTTGACGACCCCGGCGCAAGGCAAGTCATGTTGTCCGTGGGCTGGGTACCGGCTGTCGTGGTCACGGCCTTCGGCGCCATCGTCGTCGCCCTCGTGACCTGGGACCTGTTGACCTTCCCCATCGTGCTGGCGGCTGGTGCGCTCTTGGGCTGGCTTCTGACCGGGGGCCTGCCCTTTGCCATGGACGAGTACCACTACCGCCGCGGTCTCGGCGAGGCCGTCGCGGAGACCCTGTTCATCGCGGACTTGGCGCTAGTCGGCCCACTGGTTGCGTGTGCGGTCGCGGCGGTAGTCACGGCCCTGTGGCGATAGGCGACGTGGTCGGCAGCGGACCCCACCCGCGACGTCGCGACGCGCCAATCGGCGTGGAGCTGGTCTCTCATGAAGATGAGACCGATGCTTGATCGTCGCCGCCATGGCCACGCACGCCGCCGGGCCGTGCGGCCCTTGACCCTGTTGGCGCCGCTGACAGCCGATGCGGCGCGATGCGGCGGCTACTCGGATGTGAGATCAGGTACGGCACCGGGATAGAGCACGCAGTCGCCGCCGAAGCCGCTGATGCCGTCAGTGCTCGTCACACAGGCCACGCTGAGGCCCTCGTATCCACCTTCGCCGACGTAGGTGCCGAAGTAGGTGGCGGAGCCGTCAGGAAGGAGGATGCCCCGGAACGTCCCGGACCAGCTCCCGTCCTCGTTCTCGATGTGGGACGTGCCCCAGGCTGGACCGACGACATCTCCGTAGTGGTCCTCGTTCATGATCCAGGTCTCCGTCCCGCTGAAGCGGGGGTCGTCCATCGTGTTGGCCTGGACGCCGCTCACGCCCCGGATCTGCATCACGCCCTCAGGCGTCGTTGTGACCTCGGGAGGCGTGACGATCTCCGGCACACCGCTCGAGCCACCGAAGTAGGCGGCCTCCGCGTTCTGGTCTCCTTCCTGCGCCACGACCGCTCCAGCCGATCCACCGAGCAGCATCAGGATGGCTGTCACCAGCCCGGCCCGCCGCAACGTACGGATGAGGCATCCTCCTTGTGTCTGTGCGGGCCGGGTTCGCCAGTGGCTCGGCGCGGTCCAGGCGGCCATGGTCAACGTGCCGCGCGTCGTCGCCTCCCGCTGCGTCGATTCCTCTCGCGAGCGTCCACCAGCGAATCCCAGGACCGCCATGTATAGCGGGCTTGGTCTGGTCTTCGCCGCCATGGCAGCAGGCATACGAGACAGGGGAGGCGGCGCGCTGGGGTTACTCGACGCGGACGGGTGGTAGCGACTCATCCCACGGCGGCAGCGGGCCCTGGTAGATGAGTCCGCTGAACTCGATCGTGCTGACGTCCTCACCCCTGCCGCCGAGGTGGGCGATGAAGGACCATCCTTCGTAGGCTCCGGTCCCCTCAAGGGTGAGGAGGCTCGACTGGCGGACGATCTTCGAGTCCGTGCCCGTCCACGGACCGATCCACGTCCCGTCGGGTCCGGCTATCTCCAGCGTGCCCCAGTGGATGCAGCGGTTGCCCGACCAGCAGGCGCTTCGCGTCTCGCCGGATACCGGCCCACTCACACGCAGGTCTTCCGCGCTGTTGTGGCACGTGAAGCGCTGATGCTTGAGCACCACGCCATCATCGGACTGGAGGGAGAGCTGACCCTCGGCGCAGCTCCCCGTCAACCCTCTGACCAGCGCAAGCTCAGGAGGCGGAACCGAGGCCTCCGGCGAGGTTTCCGAAGCGTCCTGGGCCACAGTGACGCCACCCAGTCCAGCGAGCAGGGTCAGCGTCAAGGTCCCTTCCAGTGACAGCCGCATCGTACGCATCACAAGCCCCCTTTCACGCGCGGGCGGTTTCGCCAGTGGCTCGACGCGGACCAGGCCGTCCTGATCGCGAGCTGCGAGTCGCCTCCCGCTGCCATACATTGTCTCGTGGGCGTCCATCCGCTCAACGGTCACTGCCAGAATCGCCATGGATCGCGGGTTTGGTCTGGTCGTCATCACCATGGCTAGGGACGGCGCCGACCCTTGCGGACATGAGACCCGGTCCCTCCCATCGAACGACGAACTCCAGCCCCCGACAACGGTGACCTCCTCGACGAAGAAGATGGCATCAGCCTGCCGTTGGAGTCGGCCGCTCGCGTAGTCACCGTTCTGCACGAAGTTCCGGTCCTCGTCGAGTCACGCGGCACGCGGATCGTCGTCGCCCAGAGGAAGGACGAGGACCGGCGCGATGCGTGCCAGAAGGTGCTCGACGCGATCCGGGTGGCTGGGTACCGAGAAGACGGGATCCACGGCGAAGGCACGCACGCTGGTGCCGTGGTCGTAGAGCAATCCAGAAGGAGTAGACCGGTAGCCGTGCCGCGACGGCGCTGCCCACCGAGGGCCACATCCCGAGGGTCGCGTCGCTGCCTGTCGACCCGTAGCGCAGGCTCGAGGGATCTTTGCCCAGATGCATGTCGTGGCCCATGAGGATGACCCTGCTGGCCGGATCGAGCCGGGTCAGCCAGCCGTCGTCAAGGCGTTTGACAAGGGTCTCCTCACGGCGCTGCAGCGCCTCGTTTTCCAGTAGCGACCGAAGGGCTCCCGGAAGGCGAGCTCCCTGAGGCTCAGTGAATTGATGAGGTTCCGGACGACATGCCGGAGCAGGTTTGAGTCGGCGGGCCCCAGCGTTCCCTGGAGCTCGACCTCACGATCGGCCATGAGCGCGAGCGCAGCTTCGAGGCGCTCGGCTTCTTCGGTGAACGCCTCGGCGGGCACGAGCGTCAGCCGTGTCAGCAACTCATCCACGACTGGAGCACCGCGGTGTGGCTCGAGGATCGTGCGCGCTTCGGCATAGCCGCCGCCGGCGTATGTAGCATCGATGTCCCAGCCGAACCAGTGCAACCGCTCCTCGCCTGGGTCGAGCGAGGCATTGATCTCACGGAGCTGGCGATCAGGATCCGTTGGCTCATGGCTGAGTTGACAGGGTGCATAGGGGCTCGGCACGTAGCTAGAGCCGGCAGTCATGATGACGACGATCACCGGAGACTCCCCAGAGACGATCACTGAAACTCCCCACCCCTGAGCACGTGGGCCTGGCCCTGACAGGTCCATCCAGAAACGGGTGGGGGCCCCGACGATGCTGACGGTGTCAAGCCACAGCAGCGCAGGAGCCCCGCCCTATGCTCACACAGGGAGAAGACGTGGAGGTCCACGCACTGCACCAGCGGGGCTGGTCGATCTCGGCCATCGCCCGCCACCTCGAGCGCGACCGCAAGACGGTCCGCGCCTATGTCCGCGGCGAACGCCGGCCCGGTGTCCGGCGCCGCTCGGCACCCGACGCCATCGAGCCCTTCGCCCCATACCTGCGGGCGCGCTTCGACGACGACCCGCACCTCTGGCTCACGAGCCTCTATGACGAGGTCATCGCCCTCGGCTACCCGCGCAGCTACCCGACCTTCGTGCGTTCGGTGCGGGCCCATGGGCTGCGACCCCACTGCGAGCCCTGCCAGGGTGTCCGGGGTCGGCTGACCATCGAGATCGAGCATCCTCCCGGTGAGGAGATCCAGTGGGACTGGTTCGAGCGCCGCCGGGCACCCTGGGGCGGCACGGCCTACGTCCTGCTCGGCACCTTGCCCCACTCGGGCCGGGTCCGCGGCGTGCTCGCCGAGTCGATGGACCAGGCCCACCTCATCGAGGCCATGGACGCGGTCCTGCGGCGCCTCGGTGGCACCGCTCGGGACTGGCGCACCGACCGCCTGGCCACGGTCATCGTGCCCGGCAGCGCCGACGTCCAGCCCTCCTTCGCCCCGGTGGCCAAGCACTACGGGGTCACGGTCAGGCCCTGTCCGCCCCGGCGGGGCAACCGCAAGGGCGCCGTGGAGGCCGCGGTCCGCTACCTCTGTGGGCGCTGGTGGCGGACGATGACCGCGACGACGATGGAGGGCGCCCAGGCGACCTCGACCGCCTTCTGTGCCACGACCGCGGACGACCGCCCGCGAGGCGGCTCGACGGTGCGCGCCCTCGCCGAGGCCGAGCCGCTCCTGGCCCTGCCGCCGCTGCCCTATCCGGCGACGATCGAGCAGCACGGGCCGGTCGCTCCCGACGCCACGGTGGCCTTCCGCGGCAACCGCTACTCGGTGCCCCATGGGCTCGCCGGCGCCACGCTGACGTTGCGCCATCGCCTCGGCAGCTCCGAGCTCGGGATCGTCGCCCCGTCGGGTGTGCTCGTCGCGGTCCACGAGCTGCGGCCCGCCGGCGGCGGTGCCCTCGTCCGCAGCGAGGAGCACCGGGCCGGCCTCGAGGCGGCCGTGCTGTCGGCCTTCAGCAGTGCCCGGCCGTGTGAGCGCAAGGGCCACCATCCACCGGGTCCCGAGGCCCGGGCCGCGGCGGCCGCCCTGCGCGGAGCGGAGACTCGTGAGGTCGTCGTCGACCTGGCCCGCTACGCCGAGCTCGTCGAGGTCATCCGATGAGCGAGGCGTCGGTCTACCAGCAGCTGCGCGGTCATCTCGCGACGCTGCGTCTGGCGGCGGCCGCGGAGGCCCTGCCGGCGGTGCTCGAGGAGGCCACCGCGGAGGACCTCGGGCACACCGCCATGTTGGAGCGCCTGCTGGCCATCGAGGTGGCGGCCACGACGGCCCGTCGGCTCACGAGCCTCGAGCGCTTCGCCTCGCTGCCGGCGCCGTGGCGGCTCGCCGACTTCGACTTCGAGGCGCAGCCATCGGTCGAGCGGGCCATGGTCAACGAGCTCGGGACGCTGCGCTTCCTCGAGGACGCCACCAACGTGCTCTTCATCGGGCCGCCGGGGGTGGGCAAGACGATGCTCGCGGTGGGGCTCGGCCGGGCCGCCGTCGAGGCCGGCCACCGCACCTACTACACGACCGCCGCCGAGCTCGCGGCACGCTGTCACCGCGCGGCCATCGAGGGCCGCTGGGCGACCACGATGCGCTTCTACGCGGGGCCCCGCCTGTTGATCATCGACGAGGTGGGCTACCTGCCCCTCGCCACGGAGGCCGCCGCGGCGCTGTTCCAGGTCATCGCCAAGCGGTACCTCAAGGGCTCGGTCGATCCTCACCACGAACCTCGGCATCGCCTCGTGGGGCCGCATCTTCGACGATGCCACCGTGGCCGCGGCCATGCTCGACCGCTTGCTGCACCGCTCGGTCGTCTTCGACATCGATGGCGACAGCTACCGCATGCGGGCCCACCAGGCCCGGGTCGAGAACATCAGGAAGGGGGTGAAGGCCGGCGCCGATCGCTAGACTCCTCACCGGACCCGGCCCGGGTGCTCACCTGGGGAGTTTCGGTGATCACTCGGGCAGACGCCATCGTGCTCCGCGGGTCGCCGATGCCCCGCCACAGACCCCGAGGATGGAGGACTGTCGTCCGCCGTCCGGCCCTTGACCCGCTGACCGGGTCTCGGAGCACGGAGCCGACGCACAGGAGAGGATGGACGATGCGACGACTCACGACCGCGCTGCTGACTACGTGTCTGCTGGGCACGAGTGCGGTTGCCGCCATCGCGCAGGACCAGTCACCGCCTCCGGGTTCGACGAGCGCGTCGAGAAAGCCGAGCACTGTTTCGCCGTGACGGTGCCTGAAGGTTGGGCGGGGCTTGACCCAGCAGGGCACGTGGGTGCCACCGATGATGTTGAGTGACTCGCTACTCGGCTCAGCGAGAAGCGAGCCTACGGCTTCTCGGGCTTGGGTTTGAGCGACGGCTTCTCGGGCTGGGGTTTGAGCGATGGGCCCTCGGGCTGGGGCTTGAGCGACGGCTTCTCGGGCTGGGGTTTGAGCGATGGGCCCTCGGGCTGGGGCTTGAGCGACGGCTTCTCGGGCTGGGGTTTGAGCGATGGGCCCTCGGGCTGGGGCTTGAGCGACGGCTTCTCGGGCTGGGGTTTGAGCGATGGGCCCTCGGGCTGGGGCTTGAGCGACGGCTTCTCGGGCTGGGGTTTGAGCGATGGGCCCTCGGGCCGGGGCTTGAGCGACGGCTTCTCGGGCTGGGGCTTGAGCGATGGGCCCTCGGGCCGGGGCTTGAGCGACGGCTTCTCGGGCTGGGGTTTGAGCGACGGGCCCTCGGGCCGGGGCTTGAGCGACGGCTTCTCGGGCTGGGGTTTGAGCGACGGGCCCTCGGGCCGGGGCTTGAGCGACGGCTTCTCGGGCTTGGGTTTGAGCGACGGGCCCGCGGGCTGGGGCTTGAGCGACGGGCCAGTCTCTGGTCGTACATCCGAGCCCTCTGGAGGATGCGTCTGTGCGTTGGTGCTCGCCCCACCCGGGGGCTCTTCCGTGGGTTGGGTATCAATCACGCTGGGTACGTCGCGTGCCGCCGCGGCGACCTTGGGTTCGAGCCGGAAGATCTGCCACAGGGCGCTCTGCCGGCAGGGCGGTGTCGCCATTGGTCGGACCGACGTCTGGCTGGAGAACCTTGGTGCTCGGTCGTTTGCCTTCCGGAACGGTCCGCTCAGAGTCCACGGGGCCCTCGACCAACGGGATGATCATCTGCGCGTCGTGAACCGTCTCGTCCTTCGTGCCTGCGACTGCGTTCCAGGCCGGCATGACGTCGATCCTGCCCAATGCCACCGCGAGGACGAATGCCGTCGCGATTGTTCCTAGTGCCACTCGGGGATCGTGCCACTCGAACTTCATTCTCTGCAACCTCGTTCCGCGAATACCCATAACTACGGCAAGCCGCACCCTACCGTCACGCGGAGTCATCCCACACGCTCCCAAGATGTCCCGGGACGTAGGCCTCTGGTACTGCCGTCGAGCGCGAGCCCTCCCGGCGCCACGTCAGCGGCTTGCGGGAGGCCGTCGGCTTCATCGTGCCGACCGCTATTCGTCCAGACGATGGCCGCACCACCTGCCGCCGAGTTGCCGGGCCCATGGACCTGCATGGAATCGCCGTCGATCGTAGGTCGCCCACGCTCGGTGTGAACCTTGCATGACACACCTGCTCGCGCGTGGCCACGCCGCCATGACCACGCCCCAGGGCGTCGGGCTCTTGACTCCCCGAGCACGGTGTGCACGATGGGGCCGGAAGAATTGCGATCGTATTCCTGGCCGTCTGCTTGGGGGCCATCGGCGCTCCGGACGGTGCCGCCGGTGAATTGGCCTCGCCCGGGGCGCGATCAACGCCAGGGGCTGTAGAGGTACACCGATGGCCAGCGCATCGAGGTGGCCGAGGCTGGCGTCGCCGTCACCTTCCCTGCGGATCGGGGAGTCCGCGTCCCGATGGCGGGCCCGGGCACCGTGGCCGAGGAAGTGGCCGAGGACAGCGTGGAAGCCTGGCTCGTCCTCATCGCCGACGCGCCAGGGTCGACTGATGAAAGCTGCGGCTTGATACGACTGCGCTCCAGCGAGCTCGTCCTCGCCGAGTTCACGGACCGTGGACAGGCCGCCGACCAGCATCAGGATGACTGTCCCAGCCAGAGATAGTCGCAACGTATGCATGACAAGCCTCCTCGGGCTTGTACGGGTGGGGTTCGCCAGTGGCTCGGAACGACACAGGCGGCCAACGTACGCGAATTGGACTTCACGGCCTCCCGGTACGGCCTATGGGACCCCTGCTCGGCGCCGGGGTCAAGTGACCGAGGTCCCGACCTGCTGCCTGGGAGGTCGGCTACCTCAGGTAGTCGCAGAGTGTCCTGAACTCGTCGTCCTTGACACCGCGGTACTTGTCGAGGACCGGCACCTCTGGAGCACCCTCGGATTCCACGGTGGCGTCCACGGACCACGTCCAGTTCCAATCCCCTTCGGGGGTGTGGACATCGAGGAGGACCCCTTGCTCCTCGACTTGCCAGATGTCCGTGTCGGGGTCGAGCAGCGTGCTGGCGACGCTGTAGTCGAACGTCCCCGTCGCGAATCGTCCCGGCTTCTCAGAGTTGTAGAACACGTCCTCGCCGGACGCGAGATAGAGCGAGCCGATGTGGGTGCCCCCGTCGTCGCATGTCTCGCTGTACCGCTCCTTCGAGACGGTGCGCTTCATCAGGAAGAAGTCGTAGGCGTCGTAGTCCGGGTCGCTCATCCGGAGACCGAGCGACCTCGCGCAGTTGAAGAGGTGGCCCTCCGTGGTGCCTGAGGCTTCCCACGACAAGAAGAAGTCGGGGTCGGGGTGGACGCAGACCTGCCCATCGACGAATGGCTGGGCAGCGGCCGTGGACTCGACGCTGGAGGACGCGGGAGCCGATGGGCTGGGTCGCTCATCCTGTCCCGCCACCCCGATGGCTGACCCGAGGAAGGAGACGAAGGTTGCGGTGACCGTGACGACGCGGAGCATGAGCATGATGACCTCCCTGCGCACGGCACGAGTCGGACTCCGTCACCGGCCGCTGCCACTCATGACACCCCGGACACGGGCAGCGGTCAAGTGACGGAAGTCCCGACTAAGGGCACCGCAGCGCAGAGCCCATCGAGTTCCTGCCCGCCGAGACAGCACAGCTGAGCGCGGCTATGTCTCTCGCTCAGGTCTCTCCGGGGCAAGGCAGCGGGATAGGCGGTAAGGGACCGGAACTAGCCCTCGTCCTCCTCGGCCTTGTGCTCGTCGATGACCTTCTGGGCCACGTGAGAGGGCACTTCCTCGTAGTGCGCCAGCGTGGCGCTGAACGTGCCGCGGCCGCCGGTGATGCGAGCGCAGCTCGGTGGCATACGTGAACAGCTCCGCCTGCGGCACGTGGGCGCGAGAGGACCTGCTGCCCATCTGCGGCGTCCATGCCCAGGAGCCGGCCGCGACGGGTGTTGAGATCGCGATTGACCTCGCCCATGTAGGCCTCGGGCACGCGGACCTGACCTCCATGATCGGCTCGAGCAGGATGGGGTTCGACTCGGCGATGCCCTTGCGCGTCGCCTGGGAGCCGGCCAGCCGGAACGAGAGCTCGTCGGAGTCGACGTTGTGATACGAGCCGTCGTAGAGCATGGCCTTGAAGTCGATGACCGGGTAGCCCGCCATGGGACCCTTCTCGGCCACCGCGCGCACGCCCTTCTCGACGCCGGCGAAGAACTGCTTGGGCACCACGCCGCCGACGACCTTGGTGTCGAACTCGACGCCGCCGCCGGGATTGGGCTAGATCTCCAGCCAGACGTGGCCGAACTGGCCACGGCCGCCGGTCTGCTTCTTGTGGCGACCCTCGACCTTGGCCGTGCCCCGGATCGTCTCGCGATAGGGGACGCGGGGCGCGCTGGTCACGATCGAGGTCCCGAACTTGCGCGTGAGGCGCTCGCCGGCGACCTGGATCTGGTTCTCGCCCTGGCCCCACATCAGCTGCTCGCCGGTCTCCGCGTTGCGCTCGACCCTGATGGTGGGGTCCTCCTCCTGGAGCCTCGTGAGCGCCCCGCTGAGCTTGTCCAGGTCGGCCTTCGAGGCCGGCTCGACCGCCACCGGCAGGGTCGGCTCGGGGAACTCGATGGGCGGCATCGTCAGCGGCGTGTCCTTGGAGCTGAGCGTGTCACCGGTGACGGTGTGGGCCAGCTTGGCGACCGCACCGATCTCGCCGGCCCGGATCTCGTCGACCGGCTCCTGCTCGGCGCCCTTGATGTAGAAGACCTGGGCGATGCGCTCCTCCTCGCCGCGTTCGGCGTTCCAGACATGGTCGTGGGACTTGATGCTGCCCGACCACACCCGGAAGTAGGTGAGGCGACCCACGAACGGGTCGGCCGTGGTCTTGAAGACCTGGGCCAGGAGGGGCCCATCATGCGGTCGGCCGCACTTCGACGTCATCGCCGCGGTTGTCGTGGCCGTCGACCGGTGGCTCCTCGGTCGGCGTGGGCAGGTAGCGGATGATGGCGTCGAGCATCGCGCTGATGCCGATATCGCGGTTGGCTGAGGTCAGCATCACGGGCGCCAGGACGAAATCCTTGACGCCCTTGTGCAGGCACAGCTCAAGCTCCTCGTCGCTGACTTCCTCGCCCTCGAGGAACTTCATGAGCACCTCGTCGTCGGCGTCGGCAGCGGCCTCGAGCAGCTGCTCACGGCGCATGGCGACCTCATCGACCATGTCCTCGGGGACGGGCACCTCCTGGCGCGTGCCGTCCTCGTAGCGATAGGCCTTGCCATGGACGAGGTCCACGTATCCCGAGAACGTCCTCGCCCTTGCCGATGGCGATCTGGATGGGTGCGATCTTGGTACCGAACTCCTCGCGCAGCGCGTCGAGGGCAGCGATCGGATCGGCGTTCTCGCGCTCGCAGCGGGTGATCACGAAGATGGCCGGCGTGTGGGTCGAACGTGAGAGGCGGATGGCCTTCTCGGTACCGGCCTCGACCCCGCCCGAGGCGTCCATGGTGATGAGCGCGCCGTCCGCCGCCGCGAAGCCACTGATGACCTCGCCCACGAAGTCCGCGTAGCCGGGCGTGTCGATGAGCGTCACGTGGCTGCCGTCGCGATCGAAGGTGTTGGCCGCGAGGGACAGCGAGAGCTGACGCTTCTGCTCCTCGGGCTCGAAGTCGAGCGAAGCGGTGCCCTCCGTCGACACTGCCCATGCGGTTGATGACGCCGGCCTTGTGGAGCAGGTGCTCGGCGATGGTCGTCTTGCCAGACCCTGCATGTCCGGCAAGGACGACGTTGCGGAGCCGTGAGATATCGACGTGCGGCACGCGCAGACCTCCAATGAGCGTAAGAAGTCGGCAGAGGCATCTGGGCTGGCCTCGTCCCTCGCGCCGACCGAGTCGGGTTCGAAGGGCCAATCATATAGAATCGGAGACCATGTCTGGACATTCCAAGTGGTCAACCATCAAGCGCCAGAAGGGCGCCAACGACGCCAAGCGTGGTGCTCTATTCACCAAGCTGGGCAAGGAGATCAGCATCGCAGCGCGTGCCGGGGGCGGCGAACTCGAGGCCAACTACCGCCTGCGCCTCGCCGTCGACAAGGCCCGTGAAGCCAACATGCCCGCTGACAACATCAAGCGCGCCATCGAACGAGCGACCGGCGGCGACAAGGGCATCGAGTACGAGGAGATCATGTACGAGGGTTACGGCCCCGGTGGCGTGGCCCTCATCGTCGAGACGGCAACGGACAACAAGAACCGCACCGCGGCCGAGGTCCGCTCGATCTTCTCCAAGTCGGGTGGACAGCTGGCCGGTCAGGGCTCGGTGGCCTGGCAGTTCGAGCCGCGTGGCCTGATCAGCGTGGGGCGCGACGTGGGCGACCCGGACGACGTCGCGCTGGCCGCCATCGATGCCGGCGCCACCGACGTCGACACCGACTCCGACCCCATCGAGATCGCCACCGATCCGAGCGACCTGCTCGCGGTGCAGACCGCTCTCGAGGCGGCCGGCGTCAAGGTCGACTCGGCCGAGCTGGCGATGGTGGCCATGACACCCGTCGAGGTCGATGTCGACAAGGCACGTCAGAACCTGCGCCTCATCGAAGCGCTCGAGGACAGCGATGACGTGCAGCGCGTGACCGCCAACTTCGAGCTGCCCGACGAGATCCTGGCCGAGGCCGCCGCGTCGTGATCGTGCTGGGGATCGACCCCGGCACCGCTCGTCTCGGATACGGCGTCGTCTCCCGCGAAGGGTCCACGCTGGAGATGCTCGACTATGGCTGTCTCGAGACCATCAACGACCGTCCGGCCGGAGCAGCGGCTGCTCATCATCCATGAGGGCCTGACCGACCTCATCGAGACCCATCGACCCGAGGCCGTCGGTGTCGAGCGGCTCTTCTTCAACAAGAACGTCCAGACGGCCATGGCCGTCGGTCAGGCCCGCGGCGTGGTCCTGCTCGCGGCCGCCCAGCACGGTCTGCCCGTCTTCGAGTATGGCCCGCACGAGGTCAAGATGGCCGTGACCGGCTACGGCCGTGCTCCCAAGGACCAGGTCCAGCGCATGGTGCAGCTGGTGCTCTCGATGTCTGAGCTGCCGCGGCCCGACGACGCCGCCGACGCGCTGGCGGTCGCGGTCTGCACGGCCCACGCAGCGACCCTCTCGAAGCCGGTCGCGCCACCGACCGTGGCGCCCACATGATCGCCTCCCTCGACGGTGTCATCACCTCGGTCTCCGGGACCGATCTGGTGCTCGAGGTCGGTGGCGTCGGCTATCGCGTCTTCGCCGGGCCCTCGACGCTGAGCGGGCTGTCGGGCGGCCAGCGCGTCAAGCTGCACACGCACCACCTCGTGCGCGAGGACCAGCAGGCGCTGTACGGCTTCCGCTCCACCGAGGAGCTGGCCTTCTTCGAGCTCATCACCACCGTCAGCGGCGTAGGGCCCAAGGTCGGCCTGGCCATCGTCTCCTCGCGCCCCGTAGCCGACCTGCAGCTGGCCATCCTGCAGGGTGACGACGCGGTCCTGACGGCAGTCTCGGGCGTGGGCAAGAAGCTGGCCGGGCGCATCGTGCTGGAGCTCCGGGAGAAGGTCGACGCAGCGGGCAGCAGCGCCATCAGTGACGGGGGAGGCGAGACCGAGGTCGTGGCCGCCCTCGAGGCGCTCGGCTACAGCTCACGCGAGGGCCGTGAAGCCGCCCGAACGGCGGTGGCCGCCCGAGGACCGGCGGCCTCGCTCGAGGCACGCGTCAAGGAGGCCCTGCAGGCCCTGCGCCAGTGATGCCGCGGTGCTCATTTCCTGTAGAACGTCCGTTCCATTCCGTGCTCATCTCTGCTAGACTCGCTGGCCATGGATGACGTCAGCCGACTGGTCTCGCCCGAGACCGAGGTACTCGATGAGAACACGCTCGAGTCGTCGTTGCGACCCCGTCAGCTCGATGAGTACATCGGCCAGACGCAGGTCAAGGACAACCTCTCCATCCTGCTGACCGCCGCCAACGGGCGTGAGGAGGCTGCCGACCACATCCTGCTCTACGGCCCACCCGGCCTGGGCAAGACCACGCTGGCCAACATCGTCGCGCGTGAGCTGGGCGTGAACATCCACACCACCAGCGGGCCAGCCATCGAGCGGCCCGGTGACCTCGCCGCCATCCTCACCAACATCGAGGAGCGCGACATCCTCTTCATCGACGAGATCCACCGCCTCAACCACGCGGTCGAGGAGATCCTCTATCCGGCCATGGAGGACTTCGCCATCGACGTCATGATCGGCCGCGGCCCCAGCGCCCGCAGCTTGCGTCTGTCCCTGAAGCCCTTCACGGTCGTCGGTGCCACCACCCGGGCAGGCCGCATCGGGGCACCGCTGCGCGACCGCTTCGGCGCGGTCTACCGCTTGGACTACTACGCTGAGGATGAGCTGGCGGAGATCGTGCGTCGCTCCGCGAGCATCCTCGATGTCGAGATCGATGAGGCCGCCGTGCGCATGCTCGCCTCGCGCGGTCGCGGTACGCCGCGCGTCATCAACCGCCTCCTGCGCCGCACCCGTGACCACGCCCAGGTCAAGGGCGACGGCCACATCACCCAAGGGCAGGCCATCGCTGCCATGGAGGCCCTCGACATCGATGACGCCGGGCTCGATACCACCGACCGGCGGCTGCTCGCGGCCATCGTCCAGAAGTTCGGCTCGGGCCCCGTCGGGGGTGCCGCCATCGCGGCTGTCATCGGCGAGTCGATCGAGACCGTCGAGGACGTCTACGAGCCGTTCCTGCTGCAGCTGGGCTTCCTAGACCGCACCCCCCAGGGACGCATGGCCACCGACCTGGCACGCGAGCATCTGCGTCTGCTCGGCTACGAGGTGCCGCCGCCGCGCCGCGCCGAGCGCGACGATCCGGGCTTCTGGGATGGCGTCACCAGCGAAGGCCGCACCGAGGCGGAGGCGGAGGCGTGACGGAGCAGATGGCGGCACCTCCGCCCGCCGCACCACCGACCGACTCGGGTTATGCCCTGCGCACCAGGGGACTGGTCAAACACTACGGGGCGCGGCCGGCGCTCCAGGGTCTGGACCTGGCCGTGCCGCGTGGCGTGGTCTACGCCTTCCTCGGGCCCAACGGTGCCGGCAAGACGACGTTGATGCGCCTGCTGGTCGGGCTCATCAGGCCGGATGCGGGCGACATCGAGATGCTGGGCCGGCCCTACACCTGGCGGCAGC
The DNA here is from genome assembly GCA_963705425.1 of uncultured Chloroflexia bacterium. GTDB lineage: Bacteria > Chloroflexota > Limnocylindria > Limnocylindrales > CSP1-4 > JAFMJV01. The sequence continues at coordinate 13,178 of CAVPJO010000007.1, read as the reverse complement.
GGCGGCGGCTCTTCGACGTGGGCGCTCTCGTCGAGTCGCCCACCTTCTACGACTATCTTTCGGGGCGGGACAACCTGCGCGCGCTGGCCGCCTCCGGGGCCAGGGTCTCGACCGCACGTGTCGACGAGGTGCTCGGCCTCGTCGGCCTGGCCGAGCGCGGTCGCGACAAGGCCGGACGCTACTCACTGGGCATGAAGCAGCGCCTGGGCATCGCCGCGGCGCTGCTCTCGGACCCGCAACTGTTGCTCCTCGACGAACCGGCCAACGGCCTCGACCCCGGCGGCATCGTGGCCATGCGGGAGACGCTGCGATACCTCACGCACGCGGGCAAGACGGTCTTCATCTCCAGCCACATCCTGCCTGAGGTGCAGCAGCTGGCGGACGTGGTCGGCATCGTCAACGGCGGACGCCTCATCCGCGAGGGCAGGCTGGCCGACCTGTTCGCCGAGGGTGGCCATGTGCGCGCCCGGGTGAGCGAGTCGGAGCTGCCGGGAGCGCTCTCTTGCCTGGCCTTCCTGGGGGTACCCACCAACGCACAGCCCGCAGAGGCCCCCGGAGCAGCCTGGATCGACGTGCGCATCCCGCCTGACCGGGCGGCCGACGTCAACCGCGCCCTGGCCTCGGCCGGCATCTATGCCAGCGCCATCACCTCAGGCAGTGACCTCGAGTCCATCTTCCTGTCGCTGACCGCGACGGCTCCCACGCCGGCATCGCCGAGCGGGGGTTGGGGGGAGCGCGGCTAGATGGCACTCCTGCGCATGTCACTCGTGAAGCTGGTGCGCCGACCCGCTAGCTGGGTCGTCTTCGCCATCCTGACCGTGCTCATCGTCGTGGTCTTCCTGGGCCTGGCAGCCTCGGCCGGCCAGATGGAGTCCATGGGTGATGAGTTCCAGGTCCGGCTGCTGCTCGATTTCCCCACTGCGTACACCATGGTCGTGGGAGTCATCCTCGGCTTCGGCGGACTGCTCGCCGTGGCCTACGGCGCCGCCATCATCGGTGCGGACTGGGCGTGGGGCACCATCCGCTCGATCGTCGCCCGCGGCGAAAGCCGCGTGCGCTACACGCTGGTCACGTTCCTGGCCATCGCCCTGGTGCTCGGCCTCGGAGTGCTCGCGACCTTCGCCATCGGGTCGGCCGCAGCCGTCGCGGCCGCCGAGATCGCTGGCGTCGGCAGCGAGGGCGCCACCGACCCGGACACGCTCGCCTCCATCCCCGATCTGCTGGCCCGCACCTGGCTGGGCATCGCCCAGCAGGCGGCCATCGGCTTCGCCATCGCTATGCTCTTCCGCAGCCAGCTGGCGGGCATCGGTGCCGGACTGGCCTTCTACTTCGCGGAGATGCTCCTGTTCCTCGTGCCCATGTTGCGCGATGTCCTGCTGTACTTCCCATTCAGCGTGGCCAGCGCGGTGGTGCCGGCCACGGACGGCCTCGGCGACAGCGGCTTCGCCAGCGTCTCGACGCTCGATAGTGACACCGCGGTGCTGTGGTCGATCGGCTACCTGGCACTGGCCCTGGTCATCGCCTCGGTAGCAGCCTGGCGCGCCCAGATCACGCAGTGACCGACCTCACGCACAGCACTGCACCCATCAGCTTCGAGGTGCTGGCCACGGCCGATGCCGAGGGCAGCCGCGCACGAGCCGGCCGCCTGGAGACGCCCCACGGTGTGGTCGAGACGCCCATCTTCATGCCCGTCGGCACGAACGCCACCGTCAAGGCCCTCGACCCCGACGACCTGCGAGAGGTCGGGGCGAGCATCATCCTCTCGAACACCTACCATCTCTCGCTCCGCCCCGGACACGAACGCATCGAGCGCCTCGGTGGTCTGCATGAGTTCATGCAGTGGGATGGACCCATCCTCACCGATTCGGGTGGCTTCCAGGTGGTCAGCCTGGGCGACCTGCGCAGGATCGACGAGGACGGCGTGACCTTCCGCTCCCACCTCGACGGGGCACTGCATCGACTTCACGCCGGAGTACGCCATCGCCATCCAGGAGGCGCTGGGCTCCGACATCGCAGTCTGCCTCGACCAGCCGGTGCCGCCGCACGCCTCATCGCGCCGCGAGGTCTCGGAGGCCACGGCCCGCACCGGGCGCTGGGCCGAGCGTTGCCTCGATGTCCACCAGCGCCCCGACCAGGCGCTCTTCGGCATCATCCAGGGCGGCCTCGAGCCGGACCTCCGGGCCGAATCCACGGAGACCATCAGCGGTCTGCCCTTCGACGGTATCTGCATCGGCGGCCTCGCCGGTGACGAGACACCGGGCCAGCGCCGAGCCGCACTTGACGTCGTCGTGCCGTTGCTGGCCGACGACCCTCGGCCGCGCTACCTCATGGGCCTCGGCTCACCGATGGACCTGCTCGACGCAGTGGACGCCGGGGTGGACATGTTCGATTCCGTGCTCCCGGCGCGCGTCGCGCGCAACGGCACGCTGTGGGTACCCGACGGCAAGCTCAACCTCAGGAACGCCCGCTTCCTCGATGACCCTCGGCCGGTCCAGGAGGACTGCCCGTGCCGTCTCTGTCGCTCGTTCTCCCGTGCCTACCTGGCCCATCTGCTGCGCGCCGACGAGCTCCTTGCGTTCCGTCTCGCGACTTGTCACAACCTGACCTTCACCCTAGACTTCATGGACGACATCCGGTCCGCGATCCGGTCCGGCACGTTCCCGGAATCGATGCGATGGCTTCGTGCCACAGGAGCTGGCACGAACGGCGCTGACAGTGGCGATGAAGGGAGCGTGAAGTCCGAGTGAAACCCCGCCGCCCAGACTAGGCGGCACCAGTTGGAGGCGTGAGGACCGATGGCAGGAAAGACACCCTCTCGCCGTGAAGCGAAGAAGCCCAAGAAGTCGAAGAAGGCCAAGGCCACGATCGAGCCGCTCTCCCAGGCGCCGATGCCGACCGTCGAGGTGATCAAGCCGAAGCGGAAGCCAAAGGTAGAGGAAGAGGTCGAGTAGGGGCCAGCCGCCAGACCGGCTCTCGGGTGACAGCCATGGAGGACACCAGGCATGACCGTCACCAGCGCCGGTCGGTCGACCGGGAACAGCGACGTCGGCTAAGAACGGGGCGAGAGACGCCCAGCAGAGAGAACGCAAGCAGGCGGTCGATGCCGCCATCATGTCCATCGAGAAGCAGTTCGGACAGGGTTCGATCATGCGTCTCGGTTCGGACACCCGTCAGCAGGTCGACGCCATCCCCACTGGGTCCATCGCCCTTGACCTGGCCTTGGGCGTAGGTGGTATCCCGCGCGGCCGCATCACCGAGATCTTCGGTCCAGAGTCGTCGGGCAAGACCACCGTCTGCCAGCACGTCCTCGCCGAGGCTCAGAAGCTCGGCGGCGTGGTGGCCTTCATCGACGTCGAGCACGCGCTCGACCCAGCCTATGCGCGCGCCTGTGGCGTCGATGTCGACAACCTCCTCGTCAGCCAGCCCGACACCGGCGAGCAGGCGCTCGAGATCACCGAGACGCTCATCCGCTCGGGCGGCGTCGACTGCGTCGTCGTCGACTCGGTCGCGGCACTCGTACCCCGCGCCGAGATCGAGGGTGAGATGGGCGACACCTTCGTGGGCATCCAGGCTCGCCTCATGAGCCAGGCCCTGCGCAAGCTGACCGGCGCCGTGAGCCGGTCGAACACGGCCCTGGTCTTCACCAACCAGCTGCGCGAGAAGATCGGCGTCATGTTCGGAAGCCCCGAGACGACGCCCGGTGGCCGCGCGCTCGAAGTTCTACTCCAGCGTCCGACTCGACATCCGTCGCATCGAGACCATCAAGCAGGGCCAGGATGCCATCGGTATCCGCGCCCGCGTCAAGGTCGTCAAGAACAAGGTCGCGGCACCGTTCCGCGTGGCCGAGTTCGACGTCATGTACGGCACCGGCATCTCCCGCGAGGGTGGGCTGCTCGATGTCGGCGTGGCCTCGGACGTGGTCACCAAGTCGGGTGCCTGGTTCAACTACGGCGAGACGCGCCTGGGCCAGGGGCGCGAGCAGTCCAAGGAGTTCCTGCGCGCCAACCAGGACATCGCGCAGCAGCTCGAGACCGAGATCCGCGCCAAGGTCGCCGAGATCGACGTCCCCGTGGAGGGCATCACAGAGGCCGAGTAGGTGGCCCACCCAGCCCGCACGGCGCAGGAACGCCGGGACGCCGCCGAGGCACGGCGGGTTCGGCGCGCCTCGGTCACCGACCCCGACGTGGTCATGGAGGCCGCGGCCGCCTTCCTCGCCGTACGCTCCCGCTCGGTCGAGGAGACCCGCCGACGCCTGAACCACCTCGGCTACCCAGCCAGCGTTCTGCGACGAGGTCGTCGACCGGCTCGTCGACCTGGGCTATCTCGATGACCTCGCCTTCGCCACGAGCGTGGGTCGAGAGCCGTGACCGGGCACGACCCCGCGGAGCCGTGGCCCTGCGCCGCGAGCTGCAACTGAAGGGCGTCCCGGACGACACCGTCAAAGTGGCGCTCGCCGGTCGTGCGCTCGTGGCCACCGGCCACGCCGAGGCATCCGAGGGGATGCCCGCTGACGCCGACCTCGCGGCCGCGCGGCACCTCGCTCGAACGACGCGCCTCGACGCCTGCGCCGCGAGACCTGATCCGCGACGGCGGCGCCAGAAGGCCTATGCCTTGCTCGCGCGCAACGGATTCAGCGCCGGATGTCTGTCACGAAGTCGCGTCGAGTGTGGCTGATGACGCTCGCCGAGTAGGCCATCGGCACGTTTGACGCTCCACTCAGACCCCGCTAGGCTTCTCCTTCTGACCGCAGGTCGAGCGGCATCAAAGGGAGTCTGGCCGCTCAGCCATCGCGAGATGGCGTACCCAGAGACGTTGATTCACCTCCAGCCACGGGGCTGGACGGGAGGGACAAGTGAACGAACCCGTCGTTATGGCGGTCATCATCCTCGTGGTGGCCGCCGGCGGGCTCGCGATCGGATTCGTGGCACGCGGATACGTGGCTACTCAAGGCCATCAAGACTGCCAACGAGAAGTCCGAACGCATCGTCGCCGAAGCGCGAGCCCAGCAGAAGGAGCTGATCCTCCAGGCCAAGGAAGAACAGGTCAGGATCCAGCGAGAGGTCGACGAGGAAGGCCGCGCCAAGCGTGTCGACCTGCAGAACCTCGAGCGACGCCTGCTGCAGCGGGACGAGCAGCTCGACCAGCGTACGGACATGCTCGAGGAACGCGACCGCAAGCTGCTGATGCGCGAGCAGGAACTCGACAAGCAGCGAGCCGAGCTGTCGTCCATCAGGCTCGAGCAGATCGAGGCCCTCGAACGCGTCAGCGGCCTGTCCGCTGACGAGGCCAAGGCGGCCCTCGTCGAGCAGGTCCGCGAGGATGCCGAGAAGGACGCCGTCCGTCTCGTCCGTGCCATCGAGCGATCGGCCCGTGAAGGCGCCGAGCACAAGGCTCGCGACGTCGTCATCACCGCCATCCAGCGGGTCATGGTCGACCACACCGCTGAGGCCACGGTCACCACGGTGGCCATCCCGTCGGACGAGATGAAGGGTCGCATCATCGGCCGCGAAGGCCGCAACATCCGCGCGCTCGAGCAGGCCACCGGCGTGGACCTCATCATCGACGACACGCCCGATTCGGTCATGCTCAGCGGCTTCGATCCGGTTCGACGCGAAGTCGCCCGCCTGGCCCTGACCAAGCTCGTCCAGGACGGCCGCATCCACCCGGGCCGCATCGAGGATGTCGTCAACAAGGCCCAGGCCGAAATCGACGTGGTCATCCGCGAAGCCGGGGAAGCGGCTGCCTATGACGTAGGCGTGCCCGGCCTGCCCGCCGAGATCCTGACGCTGATCGGCCGCTTGAAATACCGCACCTCGTTCGGCCAGAGCGTGCTCAACCACGTCAAGGAGACGTCGCTGCTCTCGGGCATCATCGCCGCGGAGCTGGGTGCCGACGTGCAGGTCGCCAAGCTCGGCGGCCTGCTGCACGACATGGGCAAGGCCATCGACCACGAGGTCGAGGGCCCCCATGCCGCCATCGGTGCCGAGATCGCTACCAGGCACGGGCTCTCGCCCAAGGCCATCAACGCCATCGCGGCCCACCACCTCGAGGTCGACTACACCTGCCAGGAGGCACCCATCGTCCAGATCGCTGACGCCATCAGCGCCTCTCGACCCGGTGCCCGAGGTGAGAACGTCGACACCTACATGAAGCGGCTCACCGACCTACAGGAGATCGCTGACGGCTTCCCCGGCGTGGAGAAGTCCTTCGCCGTCCAGGCCGGCCGCGAGGTCCGCATCCTGGTCAGGCCGACGGAGATCGATGACCTCGCCTCCAGCCGGCTGGCGCGCGACATCGTGCATCAGATCGAGGAGACGCTGACGTATCCAGGCCAGATCAAGGTCACCGTCATCCGTGAGACCCGGGCGGTGGAGTACGCCAAGTGACCGTGCCGCCACCGAGCGGCAGCAGGGCAATGGTTCACAGCATCCCATGACGCGACGCGACAAGAGGCGCACGCTGGCCGCCGATCAGCTGCCGCCGCTGCCGCTGCTGCCCGACTCCGGCACCCTGCGTGTGCTCATGATCGGCGACATCATCGGCAAGCCTGGTCGCCAGGCCATGGAGCGTGAGCTGCTGGGCGTGCGTGAAGAGCGCGGCATCGACTTCGTCACGGCCAACGGCGAAAACGTCGCGGGCGGCATGGGCCTGACGATGTCCACCGCTCGCTCGCTCTTCGACAGCGGCGTCGATGTCATCACCAGCGGCAACCACATCTGGGACAAGCGCGAGCTCATCCCCGAGCTCGACGGCGAGCCGCGCATCCTGCGGCCGCTCAACTACGGCACCGAGGGCGTGCCCGGTCACGGCTGGGGCACGTTTCACGCCGCCGACGGTACCGAGGTCGCGGTCGTCAACGCCCAGGGCCGGTCAGCACGATGATCCCCATCGACAACCCCTTCACCGAGATGGACAAGCTGCTCGAAGGCGGTGCCGATGCATTGCCGCTTGTGCGGCTCGTCGACTTCCACTGCGAGCTCACCAGCGAGAAGACCGCCTTCGGCTTGCATCTCGACGGTCGCGTCAGCGTGGTCGTGGGCACGCACACGCACGTGCCCACCGCTGATCTTCGAGTGCTGGCGCGTGGCACCGCGTACGTCAGTGACCTGGGCATGACCGGCCCGCTCGACAGCGTCATCGGCTTTCAGCCCGAAACGGTCCTGCCTCGCTTCATCAACGGCCTGCCCACACGCTTCCAGGTCGGCACCGGCCCGGTCGTCTTCAATGCCGTGCTCTTCGACATCGATCCTGGCAGCGGCACGGCCCACAGCGCGGAGCGCATCTCACGCATCATCGAGGTGTGACCACGCTTCGGCGCAACACCGTCGACCTGCACACTCACACCGCGCGTTCCGACGGCGTCCTGGAGCCCCGCGAGCTCTACGAGCAGATGCGTGCCTGGGGCTCCACGCTGGTGGCCATCACCGACCACGACACGCTCGCCGGTGCTCGCGAGCTGCTGGCCGCCGGCCTTGGAGGACCGGGCACCACGGGTCCCCGAGTCATCGTCGGCGTCGAGATCAACACCATGGTCGACGCCGAGGTCGAGGCCGTCGGCGGCAGCGAGGAACGGCTGGGCGAGCTCCACATCCTGGGCTTGGGCATCGATGCCGACGACCCCCATCTGGCAACCGTGCTCGACCAGCAGCGCGGTGGTCGTGAGCGACGACTGGCCCTTGTGCTCGAGCGCCTTCGCGAATCGGGCTTGGACGTGGAGCCGCATCTGCCGAAGGTCGAGGGCGGCATCGATGCCCTGGGACGCCCGCATGTCGCGAGAGCCCTCGTCTCGGCCGGCCATGCTGACTCTGTCGGGGATGCCTTCGCCCGGTACCTCGTGCCAGGCATGCCCGCCTACGTACGTCGCAGGGGGATAGGCCCACGAGCAGCCATCGAAGCCATCACCACGGCCGGTGGGATCGCGTCGCTGGCACACGCGCCCTGGGCGCCAGACGAGCCCCGCGTCATCGCTGAGCTGATGCGCTGGGGCCTGCGCGGCCTCGAGGTCCATTACCACCACTGGGACGATGAGCGCATCGAGGCCATGAGCACTTACGCGGATGCCCGCGGCCTGTTGCGGACCGGTGGCTCGGACTATCACGGCGACACCGGCAGCTACGCCGAGGCACAGGCAAGCGTCCACGTCCCCGAGATCGTCCGCGAGCGGCTCCTGGCCGCGCTCGGCATGCCCTAGCTAGCGCGGGACTCGTGGGGCCGTCCGGCTCTTGCCCGACGGTATCGGGCGAGGATGATGGACCTGAGGTATCCCCACTCATGCGCGAACGAGACGAGGACGGACGGCCGGTTCCGACCCACAACGCCGGTGCGTTCCTGTCGCCCGTGGGCATGATCCCCGCGCCCTCGTCCATGCTGGACGATCCGGACGACGTGAGCACGATCGTCGTCAGCGAGAGCGACATCGAGCGCCAAGGCCAGCCTGTGCCGACGTCCGCGCTCGCCACTCGTGCCAGGCTCAGCGGACGCCCTCGCTGGCTGGCTGCGACCGGCACCTCGGTCGCCGTCTGGGCGCTCTTCGCGGTCGGGCTTCGCTGGGTGCTAGCCGCCACCGAACCCTGGTCCGACGTCTCGCCGCTGGTGCCGGGGCATCACCTGATGCTGTTCATGCACACCGACGTGTTCTGGTTCATCGCCAACACCGCGTTCCTCGTGATCGGCACCTGGTTCGGCGTGGGCCAGCTGGCGTCGAGTGGGTGGCGGGTCTGGTCATCGGTAGCAGCAGGCTCACTGCTGGGCGCCGTCTCGATCAGCGCCTCGACCGCGTTCGTCGGTGACCTCGCGGTCCTCGCCGCGGCTGCAGGGGCGATCGTTTGGCTCCTGGTGGCCCGTCGCATCCTTGGCCCGTCGTAGTCAGGGTCACCGCCAGCGCTAGCGGATCGCAGGCCACCGCCAGCAGCGCGGTGGCCAAGTCGGCTCGCGGCGCTACCATGCGGAAGCCCATGAGACTCTCCATCTTCGGAGCCCGCGGTGTGCCCGCACGCTGGGGCGGCTGGGACACCATCGTCACCGAGCTAGGGCCGCGCCTCGTCGAGGCCGGCCACGAGGTGACGCTCTTCGCCATGCCCCGCTACACGGGTCCGGAGGTCGATGGCAGCTTCCAGGGCATGCGCGTCGTCCGCCTGCCGACCGTGTACGGCAAGTTCACCGAGACGTTGCTGCACGAGCTCTTCAGCAGCCTCTACGCGCTCACTCGGCCTCGCCAGGACGTCTACTACGTGCTCGGCTGCCGTACCGTCTGGGCCTACCTGCCGCACCGACTGCTCGGCCGTCGCGTCGTCTTCAACACCGACGGCCTCGACTGGAAGCGGCGCAAGTGGGGTCGTTTCGCACGCGCCTACCTGGAGGCCAACTACTGGCTGGCGCGCAAGATCGCCTCACACCTGGTCTCCGACAGCAAGGAGCTGCAGCACCTCTATCGCACCGAGTGGGGCGCCGATAGCGCCTTCCTCACCAACGGCGGCAACGTCCACGAGGTGCGCGACGCGGCGAGTCACCGCGATATCCTGGCCGGCTTCGGCGTGGAGCCTGGGGGCTACTACCTGCAGGTCTGCCGCATCGAACCCGAGAACAACCCCGACATCGTCGTGCGTGAGTATGTCGCCTCCGGCGCGGAGACCCCGCTGCTCGTCGTCGGCGGGGCCAACTACGAGAGCGAGTACCTCGAGCGGCTCAGGTCCACCGACGACCCGCGAGTCCGCTTCCTCGGCCCGGTCTACGAGCCCGAGCACATCGAGGCGCTCTTCCTGGGCGCGAAGGCCTACATCCACGGTCACGAGGTGGGGGGCACGAACCCCTCGCTGGTGACAGCCATGGGCTGTGGTCAGCTCGTGCTCGCCTACGGCGTGCCCTTCAATCGCGAGGTCCTCGCCGGCAATGGCCTGCTCTGGACCAAGCAGCCGGGATCGCTGCGCGCCTGCATCGACGAGGTCGAACTGGACGGCTCTGCGCTCCGGAGCGAAGCGGCAATCGCCTGCCGCCAACGGATCGGCGACTACTACGCCTGGGACAAGTGCGCCAGGGACCACGACCGCTTCTTCCGCTGGCTGACCGGGGAGGTGGACGACTATGCCGACTCGTTCTGACCGGCCGGCACTGCCCATGCTCGAGGCGCCGATGCCGGCGACTGCCGAGCCCCGCGCGGCCGCCCGGCCTGACCCTGCCGTCGCGGAGTACGCCACCGAGCCGCAGACACTACCGAGCTTCCACGTCTGGACGCTGGGTTGTCAGATGAACATGTCCGACTCGGAGGAGATGGCGGGGGCCTTGCTGGCAGCCGGCTGCTCCGAGGCGCCCGACCTCGAGACGGCTGAGCTCATCGTCATCAACACCTGCTCCATCCGCGAGGCCGCCGAGCAGAAGGTCATCGGGCGCATGGGCGTGCTGTCCAGGCTCAAGGAGGCGAACCCCGGCGTGCGGGTGGTGCTCACCGGCTGCTCCGTCCGCGCCGACAACGAAGGCATCCTCGAGCGACGCTATCCCGCCGTGGACATGTTCCTGCGTCCTGACGAGGAACCGGAGCTGACCGCCCGCCTGGGCCTCTCGGGCCCCACCTCGCCCGACCACCTCGGTGCGCCCGGTTTCGAGCGCGTCGGCCGCTCTTTCACGGCCACCGCCGATCGACTGCCGGGCAGCCGGGCCAGCGCGGTCACGGAGGGGCGCATCGCCCGCGGTCGCGGTGTGAAGTCCTGGGTGCCCATCGTCTACGGCTGCGACAAGACCTGCACCTACTGCATCGTGCCCTTCGCTCGCGGCCCTGAGCGCAGCCGGCCCTTCGACGATATCGTCGCCGAAGCGGAGGCGCTGGCCTCCGCCGGCTACCGCGAGGTCACCCTGCTGGGCCAGAACGTCAACTCGTACGGGCACGACCTTCCGCCCGATCCGAGGTTCGCCGACCTGGTCAGCCAGCGTGAGCTGGGACGCAAGCAGGCCCGCGAGGGACGCCCCGACATCGCTGCCCTGCTGCGGGCCATCGACGCTATCCGGGGCGTCGAGGGTGCACCGGGCATCGGGCGCCTTCGCTTCGTGACCTCCCATCCGTGGGACCTCACCGACCGCCTCATCGGGGCCATGGCCGACTGCGAGTCGGTCTGCGAGCACCTCCATCTTCCGGTGCAATCGGGCGACGACGAGGTGCTGCACCGCATGGGCCGCCAGTACACCGTCGAGGCCTATCTTGGCCTCGTCGCCCGACTGCGTGCGGCCATCCCCGGCATCAGCCTGACCACCGACGTCATCACCGGCTTCTGCGGCGAGACCGAAGCCCAGTTCGAGTCCACGCTGGAACTGCTGCGCACGGTCCGCTTCGACCAGGTCTTCGCCGCGGTGTACTCGCCCCGCCCGGGGACACCCGCCATGCACCTGGCCGACGATGTGCCCGCCGTCGACAAGAAGCGCCGTCTCAATGAACTGCTCGCGGTGCAGGAGGGCATCGGCACCGAGCTCAACGCTGCCTGGATCGGTCGGCACACGGAGGTCCTCGTCGACGAAGCCCGCCGGCCACGCAGCCACGACCACGGCGGCGGCCCGGGCGACGGTGGTCCCCGGCTCGTGGGCCGGAACCGTGAGCACAAGCTCGTCCACTTCGACGGACCGGAATCGCTGGTGGGCACGCTCGTCGGGGTGAGCGTCGATCGTGCCGGGGCGTATGCCCTGGCCGGCCGACGGGACGAGGAGACCGCTCACGCCTGACCTGCCGCCACTCATCGTCATCGCCGGCGCCACGGCCACCGGCAAGACGGCGCTGGCCGTCGCTCTTGCGCAAGGGCTGCGGGGCGCCGAGATCGTGTCCGCCGACTCCCGCCAGGTCTACCGCGGCATGGACATCGCCACGGCCAAGCCGACGCCGGCCGAGCTGGCGGCTGCCGCCCACCACTGCCTCGACCTCGTCGAGCCCGATGAGCGGTTCACCGCTGCCGACTATCGGGCCGCGGCGCTCAGGGCTCTGCGCGACATCGCCGGCCGTGATGGCATCGCCCTGCTCGTGGGCGGTACCGGCCTGTACCTGCGCACGGTGGCCCGGGGCCTGCCCCTCGGCCACGGCGACAGCGACCCCGCCGTCCGCGCCCGGCTTGATGCACGTCTTGCCGAGGACGGCCTGGAGCCGCTCGTGACCGAGCTGCGCGAACGTGACCCCGAGGCTGCCGAGGACGTCGACCTGCGCAATCCCAGGCGGGTCATCCGGGCCCTCGAACGCGCCGCCATCACAGGCTCAGCAGCGCCCCCGGCGCCCGAGGGCTACCCGGCGCCCCTGATCTGGCTGGGCCTGAGGCGTGAGCCGGCGCCCCATCGCCGCAGTATCGCCGAGCGGGTCGACGAGCACTTCGAGGCCGGGCTGATCGACGAGGCCGAGCGGCTACGGTCACGCTACCCGGAGGATCTGCCGGCCTTCAGCGCGATGGGCTACCGCGAGGCCTTCGATGTCCTCGCCCGACGTTCCGACATCGAGGAGGCCAAGGCTCGCGACGCCCGGCGCACCTGGGCCTACGCCCGCCGCCAGCGCACCTGGTTCCGCGCCGAACCGGACATCGCCTGGCTCGAGGCAGGGGAGGGTTCGATGGCGGCAGCGACCGCCATCCTGGCACCATTCCTCCGGAGTATCGGGCGCGACGACTATGCTGGGTCACGATGAGCCGCAACGAACCGATCGACCTGACACCCAAGACCGAGAAGGCCTTCCTCATCGCCGTCGACACCGGCACCGAGGACGGCTGGACGGCCGAGGACTCGCTCGCCGAGCTGGCCGCCCTGGCCGACACCGCCGGAGCGGAAGTGGTCGGTGCCGAATGGCAGCATCGCCGCCACGTCGACCCCAACTGGTACCTGGGCAAGGGCAAGGCCCAGGAGCTGCAGGACGCCCAGCACGAGACCGGCTTCACCATGCTCATCGCCGACGACGAGCTCAGCCCCAAGCAGCAGAAGGCGCTCGAGGAGCTACTCTCGGTCAAGGTACTCGACCGCAGCGGCCTCATCCTGGACATCTTCGCCCAGCACGCCCACACCCACGAGGGTCGCCTGCAGGTCGAGCTGGCCCAGCTCGAGTACCAGCTGCCGCGCCTCACCCGGATGTGGACCCACCTGTCGCGTACGGGCGGCGGCATCGGTACGCGAGGTCCCGGCGAGACCCAGCTCGAGACCGACCGTCGCGTCATCCGGGCTCGCATCAA
>CAVPJO010000006.1:0-378047 GCA_963705425.1 uncultured Chloroflexia bacterium | reverse complement strand
TCGTCTCGCCCACAGTTAAATAAGAATAAGGTGCGAGCAAACGAGACGAAAAGCACAAAAAGAATTATTTTCATTTAGATTCCTTAATTTGTGGTTCTGATGTTCTGCCAATATATATCATTGGCAGTAATTATGTTGCTTAAACTAAGCATTGTTCGGGTTTATCGGTCTTTGTGATTTCTTTAAGCATAATTAGTAATTTTTTCCACTATAACCTTAAATTATTCTCTGTTTTATAAAAATTTTCTATTATAATGTAAACTATAATTTACAAAAAGCAGGTGTTTTGTAAAACATAGATCTCACTTTAGTAAATAAACTGTTATTCCTGATGCTAAAACTCCGACACCGAACCATAGTATTTTAGAGTTATACCAAGCCTCGCCTTTTTTAATCTTTAGGGCTTGTTCGTTGATAGTCAAATCTTTAATCTCATTAAGCTCTTGGCTACTTTGATATAAAACCTGATAATTTTTGACACTTGCTTTAAGCGTGGGAATTGTTTCTGTTTCATATAATTTTATAGTTAGTTCAAGTTTCGGCACTTTAGCCATTAGAATCGCTCCTAAGCCTATTTCTCGATAAGATAGGTATAAAGTTCCATCTGGCAGGTAATCGTTGTCTACAAGGCTTCTACGGTATTCTACGAGTGAATTAGAGCTATCTTTGGCGATTGATTCGTTTATTTCTCTTTCTCTGTAAATTATCTGCTTTCTTATCTCAGGAGGGATTGTTTCAAGTGAATCAATTACCAATCTTAAAGAATCTCTTGTTAAGCCTGCTTTTGTAGTATCTCGTTCAAGCCTTGCAACTTCTTCTGAATAATCAATGGGTAGTTCTTTGCTGCATCCCTTACCTAAAAAGAAACCTATTGTGAGAAGTATCGCAACGAAAATTATAGCAGTTATAATGTTTTTCATTCGTTTTCCTCATAGTAAATTGAGCCACAAGCCTGCCAAAGTTTCTCAAACAATTCTTCGACATCTTTTAATGTTTTTGCTGTGTGGTATTCGTTATCAGAGAAGAACCATTGCACCGTTTGGATTTGTATGCTCCCGTTTGGCGTTTCAAATTGTGAGTCAAAGGAGAACTCAAATCCGTGTGGCTTAGGTAGTTGGTGGAAGTCGTATTCCTTAACATTAATAAAATATTTCCTCCCCTTTATGTCCGGATAGCACTTTTGATAATTCGTTTTGGTAAACTCCTTATCATAGCCAGAAGTAAATTCCTTATAGCCTGCGTTTATTAATTCTTCTTTTAGTGTCATAATACATCCTTAAAGTGTTCTTCTAATTTCGATTTGCAATGCCAGCTTGTTTCTTTGTTTATCAATTCCTTGATTTTATCTTTCCATTCTTGGTCTCTAATTTGGACTTGAGACTGCAATAGTGGCATTATCCTTTCTCTTGAGTATTGGTCAAACATCCCATATTTACTCTTAGATAGAATTTGTATCATATCTTGGTAAAGTTTTTCAGCTTTTTCTTCTGCTGTTTTCATTTTAACCTCTTAAAAAAGCAGAGACAGGCTGAAGGCAAACCTTCCATTCTATCCCAGTTAGAAACTTTAGTCTTTGCCGAAGAATTGTTTTTTACTCTAACCACCTGTCTCGCAAATAAAATATCCCCGCAACCCTTGCGGAAACTTGCAGAAGCCTTGGGGGTGTATTGGGGACAATTTTGTTTTTATGTTTAAGATTGCAAGTTCCACATACAAATGTAAAAACTTTTTCGCTTAAAGTCAACTCTTATTTTGGTGCATTCCCATTAGCCATTATTTTAGTTTTATCAGATGAACCTTTTGAGCTACCATAGAAATAATTCACTACTGCACCAGCCATTCCGATTAAAGCACCAACAGCTAAATACAATAGTTCTGAGTTTTCTTCCGGAACACCCTTAAAGATTAGTATGCCTAATAGTGATAGAAAACCTAAGACTACTAAAGCTCCTAATATATACATATACACTTCTGCTACTTTCATTTTATTCTCCTTTTCAGTTTATCTATAATTACTTGGATTAGCTATCCATTGGCGGATGTCATATATAACTCCATCCTTTAAGTCTTTAATTTCTTTTTCAAGAGATTTAATCTGCAAATCTTTCTTCTCAAGTTCATTGTTAATATCTTTTTGAGTAGTCCATACTCCGGCAAGGAAACTAACGATTGCCACTATCAGACTGACAGCAGAAAATGCTTTCCCTAAATTATCTTTTATCCAGTCTTTCATTTCTCTAATCTTGCTACTTTAACAGATATTTCACCAATAGCTTTCATAAGCTCAACGTGGTTTTCATTTATTCTTTGTTCGATAGAGTCCTGCTTTCTATATACCTTTTCAAACTTAGCATTATAATTCTGTTCAACTTCTTTAATGCGATTTGTATTATCTGCTATTTTCTGTTTCACAGAAGCTCCTATCTTCCTTAAAAAAAAAGAGTAACAAAGCTATAATCCCACCAAGTATTGCAACTATAACGCCTGCGTGTTGCTGAATAAAATGTTCCAATATTATCTCCAGATTTTGTCATAGAATAAATTAAAAGTTAATAGGTGATAAATATTTCCACTGAATAAAATCTTTTCTCCTAAAAAGTATGTGCATACCTAAGTTTCGGATGTAAAAGAAGAACCACCAAAGCGCAATAATTTGCGCTATTGTGTTCAGTTCCCACGAAAACGATATAAAACTGAACAGACCTGCACTAAAAGCGCAATATTCTGCGCTATTAAGAATAAATATGCACATCACAAGCACAAACGCCCCAAACGAAGTATGTTTGCTATCGAAGTTCTTCCACTTACTGTTCGGGTCGGTGTCCCAGAAAAGAAAGGAATAAAACATATTACGCTTCCAAGAGCCGTCCCTTGCAAGTTCGTTTATTTCTTCCCAAGCCGAAAGTAAACCCAATAGTCATTATCCAAATCATTCAATACCTCTTTTTAATTTGTAAAGAGTAAAATCATCAGGTGCGTTCATTATCTTTTCTTCTCTCTCGATCTCCCTGCCTATCATCACTGCTAAAACAAACATAGCAAAGATGATGAAGCCGATTATGTATAATGATGTTATCATCTTAATGCCCCGGAATCCACTTTGTAACTGGCTGTGGTTCTGTATCAACATACTCCAACGCACCAATATCCCAAGCACCCGTTCTTGGGTTGCCTAAAATATCAGGATGGTTGCACAACCAAGCGGGTATTGAATAACCTAAATCCCTACCAGCAGTTGTGTAATAATCAGCAGGGTTCTCGCTTGTCCTTTCTATTAAATCTAACGTGGAATAAGTTAGTGTATCACCATTTTCATCTGTCAGTCCTCCATCATCATTTAACGATAACCATGCCCGAAAGTGTTAAGTAGCTACCATTGTCAAAAAACCTATAAGTGCCTCCATTGATAGACCAGAAATTATAATCTATATCTCCATAATTAGCAGTTACGTCAGCAGCACTTCTTCCATTAGTTAATTTTGAACTTCCTCCACCTGTTATAGTGGTATCAAGTATGATAAGATTATTATAAACTCTTAATGAATCCCAATCCCAATAGGTCAAGGGGCACTCCTGCATCAACCGCACCTCTTACCAAAACTGTATTGTTGAATATCTCACACTCATTTTCATACCAATATGCCAGCCCTTGCCCGATATAAATACCGCTTAAAGAAGATGCTTTGTTGTTTATGATTAAAATGTTATTACAAACGTGCAGCCTTTGATTAGCAAAAATCCCTGATGAATAGACAATGCCATTATAACTAACAACACTTGAAGCGGTATCAATGCAAAGATTGCCGGTTACTGTTAAGGTCAATGTTCATTGAAATAATGAGCAGAATCTCCTACATTTGAAATCTGTATTATGTCTGCGTGAGCTTCAGTAGTTGTATTATTATACAAGACCCTTTACAAGAACATTGTTCATAACAGTATGCCCTCCCCTGCCACCGTTCATTGATAAGAAGTCCTGTCCATTGTCATCTGTGTTTGGATAATGTTTCAAATAACAATTAGTAATCTTGTTATCTTTGAACCAACAAGAGTAACTAATTCGGCATTCCCATTGCCATATATTTCCCAACCATCAATCCATTGTAAACTATCTGGTTGATAACCCCAATGTTTCAGCACCATCACCACCTCCGACATATACCATACTTCCGGCCGCAGCACCCACATCCCTTCTGTCATCCATCTTAAACCCAACTAATTTAATATGACTCATTTGTTAATATGCATGGATATGCAGGTGCACCATCATCTACTACAAACCATACGTCACCATTATGATCCAGATTCCCAGGATGGGCACAGATAACACACAATCGTCAAACGTATATCGTTGCAAAGCTATACTTGACTTCACTTCGAGCATCCAAGTCCATACCACTCCATAAAGCCAGCAATTCGCTTGGTTTGTATTCGGTTGAATCAGTCCCACCCGAAACATAAATAGTATCGCCTCCTTCCGATTATAGCCCAATTTATACCATCTGTGCTTCATAAAATCGAACTATCAAAATGATTCCACGCATCAGTCCAGTTTCTTCCTGTATTTGCACCCGAAGCATCTCTATCTACATACCAGATGTTATCTTGTGCGTTAAGGGTAACTGTTAATAGTATAATTGTTAAGAGTATCTTTATCATAATTTGTCCTGTACTAAATCTGATTGCCAGTTTTGTAACACTTCGGCAGGTGTATGTTCAACATCATAGTATAGAATTAACCTTACTATCGAATTATTATCAAGGAAATCAAAGGCTGCCTCTACACCACAAAAAGCAAACGCTTCTGTATCTAAATCATTACCCCCTAAACTTGTTGTTCCCGTACCATCAAGAGTCCCGTTTGAATAAACCTTAACCGTGTCACCGTCAAAGCTCATTGTAAGCAATCCCATTATAGCTAATGAATCATCCATAGTCGCATTAGAAACATCAACCCCAGCACCATCATTAGCGTGTGCGAAAAACGTCCCACCTGACCAGTAGATGTTAATCGTATTCGGGCTATCATACCAATTAAACATATTCTCTGAACCAGACCCATCGGAGACTATTTCAACTACGAAATAAAGTGTTAAAGGAACAGACAATAGATATTCTGTCTGATTGACAAATCCGTCTTGAGTAAAGACAATACCACCTGCTGTTTTTGTTGGTGAGCCAGCATCTGTAATAACATAACTATTTATTTGGTCTGTCCACGTCCCGGAGGTATAGTCATCATCATCAAATAGCAACTCTAAATTATCTGTTATATAAAGATTACCACCGCCACCAGCAGGAGGGTCTATCACTTCAGCCCTGTTAGGGTTAAGCATTATCTGTGCATTTACAGTTATGCTAAATAGTATTAATAAGATTGTTTTATATACCATACCGTTATTCCAAATTCTGATACATCACCGCCAACTGCTGAGATGGTTGGTCTTATCCAGGTGTTCTTTGCAAAGCCTGCATTTGTAAATGATGTTTGTTCTTGTTGATCTGTGTCGGCAACTAAATCAGAAGCCATTGCATCTGTGCCTGCTGTGTTCGGAGTTGTTGCCACCCTTTCCTCTAAGTTAAAAGTAACTGTGCTTGCATCTGTATAAGATGAAACTTTCACTATTGTTATGTTTGACTCTACTTTGTAAGACACCATAGGTTGACCAGAGAATACCGTATCAATCACTCCCCAATGATAACATAATGTGTCTGCTTTTAGTTTAAGCAAATTGTCTGTTGCTGTCGTAGAATAAAAATCTGTTCCTGCTTCTAAGTCTAAGTCGGCTCTCCAATCTGCAAAAGTAGAATTTTGTAAAAGCGTTTGTGTATTTGCACTCGGAGTAATTCCTGCATAAGTAGTTAAGTCAGCATCCGCAGCTTGCTTACCAGCTAAACCTGAAACTAATTGATAACGAGTTGCAGTATTAGTTCCACTTCCAGTTGTATCTGCAAGCGTTCTGTATGTTTCGTTTAATTGATCTAACTGGACATCAGAAGTGATTACACTCCACGTTGCACCGTTATCAGTAGATTGAACTACATCATTATCAGCAGCAGGGTCAAGGCTGTTTGAACCCGTTATCGTTCCTGTAACAGATAAATTAGTTCCATCAAAAGTAAAATCTGCATCACCTTCTATTGTGCCGTCACCAGTCCATACACCAACTTGATTGTTTGCAGGAGTTCCAACTTTTGAAACATCGCCACCTGCCCCGCTTACAACAAAATCTAACGTCCCGTCTGCATCCTGATAGGTTACTGTAATATTGGTTTCTGTGTTCCCTGTTACCATAGCTCCAACTTTATCCTGAACTTCTTCATCAGTTAGAGTTGATGTGATGAACTGAGAAATATCAGTTTGAGTTGCATAAAGAGTCGAATCAGATTTCTCTAAATATTTAGATGTGTCCGCAATATTAGATATTGTATTTTGTTTTGCTGCAAGTCCAGTTATAATGTTGATAACGGGTTGCTGTGTTTCCACCGCTTCCGGTTGTATCAGCCAATAATCTATCATCGCTTGCGTTTTTATCCCAATTTGTGCGTGCCGGAACTGTTTACTTTTGTAAGCAGTGAATCACCAACTAAATCAGAGGAATATCCGGTGCATCAAGCTGTTCCAATTCTGTTGCTGTTAAAGTAAATGTTGGCGTTGTGTGTTGTAATGTAGAGTAACTCAGGTCAAGACTACCCCCAAGCTGAGGAGTAGTATCATCAACCACGTTTGCTATACCAGAACCACCAGCACCAACTGAATCAACTATTTAATTGTTGACCCGTCCTGTTGAACGTAAACAATATTACTTCCAGAACGGTAAACGGAGTCAATAAGAAGTTGAATATTAATTCCGCTTACATTTCCGTCAGAGACAATATCACCGCCAAAGTAAGAAGGATAATCACCTTGTCCATAAAAATGATATGCTGTTTCTAAACTTGGTGTATTAGTTGTTAAGTCTGAATAAAATCCATATACTCTTGGATAAGTATAATATGGAGTTGAACCAAACTTAAATTCATATCCTTTAACTGGCATTGGAAATCTTGTTGCACCTGCTGTTTTATTTGCTTCGCTTAAAATAACTTTATTACCTGCTAATCCTGCTAAAGTCCAATTTAATGCAGTTGAATCTGGTAAGTCGCCAACATTTACTTGCTATCTCATTACCCATAATTCTAACATCATTTGTTCTCCATATCGGTGTACCTGTTCCATCTACATTTAGTATATCAGAATGAGCAACTGTATTCAAAGTATCGTTGTAATAATCAGTTCTATGTTCAATCGGATAAAGCCAATCTAGCACTTAAATTATAAGGTGGTATTACATAATCAATATTCCAAACATCAGAATAAGCTCCATTATTAAATCTTCTATCCGCATAACTTTTACCGAGCCTCATTACATTTGCACTGCCCGAGATAAAGCCTAATGACCAAGTATTTATTCCGTGCTTATTGTGACATAGCTATCAGCAGTGAACTCCACCTTAATGAATACTGGTTAGCTAAGCTGAACCACCTGGAGTATCAGTCCATTAATAACAATAACTGCCTCCAGACCATAATCTGTCCCAAATATAAAATTACCATTTCCATCTGTCCTTGTAATATGTTGTTTACATACACCATACTTTAACCAATCTATATTCATTATGTTATTTTAGACCATAGTCCAAGACAAAATGTTACTCAACTAAATAACCTTGCCTCCGAACATTAAGCCAGCACTATAACTGGCAGAACTCCCTAAAAATTCTGCGACCTGAGCCTTCCTGTTACGCCATAAGCTAATTCACCAATAAGATTATTCTCAGCACCTATGAAACGATTATGGTTTAATACCCCAGACTGCCAATAGCATGATTCAGCTATCTTTTCTGCCGAATTAATATTGTGTTCTCCAAAAAATTTCGCAAAATCCATAATCTATCTCCAAAATACCAATCATTTATGTCCCCAGTCCCTCCCCAATCCATCCGCAACATCAAATTATATCACCACTAAAAACAGTTTTGCTACCAGTAAATGTTTTAACTCCTCCAATATTCTCGGTAGAAGTTTTATCTACGTAATTATCAAGCTCACTTTCAAACACAACTGAGTCGGGGATGGTTGTGCCACCTGTTAAAGTGTCTATTCCTAAAATAGTTCTTGTTTCTGCTGTTGTTCTTCTATACCAAATGTCTGTTGAGTCCTGACCAATTATGAAAGTATTTGCATAGTTAGGAGTATCTAAAGCAACTGTGTAGTAAGGAACAGAAGCGATGACCGTATCTCCCAGATTAGAAATATCTGCGGTTACTGTTAGTGAACCCATAATTAAAGTAATAGAATCAGTTACGTTAGTAATATCATAAAGATAATTCTGTGCAACAAAGTTCTCCGTAGTGGCTGCGTAAATAGTCGCTGTGATTGTAGTGTTCGGTTTTGAATATGATGCCGAAATCCCGCCACCCGTTGAGGTTCTTAATACTGCATCTCCATTTTTATCTTTGACAATAAATAACAACGAATCTGAAGAACAATTTCCCGAAACATTCCAAGTCAACGTAGTAGCATCCCCACGTATCATTGAACGCCTAACCCCAGTCTGCGTTACTGTCCTTACTTGGGCAACTCCTATTTGCACAATTAGCAGGAATATAAATATTTTAATAAAATTCAAGTTAGCACCTATATTTTTTAATTATTACTTCTTCCCGTTTCAATCCACTTCTGCCCGATTATTGAAGCGACAACACACATTAGCTCCAGATAATCATTCTCACCAAAATCAAAATTTCCACTAAGATATAAATTGTCGTCGTTACCTACATAATCATTAAACTTTGCAGCGTAGGAAACGTCTGCATTATACAATCTTAATACCATTCCTTTTTGTGCGCCGTTTACAAATATCCTGCTGAATCCGGTTGACATATTACCGGGCAAATCTAATTCAAGCATTGAGTACCTGTCTGTGGATGTAATTGTCAAAATCGTATCTCCGATATTAGGCACAGTATATGAATGTGGAGTATAAGCAATTACATCGAAAGTCGCACTTGAGTCAATCGTCATTGTGCTTGTAACCGCTAAAGTGGGTATCGAAATCTTCCCGTTAGCATCCAGAGTAATACTCGCAGAATCAGTCCCGCTTGAGTTGATTACCTTAAAATCCTTAGAATATATTGCATTGTAAGGAAGAACCAAAGTTCCTATCTGGCTTGTTGCCGAAGTTGTCGGATAAATCCTATTTACATAGTGCGCCCCGCTTGCGTGCCAGACTGAATCAGAGAAAACAACCGTACCATTAGCAGCAGAACTAAATGTAGCTCCACGTTGAAAGGTCTGTCTAACGCCCAAGTATTTGCAAGCCCGTCTATATAGTCAGCCATATTACTTCTTAGGTTAAGCCACTTTAATCTTCGGTTGACCCAGTTAGGTGCGACATATTCATTCACCCAGAATAAATCAGCCGTGTCTAACGATGTTACCTCTGTCATTGTGCTTAGTCTGATTTGTGCTGGTATCTCCTGCACAAGTAGGAAAGCGACTGATTATTAAAAATATGTATTTCATTATTATCTCCTTTAATCTGCTGTTGGGAATTTACCTTCATCATCAGTTGGGTAAGTATCTGTGTCATCCGCAGGTGCGTATGTTACGGCTACCGTTGGGTCTGTAAATGGTATATTAGCTACCCTTTGAATACCTGTTATATTAATGACTACGCCTCCGTGTCCCTGATGTCTTTGTAATTGATAAAAACTAATTTCTGTTTCTGGGTCTATATCTACTGAATAAAATAAAGCCGTGTTATCTGCTCTTGGATAAAATCCGCAACCATTCATACTCGCTTCATATAAATATCTTATGATTTCCATTTCGTCTTTGTGCATATAATCCAGAATAATCTAAACTTGCTGAATAATAAAATCCTCTTTTTATTCTTCTTATATCTCCGTTAAGCATTTTTTTAACAATAAAATCAGGCGTAAATCTTTCTGTTAATCTCTGACAATAAGGTAAATCAATATACCTTCCCTTTAAGTTCAACAACAGCAGAAGTATTAGGGTTACTATTAGACCAAGATATTACGGTGAATGTTTCAGTCACATCGACAAAACTTACGCATACTCCCCAAGTATCTTCTCCGCTTGAGTTCTTAGACCAGACTCCTATACCCTCTAATCCATAAGTTTCATTTAATTGATGTCAAACTCTCCAGCAACCAGGAGTGATTACAACCGTTGTTGTTGTTGCAGAATCTACCGTCTTATCGCTTGCTATCGGTGGGTCTCCACACCTAAAACCTCTAATGTCGGTAAAACAAATCTTGGCTTGCCTGTGCCGTGTATTACATTATCAGCCATATTTTATACGTTGTTTAATTTCTTATCTAAATAATATATCTGTTGCACCTAAAGCTGGGTCAGCTACACCATCGCCCCCACTTTCAAAAAAGCCTATACAAATCCCACTTGTCCGTGCTGCATCTGCTAATTCAATCCATCCTGTATCTCTATAGCCTGTTCCTGTTAAACTAAATTCTACTTGTTGAGTTTTACCTAATTGAATAAAATTTGCTGCTGTTGTTGTATAACTTGTATAATATTTTGCTCTTAAAATAGGCGTGTTAGCAGTAGCACTTGTTACTTGTTGATTTGCTCTTAATCTAACTTGTGTATAGCCTTCTAAGTCTAACATAAATATTGAACGTGAAGTATTACCAGCTAATCTTTCTGCTAATGTTGCATTTGTTAAAGTCCAGTTTACACCTGCATCACCGTGTACTGTAAAAGATTTAATTGATTGGTAAGTTCTAAATACATTAAATCCAGCACCTTCAATAAATCTAACTGTATCACCAGGACTTAATACATCTTTCCATAGGATATATTCAGTTCCATTAGCATCAATTTTTATAGTAACTATTTCTATCATCTGTATCTGCATTATAAATTGAAATAAAATCAATTATTCTCTGTGTACTTGCCGCAGGGCTTCCGGCTATATTAACATCAGTTGTGTTATTTGTAACGGCTAAAGTTCTACCAGCTACAAACGTAGTTGAAGTTCTATCTCTCCAACTTGTAACACATTGTAATTGATTAGTGCAACTGAACCAGCTAAAACCACTTGTAAATTATCTGTTGTTTCACTTAAGTATTATCATATTAAACCTTCTATTTGCTGTTGTGAAAGTCCACCACCACCAGCGTGTGTGTGTGTAGATATTTCACCTGTTAAAACAGCTTCTACCATTGTTTTATTTATTGATTGCAAAGCACTCCCAATCGTAGAGACTAAAGCATCTGTCAAATTATTTTCCGTTTTAACGTAAGTAGTCCCGTCCGGTATGTCATCCATATCACCGGTGAAAGAACCAGCGACCACCTCAGTCCATTCTCCATCCTGCCTGCCGTATTGTGTGCCGTCAATAGGTGCTTCTTCAACACCACCGGAAGGGATGTTTGAAATAAGCTCCTCTATCTTTGAAGCACTATAAGTATCATCAACTGATTCGGCTGCGCTGTCGTCAACTTGCGTTTTACTCGCAACCGTAGTTGATATTTTCTCTATCTCTCTTTGTAATATTTCTAATTCTGGTCTCAAAATGAATCCCTGAAATGTTCTTTTGCGGTTATAACCATTGTGTCTCTAACTAAATCTTCCTCTATCTTTTCAGTCTGATATTCAATATTGCCATCTCCATCATTGTGGAAAAAATAGCTCAATAATTTCATATCGTTTGTTCTTTCTATTTCGCCTTCAAACATTCTCGGTCTTTGGTATAGGTCAATATATCTACGTAATGTCTCATCAATACCGATGAAAGGATATATTTTTAATCCAAATCTCCAGCCCCAAGTATAAGTAACATTAGGCACAGTCCCAGAGGCTATCGCACCTAACTTTTGCCTTATGTCTAAAATCCTTGTCCCGTGTAAGGCGTTTAGCTGGTTCGTGTCTGTGATTAAATCAATATTTGTTTCATTATTAATAATCCTAACAAGTTTCCAAGATTCCTCTGATCCTACACCGTCTTGCTGGCTTATAAGTATAGCATCGTAAGACGAATCTCTTAAATATGTTTGAACTCTCGTCTGGTCTAATATCTCTATTGGCACAGCATATATAGGCGGAGTCTGCTTCGCTCTGTTAATAAAATTTAATTTGTAATTCTCATCAACATATAAGAACGCCCCATAATACTTAATCACTTCAAAAAGATAGTCTGCCCTTGATAATAAACCATAGGTTATTAGGTTCTCAATATTTGCATCTGCATCCCGCCAGTTATACGCATTTGGGTCAACGAAAGGAATATCCACCGTTCCCATCTGTAAGAACTTCGTATCTCCCAAGCCAAATGTTTGACTTAGATAAACGCCTAACCCCCCCGATAAATAATTCCACTTTATTATGCTTAATTTATCGTAAAAGAACTTATACCAATCTCTTGCACGGAACTGCCAAGTTTGCATATCAACATCATACGTGATATTGTTTTGGTCTATCTGCCCCACAAACCGCCGGATGTCATCTTTATAAACTTCTACTCCATAAGTATATTCTACAAGGTTCTCTCTGCTTTTTAACTCTTGGCTTAAAACAGCGTTGTTGTTTACGTTCAAACTGATGGAAGAAACAGCGAAATTAAACGCTGCGTCAGATTCGAGTTCTCTTGTTATAACGACATCTTCCATTAAATCATTTGATATATCCCAGCTATCAATCAAAGAGAAACTAAATGTGTCTTGTGCTGGCACAGAATCATCGGCAATCTCTACTTTATATTTTTTAAAGATTAATGATATTGCCACGCCCGACCTCATAATTAGAAGAATATGAATTGTTAGCTTTCCTTAATTTAACAGAAAACTTGTTGGAGTCCATCGAAATATCCCCCCCCACAACAACAACTTGAGGAGCAGATACCTTACTAAGATTCCTAATACCGCCGGTATCGCTGTAACGGCAGAAGCACCTCCGCCTAATCCAAGAGTAAAGAGACTCATCAACGCTTTCATTATCATCATTTGTGCAATTGCACTAACCAACGACTGTATAAGCTCTTCCAAAGCAAGTTTACCTTGCGTAAACGCATCTGCTAAATATCTGCCTAATTCCTGCGAGGCGACCTTCGCCATTTCTAATTGAATGTTAAATTCTTTCATAGCGTTCTTCATCCCCTTTGGAGAAGACGCCATCTTATCTTTTGATGGTGTCGCAAACCTCGATTTGTAATCTGGCAATATTTCATCATCGCCATATAATCCCTGCTCTGGTAAAGTTAGCGGAACGATTTGGTTTAGTAAATCTATTCTTTCTTTAAGAAGTAAGTTTCTTTCACGTTCTGATAAATTAGCTCTCTTCAAAAGAGTATCTACGTCGACATACTCTTTAGTATTTCGGCATCACTTAGGATCACTTTGTCAAGCAAATCCTGTTCTTCTTTTATTTTCTTTAATTTTTCTTTTTCTGTCTCTAAGGTCTTGCCCCTGATAAATTGTATCGCTTCAATCTTAGAGTTGATAGCCTCTAATGATTTATTCTCGGCTTCTAAATTCGCTTTCGCTTCTTTCCATTGTTCTGATTTTACGTCTCTATTTTTATTTATCCTATCAAGTAAATCAAACTGAGCTTGATATTCGTCTTTGATTTTTAAGGTTTCTTTGTATTGATTCCGAAGGCTTTCAAGCGTAGTCTCGCTTAAATCTTCCTTTATAAACAATCCCCTTTCTTTTGCGAGGGAATTATATTCGGAACGTAACCTGCTTACCTCTTCTTTTTGTTTTTTTATTTCCTCTGTTGTTTTTTCGCTTTCTCTCGCAGACCTTGCTTGCCAAAACACAAACGCTTGTATTGCGGTGACTATAACTGAGAACGCAATAGAAATACCAGCACCCCCAACTAACGCCTCTTTAATAAACCGACAGTTGTAAAAGTTTTTTCTAATGCTTCCTTCCTTAATCTCGCGAACGAATCTATTAAAGGATTTAAGTTATTACCTACTGCAAGTACGCCTAAAGCAAAGTTCTGGAAAAAGTAAGGAGAATCTCTTATGACGTAGTTTAAGTTAAGTAAAGCCATACCTGCATTGGCAGATGCAGTTGAGGTTTGTTGAGTAGCAACAGCAGTCTGACGCATAGCCATAGTAACACCAGCCATCTGACCTTTGAGTTCGCCTACTTTCTTAAAAGCGTTAGTCCACTCAACGGTATTAATCTAGCGTTCTCAAGTTCTTTATTGGCTTCGGCTAAAGCAGTTTTAAGACCCTTGATGGTTTCGTATTGTATGTCTAATCTTACACTATATTGGTCAGCCATTTAATAGTTCCGATTCTATCCAGTTATCGAATTTTTTGAATAACATTCTTTTCATTACATCGTAAAATCTTAAATTCCAGATTAGAGGTTCTTCCGTGATTGAATTAGATGCTGAGTAAACAAGGTAATCTAATTCGTCTTCACTTGGGAGGAGGGTCATTAGTTGTTTGAATTTCCTTGCATTCTCAGCAGTCTTGCTGTCGCCAAAAGATATCAAAGCGTTCATACTTCTCGGTTAAGAGGTTGACCCGCTGAAACTCTTGACCAACTGCATAAAAAAATCCTTGTACCCTCTCAGCCATTCATTCAGATTAACTTCGTCCCAAAGAGGCTCATCTTTAATCTGGAAAATTAAATTTGTTAATTTCTTAAACTTATCCTCATCTACAAATAAATCAAATATCACTTCTGATTCTTTAGATGTATCTGTATTATAAAGTCCTAAAGTCTTTAATTCTTTTAAAGCCTTAGGTGTAATCATCCCCTGTATATCAACTTCAACTTTGTCAGTTAGTTTATACATTAATTCTCCACTATGTCGTAATATGCACCAGCCCCTATTGATACGTTATCTGTTTCAACGGATTCAAATAAAGTATTAGGTGCTGTAATTGTTACTGCTGCTTCATTCGGTAAGAATACAATTCTGATTGGGACCTTTTGGTCTCCCGCTTCTTATTCTTATCGAAGGTTTCACTTGTGCTATTGCAGCAAATAATTCTTGTGTCTTTGCATTTACATCTCCGGTTTTTGAACGCTTGTAATATAAATGCCAATACGAACTCTCTGTGTTAGTGGTCATTAACCAATCTATCACTTCAACATTCGCCTGCATTAAAGTTACATCCATTCCAACTGATCTGTTAGTGGTTCTTCGTTTAACAATTTTACCTGTTTCATCGAATATATCTTCATCACCACGTTCATCATAGAACTCGGTGACTTCAACATATCCTAAGTCAACGAAGTCAGTTCCAGGCGTTGTGCCTGCATCATCGCAGGAAACAAGCCGAAGCACGCCACCACCGTGCTTAAATATCCCGCCTTTGTCTTTTAGATTTAAGTCTGCCATTTTATTTCTCCTATACTACTGTTGTTTCTACTATTTTATAATAAGCATCGGCTGCGATTGCCACATCGCCTAATGCTAATGAATCAAAAAGATTAGTTGGTGTGTTATCTATTGTGACTGCGCTTTCATTAGGTAAAAATACAATTCTAATAGGTATTTTTTGATCGCCTGAACGTATCCTTATCGAAGGCTTAATCTGTGCTATCGCAGCGAATAATTCCTGAGTTTTGCCATTTACGTCACCAGTCTTAGACCTTTTGTAATAAAGATGGTAATAAGTCTGTTCGGTATTCGTTGTCATCAGGAAGTCAATAACTTCAACATTAGCTTGCATCAATGTAGCGTCTAAGCCTACGGTTCTGTTCGTAGTCCTTCGTTTGACTACTTTCCCTGTTTCGTCAAAGATGTCTTCGTCACCTCTTTCATCGTAAAACTCGGTGACTTCAACGTAACCTAAATCTGTGAAGTCAGTTCCTATGACTACTCCTGCATCAGAACAAGTAACAACTCTAATGTTACCGCCTCCGTGCTTAAAGATTCCGCCTTTATCTTTTAAATTAAGGTCTGCCATTTTTTAATCTCCTATGTATTGTATTTTATATTCCAACATAATAAAACCTCTGTGGTCAATTTCTGTGTCCACGTAAGGTGTAATTGTTAATAGTTCTATCGAAATAACGCCCTCAACTTGTATCACTGTGTAATTAGTAATCGCATCGTATTTATCTATTAAAGCCTCAGCAGCAGTTTCTAATAACCCTTGATTTGTCGTATCCGTTCCCGCTTGGAAATAAATAAGACAAAGCACGGGTAAATCCCAAATCTTCGTTCCTTCCGGTGTATAGTTAGCAACCGCAGTTCCTAATTTTACACAATAAGAAGGTAATGAATCATCAGAGATTTGATCTAACCTCTGAACTGACTTCCAACTCTTTTGCATACCTGTTACGTTGAAGTCAGTTCTTAATGCTGTTAATATGTCTGTGCGTGTACTCAAAACGAACCTTCTTTAACCGCATTTAATGGCACTGCTCTTGGAGTCCCGACTATCATTTCTTGTATGGTTGTTCTTAAATATTGCATTGTATATTTACTTAATAACTTAGGTAACTCTTGCTGCACGAAATCCTCAGCAGCAGGTTCTAAAAATGGTCTTGGTAAATAACGAATTAAATTCTTAAATCTTAATCTTGCCCACATTGGTTTTAAGTCACCTGTATCAGTGAAATATTTATGCCAAAAGAACGCCCTCATTTTTTGAGTTACTACTCTTACTCCGCCTTTAGCGATTAAAGCAGCGTAAGGTAACGTAGTCCCGATTGTGAAACTTGCTCTTGAATCAGTTATTTCTTTTCTTCTTATACTCTTAGCCCCGCCTAAAATTGAATCTCTTAATCCGCCTGTGATTATTCTCGGCTTGCCCGTTACGGAGTGAGTAGCAGAAGTCATATAATCAGTCGCAGAGATTATTCCTATTCTCTCCATAACTTCTTCGCCTAATAAATTCATTGATTCCTCGAAAGTCATACTCTCATCAATTTATAGTGTTCAATTTCTTTTAATATTTTTACAGCAGCCTCAGAGTCTAAAGTTGTCGTCTCTGTGAATCCGCTTGATTGAGAAACAGAAGTTAATCCTTCGTGTCCTTTGTCAATTCCTAAATAAAGTAATCTCATTAACCTCTTACACGCACTCGCAATATCCTGTGGGAATGTGTTCGCATCATAACCAGCGATATAAGTTAGTTTAATGTTATTCCTTCCCTTTGGGGAAATAAGCACCATCTATGAAGACTTGATAGCCTCCGGTCTCAATTAACAATCTTGAATATTCATCGTTCTGTGTCCATTCTTCCCATTCTTCGTTTCCGTTGGAATCTAAACCTTCATAAACATATAAAGACGTAATCGAAGTTACGGGAACGTGCCTTGTGAATAAATAACAATCACCAGTCCCGTCATAAATCTCATCCGTGTAAGTAGATTCTTCTACATCATAACCTAAGTAAGACTTTACTCTATCTTCTATCTCTAAAGAATACTGAGTGATTTTATCGTCTTCAGAGTCATTAGATATTTTTAATGCAGACTTATAATCTTGTAAATTTACTAAACTCATTTTATCATTACTTCAAGTTTGTCTTTATATTCTTTTAGAATGTCCACGCATCCAATGAATTTTTTTATAACCGATTGGGGAAGAATTACTTCCTCCCCAACCTTTAAACCCTTGAAAGGTAATTTTACCTTGCAAAGATATTTCATTTAACTCCCCATATACGGAATAATATCCATCCGTTATTTTGGGGTGGAAAGCCGAGGGGTGAAGGGGCTCATGGTCGGCGGCACGACCGCTGAGTTCATCACCCTCGACCTGGCTGAACGCCGCGAACTCCTCGAGGCCTTCCTGCGCGCGGTGGACGGTCGCATCCCGGTCGTCGCCCACATCGGCCACGTCGACCGGCGGAAGGCTGCCCTCCTGGCCAGCCATGCTCGGGACGCGGGAGCCGATGCGACCACTGCGATCGCCCCGTACTACCACCGGGTCAGCGAACCGGTCTGCACTGACTACTTCAGGACCCTCGCGAGCGCCACCCCCGACCTGCCGTTCTTCGTCTACAACTACCCCGATGCTACCGGCAACGCCGTGCCGTTCAGTGTCTTCGAGGCTCTGCTGGAACTCCCGAACGTCGCCGGTGCCAAACACTCCGTGGCCACATTCGACGAGCTCGAGCCCTACCTCTCCCTCCCTCCGCACCTCTGCATCATGGCGGGCAACGACCTGCTGGCCTCGAGGTTCCTCCGTTCCGGCGGACGAGCCATCGTATCCGGCAACGCCGCAGCCTTCCCCGAGGTCGTGAGCAGCGTCGTCGACGCCGTCCTCCAGGGTCGGGATGCCGAGGCCGATCGCTCGATGACACAGCTCGAGTCGATCGTAGAGCTAGGCCGCTCGGGGGCGCCCGACCGACTGCGGGAGCTCCTGGCCATGCGCGGTGTCGAGGTCGGTCCTTCAAGGGTGGCCACGTTCCTTCCTGAAGAGATCACCGAGGCCCAGTCGACGCTGGCCCGCGACCTCGTCGCGCAGCTCGGCGGCTAGCTCGACCACGACGCGGGAAGGCCCCATGGCCAGACCTGATCCGAGCTCGGTCACCTCCGTGGAGAGCGAACGCATCCGCAGCCTGGCCTCACGCTGGGCGGAGATCGCTGCCCTGCCGCTGATGGCCGAGCGGAAGCACGCGTGGACGGCGCTCCATGACCTCCGGCCCGAGCGTCCGATGGTGCTCTTTGAGGTGGGCTCTGTGGACCAGTACGTGCGCGAGGACGAACTGACCTGCGCACACCCGGTGATGCGTGCGGTCGAAGCCACGATGCTCGAACACATCCACCACTTCGACGAGGTCGGAGATGACATCGTCTTCGAGCCCTACTACCGGCTGGGCTGGGACATCCGCGACACCGGCTGGGGCGTGGACGTCATCCAGATCCCGGGGCCGGCCGCCACGGACGGCTCGTCCATCGGCTACACCTTCAACTTCCCCATCAAGACGCCGGCCGATGTGGAGCGACTACGTCCACGGCAGTTCAGCCTCGACCGCGAGGGCACGACTGCCAAGTTGCAGCTGCTGGAGGACACCTTCGGCGACATCCTGCCGGTGGAGGTCGGCAACTACGAGCACTCCATGACCGCTGAGGAGGCGCAGTCCCGGGCCGGCAACTACTACCTTGGCCTGACCCGCCAGATCTACCGCTTCATCGGCAACGACGGCCTGCTGATGTGGGTCTACGAGTCGCCCGAGACCATCCATCAGCTGATGGAGTACATGGTCGCGGATCGCGAACGCCAGTTCGGCTTCCTCGAGTCGGAGGGCTTGATCGTGCCCAACACCGACAACATGCTCGCGGGGCCTCGAGCCTACGGCTACTGCTCGGACCTGCCCTCCCCTGACGAGGCGCCGGGACAGCTCAGCGACCTGTGGTGCTGGGCCGAGTCACAAGAGTCGACGCCCATCAGCCCGGCCATGTTCAAGGAGTTCGTGCTGCCGTACCTCAAGCGCCTGACCGATCGCTTCGGCCTCGTCTACTACGGCTGTTGCGAGCCCCAGACCGACCGGCTCGAGCTGATCATCGAGGCCATGCCCAACCTGCGCTCGGTCTCGGTCACGCCATGGGCCGACTTCGAGCGCACGGCCGAGATGCTGGGCGACCGATACGTCTTCAGCCGCAAGCCCGACCCGGTGCCCATCAGCGGAGCCGAGCCACATTGGGAGCGCGCCGAGGCCGATCTGCAGCGGACCTATGACGCGGCCAGGCGAGACGACTGCAACGTGGAGCTGCTCTTCCGCGACGTCTACGACATCGGTGGCGACCGTGGGCGGCTCAAGACCTGGGTCGAACTCGCCAAGTCGGTGTTCGACGCCTGAGGCGATCAGCCCGTTGACGCCACGGTGGCTCGGGCAACCACGAGACCGTGGCGGCCACCAAGCTAGGTTGCGGCGAACGCAGAAGTAGGTGTGGTGCCCCCAAGGGGACTCAAGGACCCGCCCGCTGTCTGTGGATGACAGCCTGGCTTGGTACGTGGGGGCCTCCTGATGCCCGCGGCACAAGCCATCAGTGTCGAACACGTCCCCATCGACCAGCTCAGCCCCGATCCCGCCAACCCCCGCCGCATCAGCGAGGAGGAGCTGGAGGCCCTCACCCGGAGCATGAAGGGGTTCGGCTTCGTCCAGCCCGTCCTGGCGCGCAAGAAGGACGGCGTGGTCATCGGTGGACATCAACGCCTCGTCGCTGCCCGAAGACCGGGCATGGAGACCGTGCTGGTCACCCAAATGGATATCGTGGGGCCGATCCGTGAGCTCGTACCGACAGTCCCCGTGACGGTACTGGGCTTCGTCGAGCTGGCCGGGGAGCTGGCCGACGGGACCGACTGGGAGTTTCTCGACCTCGAGGCGATAGCAGAGGTGATTCCAGGCCCGCTCAACCGGACGCGCTTGGACAGACTCGGCGAGGAAGGGGAATGGTTCGAGCCGCGTGTTACGCCGGAGCAGGCGCTCCGCGACATCGCTGTCAGTCGAGAGCGCCTCGACCAGCAGCCCACGCGTGAGTCGTTGCCTGACGACGACTAAGCGAGCATCGCGCGCGGTCGGATTCTGGCTGCCCGCACACTATCTGGTGATGGTGACGGGCCGTCCTCAGGCGATGAAGGCGGCGCGGAGGGCCTCCTGTTTCGCGGAGTCGACGCCCAGGCCGTCCGCGAAGTAGGCCTCGATCGACCCGAACGAGAGGCGCACTTGGTCCAGGGCCGCCTCCAGGTATCGAGGCTCGGCCGCGAAGATAGGCCGCCACAGCTCCGGATCGGCCCCGCGCTCGACGAGCGCCCGCATCATCGCGGGTGCCGAGGCGTTCTCGCGCCGGTCGCTCCGCCGGTAGTCGGCCATCACGACGTCCGGAGGGACGTCGAGCAGCAGGAGCAGCGCAGCGGCCGGCCAGCCGCTGCGATCCTTGCCGCCTGAGCAGTGGACCAGCGCCGGCCGGTTCTCGGTATATGCGATGTCGCGGAAGAGCCGTCCGTAGACGGCGTGTGCGCTTGGGAGCGTGACGAACTTCCGGTACTGCTCGATCCACAAAGCCTCGACGCGGCCGCCGTCCAGCTCCCTGCGGGCGGCCTCCGGGTCCTCGAGCAACGCGTGGATCCGGTCAGGGCTTCCCGCGGACCAGTCCGCGAGCACGTCGCTGCTCACGGACTCCGTTCCCGGCGGCAGGTTGTCGGGCATGGACTCCCGTTCACGAGCGCTGCGCAGGTCATAGACGCGGCGGATCCCGAGCTGCCCGAATGCCTCCATGTCGGCGCCGTCGAGTCGCTGGAGGGAGCCTGACCGGTACAGCAGGCCGGTCCGGACGAAGCGGCCGTCCCGTGTCGGTTGGCCACCCACATCGCGCAGGTTCGGCACCGACGTGATGCCGAGCATCGGGCCGCCTGGGTTCGCTCGTACCCTCACTCGTCAGTCTCCTCCGTACACCGATGGCACCCGGACCTGCTGGCTGCTCTCGAGCACTGCGGGGTCGGCCATCTAGGGGAGACGGTAGCGTGCGGGCGCATCCTTGGCAGCCTCCCGCTCGGGAGTGGGGACGGTCTGCCATGCCGCTCGGGACAGGAGGTGATGGTCGCGATCAGGCCGTAGCCCGCGGCCACACTATCCGGTGATGGTGACCTCCGCATCGCCGTACCCGGACGTATCAGAGCCGAAGGCGCATGGCGCATCGGCGGTCGGCTGGCTGCCCGGCCTGGACCTCCAGCTCGAGGATGCGGCGTAGTCGGGAGCTGCACGCTTCGGGGTCGATGACCTCGTAGCCGAGCGACACGTAGAACGGTCCGTTCCAGGGCACATCGCTGAAGGTCGTGAGGGTCAGCGCACAGGCTCCGGCGCCACGGGCCTGTGCCTCGATGCGTGCCATGAGCCGCGAGCCGATGCCCTGCTGCTGATACGGCTCGCCGACGGCGACCTCCCAGACGTGGACCTCGTGCTCGACGAACTCGGCACAGATGAACCCCACCGGGGCGCCGGCGATATCGGCGACCCATGACCAGCCGGCTGCAGCGAAGCGGCGATGTTGGGCCTCATCGAGCACGTCGTCGCCGACGATCCACGAGAGCTCGGGGATGGTCGCGAAGGAGCGGGCTGCAGACCGTTCGACAGCGGGTAGGTGTCGGACGTCGGCGGCCGTGGTGCGGCGGATGGTGATGCCTGTCGCGTCGATGACATACTCCTCGTCCACCACGATGCGGCGGATGGGCCGAAGTGGCAACACCCGGGGACCCGCTTGAGGCAGGGAGCGGCTGGTGCGTGCTTCGCCAGGCCGGCTCGCCTACGAGCCAGAGATGCTGGAAGTACCGCTGTCAAACGTCGAGTTCCGCCTGTGCGACAGACGCGGTTGGCAAAGGGAGTCGCGTTCGCGCGACGCATTCTTCGTCGGCATGATCGGAGGGAACGCCAATCCCATCGCCTGAAGGCCCACTTCATCGTTCGCGGCTCGTGATCCCAAGCGTCGCGGACTGTCCCTCCGGGCGGTATCCGAAAGGCGCTAGCATGCGCTTCGAGATGGTGGAAGAACGAGCGCGCTTCGGCTGGCTCCTGCTCGCGTTCACGGCGGTCTGGGTCGTGTGTTTCACGGTGGGACTTGGGTCGCTGATGGAGCGAAGCGACCTGGCCCGGAGCATCGTTCTCGCAGGGGCCGTCCTCTACCTCCCGATGGCTTGGCGGCTGCGCAGATGGTGGCTTTCCCGCCAGTAGCCTGAGATGCAGGGTCCGTCAGCCCGGACACAGCTCCGCGCTTGCTCGGTCGTGCCACAAGGCGTGCTGAGACTTCGCGCTACCCGACGCAGCGAGCGAACTCGGCGAACGGCGATCTCCTTGCCAACCGCCTATGTCGCACGGGGAACCCTGGAACACCGTGCCGCGTCCTCGCTGGGTCACTGTCGGAACGCGCCGGGAAGCCAGCCCTCGAAGATCCTCCGCTTCGTCAGTTTCCCCTAGCAGGCCGTGAGTCTAGTCGTACCGGCGAGGCCCGTTCGTGCTCAGCAAACGCGTCCAGGACGAAGCGGTCCTCGTCCCTGCATCGTCAGTGAGCGAACCAGCAGAGCACTGTGCGGCGTGAGGTGGCGAGCGACCTTGCCCTCGGCCTTGGTGATCGGCGCGACGAGGCCGGCACTCTCGAGCACGGCCACGATCTCGGCGTCGCGCGTGGGGCGGTGGGATAGGTTGCTCCTCTGTTCCATCCGATCGTGGTGAATTGTCCGATGTTCGTTCGGCCGCAAACGTCGGGGTGGGCAAGGTCGATGACCGACACCATCGGCGCATGGTGTTGGCCACGTGGCAACGCTCGGTGAATCCCGTGAACCAGGTGACCCCCCTTCCGGGCGGACCAATCATGGGATCAGAGAACCCCGCGTGGAGGGATGAAAGCACGGCCAGCTCGACCATCACCGAGTACGACTCGATCCTGGGGATCAGTCGTACGGGCCGCGCTCGACCACCAGCGCGCGAGCCCGCAGCAGGGACTCCTCGGCGCTTCGCACCAGTCCGGCCACGATGTCGGCTGCGGTCTTGACCGAGTGGATGGCACCTGCGCCTTGACCTGACGACGGAAGATCCAGCTGGCTCCCTGGGTCGTCGCTCGCAGGGGCGATGGCCACGGGCAGCGCAGCGGTGCTGACGACGGATGGCGTCGCGGCGCCCGGAGCGTCGATGCGGACCGTCTCGTCCGAGGGCGCATCCACCAAGCGTTGCTTCACCTCGTCGCTCACGGACGCCTCGACGCTGGCGAGGAAGCGCGTCCCGATGTTGGCGCCTGCCGCCCCGAGCACGAGGACCATGCCGCCGATGTGACTGCCGTATCAGCCGTATCCGCCAGCCTCAGCTCCCTGAGCGATGATGATGTCCGCGCCCTCATCCACGGCCAGGCACGCCTGGTCCACCGTCTGGACCTGGACGATGACGAGCGCGCCGCGGTCATGGATGCGCGACGCCAGGTCCCCCGGGAGGCCCGTCGAGAGGGAGATGGCGCGGGGCTGAGCAGCCAGCGCGACATCCAGGCACGCCGGGTGCAGGTCTAGCCACCTCCGCGTGAAGTTCACGATGAATGGCCGATCGGTCAGACCGCGGAGAGCCGCGAGTTCGCCCCGGAGATCGTCAGGCGATCGCTTCGCAGCGCCGATCGTCCCGATAGCGCCTGTCTCCGAAACAGCGGCCGCCAGCGTCGCCCCGCTCCCGAAGGCGCCCATGCCCGCTTGGATGATGGGGTGCTCGATACCCAACAGGTCAAGGAGCGGCGTGCGTAGCATCGTTGGGGGGTCTCCTCGTGGGCGGTCGTAGTCAGCGATCATCTGCAACCGCGACGCATGGCCGAGATGCCGCGTGATGATGAGGGCTGCGAGGACTGTCGTCCAGATGTGATCCCTCGAACGTCATCGACAAGCCTGACAGGCTCCCTGATCGCTTGCCTATCGCTGTCCGGCGCAGTCTCCGCGTCGGTCGGGCAGTCGCCCTCACTATCGCCACCGTTGACCACGCCGGCCGAGTTCGTCGGTCTGTTCCCTGCCACTGCGGAGGTCGGTGTCGCACTTGGACTCGAGGTCGAGGGCTTGGGCATCCGGACGGACATGGGCCCGTGGTGGGAGAGCATCGACATCGATCCGGCGGCCGTGCTACCCACGCGAGTGCAGACCTACCCCCTCACGTCGATCTTGTCGGTCTTCGCTGCGAGCGGAGCCAGGCCCTTGACCTTGACCGCGTCGGCGACCTCGACATCCCAGCCCCAGCGCTCCAGCTGGTCGTGGATGAAACGGGCACCGTTCATCGACTCGATGACGCCGGTGACCGGCTGGCCGTGCCGGGACACGAGCGCGGCGAGCGTCCGCAGGGCGTCGGCGTCCAGCCTCACCGCCGTCACCTCGACCGCGGTGCCGTCCTCATCCATGAGATGCACATCGAGCCTCTGGCGCGACAGATCCAAACCGGCGTACAACATGAGGGGCCTCCTGGCTGCTGGTCGCTGACACGACCCTCGAAGGGTGTCAGTTCGGGAGGCCCTTCTTCATGACATTCATCGTGAGGGGCCAGTCGATCACGGCACGCATCGGGATCGTGCCGCGGGCCGGCTCCGAAGGTCGGCTCTTGGTGCCAGCGCTTCGGCGAGCCGGGGCGAGGTTGCCGTGGGTCACACCCTCGCGCCTGCCGACCGTTCCCGCGTAGGTCTGCGCCCCGTCGGAGAGCGGGCTACCGGCGCGGTGGTCTCGTGCCCTGGACGGGACCCCGCGGTGTGGCCGTGGGGGCCTGGGCGAGCAGCCCGAACCGGATCGCCTGTTGTCCGGCCACTCCGGATCGTCAAGCTTCCAGCGGTGCACCCTGGAGCCGTGGCCGTCGATGTGATCGATCGAGCCATCGGCTCCGAGGACGAGCCGGCCGCCGTCCGCGAGCTCGAGTGCATGTGGCTTGATGCGGCGACCTCCGGTGGCGGGAGTCATCGTGGCCTCCCGTCCGGTGCAGAGGATGACGACACGTCGAAGCACCACACCATGGCCGAGTCGGCGGAGATCCAGGCGTCGCTAGCGCGGGGAGCGGACATCGCCGTCCCTTCGTCCCTGGGCGGTCTGGGGTCCGCGACCGCTCGCTGCTACGCCATGCCCTGCGGACGCGTCGGCGAGCGAGTGACCCGGTGCCCCGGTGAGGTCCGGCGATGTGGAACTGCGATCGGCAGCGCCTCGCCGGTTTTGCCCGGCGCGCCGGGTCCTCCCCATTGTGACCCAGGGGATCGCCGTTGGCGAGAGGGCAGACGTTCTCTGACCTCGCATCTGGTGGCGCACCTCAAGGGCTGCACGTCAGACCCCTATCAGGTCGCACCGGCACTCGTGAGGCGGTGGCAGCAAGTGAGCGGTGAGTCCAAGGGCCTGGGCGAGCGCGCGGGACGCGCAGTAGCTGGACCGCGCCATGACCGGCTCGTCTGCACATGTCCCGCGCACGGACGGCAACGACTCAGGTGGACCGCGCAGCGCCGTCTAGTGCTTCTTCTTGTCCCCCGGCTTCGGGACCGCCCTTGGGCTTCTTGCCGCCGCTCTTGCTACCTGGTCCCTTGTCGCCCACGAGGTACCTCCGTATCGGTCATGGCATCGTCGAGCCCATTCTGACGCCGCGTGTCGTGTCGGTGCCAGTCCGTGCAACAGGTCTTCGCAGACCCACACGACGCGTCCCTATTGCCCTCGCTGTGTCGCTGACTACTGCGTTAGGCCCGCGACCGGAAGCCCGAGGGCGCTACAGTTCACTGGTGACCACGCCTCAAGCAGGATGGGCCGCACCGTGGGAACTATTCCCACGCCGTGAAGACAGGGTCGTGGAAGCCCGATGGCCCGGTCGACGGCAGCCGCGCTCCTAGTGCCCCGTTCCCAAAGGTCCGGGGGCGAATTCAGGTTCGCTCCCGAGGGTGCTGAGGACGCGGCGTTTCCCACCCAACGTTATGAATTGAGGCACTAGGTTCAGTCGAGCTTGACCCGGTCGGCCCGTGCCCTGGGGCACCTCGCCTCGTTCGTCACGATCGGGCGTGTACGTCGTGCGGACGCGGGCTGCCCTCGCGGAAGCACCGATCGAGGATGCCCTCGTCCAAGCTTGGCTGGACCGAGTGCCGACGCTGCGGCTCGACGGATCACGACCGACTGCCGAGCAGCTAGCCGGTCGACTGCGGGAGTTCTGGGTGCCGCGTCAGGGCATCGTCTACATCGGGCTCACCACGGCCTCTCTCGCAGGCCGCCTCCGTGCCTACTACCGGACTCCTCTCGGCGACCGGAAGCCCCATGCCGGTGGTCACTGGATCCGGACGCTCGATGGCATCGAGGACTTCGACGTCTGGTGGGCGGAGACCGAAACTCCGGGGACGTTCGAGGGCTCGCTGCTCACCGAGTTCGCGAAGCTTGTCCCGGAGACAAGGCGAGCACAGATACCAGGCTCTGATGTCGTCCTCCTGTCGTTCGCCAACAAAGAGAACGCGAGCGGGACGTTGCGGAAGCCGCACGGCATCAGCGGTGCCGTTCTCCGTGGCAGCGCAGGTGGCCCTCTTGTCGGTCTTCGCTGCGAGTGGGGCGAGGCCCTTGGCGCGGACGGCGTCGGCGAGCGCGACATCCCAGCCCCACCGCTCGAGCTGGTCATGGACGAAACGGGCACCGTTCATCGACTCCACGACGGCGGTGACCGGTTGACGGTGGCGAGATACGACCGCGGTGAGCGTCCGCAGTGCATCGGCATCCGGACGCACCGCGGTCACCTCAACGGTCGAACCATCCTCATCCATGACGTGCACGTCGAGCCTCTTGCGCGATAGGTCCAAGCCGGCGTAAGGCATGGTCCCGGGCCTCCTGGTGCTGGTTGCTTCGACAACCCAACGATGTCACCGGTGAGGCCCTTCTTCATGGCATTCATCGTGTGCGATTGCGTGGTGCTCGCGAACGACCCTCAGCACGGCTGAACCTGTGACCGACCGCACCCTCGACGACGAGCCAGAAGACGGCCATCGCACTTCGGTCATTGACACGCGACCGACTATCGGCGCACCCTCTCGCCATGGGGGGACCTAGGCCCGGACTCGTCATCGCGGCCGTCGTAGCCGCCTCGATGCTGGCGGGAATGGCGCTCACGATCGACGCGCCTGCGGCCGAGGCCAAGAAGGACAAGACCGGCGTGGCCTGTCCCAAGAAGGTCGGCCCCTACAAGCTGGCGGAGACCGAGGTCCGAGAGGACGACTCCCAGCTCTGCGACTACCACCAGCCGAAACGCTCTGGCTGGGCATTCCTCCAGGTCCGGTGGCACGCGGACGAACCCGGGGAGCGCCGCCGATGTGCTTCTCGCGAGCCCCACTTCACCGTCGAGGGGTGGGGTGCGGACCTCGACAGCGCGAGCCACATGATCGAAGGGCACGTCTCGATCGGCCACCCGGACGATATGTCGATCGCCAGCGCGGAGAAGCCGCTACGCAAGCTGCTCGCCGCCACCGAGGCGCTCGCACACCCGTGCGTGCCGGCGGCTCCGGCAGAGCCTGCTGAGGGGCCGTCCTGCCCGTTGCTGCTGCCTCACGACCTAGTGCGCAGCGATTGGTACTTCGGCGAAGCCCAGGTGGCGAAGGCCCGGGGCGAGCGCTTCATCCTCAAGTGCGAATACCAGCCCGCGTACGTCGAGGACGGTGATGCCATCGTCGTCGAGGTCGAGTGGAAGGAGGGCGACCCCAGCCACCCGGCCCTATGTAGGGTGCGAGAGAAGGAGTTCTACGGCGAGACCGAGTACCAGCTTGGCTATCACCCGGTCTCGGTGAGAACCAGCGACGAGTTCGTGGAGCGCTGGGATGGTCAGGTGATCGCAGATGCGCTCGTGGCCGCAGCTGCCGCGCGAACCCAGCCCTGTCCGGATGCACCCGATGGCCCTGCCCCGTACGAGGTCGACAGCGCCGCTCCCGTCACCGCCACCAGCACCACCACCATCGTGCTCGGTGGTGGCCCCGGCCAGGAGCGCCCTCCGTGGGCTCGACCATCGAGGTGCCAGAGGTCGATCAGCACCGGATCGTCATCGGCGGCCCCGACGGCGAGGTCATCCGCGAGGAGTTCATCGGCGACCAGGCCACCATCAACGCCTACGGCCCCCTCGTGACCGACGCCGATGGCAACTGGTCCGTGCTGGTCACCGTCGATGTGACCACGGCCCCTGCGTCCACGGCGCCGCCGACCCCGGGGCCGTCACCCGCCCTCACCCCGGCAGCCACGCCGGAGCGCACACCGGCGCCAGCACCCGACACCCCGGGCCCGCAGACGACCACGACACCAACTGCGTCATCGCCGAGTCCTGAGCCCGCGCTCGAGTCTGCGCCGGCCACACCGACCGAGGCACCTGGGCCGGCGGCCTCCCCGACCCCGATCCTCCACCCAAGCTCATCGGCA
Organism: uncultured Chloroflexia bacterium; assembly: GCA_963705425.1. Taxonomy (GTDB): domain Bacteria; phylum Chloroflexota; class Limnocylindria; order Limnocylindrales; family CSP1-4; genus JAFMJV01. The sequence continues at coordinate 349,185 of CAVPJO010000006.1, read as the reverse complement.
TGCCCCCCGGCATCGCTGAGATCGTGGCCGGCTTGCCGCCTGCGGGCGCCGGTGCGGTGCGCGATGTCAGCGACCACCTCGCCGTCCTCGGCGAGCTGCTCGAGACGGAGCAGAGCGGCCAGGTCACGGTCCCGGCCAGCGACATCGGCTCGCTGCGGGAACTGCTGCCCGGTGTGGTGCAGGAGGTCTGGCTCACCGATGGCATCGATCGTCGTTGCCACCAACAAGCGCGACATCGGCAACATCTACGTCAAGCCGGCGATCGGGGACGACGGCCTCATCAAGGTCAACCTCGGCAAGTACCAGATCGCCAACTACTACCCCGTCGTGCGCGCCCTCGTGGCGGCACTCAACGGCTACGTGGCCAAGCACGGCGGTCGCTTCACCTCGGTTTCGGTCACCCCTGAGGGTCTCGTCGTCAGCGCCGAGCGGTCGACGCAGGAGTAGGGGTCGTCGTCCGGGGGTCCCCTCCGCAGAGCGTGGCCAGGGGTCCACGGTGGTCTCTGCACCTTCCCTTGTCCATCACTTACACCGTGCTGCGAGCCCAGCGCGCCAACCCCGGGAGGACCGACCGAATGCCGGTCGGAGCACGATCTGCCCATCGTGTAGGAGTCCGCGTTGCGATGCGACTCCAGGACAGCCCCACCGATGCAGTGGTCCGCCCTACCCACATCGACCTCGACTTCTACGTCGATGTCACCGTCCACGAGCGTGACGGCTCTTGATGGCGACTGCGGACCCCGCCGCGGACTCGCGAGATACTGGTGTCGGCAACATGCCGCAGAAGGAGCACAACAAGCAGACGAGTCCGGATGGTGGCGGACCGATGGGGTCCTCAGTCCTCGCAGCCGGCCATGTTGTCGGACCAGGGTTCCTCAAGAGTCTGGGACGAACCATCGCTGAAGACGAAAGTCCATGTGACCCGATCCTGGCTAGGAAGCGTGAGGTGAGCTACATCGCGCCCGTCGTCCGACAGGGCGAACTGGGCCCCTGCAAGCAGCGGAGCCGCACCGGTCGGTATGCTGAGCGGCAGCCGGATTGGGCGAAATCGAACCTCGCCGCTCCCGCTCGGAGGCGGGATCCCTTCCCTTAGCCAGAGGTAGTCCGGGCGGCGCCCGTCGTCATGGCCGATGTCGATGAGGGCGACCGGATTGGATCCTGCGTTCGTCAGCAGCACTCTCGTGTCGGCGAACACCGAGGCAACAGGACCGCAGGCGGAGCCAGAAAGGAAGGTATCTCAACCGAGGCGGGGCTCGGGGACTACGGCCACATCGGGCTGTCGCGCCTGGTTGTCTAGGTAGGCTATGTAGACGCCAACGCCCACCACTACCAGTGTGGCTATCGCGATTGCCGCAGCCAGTAGCGCCGAAAGCCGCCTGCGAAGGGGCAGCTCGCTAGCACGTGAACCGCCCTGGGTCTCGTGGAGACCCAGATGATAGGTTTCAGGCGGCCAGCGTGGCCACCTGCTGGTCCGCCCAGTATGCAGCCTCGTACTCCGCGGGAGGGATGTCTCCGCACGCACCGTGGAGCCGCTGTGCATTCCACCAGTGCACCCAGGCCGCGGTCTCGAGCTCGACCTGCTCGACGCTCCGCCAGGGGCCCCGGCGGTTGATGAGCTCGGCCTTGTAGAGGCCGTTGACGGTCTCCGCGAGGGCATTGTCGTAGCTGTCACCCTTCGATCCCACCGAGCCGATGGCCCCAGCATCCTCGAGGCGCTCGGTGTAGCGAATCGCGAGATATCGACCGCCCCTGTCCGAATGATGGACGAGGCCTGTGAGGGCCCGGTCACCCCGGCTCCAGATGGCCATCTCGAGGGCATCGAGGGCAAGGTCGGTCCGGAGCGAGGAGGAGACCCGCCAGCCCACGATTCGCCGGCTGAAGGCATCGATGACGAAGGCGGTGTAGCAGAAGCTGCCACGGGTCCAGACATACGTCAGGTCGGCCACCCAGAGGCGGTCCGGTGCGGTGGCCGTGAAGACCCGGTCCACGAGGTCGGCCGGTCGCTCACTCACGGGGGCAGGGTTCGTGGTGCGCACCTTCTTCGTCCTCGTGACGCCGCAGAGACCGAGCTCAGCCATGAGGCGCCCGACGTGGTCACGACCGACCTCGACGTCCTCGCGACGCAGCTGGTGCCAGACCTTGCGCACGCCGTAGACGCTGAAGTTGCCCTCGTGCACATCGCGGATCCTGACGTTCAGCTTCTCGTCCTCCAGTGATCGCTTCGACGGTGGCCGGGTCTTGGCGGCGTAGTAGCTGGATGGGGCGATCGCCAGCGTCCGGCAGATCGGCTCGACCCCGAAGGTGTCGCGGTGCTCGTCGATGTAGCGGGTCATCGTTTCGAGGGGCGGTCGAGCTCCGCCGCGAAAAAAGTGGACGCGCTCTTGAGGATCTCGTTGGCCCGCCGCAGCTCGCGGTTCTCCCGCTCGAGCTCGGTGATGCGGAGGGCCTCATCGCTCGTGGTGCCGGCTCGTTGTCCGCGGTCGATCTCGGCCTGGACGACCCAGCGGCGCAGGGACTCGGGACCGATGTCGAGCTGCCGGGCGATGCGGGTCACGAGGCCCTGGCGCTGCTCGCCGCGTCCGAGTGATTCGAGGACCATCCGGGTCGCCCGTTCCTTCAGCTCGGGTGGATACTGTCGCGGGCTCGCTCGCCCGGTATCACTGCTGTTCTGGTCTGCCATGACTCCATGTTCCTCCAACGGTCGGAGTCTCCATCGAAGTCAGGGCGGTTCAGTGTCTGCGGGACGAAGTTGCGCGGTGAAGCGCATGTCCAGCGTGGGACGGACCGGCGCTACTACAGGTGTCCGAAGGTCGGATGTCGTGCAAGGCGGAGTCCTGCTGATGCGTTGGAGGCGAGCGTGCTGGCGGTCATCGCCGGAGCCGTCCTCCCCGGTGTGGTCATCGATCGCACCCGCACCGAGCTCAAGTCACGGCTCGATGTCCCGTCAGCTCCCCTCCCTGCCAAGCAGCGAGCACGCCTCCAGAAACGCCTGGACCAGATCGAAGAAGCAGCACGCCTGGGGAGACATCGATGACGACGAGTATCAGAAGGAGCGAGACGAGGTGAGAGCAGCACTACACGAGCTGCCCGGTGATGACCGGGTGGAGACGTTCGACGTGGAGCGAGTCAGGCTCCTGGCACTCCCCGCAGCGATCGCAGCAGCATCGCCGGAACGAGAAGAACTGTGCCGCATCGTGGTCCAGAAGGTGGTGGTGGACGACCGCGAAATCGCTTCGATCGACTGGACTCCGCCTGCGGCACCGTTCTTCGAGAGACAGCGGTGGTGCCCCCAAGGGGATTCGAACCCCTGATTCCACCTTGAAAGGGTGGCGTCCTAGGCCTCTAGACGATGGGGGCCAGCGACCGAGGGAGTGTACCCGACCGACGGCTGGGCCCTGTCAGACGCGGATGAAGGCGAAGATCGACGCCGCGGCCAGACACCCGGCAGCGGCGACCGCGCAGATCCCGCCGGCCATCGCGCCGACGAGCGAGCCACCACTGCGGCCCCAGCGAGCGTCGGTCAGGGCCCGGGACAGGAACCACGCCGAGATGAACGCCAGGGTCAGGCCGAGGACGGCCAGGCCGGCGACGGTGAAGGCGATGTTCTGGCCGGAGCGGTCGAGGATCAAGCCATACAGGACGATGAGCCCCGATGCGACAAGGACGACCACGACCGCGATGCGTACGAGGGCCACGGCGCGAGTATAGGTACGAGCGGCGAACCCGGCCGAGGACGAGCTAGATCTGTTCTACCGCGAGCCGCACGACCACCCCATCGCGCGCCGGCACGTCTAGCGTCAGCGACTCACCGCGCAGGGTGGCGGAGCGCTCGCCATCGGGACAGCCACTCAGCGGCACGAGCTCAGCACGGCTCGGCACGAACGGCAATCGGAGGTCGAGCGACAGCGGCTCAGCGGCGGCGTTGACGACCACCGCGAAGGCCTCGTCACCGGCTCGCCGCAGGTACGCGACCGCCGCCCCGGACGCGCCCAGAAACGCCAGCTCGGCATCACGGAACGCCCGGCTGGAGTGCCGCAGCGCGATGACATCGGCCATCCACGGGTAAGGGTCGCGAGCCCACTCCCCGGGGTCCGCGGGAAACGCCCCGCGGCACAGCGGATCCATCGGGCCCTGCATGCCGATCTCGTCGCCGTAGTAGACGCACGGCGCACCCGGCAGCGTCATCTGCAGCAGCGAGGCCAGGCGCATCGAGTCGAGGTCGCCGCCGCAGAGCGTGCGCGCTCGCGGTGTGTCGTGGGAGCCGAGCAGGTTCAGCTGCACCGCGGTCACGGCCGGATGATTGAGCGCCTGCAGCTCTTGGACGCGCCGCCAGAACCCCTCACCGCTGAGCGGCACCACGGCGTTCTCGCCCTGGTAGCCGACCGGCACCGGCTGGGACGCGTCCCAACGGCCTTGTGCGGAGAAGCCCAGGATGGCCCTCGTCAGCGGATAGTTCATGAAGGCATCGAACATGTCGCCTTGCAGCCAGTCGGGCTTGTGGGTCCAGATCTCGGCGACCAGGTAGGCCTCGGGGTTCACCGCCCGCACTCGAGCATGGAACTCGCGCCAGAAGTCGGCCCCCACCTCCTCGGCCACGTCGAGGCGCCAGCCGTCGATGCCGAAGCGAACCCAGGACTCGGCCACGTCGAGGATGAGCTTGCGCACGTGCGGCTCATCGAGGTCCAGCTTGGGCAGCCTGGGCAGGTCCCACCAGGCCTCGTAGCCCAGGACCTCTCTCGACGCCGAACCCATCGGCGCTCCTGCGGCCTGACGTGCCTCGATCTCCGCGAGCTGCTCGGCTGATGGGAACGGCGAGAGCCCACGCACCCCCGATCGCACGTCTTCGGAGAGATGGAACCAATCTCGATACGGCGACTGACGCCCATTCTCGGCCACGTGGTGGAAGGGCCACCAGCCCCGTCCACAGTGGTTGAAGACGCCGTCGAGCACGACCCGCATGTCGCGCGCGTGGGCCTCGTCGAGCAGCTCCCGCAGGGCGTCATCGCCACCCAGCAGCGGGTCGACGTGGTCGTAGTCGTCGGTGTGATAGCGGTGGTTCGACGCCGACGCGAACACGGGGTTGAGGTAGAGCGCGTTGATGCCCAGGCGCTTGAGCCGGTCGAGGTGGCTGATCACGCCGTAGAGGTCGCCGCCCTTGAAGCCCTCGGTGGTCGGCTCCGCTTCCCAGGCCTCCAGCTCGCCGGGAGCCTCGACCCGGCCGCTACGGGCCAGCCGGTCGGGAAAGACCTGGTAGAAGACGGCGTCTCGCACCCAGGCCGGAGTCTCGATGGTCATGGCCCGTAGGGTATCGCCTCCCCTCTCGGCCGCATCGGCGCGCGTGTCACAATCGAGCCGATGTGGGACGTGATCAAGGCCATGCCGCCCGGCGTGCTCGTCTTCATGGGCTATGCGCTGCTCGTGCTGTCGGTGCTGGGGCTGTTCATGTCCCGCGTGGTCGATGAGGCCGTGCAGTCGCCGATCTCGCTCATCGGCGTGGTCTGGATGGCACTGCTGGCCTACCTCATCTTCACCATGACGCTGGTGCTCCAGAAGAAGCAGGCCGCATTCGGTCTGTCGATCGGGCTGACCTCGTTGCTGCTGCCCCTGGCAGCCATCCTGCTTTTCGCCCCGGCCGGCTGGATCTCTCGATCGTGGCCCTGCTGCTGTTCGCGCTCGTGGTCTGGTCACTCCGCCGGCCACGCAGCCGTGCCTGGTTCAGCGAGCCTTAGCGATGAGCGACCCTGCGAGCCGCTGGGTCGATCCTCGATGTCGGGGAGACGATCATCGAGGAGTCGCGCATCTGGCACGCCTGGGCTGACGAGCTGGGCATCCCGCAGCTGACGTTCATGTCGGTGTTCGGTGCCATCGTGGCCCGGGGGCAGGGCTACCAGGACGTGGCCTCCTATTTCGAGATCGAGGACTGGCGTGCCCATCGCGAGGCGGTCGACGCTCGCATCGGCGGCTTCCGGTCGGAGGACCTCTACCCCGACGCCGTGCCGGCCATCGGTGCACTGCAGGAGCACGGCTATCACGTCGCCGTCATCGGCAACCAGCCGGCCGCTCGACTGGCCGAGCTGCAGGCCCTGGGCCTGGAGCCCGAGATCATGGCCATGAGCGAGACCATGGGCGTGATGAAGCCCGACCCCGACTTCTTCCGAGTGAGCCTGGGGCTGTTGGGTGACCCCGACCCGAGCACCGTGGCCTACGTCGGCGATCGCATCGACAACGATGTGCTGCCTTCGTCGGCCGCGGGCATGCGGGCAGTGTGGCTCCGGCGCGGACCCTGGGGCATCGTGCCCAGGCAGACGCCGAGCCAGGCTGCCCTGGTGGTCGATTCGCTCGAGGAGCTGGTGGAACGCATCGACGAGGCCTTCAGCTAGGCCGAGCTCCCGTCGCCTGGAACGTCGGGTCCGACACCCCGACCATTGCCACGACCGCGTCCCAGAGCAGGCGACGTTGTTCCCGATCGAGCCGCGTGGACGGGAACCGGTCGTACGGGCGCGCACGTCGGTCAAGGTAGAGGCGACCGTCTGGTCGCACACCGCGGTCGGTGGCCAGCCAGGCGATGGTGTCCACCCCCTCCTGTGGCGTTCTCAGCAGCGGGCCCATGAAACGGTAGAACCCGGGCAGGGCTTCGGCGAGGCCGGGCGTGTCGGCCCAACCGGGGTGCATGGTGTCGAAGCGAACATTGCCCTGGTAGCGCCGCGACCACTCGCGGATGAGCGCCGTGGAGGCCCGCTTGGCACGCGCATAGGCGAGCGTGCCGTTGAACTGGCCCTGCTCGAACTGGAGGTCGTCGAGGCGCAGCGCCTGCGCATACATCCCGCCGGATACGACGCTGATGACCTGTCCATCACCACTGGCCTCGAGCATGGGCAGCAGATCGTCGATGAGTACGAACGGGCCCACCACCATGGTGGCGAACGTGAGCTCGAGTCCATCGGCTGTCTCGGCACGTTCCTCGTGGATGGCGCCGGCACTGTCGACGATGACGTCGAGGCGCGGCTCGGTCGCGATGATGTGCGCTGCCGCGGCACGGACGCTCGCGAGCGACGACATATCGACCACGACGGTCGGGAATCGATCCTGGCCATGGCGGGCCACGAGGGCGTCGCGTACGCGCCCCAGTCGTTCCTCGCTGCGTCCGGCCAGGATGACGCGAGCTCCCAGCTCCGCCACCGATTCCGCGGCAGCTCGGCCCAGACCGGAGGTCGGCCCGGTCACGAGCACGGAGCGGCCCGCCAGCGCGTCCGGCGTCGGAGCCGCCCAGTCGAAGAGGCGCCGTCGGATGATGTAGCCGAGGCGAGTGAAGCTGCCGACGATGGTGATCTCGAGCAGGTCGTCGACGAGAGCGCGCGAGTCCACCGAGCTAGCCCTGCCCGTCCGTGGCGGCGCTGGCGGCGAGAGCGTCAAGTTCCCGCTTCATGCCTTCCTCGACACCCTTTCCGATGCCATCGAAGGCACGGCCCAGCAGCGGCTGCACCAGTCCCAGCAACCCGCTGAGCTTGATCTCAGCCTCGTAGTCGACCCGCGTGCCGGCCGGTGATTCGGTGAAGGTGAGGATGTCCTCGGTCCAGACGCCAGAGCCCTCGCCGATGAGCACGAGGCGCGACGGGACCTCGTACTCGGTGATGCGGTACTCCATGGGCACCGCCTTGCGGCCCATCTTCACCTCCAGCGCGTAGCGTGCTCCCACCTCCGGGCCACCCTCACCGATGCGCTTCGACGAAACGGTGTTGGGATCCCACTCGGCCTGGCGTCCCCAATCGGCGATGTACGCGAACGCCTGCTCCCGAGGGAGCGCGGTTTCCACGGACTCGAACAGCTTGGTCATCGGGTTTCTCCGTTCATGGGTTGCATACGTTGTACAAACATTGTACCATCCCTGTACATCCAGCTGGGACTGGAGCGCAGCTGAAGGCGGAAGCAGATACGCCTCAGAATAGGACCCAAGGGGGAGTAGCAAACCATGAACATCGCCATCATCGGCGCAGGGGTCAGTGGCCTCAGTGCCGCCTACGCACTTCGCGAGCAGCACACCATCCGGCTCTTCGAGCGAGACCTGCGGCCAGGAGGTCATGTCAAGACCGTGACCGTGCCTACGGCGGAGGGTCCAGTCAACGTCGATACCGGCTTCATCGTCTACAACGAGCCGACCTACCCTCGGCTGACGGGCCTCTTCGCTGAACTCGGCATCGAAACGCAACCGACCGAGATGTCACTGGGACACTCCTGCGATGCCTGCGACCTGGAGTTCGGGTCGCGTCATCCGAGCAGCATGTTCGCCCAGCCGACTGCTCTCGTGCGCCCGTCTCACTGGGGCATGATCGCGGACATCCGGCGCTTCTACGCCACCGCCCGAGAGCGACTGGACGGAGACGTGTGGACGCGTGACACGCTCGCGGACTTCCTCGACGAAGGCGGTTACGGCAACGCGTTCCGTAACCACTTCCTGATCCCGGTGGTCTCGGCGGTGTGGTCCACGTCTGCTTCGGAGATCATGGACTTCCCGATCGACTATCTCCTGCGCTTCCTGGACAACCACGGGCTCATCGGTTTCGGCAACGGCAAGCCGTGGCGGACCGTGGTCGGTGGCTCGATGATGTACGTGGATCGCATCATCGAGTTGTTGCCCAACGACGCCCTCGTGACGGCCGACCCGGTCGTCGACATCCAGCGCAACGAGGCAGGTGTGACCGTGACGACGCTGTCGGAGCGCGTCGAGCGCTTCGATGCCGTGATCATGGCTACCCACGCCGACGTGGCCCTGACGCTGCTCAACGACGCCGACGCCTTGGAGCGAGCGGCGCTGGGCCTCTTCGAGTACACCACCAACCAGGTCGTGCTTCATACCGACGAATTGGTGTTGCCCGACAACGCTCGTGCTCGCGGGTCGTGGAACGTCGACACCGCGGACTGCCGCCGGCCGGGCGACCAGCTGGTCATGACCTACTGGATGAACCGGCTGCAACGGCTCGACACCGCCGAGCAGTACTGCACCTCCGTCAACCCGGGTGACCGTATCCCGGATGACAAGATCATCGTCTCGCGGCCGATGTCCCACCCCAAGTACTCGTTCGACACCCTGGACGGCCAGGAAGCGCTGGGCGAGCTGCAGGGCCACCGGCGCACCTTCTACGCCGGGGCCCACCTCGGCTACGGCTTCCACGAAGATGGCTGCCGATCCGGCTTCGAGGCCGCCCAGATGGTGGCTGCCCTTCAGGACTCAAGGCTCGAGGCAGTGGCGTGACCAACGGTCGATCACACCTGCTCAAGGGCAAGGTCCGCCACCGCCGCTCGCAGCCGCAGGTCTACGAGCTCGAGCACGACGTCTTCTACCTGGCGCTGGACCTCGACGAGATCGATGACGTTGCGGGACGGCTGCGCCTGTTCAGCCGCAACCGCTTCAACGCCCTGGCACTGCACGACCGAGACCACTTCGTGCCTGAAGCCGACGATCTCCGCACGACGGTGCTCGGCCATCTCCGCGAGGAGAGCTTCGATCCGGACGGCTGGCGGATCACCTTCATCGCCACACCGAGGGTGCTGGGCTATCAGTTCAACCCGGCCAGCTTCTACCTCTGTCGAGACCAGTCGGGCCTCATGGCGGTCGTCATCCTCGAGGTCCACAACACCCACGACGAGCGCCGCCTGTACACGCTGCGGCCACAGCGACAGGGCAAGGCCTGGGTCGACGATTTCGACAAGGACTTCTATGTCTCTCCGTTCATCGACATGGAAGCGCACTACACCGTGCGGGTCCAGGACGACCCCGATCGCGTTCGCATCGCCATCACCGAAACCGAGCACGGCCAACCGCTGCTGACCGCCACCCTCGTCGCGGAACGAAGGCGCCTCACCGACCGCAGCCTGCTGCGGGTCTTGCTGGGCGTGCCCCTGGCCACCCAGAAGACCATCGTGGCCATCCACCTTCACGCCTGGCGCATGTGGCGGCGAGGGTTCCGCTTCAATCGGCACTCCGAGGTGACCCGATGACCGCGCCAGAGATGACCGCTCGAGCGACCTCCCCGATCGACTCGATGCTGACCCAGATCGCCGGCCGCGTCGCCCTCTCCGGTGCATCCCGCATCAAGGTCGGCAACCTCACCGTGCAGCTCCCCGATGGCTCTCGCCGGGTCTTCGGCGATCTCGACTCAAGGATCCGCGGTGAGATGCACATCCATGACATGGAGGCCCTCAAGCGCCTGCTCCTCGGTGGCGAGGTCGGCGGCGGAGAAGCCTACATGGACGGTCTGTGGTCCAGCCCGGACCTCGTCGGCCTGATCTCCATGGCCGTGGCCAACCGTCACGCCCTTGCCCTCTCGAAGGGTTGGTGGCGCATCCCCGCCAAGATCAGCCGGACCGTCGGGCATCGTCGCAACCGCAACACCAAGACCGGATCGAAGCGGAACATCACGGCCCACTACGACCTCGGCAACGAGTTCTACCGGCTGTGGCTCGATGAGACCATGACCTACTCCAGCGCGCTGTTCGAGTCGGCCGACCAGTCGCTGGCTGATGCCCAGCGCAACAAGTACCGTGCCATGGCGGAGCGGGCGGACCTCAAGGCCGGCGACCATGTGCTCGAGATCGGCACCGGCTGGGGCGGGTTCGCGCTCTACGCCGCCGGTGAGCTCGGCTGTCGGGTCACGACCGCGACCATCTCGGAGGCGCAACGCGACCTCGCCCGTGAGCGCATCCACGATGCCGGGCTGGACGACCTCGTGACCGTGGAACTGCGCGACTACCGCGACATCACCGGCCAGTACGACGCAGTCGTCTCCATCGAGATGCTCGAGGCCGTCGGTGCCGAGTACTACCGCGACTACTTCAAGGCCGTCTCCGCAGCGCTCAAGCCCGGGGGCAAGGCCAGCATCCAGGTCATCACCTTTCCGCACGATGCCTACGAAGCACAGTTGCGGGGAGCCAACTGGATCCAGCGCTACATCTTCCCCGGTGGCGTGCTGCCATCGCTGGCTGCCATCGAGTCGTCACTCGACGACACGGGCCTGCTGGTCACCGGTGTCCGCGACATCCGCGACAGCTACGCGCTGACGCTCAAGACCTGGCGCGAGGCCTTCTTCACGCACATCGACGAGGTGCGTGCCATGGGCTTCGACGATCGCTTCATCCGCACGTGGGACTACTACCTCTCCATCAGCGAGGCCGGCTTCCGCACGGGCATGACCCAAGATCTGCAGATCGCCTTCGAGAAGAGCCGCGGCCGGTCCTAGCCGCCCAATGGAACGGGAGACCTGATGCGCATCCTCATCGTCGGTGCCAGCGGATACGTCGGAGGTCGATTGGTGGCGCTGCTCGCCGCCGAGGGCCATTCGCTGCGCCTGGCCAGCCGGGACCCGCGTGGTCTGCAGGATCGATTCCCCAAGGCAGAGGTCGTACGCGTCGACCTGCTCGACCCCGAGACGTTGCCGCCTGCCCTCGAGGGCGTGGACACGGCCTATTACCTGGCGCACTCCATGGCCAGCGGAGAGGCCGGCTTCGAGATGCGCGACCTGCGCGCCGCACGCGCCTTCGCCAGCAGCGCGCGTGAGGCCGGGGTCACGCACATCGTCTACCTGGGCGGTCTTGGCGACCCCGAGAGCGGTCTGTCGGCACACCTGGCCAGCCGCCAGGAGACCGGTGCCGAGCTGGCATCCCATGGCGTGCCGGTCACCGAGTTCAGAGCGGCCGTCATCATCGGCTCAGGCAGCGCCTCCTTCGAGCTGCTGCGCAGCCTCGTCGAGCACCTGCCGGTGATGATCACCCCTCGCTGGGTACGCACGCTGTGCCAGCCCATCGCCGTCCGCGACGTCCTCGACTACCTGGTCTCCGCGGCCGGCCGCCCGGACATCGCGGGCGTCGTCGAGATCGGTGGACCGGACGTGCTGTCCTATGAGGACATGATGCACACCTTCGCGCGCCTGCGAGGCATGCGGCGCTTCATGATCCCGGTCCCGGTCCTGACACCACGGTTGAGCTCGTACTGGTGCAACCTCGTGACGCCCGTGCCCTCCTCCATCGCACGTCCCCTCATCGAAGGGCTGCGCAACGAGGTCGTGGTGCGCGACCCGGAGCCCGCCAGGGCCTACGACGTGGAACCCATGCCCTTCGAGGCCGCGGTCAAGAGAGCCATCGATCGCAGCGATCGACATGACGTGGAGACCACCTGGTTCGACTCGCTGGGTCTACCGGGGCACCCCGATCTGGACCAGGACGCGAACCGCGAGGGCATGATCGTGGACCGCCAGCGACGGCGTGTCCGGGCCTCTGCGGGTGCCACCTTCGCCGAAGTCGAACGACTCGGCGGCAAGGCCGGCTGGCCGTATGGCGGTCGCTTGTGGTCGATCCGTGGCCTGATGGACCGCGCGGTCGGGGGCCCGGGCATGCGCCTCGGTCGACGCGACCCGAAGCACGTGCGCGTCGGTGACGCGGTCGATTTCTGGCGGGTCGAGGAGGTGCGTCCTGATGAGCTGCTTCGACTACGAGCGGAGATGCGTGTACCGGGCCGCGCCTGGCTGCAGTACGAGATCACCGATGACCCTGCCGGCTGCAGGATCGTGCAAACGGCCTTCTTCGAGCCCAGGGGCCTGAGTGGGCGGCTCTACTGGTATCTGCTGCTGCCGGCACACCTGCTCATCTTCCGCGGCTCCATCCGTGAGCTGGTCAGACGAGCAGAACGCGGAACGCGCGGAACGCGCAGAACGCGCGAAGACGAATGCCGACGCGAACCCGTCAGCCACGTCCCGTCGCTGACTTGAAGGCGGCCAGGGCACGCTCACGGGCGGCAGCGAGGTCGACGATGGGTCGCGGATAGGTCTCTCCGGGGCGCACACCGGCCGCCATAGCCACGGCCTCGGGCATCTCCCACGGGGCGTGGACATAGCGCTCCGGGACACCCGCCAGCTCGGGCACCCAGCTGCGGACCCACTGCCCCTCGGGGTCGAAGCGCGTGCCCTGTCGTACCGGGTTGAAGATGCGGAACCAGGGCTGGGCATCGGCCCCGACCCCGGCGGTCCATTGCCAGCCGCCGCGGTTGTTGGCGACGTCGCCGTCGATGAGGTGGCGCATGAAGTGCCGTTCACCGATGCGGTAGTCCATGAGCAGGTGCCGGGTCAGGAACGATGCGACCACCAGACGAGCACGGTTGCTGAGCCATCCCGTGGCAGCCAGCTGACGCATGGCGGCATCCACGACCGGGATGCCGGTTCGCCCCTCGCGCCAGGCAGCGACCGCCTCGGGATCGTCGGCTTCGTCGCGGAATGCAGCCATCAGCGGGTTGTCGGGCTCATCACCGTCCGCTCGGCGGTAGAAGAGCTGGTGATGGTAGAACTCGCGCCACGCCAGCTGGCGGACGAACGAGGTTGCGTCATCGCCGGCTTCGAGCGTGGCCGTCTCGACCTGCAACGGCGAGAGCGTCCCGAAGTGGAGGTCCGCCCCGAGGTGGGATGTGCCCTCGCCGGAGAGCACATCACGGCCTGACTCATAGGCTGCCAGGCCACCACCGACCCATTCGTGCAGACGCCCGAGGGCAGCACCCTCACCGGCATCGGGCAGGCCGTCGAGCGGTGCCGGGATGACCCCCAGATCGGGCACGTCCGGCGGCGCCGCGGTGGTGGGGACACGGTCCGGTGGCGGGACCAGGCTGCGTCGAGGCGCGCGCTGCAGTGCTCGCCAGAACGGCGTGAACACGCCGTAGGGAGTGCCACTGCCGGTGAGCACGGTCTCGGGTTCGGCAAGGAGCAGGCCGGGCCGAAGCGCCAGACGCCGGCCGTCGAGCTCGAGGCTTGCGGCAACGCGGCTATCACGACGATGGCTCCACGGCGTCACGTCCCGGCTGGCGATCACGACCTCCGCTCCGAACTTCCGGGCTACGGCCGGCACCACTTCCGTCGGCTCGCCGGACCTGACCAGGAGGCCGCTGCCGCGGGCCCGCAGTGACGCGTCCAGCTCGGCGAGTGAGCGCTTCAGGTACCAGACCCGGGCTGGTGGCGCCCCGGCCAGCAAGCGCTCGTCGAGCACGAAGAGGGGGATGACGTGACGCGCGCGCGTTACGGCCTCGATGAGCGCCGGGTTGTCGGCCACGCGCAGGTCGCGGCGAAACCACACCACCGCGGCCGTCCAGCCGCTCGCAAGATCTGTGCCCATCGACGCCTCCTTGTCTCCAACCCTATACAGCGTTGCCGAAAACATTGTACAACCCCTTGACATCCATGCAGCGTCGCTCTACCATCCAGAGTGTACAAACACTGTACAACAAAGGATGACCGATGAAGAAGCATGTCTTGAGTGGCAGCCACACCATCGCGGCAGACATCGACACCGTGTGGGAGTTCTTCTCCCGCGCCGAGAACCTCGGCCGCATCACGCCGCGCTCGATGGACTTCGATATCCATACCGAGGACCCTTCCACGGCGACGGGCTCGCTCATCGACTACACCGTGCGACCGCTGTTCGGCATCCCCACCCGATGGCGAACGCGAATCGACGAGGTGGATGCTCCCCATCGCTTCAGCGACAGTCAGGAGAAGGGGCCATACAAGTCCTGGGTACACGAGCATCGCTTCGCTGAGGTCGAGGGTGGCGTGCGCATGGACGATCGCGTCGAGTACGAGATGCCCTTCGGCCCCATCGGCGCGCTGGGTCATCGCCTCGTCGTCCGCTCCCAGTTGCAGCACGTCTTCGACTTCCGGACGACCGCCATCGACAATATCTTCGAACCCGCTGGCGAGCCTGATGGTGCGACGCCCGGCACCATCGCCGTCGCGGGCGGCACCGGTTTCGTGGGCGGTGAGATCGCCCGGGAGCTGCGTCGTCGAGGGCGCCATGTCATCGTCTTCTCCTCCCGAGGTGAAGCCGCCCGCGGGCAGCTCCCAGATGACATCGAGATCCGCACTGCCGACGTCCGCGACACCAACAGCCTGCAGGCTGCGCTGCACGACGTCGACGAGCTCGTCATCTCCCTCGCCTTCCCGGGCCTGCCCGTCGAGCAGCCCAAGAAGGGCCATACCTTCGACGAAGTCGACGCCGCGGGCACCGAGCACCTGGTCGCTGCCGGCAAGGTGGCCGGGGTAGGACGCGTCGTCTACATCTCTGGCGCCGGGGCCGGCCACGATGCCGACAAGCACTGGTTCCGCGCCAAGGCCCGTGCCGAGGATGCCGTACGCGCCTCGGGCATGGCCTGGACCATCATCCGCCCGACCTGGGTCTACGGACCCGGCGACGTTTCATTGAACCGCTTCCTGGGCTTTGCCAGGGCGTTGCCGTTCGTGCCCATGACCAACTTCGGCAGCCAGCAGTTGGCGCCAGTGTTCGTCCACGATGTGGCGGCCCTGGCCGCCGACTCGCTCGAGCAGGAAGCCGCCAGCGAGCAGACCTTCGAGATCGGCGGACCCGAGGCGATGACCATGCGCGAGGTCCTCCAACGTGCCATGGCTGTCGCCGGCACGCGCAGACTCCTGCTGCCGGCGCCGGCCGCGCTGGTCAAGATCGCAGCCTGGCCAATGCGCCTCCTGCCCAACCCACCGTTGACGCCGGACGCTGTCGACTTCGTCAATCAGCCGGCCGCCGTCGACGTGGCACCCCTGCTCAGGGCCATGCCGCGAACGCTCACGCCGCTCGAACAGGGTCTGGCCACGTACCTGGGACGGGACCACACCACGGTGAGCATCGCCGACGCCACGCCGGAGGAGGCTCGCGCGGCCGCCTAGGCCGCGAGCGGAGCGATGGCCATGATCGAGGTCCCCTTCAGCGCGGCCTCCCGAACCAGCTACGACGGCGCGCGCCGCGCGAACCCCGTCCTCGAGTGGCTGCAGAGCCCTGCGAGACCGGCCCTCCAGGTCGCTTCCGCGCTCGACCGGGTGCGGCGCGCGCCGACCATCCTCAGCGCCATGCGCGTGGTGCCTGAACTCATGCGCGTCGTCGATCGGTCCGTGCATGAAGGCATCAGTGCAACGGTGTTGCTCGAACCCATCCTCGAGGCCGTTGCTGACGACACCGACAGCGTGACGGCGTTGGCCGCCGTTCATGCTTTGGGCAGGGTCCCCGGTGTGCATGCCGACGACGCCCTGGCCGATCTCATGATGGACGCCGTGACAGGGCTCGACAACCACGCGACATGGGTACTTGGCAGCCGTCCGTCGACACCGGGTCTGATGCGCTTGCTGGCCCGTGCAGTCGCGCTCGGTGACATCGCCGGCATGCACGCCCAGCGAGCGCTGGCAACATGGGCAACCACCGACCCCGGCCTCGTCCTTGCGGCCCTCGAGTCCGCCCTCCGTGAGACCGGTTCGGCCGATGTGCGCCGGCATCTGGTGGAGACCATCGGTCTCGTGCCCGGGCAGCGGGCTCGGGGATCCTCGAGCACATCGCCCTTGATGGGACGGAGCCCGTCGCCGTGCGCGCCGCGGCGATCGCTGCGTTCACAGAGCGACTGAGCGAGCGGCTGCCGGCCACCCTCGGGCCTCTGGCCACGGCCGACGATGCCCTGGGACAGGCCGTCCGTGACACCAGAGCGCAACGCCATCTGACACGACGTGGGCCCCGCCGCGACCATGGTCGAACGGCCGGCATGCGTGTGGCACAGGTCCACCTCGCCGCGGTGGGCGGCCTGGCCACGCTGCTGCCGCAGCTGGGCAATGCGCTGTCCGACCAGCGGCGCGTCGCTGAGACCATCACCATCGTTCGCGCTGGCGCCGCGACAGCGGCCGCTGCCCATCGATCCCACGTAGGCCATCGCCTTGAAGGCGTCGCCCTCGCCGACGGCGAAGGCGTCAGCTTCGCGAGCGGCTGGCCCTCGGTCGTCGCGGCAAGACGCGGCATCCGTACCGCGCTTCTGGCGGGCCCGCTGCCCGATGTCCTGCACCTGCGCATGGCCGATCCGGGCAGCCTCGCCGCCGCCGCTGTCGCTCGTGAGCTGGATATCCCCACGGTGTTCACCCTGGCGCCCGATCCGCACGGTCCGATCGCGGCTGCCGAAGCGACCGGATCGCTGGACCGCCAGGCATTCGCGGGCGAGGATGCGCGCTCCGCGTTGTGGTTCCGAGCAAGGCTCGTGGAGCGGCTGGCGCGGGACGCCCGTGAACTGGTCCTCTTTCCGCGAACGGATCTGCCCGACCAGATCGAGACCCTCACCGGCATCGACCTCAGCGCCGGTCCGCCTCGCTACACGGTCGTGCCCGAGGGCATCGACACCAACGTCGCTGACGATGCGGCGGCGATCGTCGGCGAGGCCGCCACGATACCAGCCGTCATCAGCGATCTGCAGCGCGCCATCAGGGCCCTGCCGGTCGAACGCCATGGCTTGCCCCTGGTCGTGAGCGTGGGACGCCTGCATGAACACAAGGGCATGACCCGCCTCGTCGAAGCGTTCGCCTTTGACCGCGCGCTCGCCGACCGGGCCAACCTCGTCATCGTGGGCGGCGATGTGCACCAGCCCTCAGCCTCGGAATCCGCGGAGCTTGCTCGCATCCACCACCTCATGGAGCGCCATCCGAGCCTCACCGACAAGGTCGTGCTTCTTGGTCGGCGTGCACACCACGACGTGGCCCTGGTGCTGGCCTCAGCGAAAGCAGGCTGGGGAGAGCTCATCGCCGAGGGCGGGGCCTATGCCTGCGCCAGCCGCAAGGAGGAGTTCGGCCTCGCGGTCGTCGAGGCCATGGCCGCCGGCCTGCCCGTGGTGGCACCCCGCGACGGTGGTCCGGCAACGTATGTCGAGCACGGTCTGACCGGCCTGCTCGTCGATACCACGGATGTCATCGCCCTGTCGGAGGCGATCGAGAGCACGCTCGACCTGGCCCGGGACGCATCGACCGCCCCGCGTGCGCGCCGTGTTGTCGAGGATCGCTTCACGCTGGAGCGCATGGCTCGCACCATGTCGGCCGTCTATCGCATCAGCGGGGGTGCAGCCACACTGGGGCTGCCCGTCGCGACCCAGACCGAGACTGCCGCGTGACACTCCTGGTCATCACCCCTGACTACGCGTCGCACGCGCTACCGATGTTGACCATCGCGAGCGCCTGGCAGACCCGCGGTGAGCGCGTGGTGGTGGCCACCGGACCAGCCATGGCCCCGCTGGTACGCCGGTCAGGCATGGAGCACACCGAGCTGATCATGTCGCGCGGCTCCAACGCTGGCGTCATCCGCTCCTCGGCTGCGAGGGACGAGGAAAGGCAGTCACTCGAGGCCTTCTTCGAGGCTTCCCGGGGCGGCATGGTCGAGACCCTGCGTTTCCAGGCTGAACAGCGAGCCACGGACCTCCTCTGGCGGCCCCGCCAAGTCGCGAGCCGCACGATGCGCATCCTCGAGTCCCATGCTCCCGACGCGGTGATCGTCGACCACCTGGCCTTCGCCGCGACCATCGGCTTGCGTGCGGCCGGAGCGCCGTACGCTGACGTCGTCGTCGGCCACCCGACAGCCTTGCCCGTCGGCGACGAGGTCTACGGCGTGCCGTCCGCGTGGCCACCGTCGCTCAACCCGGACCTCGTCTCGCTGGAGTCGCTGCGGGCCACCGCGCGCGGAGTGACCAGGGCATTCACCGCCGCCTACAACGAGGCACTGACCTCGATGGCTCCGGCCGCCGAGCCGGTGGAGGATGCGTTCGCGGCACACGGCGACCTCGTGCTTTACAACTACCCGGCCGATCTTCACGGACCCATCCGAGCCGCCCGACTGCCACGCCACGCGTTCCTGGGCAGTGCCGTCCGTTCCGAGGCGTCCGATCCCGAGGTGGCCGCCTGGCTCGCTCGGTCCGACAGCCGGCCACTCGTCGTCGTCTCGTTCGGCACCTTCCTGGCGGCTCGCGGTGACGTGCTGGCCCGAGTCGCCGCCGCGCTGCGCCGCACCGAAGCGCGGGTAGCCATCGCGATCGGAGCCGGCGACCGCTCAGAGCTCGGGGCGATCCCCGATGACTGGCTGGTGCAGGCGCACCTGCCGCAAGTGAGCCTGCTCGAGCACGCCGATCTGCTTGTGACCCATGCGGGCAACAACTCCGTGACCGAGGCATTGACCTTTGGCGTACCGTTGCTGGCCATGCCCTTCTCGACCGACCAGTTCGACGGCGCTGCCGCCATCGAACGAAGCCTGGTCGGTGTGGCGCTGGACCCCAACACGGCGTCTCGGCCACTCATCGCCGGTGCGGTCCGAGGATTACTCCGTAACCCACCGCAGCAGGCCACACGTATCGGCGAGCGCCTTCGTCGAGATCGGGGGCCTGAGATCGCCTATGCCGCCATGTCGACGGGGCCGTTGCTCCGCTCTCCGTCGGCCCGCAGCGCCCTGAGCGCAGCGCCTACCCCCGGGGTCAGGGCGCAGTGACCGGCAGCGACCGGCACGACGGCGATCTTGACCCCAGCCCTGACTGACTCCGTCCCGCCAAGCCGTCCCGATCGCATCGCCTGGCCATAGGCTGCGCGACTTGCCTCTCGATCTGGAACCGGGGGCCGGCCAGTTCCTCGACCGAAACTCAAGATGGCGGTCGCCTGGTACCCGCACGAACTGGTGCCGATGGCCTGGGTCGCGACTTTGACAAGGAACCGTAGACGCCGGACCGACCCTGCCTCGGGTCGGACGCCGGAGCGGCGCACCGAAACACCGGCCGGTGCTCCGATGATCCGGTCGCTGACCGCGTCATGGCTGGCATCTAGGACCCGCGCATCCAGCACGACGACGTAGCCATGCCGCTCGTGCGCCGGTCGCGCATCTTCGAGCTGACCGGTCTCTCGCCTGAAGCCCAAGCGGCGCGTGCCCACCTGGGCACGTTCTTCGAGGAGATGGACGCGTCCGCGCGACGTCTCCAGGACCGCCCCGCACGAGCACGGGAGCGCAGAGTCGGAAGCTAGCCTCGGGGGTTTCGGACTGCGCGCAGGTCGTGGGCGTGGACGCCACTCGCACGCCGATGGGCAGTAGGTCCCGGCGGCACCTACTGCGACCAGGAGCGACAGTTACCTGGGCCACTCTCCCTCCTACAGCCGGGCAGGTCGTTCGAGGGCCATCCGGACTGGCCAGCCACGGCTCCCACGAATCAGTCGGGCCGGCCCCGAAGGACCGGCCCGACTGACAGAGGGAGGGAGTGAATTGACCGGGAGTGAGTGCCCAGCCGACGGTTACGCCTCCGGCGGGAGACCGACCTCATCGACGACGTGGATGATGGCGTTGGAGGAGCGGATGTTCTTGACCTTGACCTCGCCACCGGCCCAGGTCACGGTCTGGCCCTTGCCGCCGATCGCCGCCATGGCTCCGTTGAACATCGGGATCTCGTTGCCTCGCGCGGCCTTAGCCTCCTTGTACCAGATCTTGTCGCCAGCGAAGACGTGGTAGCTGAGGACGTTGAAGAGGGTGCCCTCGCCAAGCAGATCGTCGACCGAGCAGACGTTGGCCGGGGTGAGTCCGCCCTTCACGCCGACGGCACGGCCGAGCTTGCGAAAGGCGTAGTCCGTGGGCGCGAAGATGGTGATCGGGTCGGCGGTAGCGAGCAGGTTCGCGACGGCACCGTCGAAGTACTCGCAGGTCACAGCGGCGATGAGCGTGTCCAGGCGGTCGTTGTTGTTTGCGCTGAAGCCGACCACTCGCTCGACGGCGTTCTTGTTCGACTTGATCTGACCCTTGCCTTCGGCCGCACTGGCGACCGGGGCGATGGCGGTGATGGCGACGCTTGCCAGCAACACGCCGGCGATGAGCTTCTTGTACATCGTTCGTTGTCTCCTTGGTTGAGGTCCCTGGGGTGCCCCTGGATGGACTAGTCCGTGTGAGGCCCGGCCGGGGGGAGCCGGGCCTCACACGGTGTCCAGGGGAGTGTTCGCTAGTTGACGGATGCCTCTTCGACGAGGATCACGTTGAAGCTGTCGGGGAACTGGCCGATGGCGATGGCGCTGTAGGCCACGCCGTCCTCGAGCGAGAGCGCGGGGATGTCGAAGGCAACGGCCTTCTTGCCAGCGGGACGGATGTCGAGATCGACCTCACCGGCGGGCACGTTCTTGTAGCCCTTGGCTTCGCCGAACTTGAGGTTCTTGAAGATGGCACCCTTGGCGCCGCTGCCGTCAGGCGCGACGTCCACCTTGGGCGCATTGGCGCTGAGGTGGACGACGCGGATCTTGGCGCCGGTAGCCTTGGGCGTGACGCGCTTGTCGTTGATGACGACAGGGGTGATGTTGGCAAGATCGTTGGTGGCCGCGACCGTGGTCAGAGTGCCACCGTCGAACGTAAGCTCAGCGTCGATGACGACGGGGCCTTCTTCGAGCGAGGCGCCGGTCGGGACGACTTGGATCTGGTAGGTGCCAGCCGGCACATAGAGGTAGTCGGACAGGGCGCCGAAGGCTACGTCGGTGAGGATGGCGCCGCCGTTGGCATAGACATCCACGTTGGGAGCGTCGGCGCTGAAGTGGCCGACGCGCACCCCGGCCATGGCTGCATCGACGGCCGGCACGACCGTGAAGCTGCCGTCAGCTAGGCCACCGACCGCGAAGACGGTGTAGCTGACGCCATCAGAAACGGTGATCTCGGGGATATCGAAAGCCACGTCAGTGGTGCCGGTCGGGCGAATCTCGAGGTCGTACGCGCCGCCGGGAAGCGCCAGGTACTCCGTGTTGTCGGGGTAGGACAGGTCAGCGACGACGACGTCTCCGCCGTCAAGCGCGATGTCGACCGCGGGGGCGTCGTAGCTGAGGTGAGCGACGCGGACCTGAGCGGTGTCGCCGAGGGAGCGGGGGCGTCGGCGATGACCTGCGGGATGATGCCATCGGCCAGGCTACCGGTAGCTGCCACTGTGGTCATGGTGCCGGCGTCGAACGTCAGCGTGGCGTCGATGACGATGGGGCCGTCCTCGAGCGAGACACCGCTCGGCACGACCTGGACCTGGTACTCGCCGCCGGCGACCGGGATGTAGTCGCTGATCTGACCGAAGGCGAGGCCTTCGCCGATGAGTCCGCCGTCGGCGTAGATGTCGACGGCGGGCGCATCGCCGGCGCCGTGGAGCACGCGGATCATCGCGTTCTCATCCTGGGCGGCCGTAGCGGCGGGGATGGCCATGACCGCGGCCAGTGCGGCTGCCGTACCGAGCATCGCGATCTTGCGGCCGAGGGAGAGCTGCTGTGTCATGGGAATGGGTTCCTTTGCAGTGGTGGGATCGAGCTGGCGGCGTCGCATCTGCTTCGGACCGCCGCCAGCTCAAGGTAGTCGGGGATACGGGGCTTAGCTCGGAGACTCCTCAGCCATCTCGTCCTCGGTCATCTCGCCACCCATGTCGGCAGTACCGTCGACGACGGGGAGCGCCATCAGGGTGCCGTCAGCGGCGGAGCCGATGGCGAAGACGGTGTAGGCGGTGTCGCCGGCGAGAGCCAGCGGATCGAGCTGGAGCGCGACATCCTCGGTACCGGCGAGACGGACCTCGAGGTCGTACTCAGCCTCGGCGAGCGCGACGTAGCCGGCGAACTCCGGGAAGGCCAGGCCGGGGATGAGGGCCTCAGCACCATCAGGGGCGATGTCGACCGCGGGGAGCATCGGGGCTGAAGTGCACGACGCGCACCTGGGCCATGCCCTCCTCGAGAACGAAGTCGTCGTTCAGGAGCACGGGGGCGATGTCAGCGACGAAACCGGTGGCAGCGACGGTGGTCTTGCTAGCCGGCCTCGAAGGGCACGTCCGCGGCGATGACGGTGGCGTCGGCCGGGTCTTCACCGGCAACCACGACGGCGAGGGCGTAGGTGTCAGCGGGGACCTCGATGTAGCGGGGAGAGCATGCCGAACTCGACGCCCTCAAGACCGGCGAGGACTGCGCCGTTGGCGTAGATGTCGACAGCGGGAGCGTCAGGGCTGAAGTGGCCGACGCGGACCATCGCGCTTTCCTCGTCCTGCGCGAAGGCGCCGGCGGGGAGTGCCATGACGGCGGCGAGGGCGGCTGCGGCGCCGATGACCTGGATCTTGTTCGTTCGCATTTGTGAGTTCTTCCTTTCGGATGTTGTCGTCTTGCCTTGGGTGGCTAGTCGGATGGAGCAGCGGGCTTCTGGAGCCGCTTGTATCGATGCGCTGGCGGGTGCTCTACACCCGGTTCTGTGGGCCCTTCAGGGGCGCCACCGTTGTGTCACGTTGCCTGCCTCCTCGTTCTCTGTTGCGCTACCGGTTTGTCCAGGGTTTGCTTACCTGTTGCCTAACACTGTAACGAGGTGTACAACGATTGTCAAATGTTCTACCTCCTCGCTCCGTGGTGTCGGTTGCGATTTGTACTGGGTTTGTTCACGTGTAGGCACCGAATAGTAGCGAGGTGTCGAGGGCCTGTCAAGTGTTTGCAGGTTGAAATGAGGCTGCTATCATCGACAAAGCATGTACAGCATCAAGCAAGCCTCGATCCGCTCCGGCGTCAGCGTTCCCCTCATCCGCGCGTGGGAACGCCGCTACGGCGTGGTCAGCCCACAGCGCACCGCCTCCGGCTACCGCCTCTACGACGACGCAGGCCATCGCGACGCTCGTGCGCGTGCGCGAACTGACCGAGTCGGGCTGGACCGCCAGTGAGGCCAGCCGGGCCGTCCTGGCGGGCGAGGTCGCCGTCGTGCCGGCACCCCTGGCTGTGCCGGCCCCCCTCACCGAGGAAGGCGCACACGCGCGACAGGCAGAGCTCATCGCGCGCTTCGTCGAGGTCGCTCGGGTCATGGACATCAGCGCGACCGGCGCCGCGCTCGACGAGATGTTCGCGCTGGGCTCGTTCGAGTCGATCGTCGACGACCTGCTGATGCCGGCCCTCGTGGCACTCGGCAACGCCTGGAGCGAGGGCGAGCTCGATGTGGCCGCCGAGCACGCCGCCAGCGCCGCCGTCCACCGGCGCCTGTCAGCGCTGTACGAAGCGGCCGCGTCCGTGAGTGACCCACTGGTCGTCGTCGGCCTGCCGCCGGGCTCGCGTCACGAGCTGGGCGCACTGGCCTTCGCGGTGGCCGTGCGGCGTCTCGGCGTGGGCGTGCTCTACCTCGGAGCCGACGTTCCGGTCGCCAGCTGGGTCCACGTCATGCGAGCAGAACCGCGCGCGCGTCGCCGTCGTCGCCATCGTGCAGAAGGCGGACCAGGTCGCGCGCGCTCGAGGTCGCCGAGGCCCTGCAGGCGAGCGGGGCCCGCCCCATCCTGGCAGTCGGTGGCAAGTGCGCCGGCTGGGAGGGTGCGCAGGAAGCCGGTATCGTGGTGCTTCCTGACCGCATCAACGAAGCGGCCGCCATCGCTGCCAGGCTGGCGAACGCGGACGATCGCCACCAACGTAGGACGAGGGAGCCAGGGACATGACCCGGAGCTCGCAGCGCATCACCCCGTGGGCCTGAAGCTCACGGTCCTCGGCTCGTCCGCCGCCTGGTCCGAGCGACCCGTGTCGGCCGTCGTCCTGCTACATGCTGGAGACTCGGCGACGCGGCCATCCTCCTCGATCTGGGCCAGGGCTCGCTGGGTTCGGTCTTCCCCCATCGCGACCCCGCTACCATCACGGCCGTGGTCGTCAGCCACATGCACGGCGACCACCACGTCGACCTCATCCCGCTTCGCAACCTGCTCTACTACCACTACGGTCAGCCGCGGGGAATCGGCCTGCACGTGCCCACCGGGCTGCGTCGAGCGCTACGACGCGTTCATGGGCGAGGAAGGTTTCCTCGACTTCATGGTCGGCCCCGACGTCATCGAGGGCATCCGTCAGATCGGCCCCTTCACCGTCGAGGCGCGCCCGGTCACGCACTCGCAGAACAGCCACGCCTTCCGAGTCAGCGACGAGGCCGACCCCGATGGACCAGGTCTGGTCTACAGCGGCGACTGTGGCCGCGCGGATGACCTGCTGCCGCTCATCCACGAGGGTGACACCGTGCTCTGTGAGGCATTCTGGTCGACCCGCGACCCATCCCCAGTGCCAACCACCTGAGCGCCACGAAGCGGCCGATGTCGCCCGACGCGGAGGAGCCGATCACTTGATCCTGACCCACATCCTCGACTCCCACGATCCCAGGGGCTGCGCTGCGGGCTGCCGAAGACATCTTCCCGGGCACGGTCCGTCTGGCCGAGCCTGAGATGGTGGTCACCATCGGGAAGGCCCGGTGACCGGCACTCGGCCAGCCGTGCTCTCCGTGCGCTCGCGCATCCGCGCGCTCGTCGACGAGGCCTGGGCGCACGCGACCGAGTCCGAGGCATTGCCGACCATCGACGTCGGATCAGCGGCCTGACATCGAGATCGAGCGGCCGTCGAACCCCGACCACGGCGACCTCGCCGCCAACCTGGCCATGAAGCTGGCGCGGCCGATGCGTCGCTCGCCGCTGCAGATCGCAGAGGCACTGGCCGTGGCGCTATCCGCCGTTCCCGGCAGTGAGGCTCTGAGCGAAGTCGCGGTGGCCCCGCCGGGCTTCCTGAACATGCGCCTCTCGGCCGCGTGGCTGGAGGACGTGCTCGACGAGGCCCGGGCCGCCGGGCGACGAGCTTCGGCCGCGTCGACCAGGAGCGGCCACTCCACCTCAACGTCGAGTTCGTATCGGCCAATCCGACCGGTCCGCTGCACGTGGGCAACGCTCGCGGCGCGTTCGTCGGCGACCTCCTCTGCCGCGTCCTCGAGGGCGGCGGCCACCACGTCACTCGCGAGTACTACTTCAACGACTCGGGCGCGCAGATCCGCAACCTCGGGGCCTCGGTCATCGCCCGGAAGCCCGGCGAGGAGCTGCCCGAGGACGGCTATCGCGGCGGCTACGTCGACGAGCTCGCCGATGAACTGCCCGAGGAGGTCTGGGAGGCAGCGACCGCACCGGGCGCCGACCGCGACGGCATCGTCAGCGACTGGGCACAGGAGCGCGTTCGTGCTCGGCATCGAGGAGAGCCTCGAGCGCCTCGGCGTCCACTTCGACGTGTGGAAGAGCGAGGCCAGCCTCCACGACGACGGCTGGGTCGGCCGCTCGGTCGAACGGTTGCGCGAAGGCGGGCACGTCTACGAGGATGGCGGAGCCACCTGGTTCCGCTCGACGGCCTTCGGCGACGACAAGGACCGCGTCATCTATCGCTCTGGGGGCCAGCCCACATACTTCGCCTCAGACATCGGCTACGTCACCGAGAAGTTCAGCCGCGGCTTCGACAAGCTCATCTACATCTGGGGCGCCGACCACCACGGTACCGTCGCCCGCGTCCGCAACGCGGCCGAGGCCATGGGTCTCGACAAGGACGCCGTCGAGATGCTGCTGGTGGCCTGGGTGCGCTTCGTACGCGACGGAGTCGAGGTGCCCATGAGCAAGCGCTCGGGCGAGTTCCTCACGCTCGACGAGCTGCTCGAGGAGCTCGGCGTCGATGCCGCCCGATGGTCGTTCGCTTCACGGTCGGCGAGCTCACCCATCGACGTCGACATCGAGCTGGCCAAGAAGCAGTCATCGGAGAACCCGGTCTACTACGTGCAGTACGCCCACGCACGCATCAGCTCCATCCTGGCCAAGGCAGCCGCTGTCGGCCTCACGCCCGCGAGCGTCTTCAGCGGTGTGCTCGAAGACGATGAGGTCGCCACCGGCCTGGCACGGGAGGTGCTGCGCCTGCCCGAGGTCGTCGAAGACGGCGCACTCTCCGAAGAGACGCACGGCGTCACGACCTACGCCATGGAACTGGCCACCACCTTCCACGCCTTCTACCGCGATCGCCACGTCATCGATCCAGATGACCCAGCGACGTCGGCCGGCCGTCTCGCGCTGGTGAGCGTGACCCGGGCTGCCATCCGCAACGCGTTGGCGCTACTGGGCATCTCAGCCCCGGAGTCGATGTAGCTCAGTCCCTGCCGCGATTTCCAGGGCACCCTCGAACTCACGACGAAGGCCGGGCGCGATGCCCGGCCTTCGTCGTTCTGTGGTGGACCCTGGCGGGCCCGTTCGAGCTACTCGCCGGCGGGGGCGAATGCGACGCCGAGAGCATCGGCGACGGCAGCGAGGGTGGCATCGCTCCCGGTCAACAGGACCAGCGCCGGGTTGGAGACGCCACTGGAGATGTCATCCGTCGTGATCACATGTGCGCCGGGCAGGTCCGCGATAACGGCGTCGGCCGCCTTCACGAACTGATCGACGTCGTCTGGCGCATCCCATCCGGTCTGCCACACGATCGCCCACTGACCGTCGGGTCCGTCGAGGCTGACGAGGCGATCACCACCCCACCCGGTAGCGGCGTTGGCCTTGGGCAGCTTCACCGCAGTCTTGGGCCCTTTTTGCGTTCCCGGCTGTCCATCGGCCAGCCAGACGCCAAGGCGGAGCTCGCCCATGGTCTGCTGCCACTTCTCCTTCCAGCCACCCCCGAGGCGACCAGCCACGTCGTCCATGCCGACCGTGGTGGGGCGCTCGTTGGGATAGACCTTCGGGTGCAGGATCTGTTCGGTCGACTCGGGCAGCCGACCCCAGGCCCCATCGACGCTGCCCCAGCCACCGCTCTTGCGCAGCTCGATCGACGAAGATGCGCCCCTCGAGGAACGGCAACGAGTACTCGCGCTGCAGCAGGAGCGGCATCGACGCGTAGACGCCATCGTCACCGGGCACGATGACGCTGTTGGCCTTGGCTGGTCGTCGCCCGACGTTCGGCCGACCATTCGAGCATCACGGCGGTGCCGTCGCCCTGCTCGAGTGCATAGGCCGCGAGTGCCTGATCGCCACGGTCTTGTCGCTGACTCGTGCGGCATCACTGCCGAACTCCTGGAGGGTGGCGGCGCGGCCGAACTCCGCGCGCGGCCTCGGCGCGCTGCTCCGCATCGAGCTTGTCGATGGAATCGATGATGGACTGGCGACCATCATCCTCGAGATAGGCGATGGCGAGAGGCTGCCCGTAGAGATCCTCGAGCAGGCCTGGCAGATCGTCGCCGCTGCCAAGCAGGCCCAGCCGCTTCAGTGCCTTCTCCTCGGCCTTGAGTGCGGACGGGTCATGGAGGATCCCGACCCGCTCAGCCAGCGATCGAGCCCCTGCTCCCGAGCGCTGGTGCCGTCGTACGGCGTGCCCTCGAGGTCGAGCTCACGTATGGCCGGCACGTCGCTGGCGATAGCATCGAGTTGCCCAGTGACCGTCTCATTCGACAGTGAACCGCCCTGGCCGAAGGACTGGACTACCGGTCCAAGCGAGATCGTGAAGTCGACCAGGCTGTCCTTGTCGACGACTGTCCCCTCGACGGGTTCCTGGAGGACGACGCCCCCGGCCGGGACCGACTCGTCGTTGGCCTCAGAGCGCTCGCCGGTCTGCAGTCCGGCGGCCGTGATGGCTGCCGCGGCGTCGGTCTCGCTGAGGCCCACGACGTCGGGGACGAGGACCGGCTTGGGACCCTTGCTGACGGTCAGCGTGACCGTCGAAGCCGACGGCCACCGATCGGCCCGCGGCGGGAGCGGTCTTGACGGCGTCACCGGCAGCCACGTTGGCGTTGGTCTTCTGCGCGACCTCGACCTCCAGGCCGAGGGCCTCGAGTGCGGCCTGGGCCTCCTCGGCCGGCTGGTCCTTGACCTCGGGGATGGTCACATCGGCCGGGCCGGAGCTGACGGTGTAGGCCACCGCCGAGCCCTTGACGACCTGGCTGTCGGGCGCGGGATCCTGGGTGAGGACGGTGTCCTGCGGCGCGTCATCCTCGACCACCGCGGTCTCACCGACCGTGAGGCCGGCAGCCTTGATGGCCTGGTTCGCCTCGGCCTTGGGCAGGCCCACGACGTCGGGGACGAGGACCGGCTTGGGACCCTTGCTGACGGTCAGCGTGACCGTCGAACCGACGGCCACCGATTGGCCGGCGGCGGGAGCGGTCTTGACGGCGTCACCGGCAGCCACGTTGGCGTTGGTCTTCTGCGCGACCTCGACCTCCAGGCCGAGGGCCTCGAGTGCCGCCTGGGCCTCCTCGGCCGGCTGGTCCTTGACCTCGGGGATGGTCACATCGGCCGGGCCGGAGCTGACGGTGTAGGCCACCGCCGAGCCCTTGACGACCTGGCTGTCGGGCGCGGGATCCTGGGTGAGGACGGTGTCCTGCGGCGCGTCATCCTCGACCACCGCGGTCTCACCGACCGTGAGGCCGGCAGCCTTGATGGCCTGGTTCGCCTCGGCCTTGGGCAGGCCCACGACGTCGGGGACGAGGACCGGCTTGGGACCCTTGCTGACGGTCAGCGTGACCGTCGAACCGACGGCCACCGATTGGCCGGCGGCGGGAGCGGTCTTGACGGCGTCACCGGCAGCCACGTTGGCGTTGGTCTTCTGCGCGACCTCGACCTCCAGGCCGAGGGCCTCGAGTGCCGCCTGGGCCTCCTCGGCCGGCTGGTCCTTGACCTCGGGGATGGTGCGAACGCTGGACCCATTCGACACGTACAGCGTCACGGACGATCCGAGCAAGAGCTCGGAGTCGGCGGCCGGGTCGGTCTTGATTGCACTACCTGCCGCGACCTTCTCGTGGGACTGTTCGATGGTCTCTCCAACCACCAGGCCAGCGTCCTCGATGGCGGTGATAGCGTCGGGCGCCGGCAGATCACGCACGGCTGGGACGAAGACGAACGGCGTCCCGCCCTTGCTCGTCACGTAGCTGACGGCCGAACCGGGGCGCACCTCGGTGCCGGCGGCGGGATCCTGGCTGATGACCTCACCGGCGGCGACGTCATCGCTGAAGGCCTCGCTCACGTCACCGGCCACGAGGCGGGCATCGGCGAGCGTCTGCTCGGCATCGGCGGCGGGGCCCGAGAGATCGGGCACGGCCACCGTCTCGACGCCCTTGCTCGTCACGTAGCTGACGGCCGAACCGGGGCGCACCTCGGTGCCGGCGGCGGGATCCTGGCTGATGACCTCACCGGCGGCGACGTCATCGCTGAAGGCCTGGCCCGAACCGTCGGCGGTCAACTCTGCGGCCTCGAGGGCCGCGACCGCGTCGGCCTCTGGGAGGCCCGCGAGGTCAGGCACTTCGACCTGCTTGGGGCCCTTGCTCATGACGAGCACGACGACCGAACCCTTGTCGACCGCGGTGCCCGCGGCAGGTTCGGTCCTGACCGCCGAACCGGCGGGGATGGTCGCGTTGGTGCGCACGTCGACCTGGCCCACGGTCAGGCCGGCGGCCTCGATCGCTGCGGTGGCCTCGGTCTCGGATCGCTCACGCACGTCCGGGATCTCGACCGGCTCGACGCCCTTGCTCGTCACGTAGCTGACGGCCGAACCGGGGCGCACCTCGGTGCCGGCGGCGGGTACCTGGCTGATGACCTCACCGGCGGCGACGTCATCGCTGAAGGCCTGGCCCGAACCGTCGGCGGTCAACTCTGCGGCCTCGAGGGCCGCGACCGCGTCGGCCTCTGGGAGGCCCGCGAGGTCAGGCACTTCGACCTGCTTGGGGCCCTTGCTCATGACGAGCACGACGACCGAACCCTTGTCGACCGCGGTGCCCGCGGCAGGTTCGGTCCTGACCGCCGAACCGGCGGGGATGGTCGCGTTGGTGCGCACGTCGACCTGGCCCACGGTCAGGCCGGCGGCCTCGATCGCTGCGGTGGCCTCGGTCTCGGATCGCTCACGCACGTCCGGGATCTCGACCGGCTCGACGCCCTTGCTCGTCACGTAGCTGACGGCCGAACCGGGGCGCACCTCGGTGCCGGCGGCGGGATCCTGGCTGATGACCTCACCGGCGGCGACGTCATCGCTGAAGGCCTCGCTCACGTCACCGGCCACGAGGCGGGCATCGGCGAGCGTCTGCTCGGCATCGGCGGCGGGGCCCGAGAGATCGGGCACGGCCACCGTCTCGACGCCCTTGCTCGTCACGTAGCTGACGGCCGAACCGGGGCGCACCTCGGTGCCGGCGGCGGGTACCTGGCTGATGACCTCACCGGCGGCGACGTCATCGCTGAAGGCCTCGCTCACGTCACCGGCCACGAGGCGGGCATCGGCGAGCGTCTGCTCGGCATCGGCGGCGGGGCCCGAGAGATCGGGCACGGCCACCGTCTCGACGCCCTTGCTCGTCACGTAGCTGACGGCCGAACCGGGGCGCACCTCGGTGCCGGCGGCGGGGTCCTGGCTGATGACCTCACCGGCGGCGACGTCATCGCTGAAGGCCTCGCTCACGTCACCGGCCACGAGGCGGGCATCGGCGAGCGTCTGCTCGGCATCGGCGGCGGGGCCCGAGAGATCGGGCACGGCCACCGTCTCGACGCCCTTGCTCGTCACGTAGCTGACGGCCGAACCGGGGCGCACCTCGGTGCCGGCGGCGGGTCCTGGCTGATGACCTCACCGGCGGCGACGTCATCGCTGAAGGCCTCGCTCACGTCACCGGCCACGAGGCGGGCATCGGCGAGCGTCTGCTCGGCATCGGCGGCGGGGCCCGAGAGTCGGGCACGGCCACCGTCTCGACGCCCTTGCTCGTCACGTAGCTGACGGCCGAACCGGGGCGCACCTCGGTGCCGGCGGCGGGATCCTGGCTGATGACCTCACCGGCGGCGACGTCATCGCTGAAGGCCTCGCTCACGTCACCGGCCACGAGGCGGGCATCGGCGAGCGTCTGCTCGGCATCGGCGGCGGGGCCCGAGAGATCGGGCACGGCCACCGTCTCGACGCCCTTGCTCGTCACGTAGCTGACGGCCGAACCGGGGCGCACCTCGGTGCCGGCGGCGGGATCCTGGCTGATGACCTCACCGGCGGCGACGTCATCGCTGAAGGCCTCGCTCACGTCACCGGCCACGAGGCGGGCATCGGCGAGCGTCTGCTCGGCATCGGCGGCGGGGCCCGAGAGATCGGGCACGGCCACCGTCTCGACGCCCTTGCTCGTCACGTAGCTGACGGCCGAACCGGGGCGCACCTCGGTGCCGGCGGCGGGTTCCTGGCTGATGACCTCACCGGCGGCGACGTCATCGCTGAAGGCCTCGCTCACGTCACCGGCCACGAGGCGGGCATCGGCGAGCGTCTGCTCGGCATCGGCGGCGGGGCCCGAAGATCGGGCACGGCCACCGTCTCGACGCCCTTGCTCGTCACGTAGCTGACGGCCGAACCGGGGCGCACCTCGGTGCCGGCGGCGGATCCTGGCTGATGACCTCACCGGCGGCGACGTCATCGCTGAAGGCCTCGCTCACGTCACCGGCCACGAGGCGGGCATCGGCGAGCGTCTGCTCGGCATCGGCGGCGGGGCCCGAGAGATCGGGCACGGCCACCGTCTCGACGCCCTTGCTCGTCACGTAGCTGACGGCCGAACCGGGGCGCACCTCGGTGCCGGCGGCGGGATCCTGGCTGATGACCTCACCGGCGGCGACGTCATCGCTGAAGGCCTCGCTCACGTCACCGGCCACGAGGCGGGCATCGGCGAGCGTCTGCTCGGCATCGGCGGCGGGGCCCGAGAGATCGGGCACGGCCACCGTCTCGACGCCCTTGCTCGTCACGTAGCTGACGGCCGAACCGGGGCGCACCTCGGTGCCGGCGGCGGGATCCTGGCTGATGACCTCACCGGCGGCGACGTCATCGCTGAAGGCCTCGCTCACGTCACCGGCCACGAGGCGGGCATCGGCGAGCGTCTGCTCGGCATCGGCGGCGGGGCCCGAGAGATCGGGCACGGCCACCGTCTCGACGCCCTTGCTCGTCACGTAGCTGACGGCCGAACCGGGGCGCACCTCGGTGCCGGCGGCGGGATCCTGGCTGATGACCTCACCGGCGGCGACGTCATCGCTGAAGGCCTCGCTCACGTCACCGGCCACGAGGCGGGCATCGGCGAGCGTCTGCTCGGCATCGGCGGCGGGGCCCGAGAGATCGGGCACGGCCACCGTCTCGACGCCCTTGCTCGTCACGTAGCTGACGGCCGAACCGGGGCGCACCTCGGTGCCGGCGGCGGGTCCTGGCTGATGACCTCACCGGCGGCGACGTCATCGCTGAAGGCCTCGCTCACGTCACCGGCCACGAGGCGGGCATCGGCGAGCGTCTGCTCGGCATCGGCGGCGGGGCCCGAGAGATCGGGCACGGCCACCGTCTCGACGCCCTTGCTCGTCACGTAGCTGACGGCCGAACCGGGGCGCACCTCGGTGCCGGCGGCGGGATCCTGGCTGATGACCTCACCGGCGGCGACGTCATCGCTGAAGGCCTCGCTCACGTCACCGGCCACGAGGCGGGCATCGGCGAGCGTCTGCTCGGCATCGGCGGCGGGGCCCGAGAGATCGGGCACGGCCACCGTCTCGACGCCCTTGCTCGTCACGTAGCTGACGGCCGAACCGGGGCGCACCTCGGTGCCGGCGGCGGTGTACCTGGCTGATGACCTCACCGGCGGCGACGTCATCGCTGAAGGCCTCGCTCACGTCACCGGCCACGAGGCGGGCATCGGCGAGCGTCTGCTCGGCATCGGCGGCGGGGCCCGAGAGATCGGGCACGGCCACCGTCTCGACGCCCTTGCTCGTCACGTAGCTGACGGCCGAACCGGGGCGCACCTCGGTGCCGGCGGCGGGATCCTGGCTGATGACCTCACCGGCGGCGACGTCATCGCTGAAGGCCTCGCTCACGTCACCGGCCACGAGGCGGGCATCGGCGAGCGTCTGCTCGGCATCGGCGGCGGGGCCCGAGGATCGGGCACGGCCACCGTCTCGACGCCCTAGCTCGTCACGTAGCTGACGGCCGAACCGGGGCGCACCTCGGTGCCGGCGGCGGATCCTGGCTGATGACCTCACCGGCGGCGACGTCATCGCTGAAGGCCTCGCTCACGTCACCGGCCACGAGGCGGGCATCGGCGAGCGTCTGCTCGGCATCGGCGGCGGGGCCCGACGAGGTCGGGCACGGCCACCGTCTCGGGACCGAGCGAGAGCACGTAGTCGACCGCGGCGCCGGGGCTGACCTCGGCGTCGGCGGCGGGATCGGAGCTGATGACGTTGCCCGCGACGATGGTCGCGTCGTTGGCCTCGGTCTTGTCACCGGCGGCCAGGCCGGCGTCGTCGAGGGCGGCGAGGGCCTCGAACTCGGGCAGGTCGACGAGATCGGGCACGGCCACCGTCTCGGGACCGAGCGAGAGCACGTAGTCGACCGCGGCGCCGGGGCTGACCTCGGCGTCGGCGGCGGGATCGGAGCTGATGACGTTGCCCGCGACGATGGTCGCGTCGTTGGCCTCGGTCTTGTCACCGGCGGCCAGGCCGGCGTCGTCGAGGGCGGCGAGGGCCTCGAACTCGGGCAGGTCGACGAGATCGGGCACGGCCACGGTCTCGGGACCGAGCGAGAGCACGTAGTCGACCGCGGCGCCGGGGCTGACCTCGGCGTCGGCGGCGGGATCGGAGCTGATGACGTTGCCCGCGACGATGGTCGCGTCGTTGGCCTCGGTCTTGTCACCGGCGGCCAGGCCGGCGTCGTCGAGGGCGGCGAGGGCCTCGAACTCGGGCAGGTCGACGAGATCGGGCACGGCCACCGTCTCGGGACCGAGCGAGAGCACGTAGTCGACCGCGGCGCCGGGGCTGACCTCGGCGTCGGCGGCGGGATCGGAGCTGATGACGTTGCCCGCGACGATGGTCGCGTCGTTGGCCTCGGTCTTGTCACCGGCGGCCAGGCCGGCGTCGTCGAGGGCGGCGAGGGCCTCGAACTCGGGCAGGTCGACGAGATCGGGCACGGCCACCGTCTCGGGACCGA
Source organism: uncultured Chloroflexia bacterium (assembly GCA_963705425.1). Taxonomy (GTDB): domain Bacteria; phylum Chloroflexota; class Limnocylindria; order Limnocylindrales; family CSP1-4; genus JAFMJV01. The sequence continues at coordinate 314,662 of CAVPJO010000006.1, read as the reverse complement.
GCGAGAGCACGTAGTCGACCGCGGCGCCGGGGCTGACCTCGGCGTCGGCGGCGGGATCGGAGCTGATGACGTTGCCCGCGACGATGGTCGCGTCGTTGGCCTCGGTCTTGTCACCGGCGGCCAGGCCGGCGTCGTCGAGGGCGGCGAGGGCCTCGAACTCGGGCAGGTCGACGAGATCGGGCACGGCCACGGTCTCGGGACCGAGCGAGAGCACGTAGTCGACCGCGGCGCCGGGGCTGACCTCGGCGTCGGCGGCGGGATCGGAGCTGATGACGTTGCCCGCGACGATGGTCGCGTCGTTGGCCTCGGTCTTGTCACCGGCGGCCAGGCCGGCGTCGTCGAGGGCGGCGAGGGCCTCGAACTCGGGCAGGTCGACGAGATCGGGCACGGCCACCGTCTCGGGACCGACGCTCACGACCAGATCGACGCTACTGCCGGCTGGCAACTCCGTATCGACCTCTGGGTCGGTACTGATGACGAATCCGGCTCTGAACTCGTCGCTGTAATCATCAGTGATGTCGCCGACCCTGAAGCCAGCGTCTTCGAGAACTCGGACGGCCCTGTTCTCCGTCAGACCAACGAGATCCGGAACCGGAGTCGTGGGCACCGCCTGGGCGACTGACAGATCGATGGTCGAGCCAGCCTCGACGGCCTCGCCGGGCGCGGGCTCCTGGTCGATCACCGTGTCAGGCTCGAACTCGTCGGTCTCGACCGGAGTGACCCGGACGACGAGTCCGTAGTCGGCGGCTATGGCTTCGGCATCGTCGAGAGAGCGGCCCTGGAAGTTGGGCGTGTCCACGGATGCGATGGCGGACGGGCTGGCGCTGGGGACCTCGGTGACGACCGGCGACGGCGACAGCGATGCATCGACCTCGGAGATCGAGTCGAACGGTCGGAAGAGGATGAGCACGATGGCCAGCGCCACGATGAAGGCACCGACGAGGATGCCCCCGACGAGCAGGACCGGAGTGCCCTCGTCGGGTGGCTCGCCATCGACTCCGGGCGGCGGAACGGGTGGCGCCTCGGGCGATTCGATGGTGACCTCAGGCTTGGCCGCGAGAGCAGCCAGGGCAGCCTCGGTAGCCTCTGGATCGGGTGCGACGGGCGTAGTCGTCCAGGCGGCTCCGGCAGCGGCGGCGTCGGCTGCCTCAGCTTCGGTCTCGGCGATGGTCCCGGGGGCTGATGCTTCGGCGGCGGCATCCTCATCGGCAGCGCCTGCGCCGGCCTCGGCTTCGGCGGCTGCCGCGTCGTCGGCCGTTTCCGTGTCGGAACCTTCGGTCGGTTCCGTGGACTCGCCGGCGACCCCCGCAACTCCTTCGTCGTCGGCGGATGCCTCGACGTCCGCGTCTTCAGGCTGTTCGCTGGCCGTCTCCGCCTCCTCGGACTCGGGCGGTGTAGGTGCGTTGTCGGTGGACCGTGTGGGGTCGCCGGGTTCCGGCTTCTGTCAGTCATGGCAGCCGGACCATACGGGACCGCGAAGCGCCCTGCGAGCACCCCCGGATGGCCATCTGCGTCGTTCCCGACACAAGTGTCAGTTTCTTCATCGTCCGCCGCTCCTCGCTTCACTCGTTGGCGGCCGGCGATATCAGGAGTCAGAGACCGAGGGCGACCTCGAGAGCGTCCAGGGTCTCCTCGCTATCGGCCACCAGCACGAGTACAGGAGAGGATAGACCTCCAGCGATATCGGCACTGACCGCGGAGTGCGCTCCAGGCAGATCCTTCATGGCCTCACGAGCAGCCTGGCGAAACTCCTTCTGGTCGTTCATGGAATCCCAGTCGGTCTGCCACACCACCGCCCAGGCGCCGTCGGGTCCATCGAGACTGACCAACCGGTCTCCGCCCCAACCCGCGGCTGCGTCTGCGTTGGGTAGCTGTGCCGGCAGTGCCGGGAACAGTGAGCGACCCTTGCGGCCGTCGGCGACCCAGACGCCGATCTGCATCTCACCGAGCGTCTGCGTGTAGCTGCTGGACCAGTCGGGCCCCAGCGCGGCAGCCACGTCAGGCAGGGCGATCTCCACCGGCATCTCGTTCGGATAGAGCTCGGGGTGGAGGATCTGCTCGGTCGAGACCGGCTGGGCCTCCCAGACCTCATCCACTGCGGCCCAGTCGCCACGTCCGCGTATGGCGTTGACGAAGGCAAAGCCGTCGATGTAGGGGAACTCCAGCTGGCGCTGCAGGATGTCCGGCAATCGGTCGCAGCTTCTTCTGATCCTGCCTGGTCAGGCGCTTCAGCCGAGACCGCGAGCAGGTCGGCCAGCTTCAGCTCACGCGCGGCCCAGTCGTACATCACCGCGGTGGCATCGCCCTCGATGAGTGCCTGCTGGGCCAGGATGGCGTCGGAGCGATCGAGCTCCTTGATGCGACGGCCCTCGAGGTCCCACTCGGCATCCTGGAGCGCGTGGCCGTACTCGTGGGCGACGACGATCGATTCGAGGGAGCCGATCTTCTTCGACGGACCGATGAGCGAGAACGTCTTGGTCCGGGGGTCGTAGTAGGCGAGCACCTGGCTGTCGTAGACCTTGAGGATGAGCTCTCGAGGTCTTGGCCGTCGCGTCGAGCAGCCCGAGGCGCGTGAAGGCATCGTCCTCGGCGGCGAGATATGCCTCGGGATACTCCTCGCGGAAGAGCGACTTGAGCTCCTCGAGGAAGGTCTCGTCATCGATGACGCGGTAGGCCACGTCATCGGCCGCTGGAAGCCCGCGCACCGGACGGACGGTGTCGATCACCTCAGTCGACTTTGTTGACCATCTTCTTGTCGAAGCCCTCTGGCAGCGAGGCGACCTCGATGGTCGGGCTCGTCCCGGGCTCGGGCGAGGCGTCCTGGGCTGTGATGGGTGCGAGCGCCTGGTGGAGACCAGCAGGAGCGGGGGATGAGCGCGCAGACCAGGAGGCGGGCGCGTCGTCTGGACGACTGTCGGAGAACGATCGTGTGGATGCCATAGGCTGGCATTCTGCCAGTCCGTCGCCGAACGCCCACGGGACGAACGGGCCACGCGGCAGGAACCTCTATCACGCGCGACAGGAACCCCTGTCAGATATGCGTTTCTTCATCGTTCGCGGTCTGGTGCCTTCACGGTCGGGCGCTACTGTTCTCGGCACGGAACCGCGAAGACATAACTTCACAGTTCCCTCTCCCTCCCTCTTGGAACGAGGGGCGCCGATTGGGCAGGCGTCCCTCGTTCCTTTCTTGTGCGCTGCCGGTGTGGTGCTCGCTCGTGTGGCACCATCGAGAGCATGGAGATCACCTGGTACGGCGGCTCATGCGTTCGCCTCAAGGGACGTGAGGGGGTCGTCGCCGCAGACCCATTCCGGTCCATCGCCGGGCCCACGGGCCGTGGCCTGACCGCGGACATCGTCTCGTACGGCCGGGCCGATGACGACGGTCGCCTCTGGTCGTGGCAGCAAGCGCCAAGGCCGACGTGACCTCTCGCCTCCTGGGCGTACCTCTGCCCACCAGCCTCGAGAACGCCTTCGTGCTCGACTCCCCCGGCGAGTACGAGGTCCACGACGTCATGGTCACGGGCGTGCGCACGTTCCGCGACAACGAGCAAGGTGCCGCACGAGGCGATGGGCACTTCGTATGTGTTCGAGCTCGACGGCATCTATGCCGCCCACCTGGGCGAGGTCGGCCATCTGCTCGACCAGGACACCATCCGCGAGATCGGCCATGTCGATATCGTCTGCCTGGGCATCGGCCCACAGCTGAGTGCGGCTCACGCGGCCGAGATCGTCGGCCAGCTCGACGCCCACCTGGTCGTGCCGCTGCCCTTGACCGAAGCTGCGGCTGCCCCGGGGGCGATCTCGACAAGTTCCTCAAGGAGATGAGCGTGACCGACCTGCAGCCCGTCTCGAGCCTGAAGGTGACCATCTCCTCGGTCCCCAACGAGACCGCCGTCGTGCGGCTCGAACAGCGCGGCCGCCCCTAGTCCGTACACGGCGCTGCCCGCCGCCTCGAGGATCCAGTCCGCCGCGCGCCTGCGCCAGGCGTACCTCCAGCGCCATGCTCGGATCGAAGCGACGGATGCGCAGCCAGGCCGCGGCTTCGTTGAGGCGCTGCTCGGCCGTATGGAATGAGCCTGAGCCGATGTGATCGGCGACCTCCACGAGCGCGGCCGACCGGGGCCAGGCCGATGAGCTCGGAATCGAGCAGGCTCACGCGCTCCTCAGCGGCCAGGCGCTCGGCCTCCTCCCAGACGCGCCAGAGCGGCGTTCGCTGGTGATCGAGGATGTTCATCGATAGCTGGACACAGCCCTGAGATGCGAGATCGATGCCCAGGGCCTGCACGGCCGGCAGGCCACCATCGCGTTCCCGGATGCGGGCGGCGATGCGTCGAGCCACGCTGACGTCGGTCGTGGAGAGCTGGATGTTGAAGGCGATCAGGAATGGCCGAGCCCCGACCACGGTGGCGCCGGCCGTGGGATGTGGGCGCGTGGGCCCGAAGTCCGGCTCGCCGCCCGGCTGGGCCATCATCTCGGCAAGACCCTCGAAGCCCGGCCGCCGGATTTCGGCCAGGATGCGACGCTCGGGCCGCCTGGGCCGCTTCGTGCATAGAGGTAGACCGGCAGTTCGAAGCGGTCGGCGACGCGCCGGGCGAACTCGCGCGCACCGATCGACGCACTGTTCCATGGTGGTGTCCCCGAGCGGCACGAAGGGGATGACGTCGACGGAGCCCGAGGCGCGGGTGGCGGCCCTGCTGTTCGCGCATGTCGATGCGCTCGACGGCCACCGCGAGCGCGGCCTCCATGGCCGCCATGACCCGACCCGGGTAGCCGGCGATGGTGAACACGCTGCGCCCATGGTCGGGGTCGGCGGTACGGTCGAGCAGCCAGGTCCCGGCGTGGCCTTCGATAGCCGCGGCGATGGCGTCGAGCGTTTCTCCGTCGCTGCCCTCGCTGATGTTGGGAACGCACTCCACGAAGCTCTCCATGACAGCGATGCTAGCTCAGCGCCGGGGCCCCGAGCGGGGCACCACCGTTTCCACGGCGGCGGTGGCCCCCGACAGGGTGTTCGGTGCGCCAGATGCGATGGTCGGTGCGCCGGACGGGTTGGTGGTGTCGATACTGGCGCGGCGCCCGAAGGCGACGGTCTCGACATCGCGCAGGGTGACGCTGACGCGGTCGCCGAGTCCCAGGTGTCGGACGCGGCTGCCGGCCTCGACCCAGAGTCGCTCGCCGTCAACCGCCGCGCAGCTCGAGCAGGATCTCGGAGCCCGAGAAGCGCCGGTCGATGACCTCCCAGCCGTCGGTCGAGGCCGGGCCGTCGGGCGCTTCCTCGATGCTGAAGTGCTCGGGGCGCAGCAGGCACAGCGCGTGTCCGTCGGGCGGTCGTCCGCTCGCTGCCGATGAGGGGCACCAGGCCGAACCGGGTGTCGGCCATGCCCGTCCTTGACGTCGGCCGGCACGAGGTTGGCCACGCCGACGAAGGTGGCCACGTAGGGCGTCGCCGGCTCCGCGTAGATGAGCTCGGGTGGCGCGACCTGGAGGACCCGGCCGCGGGTCATCACCGCGACCTTGTCGGCCACCGTCAGCGCCTCGCCCTGGTCGTGGGTCACGAAGATGGCGCTCTGGCGAGCCTCGCGCAGAATCTGCCGGACCTCGGCGCGCAGCTGCGTGCGCATGGCCTGGTCGAGAGACGAGAACGGCTCGTCGAGCAGCAACACGTCGGGGCGCGGTGCCAGGGCGCGGGCGAGGGCGACCCGCTGCTGCATGCCACCGGAGAGCTCGTGCGGCATGCGCCGACCGTCGCCGGCTAGGCCCACCATCTCGAGCAGCTCGTCGGTGCGCACGGCGTGGTCAGGGTCGCGCCGGATGCCGTAGGCCACGTTGTCACGGACCGACAGATGCGGGAAGAGCGCCAGGTCCTGGAAGACGAGCCCGACGCGACGACGCTCGGGCGGCACCATCGAGGTCGGCGAGGCGACGCGGCGACCGTCGCACCTCGACGCTGCCGGCATCCGGCTGCTCGAACCCGGAGATGAGCCGCAAGGCGGTCGTCTTGCCGCAACCCGACGGACCGAGCAGGGCCAGCATCGTGCCCGACTCCAGCTCCAGGCTGACGTCGGTCGAGGGCGGTGACGTCACCGAAGGCCTTGCTGACCTCGTCGAGCCGGACGGCGACCTCGATGGCGTGCGCGGCGCTCACGTCTCGACCTCCCCACGGCGCACGAGCAGGCCGACGGAGACGAAGGAGACCGCCAGCAGCAGCGCCGCCGGGATGGCCGCCTGTGCATAGAACGCCTCGCGTGCGGCATCCCAGAGCTCGGTCGCCAGCGTGCTCGTTCCGGGAGGTGCCAGCAGGAGCGTCAGCGGCAGCTCCTTGAGCGCCGACAGCAGCACCAGCGTGGCACCGGCCACCAAGCCTGGGCGCAGCAAGGGCAGCGTCATCGTGCGCAGGACAGCCGAGCGACCCCTCACCCAGCGAGCGAGCCGCCTCGACCGTGCGCGGCGAGACCTGCAGCATCGGTCCGCGCAGTGCTCCGACCGACTGGACCACGAAGCGCAACGTGACGGCCAGCACGAGTGCGAAGAGCGTCTGGTACAGGGCCGGCACGGCGCCGAGCGTGAAGAACACGATGGCCAGCGCCAGGCTGATGCCCGGGATGGCGTAGACGGCGTAGAGGAGTCGCTCGGTCAGCGTGGACGAGCGGCCGGGGAAGTGGACCACCAGACGGGCGAGCGGCACGGCCAGGACCACGGCCAGCAGCGCCGCGCTGCCGGCCAGCACGAGCGAGTCGCGGAGCGCCCCCAGGCCGATCTCGAACTCCAGGCCGCGGGCCAGGCCGTCGGCCAGCCACAGTCGCGATGGTCACGACCGGGATGCCCAGCGAGAGGGCGGCCACGATGGCGGCGAAGGCGACGGCGGGCCAGCGCCATCGACCCAACCGGACCGGCGCGGGCACTCGTCGGCGACCGTGTGGCGTGGCCAGGGCGGCACGACGGCGCACGCGACCTTCGGCCCAGACGAGTAGGAGGGCCAGGCTCAGCAAGAGGAGCGCTAGCGCGGCGGCCCCGGAGCGATCGAACGAGAAGCGGTACTGCGAGTAGATGGCCGTCGCCAGCGTGTCATAGCGCAGGATGGAAACGGCCCCGAAGTCGGAGATGGCGTAGAGGCAGGCGAGCAGGGCCCCGGCACCGACGGCCGGCACGATGACCGGCAGGACGGCGGTCCGCGCCGCAGCCCATGGTCCGCGTCCGAGCGAACGCGCCGCTTCCTCCGTAGCCGGGTCGAGGCGCATCAGCGCTGCCCGCGTGCTGATGACGACGTAGGGCATCGTGGCCAGGCTGAGCACTAGAACGGCACCAGCGAAGCCATATGCGCCTGGTGGGGCGGCGACGCCGAGCGGTTCCAACAGCGCCGCCACCCAACCGCGTGGCGTGAACGCGCCGACGAAGGCGAAGGCCAGCAGGTAGGACGGCACGGCCAGAGGCGCGATGGCGAGCACCGACCAGGCCCGTCGCGCCGGCAGGTCAGTGCGCACGGTGAGCCAGGCCAGGGGCACGCCCATACCCACGGCACCGACGATGACCGCCAGCCCCAGCGTCACCGTGGAGACGACGAGCTCCAGCCGTTCGCGGCCGCAGCAACAGCGCGAATGCGTCCGTACCGCCGTCCAGGGCTCTAACCAACAGGTAGACCAGAGGCGCGAGCGCCGCCATGGCCACGATCCCGGCCGCCAGCAACAGCGGCCACGGGGGACGTGTCCTGCCAGCGGTCGGGCGTGGGACTGCGCGAACTGCCGTGGCGATAGTGATCATGTCCGAGGCCGGGAGCCAGCCGGTCGGCTGACTAGTCGATGGCGCCGACCTCACGCAGCAGCTGGACGGTTCCCTGCAGGTCGGCCAGCGCCGAGAGGTCGATCTCCGGGGCCTCGATGCTGCTCAGCTCCGTCAGACGCGGATCGGCGGCGATGCAGTCGATGAGTGGGAACTCGTAGGCGGACTCGCTGAAGTAGCGCTGTGCCTCCATACTGAGGAGGTAGTCGATGAGCGCGACCGATGCCTGGGGCTGGTCGGTGGTGGTCAATTGACCGATCCCAGCCACGTTGACCAGTGAGCCGGGATCGCCCTTGGTGAAGAACATCTGCGTGACGGGATAGTCCTCACCATGCTCGGCCAACAGCCGCAGCAGGTAGTAGTGGTTCACGAAGGCCACGTCGACCTCACCTGCGGCAACGCCCTCTACGGCGGCGGTGTTGGCGGGATAGGCGACCGGATCGTTGGCGATGATGCCCTCCAACCAGGACCGGGCGGCCTCTTCGCCCTCGATGACCCGTAGCGCCGTCACGAACGACTGAAACGAGCCGTTGGCGGGAGCCCAGCCGATCCGAGCCGACCAGGCCGGATCGGTGAAGTCGAGGATGGACTCGGGCAGCTCGAGCTTCTTGGTCGTGGTGTAGGCCGCCGTGCGGGCACGACCGCTGATGCCGACCCACTCGCCGTCCGGGTCGCGCAACTCTGCTGGCACTCTCGCCAACAGCTCATCGGGCAACCCGGCGAAGAGGCCAGCCTCGGCGACAGCTCCGAGCGCGCCCGCGTCCTGGGCAAAGAACACGTCCGCAGGGGAATGCTCCCCTTCCTCGAGCAGGACCGCCGCCAGCTCTGCGGTATCGGCGTACTTGGCGAGGACCTCGATGCCGGTCGCCTCGGTGAACGAGTCGAGGACCGGGCCGACCAACGATTCACTGCGCCCTGAGTAGACGGTCAACGGGCCGTCCGCCTCCTGAGCCAGCGCGACGGCGCTGATGGACAGCAGGAGCGTGCCCGCGAGGGTCGCCGCGGCAAGGGGACGAGGGTAGGACATGGCCTTCTCCGGGATGGGTCGATACTGCAGGGAGGGTGGTATCCGACCTGCGCGAAAGGCGTTGGGAGGCGCCAGCCTACGCGAGTCCGGCTGGTGATGTCAAGCAGCCATGTATTCCTGTATCAAGTGCCCTTGATACTACTCCAGCTCGCGGCGCATCACCGGGAAGCGCTCGTCGGCTACGGCTCGCTCGAAGCCGCAAGCCTCCCAGAACGCCGGGGTCGCCGCCGATGCCTCGGTGGGTTCGAGCGTCAGATCGGGGTAGGCCTCGATGGCCGCGAAACCGCGTGCCGCGAGGTCACCAGCGATGGCCGCTACCAGGGCTCGCGCCAGGCCTTGATCCTGCGCCGTCGAGGTCGTGGCCACGCAGGTGATGACCGCGGGCAGTGGCGAGCTGGGCAGGCGAGGGTAGAGCTCGCGGATGTGCTGCGCACGCGGGTATGCAGAAAGTGGCCCGAACTGTGCGTATACGGCGGGCGTTCCGGCCTGGAGCAGGACCTTGGCGTAGGAACCGAATACGGCACGACCGCGATCGAGGAGGCGCAGCTTCCGCGGTGCGTCGTCATTCGGTGCGTGCTCATCGACGTCGGTGGCTGGGACGAAGGGGTTGAAGTCCGGCGCTCCGAACGGGTCCTCCCTTCCAAAGGCACCGGGACCGCTCGTTCCTGGTGCGAAGGGGTTGAAGTCGTCACCTTCGCGGGGCGGCGGCGCGAAGGGGTTGTCCGACCGTGGCCGGGGCTTGGGCGCCGCGCGTGGTGCCGAGCGCTGCCACCACGAAGGCCGGGCGGTCTTGGAGCCGTGGATCCCATCTTCCCAGTAGTCGCAGCTGCGATGGTCGAAACGCGGGTCAGCGCACGGCGGCAGGAGATCGAAGGTGGTCGTATCGGTGACGTCGAGGATCTCGACGTCGGCGCTGCTGTTCACGCCGCAGAGTGTAAGGGGCTAGACCCCGAAGCGAAGGCTGTCGGCGATCTGGTCGAAGAGGACCTCGGCCTCATCGGCGATGTCTGCGGGAGCCACGAAATTGACGAGGTAGGAGTCCCGGCCGAAGCGGAAGAGGTACGAGAACACCCTGCAGCTCGCCGAGATCGGGGTCATCGATGGTGTAGTCGAAGCGGACGCCCTTTTCGTTGGGCAGCACGACATCATGGGCAGAGAGCACACCCGTGAGCCCGGGCAGGCTGGTGATCTGCTCGCGAACGCTGGTCTTGACGACGTGGGCTCGTCTACCGTCCCTTGGCTGTGCCAGCACCAGCAGCAGCGGTGTGACCTCTCCTGCGGCGTTCGGATCGGCGGCAACGGCGCTGACGCGCGCCTCGTTGGCGCCGAGGACAGCGTCGATGCGCAAGGCCAGACCGGGCATCGTCGAAGCGATCGCAGCCATGAACTCGGCGGCCTCATCTCCGTCTACGGCAACGCCCCACCACCCCGCGGGCAGGACCATCGCGTATCCGTCGGGGTGTGGCCACCACGACGTACCGTCGCTGCCGGCGGCAGCGGTTTCGGCGGCGGGGCCTACCTCCGGCGAAGACACAGGTGTCCTCGCGGGGTCAAGCAGAGCTTGGAACACGGCGCTCGTCGGTGCGCTGCAGCCCATGGCGATGAGGCCTGCAAGCGCGATGACGAGGACGCCGACTGGGGTTGTTCGGCTCGTCATTCCGACGACAGCATGCCCCAGAAGCACGGAACGTGCAGGCGATCGATTCGGCCCTCTGAGAGGTGACGAATGCCCCATCCGGGAGGCGCAGGACGCGCTGCTATAGTCAAGCCACATCTCGCATAGCACGCCTCGCCTTCGGGGTCGGGTGAAATCCCCTACCGGTGGTCGGTGGCCAGTGGACCTCAGTGTCCGGCCGCCAGCCCACGACCCGCGAACCATATCGGTCGCGGTGGATTCCCTTGCAGGGAGCCGACGGTCAAAGTCCGGATGAGAGAAGGAGAGAGGCGACCGCCGACGATCCGTCGGCATATGGTCGCTTTGCGGAGCGCGGCCATCCCGCTCGGGCGGAGGGCGTGCACTCGCTTCTTCTTCCTGACGCCGCGATGGTGTGGCCGGAGGTCACACGGATTGGACGCCATCGAGCTCAGCGGTATCTCCCGCAGCTTCGACATCAAGGGTTCGCGCCTGCTCGTTCTCGACGGGCTGGACCTGCGCGTTGCAGAGCGTGAGATCGTGGCCATCGTCGGCCCCAACGGCTGCGGCAAGTCCACCCTGCTGCGCGTCACCAGTGGCCTCCTGCCGCCCGACCATGGTCGCGTGCTGGCGTTCGACTCGACCGTGGCCGGCGTTGACCCTCGAGTCGGCCTGGTCTTCCAGGAGCCGCGCCTGCTGCCCTGGCGAGACGTGCTGGGCAACGTCACCTTCCCGCTGGAGTTGGCCGGAGTTGGCCGTCACGACCGCGAGCAGCGTGCCCGTGAGGTCCTGCGCCTGACCGGCCTCGAAGGCTTCGCCGAAGCGTATCCCGACCAGCTTTCCGGGGGCATGGCCCAGCGCGCCGCCCTGGCTCGGACCCTGGCCCCGGAGCCGGATGTGCTCCTGCTCGACGAGCCCTTCAGCGCACTCGACGCCATGACTCGCGAGCGCCTCGATGAGGAGCTGCTATCGCTGTGGGGGCAGATCGGCACGACCATCGTGCTTGTCACACACAGCATCTCCGAGGCCGTCTTCCTTTCCGACCGTGTGCTCGTGATGTCGGAGCGACCGGGCCGCATCATCGCCGAGGTGCCGGTGGACGCCCCCCGTCCGCGCAGCCACTCGGGCAGCAGCGCATCGACCTTCGGTGCCGCCGCAGATCATGTCCGGGCGATCCTGGGACAGGCCTCGCCCGACGAGGCTGCGGCGTGACCACCACGGCGCCAGGGGCGACGTCCGCCGTCGGCAGGCCGGCGCCCCGGTCCCCGGCGCAGCCCGTGTGGCGACGACTGGCCCACGACATCGGTCCCGTCGTGGGTGCGGCGCTCATCTTCATGGCGGTCTGGCAGGCCGTCGTCATCGTCGGCGACTACCCGCCGTACATCCTGCCCGGCCCACTGCGAGTGGCCCAGAGCTTCATCAGCGGTTGGCTTGACGGAACCATCGGCCCCCACTTCCAGACCACGCTCGCGGAGGTGCTGCTGGGCCTTGGTGCGGGCGCCACGGCAGGCATCCTGACCGGCATCCTGCTGGCCCGCTCGCGATTGGCAGCGCGGATGCTGTCGCCCTACATCGTGGCCGCACAGGCCACCCCGATCCTGGCGCTGGCACCGCTCATCGCGCTGTGGTTCGGCACGGGCCTCGGCAGCCGCGTGCTCATCTGTGCACTCATCTGCTTCTTCCCCATCGCGGTGGGCACCATGGTCGGCATCCGCTCGGTCGATCCCAGGCTCATCGAGCTGGGGCGCAGCCTCCGCGCGTCGCGTCGGCAGCGGCTGGGGCGCATCGAGGTACCGTCGGCGCTGCCGCAGATCCTCGGTAGCCTGCGCATCGGCGTCACACTCGCGGTGGTCGGTGCCATCGTGGCCGAATGGGCCGGTGGCGACACGGGCCTGGGCGTGCTCATCAACCTGGCCCGCGGCAGCATGTTCGACATCCCGTTGATGTTCGCCACGCTGCTCACCATCGCCCTCATGGGCATCGCCCTGTATCTGATCGTCGTCGCTGCCGAGCGGCGCCTCATTCGAACCCCGTCGTGAATGGCCGAAAGGAAGCCCACGCCCGCATGGACCAGACCCGTCATCCCACCCCTCACACCTCTCTCGCGTTGGCGCTCGCGAGCGCACTCGCGGTCGCTGCCGTCGCCGGCGTGGCGGCACAGTCGGAAAGCGGGACGGCGGTCGCCGAACCCACGCGACTGACGGTCGGCCTCGGCTACATCCCCAGTGTGCAGTTCGCACCGTTCTACCTGGCGGAGGAAGCCGGCTACTACGAAGAAGCCGGTCTGGAGGTGACCTTCCAGAACAAGGTCGACCCGGAGCTCATCACGCTGCTGGCACGTGGCAACGTGGATATCGGGTTGGCCGATGGCACCAGCCTCATCCCCGCGGTCAGCCAGGGCCTCCCCGTGGTCTACGGAGCAACCATCTATGCGCGGGACCCCAATGTCGTCTTCTCGCTCGCGGAGACGGGTATCGACGAGGTGACCGACCTGGCCGGTGCAACCATCGGCATCCCGGGTCGTTATGGCTCCTCGTGGGTCGCCTTGCAGGCTCTGCTCGGGTCAGAGGGCCTCACACCCGAGGATGTGCAGATCGTGACCTATCCCGACTTCGGGCAGGGCATCGCGGTGGCCAGCGGCCAGGTCGACGCCGCTACCGGCTTCGCCACCAACGAGCCGGTACAACTCCAGCTGCAGGGCATGGCCGTGAACGTGCTGCGCGTGGCCGATGTCGCTCCGCTGCCCGGACCGGGCCTGGTCACGGGCATCGGCACGCTGGAGGAGAAGGGCGACGCCCTGCGCGCGTTCACGGCGGCCACGGTGCGGGCCATGGAGGACGTCACCGCCGACCCGCAACTGGGCCTCGAGGCCACGTTCGCGCGAGTGCCCGAGCTGGCCCGTGATCCGCAGACACAGCAGGCCATCCTCGAGGCCACCATCGATTCGTGGTCGAGCGACTACGCCGCTGTCCACGGGCTCGGTAGCGTCGACCGCTCGGCCTGGGAGTCCGGCCTGGCCATCATGCGATCGCTGCCCGACTCGGTGGTCAACGACTCCCTGACCGTGGATGACCTCGTGACCGACGCGCTGCAACCGTGACGATGGCCGATACTACGGCCATGTCGAATGCCGAGACCGTGCACGCCGAAGCTCCCGATAGCCACGACGACCACGCTGGCGGACATGGCCAGGCGCCGGCCGGGGAGCCTCTGGGACCGGTCGATGTGACCGCCTGGATCTACTCCATCGCCGGTGGCTTGGTGGGATCGCTGGTGGCTCTGGCGCTCCTGGTCGCCCGAGGCAGCTGATGGACGCTGCCGCTCGCTAGTCGCCTTCCGGGCGACGCAACGTGCCCTTGGCCACACGCTCGCGCGCACGGTCGACGGTGCTCTGGATCTGCTGCAGGCGCTGGTCCAGCTCCGCGGTCACGGCGCTCGCATACCCGTCATCTCCGATAGCGCCGAGGTTGGCACGCACGTTGACGGCGGCTGAGCGGGCCGCGGCGTCGAGGAGCAGCGCGGCCACCTCGAGATCGCTGCCGACGTACAGGTTGGTCCGCCCGGCGGCGCGGTCGACGAGCTCGATCTGGGCATGGCAGGCTCTGACCACTTCGAGCGGCACAGCCGTGGCTGAGCGAGCCGCGTCACGCGTGGCCGCCGCGCGGGCGCCCTCCTCAGCTGCGGTCGCGTGCGGCAAGCTCCGCGCCGCCCGATACGCGGCGTAGGCCGCGGCGTCGTCATCAGCCAACTCGAGGAAGCGAACGCGAGCCGCATCAGACGCTGCCTGTGCCTCCTGATGCAGATCGGCATGATCGGCGTACTTCGCTCGACCGAGCGAGAGGCGCACGACCATGGCGGTCAAGCTGGCTGCGAGCGAGGCGGCCACCGCAGCCGCGGCGCCCCCCCCGGGGGTGGGTTGTTCGGAAGCCAGCGCCTCGCCGAACTCAGCCAGCATCATCTCTGCGACGGAACGAGTCGGTTCGCTCATCAACGGCATTCTCGCACGTCGTCACGGGGCTGGGCTGCCGGGTCGACCAGCCATCCTGGTCGAGCGACGCAGGTGTCAGGCTGCCCTGGCGAGGCCAGCCCGGCCGATGCCTATCTCCTCGACCGTCCAGCGTCGGTCGCGCAGCAGGTGGACAAGGCGGTAGCGACGGTCGGCTGCGGTGACGATGAAGACGGTGCGCGGCCCAGATGCCAGGGGATAGGCCGCGGTCTCGTCGCGGACGAGATTCGAGGCCGGTCACGGTCAGACGCTGACCACCCGTGCGGATCTCGCGAGGGCGGCCGCTGCCGCCGTCGACGGCGACGTTCGGGGTCGTGGCGTTGAGATTGAACATGGCGATGGCTCCTCTGCTTGCGACTCGGCCGAGGGGCACATTTCGGACCGGTACATCGAACAGGTGTTCTGTTGCGGCTTCGGCATGCTATGCGAACATCTGTTCTAATGTCAACCCCTGAGCTGATCGCCATCGCCCCGTCCCCATCGGGCACCCCGTCATCGCCGCCGACGGGAACGGGCCGATCGGGAGGGCCAGCTGCTACAGGTCGATGGCAGCAAGCACCGCTGGTTCGGCGAGGAGCGGCCCTTCGCCACACTGATCGGTGCCATCGATGATGCCACCAGCCGGGTCACCGGCGCCACCTTCCGGGCCGAGGAGGACGGCGCGGGATACCTCACCACCCTGACCCAGACCTCTGACCGGTATGGCCTGCCCTGGCTGCTCTACAGCGACCGCCACGGCATCTTCCATCGCGACGCCCGACGCCCTCCCACGCTCGCCGAACAGCTCACCGGGCAGCGCAGCCTCACCCAGGTGGGCAGGGCGCTGGAAGTGGCCGGTATCGGCTGGCTACCGGCCTCGTCGCCCGAGGCCAAAGGGCGGGTGGAGCGACTGTGGGGCACCCTCCAGGATCGGCTCGTGCTCGAGCTGCGCCTCGAGGGCATCACCACCATCGCCGACGCGAACCGCTTCCTGCCGGCCTATCTCGACCGCCACAACGCCAGGTTCTCGGTCCCTGCGGCCGATCCCGAGCCGGCCTGGCGGCCCTGGCCGGAGGGACGCTCCGCGGAGGCCGTGTTCGCCTTCTGGTACGGGCGGACGGTGAACCGCGACAACACCCTCGCCTGGGGACAGGACGCACTGGCGGTCCCGCGCCGGGCTGACGGCCGGACTCGAGCGGGACAAAGGGTCACCCTCGCGGAGCGGCTCGATGGCAGCCTCTGGGCGGAGCTGGACGGGCGCTGGGAACCTCTCGCGGTGGCGCCCCCGTCCGCACCCGTGCTGCGTGCCCGAGCAGGAGCACGGACGCCCGCGTCGACGGATGTCCCTGCCGTCCCCGTCGATGCTAGGACCGAGTCCGATGCCACCCCGCCAGGACGAGCCAGAGACGGTCGTGCCAAGGAGCCATGGCGACCAGCGGCCGACCATCCCTGGCGTCGAGGCTACAAGCCTCGCTGACACCATCGCTGGTCTCGCTCGAGTGACGAAGTCGCTGGCCGCTCGAGTGACAAAGTCGCTGGCCGTCGACACACCTGAGCTGATCAGGCCATGACCTTCGCGGCACGCCGTGCCACCTTCTCTGTCACGCCGCCAGACGGATCTCAGGAGCCATCGGGATGCTCCTCTCGAGCACGGCCGACACTGCCACCCTCCGGAGCTGACATGGGGTCTCGTTCGAAGGGCTCGGCCACGCGGCTATCGAGCAGGCGGGCGCGGCGGATGGCCTTGGCCCCGTAGCGTCGCCGGATGGTGTCTGCAGCCTCGGTGGCACGGCGCCGGCGCTCGTCATCAGCAGAGAACAGCGACATCTGCTGGCCATCGCCCAGATGGGAGGCGGCCACACCGAGCAGACGGACACGGATACCCCTGAGCTGTGGGGCGGCGAGCTCCCGGGCCGCCGCGAAGACGACCTCGGTCTGGTCGGTCGGCTCCTGGAGGGTGCGCTGCCGAGAGACGGTCGTGAACGAGGAGTCGCGCACCTTGACCGCGATGGTGTGAGCTTTCACGCCTCCGTCGCGCAACCGGCTAGCCACCCCCTCGGAGAGCGCCAGCAGCGTGCGTTCGAGCGTCTCGGGATCAGCCGTATCGACGTCGAACGTGTGCTCGTGGCTGACCGAGCGGGCAGGCTCGGCCGTCGACACCGGCGCGGCATCGATGCCGTGGGCTCGCTGGGCCAGGACCGGGCCCTGCCGACCGAAACGCCGGAGCAGCAGATCGTCCGGAAGCGCCGCGAGGTCGCCGATGGTGTGCACACCGAACTCGGCCAGGGCCGTGGCCGTCTTCTCACCGACGCCCCACAGGCGTGCGATGGGCAGCGGTGCCAGGAAGTCGGCTTCGGTGCCCGGTGCGACGGCGACCAGACCGTCGGGCTTCCGGAGGTCCGAGGCGACCTTGGCCACCAGCTTGGTGGTCGCGATGCCGACCGAGGCCGTCAGACGGAGCTCGTCCTGGATGGTCCTCTTGATGGCACGGCCGATCTGGATTGGTGTGCCGTGCAGCGCCTCGGAACCGGCCACGTCGAGGAAGGCCTCGTCGATGGAGATGGGCTCCACGACCGGCGTGTAGCGACGCAGGATCTCCATGACCTCGCGGCTGACCGCGCTGTACTTGCGACCGTCCACGGGCACGAAGACCGCGTCGGGGCACAGGCCAGCGGCGGTGCGCAGGGGCATGGCCGAGTGGATGCCATACTTGCGCGCCTCGTAGGAGGCAGCCGAGACGACGCCACGGTCATGGCGACCGCCGACACCCACGACCACGGGTCGGCCGCGCAACCCGGGACGATCCCGTTGCTCGACGGCAGCGAAGAACGCGTCGAGATCGACGTGGAGCTTGGTGGCGCGGATCACCGCACCATCATGTCGTGGCGGACAAGCCCGCCGCTGCTAGCCCTTGGGCTCGACGGCGATGGTGACCTCGGGGGTCATGCCGCTGTAGACACGGACGGCGACCTTGTAGGTACCGAGCTGCCGAAGCGGTTCGTCCAGGTCGATGCGATGGCGATCGACCTCGATACCACGGCGCGCCAGCGCGTCGGCGATGTCCTTGGCGGTGATGGAGCCGTAGAGCTTGCCACCCTCGCCGACCTTGACGCCCATCGTCAGCGTGGTGCTGCTGATGCGCTGCGCCGCGATCTCGGCTCCGGCGCGTTCCTTCTTACGCTGCTCCTCGCGGCTGGCGATGTCGTGCTGCCAGGCGCGATACGTACCACCGGAGGCCGGGACGGCCAGGTTGCGCGGGATGAGGTAGTTGCGGGCGTACCCATTGGTGACGTCCTTGAGCTCGCCGCTCTTGCCGAGCGGGTCGATGTCCGATGTGAGGATGACCTTCACGCTGAGATTGCCTCCTTGTCCATGTCTTCTGAGTCCACGTCTGCTGACTCGATGTAGCCGCGTGCCTCCAGCTCCGCCCTGACGACCTCGGCGCTGGCCTCGATGAGTGCCGGTAGTCGTCGTGCGAGCGCGCGGATGGGCAGCGGGAGGAAACGTCGGGCCGCCTCCATGTCGCGCTCCAGCTCACGGCCGTCGATGCCAAGGGTATACATCTTCTCGATCATGAGCTCGCGCGGGACCCCTTCGAAGAAGAGTCTAGCGCGATGATCGTGACCATCACGTCATCGACCCTGCTGATGAACGGGACGAAGTCGGGGATCAGGTCGATGGGCGACAGCACATAGGCCACCGCCATCCCCAGGATCGCCTTCCTCGCCCACGGCACCCGCGCATCAATCGCGAGCTCGTAGATGAGCCGGCCATAGACAGGCGCTCGCGCTGCGATCGGTAGGAAGGGCCAGAAGCTGAACGCGGTCAGTCCCAGCCTCAAGGTGCTGCTCAGGGCCATCGGGAGCGCGAGTCTAGCAGGGCCGTGGCCTTCGGCCCACGTGCCGACGGTCACCTGGTGCGTGTCGTCGCGACCTCGGCTGGCCTTGACATTCGAACAGACGTTCGGTACCGTTCCATCAAGGAGGACCTGTGACCAAGCACGACGCACTACGCAAGCAGCGGATCATCGACTACATCGCCGCCAGCGTCCGCGAAAGCGGCTATCCGCCCTCCGTGCGCGAGATCGCGGCAGCCGTCGGCCTGGCCTCGACTTCCGCCGTGCACCATCATCTCTCGGCTCTTGAGAAAGAAGGCATGCTCGAGCGGGATGCCACCCAATCTCGTGCGCTGCGTCTGACTCCCGCCGCTCTGCTCTCGGGTGGCGCCGGCAGCGATGTCCTCGCACGCGGTCCGGAGCACGATGCACGTGCCGTCCCGGTGATCGGCGAGATCGCCGCTGGTGGTCCTATCGAGGCCTACCAGGACGCCAGTGAGACGGTCACGGTCCCCGATCTCATCAACACCAGCTCCGGCACCTACGTGTTGCGTGTGCGTGGTGATTCGATGGTCGACGCACATATCATGGACGGCGACCTGGTGGTCATCCGTGAGCAACAGACCGCGCACGACGGCGACATCGTGGTGGCCCAGGTCGAAGAGAACGCCGTCACCTTGAAGCGCTTCTTCAAGGAGCGCGATCGGGTGCGTCTGCAGCCCGCCAACGACGAGTACGAGCCGCAGTTCTACGAGGACGTGCGCATCCAGGGCAAGCTCGTTGGCGTCATCCGCAGGGTCGACTAGGACCGTTTCCGCTCGTTCTGAGACGTTGTCCACGGGTTATCCACAGGTTTGGTGGAGAGTCTGGCTCTAGTCGTGGAGATGGTCCTTGCGTGAGCGCCAGGTGAACGGCGAACATCAGTGGGCAGCCCGCCGCCAACCCAGGTTCCACCTGTAGTCCCGGAGATCATGCGTGTCCATCGATCGCTTGCCGCCCCAGTCCATCGAAGCCGAGCAATCGGTGCTGGGCTCGCTGCTGATCGACAAGGACGCTGTCATCGAGGTGGCGGAGTTGCTCCAGCCGGGCGACTTCTATCGCCAGCATCACGGCACCATCTACGCGGCGGTCCTCGAGCTGTACGAACGCCGTGAGCCGGTGGACATCGTCACCGTCAGCGAGGTGCTCGAGCGCAAAGGTCACCTCGATGAGATCGGCGGGTCGGCCTATCTGACCAGCCTCATCAACCTCACGCCGACGGCGTTCAACTCCGTGCACTACGCGCGCATCGTCGAACGCAAGAGCGTCCTCCGCAACCTCATCAGCGCGGCCGGCAAGATCGCCGGACTTGGCTACCAGGAAGAGGGTGACATCGGTGAGGTCATCGACCGCGCGGAGTCAGAACTCTTCGCGGTCAGTGAGAAGCGCGTCGATTCCGGCTTCTCGCCGCTCAAGTCGCTGCTCCACAACGCCTACGACCGCCTCGACTACCTGCATCAGCACAAGGGTGAGATCAGCGGCATCCGCACAGGCTTCGCTGACCTGGACACGCTAACCACCGGTCTCCAGAAGTCCGACCTCATCCTCGTCGCGGCCCGCCCGTCGGTCGGCAAGACCAGCCTGGCCCTGAACTTCGCCGAGCACGCCGCCGTGAACGAGGGAAAGGTCGTCGGCATCTTCAGCCTCGAGATGAGCAAAGAACAGCTCGTCCTGCGCCTGCTCTCGTCGGTCGCCAATATCGACTCGCAGCGACTGCGCACAGGTTTCCTCGAGGAGATGGATTTCGCGCGAATGGCGCCGGCTATGAACTCGCTCGCTGAGGCGCCGATATTCATCGACGACACGCCCAACATCAGCGCCATGGAGCTGCGCACCAAGGCGCGACGACTCCAGGCGGAGTCGGGCCTCGATCTCATCATCGTGGACTACCTGCAACTCATGCAGTCGAGCGTCACCTCCCGCGACGCGAACCGGGTGCAGGAGGTGAGCGACATCTCTCGAGGCCTCAAGGCGCTCGCCCGCGAGCTGCAGGTGCCCCTGGTGGCACTATCACAGTTGTCTCGTCAGACGGAGAACCGCGGGGAGAAGGGTGAGCCGCGCCTCTCCGATCTGCGCGAATCAGGTGCACTGGAGCAGGACGCCGACATGGTCATGTTCCTCTGGCGGGACAAGGAGCGAGGCTCAGACGACCACGAGCAGGACGGCGAGGTCATCAACCTCAAGCTCGCCAAACACCGCAACGGGCCCACCGGTGAGACCAAGCTCTGGTTCAAGAAGCGACAGACGCGCTTCATCTCGTACGCCGATGAGAACCGATACGTGGAGAGCGCGTACGCCTAGACTCCTACACTCTTAGCCGTTCGCTGGGGACGATGCATGGAGGAGGAGCGCGATGGGCGTCATCATCATTCGAGAGATGGTCGGCAGCAGCCCCGAGTCATGGAGCACGGCGGCCGCGGACGCAGTCGCTCGAGCGGCCATGACGGTCCGCAATATCCGTCGTGTCGAGGTCGTTCGCCACACGGCGCGTGTCGATGACGGACGCATTACGAACTACGAGGTGGAGCTGAAGATCTTCTTCGACTACGAGGACACCTGACCGCACTTATCCACACCGCAGTAAGCGCGGGATGAGAATGGCGCTCCAGGATGCGTCCATGGCCAACGCGGTAACGACCGAGCCCTCCACCAGCGCCCCAGCTGAGACTGCCGGCCGCGCCGAGATCCAGGAGCGCCCGGCAGAGCCTGACGTGCACTCGTCCGGACTCGCCATCATCGCCAGCAAGATCAGCCCGGCAACCCCGGAGCCCACGGTCCTCACCAGGCCGCGGCTGGTCGACTGGTTCGGCCAGCAGGCGCAGGGCCGGCTCATCCTCGTGTCCGCCGAGGCCGGCTACGGCAAGTCGACCCTGCTCAACGAGTTCGCTCTTCGGACACGCGACAAGTGCGTCTGGTTCCGGATGGAGACATCGGACGGCGACTGGATCACATTCCTGAGCTACATGGTCGCGACGTTGCGGGAGGTTTCGCCCGATTTCGGGCGCTCGACCGAAGCGCTACTTCGCAATGTCGCCGCGATGGGCTCCTCGCGAGAGATGGTACTGGCCCAGTTCCTCGCTGACTTGAGTTCGGTGGAGCCCGGCCGCATCGCGGTGATCCTCGATGACTATCACCTCGTCGAGACGTCGCTGGACGTGCGCATGATCCTCAGCCGGATGCTGGAGCGCGCACCCGAGGGGATGTACTTCATCCTCGGCGGCCGTGGCCGCCCGAACCTCGCACTCGGCCGCCTGATCGCCCAGGGGCGCGTCTCTGAACTCACCGTCGACGACCTGAGATTCACCCTTGCAGAGATCGAGCAGTTGTTCTCCGAGACGTACGGGCAGCCACTCGACGGCAAGGCCTGCCGTGTCATCGCCGCACGTACCGAAGGCTGGGCCGCCAGCTTGCGGCTGGTCTCCGCCTCGATCGCCGTGAGCCAGCCGAGTGAAGTCGCGGCTTTCATCGACGCACTGAGCGGTGCGATGGGGCCGATCTATGATTTCCTCGCCGAAGAGGTCATGACCCGACTGTCCGTGCAGACGCGTCAGGATCCTCACTTATGCCTCCCTCGTGGACCGAGTTCGCCCCGAGTACGTGCTGGCCGCGTTCTCGGTCGCCGATGGCACACCTGGGACAGAAGCCATCGAGCAGGCCCTCAACGATGCCGAGTGTCTCGGCCTGCTAGGCACTCGGAGCAAGGGCTCGGCCGCCCGGAGGATCCATCCGCTCTTCCGTGACTTCCTCCAGGTCCACCTCGAGCGCGAGACCTCGACCGAGCAGGTTCGTGCGATGCATCGCGCTATCGCCAGTGAGGCTCGCCCCCACGACTGGCTGACGGCAGCCAGGCATTTCGCCTTCGCACTCGAGCCTGACCAGGCGATGAGCGTTCTCGGCTCTGCGGCCAGCGAAGCTCTTGGTACCGGCGCTTGGGGTGCAGCCGTCGAGGTCCTGGAACTCATGCCTGTCGAACCGCCACCGGCTGCCGTCAAGGTGATCCAGGCGCGTGCCCTCATCAGCGACGACCACCCGTACGACGCTCTCGCCCTTCTTCAGGGCATCGTCCGCACGGACCTCACACCCGAGGAACGTGGCCTCGTGGGTCTCACTCTCGCGGCGATCCACCACATGAACGGAGAGGGCGAGAAGCTTGCCGACGAAGTGCAAGCCATCGCCGAAGACGCCGCCATCCCTTCCCTTCTCCATGAAGTAGCGGTGTCGTGGCGGCAAATCCTGTTCGCGCGTGCAGGTGGCTGCATCACAGACGCCGTTGCAGATGCTGCGTCGACTGGTCGGTTGACCAGCGCGGGTCAGGGTTGCACTACTTCGTCGGCGTGACGCTTCACAACACCGCCTACTGCGGAGCTCGCCAGAGGCAACTACCGGCAAGTACGAGACCTCGCCATGAGAAGCCATCGGGTATCTCGAGCGGACCGAGGATGTCTCAGGAATCACGGCCTCGACGCGGGCGATTGCAGCGGCAGCAGTCGCGGAGCTGGGGAATCTCGAGGAAGGCCTGCGCATGGCAAGCGCTAGCGCTGCAGAACCAGGGGCGACAGCGGATGCAATCGCCGATGCCGCGTATATGCACGCGGTCTGTGGTCGCTCGAGCAAGGCACGAGGACTCCTTGCTCGGCTGGACCGCGGCGAGGCTCGATGGTCGCATGAGCTTGGGTCTCGTGCGCGACGATGCTACGCCACGGTGGCACTGCACCTCAGTGAGGGCGACATGTCCGCCGCCCGAGCCACCCTTGCTGCTCTGGAGGAACTTGAGCCGCAGGCAGTCGACGCTCAGTCCCGCATTGCGGTGATTGCCGCGACGCTGGCCGTGGTGGATGGCGCTCGAGACGCTCCTCGGCTTGCGGAAGCGGCGCTCGAAGCCTCGTCGAGCCAACACGCTTGGCGCTGGATGGCTCGAGCTCGGATAGCTGAAGCGGCATCCAAGCGTGACGGAAGCAGTCTCGCTGATGTGGATCTACCGAGGCTGAGAATGACTCGTCGCTCGCGATCCTGGAGCTAGCTGACGTCATTGCGACCGCGATTGGGTCGCTCGCCCCTATCCCGAACGCGCTTGAGCGCTCGATCTTGCAGGGAACCACCCGATGGATTCGCGCTCTTGGCCGACGGATTGCAGGTGGCCCAGCGAGGATGCCAGCGCTGCCGCATCACTGATTGCGCGCTTCGGCACTGCCGAGGATGTCGACCTATTGCGTGACTTCGACCGAGCGGCGGAACGGCAGAGTGAAGCGACGCGGGCTTGCAACACGGCTGATACGAAGAGTCAGTCCGACTGTGCGCGTGCACGATCTCGGTCTCACCAGCTACGAAATCGGCGCCCGCCAGCGTCATCCTTTCCGAGACACGCCGCAAGCCCGGCGCGCTGTTGTTGTACCTGGTGACCCGATCCGGTCTAGCGGCTACGCGTGAGCAGGTGCTGGACAACCTCTGGCCCGATCAGAGTCCGAAGTCCGCGAGCAATAGTCTTCACCAGACGCTGTTCCACCTGCGGCGCGACATCGAGCCCTGGTATGAGGACGGCTCGACAGCTGACTACGTTCACATGGAGTCTGACGTGGTCTATCTCGACAAGGACCTATTCCAAATCGACAGCGTGGCCTTCGCGCGACAGGCATCGAGCATCGTTGCGACCGGCACGGCGGCGACCCGAGGACCGGAGATGCTGGCTCTCTACAGAGGCAGCTTCGCTCCCGAGTTCGAGTACGAAGATTGGGCGGAGGAATGGCGATCTCACCTGCACGGAACGTTCCTGCATCTCGCACACTGCGACCTGCCGACGTTGCTTGCGCGAGCAGCGCTACGCAGACGTCGTCGAGGTGCTCACCCCGATCGCTGCCCTGGACCCCACTGCGTTCGAACTCCGCGCAACACTGGTCTCGTGCCTAGCGGCGATCGGAGCCAAGGATGCCGCGCAGGCCCACTATCGAAGCATGGCCGCGGCGCACGAGCGTGACTATGGCATCCCGGCTCGCTCCTACGAAGAGCTCGTCCAAGGGACTATCGTCGATGGCCTGACCAACCGTACGTACTAGTACTTATAGGGTCCAGACTGCCCGTACCTAACGTTGGACATGCATCAGTCATTGGACTGAGGTAACAACTACGGAGCGAACCGTGTATCACTTCGGAGGGCTCGAGAGAGGGGACCTTCGAAGTTACACCGAAGTGGCCCGCTCCAAGTGGATCGCGCAGTGCGCGAGCCACGCAGACGGGAAGGGGTCACCCAAATCGACTCCCAACGCGCACGTCAAGCCCTGGTAGTCGATATGCCTCGTACTTGGTGTCGAGGCTCACGCTGCTTACGACCCTCATTGCGACTCTAGTGTCGCGGGCAGCGCGAGCATCCGACCTTTCTGAAGGGACCAGCGCACTCCCAGTACGAATGTTGGATGGGGAGTCTGCAGTGTCAGTCGCGATACTGACAGTCTTCCTGCTGACATTCAGGATTTTCCTGCCGACATCCAGGAGTCGCGCGCCTTGTCGAGAGAACTTCGGATACTCCTGATTGCCGCCCCTTTGGCGGCATCAGCGCTGTTCGTGACGAGTTGGTTGGTGTGGCCCGTTGATGGACTCAGCGGGCCTTTTTTCCGTTTCTTCGGAGGCCAGGCGGGCTTCGCAGCGCTCCTCTTCTGGATAGGCGTGACACTCATAGCATCAGGCGCGCCCGTGCACATGGGCAAGGGCTCTCTGGTTAGCGTCGGCGCTGCTCCAATCATCGCGGTCGCAATTCTCGCTGGACCAACCGCGGCAGCAGTGGTGGCAGTCGTTGGCACTCTGGAGTTGCGAGAACTGCGGGGGGAGGTCCCGTGGTATGGCGTCGTCTACAACCACTCCATCCCCGTGTTCGCGGCTGTTCTATCGGGCGTGATGTACCTGGCCGTGTCGGATGACGCGACTGCCGCGAGCATCGCGGGAATGGTTGGTGGCGTCGCCGCCGGCGTCGTGTATGTGCTCGTGAACACGGCAATGTCGGCGTTGGCTGTCGCGCTGAGAGAAGAACGACCTTACGGGGCGGTTCTGCGATCGGACATGCAGAACTTCGGGATGAGCCTTGTCGGCCTGACTCCGATGGCTTGGCTCATGGCGCTGGCGTATCTGATTCGTTGGGCCGCTGGTAGCGATCGCGTTCGCGATCCCGCTGTACACGACTCGGGCGACCTACAAGGCCGTCGTCGAGATACGGGACATGTTCACGCAGACCGTGAGAGCCCTGGCGTCCGCTATCGACGCTCGCGACCCAAGCACCAAGAAGCACTCGGAACACGTGTCCGATATCGCCATCGAGATCGGTAGCGTGATGAACCTCAGCGAGCCTGAGCTCGAGCAGCTCGAATGGGCCGGGCTCCTCCACGATATCGGCAAGATCGGCATCCGTGACGACGTCCTGCTCAAGCCCGAAAGGCTGACGCGCGAGGAGCGCATCCTCATGAACGAGCATCCGGCCAAGGGTGAGGAGATCCTCAAGGACGTCGACCAGTTGGCTGCCGAGCGACCCCTCATCCGCCACCACCACGAGTGGTACAACGGCTCCGGCTACCCAGACCGTCTCATCGGCGAGGAGATCCCGCTGCTGGCACGAGTGCTCCACGTCGCAGACGCCTTCGAGGCCATGACCGCCTCGCGTCCCTACCGTCCGATCCCACTCAGCACGGCCGAAGCACTCGAGGAGCTACGGCGCTACGCTGGCATCCAGTTCGACCCGACGGTGGTCGAGGCCTTCGAGCGCACCGAGACCGCCATGCAGGCGGCGCACGACGAGCACGACGAGCCGGGCGATCCTGAGCTGCAGCTGACGCCGGTGCCAACGCTCGGC
This sequence comes from uncultured Chloroflexia bacterium, assembly GCA_963705425.1. GTDB lineage: Bacteria > Chloroflexota > Limnocylindria > Limnocylindrales > CSP1-4 > JAFMJV01. Next base: position 288,539 of record CAVPJO010000006.1, on the reverse strand, counting down.
CAAGTGGCGGCGTCTCGTGCCAAGAGGGCAGCGCTCCCGACCAACTCAGTGTCCGTCGAGCCCTAGCCGGGGATCGCCGACCAGATGGCGGGCCTGCCCCCGCACTCCCCCGCGCGTGTTTGCCCCTGCCTGACGGTTTCGCACAGCCCCGACCGATGCTGCTGATCGCCATCATCCTTGGCCTGGTCGCCGGCCTCGCAGCAGGTGGACGCCTGACCAACCTCCTATCGGCGCGGTTCCGATTCGGCGCGCTGGTCATCGCCGGCCTGCTGCTGCGCGTCGCTACGCAGTGGCTCATCGACCAGGGCGTCGACGTCGTCGATCAGCTGCGCCTTCCCTTGTTCGCGCTCTCCTTCGGCCTGCTCGTCGTTGCGCTCTGGCTCAACCGCTCGCAGCCTGGCTTGCTGCTGGCGATGGTCGGCATCGCCGCCAACGGCCTTGCCATCGCTCTCAACGAGGGGTACATGCCGGTCTACCTGCCGTCCGTGGAGGCAGCCGGGCTCACCGCTGCCGACCTGTCACCAACCTTCCACTGGACGCTCTCTGACCTTGGGCTCGAGTTCCTCCTTCGGGGCGGTCCGTTGGGTGATGTTCTGCCGGTCCCGGTCCCCGTGCTCACCAACGTCATCAGCCTCGGTGACGTGCTCATCGCGGCCGGCCTGGGCTGGTACCTGTTCTCGCTCGTCACGCGCGGCTCGTCAGACCCGGACGTGGGCGTGGTCTCGCTCTGGAACGCGAGGCCACGGGCAGAGGAGCCGGTCACCAGCGCCGGAGAGCAGGCTGGCCTCGACCGGCCCGTCGTGCTCGGTTCGGGCATGGGCCCTGGCCTCGGATCCAGTTCGGCTTCGGACGCGGTCAATGCGATGGCCGCCCAGGCCGTGCAGACGGGAGCCGCACCGCCGGCACCCGACCTGGGACGACGCATCCGTGAGCATCCATACGTGCGGCTGGCCCGCGATGCGCGGTTCTCGACCTTCTGGCTGGCCGGCACCATCAGCGTCTTCGGCGACCGTCTGCATCAGATCGCACTGGGTGTGATGGTCCTAGGACTCACTGGTTCGGCCATGCAGACCGGCCTCGTGTTCCTGGCGGCAACGCTGCCAAACCTCTTCCTGGGCCCGATCGCCGGCACCTTCGTCGACCGCTGGGACCAGAAGCGCGTGATGATCATCAGCGACCTGTTGCGAGCCGGGCTCGTGCTGACGCTGCCCTTCATCGCCGAAGCGGAACTCTGGCTCATCTACCCGGTCGTGTTCGTCATCACCACCATCAGCCTGTTCTTCCGGCCGGCCAAGGCCGCGATCGTCCCGCGCATCGTGCGCCGCGAGGACCTGACGCCGGCGAATGGCGCCATCTGGACAGGCGAGACGCTGGCCGACATCGCGGGTTACCCCCTGGCCGGTTTCTTCGTGGCCATGCTGGGTGCGAACCTGGCGCTGGCCTTCTGGGTCGATGCCGTGACCTACGTGGTCAGCGCGATGTTGCTGGCCGGCCTGGTCATCCCGGCGGCGGTGCGCGAAGTGGGGCCGCGCGTCAGCAGTGCCATCACCGCCTTCCTCGATGAGCTCCGCGAAGGCTGGCACTTCCTGCGTGAGGATGCGGCGCTGTTCCAGAACACGCTGGTCAGCGTGGTCGCCCAGTTGACCGTCGGCGCCACGCTCGCCCTGATGGTCGTCTACGCACAGCGTTCGCTCGAGGGCGACGTCATCCCCTACCCCGAGAGCTATGCCGTCATCGAGGCGGCCATCGGCCTGGGCAACCTAGTCGGCGGCTTCGTGGTCGGGGCCATCGGCGCGCGCCTGCACAAGGGCTCGATGGTCATCACCGGATTTGCAGTCATGGGTCTGGCCACCGTCGTGCTTGGCCTCACCTCGAACGAGTTGCTGGCCGTTGGCGCGGCGGTCGTGATCGGCGTCTTCAACCTCGTCTACATCATCCCCAGCCAGACGTTGTTCGCCGAGCGCACGCCCGAAGGCATGATGGGTCGCGTCGTGGCCATCCGTTCGAGCATCGTGATGGGTGCGCTCACAGGGGCCATGGCGGTGAGTTCCGGCCTGGCCGATCACATCGACGCAGGTTTGATCATCGCGTTCACCGGCGTGCTCACGGTGATCGCTGCTGTGGTCGCGGCGTGGCTACCGGCGGTGCGTGACGCGTAGCCTCGGCACGGTCCGCGCGTCCCCGCGATAATCGAGGTAACGCGAACGACCCAGGGAGAGCTCCGCTGCATGACCGACCAGAACGAACCTGAAGACTCCATCCCCGAGGAAGCGACGCCGACCGAGCCGGTCGAGAAGCCCAGCGAGCCCGCTGCGCCCCGTGCAGACCCTTCTGTCGCGAGGCCCGCCGCGGCGAGCGGCTCGGGCGAGGGTGCCGAGGAGCTTCCCTATGTCGACGATCCGGTCAGCAAGTGGTGGATCGGCATCATCATCGCCGTCTTCGCCCTGATCTTCGCCTGGGCCGTCTTCTTCGGCTCCGGTGGCCTCTTCTCGGACATGTTCGGATCCGACGATCCCACTCCGGAGCCAGAGGCGACGCTCGTCGCCAGCCCATCAGCGGAGCCCTCTTCGGTGTCGAGCACCGAGCCCTCGGGGGAACCGTCGGCCGAGCCTTCTGCGGACCCGACCGCGGCGCCGAGCTCCGAGCCGAAGCCGGAGCCCACTGCGGATCCCACGCCCAAGCCCAAGCCCACAGCGGGTCCGACGCCGGAGCCGACAGCTGAGCCCACGCCGGAGCCCACGCCCGAGCCAACGGCAGAGCCGACCGAGGAGCCGACCGAGGAGCCGACCATCGGCCCGTGTGGCACGCCCGAACCGTCACCGAGCCTGGCGCCCGGCGAGACGGCTGACCCCGAGGCAACAGCCAGGCCGACGCCCGCTTGCTACACCCCGGAGCCGACGCTCGAGCCATCGCCCACACCGGAGGCCTGACGGCCATGGGGTGAGCCAGAACGACCCTCGGTCACCAACGGACGATCGCTTCGCCCATGCTCGCGCGAGCATGGTTCGCGATCAGCTCGAGGCGCGCGGCATCCACGACCGGGCCACGCTCGCGGCGATGGCCTTGGTGCCCCGTGAGGCATTCGTGCCCGCGGGCCGGGAGGACGACGCCTATTCCGATGGACCGTTGTCGATCGGGCACGGACAGACGATCTCGCAGCCCTACATGGTCGCGCGCATGACCGAATCCCTGGGACTGCCGGACCTGGGCTGGCCGTGGACCAGTGACCCGCCCGCCATCCTCGATGTGGGCACGGGCTCGGGCTATCAGGCGGCGGTACTGGCACAGTGCGGCGCCCGGGTCACCTCGATCGAGCGCGATCCGGCGCTTGCTGCCACAGCGTGCAGAAACCTCGCCTCAGCTGGCTACGAGGTCGAGGTCATCGGCGGTGACGGCAGCCTCGGATACCCTGCAGGCGCGCCATATGCCGGCATCGTCGTGGGTGCTGGGGCGCCGGCGGTTCCCGGGCCATTGGTGGCGCAGCTGGCCGACGGCGCAAGGCTGGTGATCCCGGTGGGCGCCAGCCGCTCGCAACAGCTGACGATAGTCAGAAGGCTGGGTTCGGAGACCGAGACTCCCGGGCAGATAGCTGCGTCTTCGTGCCCTTGGTGGGCGAACACGGTCATCCCGGCTGATCCGCCCTCGAGGCCGATGCTATCCTCGCCCGCGATGACACACGTCTTCGTTGCCCCCCATCCCGACGATGTCGCCCTCTCCTGTGGCGGCCTCGTCGCCAGCCTGCGCGAGCTGGGTCAGTCGGTCACGATCCTGACGGTCTATTCGGGCGGTGCTGGTAGGAGTGTCGACCCGAGCGAGTACCGGCGCGAAGAGCTGGGCTTCGGCACCAAGACGCTGGCGCCCGACACGGAGGCGTTCAACCGCTCCAACATCGCGGCCGAGTACCCGGTGACGACGGCCGGCGTCGGCGCCCCATGGCAAGCCGACCCCGGTCGCCTCGATGCGACGCAGGAGCGCGCCAACACTCAGGCTCGCCAGTTCTGGCAGCGAGCCGCGTGGTCGCGCAGCGCCAACATCACCAACGAGACCAGCGAGGAGCGTCCGCTGAGCGACAGCGCGTCCGCACAGGGCACGCTGGCACGTTATGACCTCGCTTCGGCCGACTCGAGCGCCATCCGCAGGATGGAGGACGAGCGCTGGGCCTACTTCATCGAGGCCGCCCTGGTAGACCTTGACCTGCCCGATGCCGTCCATCGTGGCTACGAGGGCGACGAGGCCCTGCTCGGTCGGCCCTTCGAGGACGACGAGCCACCGGTCGACATCCTGCGCCGCGAGATCATGCGGCTCGAACCACAGCAGGTGTACGTTCCCCTCGGAGTGGGCGGCCACATCGACCATCGACTCTGCCGCGACGCTGCGCTCGCGATGTTGGGCGACGAGGAGGCCTGGGTCATGCCGACCCCGAGCATGACCGGTCGGCTCTCTTTCTACGAGGACTTTCCCTATGCCTGGTGGAACGGGTTCTCCGGGCTGGCCGATCTGGCAAGCGAGGACATCGACGTCCCACATGGCCTGGCCCTGGAGGCACGGTACGCAGACATCAGCGACCAGCTCGAGCGCAAGAACGCCGGCCTCAAGATGTACGCCAGCCAGGTCGAGCGGCTCTTCGACAGCGAGCAGGGCATGCTCGACGCGGTCACCGGCTATGCCGCCCGCGTGGCCGAGGCCGGCGGAGTCGGCTCCGGAGCTGCCGAGCGCTACTGGAACGTCGTCCGCTCGTAGGCGGCATGGCCGGCAACGTCGTCAGGCCGGTCCATTCGAGCCACGATGGCCGTCGCGACACGTCGGTAGCCTCATGGCCATCGTGACCCGGCGCGCTTCGTGGCGAAGCGCCACTGGACCAAGATGAACGATCCCTCGTCTCCCGAAGGGCCGGGGGGCGCGGTGGGGAGGGCGCGACAGTTCCAGCGGCTGGCAGCCGCCCTCGCGCTGGCCGGCTGGGTCGTGGGCGTCGGCACGTTCCTGGTCCTCATCGCCCCGACCGGTCTCGAGGTCGGAGGTGATCTCGAGGCCTACGTACGTGCCGGCGATGACCTGGTGGCTGGCCGCTCGGTCTACGTCGGCGAGATCGGCGAGCCCGGTGCGTTCAGCTACGCCCCGCCCTGGGCCGTACTCTTCGCGGCACTCTCCTGGGTCCCCGACATGGTCATGCAGGTCGGCATCATGGTCCTGGGCCTGCTCGCGATCCGCTACGTGGCTGGCTCGTGGCTGTGGTCGGGGCTGGTGTTCCTGTATCCGGTCAGCGTGATGGTGCTGCTGGCGGGCAACATCGAGTTCCTCATCGCTGGCGCCATCGTGCTTGCCGCCTACGGTCGGGCGGAGCCGTTGACGTTCATGGCGCTGGCCAAGATCTCGCCGATGCTGGGAGTGCCCCCAGCGCGCTGGCGACAGGTTGTCGCGGTGCTCGCCGTCTCGCTGCTGGTCACCCTGCCGTGGCTGTACCTGTGGCCCGAGTGGCTCGACTACCTGCTGCGCCAGCCTTCATCCATCAGCGTCCACATCGGCCCGCCGTGGTATCAGCGCCTGCCCTTCGCGCTGGCGCTGCTGCTGCTGCGCCGACCATGGGCAGCCGCCCTCGCGGTCATGGTCGCCATACCCTCACTGTGGCTGGGCACGTTGGTCATCCTCAGCGCGGTAGTGCGCCTCTGGTTCGACGGCCGGAGTCGCCACACGGGTCTGACCGACAACCGGGACGGACGGGCGCGAAGCGGAGTACCTAGGCCGCGTCTCGTGGCTCGATGACGAGGCGGCAGAGCGACTGGTCGGTGGCACCCCATTCGTACTTGTAGGGCTCATCTCCGCGCAGGAAGTCGAAGCGCTTCTCGCCTCGGGCGATGCGGTCGCGGATGTACAGCGCCGTGCCGACCACGCCGGGTGAGAGCTCGAGCGCGCCCGGGTCCATGCCAGCGTTGTAGAAATAGCACGTACCACCCGCGGCGAAGCCGGCCGCCACGTGGATGACGCGGTCGCCGACGGTGGTCTCCGCGATATGGAAGGAGGGCTCGGCCTGGGCCCCCTCGAGCTCGACCAGGCGATGCAGGAAGCGCCGACTGCGAGTGCCGGTCTCGCCAGGCGCGAAGAGGCCGTGTTGGTCCCAGCGAGCCTGGTGCAGCTCGATGAAGCGGTCGGCAGCTGCGGCGTCAAGGGGGAGGTAGTGCAGCCGCAGCGGACCGGCCGCCTGGGCTCGGCGCAACTTGCGGCGGAACTCATGGCGCGTCTTCTTGCTCAGCCGGGCCAGCTGCTCATCCCAGCTACCTGCCAGCGGGAGCGCCGGACAGACGTCTTCCTGCTCCCGCCGTACGCGCCAGCCGAGCTCGTCGGCACGCTGGGACGCGACGGCTTCGAGGCGCGCCAGGAACGCGTCGTCGGCACGGAATCGACGCAGGTCCAGGACGCTCCAGTCGTTCCTGCCGGCAAGATGGTCGATGGTCGCCTCGGCGACGGTGTCCAAGTCGCCATCGGCCGCGAGAGCAGTGGCGTAGTCGGCGTGGTATGAAGCCGCGAAGTAGCGCCGACCCCGCAGGTCCTCCCCTGGCACGCGAGCCATCAGCGGCATGATGCCCAGGACAGGATCCTGGCCGATGGCCAGGTAGTGCGGCTCTGCTCCGGCCCCATAGGCATCCCACCAAGCGCGGTGGAAGGTCCAGCTCGAGAACGGTGTGGCAGCCGATGTGCGCTTCAGCAACCGGTCCCAGCTCACCCGGTCGAGGTCATCGATGTGCGCGACGGAAGAGATGGCTGGTGGGGCCGAGGAGGTGGAGGTCAGGGCTGGCGTGGTCATGCGGGTCGTCCCAGTGTAGGCAAGCGTCCGCCTACGCGACCGGGATGACGGTTCAGACGCTGTCCCCGGTGCTGGGCGCCGGCTTCGTGGCCGCCTCGGTGTTGCGGTGGATGATGGGGATGCGCAGCAGGTCCCAGAGCACGCCGACCGCCAGGCGCGGGCGCACACGCATGCGGGACCCGTGGATGTCGTGCCACATCACCGGCACGACCGCATAGCTGTACCCGAGACGGCGCGTCAGGAAGATGACCTCGGCATCGAAGCGATGCCGCGGGTCTTGAGGCGTCCGAAGATGTCGCTGGCCGGCGTCCCGCTCGGAAGCCCTTGAAGCCGCACTGGGTGTCGGGCACGTCTCCGGTGACCCAGGCTCCCGCGATCGTCCGGTAGATACGGCCGAGCAGGCGTCGGTAGGTGGGCTGGCTGGCGCGGCGGTCCGAGCCGTCAGGGTGGATGCGGCTGCCCAGGGCCACATCGTGGTCCTGGCCAGTGCTCGACGAGCAGCGGGATCTGGTCGGGCTGGGGTGGCCATGTCGGCGTCGGTGAAGACGACCAGGTCACCCTCGGCAGCCAGGATGCCGGCCGTCACGGCTGCGCCCTTGCCGGCGTGCGGGCGACGCAGCACGCGCAGGCGCGGTGGCGTCCCGTTCGGGGCCGGCTCGCGCCTCCGGGTCGTGCCTCCACGATCAGCGACGGTCTCGTCCTCGGAGCCGTCGTCCACGACGAGCACGTCCCAGGGGCCGAGCTCGTCCGATGAGCGGCCGCGGCTCCGTGGCGGCCCGCCGCGGCAGCAGCCACCCGAACAGCTCGTCGAGCGCGGGCCCGATACGCTCGGCCTCGTTGTAGGCAGGCAGGACGATGGTGAGGCTGGGCCGCCCCGGGTCGCTGGTCATCACCCGGAGAGGCTAGCGGTCGCAGCCCGACTGCTGGATGGCCCCTTCGTCCCATCGCCAATCCACCGCAGCGCACCGTCCGCCCTCAGAACCCCCGGGCATAGCCCATTCGTACCCCCGGGGCGAGTGGGTCCGTTGCTAGTGTGAGGCGGCCATGGCTATCCCCGTCCTGCTCTTCGCCATCGCGTTTGCCGCGCGCGTGCTCACAGCGTCGCTCTTCGTCGAGCCCGCCTATCCCGACGCCCTACTACTACGCGAACCTGGGCCGGGAGCTGGCGGCTGGCGGCGGATTCCACATCGACTACATCTGGAACTTCGTCGAGGTCGGCGGCACGCCTGCCCGAGCAGGGCGTCCTGCCCATCCCGTCGAACGCGCACTGGATGCCGCTGGCGGCGCTGGTCCAGGTGCCCTTCATCTGGTTGCTGGGTCCGAGCGCCGACAGCCTCGGCCTGCCCTTCTGGCTGGCCGCCGCAGCCGTCGCGCCACTGACCTACTTCATCGGTCGCGACGCCGGCATGCCTCGCTGGCAGGCAGCAGCGGCCGGGCTGCTCGTGGCCATGCCGGCGGGCCTGTCGCCGTACCTGGGCCAGCCCGACAACTTCGCGCTGTTCATGCTGCTGGGAGCCCTGGCGCTGTGGCTGTGTGCTCGAGGCCTGCGCGGACGACCGTCGCTCCTTCGCGCCTGGGCGGCCTGGTCGTCGGCCTGGCCTTCCTGGCTCGCAACGACGGCGTCCTGCTGGGCGTGCCCTACGCGCTGGCCTTCGCGCTACGACCTGCTGCGCCGACCGCGCGCCTCTCGCATCGGCTGGTGGCCTGCGCTCGCTGTGCGCGGGCGGCTTCCTGCTCGTCGTCACGCCCTGGCTGCTGCGCCAGCTGGACGTCTTCGGGTCGATCTCGCCGTCGTCGGTCGGCGGTCGCATCCTCTTCATCACCGAGTACCGTGAGCTCTACAGCGTCAGCACGCGAGACGACGCTGGAGCTCGTTCCTGTCACAGGGGCCGGTGGCTCTCGTCGAGAGTCGGCTGGGCGGGCTCGCGCAGTGCTCTGTTCCTCTTCGTGGCCATGCCCCTGTTGGTGGCTCCTCGTGCCGTTCCTGCTCGTCGGCGCCTGGATCAGGCGGCGCAGCCGCGACTTCGTGCCCTGGTTCATCTACGCGGTCAGCGCTGTTCGCCTTCAGCGCCCTGGTCTCGGCCGTCCACGTGCCCTATGGCACGTTCATCCACTCAGCCGTGGCCCTGGTGCCCGCACGCCTACCTGCTGGTCATGCTGGGCGTGGCCGCCGTGGTGCGCTGGGTCGCGGCGCATCGCGACCTCCTGGGACGAGCCGCGGGCCACCCGCAACTTCAGCTTCATGCTGGTCGCCGTGGTCATCGTCGTCTCGGCGGCGGCGACGCTCTCGACCATCGATGCCTGGAAGCGCGAGCGCGATGCACGCGTCGAGATCCTGGCCGCCCTGGAAGCCAGCGCCGAGCCCGGACGACGTGATCATGAGCCCGGATGCCGGCGCCTACCACTACCACGGCGGCTGGTCGCGGCATCGTCACGCCGGACGACCCGCTGCCCGTGGTCGAGGAGGCCCTGCGACTCTACGACGTGCGCTGGCTGGCGCTCGAGGGCGACCACATCACCACTGCGCTGCGTCCGGTGCTGGCTGGTGAGGTGCGGCCGACGTGGCTCTCCGAGCCGCTCATCGTGGTGCCACCGTTGCCGCCCGACGAGCAGGACGACGGGGCGGAGGCCGAGGAGCTGCTGCCGCGCGCCGTGCTGTATGCCGTCTGTCTGGCCCCTGATGACACCCGGTGTGGCCCATGAACATGCTCATCCCGGTCGGTCTGTACCTGCTCGCGCTGGTCATCCGCCTCCTGGTGGCCAACGAGATGCCCTTCCCGACCACCGAGCCCAGTGCCTACTACGTCGGCGTCGCTCAGAACCTGGTGACGGGCCAGGGCCTCGTCAGCGACGGGGTCTGGAGCTACGCCACGCCACCATTGGCAGGTGCCCAAGCCGGCCTTCGAGCTGTGGCTGCCGATGAGCACCTTCGTGTCGGCTGCGGCTATGTCGCTGCTGGACACCTCGTTCTGGGCCGCCCAGGTCGGCGGCGCGCTGCTCGGAGCCGCGGTGGCGCCGCTGGCCTGGGCCATCGGGCGTGAAGCCGCGCGTTGCCAGGGGCTCGACCTGCGGCGCGGCCGGGCCGTGGCCATCGCCTCGGGTCTGCTCGCAGCCGTGCTGAGCCCGCTCGTGCTCGGCTCGGTGGTGCCCGACTCCTACACACCATTCACCGTCTTCGTGCTCGCTGCTGCCCTGCTGACGCCGCGCGTCGTCGGTGTTCGGGACGGACGCGCGGATGCGGCTGAACCGAGCATCCCCGCGGGGCTGGGGCTCGGCCTGGCCATGGGCCTGGCCTACCTCTCGCGCCAGGAGGTCGTCTGGCTGGGCCTGACGGTGGTCCTCATGCTGGTCTGGGCGCTGCGCGTGCGGACCGGCGGTTCGCGCCTGCAGGGAAGCCGTGCGACGCCTCTGGCCGGTCGTCATCGGCGGCCTCGTCGTCGTCGTGCCCTGGCTGCTGCGCAACTGGCTCGAGCTCGGCAGCCCCTTCCCGGGGCAGGCGGTCGAGAACATGTTCCTCGTGGAGAACGAGGACATCTTCGCCTTCCGCGAGCGGCCCGACGCAGCCGGCTACCTGGCCAGGGCCTGGCCACGGTGCTCTGGAACCCGTCGTGGCCGCGGCTGGGACAGCCTCGCTCAACGTGTTGGTCTTGCCGGCCTTCCCGGTCGGGCCTCGCCGGCCTCGTCGCGCTGGTCGGCATGCGGCGTTCCCCAGCGCTGCGTCGGCCCACCGCCCTGGTGGCGGTGCTCATCTGCTCCGCCTTGACCTTCGTGAGCACGGTGCTGCTGTTCCCGGTGGCGACGCTGTGGGGCACGTTCATGCACTCCTCGGGCCCACTGCTGGTCGGCCTCGGCGTGGTCGCCGCGCTCGGCGGCGATGCCCTGCTGGCGCGCAGTCTCCGAGCTACGCCGCTGGGAGAGGCCCAACGTCGTCCTCGCGCCCATCGCGCTCGTCGCCGTGGCGGCGCTGCTGACGGCCTTCCAGGTGGGCGTCTTCGCCGACCAGTCGCGTCGAGCCGAGACGCGCTACGCGCGCGCTGGCGCGACTCGTCTGGCGGCCGTCGCTGCGGAGGGAGGGCACGAGGTGCCCGACACGCTCATCACCGACCACCCCATGTGGCTGGCCGAGGCCACGGCGCCGCTACGCCGTCGCCCTGCCCGACGAGGAGCTCGACGCCCTCCTGGAGCTGAGCGCCGAGTTCGAGGCGCCCTGGGTCGTGGTCGTGGACGAGCGCGGGCGCTACCCCGAGGCGCTGCTCGACGACGGCGCGCGGGCCTGCCTCAGCGCCGATCCGGCCGCGCCTCAGCGCCGCTGGGAAGGACTCGTGGCTGTTCCAGCTGGCCGACGAGTGCACCATGAGCATGAGGACTGACGCTGGGAACGGCCGCGTCAACGCCTATACTCCGAGCCACATGGACGGCGCGGACGCCGCGTGCGCGGCGGCATTCAACCGGGATGAACAAGGCATGCGCGCGGGCATCATCCCAGCGCATGCGATCGGATGATGTCAGCCAAGCAGACTGCAGGCACGATGCTCCGGCTCGCGCCTCACCCCAGGGAGAGGAGTGTGGAATGACTCCGGGCGAGTACCAGGACCTGATCGACGCCGAGGCGGCCCCGACCGGCGAGAGCCCGGGCGCGGGTCAAGATCCTGCTCGTCGATGACCACGCCCTGTTCCGCGTGGGCATGCGGCAGACCCTCGAGGCGAGGACGACTTCGATGTCGTGGCCGAGGCCGACGATTCCCGCAGCGCCATCGACGCGGCGGCCGCGCACACCCCCGACATCGTCCTGCTGGACCTGTCGCTGCCGGCACCGGGCGGCATCGAGACCACGCAGCGCGTCAAGCGTGAGGTGCCCAGCGCCGGCATCATCGCGCTCGCAGCGACCGAGGACGAGGACCAGCTCTTCGAGGCCATCAAGGCCGGCGCCGCCGCGTTCCTGCTCAAGGACATCGCGCCCGAGGACCTCGTCACCATCATCCGCCGCGTCAACGACGGCGAGTACCTCATCAACGACAAGGTCTTCGCGCGCCCGTCGGTGGCCAACCGCGTGCTCAAGGAGTTCCGTGAGCTGGCCGTCTATGGCCAGGAGGCCGCGCCCATCTTCGCGCCGCTGTCGCCGCGCGAGGTCGAGATCCTCGACAACATCGCCAAGGGCATGACCAACAAGCAGGTCGCCTACGCGCTGTCCATCAGCGAGCAGACGGTCAAGAACCACATGAGCTCCATCCTCCGCAAGCTCTCGGTCAACGACCGCACCCAGGCCGTGGTCTACGCCATGAAGCAGGGCTGGATCAGGATCCCCGAGGATTGAGCGCTCCGGAGCCTGCCCGTCCGCGCTCCAGGCAGCCTCCCGTCGCCCGGCCCGCGCCCGAGCCGGGCTGCCGCCGGCCCCGGCCCGGCCCGCCACGGCCGCCAGCCCCAGAGCCACAGGTGACCGCCAGCGTGGCCCAGGCGCGTGCCCGGCCATGCCGCCGGCCAGTGTGCCGCCCTGCGCAGCGAGCTCGAGGAGGACATCGCGCGCATCGAGGGCGAGAACGGCGAGATCGACATGCTCATGGAGCAGGTCCTCGTCGAGATCGAGCGGCACGAGACGCGGCGCTCCAAGATGGAGACGCGCCTCGCCGCGCTCGAGACCAGCGCGGACGCCGACCCGACGAGCTCGCGGAGGTCCGCGACGGACTGCTGGCGCTGACGCGCCGCGAGCTGCTCTTCGACGCCCAGCGCCAGGTGCTCGAGGGCAAGCAGCGCGTCCTGGCGCGCTTCCTGCAGCGCCTCGTCGAGATCGACAACAGCCTCGCGGCCATGGGTGGCGGCCCGGTGCGACCGGCTCCGGCGGCCTCGGCCGGGCTGCGCCCGCTGGCCGCGGCGGCCGGCGGCAGTGGCTGCCCCGGGCATCAACCAGCCGGCCATGACCATGCGCAGCCAGGAGGACCTGCGCCGCGACATCGTGCGCCAGCTCCACGATGGCCCGGCCCAGTCCATCGCCAACATCGGCCTGCAGGCCGAGATCGTGGAGCGCCTCATCCAGAGGGACGACCCGCGGGCGGTCGAGGAGATCGAGGCCCTGCGGCGGCTGGTCCAGCAGGCGCTCGACACGACCAAGGAGTTCATCTTCGAGATCCGGCCCATGGTGCTCGACGACCTCGGCCTCGGGCCCACCATCCGGCGCATCGCCGCGACCGTGCGCGTCGCTCCGGCATCAACGTCGACTTCGACTCGCAGGGCATCGAGGACCGCCTCGACCCCGACATCGAGAGTGCCGTCTATCCGCAGCGTCGACGAGGCCATCGCCGGCTACCTGGCGCTGCGACCCCCGTCCGTCTTGGTGCGCCTCGACTGGGGCCGAGCGTGAGCTGGTGGCCACCGTCGAGGGCACCTGGCCGCGCGTCAACGCCGAAGGTCAGTCCGAGGTCGAGCGAGGCGGCCACCGCGCGCTCGGTGGAGACGCCTCCGGCCCTGCTGGCGATGATGGAGGAGAAGCGCTCCGCAGACCGCGAGGCCAGCCGCGCGTCGCGCGCGCTGCCGCGGGAACTGGTCGCCGAGATCGGCAACCGTGCCCATGCCCTGGGCATCTCGTGACCATGCGTGACGATGGCCAGGTCATGGAGCTGGTCGCGCCGATCTACCGCTAGGCGCACGGTCGACCTGTCAGGTGTGGTGCGGGCCACTCCGCGTCGCCCTGGTGTTCGCGCTGGTCCGGGGTCGATACGACAGCCGGACCATTCCCGCGTGCCACCGTGGGCCGTATCGTTCGAGCGGTCAAGACCGTGCCTGCCCTAGCCACCGGAGGCGACATGATCCCATCCATCTTCAAGTGCCTGACGCTCGACTCGGACGAGCGCGGACAGGGCCTCGCCGAGTACTGCACTCGATCCTCGCGCTCATCGCCATCATCGCCATCCCCGCGCTGGTCTTCCTCGGTGGCGAGATCTCGTCGATCCTGTCCAGCATCGGCGCGGCCATCTAGTCTCGTCCACAGCGGCCATCGCGCCCGGGTGGACACGGGCTGAGCGGGCGCGAGCGCCCGCTCACAGCTGATGCCAGAACCACTGCGCTGAACGACGGTGCCGGCCCTCAGGGCTGGCGCCGTCTGCCGTTGCGTTCCGGATTCGCGAGGCCGACGCCGGCCTAGGCCCCCTCGCGGAAGTGGGGCCAGAGCGACAGGTCGAGGTCGGGCACGAGCTTGCGCAGACGCTCCACCTCGGGTCGGTAGTAGTGGCGCAACAGGTCGAGGTGCTCGTCGGGCACCGCGACCTTCTCCAGCTTGGCCTTGTTGCGCGGCCGCGCCAGCTCCTCGGCCGGCAGCTCGTGTGGCGGCAAGCCCAGGAACTCGAAGGTCCGCGCCAGCTGTCCCGCGGCATCGGCGGCGCAGCCCTCGTACTGCAGCACCAGCAGGCGCTCGGCCGGGTATGGCTCCAGCAGCCACTCGACCTGCGTGGCGTACAGGCCGCGCTCGATGGCATCGGTCACGACGCGCACGCGATCGCCGAAGACGCGCACCGCTCCGGTATCGTCCTCCTCCTCGACAAGGCCGCCCCGATCCTTGTGGCTCAGGCCAGAGATGTAGCGCTCCACGGGATCGCGCAGCAGCACGATGGCGCGGGCGTCCGGCGCGGCCAGCTTCACCATCGGAGGCACCCAGGCGCAGTTCATGTACTCGGGCGTCTTCTCGCCGATGATCTTGCCTTCGGGACGCGGGAAGTAGCGGTGGTAGCGGGCGATCTGCTCTTCGGTCGGCCACTCGGCCCAGAGTCGGTCGAAGAAGTGCAGCTCGGGCCGCTGGTTCTCCGGCTGCACCACGCCCGGATGCTGCTCGATGAGCCGGAACCACCACGTGGTGCCCGACTTCTGGGCGCCGAAGATGACGAAGTCGGGTGCGCCGGTGCTCCAGCCCTCGGGACACTCGGGGAGTTCGGCGAGGGTCTCGAAGACGCGCCGGCGCTCGCGGACGCTGGCGGGATCCATGGGCTGGCGCTGGTGCTTGGCTTGGGCGGACGGGCCTGGGCTTGCGCCGGGGGCTGGTAGAGACCCAGTCGCCTGCGCAACCGGCGCAGTCGGATCTGGCGCATACGGGAACCTCGGAAACGACGCTGGGGTGTGTGGCGAGCATGATAGCCGCCGACGGCCGAGGGCACCGTGCCGCGTAGGTGCTACCGGTGAAACGGCACTCGAGGTACAGGCGGCACACCGCTCCTATGCCGCATAGCCCGATAGTCATATCGCCGGAGTCGGGTGTGGTGCCTAGGATTCCGGTGACACTTGTCACACCAGTTGGAGTCCTGCTCTTGTTGTCAACCCCCGGTGCGCACGTGCTCGGACCCTGTCGGGCGAATCCGATACCGCTCGGCTGGTCGATTTGGGCGACGCCCGGTCTACCCTGGAGCACCCACGACGGCCGCCTGCCAGATACGGCCATGAGGAACCGAGCGTGAGCGAACAGATCCGCGTCGTCATCGTCGACGACATCGCCGAGACCCGAGAGCACCTGACCAAGCTGCTCTCCTTCGAGTCGGACATCGAGGTCGTGGGCGCGGCCTCGTCCGGCGAAGAGGCCGTCGACCTCACCGGTAAGCTCCAGCCCGACATCCTGCTCATGGACATCAACATGCCCGGCATGGATGGCATCGCCACCACCGAGCGCGTCTCGGCGACGTTCCCGGCGACCTCGATCATCATGATGAGCGTCCAGGGCGAGGCCGACTACCTGCGCCGCTCGATGCTGGCCGGCGCGCGCGAGTTCCTCGTCAAGCCCTTCAGCTCCGACGAGCTCACGGCCTCGATCCGGCAGGTGCACGTCCGCGAGAAGCAGAAGCGCGGTCGCATGGTCGTGCCCGCGCAGGCCGGCCAACCCAGCGCCGCCGGCGAGAAGAAGGACGGCAAGATCGTCACGCTCTTCGCGCCCAAGGGCGGGGTCGGACGGACCACGCTGGCCGTCAACCTGGCGGTGGCCATGGCCGGTGAACAGCGTCAGACCGTGACGCTCGTGGACGGCTCCTTCCAGTTCGGCGACGTCGGTGTGCTGCTGAACCTGAACCCCAAGAACAAGTCCATCATCGATGTCGTCGCCGACCCCTCCGCGACCGACGAGGACCTCGTCGATACCACGCTCATCAACCACAGCACCGGCATCAAGGTGCTCCTGGCGCCACCCAGCCCGGAGATGGCCGAGCTCATCACCGTCGACCAGATCCGGCGCATGATGGGCCGCCTGCGCGAGACCAACGACTTCACGGTCGTGGACCTGTGGCCGCACTTCAACGACGTCTCCCTGGCGCTGCTGGACATGTCCGACGTGATCCTCACCATCCTCACGCTCGAGATCACGAACATCAAGAACATCCGCCTCTTCCTGGAGGTCGCGGAGCAGCTCGGCTACGGCGACCGACTCAAGCTCGTGCTCAACCGTGCCGACTCGGCCTTCGGCATCCGCGTCGCCGACGTCGAGAACTCGGTCGGCCGCAAGATCGACCACCAGGTCGTCTCCGACGGCCGCACGGTCGTCTACGCCCTCAACCGCGGTGTCCCCTTCGTGTGGAGCAACAGCCAGGCTCCGGTCAGCGAGGACATCCTCAAGATCTCACGCGCACTCGTCTCGGGTGAAGGCTCCCCCGAGCGAGAGGAAGAGCAGGAGCCGGCCAAGAAGTCACTGTTCGGACGGCGGTGAAGTCGTCATGGATCCTCGCTAGGGAGATGTCGAGATGTCACTGCTGAAGCGAATCGAGAGCGCCAGGCCAGCGGGCGAAGGCCCGCCCGCCAGCGACGCAGGCGGGCCGCCCTCGGGCGCGATGCCACCACCCGGCATGCCGCCCGGCCAGCCCGGCCAAATGCCACCACCGCCACCGCCGCCGATGCCGCAGCGCGTCATCTCGCAGGTGCCGGTGCGTGAGTCCTTCCGCGACACGAAGTACCGCATCCAGCAGCGCGTCATCTCCGACCTGGACCCCAAGCTCGACCTCACCAACCAGGTCGAGGTGCGGCGCCAGATCGAGGAGATCTTCAGCATCGCCGTGGACGAGGAGGGGCTGGCCCTGACTCGCGCAGAGCGCGTGCGCATGCTCGAGCAGATCACCGACGAGATCGTCGGCCTGGGGCCGCTGGAGCCCCTGCTGCGTGACGAGTCGGTCACCGAGATCATGGTCAACGGCCCGCGCCAGGTCTACATCGAGCGCGGTGGCCGCCTGGAGTTGACCAACATCTCCTTCCAGAACGACGACCACGTGATGCGCATCATCGACCGCATCATCAGCCCCATCGGCCGTCGTGTCGATGAGTCCAGCCCGATGGTCGACGCTCGGCTCACCGACGGCTCCCGTGTCAATGCCATCATCCCGCCGCTGAGCCTGGTCGGCCCGGTCATCACCATCCGCAAGTTCGCGGCTTCACCGTTCACGGTCGACGACCTCATCCGCTTCGGCACCGCGACCCCGGAGATGTTCGACTTCCTCAAGGCCTGCGTCGAGGCCCGCCTGAACATCTTCGTCTCTGGCGGTACCGGCTCGGGCAAGACGACCACGCTGAACGTGATGTCCTCGTTCATCCCCAACGACGAGCGCATCGTCACCATCGAGGATGCCGCCGAGCTGCAGCTCCGCCAGGAGCACGTCATCACGCTCGAATCGCGCCCGGCCAACATCGAAGGCAAGGGCGCCATCCCCATCCGTGAGCTGGTGCGCAACTCGCTGCGTATGCGCCCTGACCGCATCATCGTCGGTGAGGTCCGTTCGGCCGAGGCCCTGGACATGCTCCAGGCCATGAACACCGGTCACGACGGGTCCATGTCGACAGGTCACTCCAACAGCCCGCGCGACATGCTCTCCCGCGTCGAGACGATGGTCCTGATGGCCGGGGTCGACCTGCCGCTGCGCGCCATCCGCGAACAGATCGCCTCGGCCGTGGACCTCATCGTCCACCAGTCGCGCCTCAAGGACGGCACCCGACGCGTTACCAGCATCACCGAGGTGCAGGGCATGGAGGGTGACGTCATCGTCATGCAGGAGGTCTTCACCTTCGAGCAGACGGGCGTGGTCGACGGCCAGATCCAGGGCACGCTGCGCCCCACCGGCATCCGGCCCAAGTTCACCGAGAAGTTCGAGGTGATGGGCATCAGTCTTCCGCCCGCCCTCTTCGGGTATCGGTCTTAGGAGCCCACGATGGATCTTGCCGTCCTCGTCGCCATCATGGCCGCCGCCGCGGTCCTGCTGCTGTTCTTCGGCATCTTCGGCGGACGCCGTGTCTCTCCCACCGATCGCATCGAGCAAGTCGCCGTCGCGGCCACCGAGGCACGGAAACGCGGACCCAGTGGCAACGGCCAGCAGTCACTGCGCGCGCGCTTCTTCCACGGACGTGCCGCGGCTGCCGCCGACCGTGCGGTGGAACGCCGCGACTGGGGTGCCAGCATGGCCCGCGAACTCGCTCGTGCCGACCTCCAGCTGCGACCCTCCGAGTACCTGGCCATCCGTGTCGCTGCCGTCGTGGGAGCGCCGCTCGTGGTCTTCCTGCTGGGCCGCACGGTGGTGCCCAGCCTGGACAACCCCATCGCCCTGCTGGTCGCGGGTGTGCTGGGCTGGTGGGTACCACGCTTCTACGTCAACCGCCGCAAGAACAAGCGCTTGCAGGCCTTCAACGACCATCTCGCCGACACCATCACGCTCGTCGCCAACGCCCTGCGTGCCGGTGCTTCGTTCCTGCAGGCCATCGAGCTGGTGGTCCGCGAGACACAGCCGCCGATCTCCACCGAGTTCAACCGCGTCATCCGCGAGGTCAACCTTGGCCTGCCCTTCGAGCAGGCGCTCAACAACATGGTCAGGCGCGTTCGCTCCGAAGACCTTGAGCTGATGACCACGGCCATCACCATCCAGCACCAGGTCGGTGGCAACCTTGCGGAGATCCTCGACTCGATCGCGTTCACCATCCGCGAGCGCATCCGCATCCAGGGCGAGATCCGCACCCTGACGGCGCAGCAGCGCATGTCCGGCTACGTGGTGGCTGGCCTGCCCATCTTCCTGGTCGTCATCCTCTCGGTCATCGCGCCCCAATTCATGGAACCGATGTTCGGAGACCCCACCGTCTTCGGCATCCCGGTCGGCGTCATCATCCTTGGCATCGGTGCACTCATGATGCTCATCGGCTTCCTGGCTATCCGCAAGATCGTCGACATCGAGGTCTAGCGCATGGGAATCTCCCTCTTGATGGCGCTGCTGGCTGCCGGCGGTGTCCTGCTCATCGTCTGGGCCCTGCTCGGCGCCCATTCGTCCGATCCGGTCCAGGCGCGCCTGACGCAGCTGGGCACACTCGAAGGCGTCACCAGCCTCGAAGAGATCGAGCTTCAGCAGCCCATCATGGACCGCACCCTGCGGCCGATGATGCGGCGCCTCTCGGGCATCGGGACGCGGCTGACCTCGCGTGAGCGCGTCGGTCGAACCGAATCCAAGCTGGCCGAGGCCGGCTACCCGTATGGTCTGCGTACCATCGACTTCATGGGCCTCAAGGTCGTGGCTGCCCTGACCATCAGCGGGCTGGCCTTCCTGCTGTTCGGGGTGGCCATGGGCTCAGGTGCGTCCAGCGGTCTCATCATCAGCGGTGTCGCCCTGGTCATCGGCTTCTTCGCGCCGGACTACTGGCTGAGCACACGCATCAAGTCCCGCCAGAAGGCCATCCTGCTGGGCATCCCCGACACGCTCGACCTGCTGACCATCTCGGTCAAGGCCGGCCTCGGCTTCGATGCCGCGCTGGGCAAGGTCATCGAGAAGACCGAGGGCCCACTCACCGACGAGTTCCGCCGGGCTATGGCTGAGGTCCGCATCGGCAAGCCTCGGCGCGACGCGCTCAAGGAGTTGGTGGCCCGCACCAACGTGCCGGCCCTGACCAACTTCATCGGCGCCATCGTCCAGGCCGAGCAGCTCGGTGTGGCCATCGCCAACGTCCTCGAGGTGCAGTCGGAGCAGCTACGCATCGAGCGCCGTCAGCGCGCCGAGGAGATGGCTGCCAAGGCGCCCATCAAGATGCTCTTCCCGCTCGTGGGCTGCATCTTCCCGGCGATGTTCATCGTCATCCTTGGGCCGGCCATGATCCTCATCATCAAGAACCTGGGCAACGTCAACTAGGGCCCCGGCCGAGACACATGAGCGGAGACCGACTGCGCCTGCGGCGCACCTCTGACGACGTGGTCGTGTGCCGCCGCCTGGTGTTGGGTGAGTCCTTCGGGCAGCGCTTCATGGGCCTCATGGGACGTGCCTCGATGGACGACGGTGAGGGCCTCTACCTGCCCACCTCGAGCATCCACATGATGTTCATGCGCTTCCCCATCGACGCCCTCTTCGTCTCCAAGCCCGGCGCTGATGGCTGGCGCACGGTCGTGGGCATGCGCGAGCGACTGCCGGCCTGGCGCGGCCTCGTCCTGCCCGTGCGTGGTGCCGAGGGCGTCGTCGAGATGCCGGCCGGGACGCTGGCCCGGATGAGCGTAGCCGTGGACGATGAGGTCGTCTTCGAGCCCGCCCCCGGTGAGCAGCCCGAGGTAAGCGCCGCCTAAGATCGGCTGGCCATGCTCGGCGAGGTGCGCTGGCTTCTCGACCTGCTCCTCCCACCCCATTGTCCCGGTTGCGGTTTGGAGGGTGCCGTCCTCTGCGAACGCTGCCGTACGCCGCTGCGCCGGCGCCTGGACGAGCCGCCCGGCGCTCCGCTGGGGCTACCTGTGGCCATGCCGGAGGGCGTGCTGCAGCTGGAGTGGTGCGCCATGTACAGCGGGCCGGTTCGCGCTGCTCTCCACGCGCTCAAGTACGGCGGAGAACGGCGCCTGAGCGAACCGTTGGGGGCAGCCCTTGCTGAGCGCTGGAGCCGGGCCGGGCGAGGTGGCGACCTGCTCACCTGGGTGCCGGTCCACGACTCGCGCCGGCGAGAGCGGGGCTTCGACCAGGCCGAGGAGCTGGCGCGGGCGATGGCTGCCCGGCTGCGCCTGCCCGTGGCCGGCTGCCTGGAGCGACGGCAGCGCACCATCGCCCAGCACGCGCTCGGACAGGCCCAGCGGGCCGATAACACCGCCGGCGCCTTCGTGGCCGCCGGGGCCATGCGTGAGGGCCTGCGGGGCCGCTGGGTGGTCATCGTCGACGACATCATGACCACCGGCGCGACGCTGACCGGCTGCGCCGCGGCGCTGGAGGCGGCCGGCGCCCTGGCGGTGTCGGCCATCACCGTGGCACGCGACCGCTGAAGCGCGGTGCGTCCGGGCCATCGGTCCCGCCACAAGGCGTCGTCCGGCCGCGGCGGGCGGCCATGGCTCCGCCTATCATCAGCAGAAAAGCGGAGGTGCAGCTCGTGCGAACCACGATCAGAGGCAAGAACCTGACCGTCTCGGACAAGGACCGTGCCTACATCGAGCGCAAGATGCAGCGCCTTGAGCGCATGCTCGACGAGCGCAGTGAGGCCGATGTCGAGTTGCACCTCGAAGGCAACCGCAAGGTCGACGACAGCCATGTCGTACACGTCTCACTGTCCATGGACGGCCTGCCACTGCGAGGCCAGGCAGCCGCCTCATCGTTCCGCGTGGCCACCGACGAGGTCATCGACAAGATCGAGCGCCGCGTGGTGGAGGCCCGCCACCGCCCTCGTGATCGCCGGCGCTCTGAGCACTCCCGCTACGCCGATGCGGCCGCGCCTCCCGGGCTCATGGAGGCGCCCGCAGAACCCGACGAGGAGTCGCGCATCGTCAAGGTCAAGCGCTTCGCCATCGAGCCCATGTTCGAGGAGGACGCCCTGGCGCGGATGGAGGAGTTGGGTCACACCTTCTTCATCTTCGTCAATGCCGAGAACGAGCGAGTGGCGGTCCTGTACCGCCGGCGGGATGGCCGGTACGGTCTCATCGAGCCCGCCATCGGAGGTGGCTACAGCGCTGACTAGGCACGTTCGCAGCGCGACAACAGCCCGATTGGGGGACCGAACCCCACTCGGCACCGGTACCAATGGACCATTTCCCGTGGGGCGTCCTGACACCGATGATGTCCCTGCCGCTGAACGGTGGCTACGCCGAAGCGATGAGCTCGGTGTCCGAACGAAGACGCTGTCGGGGTGTTATGAGCGTCCAGAACCCACGGGCCTTCAACGAGTGGCTGCGAGCACAGCTCAAGGCCAAGAAGATGTCCCAGCGCCAGCTGGCGCAGCAGTCCGGTGTGGATCATTCGACGATCTCGCGGCTGCTTCGTGGTGACCGCACGCCTTCCCTGGGCACAGCCACGAAGCTGGCCAAGGGTCTTCGAGAGTTGCGTGACGATACCGATTCACCACAGTACTTTGGGCTGACCTCGTCCTCGAGCACGCACCCCACCGCGCGTGTTGAGTACGCGCTCCGCTCCGATGACCTCATGAGCGAGCCGCAGGTTCGCCAGGTCATGGAGTACTACCTGGCGCTGCGCATGCGCCGCCTGTCGGTTCGGCAGACGGGTCGCTACGCTCCGGTCCGGCCTGTCGCGGCCGTGCGTTCGGTCCCGACCTCGGGCCAGCCCAACAAGAAGCACTGACTGCCGGCGGCCCGGCCGCCAGCCACCCGATGAACCTCGACCACGGCCCTGCTCGCGCCTGCCCGGCGCCGTGCCCCAGCTGGGCCGTGGTCGCTTCCTATACGGTGGCTTCGTCGGCTTCGTCCGAGCCCGTTCCTGGCCCATCGCTATCGTCGTCGGTCGCCAACGTGCGCCCACCCTTGGTCTTCGGGGACAGCACGTAGGCGATGAAGCCAAGCACGATGACCGAGAGCACGCTGATGGCGCGGTCGACGAGGGCGATGGCCGCTGCCTCGTTGGGGTCAGCCTGGTAGACGACCGTGAGCAGGCCTACGATGCCGGCCTCGACGATGCCCAAGCCGGCTGGCGTGAAGGGCACGGCGGTCAGCAGTGAGGCCACGAGAGCCACGAAGAAGGCACCGCTGATGCCCAGCGAGATGTCGAAACCGAGAGCCTCGACCACGAACAGCAGACGCAGCGCCTCGGTGGTCCAGATGAGCACGGTGAGCACCGCGACCACCGGCATCGTGCGCCGATCGGCCGAGAAGACGCCCTCCTCGAAGCGGTCGTAGAGCCCGGCGGCCTTCGCCGGCAGAGGCAGCCGCTCGATGAGCCGGCGCCCGAAGTTGCGCATCGTGAACAGGGCCACGGCCATGGCCGCGATGACGATGAGGCCCACGAACATGATGGTGCGGACGGTGTCATCGAGCCCGGTGCGGAAGGACCAGAAGGCGGCACCGAGACCGAGGATGACGATGGCGAAGATGTCGTATATCCGCTCGATGAAGATGGTCCCGAAGGTCGCCGACAGCGACACCGGGTAGTTGACCTTCAAGAGCCAGGCGCGGTAGACCTCACCAAGCTTGGCCGGCACCACGCTGTTGACCAGCCAGCTGACGAAGATGATCTCGGTCGAATCACGTACGCCGACCTTGGCCCCGATACCGCGCAGCAGCAATGACCAGCGGTAGCCGCGCAGGGGAAAGCCGAGGTAGTAGATGACGAAGGCGGCGATCAGCCAGGCTGGATCGGCACTGAGCACATAGCCGATGAGGGTGTCCAGTTCGAACCCCGGCAGGGCCACGACGAACAGCACCAGGACGATGATGGGCACGAAGATCGAGGCCTGGGTACGACGGTCGCGCAGGCGCGCCGTGAGGGGCACGGCCCCCTCGGACAGATCGTCTTCCGCGAGCGGGTCCGCCTCGACCGCGTCGCCGACATCGGGAACGTCGTCGAGCGCCATCACGAACGGCTCGGTGCGATCGTGGATGCCGTCTTTGCCGTCGGGCCCGCGATCCTGGCCGCTCATGAGGCCCCCTCCGCGGTGGTGGCCGGTCGGATGCGGCCATTGCCCTTGGCCCGGTTGACGAGCTTGGCCAGCGGCGTCCACAGGCGCACGTAGTAGGAGGCGCGACCGGTCAGCAGCTCAGCACCCGGCAGCAGCTCGAGCAGCTCGGCGGCCGTGCCGAAGCGCCCCGGCAGCGCGGTCGTGGCGATGCCCAGCTCGGTGATGCTGTGGGCATCGGAAGAGGCCACGCCAGGCAGCTCGTGGCGAGCCGCGAAGGCACCTGCCAGCGGGTTGGCGTCGCGGTAGGCGCGCGCGTTGTAAGCCTCCACGTAGTCCACCATCGCCGCCAACTCCTCGAGCTTCCGCTCCGCCTCGCCGGCCCGGCTGCCGCCGGAGCTGCGGTAGCTGTCGAAGGGATGGGGCAGGCCCACCAGCCCACCCTGCTCACGGATGGCCGCCGCGGTCTCGGCCGCGGAGAGGCCGGGCGGGATGGCTTGGCGGAGGAACAGGCCCAGCATGTCCCCGTCATGCGTCCTGATCTCCTCACCCACGATGAGCTGCAATCCGGGCGGCGCCGTCTCGGCCGCGCGCTCGGCAGCATCGATGCGTTCGTGGTCGGTGATGGCCAGATGAGTCAGACCCAGGCGCACGGCCTTGGCCATCATCTGGCGGGGGTCGGAGAGCGAATCGAACGAGGCCGAGCTGTGGGTATGCAGATCCGCGAAGGAGCGTGGCCCGCTGGTGGGGGTACCCGGCATGGCGGCCATAGCTATACGCGCTGCACCAGCGAGGCCTTGAAGAACTCGAAGTGCTCCATGGCCAGGCCGGTGCCCAGGGCCACGCAGTTGAGGGCATTCTCAGCCACGTGGCAGGGCACGCCGGTCACCTGTGTCAACAGGCGGTCCATGTTACGTAGCAGCGCACCCCCACCGGTCATGACCATGCCCTTGTCGATGATGTCGCTGGCCAGCTCGGGCGGGGTCTGCTCGAGCACGGCGCGCACCGCCGTGACGATCTGCTGCAGCGGCTTCTCCATGGCCTCCATGACCTCCGAGCTGGTCAGCGGGATGGTGCGTGGCAGGCCGGCCACGAGGTCACGCCCACGCACATCGAGGGTCAACTCACGCTCCAGCGGCAGAGCCGTGCCGATGGCGATCTTGACCTCCTCGGCAGTGCGCTCGCCGATCATGAGGTTGTACTTGCGGCGGATGTAGCTGGCGATAGCCTCGTCGAGCCGGATGCCGCCGACACGCAGCGAGCGGCTGACCACGAGCCCACCGAGCGCCACCACGGCGATCTCGGTGGTGCCACCGCCGATGTCGATGACCATGTTTCCCGAGGCCCCCGAGATGGGCACGTTGGCGCCGATGGCAGCCGCCAGTGGCTCCTCGATGAGGTAGGCCTCGCGGGCGCCGGCCTTGAGCGCGGCGTCACGCACGGCACGTTTCTCCACGCTGGTCACGCCGGAGGGTACGCAGACCATCACGTCGGGCTTGGTGAAGGTTCGGCCGGCCTTGCGGATGAAGTAACGCAACATCGCCTCGGTGATGACGTAGTCGGCGATGACGCCGTCCTTCATGGGCCGGATGGCTGAGATGTTGTCTGGCGTGCGGCCGATCATCTCTCGTGCTTCCTCGCCCACGGCGACGATGTGGTTGCTCTCGCTGATGGCCACCACCGAGGGCTCGCGGATGACGATGCCCTTGCCTTTGACGTAGACGAGCACGTTGGCCGTGCCCAGGTCGATGCCGATCTTCATGTCGGCTGGCGCCCGGGCTCCTGCTCGATGCCGGCGCCGAGGTCGAGCAGCTTGCCCTCGATGCCTTCGTAGCCCCGACGCACGTGGTGCACGCCGCGAATCGTGGAGAGACCCTCGGCCGCGAGTGCGCCGAGGATGAGCGAGGCACCGGCGCGCAGGTCGCTGACCTCGACTTCTGATCCGTGCAGGCGCGCGGGGCCGGAGATGACGGCGTGGCGCGAATCCTTGATCTCCGCCTGTGCGCCCATCTGACCCAGATCGGTGAGCCACTCGAGACGGTCCTCGAAGATGGTCTCGTGGACGGTGCTGCGCCCCCGAGCCTGGGTCAGCAGTACGCTGGTGGGCGGCTGCAGGTCGGTGGCCAGGCCGGGGTAGGCTGCGGTCTCGATGTCGGTGGCAGTGTAGGCATCGCTGCCCGGTTCGGCACCCCGCACGGTGATGCGATCGCCCTCGCCGCTGACCTCGACGCCGACCTGGTCGAGCACGTCGAGGAAGGCACCGAGGTGGGCCGACGGGGCCCCGCGCAACGTGACCTCGCCGCCGGTAACGGCAGCGGCCACGGCGAAGGTGCCGGCTTCGATGCGATCGGCCACGGTATGGTGGGTGGCTCCGCGCAGGCGGCGGCGTCCCTCGACCTCGATGACATCAGGAGCGGTGCGCTCGACCTCGGCACCCATCGACTGCAGCAGGTCGATGAGGTCGTCGATCTCGGGCTCGCGGGCAGCCGGCCGGATGGTGGTGTGGCCGTCGGCCAGCGTGGCCGCGAGCATGGCGTTCTCGGTGCCCATCACCGTCACGTGCGGGAAGACCACGTCCCCGCCGCGCAAACGGCCCGGTGCCTGGGCGAAGTAGTAGCCGTTGCGATACTCGACGGTGGCCCCCAGCGCCTGCATGGCCTCGACGTGGAGATCGACCGGGCGCCGACCGATGCGGTCGCCGCCGGGGTTGCTGATGATGACCTGGCCGAAACGGGCCAGCAGCGGGCCCAGCAGGATGAAACTGGCACGCATCTTGGCAGCCGCCTCCAGCGGCACGAAGAGCCAGTCCACGTCGCCGGCCGAGACTTCGTAGGTGTTGGGCTCGGGATGCTCGACGACCACGCCCAGGTCGCTGAGCACCTCGGCCATGAGCGAGACGTCAGCGATCTCGGGCACGTTCGTGAAGCGGCAGCGTTCCCCGGTCAGGGTGGCCGCGGCGAGAAGCTTCAGGGCGGCGTTCTTGGAGCCGCCGATGGGCACCTCACCGCGCAGCGGCCGGCCACCCTCGATGCGGATGGTCTCATCGGGCGTGGGCGGTGCCTGATACTCCCAGTGGAACGGCCGAGTCAATGCCATGTGGCTAAGTCTCAGCCATCCAGCCTATCGGCGCTGACGGGGACCCTCGCGGTGCCGGCGCTCGGCAACACGGATGCGCAGCAAGGCACGATCCATGGCCGCGCGCGCTTGCGCCAGGTCGGCCGGTTCATCGAAGCCCGCGGCGATCGCCCGTTCAGCCTCGTTGCGGGCCTCTGCGGCGGCTTCGAGGTCGATCTCCGAGGCGAGGTCGGCCAGCTCGGCCATGACCACGACCTTGTCCCGCAGCACCTGTACGAAGCCACCAGCGATGGCGAAGTACTCCTCTTCTGGGCCCTTGCGGATACGCAGCTCGCCCACACCGAGCATGGACAGCAGGGGCGCGTGATGCGGCAACACGCCGAACTCGCCCTCGGTGCCCGGGCAAAAGACCGCGTCGACCAGGTCCGAATAGGCCTCACGCTCCGGCGTGACGATGTCCAGCTGCAGCGGCATGGCCTAGGCCCCCTCCCCTGCGTGGCGGTAGATCACGGAGCTCACGCGGCCAGCTTGGCCGCGTTCTCGCGGACCTGGTCGAGCGTGCCCGCGAGGAAGAACGCCTGCTCGGGCAGATCATCGGCGTTGCCTTCGAGGATGTCCTTGAACGACGAGACGGTTTCCTTGATGGGCACATACTCGCCCTCACGGCCGGTGAAGACCGCGGCCACGAAGAAGGGCTGGCTCATGAAGCGCTGCAGACGACGGGCGCGGGCCACGAGGGCCTTGTCCTCTTCGGAGAGCTCGTCGATGCCCAAGATGGCGATGATGTCCTGCAGGTCGCGGTAGCGCTGCAGCACGCGCTGTACCTCACGGGCGACATCGTAGTGCTCCTGACCGACGATGAGCGGGTCGAGCACGCGCGAGGTCGAGGTCAAGGGGTCCACGGCCGGGTAGATGCCCAGCTCGGTGAGGTAGCGCTCCAGGCGGATGGTCGAGTCCAGATGACCGAAGGTGGTCGCCGGTGCGGGGTCCGTGTAGTCGTCCGCGGGCACGTAGATGGCCTGCAGTGAGGTGATCGAACCCTGCTTGGTGGAGGTGATGCGCTCCTGGAGCGCGGCCATCTCGGTGGCCAGGTTGGGCTGGTAGCCCACCGCGGAGGGCATGCGGCCGAGCAGGGCCGACACCTCCGACCCAGCCTGCGTGAAGCGGAAGATGTTGTCGATGAAGAGCAGCACGTCACGGCCTTCCTCGCGGAAGAACTCGGCCATGGTCAGGCCCGTGAGGGCCACGCGCAGGCGCGCGCCGGGCGGCTCGTTCATCTGGCCGAAGCTGAACACGGTCTTCTCGATGACCCCCGACTCGGTCATCTCGGCGATCAGATCGTTGCCCTCACGGGAACGCTCGCCGACGCCGGCGAACACGGAGTAGCCACCGTGCTCCTGGGCGACGTTGCGGATGAGCTCCTGGATGATCACGGTCTTGCCCACGCCGGCGCCGCCGAAGACGCCGATCTTGCCGCCCTTGGCGAAGGGACAGATGAGGTCGATGACCTTGATGCCGGTCTCGAAGACCTCGGTCGCGGTGGCCAGGTCCGCGAATTCGGGCGGCGCGCGGTGGATGGGGTACCTGACCTCGGTGGTGACCTCCGCCTTGCCGTCGATGACTTCACCGAGGACGTTGAAGACGCGACCCAGCGTCTCCGGCCCGACCGGCACGCTGATGGGCGCGCCAGTGTCCACGACCTCGATGCCTCTGGCCAGTCCGTCGGTGGTGGTCATGGCCACGGTGCGCACCCAGTTGTTGCCCAGGTGCTGCTGCACCTCGCAGGTCACGGAGCGGTCGGGAGTGTCGATGCGCACGGCGTTGAAGATGGCCGGCAGCTGACCCGCCGGGAACTCCACGTCCACGACTGGCCCGGTGATGGCGATGACGCGCCCGACCGCGCCTGCGGTCTGCTCGGGCTTGGTGCTGGTGGTTGCCGCCATGTGGGCTGATTCCTCCGTGGTGCTAGGTGCTGCTGGCGCCGGTCGCGATCTCGATCATCTCGCGCGTGATGTTCGACTGGCGCACCTTGTTGTAGGTCAATGTCAGATCGTCGATGAGCTCCTGGGCGTTCTCGGTGGCACTGCGCATGGCCACCATGCGCGAGGACTGCTCGCTGGCAGTGAGCTCGAGCACGGCCTGGAAGAGGCGCGTGGCCACGTAACGCGGCATGAGTTGCTCAAGGACGTGAGCCGGGTCCGGCTCGAAGATGAACTGGCGGCCGGGGATGTCCTCGCCGTGATCGGCGCTGTGCTTGACCGGCAGCAGGCGCTTCAGCTCAGGACGCTGCACGAGCGTGGACACGAAGGCCGGGTAGAGCAGGTGCACCTTGACGTAGGTGCCGGCCAGGAAGTCATCGCTGATGAGTCGCGCCAGCGGCAGGATGTCGGTGAAGGCCGGCTTGTCACCGAGGCCATCGAAGGAAGCGGCCAGGGGCACATGGGCGCGACGCATGGCCGCGGTGCCCTTGCGACCCACGGTCACGACGGTGAGATCGCCGCTGGATCTGCTGATCTCCTGGGCCGCGAAGCGGATGGTGTTGGTGTTCAACGAGCCGGCCATGCCGCGATCGCTGGTGAAGAGCACGATGAGGCGGGGGCCTTCACGCTCGACGGCGAGCAGGGGGTGCTTCTCCGCGTCGAGCACGGCCGCGACATCGGAGAGGACCTCGTCGAGCTTGTCGCTGTACGGCCGCGATGCAAGTGTGGCGTCCTGGG
Organism: uncultured Chloroflexia bacterium; assembly: GCA_963705425.1. Taxonomy (GTDB): domain Bacteria; phylum Chloroflexota; class Limnocylindria; order Limnocylindrales; family CSP1-4; genus JAFMJV01. Next base: position 259,169 of record CAVPJO010000006.1, on the reverse strand, counting down.
CTCGACGGAGCTTGGAGGCAGCCACGAACTGCATGGCGCGGGTGATCTGCTTGATGTTGCCTACCGATCCGATGCGGCGCCGGATCTCGCGCTGGCTTGGCACGAGCTGGTGGCTTCCTCCTGTTGGGTGACGGCGGACGGCCGTCGGCTTGCTATGCGGTGAAGGTCTGCTTGAAGGCTTCGGTCACATCCCTGAGGGAGGCGACGATGTCGTCGTCGAGGACTTGCTTCTCAGCCAGGGTGCTCAGCAGGTCGGCCTGCTCGACGTTGAGGTAGCGGTAGTACTGCTCTTCGAAGCTGCGTACCTGGCTGATCTCGATGTCGTCGAGGTAGCCGTTGGTGACGACCCACAGGATGGCCACCTGGCGCTCCACGGCGAGCGGGCTGAACTGGGGCTGCTTGATGACTTCTGAGATACGCTCGCCACGGTTGAGCTGGTCACGGGTGGCCTTGTCGAGGTCGGAGGCGAACTGCGCGAAGGCAGCCAGCTCACGATACTGCGCGAGGTCCAGCTTGAGCGGACCGGCGACCTTCTTCATGGCCTTGGTCTGGGCCGCGGAACCCACGCGCGAGACCGAGATACCCACGTTCAGCGCGGGCCGCTGGCCGGCGTTGAAGAGGTCGGACTCGAGGTAGATCTGGCCGTCGGTGATGGAGATGACGTTGGTCGGGATGTAGGCCGAGACATCGTTGGCCTGCGTCTCGATGATGGGCAGCGCGGTCAACGAGCCGCCACCGTTCTCCTCGTTCATGCGTGCGGCACGCTCGAGCAGGCGGCTGTGCAGGTAGAAGACGTCGCCGGGATAGGCCTCGCGACCGGGCGGGCGACGCAACAGCAACGCCATCTCGCGATAGGCCCAGGCGTGCTTGGTGAGGTCGTCGTAGACGCACAGCGCGTCCTGGACCGTCTGGCCGTCGAGCTCGACACCGTCTTCCATCACGTATTCGCCCATGGCCACGCCGCTGTAGGGCGCGAGGTACTGCAGCGGAGCCGGATCCTCGGCGCCGGCCACGACCACGATGGTGTGGTCCATGGCGCCGTGCTTCTCGAGCACCGCGACCGTCTGGGCCACGGTGGAGAGCTTCTGGCCGACCGCCACGTAGATGCACACCACGCCCTTGCCCGTCTGGTTGATGATGGTGTCGATGGCCACCGTGGTCTTGCCGGTCTGGCGGTCGCCGATGATGAGCTCACGCTGGCCGCGGCCGATGGGGATGAGCGCGTCGATGGCCTTGATACCTGTCTGCAGCGGCGTATCGACGGACTTACGGGTGATGACGCCGGGAGCCACACGCTCGACCGGCCGGGTGGCCTTGGCATTGACGGGGCCCTTGTCGTCAAGAGGCTGGCCGAGGGCATCGACGACGCGGCCGATGAGCTCCGGGCCGACCGGGACCTCGACGACGCTGCCGGTGGTCTTGACGGTGTCGCCTTCCTTGATCTTGGTGTAGTCACCCAGGATCACGGCGCCGACCGTCGCTTCTTCGAGGTTGAGGGCCATGCCCTTGACGCCGCCGGGGAACTCCAGCAGCTCGGAGGCGAGGGCACCTTCGAGGCCGTAGATGCGGGCGATGCCGTCACCAACCTCCACGACGGTGCCGACCGAACGCGTCTCCACGCCCGAATCGAACTCGTCGATGGCGGACTTGATGATCTGGGTGATGTCGTCGGAGCGGATGGCCATGCGTGTTCCTTCTGGGCGGTGGCGTCAGATTGCGATGTTCGCGAATTCGGCGCGCAGTCGTTCGAGACGACCACGCACGGACCCGTCGATGAGCTGGTCACCGACGCGGACCTGGATGCCGCCGAGCAGGTCGGGATCGACCGCCTGCTGCAGCTCGATGTGTCGGCCGGTCATCGTCTTGAGGCGCCCCCGGAGCGCCTCAAGCTCGGCCGCGTCCAGGGCGGCCGCCGAGGTCACGGTGGCTTGGACGATGCCCTCGCGCAGGCGGTACAGGCGTGTGAACTCGCGGATGACGCCGGGCAGCAGCTCGAAGCGGCCACGCCGGACCATCAGCGCGAGCAGGCTACGCTGGGGGCCGCTGACATCGTCACCGACGATGCGCACCAGGGCCTCGGTGCGCGAGGCGACAGGGATTGATGGGTTGCACAGCAAACGCATGACCTCCGGTGAGACCAGCCGCTCTTCGGCGACGACGAACGCGGCCAGCCAGGCCTCCACCGAGTCATCGCGCACGGCGATCTCGAAGGCAGCCTCTGCGTAGCGTCGTGGTGTGCTGCGGGCTAGCGCCATGCGCCCTCCGCGTCGACATCGCTCATCAGTTGCGGTCGTCTCCTGACGGTGCCTCGGCCGAGACCTGGGCCAGGAACTCATCCACGAGTCGCTTCTCACGCTCGTTGCTCATGGTCTCGCCCACGACCTTGCCAGCCACCATGAGCGCCAGCTCAGCGACCTGGCCCCGCACGTCGGCCAGCGCTCGCTTGCGCTCCGTGTCGATGTCGGCGACGGCACGCTCGCGCATGCGCTCGATCCCTGCCTGTGTCTCGGCCAGTCCCTTCTCCCGCGTCTCATCGGCGACCTTCTGGGCGCGCTGCACGATCTCGCTGCCCTCCCGTCGGGCCTCGTTGAGGATGCCTTGGCGCTGGTCGGCAGCGGCCTCACGGTCACGTCGGGCAGCGTCTGCGTCCTTGAGACCCTGCTCGATGCGCACGCGTCGTTCCTGAAGCCGCTCACCGAGCGGCTCGATGACGACCCTCCAAGCCATGATGAAGAAGATGGCGAAGTTCGCCGCAGCGACGATGACCCAGAACAGATTGACGGTGAGGCTGCCGCCTTCCCCGCCTTCGGCGGCGAGCAGGGGCAGCGCCTCGGTCAGACCCCGTGCGACGGCCAGGACTTCCACGGCTGTTTCGTTTCCGCGTGTCTAGACGAAGACGAGGGCTAGGGCCACGACGAGCGCGATGATGCCGAGGCCTTCAGCGAACGCGGCCATGAGGATGGCGACGCTGCGGATCTGGCCAGCGGCGTCAGGGTTGCGGCCGATGGCGCTGGCGGACATGCCGGCGAGGATGCCGATGGCGAGGCCGGGGCCGATGATGGCGAGGGCTGCGAGGCCGGCGCCGATAGGTGCGAGGTCCATTCTTTCCTTGTCCTCCTGCTTGTTCCCTGGGTTGATGGCTGATTGTGGGCTGGCGTTGGGCGTCGGTGTCCGATCATCGTGACTAGGCGCTGGCGGTGGCCCCCTGCTCCAAGCCATCACCAGCGATCGAGTCGCCGGCGAGCGCCTCCATCTCCTCGTGCTCCTCATCATGGTGGCTCTCGATGGCCGCGAGGATGAACATCAAGGTCAGCGTGGCGAAGATGAGAGCCTGGACGAAAGTCAGGATGATCTCGAGGCCATAGAGCGCGACGGGGATGAGCAGTGCACCGGCGAGAGCTGTGACGATGGCCAGGGCCACCTCCCCGCCATAGATGTTGCCGAAGAGTCGCATCGACAGCGTGATCGGCTTGACGAACTCGAGGATGAGCTCGACCAGGCCCACGAACAGAGCGATGAGGCCTGCGCCGAGGCCGTGCTTGAACTCGTAGAAGGGAAAGAACTTGGACAGATAGCCGCCGACGCCGAGCCGTCGGAAGCCCTGGAACTGGAAGTACAGCCAGGCGAAGATAGCCAGGCCAAGGGTCACGTTGAGGTCGCTCGTGGGCGCGCGGGTCGCGGGCAGGATGCCGATGCCGGGGATGAGGCCGCTCCAGTTGAAGGCCAGGATGAGCACGAAGAAGGCCGCGAAGATGGGGATGTAGCGGGTGGCCTGGCTTCCGCCCATGCCGAAGCTCCAGCCGCTCAGCGACTCGTAGGCCCACTCGACGAAGTTCTGGAAGAAGCCGGGCACCTCCTTCTTGCCGCGTGTCGCGGCGATGAGGACGATGCCCACGATGATGGTGATGACCAGCATCGTGACGAGCGTGTCGGTGAGGCTGACCTGGAAGGTGATCAGACCGGTGTTCGCGGGCTCTTCGCTGGCGACCCAGACCTCGTGCGGGCGGGGCAGGTGCAGCGTGCCGTTGACCAGGCAGTTGACCGTCTCGCTGAGGCCGCCCGCCGCTAGGCACGACTGGTCCGGATGGCCGCTGTCGAAGGGCGGCACGAAGAAGAAGGCCGCGAGGTTGATGACACCAACGCGATGAGGGCGACGCCCAGCGTGCGCAGCGAGAGCCGACTCTTCTTGTCGGCGCTGAACTCGATCTCGTCATCTGCGTTCGACCGGCAGGTTCTGGGTTCTGCCGGGACCGGTTCGTTCGACACGCTCGCTCCGCTGGGACGGCCCGCAGCTGCGTCCGTCAGTCTTCCATATTGCTCCAGGAACCGGCTCAGGATGCGCCAGTCGGCCATCGCGCCAAGCAAGATCCCGAGCAGGAACCCCCCATCACGAGCAGAGGCTTGGTGCCCACCTGCTCGTCAAGCCAGTGGCCGGCGAGCCCGCCGAGGGTCGTCACGAAGAGGACGAGCCCGATCTCCGTGAAGAGGGCGAAGTATGCGAATGATTTCCCGTATGTCCATGGGCGCCCAGCGGACGGCGTGGAGTATAGCAGCACGCTCGGCTGCACCTCTCGACTATCACGCACGTCGCGAGCAGTCTCAGCCGTCGGGAGTGGACGGCGCGCCATGGTCATTCCCGCGTCGTCGTAGGTGCTCGCCTCGAGGGCCTCATCGGGACCGAAGCGGAAGGTCACCAGCAACAGCAGCAGACCGGAGCCGACGACCACGGCCATGAAGGCATAGAGCGGGCCCGAACCACCCGCGAGCACCACGCTCAGCAGCGCCAGCAGGGCGCAGATGGCGTAGATGAGCAGCACCGCACCCTTGTGGGTGAGTCCCAGGTCCAGCAGGCGATGATGGAAGTGGCCGCGGTCGGGCGTGAAGGGCGACTGTCCGCTGAGCAGTCGTCGGGTGATGATCCAGAAGGTGTCGATGATGGGCACGCCCAGCACGAGCAGCGCCACCGCCGACCTTGGCCGTACCGAGGATGGACAGGACCGCCAGCACGTAGCCCACGACCATGACGCCGGTCGTGCCGATGAAGACGCGCGCGGGGTGGAAGTTCCAGGGCAGGAAGCCGAGCCAATGCGCCAGCCAGCGCGGCGCACAGCAGGGCCACCATCGGCTGGTAGGACCGACTCGATTGCTGAGCGAGATGACGCCCAGGGTCAGCGCCGCGATGAGGGCGATCCCGGTCGACAGACCGTCAAGGCCGTCGATGAAGTTGATGCTGTTGATCATGCCCACGACCCAGAGCGCCGTGACCAGGCCGGCGCCGATGCCGGCGAAGGTCACGGTGTCGGACTGCCAGGAAGCCGCCGAGGAAGTCGAGCGGGTTGTTGATCGCGAAGATGGTCACGCCAAGGACGACGGCGATAGCCGGCCAGCACGCACCTGGAAGACGAACTGCCAGCGGGCACGGATCTGCCAGCGGTCGTCGATGAAGCCGAAGACGGCCGCCAGCGCAGAACCGGCCAGCAGCGCCACGAGCTCGTCCGCCGGATGCGTCGCCACCCCAGACGTAGAGCTGCGGGAACGGCGCAGGCCGGGAGAGCTCGCACTGATCCTGGAACAGCATGGCCACGATGCCCACGCCGACGAAGGCGACGACCACAGCCAGGCCGCCGGCGCGCGGGATGGGCCGGCTGTGGACGCGCCGGCCCGAATCGGGTTCGTCCATGGCTCCAGTGCAGCGTCGCGAAGCGCATCGCCAGCGGCGTCAGCAGGAAGGCCACGCTGCCGCAGCGGCCCGAGCGCCAGCAGGATGACCGGCAGCTCCTCCAGCCTCACGCCTCAGACAGTCCGGGCACGGGGAAGCGTGCGCAGATCTCCTTCACCGCTGCACGACACGTCGTGCCAGGGCCGCCTGGATCGTCTCGCTCGCGCAGGGTGCGAGCGAGCAGCTCGCCGACCAGGCGCATCTCGGCCGTGCCGAAGCCGCGCGTGGTGGTCGCAGGTGTCCCCACGCGGATGCCGGAGGCCGTGTTGGGCGGCAGCGGATCGAAGGGGATGGCGTTCTTGTTGACGGTGATGCCGACCTCGTCGAGCAGCTGCTCGGCCTGGGTTCCGGTGACACCGAGGGGCGTGACATCGACGAGGATGAGATGGTTGTCAGTGCCACCCGAGACGAGCTTGGTGCCGTTCTCCCGCAGCGTCTCTGCCAGCTCCGTGGCGTTCTCGACGGTGCGCTGCTGGTCCCGGCGAAAGGCATCGCTCTGCGCCTCGAGCAGGGCCACGGCCTTGGCCGCGATGACGTGCATCAGCGGACCACCCTGCGTGCCCGGGAAGACGGCGCGGTCGATGCGACGGCCCAGCTCGGCCCGTCCGAAGATGAGGCCACCGCGAGGTCCGCGCAGCGTCTTGTGGGTGGTGGTGGTCACGATGTCGGCGTGCGGGAACGGGCTGGGGTGCAGACCGGCCGCCACCAGACCGGCGATGTGGGCCATGTCCACCAGCAGCAACGCGTCGACGCCATGGGCGATGCGCGCCATGCGCTCGAAGTCGATGATGCGCGGGTAGGCGCTGGCGCCGGCCACCAGCAGCCGCGGCCGGACCTCGCCGCGCCTGGCGCTCGAGGGCGTCGTAGTCGATGCGGCTGTCGTCCTCGCGAGACGCCGTAGGCATGGACCTCGAAGAAGCGGCCGCTGAAGTTGAGCGGGTGGCCGTGAGTCAGATGACCGCCGTGGGCCAGGCTCATGCCCAGGATGGTGTCGCCGTGCTCGAGCACGGAGAGGTAGGCCGCGATGTTGGCCTGGGCGCCCGAATGCGGCTGCACGTTCACGAACTCGGCGCCGGGGAAGAGTGCCAGGGCGCGGTCCTCGGCGAGGCGCTCGACGACGTCGACGATACTCGCAGCCACCGTAGTAGCGCCTGCCGGGCTGGCCCTCGGCGTACTTGTTGGTGAGCCACGAGCCATTGGCCTCGAGCACGGCCCGCGAGGCGTAGTTCTCGCTGGCGATGAGCTCGATCTTCCAGGTCTGGCGATCGCGTTCGGCGACCATGGCCGCCCACAGCTCGGGATCGACGACGGAGATGGGCTCGTCGGCCAGCTGCTGTTCCACGGTGAGGCTCATCGCTGCTCCGCTGCTCGATTCCCTGCGCGAGGGTCAGTGTACCCGCGCCGCAGGTCAGCCCCCTGCGAGCGCAGCCTCGATGCTGCCCCTGGCTCGAGCGCGCCCTCACGAAGGACGCTGACGGTGCCATCCGCAGTCGACGGCCACCACGCTCGAGCCGACGCCACCGCGGACGGGGCCATCGTCGAGCACCACCGCGAGCGAGGCGCCGACCGACTCGATCAGCTCGGCTGCGGTGCGAGCCTCGGCACCTCGCCGGAGCGATTGGCGGAGGTCACCGCGATGGGCCCCAGCTCGCCGCGCCAGCGCCCGGGGCACGACGTGGTCGGGGAGGCGCACGGCGAGCGTGTCACGGCCGCCGGTGAGCGGCCTCGGGCAGCAGCTCCGGGGCGCCGCGAGGGCAACACCAGGGTGAGCGGCGCCGGGCCAGAAGCGATCGCGCCAGCACGCTGCGCACGGTCGCTCAGCAGCAACAGGCCGTCCACCTGGTCGAGCCCGTCGATGAGCAGGGGGATGCCCTTGTCCTGGGGCCGCTGCTTGGCCGCGATGAGCGCGTCCAGGGCCTCGGGGCGAGGCAGCACCCCGATGCCATAGACGGTCTCGGTGGGCAGGCCCACGATGCCACCCGACGGCAGTGGCCAGGATGGCGTCGGCCAGGGCCTCGGGGTCGCTGGCGCAGCAGCACCGGCCGGACTGCCGTCAGCCATCGGGACGGTCCAGCTGGGCCACCCGGGGGCTGCCGACGAGGTCCGGGTGGATGCGTGCAGCTCCAGTCCGGCAGCGCCTCCGCGACCGCCGCGGTCAGCAGCCTCGGCCTGGTCGGCGCCGATCTCCAGCAGCACCGTGCCGTCCGGCGCCACGACAGCCGGCAGCTGCGGCAGCAGGCGGCGGATGATGGCCAGGCCGTCGGGGCCGCCGTCGAGCGCCGCGACCGGCTCGAAGCTGGCGGCCACCGGCAGGCCGGGCACGGTCCCCGGAGGGGATGTAGGGCAGGTTGGCCACCAGCAGGTCGACCGCCGGCCGGCGGGGGCACGACGTCGGTGAGATCGCCCTACGCGAAGGTGAACAGGTCCGCCAGGCCGTGGGACACGGCGTTGATGGTGGCCACGTCACGGGCGTCGGCGGAGAGGTCGCTGACGTGGAAGTGCACGGCGTCGCCGTAGCGGCGCCGGCGCAGCTCGCATCCCGATGGCCACCGCGATCGCACCCGAGCCGGTGCCCACGTCCCAGACGAGGTAGGGCTCGGGGCCGCTGGTCGCGCGATGCGACCGGTGAGGTCAGCACGGATGCGCTCGATGGCGAGCTCGACCAGCGTCTCGGTCTCGGGGCGCGGGATGAGCACGCGCGGATCGACCGAGATGGCGACCCCGTAGAACTCCTTGAGGCCGCGGATGTAGGCCACCGGCTCACCCCTCTCGCGGCGCGCCAGGCAGGCCTCGAAGGCCTCCAGCTGGCCGGTGCTGAGCACCGCCTCGGGGTGAGCGGCGAGGACGCTGCGGTCGACGCCGAGGACGTACCCGAGCAGCACCTCGGCGTCGAGGCGAGCGGTCTCCGAGCCGGACGCGTGCAGCCGCGCCGTGGCCGTCGGTCGAGGAGCTCGCTGACCCTCTGCGGGGCGGGTCTCCATGGCGCGGTCGCCGGGCAGCCTAGACCGGGGCCCGGCTGGCCTCCATCGAGGCCAGTCGCTCAGCCTGGTCGGTCGTGACCAGGGCATCGATGAGCTTGTCCAGGTCGCCGTCGAGCACGACGGGCAGGTCGTGGACATCGAGGCCGATGCGGTGGTCGGTGATGCGGTCCTGCGGGAAGTTGTAGGTGCGGATCTTCTCGGAGCGCTCGCCGCTGCCGACCATGGAGCGCCGCGCCTCGGCCTCCTCCTCCTGGGCCTTGCGCTGCTCCAGCTCGAGCAGCCGCGCGCGCAGCACGGCCATGGCCTTGGCCTTGTTCTTGTGCTGGCTCTTCTCGTCCTGGATCTCGACCACCAGCCCGGTGGGCAGGTGGGTGATGCGCACCGCCGAGTCGGTCGTGTTGACCGACTGGCCGCCAGGACCGGAGGCGCGCTTGACATCGATGCGCAGGTCCCGGGCTTCGTCGATGTGGACGTCGACCTCATCGGCCTTGGGCAGCACCGCCACGGTGGCGGTCGAGGTGTGGATGCGGCCGCTCGACTCGGTCTCGGGCACGCGCTGGACGCGGTGCACGCCACCCTCGTACTTGAGCCGGCTGTAGGCGCCCTGGCCGCTGATCTCGAAGATGACCTCGCGCAGGCCCTTGCACGCCGGACTCGCTCGCCGAGAGCGTCTCGGTCTTCCAGCGGTGGCGCTCCGCGTAGCGCGCGTACATGCGGAAGAGGTCGGCCGCGAAGATGGCCGCCTCCTCGCCGCCGGTGCCGCCACGGATCTCGATGATGACGTCGCGGTCATCGTTGGGGTCCTTGGGCAGCAGCTGGACAGCGCACCTGGCCTCGAGCAGCCGGGCCTCCTCGGCCTCGATCTCGGCGATGATCTCGCGGGCCAGCTCCTGGAGCTCGGGGTCCGTCTCGGTCTCCAGCTCGCGGCGGGCGGCTTCGAGCTGCTCGCGCACGGCGCGCAGCCGGCGGTGGTTCTCGACGATGGGCGCGATCTGGGCCTGCTCGCGACCCAGCGCTCTGCTGCGCTCGGGGTCGGAGGCGACCTCGGGACGTGACCACTCGGCCTCGATCTCGGCCAGGCGACGCTCGAGCTCGTCGAGCCGTGCCTCCAGGCTCATGCGCGCTCCGTGGCGCCTCCGGCTCGCGGCGCCGGAGCATCGGCCGCTGTCGGGGTACCATCGACCTGGCTGGCCGCAGCCGTTGCGGCTGTGCCGGTCGGCCTGCAGGTTCGGCTCGACCGCGAGTCGCCTCGCCTCGCGCCCGCGGTCGCCGCCTCGGCGTCGGCCGTCAGCCTCCTCGGCCTCGAGGCGCGCCTCCACCTCCTTGGCCAGCTCCCCGGCGTCGGGGATGGGCTCGCGCACCGGGTCCCAGCTGCCCTCGGGCGCCGTGTCCCCGTTGGCGGCCAGGCTCTCCTGCATGGAGCAGATGGCGATCTCGATCATCGAATCGTCGGGCTGCTTGGTGGTGATGGACTGCAGCCAGATGCCGGGCAGGAAGAGCCAGCGCCAGAGCCGTGCTCGCGGCGCTCGGCGCCCCACTTGAGGACCTCGTAGGAGACCGCCGCGATGACCGGGATGAGCAGGATGCGGCCGAGGATGGCGATCCACAGTTCGACACCGGCCAGGAAGCTGAAGAGCAGGATGCTGACGATGATGAAGATGACCAGGAACTCGGTGCCACAGCGGGGGTGCGCGGTCGGGAACCGGCGCACGTTCTCCACCGTCAGCGGCAGCTCCGCCTCGAGGGTGTGGATGGTCATGTGCTCTGCGCCGTGATACTGGAAGACCCGGCCGATCTCAGCCGAGCGACTGACCAGCGCAGGTAGCCGACGAAGATGACGACCCGGATGAGGCCCTCGAGGAGGTGCACGACGAAGGCCTCGAGGCCGCTGTCGACATCGCCGAAGAACAACGAGACGCCGCCCTGCGCGACGAGCAGCGGCAGCAGCACGAAGAGGCCGACCGCCAGGCCGATGGTGAAGAGCATCGTCAGCGCGACGGCCTTGCCGCCGAAGGCGACGCCCTCGCCGGCCGCCGCCAGCGAGCCGGAGCGCATCAGCCACTTGGTGCCGATGACGAGCGTCTCGTAGAGCACCACGACACCGCGGAAGAACGGTGCGCGCGCGAAGCGATTGCGATGGAGGATGCTGTCGAGCGGCTCCTGGCCGGCGAAGATCTGGCCATCGGGCCCACGCACGGCCACGCCGATGGCGTTCTTGCCGCGCATGTAGACGCCCTCCATGAGGGCCTGCCCACCGTAGGCGAAGCGGGGCATGTCAGCGCTGCCGGGGATCGCCACTCAGCGGGGCGGTTGTCCCCTGCCCTGCCGGCGACTGGGTCACGGTCGCGAGAGCTTCGCCGAGCGCTCGAGGCGCTTCTGGAAGCGCTCCACCTGGCCGGCGGTGTCGACGATGGTCTGCTTGCCCGTGTAGAAGGGGTGGCAGTTGGAGCAGATGTCGACGCGCAGCGTCTTCCTGCGTGGAGCCCACCGTGAACTCGATGCCGCAGGAGGCGCAGCTGACCTTGGCCTGGTAGTAGTGGGGTGGGTGTCGGGTTTCATGTCCTGGGGTCCTTCGGTGTCAGCTGGCGGCGGCTTCGGCCTCGACGCGGACGCGCTTCTTGTCGCGGCGCGCATGCTCGAAGCGGACGCGACCATCGACCGTGGCGAAGACGGTGTAGTCGCGGCCGAGCCCGGTACCGGGGCCGGCCAGGAACGTCATGCCGCGCTGGCGCACGATGATCGAGCCGGCGCTGACGAGCTGGCCGTCGCCGGCCTTGACGCCGAGGCGCTGGCCGACGCTGTCGCGGCCGTTCTTGGAGCTGGAGCCTGCCTTCTTGTGAGCCACGGTCACTCGTCCTTCTTGGTGTCTGGGTCGGCGCCGTCGCCGTCGGCCTCTGGCTCCGCTTCAGCGGCGGCCCGAACCTCGGGCTCCGGGTCGGCCGCGGCCTGGGCCTCCGGCGCGTTCTCGGCGTCGGCGGCGATCTCGTCGGCAGCCTTCTTGGCGGTGGACTTCTTCTTGGTCGACTTGGGCTTGGTTTCGGCCTCCGCCGGCTCGGCAGCGGCAGCCAGCTTGGTTGCCAGCTCCTTGTCGGCGGCGGCCTTCTCCTGGGCAGCCTTGGCGGCGGCTGCCTGTGCGCTCTTCTCGGCGTCCCTGGCCCTCTTGACCTCGTCCTTGGCAGCTTGCTCGGCGTCCTCGGCTGCGCTCTTGCCGCCGAAGGCGATGTCGGTGATGCGCAGCGTGGTCAGCTCGGCCCGGAAGCCCTTCTTGACGCGCGTGCGGGCCTTGGGCTTGTACTTGAAGACGACGATCTTGTCGCCCCGGTCCTGGCCCAGGACCTGGGCGGAGACGGTGGCACCGTCGACGACCGGCCGGCCGATGGCGGTGATCGTCGCCGTCCGCGACGAGCAGGACGCGCTCGAGCGTGATGGAGTCGCCGGCCTGGACGTCCAGACGATCGACCTGGATCTCCGAGCCGAGCTCGACGCGGTACTGCTTGCCGCCTGATTCGATGACTGCGTACATGGGCTTCCCGTTCCGTGGTCGGTGCGTGATGTGGTGACTGGGTCGGCGCGCGGCGTCGGGTCGCAGGCGAACACGGCGCGACAGACACCCGGGCGCGAACGGAGATGGTAGCCGGATTTGCCGAAGCGTCGTCAACTCGCGACGGCCGTCGCACGCCAGGCGTCGCGACGCCAGGTCGGCGCGTATCGTCCGTTGGCATAGTGGCGTCAGCAGCCTTGCTACGACCTGCTGATGGTCAGCCCGCGAGCCGACCGCGAGGTCATCACCGTCGTCTACCGCCACCTGGCCAAGCGCTACCACCCCGACAAGGACCCCTCGCCCGAGGCTGCGGCGCGCATGGTCGAACTGAACGAAGCCTATGCCGTGCTGAGCGACCCGGTCAGGCGAGCCCAGTACGACCGGCGGTCGCTTGTCGAGGCGCCCGAGGCGCCGGAGGTGCTGCACGGTGACGGCCGACCGACGCGCAGCGGCGCTGCCAACATGGACACCGCGCACGATCACCCGTTCGGCGAAGCCGGCGCGCCGCCGCCCAATCCGCCGCCCGAGGGCAAGCCCCTGACGTTCGGCCGCTATCGAGGCTGGACGCTCAACCAGGTGGAGCGCTACGACCACGACTACGTCGAGTGGCTATCGCGCACGACCATGGGTCGCAACTACAAGCGCGAGCTGGACCAGCTGCTGCGCAGGATGCCCCTGAGGCGCGGGGTGCTCGCGCGGCCCAGGCAGTGCCGCTAGCCAGCTCCGCCGGCGCCCGTCGGGATGACGCTCGTCACGAGGCGCCTTGGGGATGGCCCACTGCAGCATCACCGGCGCCACCAGCGTGGTCAGGATGACGGCGGCCAGCAGGACCGCGTACATCTCCTGGCCGATGAGACCCAGCGTCAGGCCCAGGGCGGCCACGACGATGCCGACCTCGCCGCGCGGGCTCATGCCCACGCCGACCACGATGGAGTTCCAGTTGCCCAGCCTCCACGAGCCGACGATGCCGCCGACCAGCTTGGTCAGCACACCCATGACCGCGAGCACGAGCACGATGATGAGCAGCTCCGGCTCGAGCAGCGCGCTCAGGTCGATATTGGCGCCGGTGACGGCGAAGAAGAACGGCGCGAAGATGCCCAGCAGCGGCCGGAAGCCGTGCTCGACCTCCTCGCGCACGGGCGTCTCGGCGACGATCAGGCCGACCACGAAGGCGCCGATGATGGCCGCCAGGCCGACGAACTGCGCCAGCAGCGCGCCGGCGAACATGACGATGAAGACGGGCACGACCGGCGTGTCGGCGAACTTGGGCCAGATGAAGAGCTTGCGCGGCATGCGACGGCCGAGCGGCGCCAGCGCCAGCCCGATGCCCACGAAGGCGACGCCGGCGGCCACGGTCAGCAGGGTGTCCGGACCAAGGTCGCCCTCGGCGACGCCGGAGAGCAGACCGATGGCCAGCAGCGCCAGGATGTCGTCGACGATGGCGGCGCCCAGGATGACGCGCGCGAAGGCTCGGTCGAGCACCCCCAGGTCGGCCAGCACGCGACTGGTGATGCCGATGCTGGTGGCGGCCAGCGCCAGACCGATGAGCACCGCCGCGAGCATGTCCTCGCCGATGGCCAGCCCGATGGCGGCGCCCGCGATGATGGGCAGGACGAAGCCGATGGTGCCGACCGCGATGGCCATCGGCCCGACCTCGAGCAGATCGTCGATGCGCACCTCGAGGCCGACCGTGAAGAGCAGGATGATCACGCCCAGCTCGGCAAAGACCTCCGCCGTCACGGTGACGTCGGCGAGGCCCAGCGCGAAGGGACCGACGATGAAGCCGCCGAGCAGCTCGCCGATGACGCCGGGCTGGTTGATGCGCCGGAAGACCTCCTCGCCGACCTTGGCCGCGATGAAGAGGACGAAGAGGCTGAACAGGGCGCTGGCGAAGGCCGCGCCTTCCTCGCCACCGCTGCCCGACGAGAAGATCAGGCCATCAAGAAACGGAAGATCCGCGAGAAAGGGCATAGGCCTTACAGCCTAGCGGGCACGGCTGTCCCGCGGTTCATGCGCTCTGGCGTGTATCGGGGGGCCATGCGGCCAGGGCCATTCGGCTCAGGTCGACCGAGAACGCCGCATGGCCAGCGACTCGAGGATGCCCAGGCCGAGCGCGGCGCTGATGAGCGAGGCGCCGCCGTGCGTCACGAACGGCAGCGGGATGCCGGTGATGGGCATGACCCCCAGGACCATGCCGATGTTGACGATCATCTGGAACAGCAGCATGCCGGCGATGCCGCCCGAGAAGGCCAGCGTGAAGGTATCGCCTGAGCGCCAGCCCACGTGCAGCACGCGCCAGATGAGCAGCGCGAAGAGCGCCAGCACGACCACGCCGCCGAGGAAGCCCAGCTCCTCGCCGACGCGAGCGAAGACGAAGTCGGTCGAGCCGACGGGCAGGTTCTGACCCGCCTGGCCGTTGGTCAGACCGCGACCGAAGAGTCCGCCCGAGCTGACCGTGAGCTGCGATTGCTGCAGCTGGTAGCCAGAGCCCAGCGGGTCGGCGGCGGGATCGATGAAGGAGATGAGGCGCTGCTTCTGGTAGTCGCGCAGCACCACGCTCCAGGCGACCGGCACCATGGCCAGCACCGCCAGCACGGTCACCGTCAGCCAGCGCAGGCTGGCACCGGACATGAACAGCGAGCCCAGCATGATGGCCCCGAACACGAGCGAGGTACCCAGGTCGGGCTGGATGAGCACGAGGGCCAGCAGCGGCACCACGATGAGCCCCGCGCCGATGAGCGTGCGCAGGCTGGAGATGGCCGAGCTGCGCGTGGCCAGGTAGTGCGCCAGCACGACCGCCAGCAGGATCTTGGCGACCTCCGAGAACTGGAACTGCAGGCCGAAGACCGAGACCCAGCGTGAAACGCCACCGACGCCGCTGCCGAACACCAGGGTCAGCAACAGCAGGGCGATGCTGAAGCCGTAGATGGGCCACACGAAGGTGCGCAGCCAGTGGTGGTCGGCAGCGGCGGTGGCGACGAAGACGACGATGGCGAGCGCCAGCCAGATGAGCCCGCGCGTGAAGATCGGAGCCCGGCCGCAACGGGTCGTCGGCCGGAGTTGGTGAAGGCCATGAGCAGGCCGATGACCGTGAGCGACAGCGCGAAGATGGCCAGCTGCAGGTCGAAGCCGTACCAGCGGCCCTCCCCTTCCCTGGCGGTCAGCGTGCCGACGCGCGCCGGCTCCAGCCGGATCGTGCTCATCAGCTGACCCCGCTGTAGTCGTTGTCGCGCTGCAGGTACTCGTGGTTGCGCAGGTCGACCTTGAGGCCGTAGTGAAGCTGCAGGAAGTACTTCACGACCTCGGTCGCGGCGTTGCCCCTGGTGCGGGTGTCGTCGAGGTAGGCCAGGACGACGAGGTCGGAGTCTTCGCGCTTCACGGCGTTGATGCCGGTCGGGTCGGAGGCCGTCTTGCGCGCCTGCCCTGGGCACGAAGGCGGCGAACCAGTTGCTGAAGGGCAGCCGGCCCTGCTTGTCCGGAGGCCGAACTCGGCGGTGCCGGACTTGCCGGCCACGACGATCGGCAGGTCCACCAGGTTGTACGTGTGGCGGAGGGTGACCACGCGCCGCGCAGCCACGCGCATCGTGCGCAGGATCGACTTGTCGATGTCCATCTGGCGCACGACCTCGGGCTGGACCCGCTCCACGACGTTGCCCTCGGCGTCGAGGATCTTGCGCACCAGCTGGGGCTTGTAGATGGTGCCGCCGTTGGCCAGCGCGGCATAGGCGTTGAGCACCTGGATCGGCGTGCTGCTGTTGTAGCCCTGCCCGATGCCGGCTTGGTAGAGCTCACCGGTGAAGTACGACTCGTTGAGCGTGCGCCGCTTCCATGCGTTGGTGGGCACGATGCCCGAGGCCTCGCCCGGCAGCTCGATACCGGTGGGCTTGCCGAAGCCGAACTGGTGCGCCCAGTAGGCCAGCCGGTCGATGCCGAGCCTGCCCGCGAGCTGGTAGAAGAAGGTGTCGCTGGAGTGTCCGAAGCCGTCGTAGATGTTGAGCGCACCCCAGCCCTCCCGGTTCCACTCCCAGTACTTCCAGTCGCCGATCTCGATGAAGGGCTTGGTCTTGATGCGCGTGGCTGGGCCCGATCTTGCCGTCCTGCGAGCGCGCCCGTGCCGGTGACCAGCTTGTAGGTCGAGCCCGGCGGATACTGCTCGTTGATGGCCACGTTGAGCATGGGCTTGGAGGGGTCCTTGAGCAGGGCGTTGTACTCGGACATGGCGATGCCCTGTGCGAACTGGTTGTTGTCATAGGTGGGCAGCGAGACCATGGCCAGGATCTCGCCGTTCTGGGGGTTCATGGCGATGAACGCGCCGCGCTTGACTGCCGATGCGGTCCATGGCCCACTTCAGGGCCTTCTCGGCGTCCTTCTGGACGTCCGTGTCGATGGTCAGGTCGAGCGAGTGGCCCGCCTCCGGCTCCACGCAGCACATCGGGGGTCTGCACCTCGTGACCCTGCGGGTCGAGGTCGACCTCCTCGAGGCCATAGGTGCCGCGCAGCACGTCCTCGTAGGTAGCTTCGAGGCCCGCCTTGCCGAGCAGGTCTTCGGGATAGTAGCCGTCATCCTTGAGGCGCTGGTACTCGGGGCCGTTGATGCGACCGGTCCAGCCGAGCACATGCGCCATGAGCTCGCCTTCCGAGTACTTGCGCCGCGCCTCAAGGTCGATCTGGACGCCCGGGAACAGACTGGCGTCCTCGGCGATGGCGCGAGCGACCCTGGTCTTGATGTCCGTGATGCGCACGGGCTCGTACTGAGAACCCGTGTGGGCATCGATACGCTCGATGATCTGACGCGTCTTCACGCCCGTCAGCTCGGAGATGCGAGCGGCCACGGCCGGCCGCTCCTCGTAGGGCAGCTCGGCGGGCAGGATGCGCAACACGAAGGTAGGCACGTTCTCGACGAGCAGACGGCCCTTGCGGTCGTACATCAGCCCTCGAGACACCGGGATCGGTCGCTCCGTGGTTAGCTGCTGGGTGGCATACACGTCGTACGATGCGCCCTCTGCGACCTGCAGCTGGAAGAGACGAAGGCCAAGACCGGTGACGGCCAGCACGATGGCCACCCCGAAAGCGATGAACCGTGGCGCGAGGTTGCGGGGGCTGGCGGGCGTCGGGTCCGATGCGGAGCGGTTGGCTACTCATGTCCTCACCACGCCAGCCGCTCGGGTTCGCCGAAACGCAGGTCGAGGGCACGCACCACCACAGCCGCGATGCCGGCGATGACGGCGTTCAAGAGCCCGATGAGCACCAGCATCCGCAGGAGCAGACACCGATGAAGGTGACGCCCGCGGTGAGCGCCAGAAGCCGAGCACCATCAACTGGTAGGCGAAGCGTCAGCACGAACGCCGTGCCGGCCACGATGACGAGGCGCGGCGGCCACATCACGCGCGCCACCAGCAGTGCGGCCGCCGTGAGCAGCACGAGGGTCAACGCCGAAGAGCCCAGGGCGCGCCCGGGCAGCAGCAGGTCGAGCGCGACGCCTCCGACGAAGGCCCAGGTCATACCGCTCTCGAAGCCGAGCACCATCGCCACTGCGATGCCCACGGCAAAAACGAGGTCGGGCCTGACGCTGCCCACCTGAAGATGGGTCAGCACGCTCGACTCCAGGATGGCAGCAAGGACGGCTCCCACGGCAGGAGCCAACACGCTCATCACGGTGTGTCGATAGCTCTGAGGTTCCACGGCTGAGATGGCGCGGCCGAGTCGCCCCTCGTGCTTCGAGCCACCTCTGTCCGAAGTATAGCCGAGCCTTGAAGCACCCTTCCCTGAGCGCACGGTCCGCCGGCTACCGGGTGACTGGTCCCTCGATCGGTTCGCGGCATCTCAGTTCGCGGAGATACCGTGGCACCTTGGCGTGCTCCCCTCCCCGGTCGTATGCAGCACCGCGCAGTTGTCCACGTGTCCGTGCATATCCACTGATTTCGCTCAGATGTCGGGCAGGCAAGTGCCTCCAGGCCCTTGAGTCCGCTCAGCGCTCACCGATCGGCGCCCGTCATCCTCCATCCGCCACGACCACTGGTGTGGACCATCGTCCACACTGACCGTCTATCACTGTTTCACGTGAAACACCCAGCTCGTCAGTCGGGTCTCTCGACACTCTCGGCGGTCTACTCCCCTGCCCAAGGTCCACCGGCCGTCGGTGGACTTCGACTGGCAGGCTCCACACTTCCGGCGTTTGAACGGGTGGCGCTGTCGCTCGCCACTGATGTTTCACGTGGAACAATCCAGGCGCGGTGGTCACACCGACCGCCTCCCTCACCGATCCCGCGATGGTGTGGATAACCTGCGGATAAATGGGAGGCATGCGAAGCTCGGACGACGTCGATACGGTCTCGCACCCGCGCACCCTAGCGCGCAAGCGCGAACGACCGCGAGTCGCTATTCCGAGAACCGCCGGAGCCAACTCGTCACGTTCGTGGACAACATGGTGCCACGAAGCAACATCCCGTCGCTCAGAGTAGAATGTCAGATGGTGTATATCGATCGGTGCGAGGGCTGAGTGGGCGAAGTCGTCGCCTGCGCGAACCAGAAGGGCGGAGTCGGGAAGACCACGACCGTGGTGAGCCTTGCTGCGTACCTCGCGCTGGACGGCCAACGCGTCCTCCTCGTCGACATGGATCCGCAGGGCAACGCCACGAGTGGCGTCGGCATCGACAAGGACTCCGTCGAGACGTCGGTGTACGACGCTCTCCTGGACGATGCGACAGTCCAGAGTGCCGATCAAGCCCACAGCCATCGAGAACCTGTCGTGCTGCCCTCGCACCGGAGCCTGGCCGGCGCCGAGGTCGAGCTCGTTGCCGCACCGCGGGCCGTGAGCGACGCCTCAAGCGCGTTCTCGAAGGGGTATCGGGAGTCATACGACTTCATCCTCCTCGACTGTCCGCCGTCGCTCGGCCTGCTGACCGTGAACGCCCTGACCGCAGCCGACAGCGTGCTTATCCCGCTGCAATGCGAGTACTATGCACTCGAGGGCCTCGGCCAGCTGATGGCCACCATCGACCTCATCCGCGAGCACCTCAACCCTGGCCTGACGACGAAGGGAGTCGTGCTCACCATGCACGACGGTCGCACCAGTCTGTCCGCCGATGTCACCGCCGAGGTCCGCCGTCACCTGGGCAAGCAGGTCTTCGAGGCGGTCGTCCCCAGAAGCGTACGTCTCGCCGAGGCACCAAGCTACGGGCAGCCCATCGCCGAGTACAGCCCGGCTCACGAGGTGCCCTGGCGTATCGAGCCATCACTGCCGAGCTCCTCGATCGGAGCGGGCTCGAGCCCGGCGATGAGCTCAGCAGAGCGCGCGAACACTACCAAGGTCCACGTAGCGACCACGAAGGGGAGGTGAGCTAGATATGGCCGTCGAGTCCAGGAAGAGCAGCGGGCTGGGACGAGGCCTGGCTTCCTTGATTCCAACCGCACCTACGGGCGTATCGACCAACCCGCGAGGTGTCCGTCAGCTCGATCAAGCCCAATCCCGAGCAACCCAGGCGCACGTTCGACCCGGACGAACTCCAAGGCCTGGCCGATTCGATCGCCGCGCACGGCATCCTGCAGCCGGTCGTGGTCGTGGAGGGCCGAGCACGGCTACGTCCTGATCGCCGGTGAGCGTCGTTTGCGCGCCGCGGCGATGCTGGAGCTCCAAACCATCCCTGCAGTAGTTCGCACGGCTAACGAACAGGAACGCCTCGAGCTCGCGCTGGTAGAGAACATCCAGCGCTCGGACCTCAACGCCCTCGACGAAGCGCACGCCTATCGGCACCTCATCGACGACTTCGGACTGACACAAGAGCGTGTCGCCGAGCGCGTCGGGCGCTCCCGGCCTGCGGTCGCCAATACGCTGCGCATCCTCGACACGGCGCTCCCTGTGCAGAAGGCCGTGGCCGAAGGCAGCCGTCAGCGGAGGCCACGCCCGGGCCCTGGCCGGTCTCGAGAGCCACGCCGAGCAGGAAGTGCTTCTGGCCACGGTCGTGTCCCGGTCGCTCTCGGTGCGCCAGACCGAGAGTCTGGTGGCGGCGTCTCGGCAGAGCGTCGAGAGCGTACGGCAGCCCCGTCAACGCGAAGTGGACCCGGACATCCAACACATGGAAGCCCAGATGCGCGAGGCACTGGGCACGAAGGTGACGATCGCGTCGGGACGCAAGGGCGGGCGCATCACCATCACCTGGTATGACGATGATGATCTCGGTCGCCTGGTCGACCGACTAGCAACGGTCGACCGATGACTGGAGGGCAAAGATGACCGATCAGGCCACCGCCGAGGGCAAGGCCTCGGCAACCAAGCAATCGTCGGCATATTCCGCCGATTCCATCCAGGTCCTGGAGGGCCTGGAGGCCGTGCGTCGGCGGCCGGGTATGTACATCGGCTCGACCGACACGCGGGGCTTGCACCACCTCGTGTGGGAGGTCGTGGACAACTCGATCGACGAGGCCATGGCCGGTCACGCGGAATACATCGAGGTCACCATCCTGCCTGACGGCTCGATCCGCTGCAGCGATGACGGTCGCGGTGTGCCCGTGGGCACGCAGAAGCAGACCGGCAAGAGCGCCCTCGAGGTCGTGCACACGGTGCTTCACGCGGGAGGCAAGTTCGGCGGCGGAGGCTACAAGGTCTCCGGTGGCCTCCACGGCGTGGGCGTGAGCGTGGTCAACGCGCTGTCAGAGACGCTGACCGTCGAGTCGGTGCGCGATGGCAAGGTCTGGACGCAGTCTTACCAGCGCGGCACGCCGACCAACGAGGTCACGGCCATCGGCAAGGCCGGCAGCCGGCGCGGAACCACCACCGTCTTCAAGCCCGACCCTGAGGTCTTCGACGCCGTCGACGTCAGCTTCGATGTCATCACCCAGCGCCTTCGTGAGTCGGCCTATCTCACCAAGGGCGTGCACATCCGCCTCGTCGACGAGCGGGTCACACCGCACCGTGAGAAGTCGTTCTACTTCGAAGGTGGGCTGGTCAGCTTCGTGCGACATCTCAACAAGGGCAAGGACGTGCTCAACCTGCAGCCCATGTCAGCCGAGAAGAAGGAAGGACCCACCCAGATCGAGGTGGCGATCCAGTACAACGACGGATTCAGCGAATCAGTCCTTGCCTTTGCTAACAATATCAACACCGTCGACGGCGGCACCCACGTTACCGGCTTCCGTGCGGCGCTCACGACCTCGCTCAACGACTGGGCGCGTCGTCAGGGCCTCATCAAGGACAAGAAGAGCAGCCTCTCTGGCGACGACGTGCGCGAGGGCCTGACAGCCGTGGTCAGCGTCAAGCTCACGGACCCGCAGTTCGAGGGTCAGACCAAGGCCAAGCTCGGCAACGCCGAGGTCAAGGGCCAGGTGCAGACCGCGGTAGGGGAGGGCATCGGTCAGTACCTCGATGAGAACCCCGGTGACGCGCGCCGCATCATCGACAAGTCGCTCACCGCGGCGCGGGCACGTGAGGCGGCCCGCAAGGCGCGAGACCTGGTCATCCGCAAGAGCGCGCTCGAAGGTTCGGCGCTACCGGGCAAGCTGGCCGACTGCCAGGAGCGAGACCCCGAGCGCAGCGAGCTGTACATCGTCGAGGGCGACTCGGCTGGTGGCTCGGCCAAGCAGGGTCGCGACCGCCGTTCACAGGCCATCCTGCCGCTCTTCGGCAAGATGCTCAACGTGGAGAAGGCGCGCATCGACCGCGTCCTCGGCAGTGAGAAGATCCGCCCGCTGATCATCGCCCTGGGCACCGGCATCGGCGAGACCTTCGACCTCTCCAAGCTGCGCTACCACAAGGTCATCCTGCTCGCGGACGCCGACGTCGACGGCGCACACATCCGCACGCTGCTGATGACGTTCTTCTACCGCAACATGCCGGAGATCGTGGAGGCCGGCCATCTCTACATCGCCCAGCCGCCGCTCTATCGCGTCAGCACCGGCAAGGTCACGCGCTACGCAGCCGACGAGCGCGAGCGCGAGCGCATCATCAAGGAGATGAAGGTCAAGAACCTGACCGTGCAGCGGTTCAAGGGCCTGGGCGAGATGAACGCCGACCAGCTCTGGGAGACGACCATGAATCCGGCCACGCGCACGCTGCTGCAGGTCGACCCGGAGAACGCGGCTGAGGCCGACCACATGTTCACGATGCTCATGGGTGAGAAGGTCGGGCCGCGCAAGGACTTCATCCGCGCCGAAGCCACCAAGGTGCAGAACCTCGATGTCTGAGGCGACCGCGAAGGCAGACGCCTTCGTATCGGCGCACCTCGATCAGGCGACGACCCTGGGCCGGCGGCTGGCAGACCTGACCGGGGAGCCGGAGGCCTACCTGGCCACTCTCATCGAGGGCCTTGAAGCGCTGTCGGACCCCGACTACCTCGCCATGGTCACGCGAGCATGCCCGCAGACGCCCGCCCGCTACGCCGTGCGTGGACCGCTCTCGACGGCGTTGATGAAGCCGGTACGCTCCGCCCTGCGCGAGGGCTCCAGCATCATCGCGCTGCAGCTGGCTCAGCGTCTGATCGATACCGATCGACCGGGACCTGCGCCTCTACGCTCTGGAGCCGCTGCGGCGTGCTCTGCCCGACGACCCCGAGATGAGCTGGCAGCTGATGCGCCGGCTCGGCCGCCGGGCGGAGGACTGGATCGCGGTCGACAGCCTGGCTGACCTCTGGGCTCGCGGCATCCTGAGCGAGTCCTTCCGCTGGGCCGAGCTGGAGCAGTTGCTCTACTCCGACGCATACGTTCGAGCGACGG
Source organism: uncultured Chloroflexia bacterium (assembly GCA_963705425.1). Taxonomy (GTDB): domain Bacteria; phylum Chloroflexota; class Limnocylindria; order Limnocylindrales; family CSP1-4; genus JAFMJV01. The sequence goes on along the minus strand of CAVPJO010000006.1, from coordinate 236,221 downwards.
CTGGTGCCGGCCACCCTGGCCACGCTGCCCCACCGCCTGCCCACGGCGCGCCGTGACGAGCTCGGGCCCGAGTCGGTCGAGCGTGCCCTCGAGATGATCCGTCTGCTGATGGGCGACGCCGAGGAGATGGTCCAGAAGGCACTTTCGTGGGCCATCCGTGAGTGGACGCGCGTCGATGCCGAGCCACTGCGGCGTTGCTGCGGGCAGAGGCTGCCCTCGCGCTCGAGCACGGAGACGGTGCCCGTGCCTGGGTCATCCGCGATTCACTCTCCAGCCAGGCGCCCGACCTCAGCGCCGACCTGCGCCGACCAGCTCGCCAGCCTGCGGCGTGACCGCGAGGCCCCATCCACCAGCATCGCCGCCGGCCAGGCAGCCAGCTTCGCTGCACTGCTTGCCGGAGCCAATGACGCGGTCGCCGCCCAGGGTGATCGCTACACGAGGAGTCGCGCATGACCGACCCAGTCGGAAACATCCGCTCGGTCCCCATCGAGGAAGAGCTCAAGACGGCCTATCTCGACTACGCCATGAGCGTCATCGTCAGTCGGGCCCTGCCAGACGTGCGTGACGGCCTCAAGCCGGTCCATCGCCGCATCCTGTACACCATGAACGAGATGGGTCTGTCGTCGACCTCCTCGTATCGCAAGTGCGCCGCCATCGTCGGTGACGTCATGGGCAAGTACCACCCGCACGGCGACCAGGCCATCTACGACGCGCTCGTGCGCCTGGCCCAGGACTTCTCGTTGCGCTTCCCGCTGGTCGACGGCCAGGGCAACTTCGGCTCGGTCGACGGCGACCCCGCCGCGGCCATGCGCTACACGGAAGCACGCATGACGGCCATCACGGCCGAGATCCTCGCCGACATCGACAAGGACACCGTCGAGTTCGTCGAGAACTACGACGGCACGCGCATGCAGCCCTCGGTGCTGCCGGCCAAACTGCCGAACCTGCTCATCAACGGCTCCGCCGGGATCGCGGTGGGCATGGCCACCAACATCCCACCGCACAACCTGGGCGAGGTCGTGCGTGCCACGCAGGCGCTCATCGACGACCCCGACATGAACACCGATCAGCTCTGCGAGCACCTGCTTGGCCCTGACCTGCCCACGGGCGGCATGATCTTCCGCTACGACCGACGTCGCAATCCGGCCACCGGCGAGTGGGAGGAGATCGACGCCATCCGCGATATGTACCGCCACGGTCGCGGCCGCGTCGTGATGCAGGCCCAGGTCGCCTTCGAGGAGACCCGTGCCGGGCGCACCGCCATCGTGGCCACGGCCATCCCCTACCAGGTCAACAAGTCCACGCTGCTCGAGAAGATCGCCGATCTCGTCAAGACGCGGCAAGGTCGACGGTATCGCTGACCTGCGCGACGAGTCCGACCGCGACGGCATGCGCATCGTCATCGAGTGCAAGAAGGATGCGGCGCCGCGCAAGGTGCTCAACAACCTCTTCAAGCACACCGCGCTGAAGATGGCCTTCAACGCCAACATCGTGGCCCTCGTCGACGGCCAGCCGCAGACGCTGTCGCTCAAGCAGATGCTCCACCACCACATCGAGTGGCGGCAGGTGGTCGTGCGCAAGCGCACCGAGTTCGACCTGCAGAAGGCCAAGGACCGAGCCCACATCCTCGAGGGCCTCAAGACGGCGCTCGACAACCTCGACGCGGTCATCGCGACCATCCGCGAGTCCGCCGATGTCGAGACCGCGCGCCACGCCCTCATGAGCCGCTTCGGCCTCTCCGAGATCCAGGCCAACGCCATCCTCGAGATGCAGCTCCGACGCCTTGCGGCGCTCGAGCGCCAGAAGATCGAGGACGAGTACGTGGCTATCATCCAGACGCATCGCCGAGCTCGAGGACATCCTCGCCAATCCCAAGCGCGTGCTGCAGATCATCCGCGACGAGCTCGGTGAGCTCGACGTCAAGTACGGCGAGGACCGCCGCACCCGGATCGAGGGCAGCGCCGACAAGGAGCTCAGCGACGACGACCTCATCGCCGACGAGGACGTGGTGGTCACGGTCAGCCGCCGCGGCTACATCAAGCGCCAGCCGCTGGTCACGTATCGACGCCAGGCGCGTGGTGGCAAGGGCATCATCGGCGCACGCACCGTCGAGGAGGATGCGGTCAACCACCTGATCGTGGCCAACACCCACGATTGGGCCCTGTTCTTCACTGATCGCGGCCGGGTCTTCAGCTCCAAGGTCCACGCCGTGCCCGATGCCAGCCGCCAGGCCAAGGGCATGCCCATCATCAATCTCGAAGGCGTGCAGGTGGATTCGGGCGAGCGCGTGCTCGCGGTCATCACCCTGCCGGACTTCGAGCCCGGGCACAACCTGGTCATGGCCACGGTCAGGGGCGTCGTCAAGAAGACGGCCATCGAGAAGTTCGAGCGGGTCCGCTCGACCGGCATCCGTGCCATCTCGGTGGCCGACGACGATGCCTTGGCCTGGGTCGAGGTCTCGTCCGGGCACGATGACATCCTGCTGGCCACGGCCATGGGCCGCCTGGCGCGCTTCAACGAGAACGAGGTCCGAGCCATGGGCCGCGACGCAGCCGGCGTCATCGGCATCCGCCTCGCCAACAAGGGCGACCGGGTGGTGGGCATGGGCGTCATCAGGGACGGCGACGACATCCTCGTGCTCACCGAGACCGGCTACGGCAAGCGTGTCGCCAGCTCCGAGTTCCGCTCCAAGCACCGCGGTGGCCAGGGCGTTCGGCTCATCTCGCTGGAGGGGGCCAAGAGCGGCAGGGTCGCTTCGGTGGAGCTCGTCGACGAATCCGACGAGGAGTTGCTGCTCATCTCCTCGGAGGGCCAAGTCGTGCGCACTGATGTCGACTCCATCAACCGCTACGGCAGCGCCGCCCGAGGTGTCATCGTGATGCGCCTCAACGAAGGCGACTCGGTGGCCGGCATCGCCGTCTTCCGGGAAGGCTTGGCGAAGGGGCGCGCCGTCGGCGAGAATGACGGTGATGGGCTCGACGAGGGGGGCCCCGGTAGCGACGGAGCGGCGAAGGCATGACCGACCTGGCCAGGAGGGAGGCGTGACCGCTTTCGGCGAAGCCGAACACCTGCGGCCCGGCGAGGCACTGGGCCTCTATTCGGGAAACGCCAACACGCGCCTGGCGCGCAAGATCGGACGCTATCTGGGTGCCGACCTGGGTCGCTCCGAGGTCTTCGAGTTCGCCAACGAGAACATCTTCGTGCGCATCGTGGACAACGTGCGCGAGAAGGACATCTTCCTGGTGCAGCCCACCTGCAAACCTGTGCAGAAGTCGATCATGGAGCTGCTCATCATGATCGACGCCTTCAAGCGGGCCAGCGCCGGGCGCATCACCGCGGTGGTGCCGTACTACTCCTACGGTCGCTCGGACAAGAAGGACCAGCCACGCGTGCCCATCACGGCCCGCCTCATCGCCGACATGATCAGCGTGGCCGGAGCGGATCGGCTGCTCACCATGGACCTCCACCAGGGGCAGATCCAGGGCTTCTTCAACATCCCCGTCGATGAGCTCACGGCCACGCACCTGCTCTCCAACTACTGGATGCAGAAAGAGCTCGAGAACGCGGTCGTGGTCACCGACCTCGGCTTCGCCAAGCGGGCGCGCACATTCGCCGAGCTGGTGGGTGCGCCGATGGCCATCATCGAGAAGCGGCGCGAGGGCAACGACGATCGGGCCGAGGTCGTGAACGTCATCGGTGAGGTGCGCGGCAAGCGCGCCATCATCGTCGACGACGAGATCGACACCGGTGGCACGCTGGTGGAGACGAGCCGGGCGCTGGAGCGCGAGGGCGCGCTGGAGATCTACGGCTCGGCCACGCACGGCGTGCTCTCTGATCCGGCCATCGACCGCATCCGCGACTCGGCCCTGCTCGAGGTCGTCATCACCGACACCATCCCGCTGCCGGCCGCGCACCGGCTCGACAAGATCAAGGTGCTCTCGGTCGCACCGCTCATCGGCGAGGCCATCACGCGTATCCACCGGGGTGACTCGGTGGGCGCGCTATTCTCATCGGAGATGCAACGCACACAGGCCATGCTGTTGTGGGGCGAAGACGACGAGGGAGAGGAATGATCGACCAGTCGGACCTGCAGCCACAGGGCGACGAACGCAAGACCACGCTGTACCGACCTTCGGCCGAGGGTGGGCTCGAGGTCGCCCCGCCGGAGCATGCCGACTATCGCGATCAGCTGCAGTCGCGGCGCTGGGGCGCCGCACCGCTGACGAACCCCGAGGTCGAGAAGACCGACCCGAGACTGGCGGTCCTGGCGCTCGTGCTGCTCGGCGCGATCACGCTCGTCGTGCTGGTGCTCGGCTACGGCCTCGGACTGTGGAGCCTGCCCGCCTAGGTGCAGCGCGGCTCACATCCCTCCCTGACCCACGTCGTGTGGGACTGGAACGGGACCCTCCTCGATGACTTCTGGCTGACTGCGCGGATCGCTGCGGATACGCTGGCTGAGCTGGGCGTGCCCGATCTCAGCGGAGCGGTCGTGCGCGACAGCTTCACACGGCCCTTCCACGTCTTCTACAGCCGGCTCCTGGGTCGACCCGTGACCGATGCCGAGTTCGCCTACATCCGCCGCCGCTACGAGGCTGAGTACGACGCCGAGGTCTTGGAGCTATGCCTGCAGCCTGATGCCGGGCGAGCGCTCGACCATGTAGGCAGCGTGGCCACGCAGTCGCTGCTATCGATGGCGCCCGATGTGCATCTCCAGCGGCTGGTCGATCATCACGCCATCAGGGCTCGCTTCGTGCATGTCGAGGGCAGCCCGGACGCCAGCAGTGACGGCACCAAGGCCGAGCGACTGCGCGAGCACCTCGGCCGGATCGGTGTCCATGCCCAGCAGACCGTCATCATCGGCGACACCGTGGACGACCAGGAAGCGGCGGCGGCATGCGGCGCGCGGGCCGTGCTGGTCACCTCCGGCAGCCAATCCCGCACGGCGCTGGAAGCCACCGGGTGGCCCGTCGTGGACAGCCTCCTCGAGGCAGCCATCATCGCCACCGCAGGCCGGTAGTCGAGCCGGAGACCAGCCGCCGCCGGTTGGCCGGCGCCGAGCCTAGGCCGCGCCGTGACAGCGCTTGTACTTCTTGCCTGAGCCGCACCAGCAGGGATCGTTGCGCCCGATCTTCTCGCCTTCGGGCTCGGCGACGCCGCGGACCGGACCGGATGAGACCGTCTCTTCGCCCTTCTGCAACTGCACGTTCTTGGGCATCTGTGGTTGTAGCCCAGGGATGAGCTGCGTGGTCACCGAAGCGCCGCTGGTCGCTGTGGCACTGCCGCCCGACGACACCGCAGGCGTGATGGTGCCCGGCGATGACGTGCTCTGCAACCCGGCCACTTGGGCTCCGCCCCCGTCACGGGTGCCGCCGCGCTTGAGCTTGGCCAGCTGCTCCGGTGTGAGCGTGGGCATGGTCGCGGGCTCCTGCGCCGGAGCTGCTTCGCGACGCTGCACGCTGACGCGGAAGATGGTCGAGGCCACCTGGTGCCGGATGAAGCCACGCAACTCGTCGTACAGGCTGAACGCCTCGCGCTTGAACTCGACGAGCGGATCGCGGCCACCGTAGCCACGCAGTCCGACACCCTTGCGGAAGTCCTCGAGCTCGGTGAGGTGCTCGACCCAGAGCGTATCGATGGCGCGCAGCAGGACGGCCCGCTCGACGAGTCCCCAGGTCTCCTCGCCGAATTCCTCTTCCCGTGCGTCGAGCTGGGCCGCGGCCTGATCGGAGATGTAGTCGATGATGCCCTGGCGGTCACCCTGCTCATCGAGCATGTCAGCGCTGAACGCTTCCCCGGTCAGGCCCAGCCCGGCCAAGGCCTCGGAGAGGCCCTCGAAGTCCCAGTCCTCTTCCACCTCACCAAGATGAGCGTCGACGTGACCCTGCAACTCCTGGTCGACGAAGGCCAGCACCGTCTCGCTGAGGTCCTCGTTGTGGAGGACCTTGTCACGCTCCTCGTAGATTCGCTCGCGCTGCTTGTTGATGACATCGTCGTACTCCACGATGCGCTTGCGCATGTCGAAGTTGTGGCCCTCGACGCGGGATTGCGCGTTCTCGACCGTCTTGGAGACCATGCGCGACTCGATGGCCACCTCACCCTCGAGGCCCATGCGCTCCATCAGCGCGGTAACGCGATCGTTGGCGAAGCGCTTCAGCAGCGGGTCTTCGAGCGAGAGGAAGTAGCGCGAGGAGCCGGGGTCACCCTGGCGGCCGGCTCGGCCACGCAGCTGGTTGTCGATGCGCCGCGCATCGTGGCGCTCGGTGCCGATGATGTGCAGGCCGCCGGCGGCGACGACCCGCTTGTGGTCCTCCTCGCATTCGGCCTGGGCCAGCGCGAAGGCCCCGTCGTAGACCTCCTGCTCGACCTCGGCCGGGTTGAGGCCCTGGTTGTGCAGCTTCTGGCTGGTGAGGCCGGCCGGATCGCCGCCGAGCTTGATGTCCGTGCCGCGACCGGCCATGTTGGTGGCGATGGTCACCGCACCGCTGCGACCGGCCTGGGCCACGATGGGCGCTTCCTTCTCGTGGAACTTGGCGTTGAGCACCTCGTGCTTGACGCCGCGGCGCTTCAGCGCGTTGGCCAACTGCTCGCTCTTCTCGACCGAGGTGGTGCCGACGAGGACCGGGCGTCCGGCCTCCTGCATCTCCACGATCTCCTCGATGACGGCGCTGAACTTGGCTTCCTCGTCGCGGAAGACGAGGTCGGCGAAGTCGTCGCGGATCATGGGCATATGGGTCGGGATGGCCATGACCTCCAGCCCGTAGATCTTGTAGAACTCCTCCTGCTCGGTCATGGCCGTACCGGTCATGCCCGCCAGCTTGTCGTAGACGCGGAAGTAGTTCTGGAAGGTGACCGTGGCCATGGTCATCGACTCGCGCTGGACGCGGACGCCCTCCTTGGCTTCGATGGCCTGGTGCAGGCCCTCCGACCAGCGGCGGCCGGGCATCTGGCGGCCGGTGAACTCGTCGACGATGACGATCTCGTCGTCCTTGACGATGTAGTCACGGTCGCGCCGGTAGAGCGCATGGGCGCGCAGTGACTGCTCGAAGTGGCGCGGCAGCCGGGGATCGGTCTCGACACCATAGAGGTCGCGGATACCAAGCAGCTTCTCGATCTTGGCCACGCCCTCCTCGGTCGCCGAGACCGCGTGCTCCTTGAGGTCGACGAAGTAGTCGCCACCCTCCTCGGCATTCTCGGGCCGGGCTTCGAGGCGCGGCACCAGCCGGGCGAAGACCTTGTACAGGTCGCCCGACTCGCCAGCGGCACCACTGATGATGAGCGGCGTGCGCGCCTCATCGATGAGGATGTTGTCGACCTCGTCGACGATGCCGAAGAAGCGCCGGCGCTGGACCCGCTCGTCGAGCTCCTGGACCATGTTGTCGCGGAGGTAGTCGAAGCCCAGCTCGTTGTTGGTGGCGTAGGTCACGTCCGCGTCGTACGCCGCCTTGCGCTCGACCGGGCGAAGGTGCATGAACTTCTCGTCCTTGGGCCGGTACTCCGGGTCGAAGATGAAGGCGCTGTCGTGCTGGACGATGCCGACCGACAGGCCCAGACCGTGATAGATGGGCCCCATCCACTGCGGGTCACGCTTGGCCAGGTAGTCGTTGACGGTGACCACGTGGACACCCCAGCCGGACATGGCGTTAAGCGCGGCCGCCAGAGGCGCGACGAGGGTCTTGCCCTCGCCGGTCTTCATCTCGGCGATCCTGCCCTTGTGCAGCGCCATGGCGCCGAGGAGCTGCACGTCGAAGGGGCGCATGCCGAGCTGGCGGCGGCTGACCTCACGGGCGGCAGCGAAGACGTCCGGCAGCACATCGTCGAGGGCGTCCTGCATGCGGGCCGTGTCAACCTTCTCGCGCTCGCGGCGCAGCAGGGCACGGCGCTCGCTATCCGGGCTGTGGATCTCCTCTTCGGAGGAATCCGTGGCCGGCGCGGCCTCGCGCACCTCGTCACGAACCTCGGCCATCTCGGCAAGGATCTGCTCGTCGGTCAGTCCGGAGAAGTGTGGTTCGAGCTCGTTGATGCGCTCGACGCTGGGCTGGAGCGGCTTGAGGTTGGATACTTCAGAGGTCCCGGCGAGGCGGGATAAGAACTTACGCATGGACCCTGAAGTATAGGGGCCGCAGCCCGCCAACCCCTTGTGGCGAGCCAACAGCGGAGGTGCCACCGGCCACGACCACCGCGACTGGCGCGATCATTCGCAGAATCTGCAGCCGACCCCTTGTGTGAACGTACTTCCAGTCGCTACACTCCTTCCAAACGCCGGCGGCCCGACCGTCGGCGCGTCTATATGCGGCCATAGCAAGGAACGTGCCCTGGCTAACGGACCGATGAGGGAGAGACAGATAAGTGAAGCCGTTTTCGGTTGAGCCCGGAGCCGAGATCGGAGATCAGTCGTTCACCGACTTGATCGCCTGCGAGCGTGACTGCAGGAACTGCAGCTATGCCGCCTGGCTGGACTGTGATGGCAACTGTGGGGAGTGCGTCCACAACGGCTATTGCCCGTGCGTGAACCCCGTGGTCGCCCGTAGCAAGACCGCGCTGAAGATCGATCGAGTTGCGACCCCTGCTGCTGCAGGACCTTCGCTCCCGACGATAGGACAGACGACCCCGACCGCCGATGGACCACACGCTCATCCGTGACCTCGTGTCCCGCGTCCACTCGACTTCGGGGCGGCTTTGACCTCGCCGGCAAGACCAAGGAGCTTACTGCGCTCGACGAGCGCGCCTCCCGACCCGACTTCTGGAGCGACTCCCGCGAGGCCAAGCGCGTGCTGCGCGCGGCGGACGGCCTGCGCGATGAGCTGGACGCCTGGAACGGCCTCATCATCCGTGCCGACGACCTAGCTGAGCTCTCTGAGCTATCCGACGGCGCCGGCGATGCCGCGCTCGACGAGGGTGTCGAGGCCGAGTTCGCCGCACTCCAAGCCGACTACGAGCGGATGCGCACCAGCCTGCTCTTCAACGGCGAGTACGACGACTCTGACGCGTTCATCAGCATCAGCGCCGGCGCCGGCGGCACCGAGGCCACGGACTGGGCCGAGATGCTCCTGCGCATGTACCTGCGCTGGTGCGAACGGCGCGGCTTCTCCAACGAGATCATCGACCGGCTGGAAGGGGAGGAGACCGGCATCAAGAGCGCCACGGTCTCGGTGAAGGGTCGTCGCGCCTACGGCTGGCTACGGGCTGAGGCCGGCGTACACCGGCTCGTGCGCATCAGCCCCTATGACTCTCAATCGCGCCGCCATACCACCTTCGTGCAGGTCGAGATCCTGCCCGAGGTCGAGGCCGCGGCCGAGGTCGAGGACATCCCCGACGATGACCTCAAGATCGACACCTATCGTGCGCAGGGCGCCGGTGGCCAGCACGTCAACAAGACCGATTCGGCGGTGCGCCTCACGCACATCCCGACTGGTATCGTGGCCCAGAGCCAGAACGAGCGTTCACAGCACCAGAACCGTGAGGCGGCCATGAAGATCCTGAGGGCGCGCCTGCTGGAGCGACGCATCGAAGAACGGGACGCGGAGATCCGCGAGCTCAAGGGTGAGCACAAGGAGGCCGGCTGGGGCAACCAGATCCGCTCGTATGTGCTGCACCCCTACCAGATGGTCAAGGACCACCGCACCGATCACGAGACGGGCAACACCACAGCCGTGCTCGACGGTGACCTCGACGCCTTCATGGTCGCGGAGCTGGAACGCGTCGCGACCCAACGGGAGGGTGGCACTGGTTGAGCTCAGGGAGGCCACGGCTGCTGACATCCCAGCCATGCTGGAGGTCTTCTTCCACGCCATGGACGACCTCGATGCGCGACGAAGCCGCCCTCTGCAGCAGCACAACGCGGCGCCGCTGGAGACGCACTTCGGGCACCTGCTCTCGACCGACCCCCGTTCCTGCTACGTGGCCGATGACCACGGCCAGGTCGTCGCCTTCGGCATCGTCATGCGCCGCGGTGGCGACGCCTTCCTGTCCTTCCTGTTCGTGATCCCGCCGTGGCAGAGCCGCAGGCTCGGCCGAGCCGTGCTGGACGCCTGCCTGCGCGGCGCCGGCGAGGGCGTCGAGCGGGTGTCTACCTGTGCCGAGGCCGACCAGCCGGTCTCTACCGGCCTCTATGCCAGTGCCGGGATCGCGCCGCGAACGCCCATCTACCTGCTCCGCGGCGCCCTGTCGGACAAGGCGCTGCCGGGCCTGCCCGAGAGCGTGCACCGTGGGGCGGTGACGGCCGACGATGCTGCCGTCCTTGATCGCCAACTCTTGGGCTACGAGCGAGCGCAGGATCACGCCTTCTGGATGCGCGAGCGGGATGGCGTCCTCTTCTGCGACGAGGCTGGTTCGGTCGTCGGCTACGGCTACGCTCACCGCAGCGGCCGCATCGGTCCGGTGGCCGCGCTCGAACCGGGTCTTCTGCCCGGCATCATCGGTTACCTGGTGCGCAGCACCGACGTGCTCGAGGGTCGCCAGCTGGTCGTGCCCGGCCCCGCCATCTCGGCGATGCGGCCGCTGCTGGGGGCGGGCCTGCGCATCGACGCTACGCCGGCCGTGTTCTGCTCACAGGGACCCGGACCACGCTTCGACCGCTACATCCCCATGAGCTACGCACTGCTCTAGCCCCATCCGAGCCCAGCCCACTGGAGAGACGATGACGACCCTGACCTTGCCTGATGCAGCGACCGAGGTCGGCGCGGCTGTGGCGGTCGCCCTGGCCGCCTGTGACGAGGCCGATGCCATCTCGCTGGCTTCGTTCCGGCAGTCCATGCGCATCGAGGCCAAGCCCGACGCCTCCTTCGTGACCGAGGTCGACACCGCCGTCGAGCGGGCGATTCGTGAACGCATCATGCGTCGCTTCCCGAGCCACGGGCTGGTCGGCGAGGAGTACGGCGAAGCCGCCTCGGACAGCGGCCGACGCTGGATCATCGACCCCATCGATGGCACGCACAACTACATGCGCGGCGTGCCCGTGTACGCCACCCTGCTGGCCCTCGAGATCGGGGGTGATCTGGCCGTCGGTGTGGTCAGCGCCCCGGCGTTGCATCGACGCTGGTTCTCATGGGTGGGTGGGGGAGCGTGGGCGGTCGACACGGTCCCCGGCGGCTGGGATCAGGGATCGGCCGTGAAGCTATCGGTCTCGGGCGTGGCCAGTCTGGACGAGACGTCGGTCGTGTACTCGTCCCTGCCCAGCGTCGTGGAGTCCGGTCTGGCACCCGGCTTCGGGTCGCTGTTGGGCAAGGTCTGGCGCGATCGCGGCCTGGGCGACTTCTACGGCTACATGCTCGTGGCCGAGGGCGCCGCTGAGGTCATGGTCGAGTCCGAGCTGAAGCTGTGGGACCTGGCCGGTCCGCTGGCGGTGCTCCAGGGGGCCGGTGCGCGCGTGACCGACTTGGGCGGAGGCCTCGACATGCCCGCCCGCGGGGTGCTGGCCACGAACGGAAGGATCCACGAGGTCATCCTCGCTGAGCTCTCGGGCCGCTGAGGGGCCGGCAGCGGACCCTGTGCTACGCTCCCGGCCGATGAGCGACGCCGTTTCCCGGGCCGTCGCCGGGCCACCCCCAGGAGCACCCCGGCCCGACCAGGTACCAACCCCAGCGGGGCCCCTGAACGTACGGCCCGGAGCAACCCTGCCCGGTCAGCCCCTGCCTCCGCCCGAGAGGCACGATTCGGTGCGCCTGCAGGGCGTCAGCAAGACCTACGGCAACGGCAAGGAGGCGCTCATCGACGTCGACCTGGTCATCCCCGAGGGCGACTTCATCTTCCTCGTCGGCCCCTCGGGCGCCGGCAAGTCCACGCTCATCAAGCTGCTCGTCCGTGACGAGACCGCCAGCGAGGGGAGCGTCGAAGTGGCCGGGCACGACCTCGGTCACATGAAGAAGCGAGAGGTGCCGCTGCTGCGGCGCAAGATCGGCATCGTCTTCCAGGATTTCCGGCTGCTGCCACGCAAGACGGTCTCCGAGAACGTGGCCTTCGCACTGGAGGTGACGGGTACCCCCAAGCGCCTCATGGAGCCGGCCGTGGAGCGTGCGCTGGCGCTGGTCGGGCTCACCGAGCAGGCGAAGCAGCGCCCCGACCAGCTGTCGGGTGGTGAGCAGCAACGCACTGCCATCGCCCGGGCCATGGTCCACGACCCGCGCCTCATCATCGCCGACGAGCCCACCGGCAACCTGGACCCGCTCATCTCCTGGGAGATCATCCAGCTGCTGCTGCGCATCAACGAGATGGGCACGACCGTGATGATGGCCACCCATGATGCCGAGGTCGTGACCGCCCTGCGCCGCCGAGTGGTGGCGCTCGAGGACGGGCGGGTCGTGCGCGACGAGGTGGGCGGCTACCACCGTGAGTACTAGGGCGCCGCGCTGATGCACTTCCTGCGCTTCTCGGTCCGCCAGGCGCTGCAGGGCCTGTGGCGCAACAGCGTCATGACCTTCGCAGCCACCTTCACCATGATCCTGATGCTCATCCTGCTGTCAGCGCTGGTGATCATGATCGCCGGCGTCGAGGCCGGGCTCGAGTACGTGGAATCACGTGTCGAGGTCACAGCCGAGCTGCACGATGGCCTGCTGGAGGAGCGCATCCTCGAACTGGAGACCCGGGTGGAGGGGCTCGACGAGGTCGCCTCCGTGACCTACACCACCAAGGAACAGGCGCTGGCCGACTTCATCGCGGAGCGCGAGGCGAAGGGCCAGGATACGAGCGCCTTCACCGGCGTGAACAACCCGCTCAAGGGCTACCTCACCGTCGAGCTGCGCAACCCGCGCGAGACCGAGTCCATCACGGCCCTGCTGCGCGCGGAGACCGGACTGGTCAACTACGTGCCTGACCAGCAGACCGGTATCGACCGGCTCGTGCAGCTCACCGCAGAGCTGCGCAACCTGGGCTTCGTGGTGCTCAGCTTCGTGGCCATCACCGTGCTGCTCATCGTCGTCAACAGCATCCGCATGGCCCTCATGGCGCGTGCCCAGGAGATCGAGATCATGCGCCTGGTGGGCGCGTCCGATCGGTACGTGCGCTGGCCCTTCATCCTCGAGGGCGTCTTCATCGGCTTGGCCGGGGCCATCGTCACGTTGATCCTGCTGCTCATCGCCTCTCCGCCCATCAGTGACCTGGCCAGCGAGATCGCCGGCTCGGTGCCGCTCGGCTTCGACCAGTCGCTCACGCTGCAGATCGTGGCCATCGTGCTGGGCGCCGGCCTCGGCCTCGGCGGCGTGGGGGCCTGGATCAGCGTGCGCACGTACCTGCGCTAGTCTTGCGGCCCACCTCAGCCTGACATGACCGCTCCCTACGATCCGCGCACGCCCCAGCCGCCCCTCGAGCCCGACCGCCCTGAGCCGGACCACGACGGTCCCGCGATCAGCCTCACCGCGGTGGTAGTGGTGGCCCTCTCCGTGGCCGCCATCTTCTGGGCCGGACTGAGCCTCGGCAGCGGCCCCACCGGACGTACCGCTGAAGAACGTGCGGCCATCGAGGCCTTCACCGAGACCTACCAGCGCATCGCCGACGACTACATCGGTACGCCCCTGCCGGCCGAGGTGCTCGAAGGTGCCATCGAGGGCATGTTCGAAGTGCTCGGAGATCCGCACTCCCGTTACATGAGCCCCGAGGAGTACGGGGCCGCGCTCGACGATGCGCGTGGGGAGTTCGTAGGTATCGGTGCCGTCATGGCTACCGAGGACGCCTCCGGAGAACATTGCGAATCCATCGCCGCGACCTGCCGGCTGCGCGTCCTCGAAGTACTCGTCGGTGCCCCCGCAGAGGAGGCTGGGCTGCAGGCCGGTGACATCGTCACCGCCGTCGACGGCGGCACGCTCGAGGGCAATACCATCGGCGACTCGGTGCTGCTCATCCGCGGGCCGCGTGGCAGCGAGGTCCAGCTGACTCTGGAGCGCGATGGCCGGGAGCAGGAGCTGGCCATCACCCGCGACACCGTGGTCAGCGAGGACGTCCACGGCCTGGTGTTGGCTGATGGCCGCGTCGGCTACCTGGCCATCGACAGCTTCAGCGCCAACTCAGCCGAGGACTTCGAGGCGGAGCTGGCGGCCCTTCTCGACCAGGGTATCGACAAGCTCGTGGTGGACGTGCGCGACGATCCCGGCGGCTTCGTCGATGCCACGGTCCAGATCAGCAGCCAGTTCCTGGCTGACGGCGCGGTCTTCTGGGAGGAGGACGCCGACGGCCGGCGCGTGGCCGCAGAGGTCATCGATGGCGGCCTCGCCACCGATCCCGCCATCGACGTGGTGGTCCTCGTCAACGGTGGCTCCGCCTCGGCCAGCGAGATCCTCGGCGGGGCGCTCCAGGACTCCGGCCGTGCCCGGCTCGTCGGCGAGCCGACCTATGGCAAGGGCACGGTCCAGGAGTGGAGCGACCTGCCCGGCGAGAACGGCGGGTACCGCCTCTCCGTGGCCAAGTGGCTGACCCGCAACGAGACCTGGATCGACGGCGTGGGCATCATTCCGGACGTGCCCGTGGAGTCCGCGGGCAGGCGCTTCTGGGCGGCCGTGGCCGATGCTGACCCAGCGCTCGACGAGCAGTTGCAGACGGCGATCGCGCTGCTGCTGGCCGATCCCTTGCCGAGCCCCGTGCCCAGCCCGGTGCCGGGTCATCGTCCCACGCCGGATGCGATGCCAACGACTACGCCCCTCCCGGGCGCGTCGAACTCGGCGCCGGGGGCTTCGGCGTCGCCATCAGCGATCGAATAGCCTCTTCGCACTTGCCCGCTCTTGACAAGTCAGGTACCGTTCCTGCGAACGAAAGGAGGTGGTGTGTAATGAATAGTCGTTTAAGTAGCTGCACCGCCTCGGAGGTTCGGCGCTAGTCGAGCCAACCGGGTGGTGTATGCCACGAGAACGCCGGTCCTCTTGGGCCGGCGTTCGTATGTCTGTGCGACCCTTAGGGGCCGCGCTGCCAGCCCACTGACCCCAAGGAGCCCACAGATGGGCAAGACCGTCGCTCAGAACCGCAAAGCCCGCTACCTGTACACCATCGAGGACACGCTCGAAGCGGGTATCGAACTGACAGGCACGGAGATCAAGTCCGTGCGCGACAGCAACCTCAACCTTCAGGATGCGTACGCCCGCATCGAGCGCGACGAGGCCTGGCTGATCGGCGTGCACATCGCCCCCTGGGCGGGTGGTAACCGCAACAACCACGAACCGCTGCGCACACGCAAGCTGCTGCTCCATCGCCGCCAGATCGACGAGCTGGTGGGTCGTACGCGGGCCAAGGGCCTGACCATGATCCCGCTCAGCGTGTACTTCAATGATCGCGGCAAGGCCAAGGTGCAGATCGGCCTGGCCAAAGGCAAGAAGCACTGGGACAAACGGCGAGACATCGCTGAGCGCGACGCCAAGCGCGATATGGCGCGAGACGTCGCCGACGCCATGCGCGGTCGCTAACCGGGGCCAGGGAAGCATCTAAGTTCCTGTGCTGACGGTCAGGCCGCGACCGGCCAGGGGCGCCGTTCCGCCTGCAGGCGTTCGGCCCAGTAGCGCTCCCAGGTGCCGTTGAGGCGGAGCAGCTTGAGGTGGAGCAGGTGGCTCACGCCACGACGGAACCAGCTCATGCCGCGGGTCTTGAAGCGCCGGCAGATGCTGATATCGATGCCCTTCTCCATCGGTCCCGAGCTGGCGAGGGGCACGATGCGGTAGTTGGCGATGCCACGCCGGTTGTGCTCGACGTAGCCGATGACGGCCCGACAGCGCAGGGCCTGCTCGGGATCGTCACGTTCGAGTGAGCGGGCATGGCTGTGCAGGATGGCCAGGAGCGCCTCGACATCGCCGGGCATGGCCGCCCCGAGCGCGGTCGAGAGGACCTCGTCGTGCTGTCTGCCGATGCCGAAGCGGAGCTGCTCGGTGAGGTGATACCAGTCGAGCAGCTCGACCGCGTCGGGGAAGCTGCGCTCGCGGATCCAGCGGATGGCCGCGGCCCCATCGGAGACGAAGAGGATGCGCTCCGCGAACGTCGTCCATGACCCGGTAGCGCCCACGAGGTGCCGGTCGAGGAGGGCACGGCGATCGCGCCCGGTCCGCTCGCTGCCGGTGAAGACGAGCCCGAGCTTCACTTCCATGTGCGTCCCCGAGCCGCGGTCGTTGACCATCGTGCCGTCGGCGCTGACCCAGACGTCGCCGGCCATGCGTCCGCTGCTGCGCCGCTCGGGATGGGCGCTCAGGAGCGCCTCGGTGCGGGCCACCGTCCCGGCTTCGATGCGGGCACCCTCCTCGGCCACCCAGGCGTGGAGCCGGCCGTGGCTGACGCCGATGGCACGCAGCTCATCGAGCGTGCGGGCGGCCTTCGCATAGGACAGCTCGGTGACGAGGAAGAGCGCGCGCTCCCGCACGCCCAGGGTGTGCTGGGCCCGGGGCGCCAGGCCCAGCAACGCGTCGAGCGGCACGACCTCCCCGTCACAGGCCCCGCAGTGATAGCGGCGCCGGGAGAGGCCGACCTCGCCCGCGAGCGTCACGACACGCCGGGGTGCCCGCCCGTTGGCCTTCAGGATGCCGCCACAGTCGACGTGACCACGCGGCATCGGCAGCAGCGCCTCGAGGGTGCGCACGAGCTCGCTCCACACCTGGCGACCCGCCTCGGCCAGCGCGGCCCCGACGGCCCGCTCCAGCGAGCCGATGTCGGCACCCTCGGGATGCAGCTCCACGGTGAGCGAGACCGGGACGGCGATAGACTGCATGGCGAGCCCCTTCGTCTGCTGGTTTCTTGACATCTCCAGCCTACGGATGGGGCTCACTCCCTACCCGGCCGACCAGCACAGACGTTTGGATGCTTACCGGGGCCAGGGACGCGGTAGTCAGAACAGGTGTTCGACTGTATAATGGTAGGTCGTGGGGATGCGTGGTCTCGACAGGGCCCGAACCCCGAAGAACGCGAGCCGAGGTTGCCATCAGGCCTCGTTAATCAGGTGGCAAACTAGAAGTAACTGGCAACAACCGCCAGCCTGCTCTCGCCCTCGCGGCCTAAGGCCGTAAGGTGAGCGTGGAAGCAGCCTCGTCCTCGCGGGCTGTGGAAGCGTCACAAAGCGAGGATGCGCTTCGAGTCAGCGTCACGTAGCTCGGAGCAAAGCCCGCAAGGGGACGTGACTGGGTCCTGCGGCACGGTGCCGATGCTGGTTCGCAGGATCGACGACAAATCATCGGATACGCTCGTAGTGGTCTTCGGCAGAAGGTTCTGGACGGGGAGTTCGACTCTCCCCCATCTCCACCACACCGAGATAGCGCACGACCCCGTCACCAGCACGGGGTCGTTCCATGTCCGACAGGGAATCGACGAGAAACGGGCGCAGCCCTGTCAGCTGCCAGAGCCGCGTTCGGATCGACGGTCGCCGCGTTCAGCGCTTGCCTCGTCTCCCGACGCGTCCCGCTGCAGTGGACGGGCAGCGGAGATGTCAACCAGGACGAACGCACCATCAACGACGAGCCTGCCGGGTCCCGGCTGCGTCCTGATGACGTGGCCGTAGGGCACGCTTCGAGAGGCTCGTGTGCGTGCCAGCACGGGAACGAAGCCCGACCGGCGCAAGGCATCGAGTGCCAACTCGGCTTCGAGGCCGCTGACGTTCGGCACCACCGAGTGGGGACGGCCGGCGAAGACCACCTCGATCAGCGAACCCGGTCGCACGCCCGACCCCGGCGCAGGGCGCTGAGAGAGCACCCTGCCCCACGGGCCGACCTTCGTCTCCCAGACCGACGCCGCCAGACGCAAGCCCATCGGTCGCAGATAGCGATGTGCCTCAGGCACTTCGAGCCCGATGACATCCGGGGCCTCCATCCGCCATGCGCGACCCTCGACCGGAAGTGCGGCGACACGTTGGTCGGCAGGTATCCGTGCCGATGGCTCGGGCACCGGCACCAAGTCCGCTGTTCGAGCCTCTGCGGTGGTCGCGTCGACCACTGGTCGGTCCGGGCCGGGGTGGTGCTCCCCGACCATCAACAGCGACCCGGCCGGCGCACCATCTCAAGGTTGCGGCTGCTGCCCGACACCGATGGCCCCGGAAGGAACACCTGGGCCTTGATGTCGAGACCACGCTCGCTGTGCCATCGTGCTGCGGTGCGATCCACCCGCCTGCGGTCGAGGCGACCCTCCTGCTGGCGACGGCCCGGGGCGGGCGGGCCGGGGCGTCTTGGGCGGGCGGGCGCGCGGCTCGTGGTGCGGACGTCTGACTCGATCATGGCCAGGACTGCCCCAGTGTCTCGAGCGCCTCGTGGATCGATTCGACGGTGTCGTAGTCGACGTACCCACCCGCAGAGACCAGTGTCGTGGTCGTGCCGGCGCTTCCATCAGTGGCCGTGAACCGCGGGGAGTGGGTCGTCCGCGTACCCAGCGCGGACGACCTCAAGATGGACAGATCGCCGACCCACTCTGTCGACGTCATGTCCACAGTCATGTGGCCGCTCCTTGACGCCCTGTCGGGACGGTCGAGCTGGCGCCCGCTCCGTGGCGCGGAAGGGCCCCCGGGCACGTCGGGCACGGTGGGCACGTCAAAGCGGACGGACACATCGCTGTGATGCGTCGCCATATGTTGAGACCTCGAACTCGTGGCGTCGCTCAAGGCCCCAGACGGTCGGATTGCGCACCGCGATGTCACGCCGGAATGTACTCCGGTCAGGGGCCCGAATCGAGGCCGCATGAGGTGTCGGAGCGGTTATGGTTTCTTCACAACCGACGTTGAGAGCGACCGATCTGGGGCACAGGGCTCAGGCGCGGGAAGCAGCCCGCTGGTGGCGACTAGGCCTTGAGCACGACCACCCGGCGCATCGGCTCCTCGCCGATCGACTGCGTGGTGACGCCCTCGACATCACGCAACGCGAGGTGCACCCAGCGGCGCTCGAGGGCGGACATAGGCTCGAGCTGCAGCATCTGACCGGTCTCATTGACGCGCTCGGCGGCGCGGGTCGCGACCTCTACCAGCTGACGCTCGCGGCGGCCGCGATAGTCCTCGACGTCCACGAGCACACGAGTCCAGGTGCCCATCTTGCGCGAGAGCATGAGGTTGACCAGGTGTTGCAGGGCTGAGAGGCGCTCACCCTTGCGGCCGATGAGCGCGCCGAGCGCTTCCTTCTCCTCCTCGTCGACACCGTAGACGGTCGATCTTGGCGGTGGCGCCGGTGGTGACCTCCACATTGGCGTCGTAGCCCATCAACTCGACCAACTGCGCGACGATCTCCTTGCCGGCCTCGAGCGCCTCGGGCGAGGCCTCAGCATCCTGATTCGACTCTGCCTTGGCCGATGAGCCGGCTGCGACTGCCGCGGCGACCTCGGCCGTGGCGGCATCGCTGACCTTGGAAGCCTCCCGCGAACGATCGCTGCTGCGGCGAGGACGACGCCCGCCACCGTCACTGGGACGGTCACTGGACGCGGGGCGCGGCCGCGACTCGGGCGGCGCCTCGTCAAGACGGGGAGCCGGCGGGGGTGGCGGGGTGGATGCGGCAGCTTCCGTCTTGGGGGCCGAACCACCCAGCGCGGAGCGGGGCGCAGCGATGATGCGGGCGGGCTCAGCACCCATGCCCAGCACACCGCGGCTGCCCTGGGTGAGGATCTCGAAGTCGAGGTCTTGCAGGCCCCCCACACCGAACTCCTCACGCGCGTTCTTGAGGGCCTCCTCGACGGACTTGCCCGTGAACTCCTGGTATTCGCTCATCGACGTCTCCCTCGCCGGCGGCTACGACGCCGTACCGGCTTGATGGTGCCCGCAGCACTCTCCTTGGTGGAGCGCTTGGTGGTCGTGGTTGGTTTATCGCCGTCCTTGGCGGGAGCGGCGGGTCTTGGCTCCGGCATGCTCACCGGGAAGCGAGGCTGATGATCCTTGGCGAAGCCGGGCGTCCAGCCGAACAGCGGGAACAGCCCTCCGTAGCCGTTGATCAGGAACTGCTGGACGATGCTGAAGACGGTGGTGGTGATCCAGTAGATGAAGAGGCCGGCCGGCAGGATGGCGCCGTAGATCAGCGAGAAGGCCGGCAGCAGCAGGAACATGCGGTTCTGTGTGGCCTGGGTGGAATCGCCGACCACTCCACGGCTCATCATCATGCGTGTCTGTACCAGCTGCAGAAGGGCCGAGGCGGCGGCCAGCAACGAAAGGCCCAGCCCGAGTCCACCGAAGACCATCAGGAAGATCTCGGGCTGGTTGGAGGGCAGGCCCCCGGGGTAGCCCGGCATCACGAAGCCGTTGTCGATCTTGGGCAGCCAGGCCAGCCAGGGGATGTTCGGGTCGATACAGGGCACGTACGGATTGCCCGGGTCCTGGCATTGCACGTTCACGACCTGGATGCCGAAGGGGTGCAGCATCGAGCTGATATCAGGCGCCTTGAGGCCGCGCATGAAGACCTGGTACATGGGCAGCAGCAGGACCATCTGCAGGACGGCCGGCAGGCAGCCGGACGCGGGGTTGACGCCGCGGTCCTTGTACAGCTGCATCTGCTGCTCGGAGATCTTGGCGCGATCGCCCTTGTACTTGGTCTGGATCGCCTTCAGTTCCGGCTGCAGCATCTGCATGCGCCGCTGCGAGACGATCTGCATCCGGAAGATGGGGATCATCAGCGTGCGGAGGATGATGGTGAGCAGGATGATGGCGATACCGATGTCGCCGGTGACGCTGTAGAGGAAGGCCAGGCCCAGGAAGATGGTCTGGAAGATCGGCGTGAAGACCCAGGCCAGCAACGCCAGCGGGTCGGCCCCGTTCGGCTGTGCCGGGCACAGGTTCGGCTCGGGCCGGCTGGTCGCGTCGGGGTGCAGGGTGGCAGCGGGGTCGGGCGTGGGTGTGGGCGCGCAGGGGTCGCCGGCCAACGAGGCGCCGGGCGCCAGGGTGACCACGGGGCTGGGCTCGGGCGCTGCCGAGGAGTCGGGCTCGGCGCTGGCATCGGATGTGGCGCTCGGTTCGGGCGTGAGCTCCGCGGCGCTGCTCGGTTCGGGCGTGAGCTCCGCGGCGCTGCTCGGTTCGGGCGTGAGCTCCGCGGCGCTGCTCGGTTCGGGCGTGGCCGTGGCCACGGCGGCTACGGTCGGCCCCGGAGCGGGACTGGCATCCTGGGCGAAGACCGGGCCGACCACGAAGCTGATGGCGATGATGGCCACGACCGCCGCCGCGAGCAGGTCGAAGGGTGCCAGTCGGAAGGGTGTCGCGAGGGCAGAACGGATACGCATCACTTCACCGGGTCATAGCCGCCGGGTCGCCATGGACCGCAGCTGGCGATGCGCTTGGCACCCATCCAGCCACCCTTGGCGAGTCCGTACTTCTGGATGGCCTGCTCGGTATACATCGAGCAGGATGGTTCATATCGGCACGAACCGGCGAAGAACGGGGAGAGTGTCTTGCGGTAGACGTGGATCAGGCCGATGCCGAAGCGCTTGGTGACGTTGCTCAGGGTGTTCACGAGGACGTCTTCACCGAGCCACGCACGGTGCCCAGCAGGCGCAGGAGTGTGGCGCGGAGCTCGTCGAACGAGGCGCTGGCGGCAGGATCGCGGGCGACGATGAGGATGTCCCAGCCGTGCCCGGTCTCGTTGGGCGAGCGGCGCAGGATCTCGCGGATGCGCCGGCGCACGAAGTTCCGCTGGACGGCGCCCCCGAGGCGTCGCCCAGTCGAGATGCCGAAGCGGTCGTGATCGCGGCCATTGGGTACGAAGCGGACGACCATGAGCCGATCGGCTCGGGAGCGACCCTGCTCGCTGATGCGCACGAAGTCCCCTCGGGAGCGAAGTGTCGGCACGGCCCCTCTTCGGGTCTGCCTGGCGTCAGACGGTGAGCTTCTTGCGGCCACGTGCGCGCCGAGTGGCGAGCACCCTGCGGCCGCCCTGGGTCTTCATGCGCTTGCGGAAGCCATGCTCCCTGGCGCGATGGCGCTTCTTGGGCTGATACGTTTGCTTGGTCACGGGGGTCTGGGCTCCTTCAGGCAAGCGGTCGGGAGCTTCTCTGAGACCGGCCTGCCGATGCGGATGGATCGATGCGGGTCATGGCCCGGTAGACCACTTGTGGTCGTCCCGGGCAGCAACGCGCATCCAGTCGGGCGGATTATACGCGACGACCCACCGAAGCCGGAGGATTCCACCATGCCCATCGACCAGCCGCCGATGGCGACCGCCTTCCTTGAGCCCGGCAGCGCCACCCTCGAGGACTTCGAGCGTCTCGATGTGCGGGTCGGGCGCATCCTCGAGGCCAGTCCCCTGGAGGGTGCTCGCCGGCCGGCCTACCGTCTGAACATCGACTTTGGCACCGCGGGGCAGAGACAGTCGTCGGCGCAGCTCAGAAAGACGTACCCGGACCCCACCGTACTGGTGGGGCGGATGGTCGTAGCCGTGGTCAACTTCCCGACCCGGCACGTGGCCGGATTCCGGAGCGAAGTCCTGGTCCTCGGGGCGCTGGCCCCCGATGGTGAGGTTCCCCTGCTGGGTGTGGACGCCGGTGCGCTGCCCGGGCAGCGCGTCGGGTAGTGGGCGGCGCAGAGGTGCGGCCTGGTGCACTCGCCTGGTGATGCGTGCGACCACCATCGTCTCGGTCCGAGCCCTGACCCGAGCCTGGTGAATCGCCGGGACCAGGGCTTCGTGGGCCACCCTCGGGCCCTTCGTGGGCCCTCGTGAGAACCCGGGCCCGCCGGGCGATATACTCCCCAGGGGTATATCAGACAGGCATTGCACAGCCCCGAAAAGCGGTGCTAACGTAGGCCGCCCCGGCGCTCTTCGGAGGCGTCGGGTGCCCAAGCTGGAGCCGCCGTCGTGACGACCCGAGGGAGGTCGGCCCGGTTCCTTCCGCTGGGATGTCGGTCGTGCCTCGCCCGGGTGCCGGGACGTCACCCGGGAGGGACGCGGAAGTTGTGCGTAGTACGGGTCAAGCTGCCATCGATGGACGCGAAACAGGTCTGGAGAGCCGCCCTCGGTGAGCTCCAGGTATCGCTGTCCCCGGCCAACTACGAGACGTGGTTGAAGGACACCGCACTCGTCGAAGTCGACGGAGATCGCTTTCGCGTCGCAGCACCCAACGGTTTCGCCAAGGACTGGCTCGAGAACCGCTACCGCTCGCTCATCGCCCAGACGCTGGCCCGTGTGGTCGGCTACAGCGTCAACGTCGAGTTCGAGGTTCGTGAACTCGACCCCGACGACGTGGTCGAGGCGGGGTCGCCCGTGGAGGCGGGTCGCCCGGCTGGCCTCAGGGTACGAGTGGAGGCGGGTCGGGTCGGCGGGAGCGAAGGAGGGGGCGTCAACCTCAACTCTCGCTACACCTTCCGCACCTTCATCGTGGGCTCGGCCAACCGACTCGCGCACGCTGCCAGCCTCTCGGTCGCCGAGCGGCCCGGGGAGGCCTACAACCCGCTCTTCCTGTACGGCGGGGTCGGTCTCGGCAAGACGCACCTGATGCACGCGGTCGGCAACGCGGTCGTGCAGCGCTTCCCACGCAAGAGGGTCGTCTACGCCACCAGTGAGAAGTTCACCAACGACTTCATCACCTCGATCCAGCAGGGCCGCATCGACGACTTCCGGGCGCGCTACCGCAAGATCGACCTGCTGCTCATCGATGACATCCAGTTCATCGCCGACAAGGAGCGCACGCAGGAGGAGTTCTTCCACACCTTCAACGCGATCCACGAGGACGGCAAGCAGATCGTCCTCTCCAGCGACCGGCCGCCGAAGCAGATCATCACGCTCGAGGAACGGCTGCGCAGTCGCTTCGAGTGGGGCCTCATCGCCGATCTCACCGCTCCCGACCTGGAGACCCGCATCGCCATCCTGCGTACGAAGTCCGAAGAGCAGGGCGTGCGTGTGGACCCGGACGCGCTGGAGTTCATCGCACGCAAGGTGGTCTCCAACATCCGCGAGCTGGAGGGCGCGCTCAATCGCATCGTCGCCTACGCCTCGATGCAGGGCATGCCCATCACCATCGACCTCGCCCAGGCCGTGCTCAGCAACGTGCTCTACAGCCCGCGCAAGCGTGCTGTCACACCTGAGCGCATCGCCCTGGCCGTGTCCGACTACTACGACGTGGATCTCGAGGCACTGCGCGGCCAGAAGCGTGACCGCGCCATCGTCGTGCCTCGCCAGATCGCCATGTACCTGATGCGTGAGGAGACCGACGTGTCGCTGCTGCGCATCGGCGCCGAGCTTGGCGGTCGTGACCACTCGACCGTGCTGCACGCCTGCAAGAAGATCGACCGGGAAGCGTCGCGCAACGAGGACCTGAGGCGCGAGTTGGCTGCGGTCCGGGAGTCCATCTACTCCGACTCCTAGGCCCCGTGGGCGGTCGTTCTCATGTCCCCGCATCCAGTGATTTCCGCCTGGATCTGCCCGGACGACGCCGGAGCCCGGCTGGAGGTGGCGCCCTGCGACTGTGGGAACGACGTGGAGAACGGGCTCGGCCGAGCGTGGCGCGGGGTGGACCGGTAGGCGGACGAGGTTGGGCGGATGGGGGTGGTTTGTGGGAGTCTGTACGGGTCATCCACAGTCGCCGCGCGGCGGTCCACGGGTCGCGCACAGGGTGTCCGCCACTCGAAAGCGCCTGGCACGAACGTCAGTGCAGCGTGGCTTCGCACACTTGTCATCACAATCCACATCATGAAGATGATGATGAGATGAGAAGATTAGATAGAACCATGAATATCTCGTAGGGAGCTCGTCCGCTCGTGAAGTTGTCCTTGATGCAGGAGAACCTGGCCCGGGGTCTGTCCCTGGTCAGTCGCGCCGTCAGCAGTCGTGCGACCCTGCCGGTTCTCGCCAACGTCCTGCTGAAGACCCAGGATGGCGGGCTCCGCCTGACCGCCACCAATCTCGAGATCGGCATCTCGGTATGGGTGCCGGGTAAGATCGATGCCGATGGCACGATGACCGTGCCCGCGCGCCTCATCACCGACGTCGTGGGCGGACTGCCCGCCGGTGAGCGCGTCGACCTGGAGATGGAGCAGGAGAACACCTTGCTCATCCGCGCCGGCGCCTACAGGACCCACCTGCGCGGCATCGAAGCCGATGAGTTCCCGGTCATCCCGGCCGCCGGTGACCGACCCACGACCCAGGTCAGCCAGAAGGCCCTGCGGCGTGCGCTCGGCGAGGTGGCCTTCGCCGCGGCGGCCGATGAGACGCGGCCCATCCTCACCGGCGTGCTGACCCAACTCTCGGGCGAGACGCTGACGTTGGCGGCTGCCGACAACTACCGCATCGCGGTCAAGACGCTCGAGCTCCTACAGTCCGTCGAGGAGACCAGCGTGGTCATCCCCGCGCGCTCGTACGTCGAGCTCATGCGCGTGCTCGGCGACACCGACGAGCCCGTGGACCTCATCCTGGCCCAGGCCAAGAACCAGGTCATCTTCAAGGTCGACACGACCGAGGTGGTGAGCCGGCTCATCGATGGCCAGTTCCCCAACTATCAATCGGTGCTGCCGACCTCGCACAGCACGCGCGCCCTGGTCGACCGCGATGAGTTGCTCAAGGCCGTGCGCCTGACCGCTCTCATCGCCTCTTCCTCGGCCAACGTGGTGCGCCTCGGCTTCGGCGAGGAGGAGCACCCCGGGGCGATCGCCGTGAACGCCAAAGCTGACATCGGTGACGCCGAGGGCCGAGTCGAGGCCGAGCTCGAGGGAGACCCTGTGACCATCGCCTTCAATGCCCGCTACATGGTCGAGGCCTTGCAGAACATGGAGGCCGCGCAGCTCGCCATCGAGCTCAGCGGCCCGCTGGCGCCCGGCGTGCTCAAGCCCGTGGACGACCCTGCCTACGTGCATGTCATCATGCCCGTGCGCACGCCCTCCTGATCGCGCCGCCCGCCCACACCAGCCGCGGCCGACCATCGTCAGCCCTCCGCTAGCCGATGCCCGTGCGCACGCTGTCACTCGATGGCTTCCGCAGCTACGAGCGGCTCGAGCTCAGCATCGGCGATGGTCCCCACGTGGTCGTGGGGCGCAACGCCGCGGGCAAGACCAACCTGATCGAGGCCCTGGTAGTGCTCTCCACCGGGCGTTCGCACCGCAGCGGCAGCGACCCCGAGCTGGTGCGCTGGGGTGCCGACTTCGCCCGTGCCGCGGCGGTGGTCGAGAGTGACGGCCGTCGCGAGGAGCTCGAGGTCGTGGTCCACGCCCAGGGCCAGGGCCCCGGCGCCCGCAAGCGGGTCCGCGTGAATGGCGTCAACCGTCGCGCGGCGGCCCTCCGCCCGATGCTCCGCACCGTACTCTTCGCGCCTGAAGACATGCTGCTCATCATCGGCTCACCATCCCTGCGCCGGAACCTGCTCGACGCCCTGGTCGTACAACGTGAGCCCTCCGCCGCGGCGGTGATGTCGACCTACCAGCGCACGCTGACGCAGCGCAACTCGCTGCTTCGTCGCATCCGCGAGGAAGAGGCCGATCGCGCCGAGCTGAGCTACTGGGACGAGGTCATCGTCGACAACGGCCGCCGCATCCTCGACTGGCGCCACGAGACGCTGGAGGCCATGGCCGGACCGCTGCTCGATGCCCACCGCGAGATCGCACCCGAGGAGACCGGCCTGACGGTGCGCTACGTCTCCAACGTGCAGCCGGGACCGGGTGAGACCAACGAGGCCGCCCTGCGCCGACGTCTGCGCGAGACGTCCGACAAGGAGGTCTGGAACGGGGCCACGCTGGTGGGGCCACACCGCGACGACTTCACCTTCGAGTCGGATGGTCGCGAGCTGACCGAGTTCGCCTCGCGCGGCCAGCAGCGTACGGCCATCCTGGCCCTGAAGCTGGCCGAGCTCGACGTGCTCGCGGCGCTCGACGGCCGCCCCCCGCTGCTGCTGCTCGACGACGTCTTCAGCGAGCTTGACCCCGACCGCCGTGCTCACCTCGTACGCCGCATCGGCAGCCTGCCCCAGGCCATCGTGACCACGACCACGCCTGATGACCTCGACCCGGCCCTGGTCGCCGCCTCGTCGCTGTGGCAGGTGGAGCCGGGCAGCGTCCGTCCAGCTCGCCCCACCCAACCATGAGCACCCGTCGCCGTCCGGTCCATCGCCTGGCCGACCTGCTACCCGGCATCGCTACGCAGCTGGGTCTCAACGAGGAGCTCCAAGCGGCACGGGCCATGGCCTCCTGGACCCGCATCGTGGAGGAGCAGGTGCCAGCCGCGGCGGGTGCTTCGCGCCTGGTCGAGGTCAGGTCACCAGCGCTGCTGGTGACCGCGCACGATGCAGCTACCGCCCAGGAGCTGCGCCTGCGCTCGACCGAGCTGCTCGACGCCTTCGCCTCGGCCCCCGGCGGACAGCGGCTGCTGGAGCTGCACGTGGTCGTGCACAGGCCGTCCAGCGGGGATTCGGGGAAGCCACGCTAGACTAGGCCGCCCATGGCTACCCGACTCGAGATCACGCATGGAATGATCGCCGAGCGGGACCGGCTATCGACATCAGCCGACACGCTCAGCGTCACCCGGCCGACGACTGGCTCGAAGACCCGCTCCAAGGGCGTGCTCTTCATCGTCGTCGGTTCGACCGTCCCGGGACCCCGGGCCCGGGAGGCGACAGCACTCGTTGCCGAGACCATTCGGCACGAGTACTACTACGACGAGTCGGCCGGCGTGCCGGTCTGCCTGGAGAAGGCCGTCAAGGGCGCCGATCGTCGGCTGCAGGGCAGTCGGGAAGGCGCAGGCTTGCCTCCAGGGTCGCTCGGCGTGGCCGCCGCCGTGATACGCAACAATGAGCTGTACCTCGCCACCCTCGGGCCGGCTGAGGCCTATCTCGTGCGTTCCGCGCGCTTGCTGATGCCGGACCGCAGCTCACAGGCCGGTCTGCCCAGTACCGAGAACCGCGCGGTGGACGTCTGGCGTGGCGAGCTGAGCGTCGGTGACGGCTTGCTGCTCGTCTCGCGCAACATGACCGAGACGGTCGGCACCGAGGAGCTCAAGAGCGCCATCCTCACGCTGCACCCACAGGCTGCCGTGGAGCACCTCCACCACCTCTTCGTGGCCACCGGCGGTGCCGGCTCCGACGGCCTTATCGCGGTCGAGGCCAAGGAACAGACCTCACGCGTCCGTCCGGGCGCCACGGTGGCGGTGAGCGACGCCTACGCCGACCTGCCGGGCGCCATGTCGGAGTCCGTCGGCGGCGCCCTCGGCGCCACGCTCGTCGGCGCCGTGGACGGCTTGCGCGACCGCTTCTGGAATGCCATGCCCAAGCGTCGCGCCAAGGCCACCGAGGTCACGGCCACGCACTCACGCGCCGAGACACAACGCCGCGCGGCCATGGGCCTGCTGGCGCTGGTGGTGGTCGTCTTCCTGGTCGGTCTGGCGCTGGTGGTGGTGCCCCGCGGATCCGACGTTACCGAGGTCGAGCAGGTCGCCGGCAGCGACTCCGCACTGGAGGCTGCGCTCGATTCGACCAATCGTGCCGACAACCTCCTCTCCACCGAGCCCGAGGCAGCCAAGGAGTACTACCGCGAAGCGTGGGTGGAGATCGAGCGCGCCCGTCGTACGGGCCTGTCCACGGTGGCGCTCGATGAGCTCGACACGCGTGTGCAGGCCGGCCTCGACTCGCTCTACAACGCGCGCACGCCGACCATCGAGAAGGTCGCCCGCGTGCCCAAGGGAGCCGATCCGGCATTCCTCGTGGAGGGACCGCGGGGCGGGGCCGTCTTCATCGACCAGGAGACCGGCAGCGTGTACCGCGCCAACCTCAAGAGCGGCAAGACCGACCGCATCATCGACGAGGGCGACAAGCAGCGCGGCACGGACAAGGCCATCGACGTGCCTACCCAGCTGGCCGCCGCGGGACCCGACGTGGTCATCATCGACGCCAAGGCCCGGCCCTGGCGCTGGCGACCCTCGAACTCGGCCGGGGCCGGCACCCTGGCCCGGCTGGTGCTGCAGGGCAGTTCGACCCTGGGCAGCGACCACGGCGATGTCGAGGCCTACGGTGCCGCCGGCGAGGAGTACCGACTCTACGTGGCCGAGCCCTCGCTCAACCAGATCATGCGCTACCAGCAGACCTTCGACGGCAGTGCCTTCTCGCCGCCGACCCCCTACCTCGCCACCCAGTCGGCAGAGGTGGCCGCCTTCGAGCAGCTCTACATCGATTTCGATGTGTACGCCCTCTTCGGCGATACGCTGCGGCGCCATGAATACGGGCGATGGGACGGTGACTTCGCCCCCGAGCTGCCACCCGACGACGCCGACCTGCGGCCCGGACATGACTACCGCATCGTGGCCGGCTCCGGCCGCGCCTCGACGAGAGGCCGCGTCTACCTCTACGACGCCAAGCACGGCCGCATCATCGGTTTCGACAAGGCAGCTGGCGAGTACCTCGCCCAGTGGTCACCGAGGGGCGACGGCACCGAGATGGATGACATCCGCGGCATGTACGTCCTCGAGGGCGGCCTCAACAAGAAGGGCACTAGGCGCAAGAACGACACGCTCGTGTGGATCACGCCCGAGGGCATCCACCGGGCCACGCTGCCAGCCGGTTGAGCGGCCTGGCCGCCGGCCGCGTGTCGGGCAGTCGCCGCCCAGCGCGGTAGCGCCGCTAGAATCAGGGTCATGCTCGAGGCAACGCGCGAGATGGTGGTCGAGAGCGTGCGGGTGCACATGCTCTCCTCGCAGCACGTCGTCATCCTGCGAGAGGCGGACGCCGATCGCTACCTGCCCATCTGGATCGGCAGCTGGGAGGCGCAGTCCATCGCCATGAAGCTGCAGGGCGTCGAGGCCGACCGACCGCTCACGCATGACCTGCTCGCCTCCATCCTCGAAGAGCTTGCCGTCAGCGTCCGCCATATCGTGGTCTCCGACCTGGCCGATGAGACCTATCGTGCGCGCATCGTGCTCGTGCAGGGTGGCAGTGACTTCGAGATCGACGCCCGGCCCAGCGACGCCATCGCCCTGGCCGTGCGTGTGGCGGCACCGATCTTCGCCACGGAGGCCGTGCTCGACCGCGCCGGCGTCATGCCCGAGGCCCACGAGGAAGAGAAGCTCAGCGTGTTCCGTGAGTTCGTGAACTCGCTCGAGGGCGAAGCCGGCTCGCGAGGGGGGAGCGCCTACGGCGGCACGACGCCCGAGGGCCCGCCCATCGACTCACGGCGCCCCGATGATGGAGGGCCGGATGCCACTGATGACCGGCCGCTCGATGATCGCCTGGGTGATGAGAGCGAGGGTGCCAGCTAGGCTCAGGCCCCGGGCTCGCCGGCCGCTCTTACCTCGAGGATGGGCTCGCCACGCGCCAGCGCCGCGCCACGGTTGGCCCACAGGCGCAGGCGCAACCACCAGAAATCCCGCACTGCACGCAGCACCACGCGTGGGTCCGCACCGGAAGCACGCCCGGCCGTGCGTGGATAGTGGGGCACGCCCTGCTCCACGATGACGCCGCCGCGCTCGCTGATCTTGATGAGCAGCTCCGCCGAGAGGAACGCACCGCTCGACTCGACCCGTACGCCCTCGAGCGTCTCGCGACGGAAGAGCTTGCAGGCGCAGTCGGGATCGCGTACCCGCAGGCCGAAGAAGGTGCGCAGCGCAGCGCGGTAGGCGCTTGCGTAGGCCAGGCGGATGGCGGGGTCGGCCCGCTCGATGCGAAAGCCGGCCACGACGTCGGGGTCACGACCGCCCGGGGCGCCGCCATCGAGGCGGGCCGTGAGGCGCGCCAGGTCGGCGATCCGGAACTGCCGGTCACCGTCGGTGAAGCACACCAGCGGGTAGCGGGCCGCCGCCAGGCCCGAGCGCACGGCTGCCCCGTAGCCGAGGTTCACCGGGTGGTGCACGACGCGCACGACACCGGGATGCTCCGTGGCAAGGCGATCGGCGATGGCCCCCGTGCCGTCGCTGCTGCCGTCGTCGACAGCGATGATCTCGAAGCGGTCGGCGATGCGCTTCAACCCGACCAGAGCCTCGTCGACCAGCGCTTCGATGTTCTCGGCCTCGTTGTGGGCCGGGAAGAAGTAGCTCAGCTCGGGCACGCGGGCGGGGGCCGGGTTGGGGGCGTGGTCATTCGGCTCAGGCACGACCTAATCCTAGGGCTCGCGGCTCCATCACTCCTGCTTCGGCCCCAGCACACGGTAGAGCTCGGCCGGCACGCCCGGCACCGGTTCGAGCTCGTAGCTAGTGGCGAGGGCTTCGCGGTCGCGCTCGATGCGGATGACGTAGACCGGCCGCTCCCCGAGGAAGCGCTCGATGGCCGCGGCCACATCGCCGTAGCCGTCGTCGAGGATGTCGCGGTCGTCGATGATGGTGATGTCCTCACGCCGTCCCTCGACCCAGCGCCCGTACCACAGCGGCGTCGAGAAGGACCACCACGAGAGGACCACGGCCTCGGGCTCCAGGGCCGCGAAGGTGGCTTCGATGAACTCGCGGCCCCAGGTCTCGTCAGCGGCGTTCATGGCCCCGTAGCGGTCGACGGCCGGAGCGACGCCCGTGACCAGCAGGATGCCCACTAGGCCGACGGCCGCAAGGCGGAAGCGGCCCGGGTGGTCGGCTGTCCAGAGCCGATCGCGCAGCACGTCCCAGACGGCGTCGGCCGCGAGCGCCACCCAGAGCGTGGCCATCAGCAGGGGCACGAGGTAGTAGCGCTCGATGGCGGCGTTGGGGTAGCCCATGGCGAATAGCCACGTGCTACCGAACCAGAGCAGGCTGAGGAGGGTCAGGCGCGGATGGCGGAACAGACCCAGGATGGCCCCGGCCACGGCCACGATGGCGAGCGGGCCGAGGTTGCGCACCAGCTCGTCCCAGATGCCGGCGCCGATGTCGGCTACCGGCGGCAGTCCGAAGGAGCCCTGGAACTGCTCGCCGAGGACGACGTACCAGAAGCGCTCCCAGGTCTCGGGATCGGCGTAGTCGAGCGGCGGGTCCATCGCCGAGCGCAGTGGCAGGTAGAGGTAGACCAGGACCGCCGTGAGTACCAGGGCAGCGGCACAGCCCAGCACCAACCGCCACTCTCGCCACACGATGCGCGGTGCGACCGCCAGCACGAAGACGACGATGCCTGGCACCAGCAGCAAGGTCAGGGCGTGATTGCCGAGGGCCAGCCCGAAGACCAGGGACGCCGCCAGCAGCCAGCGCCCGGCGTGAGCGCCCCCCTCGTCGTGTCGCGTCCGCCAGCCGACCAGCAGCACGAGGATGAGTACAGCCAGGAAGACGTGGAGGGCATGGGGGTCGGCTCGGACGCCCCAGCCCCAGGCCACGGGCGTGACCGCGAAGACGATGCCGGCCACGGCACCGAGTGCCCAGCGTCGCGTGGCCCCCACCACGCACACGGCCAGCAGCGCCGCCGCACCGGACATCAGCAGGGCCGAGAGCAGGTCGGCGCGGTAGGCCTCGTTGCCGAACGGCTGGAGCAGGACCGAGCCGAGCCAGGCCAGCAGCGTGTAGGTGGGGTAGCCAGTGGGATGGGCGATGCCCAGCACCGTGCCGATGGTCTGGAACTCGGCGGTGTCCCAGAGGCCCACGTCGGGCAGCAGCGTAGCGGCATAGAGGGCCAGGGCCGCGACGAACACCGGGCTCGCCGCCAGCGCGTAGTCGAGCGGCCGCGGACGTCTCTGGTTCACCACCCCAGCGTGACGCCCCAGTAGACGCCCCAGGCGTTGACGGCGACCGATGCGGCCACCAGGCCCAGCGATATCCAGCCGGCGCCCAGGCGGGCGACACCGAGCGCCACGAGGACCGTGGCGAACGGCGCGAAATCGTTGCTGAAGCGATAGCCGAACTGGACCCAGCCCTGGCTGAAGTGCATCAGGTCGGCCAGGGCGATGGCCAGCACGGCCAGCGCGGCACCGGCCACGATGCGTCGGCGCCACTCACGCAGCAACACGGGCAGCATGAGCAGGTAGGCCGGGCTCGTGAGCAGGATGCTCATGCCCAGCGGGGTCGGGCCGCAGCAACGGGCACTCGCGGTCGAAGAGCGAGCCGGGACCGAGCTCCTCGCAGACTGCAGGCGGGATCGTCGAATAGCGGCGTGAGCGGCAGCGAACCGAGCATGACGCCGAGGTTCTGGGGGATGTAGCGTGGGTCCTCGATGGCCCAGTCGGGGTTGACCATCCCGGGCTGTGGCCGGTACTCGACCTCGTAGAGGTAGTCGTAGGCGGGGTGGAAGAGCTCGCCCGTGGTGGCCACGTTGTAGCCGAGCAGGAGCAGGACCGGGATGAGCGCCCCGATTCCGGCACTGACCGCACGCCGGCCCATCTCCCCCCGCCGCCCACGAAGACGAAGAAAGGGGCGCCGAAGATGGTGGTCAGGCGCGCGGTGGCCGCCGCGCCCAGAGCCAGCCCCGCCGCGAACTGGCGGCCCAGGGCTCGCCGCCCGGCCTTCGAGCGTGGGCGCCGCCCGGCCTCATCCGCGCGCACCGCGATGGCGATGCTGACCAGCAGGAACGTCGAGGCCACCACGTGGGCCAGGAACCAGGTCGTGCCCAGCATGGCCGCGTACCAGGCCACGGTGCCGAAGCCGTAGAAGAGGGTGCCCAGCAACGCTGCCGACCGTCGTGGCGTGACGCCCAGCAGCATGATCCAGCAGAGCACCACGTTGACCGCGCCGAGCACCGCGGCGACCGCAGCGCCGTTGGTACCCAGGCCCCACACGGCCACGAAGGGCAGCAGCACGATGGCCGGCAGCGGCGGGAAGGGGATCTGGGCACGGTCGGGCCCGACCGGCAGCACGTCCTGGAAGTATCCGTTCTGGTATGGCCCTTCGGTCACGGGATAGGCGATCTCGGCACGGCCGTGCAGAAAGGCGTCGGCCTGCCACACGAAGTGGTCGTAGAAGTCGGGGCGGGACGCGTTGGAGCCGACGTAGACGACGAGGGCGAGCACGAAGAGCGCGACGGAGACCCAGACCGGATCGATGCGCTGCAATCGGGCCTCGAGCCAGCCGTCGCCCGTGCCCGCGACGGACGGGTCAGGGGAGGTCTCGGGGCCCGTTGATATACTCGCGCTCACCTCATCGCTTTCCCAGGAGGCAGGACGTCGTCGGTGACATCGACCCTGGCGCAAGGGGTCGGCCGTAGCCCCGGGGAACCGGTCCGCCCCCTCCGAGCGCTCGCCCTGAGCCCCGCCCTCATCGTCCTGCTGCTCGGCGGTTTGGCACTGCGGCTAACTATCGCATACGTGCTCTTCCCGGCCTCGGGCTTCGAGTCCGACCTGGCCTCCTATGCCTCGTGGGCGGGATCGATGGCCGAGTACGGGCCCGGCGGCTTCTACGAGAACGCCGGCTTCGCCGACTATCCGCCGGCCTACCTGTACGTGCTCTGGGCCATCGGCCTGCTGGCGGGAGCCGGTGGCGAGGCGGGCGAGCTCATCAAGCTGCCGCCGATGCTGCTCGACCTCGCGGTCGGCTACGTCATCTACCGGCTCGTGCGGGGCTGGACCTGGCCGGGCGCCCGCAGCGAGAGGCCTGGCGCTCGCTGCCGCCGCGCTCTACCTCTTCAACCCCGTCTCGCTCTACGACTCGGCGCTGTGGGGCCAGACCGACGCGGCCGGCGCGCTGGTGCTGCTGCTGGGTCTCGCCGCCCTCATCCGCGGCAACAGCGAAGGCGCCGCCGCGCTGGCCGCGACCGCCGCCCTGGTCAAGCCGCAGTTCGGCGTCGTGCTCATCCCGCTCGTGGCGTTCGTGCTCGTCAAGCGACACCTGCTGCGACCGGGCTCCGGACCACGCCATCGCCCGTGGGCGCCGCAGCCGCTGGGCGGCTGGCTGGCCCGAGAGCAGGGCTGGCTGCGGCTGCTGACGGCCTTCGTCGCCGCCTGGGTCGGCCTTCTTCGTGCTGGCGCTGCCCTTCGGCATGGGCCCCCTCGAGTACCTCGAGCGCATGTTCGGCACCGCCGGCGGCTACGCCTACCTCACGCGTCAATGCCTTCAACCTCTGGGCGCTGCTCGGCGCTGATGGGCCGCCCTCGCTGGCGGCGGCGCTGACGCTGGTCCGACGACACCAGCCCGCTGCTGGGGCCGCTCCCGGGCGTCGCCATCGGTGCGGCGCTGCTGGTGGCGGGCTTCCTGTGGGGCGTCGTGCGCGGCGCGGTTCGTGACGACCGCTGGACGCTGCTCGTGGCCGCTGACGTTCCTGGCCATCGCCTTCTTCATCCTGCCCACCCGCGTGCACGAGCGCTACATCTTCCCGGCCATCGCCGTGATGCCCCTGCTGGCCGTGGTCAGCGGCCGCTGGGCGG
Organism: uncultured Chloroflexia bacterium; assembly: GCA_963705425.1. Lineage (GTDB taxonomy): Bacteria > Chloroflexota > Limnocylindria > Limnocylindrales > CSP1-4 > JAFMJV01. The sequence goes on along the minus strand of CAVPJO010000006.1, from coordinate 201,183 downwards.
TCGCGCTGCTGCTGCTGAGCGTCGGGGCCTTCATCAACCTCCACGCCATCCTGACGCTGCCGCTCTACGGCACCGACAACGTGACCGCCTGCCGCTGGGTGACTGGTTCCGTACGCCCGCCGCTCATCATGCTCTCGGCGCTGCTGCAGACCGGCGTCGGCCTGTGGGCGGCGTGGCAGCTGCGGCCCTCGCTTGCGCACCAGCCCGGACGGCTTCGATCCAGGCCGCACAGCGGCGGCCACCTGACCGGCGCCCGGCGCGTGCCGCTGTCGACCGGCCACGCTCCTCGCACCGCGGCCGTGGCCGACGACGTCGCCGGAGCTGCCTGGGTGCGCGGGCCCAGCGCCATCGACTGGATCGTCGACCGGTCTGTCGCGGCCGATCCATCCGCGCGCGACCGCAGCGCCGCGCTGGCCGTGCGAGCGTGGCGGTCGCCTCGACCGCAAGGACGCTGTCATCGTCATCGGCCTGCTCGTGCTGCTGGCCATCGGCATCCGTGGCTACCGGCTCGACCAGCCGGTGGGCATGTACTTCGACGAGGTCTACCACGCTCGCACCGCCACCGAGTTCCTGCAGCACTGGGAGTACGGCGAGCCCCACGACATCTACGAGTTCACCCACCCGCACCTGGCCAAGTACGCCATGGCCTGGGGCATCCGGCTGGCCGGCGGCAACGAGATCACGGGCCCGACGGAGCTGGGCGTGCCCGTCGAGGACGCCGCGCTCGAGCGGCGCTGGTCGCGCCGGCGCCCGACGACGGTCAACGCCACGGCGACCGGCTCTACGTCGGCACCGGCGAGGCCCTGCGCGTCTACGACCTGGCCACGCGCGAGCTGGTCGATGAGCTGCCACTCGCGGCCACGGCCCTGGCCGTCGACGACGATGGCCACACGCTCTACATCGGCGGACCCGGCGGCGCCCTGCTACCGCCTCGACACCACCGCGCTCGATGCCCGCGCAGCGGCGCGGCGGCGCGGACGAGGTGGCCTCGAGCGCTTCTCGGCCGGGCCCGGTGCGCCCGTCGAGCAGCTGCTCGTCACCGACACCTCGCTGGTGGCCATCACGCGCGGCTCGCTCAGCACCTTCGACACCGAGACCGGCGCGCTGCTCTCCGAGCGCTTCGCGGTCGCGGTCGCCGATGCCGTGGAGCTGCCCTCGGTCGAGCGCCTCGTCGTCGACACCCGCGAGCTGGACGACCGGGCCGCTCGCGGCCAAGCTCGCTGGCCGAGGCCCTCGACGACGACTCGGAGCGCATCACCGCGACTGTTCGGCCGCTCGACGGCTTCGTGGTCGTCGACGCCTACGCTCGGACGAGGACGCCGCGGACGCTGCTGCGAAGGCCATCGCCACCGAAGGCAGCCTGCCTGGCGCCGAGCTCGAGAGCGCGGCCCCTTGCTGGCCGTGGCCGACCACGCCGGCATCTCCGTGCTCGATGCCTGGACCCTCGACCTCATCGACGAGATCCCACCGACGAGCCGGTCACGGCGCTGGCGCTGGTTGAGCCCGAGAGCGACGAGCCGACGCTCTACGCGGCCACCGGGGCCGACCTCGAGATCATCTCGCTTCACCGACGAGGGGCCCGGGTCCGCCCGACGGCTGTGGATGCCCGGCCGACATCCGCGACCTGGCCTGGAACGAGCCGGCCGAGCTGGTCCACGCCCTGGGCGAGGCGCCCGAGGGTGGCCCGACCGTCTACGTGGTCGAGCCCCAGGGCGACGTCGGTCTTCATCGACGTGCCGCTGCCCGAGGAGCCGATGCCGCTTGCTGCGCCGACACGCAGGCCGAGCGACCCGACGTCGACCGCACCGAGCTGCTGGCCGTCGCTGCGGACGGACCGTGACCAGGGTCGGCATCGGTGGCAACGCCTTCGGCTGGCGGCTGCCCGGGCGTGCTCCTGGGCGCGCTCGCGGCAGCCCTGCTGTACCTGCTCGCGAGGGTCCTCTTCGCGCGGCGAAGCGTCGCTCTCATCGTGGCCGTCCTGCATCGTTGCCGAGGGCATGCTCTTCGCCAACTCCCGCATCGGCATGAACGATGTCTACGTGACCACCTTCATCGTCGCTCGCGGCGCTGCTCTTCGCGCCGCTGCTACCTGGCGCCGAGGCGGCCGTGGACGGCGCTGGCCCTCCTGCTCGGAGCCGGCTGTGGCCCTGGGTCTGGCGCTGGCCTCCAAGTGGGTCGCGCTCTACGCCATCGGCGGCCTGGTCCTGCTGGTGCTCTTCCGCTCGGCGCTCGGGCGCATCATCGCGCTGCTGGGCATGATGGCGCTGACCGTCGTGCTCGGCTCCATGGCCATCCGCACCGGCCGCTGGTCGAGGACCCGAGGCGCAACTGGATCGTTCCTGCTGCTGATGCTGCTGCTCACCGGCCTGCTCGCCGCCGGCATCGTGCGCCGGCCGATGCCCTTCACCGCGGCGGAGGTGCTGCTGGCGGTGGCCATGCCCATCGCTGCTGGGCGTGCGTCCTGGCGCTGCTGGGCACCTCGCCGGCCGCTGGCGGCTGGCCATCCTGGCCGGCGGTGGTCGTCGGCGGCTGGTCGCCGCTCTGGCCACGGGCGTGGGTCACGGTCCCTTCGGCGCCCGGCGCGACGCGCTGCCGGCGCGCCGGCACCGAGCGCCTGGCTGCATCCGGGTCCGCGACAGGTCTGCCCTGGCTGCTCACGCTGGCCGCGCTGACGATCCTGCCGCTGGCCGTCTACATCCTGACCTACGCGCCCTGGGTCGAGCTCGGCAACCAGTGGGGCCTGCCGCTGGTCGGCAGCCTGCCCTTCCTGCCCGAGTCGGCCGACGGCGGCCAGACGCTGGCCGGCGCTGACCGAGTCGATGTACCAGTACCACGACAACCTGCGCGCCGAGCACGCCGCCTCCTCGCCGTGGTGGGCCTGGCCGCTGGACCTCAAGCCGGTGTGGTTCTTCCAGGAGCGCTACGCGGGCTCGACCACGGGCCTCATCTACGACACCGGCAACCTGGTCATCTTCTGGATGGGCATCGCCGGCATGGCCTTCAGCGCCTGGATGGCCTGGCGGCGTCGCAGCCTGGCCCTGGCGCTGGTGGTCATCATGTGGGCGGCGCTGTGGCTGCCCTGGGCGCGCATCGACCGGGCCACCTTCCAGTACCACGTCTACGCCAGCCTGCCCTTCATGGTGCTGGCCCTCGCCTACTTCCTCGCCGAGCTGTGGCACGGACCCAGCGTGCGGGCCTGGTTCCTGGCCCGGGCCGCGGCGCGCTGGCCATCATCGGCGTGCCGCTGCTGTGGCTGCTGCGCACCCCGCTGTGCATCCTCGCGGCACGGCGGTGGCCAACCCCAACGGGCGTCGCCTGCGCCTCGCAGGTGACCCGCACCGCGCAGCTCAGCGAAGGCGGCCTCACGGCCCTGGCCATCGTCGGCGTCGGTGCCGCATGCGCCGGGTACCTCGGCTGGCGCGCCTCGACGCACCACGGAGCGCTCGCGAGGCGGGGGCGGCGCCCAGGCTGTGTGGCTGCTGGCCCTGGTCATCGTGGCCCTGGCCACGCTCGGTGCGCTCGTCGCCGCGCTGCTCGTGCTCGACACCACCTCGACCACCTCGCTGAGCCTGAGCTCGGACGTGCTGGCGCTGCTGGGCCTGGCTGTGCTGGCCCTCCCCGCGTGGCTGACGCTGCGCGCCCGCGACCCCCGTCGCTTCGTGCTCGGCGTGCTGGTCGCGGCCCTGCTCTGGCTGCTGCTCTGGTATCCGAACATCTCCGGCCTGCCCCTGCCGTCGGACCTCGCCCATCTCTACCAGGGCCTGCTGCCGACCTGGAACTGGGACTTCCAGTTCTCGGTCAACACCGACCCGGCCGGTGACGACGGCATCCTTGACCGTGGCACGTTCGTCATCGGCGCCGTGACCCTGGTCGTTGTCATCGCGGTGGCTGCCGTCGCCTGGGCGTGGGGCCGCTCGGGCCGGACCCGGGCTGCGGCTCCCTCCGGCTCGACGACGCAGTCACCCTAGCCCGGTCACGCCGGCCCGCCCCGGCGGGCAGGTCAGATATCGGCCGCGCCGGTCTCGGCGGCCTCGGTCGAGGCCGCGCCGAGCGTCTCGCCCTCAGCGGTCGCCCCATCCGAGGCCCGGTCGCCCGCCTGGCTCCAGGGGCCGGCAGCACGCTGCGACGGCTCGGGGATGTCGGCGTCGAAGCCGGACGGCAGCGCGTCCTTCGCCTCCAGCCGACGGATCACGAAGCCGTAGTAGTCCTCGACCTTGGCCGTGATGTTCTCCCAGCTGAACTGCTCTGCACGCTCCCGACCGGACTCGCCCATGCGTTGTCGCAGCAGCGGGTCGCGCAGCAGCGTGCCCAGGGCGGCGGCCAACGCCTCGACGTCGCGCGGTGGCACGAGCACGGCCTGCTCGTTGCGCCGCACCACGCCCTTGTAGCCGTGGATGTCGCTGCACACGATGGGCGTGCCTGAGGCCATGGCCTCGAGCAGCACGATGCCGAACGACTCCTGGCCGGTGGCCGGGCCGGCGTAGATGTCGGCGGTGGCGAAGGCGCGGGCCTTGTCGTGACTCCGAGAGCCGGCCCAGCATCTCCACGCCGCCCAGGCGCCGCGACTGGATGTAGCGCCGTGCCTCAGAGGCCTGCGGTCCGTGGCCGACCACCAGCAGGCGGCAGCCGAGGCCCTCGACGCGCAGCTGGTAGTAGGCGCGCAGGAGGTACATCAGCCCCTTGCGGTTGTCGAAGCGCCCCACGAAGAGGATGTTGGGAATGCCGTCGTTCCAGCGCGCGAAGGGCGGCACGTCCCTGAACTGCTGCAGGTCGACGCCGTTGGGGATGACCTTGTACTCGCCGGGGAAATAGCGCGAGATGAAATGGCGCGCTGCCGCGCTCACGGCGATACGGCCATGCAGGCGACGGGCGGGTGTACGCATGAAGCGTTTGCCGAACTCGTAGGAGGGGCTGAAGCCCGAGTAGGCGTGGAACGTGGCGATGTTCACGGCCTTGGAGTGGCGCAGGATCATCAACGACAGGAAGGGCACGAAGGGCTCATGGAAGTGGACCACGTCGAAGCGTTCGCGATCGAGCATCTCGGTGACCAGCCCGGCATAGCGATGCGAGACGGTGAGCGTGCCGATCGAGCCGTTGGTGGGCACGCTCCAGCCGTAGCCGAGGCGGATGATGTCGCCCTCGCTGGAGCGCTGCGGTCCGTGTGTCGAGCTGATGATGCGGACATCGTGGCCGCGCTTGACGAGGTTCTCGTAGAGGTATCCGACGTGGGCGTTGACGCCACCCGGAAGCGGGAAGATGTACGGCGTGACCAGCCCGATCTTCATGTCGTGGTGTCCTCTGCCGGCAGGCCGGCCGACTCGCGATCGAAGCGGACCGGCCGCTCGCGACCACCGGGGTAGCCAAGGTCGCGCCCCGTGCCGTCGCGACGCAGCTTGCCGCCGATCTCGTCGGCTACCGCAGCGACGTTCTTGCGCTGCTGCTGAGTGAACATGCGCAGCTGACCCTGCCACGTGTAGGGCGCTCCCGTCCCAGCGCGTGTCGTGCTCCGCGAGCGCCCTGCGCAGGCTCGCCTCCACGTTGCCGGTCCGCCTGATGATGGTCTGCGGTCGAGCCCACGTTGGTGGCCTTGTGGGCGTCGGAGCCGCCTGTAGCGGCGATGCCCAGCTCCTCGGCCAGGGCCGGTGCCTTGCGACTCCAGTGCATCCGCGCGGTCGTGGGGTTGAAGCCCTCCATGCCATCGGGGTGGAAGATGGGGTCGGCCTCCTCCATGAGCTTGCGGATGGTGCGCTCGCTGGCGCACAGCGGGTAGGGCGGCAGGGGGTGGGCGATGATGGCCAGGCCGCCCTGCTCGTGGACCATGGCGATGGAGTCCTTGAGCGAGTGCCAGGGCCGGATGCGCTCTCTCATGTACAGGCCCAGCAGGTGGCCGCCGCGCGTGGAGATCTCCTCGCCCACGATGACCTCGATGGGCCAACCACGGTACTCGGCCATGGCCCTGACCGGCGACGGCGGCATCGATGCGCTCGTGGTCGGCGATGCCGATGGCGTCAAGGCCCTTCACCACTGCGGCCATGATCATCAGCTCGACATCGTCCACGCCATCCGACGCGAGGGTGTGGACGTGCGGGTCGATGCGCAACACCGACTCGTTCATCGACCTCAGCCACGGGTGCGCCCGGCTTGGTCTCGTCGTCGCTCACTAGTCGCCCTCGCCCTCCCAGATCGGGAAGAACAGTGTGGTCCATTGTTCGGGAGCGCGCGCGATGATGCGCTCGAAGGCCCGCGCCTCCTGCTCGATGATGGAACGCGTGGCCTCGCGGCGCGTGGCGCCTGGTGGGGGTCGCAGCGGCACGGTGTGCCCCAGCCACTCGCCCGGCCCGGTGCGTTCGATGGCCTCGAGGTAGAGTGGCGCGCCCGTCTGGACGGAGAGCATGGCCGGGCCGATGGGCAGGCGCACCGTCGAGCCGAACAGGGACACCGCAGAGCCGCGGCCGGCGATGTTGCGGTCGGCCACGATGCCCACGGCCTCGCCGCGCTGGAGCGCAGCGGTGAGTGCCTCGGCGGCACGCTCGAGGGGCACGATGGTGACGCCCAGCTCGTTGCGGACATGTTCGAAGTAGGCCCGTGCGAAGGGCGTTTTCACGAACTCCATGGGCCCGGTCAGCGGCAGCGCGCCAACGCGTGAGCCATAGAGGGCCGAGAGGTCGACCGAGCCGAAGTGCATGGCCATGTGGATGGGTCCGGGCTCTCCTGGAGGGGCGGCGGCGACAGGCCTCCGCGGACACCTTCGCGTCGAACGGCACGAAGCGCGCCTTCAGCTCCGCGCCGCTGTAGCGAGGCCCCAGCGCGGCTTCGGCGTAGGTCACGACCCAGTGGCCGAAGGCGGCTCGCACCATGCGCTCGAGCGCGACCCGGTCGCGCGCTGCCCGGGCTACTCGCGGGCTGGCCATGTCGTTGGCCACCAGCCAGTCGAGCACGCGTCGCAGGTTGCTGCGGACCTGCTCGCGCCGCTCCGGCAGCAGCAGGTACAGGCCGGCGCCGATGGCGAAGGCGGCGCGGTAGAGCGGCTTGTCGGGCAGCTTGCGCGCCAGCCAGAGCGCGGCCATGAGCATCCTGAAGGCCACGCGCCCGAAGGGGTCCAAGGGTGAGCCCGGCGGTGGTGTGGGCGCGGTGCTGGCCTCGGCCGGTCGCCCGGGCGCGGGCAGCTCCAGGCTGGACAGCTCGATCTCAGACATCGGCGTTCTCCGTCTCGGCGGCACGGCGGGCCAGCACCTCGGCCTCCGTCCTGGTGGCGGGCCACATGGGCTTGAAGGTGTACCACTGCTCCGGCGCAACGCGGACCATGTCCTCGAGAGCGTCGGCGATGGCCTGGGTGGCCCGGCCGATCCCAGCAGGGGAGGTATCGGCGACCTCGATGGGCTCGTACATCGCCGGCACATAGCCGCCGTCCTTCTGGCGTCGCGCCACCACCGGTACGACCACGGCCCTGGTGCGGGCCGCCAGCGTGGCCGGACCGGCCGGCAGCGTCGTCCACCCGTCGAACAGCTTCACCGGCTGGTCGTCGGCGCGATAGCCCCAGTCCACGACCATGCCCAGGATGGCCGGCTTGCGCATGACCCGGAAGATGTCACGCAGCTTCCGCCAGGGAATGATGGTCACGCCCCAGCGCGCACGTGAGCGGTTGAGCAGCTCGAACAGCTCAGGGAAGGCCGAGTCATCGGCGAGGCCATAGGTAGGGATGCCCTGGTGGGCATAGGCGCCGGCGAAGACCTCGATGCTGCCGATATGGCCGCTTACGACGATGATGCCGCGGCCCTCCGCCTGGCAGCTGAGACCACAGGGCCATGAAGCGCTGGTGCAACTCACCCTCCAGCCGCATCAGTCGCTGCGGCTCATCGGTGGGCAGGCCCGGCAGGCGCATCAGCTCGATGGTGAACCGTGAGTATGTCCCGTAGATGCCACGAGCCAGGCCGGCCACGTCCCGGTGATGGGCTGGCAAGCCCAGCACGTGGGCGGCGTTGCTCTTGATGATGTTCCGCTTGGACGGCCACAGGTAGTAGCCGGCCAGGAAGCCGATATGAGCGATCGGCTCGCTGATGCGCAGCGGCACGCGCACCAGCAGGGCGGACATGGCGCGGAAGACGAGGACCACGAATCGCTCCCAGGCCCGGGCGGCGGCTCCGAAGAGCCGGCCCCGGCTTGAGCGGCGATGTGGTGCGTAGTCGACGCCGGACACGTCCCTCCTGTCAGGCGATCGCGACCGCCTCCTGCTCGGGCGAGGCGGTCACGAGGAGCGCCTCTACCTCTTCGACCACGTCCGACTCGGCACCGGTCAGGGTCGCGTTGTCCTCACCCCGGATGAAGGCCTCGACACGCTCACGGCCCACATCGTCGTGGATCTGCTGCGGCGGGCTCTTCATGAAGTATGCCGAGGGAGCCACGAGTGTGCCCGAAAGCCCACGGTCGAGACCCAGCTTCAGGCAGCGGATGGCGTCGGTGATGACACCGGCGCTGTTGGGGCTGTCCCAGACCTCGAGCTTGAGCTCGGCCAGCAGGGGCACGTCGCCGAAGGTCGTGCCCTCCATGCGGATGTAGCAGAACTTGCGGTCCTCCAGCCAGGGCACGTGATCCGAGGGGCCGACGTGGACCGAGCCCTCCGGCATCTCGTAGTCGAGCATCGAGGTCACGGCGTTGGTCTTGCTGATCTTCTTGGACTCCAGGCGGTCCCGCTCGAGCATGTTCTGGAAGTCGGTGTTGCCACCGAAGTTGAGCTGGTAGGTGCGGTCGAGCTGCACGCCGCGGTCATCGAAGAGCCGCGTCATCACGCGGTGGCTGATGGTGGCGCCGACCTGGCTCTTGATATCGTCACCGATGATGGGCAGCCCAGCCGCGGCGAACCTGGCCTGCCACTCGGGCTCACGGCCGATGAACACGGGGATGGCGTTGACGAAACCGACGCCGGCCTCGATGGCTCGCTCGGCGTACCAGCGCGTAGCGTCCTCGCTACCGACCGGCAGATAGGAGACGAGCACGTCGACATCGGCTTGCCTGAGGGCCGCGGCCACATCGACCGGTGTCGCCTCGGACTCAGGCACGACCTCGGCCACGTAGCGGCCGATGCCGTCCATGGTCGGCCCACGCTGGACCGTGACGCCGATCTCCGGCACGTCCATGAAGCGGATGGTGTTGTTGGGCTTGGCGTAGATGGCCGTGCCCAGGTCCCGGCCGACCTTGCTGGCATTGACGTCGAAGGCCGCCACGAACTCGATGTCGCGGACGTGATAGCCACCCAGGTTGACGTGCATCAGGCCGGGCACGAACGAGTCCTCGGGGGCGTCCTCGTAGTAGTAGCGGCCCTGCACCAGGCTGCTCGCGCAGTTGCCGACGCCGACGATGGCGACGCGGATCTTGTTCGCGCCCGAGGGGATGGGCGCACCGTTGCTGTCGTTGAGCTCACTCATGAATCGGTTCTCCTACCTTCTGCCGTTACTTGCTGTTCTGGGGGTTCGGGGGTTGTGAGGTAACGAACCGGATCCGCTGGATCACGGTGATGGTGGCCAGTACGGCGATGAGGCCAAGGCCGCTGGCGAGGATGAGGGTGCCCAGGTCAGAGATGTCGGCGGTGACACCGAAGATGCCCGCCCCGACGAGGGCCACGCCGAGGATGACCGTGCGGACCTCGCGTGGGGCGAAGCCGATGGCGGCCATGCCGGTGCCGCTGGAGAAGCCCAGCGACTCACTCTTGGCGCGCGTGTAGCTGACCATGAAGGCCGATACCAGCGCAGCTCCGGCCAGCCAGGCTCCAAGATCGAAGCCGGCCTGCGTGGAGCCGATGATGATGCCTACGTAGACGACCCCTTCACCCCAACGGTCGAAGGTGCTGTCCATGAAGGCCCCGAGCTTGCTTACCTGCCCGGTAGCGCGCGCGACCGCACCGTCGAACATGTCGAAGCCCGCGCCGGCCGTGGCCACGATACCGGCGAGTAACCACCATTCGAGGGCGGCCAGCACACCGCCGAGCGAGGCGATGCCAAAGCCGATGAGCGTGAGCATGTTGGGCGTCAGCCCTGCTCGAGCCATGGCCAAGGCGATGGGCTCAACCCTGGCGCGGATGCCGGAGCGCTGCTCCGGCGAGATGAACGATCCCTTACCCACGACTACCTCTCCGATCTCAGGAGCGCTTGCTCCCGTGCGTGGAAGTCAGCCAGGGCCTTTCGATCCAGGCTGCAGATGGTTTCGCGACCAGAGCGCCGAGCCTCGACGAGACCGGCCGCACGCAGACGGCGCACATGCCAGGACACGAGCGGCTGGCTCAGGTCGACGTGGTGCATCAGGTCGCTGACGGTGCCGTCCCCTTCGGCCAGCCGCTGGAGGATGCGCAGCCGGGTGGGGTCGGCGAGGGCCTTGTGCACCGATGCCATGGCCTTCAGGTCCCCCGGCGGATCGGTGACCGCGGCGATGGTGGACCGGATGCGTGCCGGACTTGGCAAACCCTGCTCCTTCCCCACGACAAGCGATACAACAACGAGCCTTTATATAAGCGAGTGTTGATGCTAATCGCTGGTTCGGAGCCTGTCAACCGTGTGACGCCGGGCTGTCGAGGGACAGGCACAGCTCCGCCCGCGCGTCTGGCGGTACGCCCCGGAGGCATATGGACCATCATGCACCGATGGTCCCGCTGCCCAGGCCCCTGGTCTTCGACGCTGGTCACACGGGTGCATCGGTGCAGCGGCGGCGGGCCGCGCTCAGCCCTCTGCGAGGAGACCTCTGCTGACCTCGGGCGACGCTGCCATGAGCCCCATCTCGCGCGCCGTGATGCTCGCGGCGCTATGCCTGGGCGTGCTGCTGGTCGGCATCGAGCTGTTCATCACGGCCGTTGCCTTGCCGGACATCTTCTTCGATCTCTCGGGCTGGGACGAGCTGCGCCGCGCGTCGTGGATCATCACGGCCTACCTGGTGGCCTACATCGCGGCCATGCCCCTGGCCGGACGCGCCGCCGACCGCTACGGCCTGCCGCGCCTGGTGATCCTGTCTCTGCTGCTCTTCGGGGCCGGATCGGCCGTCTGCGGTGGGGCACAGACGCTTGAGATGTTGGTCGTCGGCCGCATCATCCAGGGTGCTGGCGCGGGCGCCATCCTGCCCATCGCCACGGCCGGCGCCAGCCATCTCTACGGCGGTCCTGCCCGCTCCCGGGCACTTGGCTTCATCGGTGCCGCCACCTTCCTGGGCATGGCCGTCGGCCCGGTGCTGGGTGCGCTCATCCTCGAGCACTTGCAGCTCCGCGACGCGCTGGCCTCGATCGGGATCTGGGGCGGTAGCGCGGTCGACTTCCTCGTGCCGGCTTGGCGCTGGGTCTTCTACATCACGGTGCCCCTGTCGCTGCTGGCGGCCATCTATATCTGGGCCGCGGCGCCGGGTTGGCAGGTGGCCCCAGGGAGCTCACGCATGGACGCTCTCGGCGCCGTGCTCTTCAGCGTCGCCCTTACCAGCGGCCTGCTGGCGGTCACGCTCATCGGCGACGAACCCGGAGACCTGCCCATCATCCCCATGGCTACGGTGGTGGCCATCGTCACCGGCACACTCGCGGTGGTGCGCATGCTGCGCGTGCCCGAGCCGTTCCTGGACCTGCGCCTGTACAGGAACCTTGTCTTCAGCGGGGCTGTCCTGGTCAGCTTGCTGACGGGCTATGCCCTGGCCACGGCCATCGTGGGCATGGCCGCCTTCATCGACCGCGTCCGCTTCGCCGGACCAGAGGAGCAGGGCGCCGTGCTCGGGCCGATGGCCCTGTTCATGGCCATCGGCGCCTTCGTCTCAGGCTTCATGATGCGGCGCTTCAACGCTACGGCCGTGACCCTCGCCGGCTTGGCCGCCAGCATCGTCGGCCTGTTGTGGCTGTCCACGACCCGCATCGATACCGAGCTCTACGTGCCGGTCGCTTCACTCTCGCTGTTCGGACTGGGCTTCGGGCTGACCGTGACGCCACGATCGATGGCCGCCGTGGAGGCGGCCGGGCGAGCGGCCTTCGGAGCTGCCAGCGCGGCCGTGACCGTGGCGCGCATGGCCGGCATGGCCATCGGCATGGCCATCCTTACGGCCTTCGGCACGACCCGCATCGACCAGGTCACCGTGGCCCTCGAGGACCAGGAGTACCGCGACTCCATCCTGCCACCCCAGCTGGTCGGCGAACCGCTGGCCGACCCGCTGGTGCTCGATGCCATCGAGCGCTGGGCGTCGGCAGAGGCGGCAGAGGTGTTGGGCTCGCTGTTCGTGGTGGCCGCCATCGTGCTGGCCATCGCCGCGTTGCCTGCCTGGCTCATGCGCGAGGGCCGGGACGCGAACGGGAAGCCAGCGCCCGCGGCGGGGTCGACGGAAGGCGAGGAGGGGACCAGCGCTGGCTTCTGACGACCTGGTGCTGACATCTGCCCACGACGCGTTCGAGCGTGTGCGTCCCCTGCTGGACGGGCGCCTCCTGCTCGCAAGCGACTTCGACGGCACGCTCTCACGTTTGGTGATGGATCCCTGGCGCGCGGGCATGGTGCCCGGCGCCCGGCGCGCCTTGCGTCGCCTCGCCGCCGCCGCGGATACCCACGTCGCGCTCATCAGCGGGCGCACCGCGCGCGACCTGGCAGCTCGTGCCCGCATCGGCGGCATCAGCTATCACGGCGACCACGGTGCCGAGCGGGCCGTGGCGCGGCGCGGCTTCCGTCCCTCCGCGCTGCAGGTCGAGCGCGAGCGGGTCGATCCGCGCGTGACGGCCATGGCCGAACGACTCAAGGCCGAGGTGCCGCGACGGGTCGACGAGGACTGGCTTGTACTCGAAGACAAGGGCCCTGCGCTGACCTTCCACTTTCGGAGTGCCCCCGACGTGGACGAGGCCAAGGCCCGCGTGCGCGCGGCGGTCGATGCGGTCGATGCCGATGGCCTGCTTGATCGACCTGGCGGGCGGCGTGCCTGGGAGCTGCGTCCCCACGGCGCGACCACCAAGGGTGGGGCCCTGGCTCGCCTCATCGACGGCCACCGACCGGACACGGTGCTGATGCTCGGCGACGACGCGCATGACGCCCTCGCCTTCGACGTCCTGCGCGCAGTCCGCGATACCGGGCGCATCAGGGGCCTGGCCATCGCCGTGGTCAGCCCCGCCGGGGAGACCACCGACATGGCCAGACGGGCCGACCTCGTCCTCTCCGGGCCAGACGTGACGGCGGGCTTCCTGACCCTGCTGGCGCGCGCCCGCTGCGACAGCCTCGGCGGCGCGCGCGGCCGGGCTCGCTAGAGCTGGGTGAGGGCCGTGGCGGCCGCTTCGGTCCACTCCAGGATGGCCCCGGTGACCGCCGGGAAGAGGCCGATGAGGATGGTCATGACCGCGGCCGCCAGCAGGCCGACCTTGGTCAGCCCGCCGATGCTCACCGCCGCTGCGCCCTCGGCCGGCTTGCGCATGTACATGTACACGACCACGCGCAGGTAGTAGAAGGCAGCCATGGCCGCGTTGAGCATCATGAGCACGGCCAGCAGCGTCATGCTCCCACCGACCTCGAGCGCGCTGAGCACCACCATGGCCTTGGCGAAGAAGCCGGCCAGCGGCGGGATGCCCGTCAGCGAGAGCAGGAAGACCGTCATGGTCAGGGCCAGCAGCGGCGCGCGATAGCCCAGGCCCGTGAACGTCGTCAGCTGGCTGGTGATTCCCGGACGGCGCTGCAGCGCGGCCACCACGCCGAAGGCGCCCAGGTTCATGAACGCGTAGGCCACGCTGTAGAAGAGCACGCCCTGGATGCCGTCGGCCGCGATCTCGGGGTCGTCGGCGGTGGCGAAGACCACCAGCCCGACCATGATGTAGCCGGTATGCGCGATCGACGAGTAGGCCAGCATGCGCTTGATGTTGTCCTGCCCGATGGCGGCCAGGTTGCCGACGGTCATGGTGATGGCCGCAAGCACGCCGACGATCAGGGCCCACTCGCCGCGCATCGGCTCGAGACCTTCGACCAGGAGCCGCAGGATCAGTGCGAAGGCGGCGATCTTGGGGCCGACCGAGAGGTAGCCGGTGACGGGCGTGGGGGAACCCTGGTAGGCGTCGGGTGTCCAGTAGTGGAACGGCACGGCGGCGATCTTGAAGAGCAGGCCCACCGCCAGCAGGGCCAGGCCCATGGCCAGCGCCAACGGCAGTGGGCCGCCGCCGTCGAGGATCCCGCGCAATGCGTCCGCGATGCCGTCCAGCTGCGTGGAGCCGGTGAAGCCGAACACGAAGGCCAGGCCGAACAGCAGGATGGCGCTGGAGAACGAGCCCAGCAAGAAGTACTTGATGGCACCCTCGGTGGAGAGCCCGTCGCGCTTGGCGAAGCCCGCCAGGATGTAGCCCGGTAGCACCAGCAGCTCCAGGCCGATGAACAGGATGAGCAGGTCCTGGCCGCCGCTGATGAGCATGCCGCCGCCGATGGCGAAGAGCAGCGTGGCGCTGAACTCCGCGAGCGGCAGCTTGCGTGGCACGAGGTAGTCGGGCGCGAACAGCAGCGTCAGCAGGCCGATGGAGATGAGCACGATGTCGAGCAGCGCCGTGAGCAGATCGCGCGTGTAGAGCGTGGGCCCCCCGATCGACGAGGGCTCGCTGAGCGCGCCGAAGTCCCAGGGCAGGGGACCGATGAGGAAGGTGACCACCAGGGCCACGGCCAAGCCGCCGGCGCCGATGGCCATGATGAACTCGTCGTGCCTGGGCCAGAAGAGGTCGACGAGGATGATGGCCAGCGCCAGGCCGATGACCACGGCGATGGGCAGCAGCGTCAGCATCTCGTCGCTCATCGCAGCAGACCTGCCGTGGCCTCAGCTGCCGCCTCAGCCGACTCGTGCACGACCGCCAGCACCCCGCTGACCGGCATCGCGATGATGTCCAGTACCAGTGCCGGGAACAGCCCGAGCAGCACCGTCAGCACCACCAGCGGCGCCAAGGTGGCGGCCTCGATGGGGTCCACATCGGTGAGCTTGTTGCCCAGGCTCTTCAGGAACGGGGTGACCTCACCCATGATGATGTTCTGGACCATGTACAGCAGGTACACGGCTGCGAAGACGATGGTGAAGGCGGCGATGTAGCCGACCCACGGCTGCCAGGCGACCGAGCCCAGCAGCACCAGGAACTCGCCCACGAAGCCGGCCAGGCCGGGCAGGCCCGCAGACGCCAGGCTGAAGAAGACCATCAACGTGGCGAACACCGGGACGCGTTGTCCGAGGCCGCCCATCTTGGCGATGGTGCGGTCGTGGGTGCGCTCGTAGATGACCCCGACCAGGAGGAAGAGCGCACCGGTGATGACGCCGTGAGCGACCATCTGGAAGACCGCGCCCTGCACACCCTGCTCGTTGAGCACGAAGATGCCCAGCGTCACGAAGCCCATGTGGCTGACCGAGGAATAGGCGATGAGCCGCTTGAGGTCGGGCTGGCGGATGGCCACGATGGCGCCGTAGAGCATGCCTATGACCGAGAGGGCGATGACGAACGGCGCCAGCTCGTTGGTGGCGTCAGGAAAGAGCGGCAGGTTCATGCGGATGAGCCCGTACCCGCCGAGCTTCAGCAGCACGCCGGCGAGGATGACCGAACCGGCCGTAGGTGCCTCGGTGTGCGCATCGGGCAGCCAGGTGTGGACCGGCCACATGGGGATCTTGATGGCGAAAGCCAGGAAGAAGCCCAGGAAGACCCAGAACTGCAGCGCCGGGTCGATGTCGAATGCCAGCAGGTTCTGGTAATCGAAAGCGCCGGCCCAGTCGCCGCCGTTGGCCGTGGCGTAGCTCCAGGCCAGCGCCAGGATGGCGACCAGCATGAGCAGCGAGCCGACCAGCGTGTAGATGACGAACTTGATGGTGGCATAGATGCGGTTGGCGCCGCCCCAGATACCGATGATGAGGTACATGGGCACGAGCACCACTTCCCAGAAGACGTAGAAGAGGAAGAGGTCGAGGCTCAGGAACACACCGAGCATGCCCACCTCGAGCACGAGGAAGGAGACCATGTACTCCCGCACGCGCGTCTTGATGGGGCCGAAGCTGGCCAGGATGGAGATCATCGTCAGGAGCGTGGTGAGCAGCACCAGCACCAGCGAGATGCCGTCCACGCCGACCTTGTACTGGATGCCGAAGAAGCCGATCCAGTCGGCCGCCTGCACGAACTGGAAGCCGGGCTGATCGTTGTCGAAGGCCAGCGCCAGCAGCAGCGAGAGCGCGAAGGCCACCGCCGCGGTGAGCAGCGCACCCCAGCGCATGGTGGCGTCCTCGCGCTCGGCATCGACCTCGACGCGGAAGAGACGCAGCACCGGGAATGCCAGCAGCAGGACCAGGGCGCCGATGAGCGGTGTGAAGATGATGAGGCTGAGGATGTCGAGGCGTCCGAGGTCGAGCATCAGCGCGCCATCAGCATGAAGAGGGCGGCGATGACGATGAGCCCGATGGCGATGCCCAGGGCGTAGTTCTGGACGCGGCCCGTCTGGACATGGCGAACGCCGTCACCGACCGAGGTGGTCACGGCCCCGACACCGTTGACGATGCCGTCCACGATCTTGACGTCGAACCACATCACGCCGCTGGCGACCCGGCCGCCGAACTCGTAGAAGACGAGGTGGTTGAGATCGTCGAAGTACCACTTGTTGAGCGAGGCGGTGTACAGGAAGCGCGTCACCCGGTTGCGGCCGGCGATGGCGTTGACGTCGTCCAGCCGCGCCTTGAGGTTGAAGAAGCCGAAGAACCAGATGCCCACCGCGATGCCCACGGCGGCCACCGCCACCGAGGCCAGGATGAGCGCGCCGTCGACGCCGATGAGCTCGTACTCGTGGTGACCCAGCAGCATGATCTCGTTGGCCGGCGCGAAGATCGGCTCCAGCCAGTTGAAGATGGTCGAATCTCCAAGCGGCAGGCCGATGACCAGGCCGAGGCCGATGGTCGGGATGAGCAGGAGCATGAGCGGCACGGTCATGGAGCGCGGTGACTCGTGGACCCTGGGCTCGACCGCGGGGTCCACGTGGCTCTCCCCGTAGAACGTCTTGCCCATCAGTCGGAACATGTAGAAGCCGGTCATGCCGGCCACGATGAGCCCGACCAGGAAGACCGGGCCGTAGCCGAAGATGAACGACTCACCGAGGATGGCGTCCTTGGAGAAGAAGCCGGCCAGCGGCGGGATGCCCGCCAGCGACAGGGCCGCGATGAGGAAGGTCCAGTGGGTGATGGGGATCTTCCTGTGGAGCCCACCCATCTTGTCCATGTCCTGTTCGCCATCGACCGAGTGGATGACCGAGCCCGAGCCCAGGAAGAGCAGGCCCTTGGTGAAGCCGTGGGCCATGAGGTGGAAGATGGCCGCCACCCAGGCGCCGACGCCCAGCGCCGCGAACATGTAGCCGAGCTGGCTCAGCGTGGAGTAGGCCAGGACCTTCTTGATGTCCTTCTGGGTGAGCGCGATCGAGGCCGCCAGGATGGCCGTGAAGATGCCGATGCTGGCCACCGCGATCATCGTCTCTGGCGCGGTCGCGAAGAGCGGAGAGGTGCGGGCGATGAAGTAGACGCCGGCGTTGACCATGGTCGCGGCATGGATGAGCGCGGAGACGGGGGTGGGACCTTCCATGGCGTCCGGGAGCCAGACGTGGAAGGGGAACTGGGCCGACTTGCCGGCCGCGCCCACGAAGAGCAGCGCCACGACCACGTCCTGGACCACGTTGTCGACCGACTCGAAGCCGGTGAAGGACTCGAGGACGTTGGCCGTGCCGGTGAGCAGCAGCACGCCCATGATGCCGATGAGGAAGCCGTGGTCGGCCACGCGGTTGACCAGGAAGGCCTTCTTGGAGGCCAGGGCCGGCGCCCGCCTGGTGTACCAGAAGCCGATGAGCAGGTAGCTCGAGAGACCCACCAACTCCCAGGCCGCGAAGATGACCAGGTAGCTGTCCGCCATGACCAGCAGCAGCATCGAGAACATGAACAGGTTGAGGTAGGAGAAGAAGCGCCACTTCGAGGCGTCGTGCTCCATGTAGCCGATGCTGTAGATATGTACCAGCGCGCCGATCCAGGTGACCACGATGAGCATCACAGCGGTGAGGTTGTCGAAGAGCAAGCCGAATTCGATGTCGAGGTCGACGATGTGGCCGGCTACATCGATGGGCCCCGTCGGGATCCACGTGAACAGCGTGAAGCCGACGCGCATGGGCTCGTCGGCGGACAGGAACGAGAAGGCCAGGACCGTGGCCATGGCGGTGGCCAGCAGCACGGCCGAGACGGAGATGATCCAGGGCCGTTCGCCCAGGCGCCGGCCGAGCAGGCCGGTGAGCAGGAAGCCGGCCAGCGGGATGAACAGCACCAGCAGCATGGCCAACTGCTGCTCGGTGCTGGCCGCGGTCAGGTGCAGTGCTTCCTCGGCGTGCCCTCCGGCCTCAGCCGCAGCTTCCGCGTTGAAGATGAGGTCCATCGCCCGCTAGTCCTTCATCGACGCGTACTCGTCGACGAGCGGCGTCCTGCGGTTGCGGAAGATGGCGATGACGATGGCCAAGCCCACGGTGGCCTCACCGGCCGCCAGGGCGATGACGAAGAGGGCGATGGTCGACGCTTGCGCGGCCAGCTCCGGCGTGAACGCGCCGAAGGCCACGATGGCGAGGTTGACCGAGTTGAGCATCAGCTCGATGGACATGAGCATGGCGATGGCGTTGCGCTTGGCCAGGAAGCCGAAGGTGCCGATGCCGAAGAGCAGCGCGGAGAGGACGAGGTAGGCCTCGAGCGACTGGCTCACACCGCCTCCTCCTTGTCGCCCGCGACGCTCTTGGGGACGTTGGTCTGGGGCATGTCTTCGTCGCGTTTGGCCAGGTAGAGCGCACCGATGACGGCCGCCAGCAGCAGCACGCCCAGCGCCAGGAACGCGAGCATGTAGCCGTCGAAGAGCGTCAGCGCTACGTCACGGGCCTCAGCGATGTGCACGGCCTCGGTCGCGTCCCACTCGGTGAGCATGATGCTCACCAGCAGCAGCCCGACCAGCACGATGGCGGCCAGGGCGCCGGCCCACCACTGGCGCTGGAAGACCAGCTTGGCCGGGCCGCGCTTGGACTGCGTGATCATGACCGCGAAGAGGATGAGTACGGCGATGGCGCCGATGTACACGAGCACCTGGCTGATGGCCAGGAAGGCACTGCCCAGCAGGCCGTAGATGCCGGCCAGCGCGGCCAAGGACAGGATGAGCCACAGCGCCGAGCGGATGATGTCCCGCCCCAGCACCACGAGCAGCGCGGCGCCCAGCATCACGCCGGCGAGCAGCAGGAAGACGAGGTCATCCCAGCGCCAGTCGAGATACGGAACCGTGGCCGGTAGCTCCACTCCCTCTATCGCCCCCGTCTACTCGTGGTGGACCTGTGCCGACCCGCCTCCGGCACCCCCGGTGGCGCCGTGGCCGGCTCCGTTGTTGGTCTGGCCGTTGCCGGCGAGGCCGGGCGGCAGCATGGGCAGCAGCCGCCCCTGCGAGATGGCACGGCCATCAGCCTGGGCACGGGCCAGCCAGTCACGCTCGCGGTGTACGTAGCTGAGCTCGGTATCGCGATCGATCGAGGCCAGCGCGATGAGGTCGATCTGCGGCTCCGCTCGCGACTCGTGGGCCAGTTCGAAGTCGGGGCCGCAGCGCAGTGCGTCGTAGGGACAGGCGTCGACGCAGATGCCGCACAGGATGCAGCGCGATTCGTCGACGTCGTACTGCTCGAGCACGCGCGGCTTGGGCATGAGCGCGCCGGTCGGGCAGGTCTCGGCACAGCGGCCGCACGAGACGCAGGGCGTGGTGTTCAGGCTCATGTCCAGCGGCGTGGTCACCAGCGTGTCGAAGCCGGTGCGCATGAAGTCGTAGCAGGCCGCGCCGACGACCTCCTTGCACACGTTGGCACAGCGGCCGCAGTCGATGCAGCGCGATGGCTCCCGCAGGATGAAGGCGTGGCTATCGTCGCGCAGGTAGTCGTGGTTCGTGCCCGTGAAGCGGTTCTCCGCTACGGAGCGGACGGACATGCCGGTGCGCTTGGGCTGAAGCGTGGAGAGGGTGGTGCCGTACTCGATGCCCTGGCGGCGCAGGTCGCAGTAGCCGATGGCCTCGCAGGTGCACTGCAGGCAGCGCCCCGACTCGGTCATGGCCTCCTGCTGCGTGTAGGGAATCTCGTACTCGACGTATGAGCTGTTGCGTTCCTCGGCCGGCATGGACTTGAGCCTGAGGCGCGGCTCCTTGACTTCGCCGCTGTAGGGCACGATGGAGAGGAACTCGGGCTGCGGCTCAGCGAGCGTCTGACGCGTCCTGATCTCGCCGAGGTCCTGGCCCTGCAGGTAGGCATCGATGGCATAGCTGGCGCGGCGGCCCTCGGCGATGGCCTCCACCACCGTGGCCGCGCCGGTGCGCACGTCTCCGGCGCCGAAGACGCCCGCGCGCCCCGTGCCGAAGGTGACCGCGTCGGCCTCGAGCCGCCAGCGCTTGGACTTCTCGATGCCGGCCGCGCCGTTCTCGAGCCAGCCCAGCTCCGGTCCCTGGCCGATGGCCAGCAGCACACGGTCGCAGTCGATGATGAACTCCGTGCCCTCGACCGGCTGCGGCCGGCGGCGACCCGAAGCGTCCGGCTCGCCCAGCGCCATGCGCTGGAACTCGACACCGGTGACCTTGTCGCTGGCGTCAGTGACGATCCGTGTCGGTGAGGCCTGGAAGATCGCTCGCGCGCCCTCCTCCAGCATCTCGTGGACCTCGTCCGCGGCGGGCATGTCCTTCATGTCGCGGCGATACACCAGCGTCGTCTCGATGCAGCCCTGGCGCACCGAGGTGCGTGAGCAGTCCATGGCGCTGAAGCCGCCACCGATGACCACGACCCGGGTGCCCCTGTAATCGGGATAGGGCAGACCCAGGGTGGCGATACGCAGGTAGTCGAGCGCGTCGATGACGCCCTCAGCGTCCTCGCCCGGGATGTTCAGCTTGTTGGTGTCGTAGCAGCCGATGGCCACCAGCACGGCATCGAAGCCCTCCATCTCGAGGTCATCGATGGTGAAGTCAACTCCGAGCTCGGCGCCGCTGACGAGCTTGGCACCCAGGTCCCAGACAGACTCGTACTCGGCTTCGAGCACCTCGACCTTGGGCAGGCGGTACTGGGGGATGCCGTAACGCAGCATGCCGCCAGGCTCGGGGTCGCGTTCGTAGACGGTCACGGCGTGGCCGCTGAGCGAGAGGTAGTAGGCCGCCGACATGCCCGCCGGGCCGGAGCCGATGACGGCCACGCGCTTGCCCGTGGAAGGCTGCTGCTCGAAGGGCAGGGGGGGCTTGACACCAGCCGCCTGGGCCTTCAGGACCTGGTCGCCTGCATAACGGTGGCTGTCGCGGATGGCGATGGCCTCCTCGACCTCGTCACGGCGACAGTGCTCCTCGCAGGGTGCAGGGCAGACGCGGCCGAGCACGGAGGGGAAGGGGATGGTGCGCTTGAAGATGCGCGCCGACTCGAAGAAGTCGCCCTCGGTGTTGGCCTTGAGGAAGCCCGGGATGTCGATGTGGCTGGGGCACTTGTTCTGGCAGGGCGGCAGGCAGTAGGCGTTGTGGTCGGAGAAGATGAGCTCGAGGTTGGTCTTGCGGATCTCGCGCAGCCGCGGCGTCTGCGTGCGCACGACCATGTCCGCCTCGGCCTCCCGCGAGCAGGAGATGGGCGGTTGCTCCTCGCCCTCGACCTCGACCACGCACATGCGGCAGGCGCCGAAACCGGGCAGCTTGGGCTCGTAGCAGAGCGTGGGCACCTCGATGCCCGCATCGCGGCAGACCTCGAGGATGGTCTGGCCGGCACGACCGCAGAGCTGACGTCCATCGATCTCGATGGTGAAGGAGGGCGCGGCCTGGCGACGCTGCGGTGATTGCGTTGTGAGCAGGCGCTCCGTAGCCTCGTCGGCAGCGGGCTGGCTGGTCTGGGGAAGGGTGTCAGTCATGAGCGCACGGCACCGGCTAGTCGGATGGGTTGGCAGACGCCCGCGGGGCACTCGCCGCGCACGGTGTGGGCTTCGAACTCAGGCGCGAAGTATCGCATCCCGCTGAGCAGTGGGTTCGAGGCGTCGGCTTCGAGGCCGCACAGCGCGGCGGCGCGTACGTCGGCGGCCAGGTCCACGAGCAGCGCGGCGTCGCTCGGTCGCGCGTGGCCGGTGCACATCGCGCCGCCGAGCTCGGCGAGGCGCCGGGTGCCGATGCGGCAGGGGATGGTCTTGCCGCAGGCGTTGTCGTTGAGGTAGCGCGTCATGAGCGTGGCTACGTCCACTACGCAGGCCGTCTCGTCGAGGGCCAGCAGCGTGCCTGAGCCGGCGAGGGCGCCGGCTTCGTGCAGGGCGCCGTAGGCCAGTGGCGTGTCCAGGGCATCGGCTGGCAGGAAGCCACCGGTGGGGCCACCGACGAGCAGGGCCTTGAGCGTACCCCGCACTCCGCCACCGGGTCCCTCGAGGACCTCGCGGAGGGTGGCACTCAGCGGCACCTCGACGATGCCGGGCTCGGCCACGGCGCCGCCCAGCTGCACGAGCGTGGTGCCGGGCACGTCGGCGCCGCCCAGAGACGCGTACGCGCCCGCGCCATGGTTCACGATCCAGGGCACGGCGGCCAGCGTCTTGACGTTGTTGACGATGGTGGGCTTGCCCCACAGGCCGGAGCGGGAGGGGTGCGGCGGGCGCTGGTCGGGCTGGGCGCGCTGGCCTTCCAGGGCACGCAACAGCACGGTCTCCTCACCGACCACGAAGGAGCCGCTGACCTCGCGTACCTCGATGTCGGGCACCCCGGCCTGTGCACCCCGGCCGATGTAGCCGCGCTCCTCGGCCTCGTCGATGGCCGTGCGCAATCGCTCGGCGGCGGCCGGCGTGTTGGCGGACAGCGCGATGATGGCCGACGCGGCCCCCACCGCCCAGGCCGCGATGGCCACGCCCTCGACCACGGCATGTGGGTCGCGCTCCATGAGCACGCGGTCGATCTGGGCGCCGGGGTCGGCCTCGAAGCCGTTGGCGACGACGTAGCGCCCCCGCCCCGGCTGAGCAGCACAGTCGCGCCACTTGGGACCGGTCGGGAAGCCGGCACCACCGCGACCGCGCAGGCCCGATTCGCTGACGATGCTGATGACCGCGTCCTGCGTGAGCTCGGCCGTGGCCTTGCGCAAGGCCCCCCAGGCGCCTCCTTCCTCGGCGGCAGCGATGTCGGCGACCTCACCTCCCGCGGCACGAGCCAGCAGCACGGAAGGCCAGTCGTCCGGGCCGGTCAGGAGGGGCAGGCTCATGCGACCTGCCCCTGGGCGACGTTGGCGCGCAGAGCGGCCGCGATGGTAGCTGCGTCCTCGGCGCTCGACCTGGGCAACGGTTCGCCATCGACCTCGACATAGGCGCTGCCGGACGACGAGCCTCCACATTCGGTCGTGGCCAGGCGTACCGCGCCATCGGGGCTCACGCCGCCGACATCGGTGCCCAGCTGCTCGCGGAAGGCTGCCAGCACGCGGCCGCCGCCGTTCAGGGTGCATTGCGTGCAGCGGCAGACGCGCACGACGTGGCCGACCGGGGCCTCGAAGTGGAGGTGTGGGTACGAGGTGGCGATGCCGTAGAGCTCGCTGTAGCCGGCACCGGTCTGATGGGCGATGTGCTGTAGCGCGGCCACCGGCAGATGCCCGTATGCGCCCTGGGTCTGCTCGAGGATGGCCAGCGCCTTGCCTGGCTTGTAGCGCGCGGCTGCGAGGATCTCGATCGAGCGGCGCAAGGTCGATCCGTTCGAAGGGGTCGAAGGCCGCGTCGGGCACGGTCCTGCCGGAGCGGCGCAGGGCCGACTCCTCGCGGCGCTCGGCGTACTGCTCCGCGGCGCCCCAGTGCACGTGGTAGCGGTCGCGCGTGTCCACGCCACCCATGTCGATGCACTCGATGGGACAGGCCTGGGCGCATTGGAAGCAAGTCTCACACTTGAGCGCGCCAGCCGCGTCGTAGAGCAGGACGAGGCGGCCGCGGTGGCGGGGAGCGATGTCGTTGACGACCTCGGGGTAACGCACCGTCAGGTTCGGCTTGAAGACCTGTCGAACGGCGAAGGCCATGCCCTTGAGGATGGCCAGGCCGGGGATCTTGTCCGTCCTCACGCGAAGTACTCCGTGACGATGATGATGGCGCCGGCTGTGACGAAGATGTTGAACAGCGCGGCCGGCATCAGCCACTTCCAGGCGAAGTTCATCATCTGGTCGATGCGCACCCGCGGGTATGTGGCACGCATCATCACGAACAGGGCCACCAGGGCGAAGGACTTGCCGAAGAACCAAAGGACGCCCATCAGCGCTTCGAAGCTGAACAGGGCCCAGATGCTGACGACTGCGGCCAGCAGCAGATTGGCCAGCAGGAAGCCCACCAGCAGCGACTTCAGGAAGCCCCACGAGGACTTGACCATCCACACCAGCCCGGCCAGCGCCAGCGTCAGGATGGGCGGCACCAGCAGCGGGATGGCCAGCAGCCACGGTCCGAGCGAGCCGGGGTCGATAGTGGAGGGCTCGACCGGCGTGTCGATGCCGATCGCGCTGAGGAAGGGGTCGATGTCCAGGATGCCGTGATAGCCGCCCAGGAAGAGCGTCACCGTCAGCGCCGAAAGGATGAAGACGTTGACGTACTCGGCGAAGAAGAAGAATCCGAAGCGCATGCCGCTGTACTCGGTGGCGAACCCGGCCACCAGCTCGGAGTCGGCCTCGGTGTAGTCGAACGGAGTGCGGCCGGCCTCGGCCGTGGCGGCGATGAAGAAGATGACCAGGGCCAGTGGCTGCTGCCAGGCGTACCAGTTCCAGATGCCGCCAGCCTGGTCCTCGACGATCTGGCCGAGGTTGAGCGTGCCTGCCAGCAGGACCACGCCGAAGGTGCCCAGGATGAGCGGCAGCTCGTAGCTGACCACCGCCGCGGCGGCTCGCAAGCCGCCGAGCAGGGAGTACTTGTTGAAGCTCGACCAGCCGGCCATCATCAGGCCGACCACGCCCAGGCCGCTGGCAGCGAAGAAGTAGAGCAGGCCCAGCTCCATCTGGTAGCCGACCATGCCTGGGGCAAAGGGAATGACCAGCAGCGTCAGGACCGAGGCCAGGAAGATGACGGCGGGTGCCAGCGTGTACACGGGCACATCCACACCGCGCGGTGTGTAGTCCTCCTTGGAGAGCACCTTGAGGCCGGCCATGAGCGAGGCCAGCGTGCCCCACGGACCGGTGCGGTCGGGTCCGACGCGCAGGTTCATCTGCGCGATGATCTTGAGTTCCATGTAGATGATCACGAAGGCCGCCGGGACCGTGAACAGCAGCACGCCGGTGACGGCCGCGACGAAGCGCAGGATCTCGATGTTGGCCTCACCCGTGTCCACGACCCAGTTGGCCAGCGTGACGCCCGCGCCGGTGACCCACACGATCGCGCCGGCGATGGCGACCACCAGAACGATGGCGATGAGCGGCAGGATGACCTTGCCGCCGTGCTGAGCCGGTTCCAGGGGTTCGAGGCGGCGGTCACTTGTCGATGCCGCCCATGATCGGGTCGAGGCTGGCCATGATGGCCATGATGTCCGCCAGGACCATGCCCTGTGTCAGCTGGCCCACGGCCTGCAGGTTGAAGAACGAGGGGTCGTGGATGCGGAAGCGGAAGGGCTGGTCGGAGCCGTCGCAGACGGCGTAGGCGGCGTACTGGCCGCGCGGTGACTCGAGCGCGGCGAAGGCACGGTTCGGGCGGGACGCGCAGCAGGCGCGGCAGCTTGGCCATGACCGGGCCGTCGGGCATCTTGTGCAGCACCTGGTCGATGATGCGCAGCGACTGCTTGATCTCCTCGATGTGCAGCAGGTAGCGCGCATAGGAGTCGCCGTCGGTGCGCACCGGGATGTCGAACTCGAGCTCGGGATAGACGCTGTAGGGGTGTGCGCGGCGCACGTCGTAGGGCACGCCGGTGGCGCGCAGCGGCGGACCGGACATGCCCAGGCGCAGGGCCGTCTCGCGGTCGAGCAGCCCCAGGCCCTTGGTGCGGTTCACGAAGATCTCGTTCTCGTTCATGAGCGTGGCCTGGTCGTCGATGTGCTCTACCGGCGCGGCTCATCCAGTCACCCAGGCGGCTCAGGAACTCGTGGTTGAGGTCGCCGTTGACGCCGCCGATGCGCATGTAGTTGAAGAGCAGCTTCTGGCCGGTCAGCGCGGCCAGCATCTCCACGATCTCGTCGCGCTCGGCGAAGCCGTAGAGGATGGGCGTGAGGCCGCCCAGGTCGAGCGCCAGCCAGCCGATGAAGAGCGCGTGGCTGGAGATGCGGTTGAGCTCCCAGGCCAGCACGCGGATGTAGTCGGCACGTCGTGGCACCTCGAGGTCGAGCAGCCGCTCGGCGGCCAGCACCGGCAGCGACTCGCTGAACATCGAGGCGGCGTACTCGAGCGGGTCGGTGTTGCTGATGGCGTGGTGCCAGTCGCCGTGCTCGCAGATCTTCTCCACGCCACGGTGGAGGTAGCCCAGCACCGGGTCGAGGTCGACGATCCGCTCGCCGTCGATCTTGAGCACGACGCGCAACACGCCGTGCGTGGAGGGGTGCTGCGGGCCGAGGTTGATGAACATCTCGCCGTCCTCGAGCCGGTAGAACTCGGCCTCTCGCTCGGTGCGCGGCGTCAGCGGCGGGATGGCGTCGTAGATGGTGGCCGGCGTCTGGACCATCACCTCGGGGTCGTCGAGGGAGCGAACCTGCTCGCGATCGGTGGTCATGTCGGCTCCTCGCCGGTCTCGAGCGCTCGCCGGCGGCCCCGCCGGCGGCCACGACCAGCATCTCGCCATCGGGCCCGATGACCGCACCGGCACCGGCGCTGGTGCGGATGACCGGGTCGCGGCGCACGTCAGCCGGGCGCCAGCGGGGTCTCCATGGGGCGGATGCCCTCGCCCGGTCCGCGCGAGGCGTCATCGGCCAGGGCGAAGTCCTTGCGCAGCGGGAAGGCCAGGTAGTCGGGCGGCATGTAGATGCGGCGCAGGTCGCGGTTGCCCTCGAACTCGATGCCGAACATGTCGTAGGCCTCGCGCTCGCCCCACTCGGCACCCGGCCACAGGAACGTCAGCGAGGGCACACGCGGGTCGTCCCGGGAGAGGCCATCAGCGATGACGCGGAGCCAGTCCGGCGAGAGGGGCGACCAGAGGTGGTAGACGACCTGCATGGTCACGCCGGTGTCCACGCCGCAGATGTCGGCGAGCAGCTCGAAGCGCAGGTCGTCGTCCTCGCGCAGCGTGCGCATGACCGCCGGCACCGAGGCCGGCTCGATGACCAGCTCGATGGTGTCGCCCATGGCCTCCGCGGGCACCACCAGATGATCGCCGAGGCGTTCATCGAGGCGGCTGGAGCGTGCGCGTGTCCGTGGTTCGACTCCCGTCGTGGCTAGACGCCGTCGGGCACGGTGGGGCCGACCCTGCGGTCCTTCCACTGGCCACGGCGTTCGAGGACGAGCTGCTGCAGCTTGAGCATCCCGTAGATGAGCCCCTCCGGCCGCGGCGGGCAGCCGGGCACGTAGACGTCGACGGGCATGATGCGGTCGATGCCCTCGACGGTCGAGTAGGAGCGCTTGTAGCGGCCGCCCGAGCAGGTGCAGTCGCCCATGGCCACGCACCACTTGGGCTCGGGCATCTGCTCCCAGAGGCGGATGAGCGGTCCTGGCCATCTTGGTCGTCAGCGTGCCGGCCACGATGAGCACGTCGGCCTGCCGCGGGCTGGCCCGGAAGGGGAACATGTTGAAGCGGTCCATGTCGTTGACGTCGGTGGCGGCCGACATCATCTCCATGGCGCAGCAGGCCAGGCCCGAGAGCAGCGGCCAGAGGCTGTTGGCGCGCAGATAGTCGAGCAGCAGGTCGGCCGTGGTGGGCACCACGTCGAGCGCACCCCAGCGGCCGTTGTCGCCCTTGTCCTGCGAACTCCAGCTCCTTGAGGTGGTCGATGGTGGCCGGCTGGCCCCCGCTGTAGGCCTCCGGATCGGCGGGTGTCCAGGTGGTGTTGGGCAACACGATCGTGCCCCGCTTCTTCGCTGGACCCGGTCACCGCTCCCGCGCCCGCCTTGTCGCCGCTCGTTCACTTCCATGTCAGCAGGCCCTTCTTGGCGGCGTACAGCACCGACAGCTCCATGATGCCCACGAAGACGAGCATGCCCACGAAGCCGCCCATGAGGACGTCATCGAAGACCAGCGCCCACAGCGCGATGAACACGACCTCGATGTCGAAGGCCACGAACAGCAACGCGTAGAGGTAGAAGGAGAGGCCGAAGCGGCCGCGAGTGTCGCCGTACGTGTCGATGCCCGATTCATAGGGCAGGCCCTTGTGGGCATCGCCCCGGGTTCGGTGCGAGATGAGCCAGGCCAGGCCGATCGTCAGGAACACGAAGCTGAATCCCGCGAAGACGAAGCCGATCACGTACCAGAGCGGAGCGGTCAAAGACGATCCCTCAACGAGCCGTGTAGTCAAACATCGCTCGCCAACCCGAAGCGGCGCTTCGGAAAGACAACGAGCGCGGGTGGATGTTACCGCAGGGAGCGGGGCCTTCATGTGACGCCCAGGCCTCAAGGTCGACCCGGCGCCGTGCATCATGGGTGCGTGCCACAGCATGAGCTCGCCTACATCGGTCTCGGCGCCAACGTCGGTGAGCCGCAGGTGTCACTGGAGCGTGCCGCCTCGGCGCTGGCGGCGCTGCCCGGGGCGGCCCTGGCCGGCGTGTCGCGCTTGTACCGTACACGCCCGGTGGGCCCGGTGGAGCAGGGCCACTTCCTCAACGCGGCCGTCGGGTTGCGTGTGCCTGCCGGGGCTGCCCCGGCGGACGGGGCCATGGCCCTGCTCATCGCCTTGAAGGGCCTGGAGCGTGCCATGGGTCGAGTCGAGCGTGAGCGCTGGGGACCACGAGAGATCGATCTCGATCTGCTGCTCTTCGGCGAGCACTCATTGCGCCTGGTGCGCGAGCCGGCGGCGCGCAGCAGCGCTTCGGCGCGGACAGCGGCTCAATGGCTGGAGGTGCCCCACCCGTCCGCCTCAGAGCGGCTGTTCGTGCTCGCGCCCCTGGCCGACCTCGTGCCCGACCTCGAGCCCCCCGGTTGGGGCATGACCGTATCGACGGCCCGTGCCCGCGCCGAAGAGGCTGAGGGACACGACGCTGTCGAGGCCATCGCCGACTGGGACCATGCCACGGGCCGCTGGCGGGCCGGAGCACCCGCGGGCGGCTGAAGCACTGGTCCCGGGGAGGCCTGCCGACTACTCTTTGGGGCATGGAACGAGCGCTCGATTCCCACCACTACGGAACCATCGGACTCCCGTGGGCCGTCCCCATCCCCGGCTTCCACACCCCCGGCCAGGTCGAGCGGGAGGCCGGCGCCGGTGACGTGGGCCCGCTGACGGCCGACCAGATGACCCGCAACGAGGTCGCCCTCGGCCGCTGATCCACGCGCCAGGGAAGGAGAACACGATATGCCCCCGTCCTCGCCTCAGCCGGGCAAGTCGCCGCCCGAGCTGGTCGATCGCTTCGGCCTCATCCTCGGGCGATTCCCCCACCTTGAGCGGCGCCAGATGTTCGGCTACCCGGCCGCCTTCGTGGCCGCCGGACACATGGCCACCGGCCTGCACGGGTCGAGTTGGGTGGTGCGCCTCGGTGACCACGACCAGACCGAGCTGCGAGCGGCTGGAGGGACCGACTTCGAGCCCATGCCCGGCCGGCGCATGACGGGCTTCCTGAGCTTGCCCGCCGACATCGTGGCTGATGACGACGATCTCGCCGAGTGGATCACCCGCGCGCAGGCTCACGCGGTATCGCTGCCGCCCAAGCAACCAAGGCACAAGCGGGCCTAGGCGCGGGCCACCCCTACCGGACGCCTCGAACCTGACAGCAGCATCCCTGCCGACGAGGCTAGACGGATGCCTCGTCCTCGGCCGGGTCGGGAGCCAGCTCCGGGAACTCCGTGTACAGGTCCGCGGAGAGCTGGGCCACGACCTCGGCGTGGTCCGTGCGCCTGACCATGTTGGTCAGCTCCCAGGGGTCGTTGATGGAGTCGTACAGCTCACGTTCGCCGGTGGCCCACTCGACATAGTGCCAGCGGCCGAGTGGATGCTGCGAGGTCGTACGGATGGCCCAGAACTCCGGCGCCGACGGGTAACCGGGGCCGCTCTGCTCACGAACCACCGTGCGCTCGAGATGGTCGGTCTCGCCGTCGAGCAGTGGCCACAGGCTGAGCCCGTCGGCCGCGTCGGGCCCGTTCTTGAAAGGCCCCATCTCGCAGCCCGCGATCGCGCAGATGGTCGGTGCCAGGTCGATGTTGCTGACCACCTCATCTACCTTCACCACGTCTTCACCCCAGCGTGCCGGCCAGTTGAAGACGAGCGGGACGGGCGTCGCATACGGCACGCCCTTGCGTTGCGGCAGTCGATGGATGCCCCAGGCGACGCCGTTGTCGGCGGTGAAGATGAAGAGCGTGTCGCTGAGCCGGCCGCGCCGCTTCTGCTCGCGGACCACGGCGCTGACCAGATCTTCGACGCCCAGCATCTGCTCGCAGTACGTGTCCATGGGCCAAGCCGGACGGCCGAGCTCTCGACGCTGGCGGATGAACCTGGGCTTGCCCTTGACGCTGCCGCCGTAGCTCGGTGGGGCCCAGCCCTCGATGTTGCGACAACGCTTGGCGCCATCGTACTTCGCGGTAGGCAGGTTCGGTGCGTGGATGTCGTAGACGCTGGCCACGGCGAACAGCGGCTCGTCGCTCGAGGCTTCGCGCAGGTGCTTGGTCAGTCGCCGCTTGATCATCAGCGTGCTGTGGTCCGAGTCCTTGAGCCCGTACTGCTGCCTGCCCTCCGGCGTCCACAGGTCGTAGTTGTAGTACTTGCCGTTGTTCTCGTAGATGATGTCGAATTCGTCCCAGCTCTGGGCGTGCCGGCGCAGCCCGCGCGGTTTCACCTCGGAGCGCAGCTGGTTGAGGTACTTGCCCACGAACATGGTCTGGTAGCCGGCCTCGCGCAGCTCGGTGGCCACGGTCACGCGCGGATCGAAGGGCGCCGCGACGTTGTCATCGACTCCGTGGTTGGCGGTGTGCTGGCCGGTCAGCAGGGCGGCACGCCCGGGGCTGCACAGTGGCGTCTCGGCGATGGCGTTGCTGAACTGCACGCCGCTCTTGGCGAACATGGTCGAGAGCGTCGGCGTGCGCTTCTCGTTGCGCCACAGGCGGGCGTCATGCGGGTCCACGTCATCGAGGTAGATGACGATGATGTCCGGCCGCTCAAGCACATCTTCGGCAGCGGCCGCGCCCATGGTCAACACCAGCAGGATGGCCAGGGCGAGGGTCACCGATGAGGCGAGGCGAGCGCTCAGGGACCGTCCACGATGTGAACCCACGATCGATCCTCGATGCAAATGGCGACTGACCTCCGACCCTCGCGGCGGATTATGGCCCAGCATCGATGGAACCACCCGATGGGCACTGGTTCTGGTGCTGTGACCTAGTGGCGGAAGTGGCGCCGCCCCGTGAAGACCATGGCCAGGCGGTGGCGATCGGCCAGCTCGATGGCCATCCCGTCGCGGACCGAGCCGCCCGGCTGGATGATGGCGGTCACGCCACGGTCTGCCGCCAGGGCGATCGCGTCGCCGAAGGGAAAGTAGGCGTCCGAGGCCATCACCGCCCGCGGCGCACGGTCGGCCGCGCGATGGAGGGCAACCTCGGTGGCGGTCAGCCGGCTCGATTGGCCGGCGCCGACACCGACCAGCTGACCGTCCCTGGCGACCACCACGGCGAGGCTGGTCACGTGCCGCACAGCACGCCACGCGAACATCAGGTCGGTGAACTCATCGAGCGTGGGGCGGCGCCGTGTGACCACGTTCAGCTGCGAGTGGTCGATGTCGAGCGCATCCTTGGTCTCGACCAGCAGGCCCCCCTCGATGCGATGGAAGTCGAGTTCGGCGATGCCGTAGTCGAACAGTCCGTCGGTGGGCCCTGCGGGCACCTTGAGGACAGCCAGCTCGGGCCGGCCGGCCAGCAAGGCCTTGGCTCCGTCGCTGTAGCCTGGTGCGGCGATGCCCTCGAAGGGGTTCAGCACCAGCTCGCGCGCGATGGCTTCATCGACCTCGCGGTTGAAGGCCACGACCGCACCGTAGGCCGTGACGGGATCCCCGGCCAGCGCGCGTCGGTACGCCTCACAGGAGTCGTCATGGGAGGCCAGGCCCACCGGGTCACGCTGTTTGGTTATGGCGCAGGTGGGCGAGGCGAAATCGGAGGCCATGCGATAGGCCGCATCGAGATCGATGAGGTCGTTGAAGGTCGGCTGCGGTCCCTGGATGTGCTCGGCGTCGGCCAGCGAACGGGAACGGTGCGTGGTCTCGCGGTAGAACGCTCCGCGCTGCTGCGGGTTCTCGCCATAGGGCAGGTCGCGTTCCTTGCGCAGCACGATGCTGAGCTGCTCGGGGAAGCGCGTGCCGCCGATGTGGTCGAGGTAAGCGGCGACTTCGCCCTGGTAGGCGGCCACCGTGGCGAAGGCCTTGGCCGCGAGTCGTTGGCGCACATCGGCCGAGATAGCACCGTGCGCGCGGATCTTCCGCGACGAGCGCGGGATAGTCGGCCGGGTCACAGACCGCGGCCACGCCCCCGAAGTTGCGCGCGGCCGCACTGAGCAGCGAGAGCCCGCCCGCGTCGATCATCCTGACCGCCTCATCGAGGCCGACCACGCGACGACCGACCTGGGGCGCGAATGCGCGCATGCTCACGACCACGATGTCGATGGCGCAGACGCCGTGCTCCGCGAGGCTGGCGGTGTCCTCGGGCACATGACGGCGCGCCAGGATGCCGGCGTAGATCTGGGGGTGGTAGGTGCTGACCCCTCCACCGATGAGGTCAGGCATGCCCGTCAGCTCGGCCACATCGTGCACCTCGAGGCCGGCCTCTGACAGCGCGGCGCGCGTGTCTTCGGTGGCAAAGACCTCGATCCCCTGGTCAAGCAGCTCGCGCGCGAGATCGGCGATGCCGGCGCGGTCAGCGACCGAGAGCAGGGCTCGCACTCGGTCTTCTCCTCCCTAGCGGCCCGCGGACAGCGATGTTCTCCAAGCGCGGGCGTTCGGAGTATATCGAGCCTGTGTTCGCTCGCTCTGCGCGGCCCGGGCGGTCTTGCTAACCTCGTGGACGTGAACCAGTCCTTCCTTGACTCACTGTTCCTCGTCGGTGGCTTCAGCCCGGACAACTTCCCGGACCTGTTCTACCCCGTCGCCTTCGCCGCCCTCGTCTTCCTGGTGGCCACCATCGTGCTCTACAACGTGCAGACGCGGCGCCTGCGTCACCACCCGCCCCTGGTGGCCCTGCAGGAGTGGCTGTTCTGGACGGGCCTGGCGGTCTTCGGGCTGCTCCTGGTCTACGCCATCTTCAAGTTCTACTTCGTCTTCGTGCTGGTCACGCTCATCATCGGCATCGGCACCATGATCTGGATCCGCTGGTACCGCTTCCCACCGCTGATCTTGGCCTACAACAGCATCCTGAGGCGCGAGCAGTACATGAGCCAGAAGCGCTACACGAACGCCGAATCGACCATCCGTACCAAGTCCAAGCCGCGCCCCAAGTCCAAGTCGAAGTCCAAGAAGAGGCGCTGACCCGCAGCTGAGGCTTCCTGGTGGAAGATCCTGCGCTTCGGCCCCGGCTACCGAAGGACCGTCCCGCCGGTAGGCAGCCAGGGCCTGGCTGACCAGATCATCTGGGGCGACCGGCGCGCCCGCATCACCGAGCTGGCCTTCTCACGTCGGGCGCTCATCGCGCCACAGACAAGCCCCGACCTGGGCTTGTTCATCGTGGTTGCCGGTGGCGGCTGGGTGCAGGTCGGCGATGAGCGTGCGGCCATCAACCACGGGGAGGCCATCGAGTGGCCGCCCGGCATCGCCCATGGCGCCTGGACGGACGGCTCCACCATGCGGGTCATCCTCGTCGAGGTACCCGACGCTGCCATCGAGGCCCGGCTCGTCCGCCTGGCCGACCCGCCCGAGGTTTCTGACCTGGAGCCGGCACGGGGCCGATTGGCCGATCGTGAGATCCGTCCCGAGGACCACGATGGCACCGAAGGAGAGCCCTGGTGACCGACCGACCGCCCGCCCCTGCAGGCCGGGCCGCAGTAGCCGACGGACCCGGCGCTCAACCCAGGTCGCGGCCGAGGACGGCCCCGAGCTGGCCAAGTGCCCGCCCCGTGGCGCCCCACACCCGATGGCCGGCCACCGGGTAGGCGCCGTAGCGCAGCAGCCAACCGCCGCGCTCCTCTTCGACCAGCTCGACCGGAGCGTCGGGCAGGAAGTGGCGCACGGGCACGGTCAGGATCTGCGCCACCTCGCGATCGTCGGCGGTGAAGTCTGGCTCACGCTCGGCCACGGCCAGCACAGGGACCATCATGAAGCCGGACACGCGCACATCGACCGTTTCGAGCACGCCCATGGTGGTCACCCCGGCGGCGTCCGCGTCGAGGCCCACCTCCTCGTAGGCCTCACGCAGCGCGGTGCCTTCGGGAAAGGCCTCGCCGTCCTCGCGCTTGCCGCCCGGCAGCGCCACCTGTCCGGCGTGGACGTGATCCCCGGACGGTCGCAGCATGAGCACGATGTGCGCTTCGCCGGCTGCGTCTGGGTAGAGCAGGATCAAGGCCGCTGCATCCCGCGCGGGTGCGTCACGGTCGCGCCGGGCACCCGGGGGCAGCGGCCCGGTCCGCAGGACGTGCGCCTCGATCTCGGCGCGTGGCGGGGGCAGCGGGTCGGGCAGGTCGGACAGGCGCTGGCGGGCGAGTTCGAGTTGCACGGGGGGAAGCCTAGCGGCGTATCGCTGAAGCCCGGTAGCGACGGCGTGGCGCCTCCCGCATCGGGGCGGCCCCAGGCCATGACCGCGAAGGCGCCGAGGTGGCGAGGATCGAGCAGGCGCGCCACGGCCGCCCGCGCCGCCAGGTACGGCCTCGGGTCGGTGCCCGGCTGACGTCCCAAATCGGCCAGCATCTCGCCCAGGCCAAGGCGGGCCAGGAAGTGACCCTGCGTGGTGGCCCCGATGAGCTCCAGCCCGGCCTCGTGCGCGGCCCGCTCGAGCGCGGTGATGTCGACGTGAGCGGTGATGTCGCTGCGGCCCACAGCACGAAAGGGATCATCGCCGACCGTGTGCGCCCGGTATGTCAGCAGCGAGCCGGCCATGCGCCGCGGGCCGTAGAGCTCGGCGGCGTCGTGGCCGTAGTCGATGACCAGGAGCGCGCCGCCCTCCGCCAGACGCCTCGTGGCCACCTCGTGCATCCATCCCGAAGCGGCCAGGCAGACCTCCGCTCGCTGGCCCTCGCGCAGCTCGACGCCGTCTGCCTCGAGGTGGGCCGCCAGCCGTGCGCTCGAGGGCTCACCGAGGACCTCCTCGAAGCGGCCGTCGCCCCAGGCCACGTAGGCCTCGCGCAGGCCACCCTCGTAGACGAGCCGGTGGACCGGGAGCGCGTCGAGGTACTCGTTGGCCAGGATGAGGTCAGCCGGCCCCGTCAGCTCGTCGCTGCGGTCGGGCAGGTCGGCACGGGCCCAGTCCACGTGGAAGCCGAGGCCGGCGGTGGCTCGCTCGCGGAGCGTACCTCGGCCGCCGCCGTACTCGAGCACCTTGAAGGGGGCGGATGACGACGCCTCCCAGGCAGCGCTGAGCAGGTGGCCGAGGCAACGGCCGAAGAGGGGGTGCAGCTCCGGTGCGCTCAGGAAGTCGCCCGAGCGTGTCGGTCGCAGCGGGCTGGCCGCGTAGTAGCCCAGCTCGGGCTCGGTCAGCGCGCGCGCCATGAAGCGCGCGAAGGTGATGCGACGCTCGGGGCTCTCGAGGATCTCGTCACGGATGGCCTCGACCAGCCGCGGTTCGCCCTCGTCCGGGCGGGCCTCGTCAGCCACGCAGGGCGCGTCGCCGCCGACGCAGGGCCGAGAGCGGGCCGCGTGGTGTGCCCTCGCCGACAAGCTGCTTGTAGCCAAGCAGAGCCGGCATCCAGGCATAACCTGGCGGTGGCGGAGCGGCGACCAAGATGGCGCCCAGCCAGGCGGCGTAGAGGCTGATCGCCGTGGAGCGCCGCCTCTCGGCCGGCGTCAGCTCAAGGAGAGCGGCGCCAGCCACCAGCGTCGAATGGGCGATGACGGCGGAGCGCCACTGACCACGGCCGCTGGCCGCTTCGGCGAGGACGGGATGGACCTGCGCCGCGGCGATGCCGACACGAGCCAGTCGCCCCGACTCGGGGCGGTAGTGCCACTGCTTCGACGAGGGTGTCTCGGCACGCCAGACCCCGCCGCCGAGGTCCTTGCCGATGGCCGAGGCCACGGCCAGTTCCAGGGAGCTGGCGGCGGGTCGCTGCCGTTGCAGCAGGATTGGTGCCAGCAGTGCGGCCGCGGCGGCGAAGCCGACCGTGCCCGCCATCTCCCAGCGCGCGGCACCGGGCCCCACCACGCGATCCCACACGCCGAGCATGCCCTCGCGTGGCCGCGGCGGGTTGGTCTTGGCGTCGCGCTCGCTCATGATCGGGGCTCCCTTGCGCTGACCTGCTAGTTCAAGCGCTTCTTGCCCTGGCCCTCGGTCGGGGGCTCGGTCGGCGGCAGATCGAGCAGGCTGGGCTGCAGGCCCACGCCGACGGCCTCGCCCGCGGCGCGTGGGTCGCGCCGCTCGGGCGGCTCGGACACGAAGGTCTCACCTTCCGAGCCCGTGCACACGATGGTGCCGGTGACGGGATCGGCGTCGGCGGTGATGGTGCTGCCGGCCTTGAACTTGCCCTCCAGCAACGCTCGCGCCAGCGGGTTCTCGAGCAGCCGCTGCACCGCTCGCTTCAGGGGCCGGGCCCCGTAGTGTGGGTCGTTGCCTTCGCGGCCGATGAGCGCCTTGGCCGACGGCGTCAGCACCAGGCTGAGATCGTGCTCCTCGAGCCGCGCCGCGAGGTCGGCCACGAGCAGGTCGACGATGGCCGACAGGGCCTCGTCATCGAGGCTGTGGAACATGATCACCTCGTCGATGCGATTGAGGAACTCGGGCCGGAACGTCGCGCGCAGGGCTTCGGTCACAGCCTCCTCGACCTGGGCCTCGGTCGTGTCCTCGGGCCGGTCCATGTTCATGAGCTGTGAGCCGACGTTGCTGGTCATGATCAGGACGGCGTCCTTGAACGAGACCGCGTGGCCCTGGCCATCGGTCAGGCGTCCGTCGTCGAGCACCTGCAGCAGCACGTTGAAGACATCGGGATGGGCTTTCTCGATCTCGTCGAGCAGGATGACCTGGTAGGGCCGCCGCCGGACGGCTTCGGTGAGCTGGCCGCCCTCCTCGTAGCCGACGTAGCCTGGCGGTGCGCCGATCAGGCGGCTGACCGCGAACTTCTCCATGTACTCGCTCATGTCGATGCGCGTCATGGCGCTCTCGTCGTCGAAGAGGAACTGGGCCAGGGCTCGGGCCGTCTCCGTCTTGCCCACCCCGGTCGGGCCCAGGAAGATGAACGAGCCGATGGGTCGCTTGGGGTCCTTCAGACCGGCACGAGCGCGTCGGACCGCATCGGACACTGCCGAGATGGCCTCGTCCTGGCCGACCACTCGTTCGTGGAGCCGCTCCTCCATGTTGATGAGCTTGGCCTGCTCGCCCTCCATGAGGCGGGCCACGGGGATGCCTGTCCATGAGGCCACGATGCGCGCGATGTCGTCGGCATCGACCTCTTCCTTGAGCAGGCGGCGGGCGCCCTCATCGGCGGCCAGTACGGCTTCCTCGTCGGCCAGGCGCTCCTGCAACTCGGGGATCTTGCCGTACTTGAGCTCGGCGGCACGGCCGTAGTCGGCCGCGAGCTCAGCGGCCTCGACCGCGTGCTGGGCGGCCTCCAGCTCGGTCTTGGTGGCGCGCAGGTCACCGATGGCGCCTTTCTCCTGCTCCCACTGGCTCTTCAGCGCCCCGGCGCGCTCGGAGAGGTCGGCCAGCTCTCGCTCGAGGACCTCGAGTCGCGCCCCCGACGCATCGTCGGTCTCCTTCTTGCAGTGCTTCGCGCTCGATCTCCAGCTGGATGCGGCGCCGCTCCAGCTCGTCGAGCTCGACGGGCATGGAGTCCATCTCCATGCGCAGGCGGCTGGCGGCCTCATCGACGAGGTCGATGGCCTTGTCCGGCAGGAAGCGATCGCTGATGTAGCGGTTGGAGAGCACGGCCGCAGCGACCATGGCTGAGTCGGTGATGCGCACGCCGTGGTGGAGCTCGTAGCGCTCGCGCAGGCCGCGCAGGATGGAGATGGTCTCCTCCACGTTGGGCTGGTCGACGTAGACCGGCTGGAAGCGGCGCTCCAGGGCGGCGTCCTTCTCGATGTGCCTGCGGTATTCGTCGAGCGTGGTCGCGCCGATGGTGTGCAGCTCACCGCGGGCCAGCATCGGCTTCAGAAGGTTGGAGGCGTCCATGGCGCCTTCGGCAGCGCCGGCACCGACCACCGTGTGCAGCTCATCGATGAAGAGCACGACCTGCGCCGTCGGCGTCCTTGATCTCCTTGAGCACGGCCTTCAGGCGCTCCTCGAACTCGCCGCGGAACTTGGCTCCGGCGATGAGCGCGCCAAGGTCGAGGCCCACCACCGTCTTGTCACGCAAGCCGTCGGGCACGTCGCCACGCACGATGCGCTGGGCGAGGCCCTCGACGATGGCCGTCTTGCCCACGCCCGGCTCGCCGATGAGCACGGGGTTGTTCTTGGTGCGACGGCTGAGCACCTGGATGACGCGGCGGATCTCCTCGTCCCGGCCGACCACCGGGTCGAGCTTGCCTTCACGGGCGGCCACGGTCAGGTCGATGCCGTACTTCTCCAGGGACTGATACGTGCCCTCGGGATTGGGCGAGGTCACGCGCTGGCTGCCGCGCACGGTCTCGAGGGCACCCAGCAAGGCCTTGTGGCCGGCGCCGGCTTCCTCGAGCAGGCGCTGGGCATCGCCCCCGGCTTCGGTCGCCGCCAGCAGCAGGTGCTCGGTGGAGACGTACTCGTCGCCGAGGCGCTTGGCCTCGTCCTCGGCGCCCCTGATGAGGGTCGTCATGCGTGGGTCGAGGCCCAGCTGGCCGCCATCGATCTTGGCGCGGCGTGAGAGCACGGCCGCGACCTCCATGGCCACCGCTGCGGGGTCCGCACCAAGCTGGCGTAGCGTCATCACGGGGATGCCCTGGGGGTCGTCGAGGAGCGCCGCGAGGAGGTGTTCGACGTCGAGTACGGGGGACTTGGCGGCACTGGCCAGCCCCTGTGCGGCGAGGATGGCCTCCTGGGCCTTCTGGGTATAGCGATCGAGTTTCATGGCGAGAGGGTTCCTGTTGGATCAGCGAGTTCGTGAAGCGGCTTCGTGCCGCACGTCGGTCTGTTCGATGTGGTCGACGAAGGCCTGTGCCTTCTGCCTGCCCTCGTCGTCAAGGTAGGTCGGCAGCACGACCTTGGTTCGGACACGCAGGTCACCGCTGCCCTCCGCGCCGAAGCGGGGCAAGCCCTGGCCGGTGAGCCGGAAGACGCGGCCGTTCTGGGTGCCGGCCGGGATGGTCAGCGCCAGCTCCTTGCCGCTCAGGGTGCTGATACGGACCTCCGACCCGAGTAGGGCCTCACCTAGCGTCAGTGACAGGTCCATGGTCAGATCGGCGCCGTCGCGGATGAATACGGGGTGCTTGGTGACGCGCACCGTGATGTACACGTTTCCGCCACCGTCGGCCTTGCCGGAGAGACGGATCTTTTGGCCGTCGCGGACGCCCGCTGGGATCGTGACCTCCAGCGTCTTGCCGGCGACCTCGAGGTGCCGCTCGGTCCCACGCTGTACCTCCTCGAGGCTGATGGTGGCGTCGGCCGTGGCGTCGAGCGGACGGGGCGGCGTCCGGCGCCGGCCACGGGCGGAGGCAGTGCCGAAGCCGGATGAGGCATAGCCGGCGCCGCTGTCGCCGCCGAGCCCGCCGAAGAGCGGATCGATGTCGATGTGTCCAGCGCCGCCCGCAGCACCTGGACCGCCGGCCTCGCGAACTCCGCCCCGGCTGAAGAACGTGCGGAAGAAATCGCTGAAGCCGGACAGGTCCTCAGCACTGCCGCCGTACTCGAAGCGCACTCCGCCGGGGAAGCCACCGGCGCTGCCGGCGAAGCCAGCGTAGGGGTTGCCGGCAGCGGTGGAGCCGGCCCCCTGGTAGGCCTGCCAGTTGGCACCGAGCTGGTCGTAGGCCTTGCGCTTCTCGGGGTCGGAGAGGACCTCGTTGGCCTCGCTGACCTCCTTGAAGCGCCGTTCGGCCTTGTCGTCGCCCTTGTTGACGTCAGGATGGTTCTCGCGAGCAAGGCGACGGAAGGCCTTCTTGACGTCGGCCTGGCTGGCGCCCTTGTCTACGCCGAGGGTGGCGTAGTAGTCGCGATACTCCATCGTCTCCTTCTGTTCCTAGGCGACCGCTGGCGGCTGATCCGGCGGGAACAGCGGGGTCTTGGATGGAGGGGTCTTGGCGCCCTTCGCCTCGTTCTTGGCCTTGGGCGTGGCGGGCGTAGGCTTGAGTGGGCGTGGCTTGCGGCGCAGGGCCGCGGCCAGCACCTGGTCCATGTTCTCGACGAGGACCAGCTTCATCTTCTTGCGGACCTCCTCGGGCACGTCGCGCAGGTCCTTCTCGTTCTTCTTGGGCAGGATCACCGATCTTGGCACCGGAGAGGTGCGCAGCGAGGATCTTGGACTTCAGGCCGCCGATGGGTAGGACCCGGCCGCGCAGCGTGATCTCGCCGGTCATGGCCACATCCTTGTTGACCGGGATGCCGGTCAGCGAGCTGACCATGGCTGTGGCCATGGTCACGCCGGCCGAGGGGCCATCCTTGGGGATGGCTCCGGCAGGCACGTGGATGTGCATGGTGTGCTTCTCGAACAGCTCGCGCTTGACGCCCAGCCGGGACGCGTTGGCACGGGTCCACGACAGCCCGGCGCGGGCAGACTCGCGCATCACGTCACCCAGCTGGCCGGTGAGGATGAAGTCCTCCTTGCCCTCCATGCGTGTGACCTCGACCGAGACGACATCGCCGCCGACCTCGGTCACGACCAGACCGGTGGCTGCGCCAACCTGGTCTTCGGGCTCCAGTTCGCCGTACTCGAAGCGCGGCGGGCCGAGGAGCTGGTGGAGCTTGCGCTCGTTGACGTTCGTCTTGGACTTGCGACCCTCGGCCACCGTGCGCGCGACCTTGCGCATGACGTTGGCGATCTCACGCTCGAGGTTGCGCACTCCGGCCTCGTGCGTGTACGACTGCACCAGCTTCGTCATGGCCTCGTCAGTGATGGCCACATTGCCTCGGCTTCAGGCCGTGGTTCGTCATCTGCTTGGGCACCAGGAAGCGACGCCCGATCTCGGCCTTCTCACGGTGCGTGTAGCCCGGCAGCCCGATGATCTCCATACGGTCGCGCAGCGCCATGGGGATGGGATCGATGAGGTTGCCCGTGGCGATGAAGAGCACCTTGGACAGATCGAACGGCACCTCGAGATAGTTGTCGGCGAAGGTGTTGTTCTGCTCGGGATCGAGGACCTCGAGCAGCGCCGAGCTGGGGTCGCCGCGGAAGTCCATGCCGATCTTGTCGATCTCGTCGAGCATGAACACCGGGTTGTTGGTGCCGCGCCGTCTTGATGTTCTGGATGACGCGACCGGGCAGGGCGCCGATGTAGGTACGGCGGTGGCCGCGGATCTCGGCCTCGTCGTGGATGCCGCCAAGGCTCATGCGCACGAACTCGCGGCCCATGGCGCGCGCCACCGACTTGCCCAGCGACGTCTTGCCCACACCGGGAGGTCCGACGAGGGCCAGGATGGGGCTGCGGATGGTATCCGCCAGCGAGCGCACGGCGAGGTACTCGAGGATGCGCTCCTTGACCTTCTCGAGACCGTAGTGGTCCTCGTCGAGGACGACGGCAGCCTGCTTGATGTCGAGGTTGTCGTCGCTCGACTTGTCCCAGGGCAGGGCCACCAGCCAGTCGACGTAGGTGCGGATGACGCCGACCTCCGGTGAGGCCGAGGGGATCCGGCTCATGCGGTCGACTTCCTTGAGGGCCCGCTCCTTGACCTCCTCAGGCATGTTGGCCTCTTCGACCTTCTCGCGAAGCTCGTTGACCTCGGCCTGCTGTGGATCGTCCTCGCCGAGCTCGCGCTGGATGGCCTTCAGCTGCTCGCGCAGGATGTACTCGCGCTGCGTCTTGTCCAGCTCCGACTTGACCTCGGACTGGATGCGGCCCTTGAGCTCGAGGATCTCGACCTGGCGGGCCAGGAACGCGGAGACCAGCTTGAGCCGCTCGACCACGTCGAGTGTCTCGAGCAGCTCCTGGCGCTGTTCGGTGGTCATGTCCGGCGTGTACGCGACCATGTCGGCCAGCAGGCCCGGCTCGCTGATGTTGCGCGCCGCGACGGCGGCCTCCGGGGGCACGGGAGCGCCCGACTGCACGTACTGCTCGATCTGGCTCTGGACCGTCTGAACGAGGGCCTCGACCTCGAGGTCTTCGGGTGTTTGGTCGTCGAGCACCTCGACCTTGGCCGAGATGTACGAATCGTTCGACTCGAAGCCGACGAGGCGCAGGCGCTGCTGGCCCTGGACGATGGCACGCACGGTGCCGTCCTGGGCCTGGACGACCTGGGCGATCTTGGCCAGCGTGCCCACTTCATAGAGTTCGTCGGTGGAGTCGATGTCCTCGCGCTCGGCCTGGCGCTGGGTCACGAGCGCGATGAACGAATCGGCGTTCACGGCTTCGTCAAGCGCCTTCACCGACTTTTCGCGACCGACCTGCAGGGGCACGATCATCTCCGGAAAGATGACCGTCTCCCGCAAGGCCACGAGCGGCAGCACGCGGGCACCACCTGGGAGCTTCGCAGACGAGCTCGAGGCCTCTTCCTTCGTCGTTGCGGGCGCTCTTTGTCTTCGTGGGCTTGGTGGCCATCAGATCTCCTTGGCGGTCCGGTCGGGTTTGGGGCTGCCCTCTGCGGCGGCGGACATCTCGTCCGCCGCCGCATCAGGCGCGGTGCCGTCGGCATGAACGGCGGTATCGCGTTCGCTGTACAGCTGTTCGAGGATGCGTGTGCCCAGGCGCTCCTCGAGCTCGAAGAGGACGCGGACCCCGGCCAGGTTCACGCCCAGGTTCTGGGTGAGGTGGCGGATCCAGAGGACCTGGCGCAGGTCGTCTTCC
Organism: uncultured Chloroflexia bacterium; assembly: GCA_963705425.1. GTDB lineage: Bacteria > Chloroflexota > Limnocylindria > Limnocylindrales > CSP1-4 > JAFMJV01. Next base: position 158,151 of record CAVPJO010000006.1, on the reverse strand, counting down.
GAGTAGAGCCGGATGTTGGTCGGGGTGCGGGCTGGACAGACCAGCCCCTCACCCTCGTAGATGCGCAGCGTACGGGGGTGAACGCTGACCAGCTCGGCGGCCACGCTGATGACGTAGACCGGCCGGCTGCCGTCGGGCCCGCTCGGACGCTGACGCGCTCCGCCTCTAGCTGCCACGGGTCAGGCCTGCCCGGCCGACTCCACGCCCACCTCGACCTCCGCGATCTCAGCGGTCACCGCGACGTGCGCCTCCGCGACTGCTGTAACGGGGATCTGGCGGGGCTTGGCCGCCTCGGCACGCGGGATGCTCAGCCGGAGCATGCCGTTGTCGAAGGTGGCGACGGCGTTCTCGGTATCGAGCCCGGTCGGGAGCGTGAGGGTACGGCTGCCGGCGCTGCGACGCAGCTCTCGGTAGACGCGCTCGCCCTCCTGGGTCTCGCGCTCCGCCTGCTCCTTGACGCCGATGGTCAGATTGTCCTGGTGGACGGTGATCTCGACATCCTCGGGGTGGATGCCCGGCAGCGCCGCCTCGATGGTGACGGCTTCCTCGCTGGAGGTGATGTCCAGCGGCAGTCGCGCCTCGTTCGAGCCGCCCCAGGCCAGCGGCCGGAAGGCGGCGTCATCGAATAGACGGTCGACGACTTGGCGGAAGCTCATCAGGTCTGAGCCGGTGCGCGGCCTGCGTGTCATGGTCATGGTCGGTTCCTCCGTGTCTCGTGGTGTGCTTCAGTCCTGTGTGGGGCACCGGGCGGGCTGAGAACCCCGCCCTGCACACGCTCGATACTAGAACCCTACCAATACCATTGTCAAGTCCTATGACGAACGCAGTGGTAGGTATGCTGACATGAGACATGACACGAAGGCTACCAGTGCATCGGTGCAGGACGGTGAGTGTGCCACGTCCCTCCGCCAGACACAAGCGTGGCGCTCGCGGTCGCCTCCAGATCGTCCACGGGTCGGGTCCTGGAGGGGGCCGCAGGACAGGGCCGCCTAGGCGGAGGCGATCTCCGGGACGTGGCCGATCAACTGCATGCGCAGGTCGTTCTCACACTCCGTGCGCGAGATAGCGATGACCTTGTCGCCCTCCTGGAAGATCGTCTCGGGGCGGACCGGCTGGGCCTTGTCGTCGCGGATGACCACGAATAGCGTGCAGCCGTCCGGCAGCGCGATGTCCGCGGGATGGCGACCCAGGGCCGGGGAGTCCCCGGCGATCTGCGCCTCGAGCAACTCCAACTCGCCGCCCTCGAGGTTGGCCAGGTGCAGCAGTTCGTGCACCGGGATGTCTTGCTCGATGGCTGCCAGCACCATGCGCGTGGGGCTGATGATCTCGTCGACACCGAGGTTGCGGAAGAGGACCTCGTTGCGTGGGTTGTTGACTCGAGCGATCGTGCGCGGCACGTCGAAGTGATGCTTGGCCATCTGACAGACGACGAGGTTGTCGGCGTCGTCGCCGGTCACGGCGGCCACGATGGTCGCACGGTTGGCGCCGGCCTCCGCGAGATGGGTGCCCTCGCAGCCGTCCCGGTTCACGACCACGGCCCCGAGCTCATCGCGGATGCGCTCGGCGGAGCCGGGGTCCTTCTCCATGAGCACGATCTCGTGGCCCTCGGCGAGGAGCTCCTTGGTCAGGTAGAAGCCGATGCGGCCACCACCCACGACGATCACGAACACGTCAGCGGTCTCCAGTCCTGTCAGGTGGGGTTGCGGCCGCGCCAGCGGCGGGCACCGCAACGTCGGCGGCCGGCAGCGGCGCATCGGCGACGGGCGTCGCCCTGGCCGCCGGCGGCGCGATGGCGACCGTGACATCGCCGGCGCCGGGAACGGCCGGCCTGCCCATGTGACGGCCGATGCTGTCGAGCATCATCTCGGTCCGGTTGACGGTATCGATGCCCAGCGTGGCGTAGGCCTTGGAGCGCACCGGGTCGTTGATCTTGCACAGCACGTGTGGGATGCCGAACACCTGTTTGGCCAGCTCGGACGCGAGGATGTTGCGGTTGTCGCCGTGGGTGAGCGCGAAGAACCACTCTGCCTCGCGCGCACCGGCACGCTCCAGCACGTCCTCGTCGGTGCCATCACCGCGTAGCGCCTGGCCCGGAGAAGCCCGGCGCAAGGCGGCGGAATGCCTCGGTCTTGATGTCGAGGATGACCACCTCGTGGCCCTCCTCGGCGAGCTCGCTGGCCAGCCCGGCGCCGACTCGGCCGCTGCCGACGATGATCACGCGCATCGTTCAGATCCTCTTCATCACTTCGTCGCGCTCCTCGCTTTTCGCGACCGGTTCACGGACCACGAAGACGCGGCAGGGCGCGTTCTTGAATACGTACGGGATGGTGTCCCCGAGGGCGAAGTCGCCGCCGAAGCGGACCTTGTAGGGCAGACCCATGACGATGGCATCGGCCCCGAGCGCGACCGCCTCATCGACGAGCGCGGCGCCGACGTCCCGTGCCTGGAGCAACTGCGATTCGAGCGGTACCTTCTCCTTCTCGGCCATGCCTTCGGCCAGGTCGAGCGCGCGCGAGGCTTCCTCCCGCTGCTCCTCGAGATCATCGTCGAGATCGTGACTCCAGTCGACCTGGACCACGTAGATAGCGACCAGCTCGCTCGAGTCTGCGCGAGCCAGCTTGCAGCCGCACTCGATGACGAGCTCGTCCGTGGGTCCACCGTTGAGGCTGAGGACGGCGCGCTTGACTGGCTCGCCGAGCATTTCCTTGGGCACGGCGGAAGCCTACCACCGCCTCGAGGGGCGGGCCGGATCGGGGCGGGCCGGCCGGACGTCTCCCGAGCGCGTCCACGGCATGGCCGGCCAGGCCTGGTTCAAGGTCGCCTCGCTCAACGCCGCCAGCCCACGCGGCGCTTCGGCTTCCGCTCGGTGTCGCCCTCGCCAGTGTCACCTTCCTCGTGCCCGTAGCCGCCGCCGCCCTCGCTGACGCTCCCGCGGCGCTCCGCCCCGTAGGGGACGTCGGCCACGACCGTATCCGGCCGGCCCACCAGCGCCTCGCGGATGCGATGCGTCTTCTGGTTGTGCAGCAACCGGTCCCACCAGTGCCGTGGCACGTACTGCGGCAGCACCACGACGGTGATGGTGTTGGGCGGCGTCGGCGCCATGACGTCGAGATAGTGCAGGAACGGCAGCACCAGCGAGCGATAGGGCGTCTCGATGATGACCAACGGCACGTCGGGCAGCATGTGCTCCCAGTCCTTGCGCAGCTGCTCGCTCGACTCGGAGTCGATGGTGATGTGCACGGCACGGACGTCATCGGAGAGCGAACGCCCGAACTGCACCGAGCGGATGACGGCACGCGACAGCGTCGGCACCGGGATGATCACGCGATTGCCCTTGGTCGGCTTCCCGTACACGCGCGAGGTGTCGACCTCGAGCTCCTTCTCGGCGGTGTCGTACTCATGGTGGATGAACCACATCACGCCGACCAGGATGGGGATCAGCGCGAGCACGATGAGCGAGGTCGGTGCCTTGACCACGGCCACGTCGATGGCCACCAGGCCGGTGACCACGGCGCCGATGGCGTTGACGGTGAGGCGGCGTCGATACCCTGGCGGACGCTCCCGCAGCCAGTGCCGGATCATGCCCGTCTGGCTGATGGTGAAGTCGATGAACACGCCCACCGCGTAGAGCGGGATGAGGGCGTGGGTGTTCCCGCCGAAGATGACGATGAGGATGCCGGCCAGCACGCCCAGCACGACGATGCCGGCGGTGAAGGCGAGCCGGTCGCCACGGTAGGCGAATCGGCGCGGCCAGAAGTTGTCGGTGGCCAGCACCGCGGCCAGGCGCGGGAATGCCGAGAACGACGTGTTGGCGGCCAGCATCAGGATGATCGCCGCGAACGTCAGGAACAGGTAGAAGCCGAACGATTCGAGGCCGAAGACGCTGCCGGCGACCATGGACAGCACCGTGGTCTCGTCGCTGGGCACGATGGCGAAGCCGTTGGCCAGGAAGGTGATGCCGATGAACAACACCGCCAGCAGCACGGCCATGACGGCCAGGGTGGTGGCCGCGTTCTTGGGTTCCGGCGGATCGAAGGAGGGCACGCCGGTGGCGATGGCCTCGGTACCGGTCAGTGCCACGGCGCCCGATGCGAAGGCACGCATGGCCAGCAGCACCAGGGCCACGCTGGCCATGTCGACCGAGGACTCGGCCAGGGCGTCGTAGCTGGCGCCCTCCCCCAGCACGATGATCTGCCAGGCACCCAGCACGATCATCAGCAGGGCCGAGCCGACGAAGAGGTAGGTCGGGATGGCGAAGATGTTGCCGGCCTCGCGCACGCCGCGCAGGTTGGCCATGGTGATGACGGCCACCATGACCACGGCGATGACCACCTGCCAGGCACCCAGCGCCGGGAGGGCCGCCACGATCTGCTCCGAGGCCGACGAGATCGACACGGCCACGGTCAGGACGTAGTCGATGAGCAGTGCGCTGGCCGCGACGAGCGACGCCAGCCGGCCCAGGTTGGCCTTGGAGACCGAGTACGAGCCACCGCCGGTGGGGTAGGCCACCACCACCTGGCGGTAGCTGATGGCGACGATGCCCAGCAGCAGGGCGATGGTGATGGAGATGGGCAAGGCCAGGTTCAGGACGGCCACACCCACGCCGGCCAGCAGCAGCGCCCGCAGGATCTCCTCGGTGGCGTAGGCGCTCGAGCTGATGGCGTCGGAGCTGAAGATGGCCAGCGCCTTCTTCTTGGAGAGGCGCTCGCCGAGCTCCTCGGCCGAGGCCAGCGGCCGACCGAACAGCAGCCGCCGGCTGGTGGCCGCGAAGCGACGACGCGACTCCCTCTCCTCGTGGGCCTTGGGACGGGCCTCCAGCGCACCGGACGGCGTGTACCGGAAATACTCGGCCTTGGGCCGGTCGACGCGCACGCGTCGATTACCCAGCTTCTGGCCACTCAGGCCGGCGGGGCTTGGGGGTCTGGGTGGTCTTCTCGGGGATGGAAGGTGGGCGCTTGTCGCCGTCGTCAGTCGTCATGGGCATCCGCGAACCGCGACAGCGGTCCACTCACACGCACGTCTCGACACCGCGGCGACGTGCGGTCATCAGTTTCCTTGTGGAGGCCACGGGCGCGTTCGGGACCAGGGCGGTCGAATACGCGAAACCGGCGCTCGGTTCGAGAGTATGCGCCGTCTCGCGCCGGTCGGCTGTGGCGAAACGTCCTCGGGCATCCCACGGCCGATGGAGAGGAGTGGCCTGCTCCACCCGCATTTGGAATTCGGCTAGTCCTTGGCCTGGCCCTGGGCGGCACCCTTGCTCGTCTCTTCCTCGCCGCTTCTTGGCACGCTCAGGCCGCTATGCCGGTGCTCGCTGCCATACGGCACGTCGGCGACGACCGTGTCAGGCCGGCCCACCAGGGCGTTCTTGAGCTGCGCTGCCGTCTGGTTGTAGAGGATCCGATCCCAGAAGTGACGGGGCACGTACTCGGGCAGGATCACGATGGTGACGGTCGCCTCATCGGGCGGGGCCATCACATCGAGGTAGTGCAGGAACGGCACTACCAGCGATCGGTACGGCGTCTCGACGATGACGAGCGGTACGCCGGGCAACGCCTTCTCCCATTGCTGGCGCAGCTCCTCGCCCTCCGCGAGGTCCGAGGTGATGAGCACGGCCTTGACGTCATCCGAGAGCGAACGACCGAACTGCACCGACTGCACCGAGGCGCGCGAGAGGTTCATCACCGGGATGATCACTGCGGTTCTTCTTGCTGGGCGCCCGGAAGACCTGGTTCGGCTTGAGCTCCAGGTCCTTGCCCACGGTGTCGTACTCGCGCTGGATGAACCACATCACACCCACCTGCATGGGCAGCACCACCAGCACCAGCAGCGACTCCGGCGCCTTGCTGATGGTCACCGACACCAGGATGATGCCGGTGATCAGTGCACCGAAGGCGTTGACACCCAGGCGCAGCTGCCAGCCCGGCGTCTTGTGGCGCAGCCAGTGCAGGACCATGCCCGACTGGCTGATGGTGAAGTCCGTGAAGATGGCCACCGCGTAGATGGGGATGAGCGTCCCGGTGTCGCCACCGAAGGCCACGATGAGGACGGAGGCGAGCACGCCCAGCACCACGATGCCCAGGGTGTAGGCCAGTCGCTCCCCGCGGAAGGAGAAGGCGCGCGGGAAGAAACGGTCGCCCGCCAGCACGGCGGCCAACACCGGAAAGGCTGCGAACGAGGTGTTGGCCGCCAGCATCAGGATGAGCGTGGTGAAGGTCAGGAACAGGAAGAAGCCGATGGAGCCTGCGCCGAAGACGGCTTCAGCAGCCTGGGCGATGATGGTGACCTCTTCGTTGGGGACGAGGCTGAACCCATCCGCCAGGAAGGTGATGCCGATGAAGAGCGTGCCCAGGATGACCGACATGACGGCCAGGGTCGTGGCCGCGTTGCGAGCCTCGGGCGGCTTGAAGGCCGGCACACCGGTGGCGATGGCCTCGGTACCGGTCAGACCGACAGAGCCGGCCGAGAAGGCGCGCACGGCCAGCAACATGAGGGCCAGGCTGCTCATGTCCGCGGTGGACTCACTGAGCGAAGGATAAGACGCCCCCACGCCCTGGAAGATGATCTGGTAGGTGCCCAGGGCGATCATGAGCAGGGCCATGCCCAGGAAGAGGTAGGTGGGGATGGCGAAGATGTTGCCGGCCTCACGCAGGCCACGCAGGTTGGCTCCGGTGATGAGCAGCACTGCGCCGACCGCGATGAACGTGCTCCAGGCGGCCAGCGACGGGACGGCCGAGACGATCTGGTCCGATGCCGAGGACACGGACACGGCCACGGTCAGCACGTAGCCGATGAGCAGAGCGGAAGCTGCCACCAGTGAGGGCACGCGCCCGAAGGTGGCCTTGGAGACGGAATAGGAGCCACCGCCGGTGGGGTAGGCCACGACGATCATGCGGTAGCTCAGGGCCACCACGCCGAGCAGCACGGCGAGGGCGATGGACACCGGCAGGGCCAGGCCCAGGTAGCCATAGCCGACACCGGCACCCGCGCCGGCGATCACCAGCGCGCGCAGGATCTCCTCGGTGGCGTAGGCGCTGGAGCTGATGGCATCCGAGCTGAAGATGGCCAGCGCCTTCCTCTTGGGCAGGCGCTCCTCGCCTTCCTCCGCAGAGGCCAGTGCCCGGCCGAAGAGCACGCGTCGGCCGATGGCCAGACCGCGGCCCAGGGGCGCCTTCTCCTCGTGCGCCTTGGGGCGTGCTACCAGCGTGTCCTTGGCGGCATACCGGAAGTACTCGGCCTGGGGCCGCTCGACGCGGACACGGCGGTCGCCGATCTTGCGGCCACGCAGCTGTCCCGGTGGCTTGGGCGGACTGGCATGTGAGGCTGCCTCGCGCTCGCGCTGCGCTTGCTGGTCCACGTGCTCGGCCGGCTCGCGGTTGCCCCGAGGTTCGTCGCTCACGTCGTGCTAGACCCCCCGCTCGAGTCGGTCGGCCAGGCGCCCGGGCAGCGGCCCTGCCCGGATGGCCGCCTGGGTCTGTGCGATGTCGTACTCGAAGCGCAGCCATGTGACTTCGCCCGAGGCGGTGTCGATGGTCATGGCACAGGCACGTGGATCGCCGTCACGAGGTTGTCCCACGCTGCCCGGGTTGAGGATGCAGCGGCGCTCGTCCAGCGTCAGCCGCTGTCCGTTCCCGGCGGGCAGGGCCTCCACCCGGCCCCAGTCGTCCCGGAAGGTGAGCTGATGATGTGTGTGGCCGACGATGCAGTAGGGCGTCTCGAAGGCGCCCAGGTTGATGCGCGCCGCCGGGATCGAGAAGAGGTACTCCCAGAGGGGGTCGCGCGGGCTGCCATGTGCCAGCGTGAAGTCGCCCTCCACGCGTGTCTCGGGCAGCTCCGCAAGCCAGTCGAGGTTCTCGGGCTTGATGGTCTGTGCGGTCCACCGCACTGCGGCCCGTGCCATATCGTTGAAGGTGCCGGTCGGGATGCGGCCCAGCGTCGCGGCGTCGTGGTTGCCTTGCACGGCCACGGCGTCCAGCGCGCGCAGCCGCTCCACGACCTCATCGGGATGAGGGCCGTAGCCGACGATGTCGCCGAGCACCCAGAGCTGGTCGAAGGTGCCTACCGCTCCGAGCGCAGCCTCGAGCGCTGGAGCGTTGGAGTGGATGTCGGAAAGGACCGCGACGAGCATCGGCGCGAGGGTAGCAGGGCTCGACCCTGCGGCGAGCCACGCTCAGGCAGCGACGTCGTTGCGAGCATCTCGGCTCAGTGCTGGCGTCGCCTGCGCACGCCCACCGGCCGCGGGTAGCTGGCGGGTGTGGACCGTTCCTTGGGCACGATGACCAGCCGATGCCCGGCCAGGATGGGGGCATCGATGACCACGACCTCGGGCCGGCCGCCACCGGCGGCACGGATGATGGAGCCGGCGTCGCGCAACTCGGCACTGAGACCGCCACGCTCTTCCTCGCGCTTCCAGGCGACGACCGAGCCACCCTCACGGGCGAGGGGCAGGCTCAGCTCGACGACCTCTGCGAGCGAGCCCACGGCACGGGTGGTGACGATGTCCCAGGCGCCGCGATGGTCGGGCTCATCGGCGATGTCCTCGGCCCGCTCTGCGATCGCCTCGATGTCGACCGCGCGCCGGTCTTCCTCGTCGACCTCGTCCAGGATGGCGGCCACGGCGGCACCGGCCACGCCCAGGAAGCGGGCCTTCTTGCCGACCGAGTCGAGCAGGCCCACGCGCGACAGCGGCAGGCAAGCGGCCAGCGGCAGGCCCGGATAGCCACCACCGCTGCCGATGTCCAGCAGTGATGCCCCGGGCGCGACCAGCTCCGTCAGTCGCCGGGCTGCGCTGAGCGAATCACAGACGTGCCTTCGGGCGATGTCCACCGGCTCGCGGATGGCGGTGAGGTTGATGGCCGCGCTCCAGTCGCGGAGCAGCCGGGCGTGGGCCTCGTAGCTGCGTCGCGCGCGCTCCCCCGCCGCTGCCGTGTCCAGCAGGCCCAGCTCGGCGAGGCCCAGCTCGAGCTCCGAGTCGAAGGCATCGCCCATGGGTGCCAGGGCGACCGGGTCGGTCGGTAGCTCGCGCCGCGACGGGCCCGCGGAGTCGGTCACTGGATCGCTGTTCCCCTCGCTCTAGGACGGGCCGGATGGTGATCCGGGGCCAGACATGGAGATGCGCCGGAAGCGACCCTCCTCATGGCCGGTTCGCGGTCGTCGTCGCGAACACGTGACCCGGGCCAAAGCCGCTCCCGGCGCTGGAACGTTCCTGGCACCCATCGACGTTTCGGTCTTCCGACACCCGGACGGTCGTCGCGTGTGGATCTCTCCACACATCGCCACGGGCGGCGTTACCGTACTTCGCCGCTGCACGACACCACGTAGGGCACCGCGTGGTGCAGGGAAGGGCAGTGTCCGTAGCGTTGCCGAGGCCGTCAAGGAGGTTATCCACGAACCGCGGTGCGCCCGGTCACCATTGTGGAAAGGGGGCCGCATGGTGGATAAGTGGCCCGTCCCGTGGACGGGCTCCCGCTATCCGCGCGCGGCAGGACCCTTGGGCCGGACCGATCAGGTATCGGGGCTGGTCCGGCTGGCGCGCACGGGCCGCCCCATGCCGCGCCGTACGACATCCATGACCTCATCGGTCAGTGTGTCGGTGTCACCGGTCTCGACGGCCGAGGTGACGCAGCCGTGGACGTGATCCTCCATGAGCAGCATGGACACCGCATCCACCGCGGCTCGCAGCGCAGCCGTCTGCTGCAGCACGTCGACGCAGTCTTCGTCGCGCTCGATCATGCGCGCCACACCACGGACCTGGCCCTCCATGCGCGCCAGCCGCCGCAGCACCTGCTCACGTGATCCCGCGTAGGGTCGCGGCTGGTTGGCGGCCGCTCGCCGTCCCTTGCTGCCCCCGGAGCTGACGCCCACCTGACCTCCTCTTCGATGTCCATCGGGATACTGGGTGGGAGTATAGCGGGGCGCCGCCCGACCTTCCGCCGGCAGCTATGGCGCTGGTGGCTTCTCCGCGAAGAGCTCGAGCACACCCCAGGTCGCGATGGCCATGCCGGCGATGGCCAGCCACAGGCCAGGTGCATATAGCGGCGCCAGGCTCTTGTTGCCCTCGATGGCCAGTAGGTCGAGCGCGGTCACGGCCAGGGCTCCCACGCCGATGGCCACCAAGCCCAGATAGACGACGGCGCGATCGATGGCGACATGCCGCGTCTTGGTCGTATACGGCAGCACGATGATGGCCAGCATGGCCACCGCGGCCAGGAACATGATGCCACCCGGCCCGATGAAGCCGTCGTACGGCCGCGGGTCCCGGACCGCACCGGCCGCGGTCACCCAGGGCAGGAACGTGGCCACCGCACCGAGCACGGCGCCGATGGCGATGAGCGTCCGCCCTCGCCCCAGACCACGCCTCACTCGCCGCCGTAGACCTCCGGCTTGAGCACGCCGATGTAGGGCAGGTTGCGGTAGATCTCGTCGTAGTCGAGCCCGTAGCCGATGACGAAGCGATCGGGGATCTCGAAGCCCCGGTAGTCGAGGTCGATGTCGACGAGACGGCGCGCCGGCTTGTCGAGCAGCGTGCAGATGCCGAGGCTGGCGGGCTCCTTGCCGCTGAGGTACTGGGTCAGGTAGTTCAGTGTCAGCCCCGTGTCGATGATGTCCTCGACGATGAGCACGTGCTTGCCCTCGATGGACGAGGACAGGTCCTTGAGGATGCGCACGCGACCCGTCGACTCGGTGCCGCTGCCGTACGAGGAGACCTCCATGAGGTCGATGCGCACGGGGATGCTGATGGCGCGCATCAGGTCGGCCATGAAAGGCAGCGCACCCTTGAGCACGCTCACCAGCGTGACCTGCCGCTCGGCGTAGTCGGCTGAGACCTGGGCGCCCAGTTCGGCGATCTTGGCCTGCAGGGTGGCTTCGTCGATGAGGACCTCGGCGACGTCCTGCTCCAGTGCTGATGCGGGCATCCGCTCCGCTCCTCCTCTTGGTCGATGACCTGACGGGATGTCAGTCGGTGGCCTGGTCGGACTCGGGCAGCGCACCCGCGGCTCGCTGCCCGCCCGTGACGCCGACAGCGACTCGCTTGGGCGGCGGCTGACCGCCGATGCCGATGAGCGAGGCCGCCACGTCGAGGCGACCGTACTTGAGCATCAGGGCCTTGAAATCGCGCGCGTAGAACAGCTTGATGCGAATCATGGGGTAGAGCTCCCGCAGGTGCCGCAGCTTGCGGTTCTTCTTGCGCACAAGGCTCTGCTTGAGCGTGGTCAGCTCCACGTACATGTCCAGGTCGGGCAGGTAGAAGTCCGGAGCGAACGACTCGACGACCATGCCCTCGCTGTTCCAGCGGATGGCGAAGGTGTGCGGTTCGTATCGCCACTCGACCTTGTAGTAGTCGAGGATGCGGGCCAGCTCCGCCTCGCTGGCGTGCGCGAAGTGGGGTGACTGGTTCAACGTCGCTCCCCGCCGAAGCGGGCGATGAGCTGGTGCACGTCTCCCTGGAAGTCATCGAGCAGGGAGTGGGCGTCGAGCACGTCGTCGGCGCTGATGGGCGGGCCGTCCGGGACCGCGTCGAGGTCGAGCTGACCGGCGCGCACCAGCTCACCGGTCTCGATGGTGGCCATCTCGCCATCGATCTGGATGGTCACGATGGCGACGGCCTGCGAGCCACAGTGATCACACGACAGATCGACGAAGTACAGCTCCTCGCGCTGCGCGATGAGGCGGATGTGCCCCTCGCCGTAGGCCTGTCCACAGGCGGCGCAGCCGAACGACGCCAGTTCGCTCGTCAACCAGCTCTCAGCGTCCATGCCTCAAGTCTAAGGCCAGTCCCAGCCCGGTACGTTGCGATGGCGTTCCATTTGGGTGCGAAGCGCGGCATCGGCCGCGCGAGGTTGCGCATGCGTGTTATACCGAAGGCCACCCAAGTCCCAAGAGCAAGGAAACGATAAGAGGAGGGCCTACTCTCGATGGGTACTAGTAGCCGGCGAGCAATCGCCATCACGTCCGCGGCCGCATTGGCCGTCTCGCTGGTCGCCACCGTGGCAGTCGCCCAGGTCGAAAGCGATCATCTTGGCCGCATCCAGGACCGGGGCATCATCGTCATGTCCACGGACCCCCTGTATCCGCCACAGTCGTTCCTCGATGATGAGGGCAACATCATCGGCTTCGACCTCGATGTCGGAGCGGAGATCGCAGCGCGACTGGGCGTGGAGCTGGTGCCTACGCCACAGGCCTGGTCTGTCATCACCGCGGGCAACTGGGCCGACCGCTTCGACATGAGCGTGGGGTCCATGACCATCACCACGCCCCGTGAGGAGGTCATCGACTTCTCTGTGCCCTACTACTTCACGCCGGCCCAGGTCGCGGCCCGTGCCGATCTCGGCTATGACAGCGTGGATGACCTGGCCGGCCAGACCTTCTGCGTGGGCGCCGCGACGACCTACCTGGACTGGTTCAACGGCGACCTGGACCTCGGCTCGTTGACGCCCGACGTGACGCCGCCCGAGGGCTCGGTCGTGGTCTCGCGCGAGACGGACCGGGATTGCGCCAACGAGTGGGGCGCTGGCCGCAAGGACTTCGAGGGCTGGATCACTGCCGCCCCGACCGTCCAGCAGGCCATCGATGATGGCCTGCCCGTGGTCGCTGTCGGCGACCCGATCTTCTACGAGCCGCTCGCGGCAGCCTTCGACAAGTCCGTCGAGGACAACGACTCCCTCGTGCAGGCCGTAAGCGACGCGATCACCGCGATGCACGAGGATGGCACGCTCAGCGAGCTCAGCATCAAGTGGTACGGCGAAGACCTCACCAAGCAGGTGGGCGAGTAGTCAGCTAGCGAAGTCGAGGCGAGCTAGCACGAGGCAGGGGGCGCTGGGCGCCCCCCTGCCTCGTATCGGGAGACCTCATGACCGCAGCAGCACAGTCCCACGACACGAGGCCCGGTGGCGCTGGTGACGCGTCGGACCTGGCGCCGATCGTCCATGCCATCGAGTCCGCCGACGCCCGGCGTCGTCGCCGCTTCCGGGTCGTCTTCGGGCTTACCTGGCTCATCGCCATCGGCGGTCTCATCGCCATCCTCGTCTGGGCGGATGCCATCGACGCCGGATTCATGGGCAAGTGGTGGCAGTTCATCCTCGGCGGCGCAGGCGCCACCATCCTCATCTCCGTGTCGGCCATCCTGCTGGCCGTCGTCTTCGCGCTGGCCGGCGCCATGGGCCGGCTATCCAAGAGCGCGCCCATCTACGCCGTCGCGACGCTGTACGTGTCGCTGGTGCGCGGAACGCCGCTGCTCGTCCAGATCCTGTTCATCTGGCTGGCCCTGCCCCAGATCTGGCCCGGCTTCGGCACCGTCGACGCCTTCATCATGGGCACCTTCGCGGTCGCCTTCAACTACGGCGCGTACATGACCGAGATCTTCCGGGCCGGCATCCAGGCGGTGCCCCCAGGGCAGCGCGAAGCCGCCGAGGCCCTGGGCCTGACCCAGAACCGGGTGATGGCCCGCATCGTCCTGCCGCAGGCCATCCGCATCGTCATCCCGGCCATCGGCAACGAGTTCATCGCCATGATCAAGGACACGTCGCTGCTGGCCGTCATCGGTGTGACCGAGCTGCTGTGGCGCGCTCGAACCGTCGGCTCGTCCAACTTCCGGATGCTGGAGACCCTGCTGCATCGCCGCCCTGATGTACTGGATCCTGACCATCATCTTCTCGTACTTCACAGGAGCGCCTCGAGCGGCGCATGGCCAGGAGTGATCGCTGATGGTGGCACTCGGCGACGTCGTCCTCGAGGCGACCGGCATCGAGAAGTACTTCGGCCATGTGCACGTGCTCAAGGGCATCGACCTGGCAGTCCGCCAGCACGAGACGGTCATGCTCATCGGTCGTTCTGGCTCGGGCAAGACGACCTTCCTGCGTTGCCTCAACTTCCTGGAGGAGCCCACGGTCGGCGAGGTGCGCATCGGTCGATCTGAGCGTGGTGGCCGACCCCCTGCAGCTGGAGGGTCGCTCACGCAGGTCGGACATCCGACAGGTACGCCAACGCATGGGCATGGTCTTCCAGGAGTTCAACCTCTTCCCGCACATGAACGTGATGGAGAACTGCATCGAGGCACCTATCCACGTCAAGGGCGTCAACAAGGACGAGGCCATCGCCACCGCCGAGCGCTACCTCGACAAGGTCCAGTTGCTCGACAAACGTGACGAGTACCCGGCGCGCATGTCCGGCGGTCAGAAGCAGCGTGCCGCCATCGCGCGGGCGCTGTGCATGGAGCCGGAGGTGCTGCTCTTCGACGAGCCCACCAGCGCGCTCGACCCCGAGCTCATCGGCGAGGTCATCGTGGTCATGGAGCAGCTCGCGCACGAGGGCTCGACGATGATCGTGGTCAGCCACGAGATGGCCTTCGCTCGCGAGGCGGCCGACCGCGTCATCTATCTCGAGGGCGGCGTGGTGGTCGAGGAGGGACCGCCAGAACAGGTCCTCGACGATCCGCAGGAAGAGGCCACGCAACAGTTCCTGCGTCGCTTCCTGAGCGAGGGCGCCAAGGCACCCACGGCCGACGACCCCAACCCGCCCTCACCGCTGATGGGACTGCCCGGTGGCGGTACCAGCGCCCACGACCTGAGCGGCCGCTAGGAGCGCTAGATCTCGCCCAGGTAGGAGCGCTTGACGTCCTCGTTGGCAGCGAGTCCGGCGGCCGAGTCGGCCAGGATGATCTGGCCCGTCTGCAGCACGTAGCCGCGGCTGGCGATGGCCAGCGCCGTGGCTGCGTTCTGCTCCACGAGCAGGATGGCCGCCCCTTCCTGGTGGATGCGCTGGATGGTCTCGAAGATGTACTCGACGAGGTTCGGGGCAAGGCCCATGGAGGGCTCGTCCAGCAGCAGGATGCGGGGCTTGGTCATGAGCGCCCGGCCCATGGCCAGCATCTGCTGCTCACCACCCGAGAGCGTGCCGGCGATCTGGCTGCGGCGCTCCTTGAGCCGCGGGAACATCTCGTAGGCGTTATCCACACCCTCCTTCACCTGCGCCTTGTCGTCGACCGTGTAGGCGCCCATGAGCAGGTTCTCCTCGACGGTCAGCTGGGCGAAGATGCGCCGCCCCTCCGGCACCTGTACCACGCCGCGCGTGACCATGTCGTGCGGAGCCACGTGGGTGACGTCGTCACCGTCGAAGTGGACGCTGCCCTCCTTGGGCACGAGTAGGCCGCTGACCGTGTTGAGCGTCGTCGTCTTGCCGGCGCCATTGGCCCCGATGAGCGTGACGATCTCACCCTCGTCGACGGTCAGCGAGACTCCCCGCAGGGCATGGATCTTGCCGTAGTAGGTGTGCAGGTCGTTGATCTCGAGCAGGGCCATGGTCAGTCCTTCTTCGCCGCTGCGGCCGTCGGTCCCTGCTTCCTGGGTCTCGATCCGCATGGCCTCCGCCTCGGCTGCAGCCTTGCCCAGGTAGGCTTCGATGACCCGCTGGTCGCGCTGGATCTCGACCGGCGTGCCCTCCGCGATACGCTCGCCGTAGTCGAGCACGGTGATACGCTCGGAGATGCCCATGACCACGCGCATCTCGTGCTCGATGAGCAGGATGGTGATGCCCAGGTCGTCGCGCAGCCGGCGGATGAGCCCGGTCATATCGTGAGTCTCGGCCGGGTTCATGCCGGCAGTCGGCTCGTCTAGCAGCAGGAGCCGCGGCGATGTTCCCAGGGCGCGGGCGATCTCCAGTCGGCGCTGATCGCCGTAGGGCATGTTGCTGGCCAACAGATCGTGCCGACCCTCGAGGCCGACATAGTCGAGCAGCTTGTGCGCCTCGTCGAGGGCTTCGGCCTCTTCCTTCTGCTGGCCCCGCGTGTGCAGGACGGCCTCGATCCACGTCGAGGTCAAGTGCTGGTGCTCACCCACGAGCACGTTCTCGGTCGCGGTCATGCCCCCGAAGAGGCGGATGTTCTGGTATGTCCGCGACAGGCCCAGTCGGGCGATCTTGTCCGGACGCAGCTCATGGATCTCGGTACCGTCGAGGGTGATGCTGCCCTCGTCGATCTGGTAGAAGCCGGCGATGCAGTTGAAGAACGTCGTCTTGCCCGCGCCGTTGGGGCCGATGACGCTGACGATGGCCCCCTCATCGAGGTCGAACGTGAGGTCATTGACCGCGGTCAAGCCGCCGAATCGCTTGGTTGCGTCCTGGACTTCGAGCAGCGCCATCGCTATGCGCCCCCGTTCGAGACCGATGCCGCCTCGACCTCGGGCTGACGGGGCGGAGCAGGACCGTCCCCCTCCGTCGGTATGTCTTCCCGGCGCATCTCCTGGCGTCCGATCCTGGAGGGCATGAGGCCCTCCGGGCGCCAGCGCACCACGAGGATGAGGGCGACGCCGTAGAGCAGGAAGCGGTACTCGGCGAACTCGCGGAAGAGCTCCGGCAGGCCGATGATGACGATGGCCCCCAGGACCACGCCGGGGATGCTGCCCATGCCGCCGATGACGATGATGGTCACGACCAGGATCGACACCTGGATGTTGATGGAGGTGGGCTGGATGGAGCCGAAGAGGGCGGCGAAGACGGCACCACCGAGGCCCGCGAAGGCCGCGCCCAGCATGTAGGCCAGCGACTTGGTCTGGACCAGGTTGATGCCCAGTGCCTCGGCCACGTCCTCGTCCTCGCGGATGGCGATCCAGGCCCGGCCCAGGCGTGAATCTCGCAGCCGTCACGGCGACGAAGGCGATGACCGCCATGGAGATGAGCGAAACGTAGTAGATCTGGTTGGGTCCGGCAAGCCAGCTGCCGGCACCGACCTCGATGCCGATCGACGCCAGCGGCTTGGGGATGCCGGTGATGCCGGCCGGACCGCCGATGAGCGGCTTCATCAGGTCAGAGCGAGCGAGGATGGCGATGATCTCGCCGAAGCCCAGGGTGGCGATGGCCAGGTAGTCGCCACGGATGCCCAGGATGGGCAGGCCCAGCAGCAGGCCGAAGCCCATGGCCGCGAGGATGGCGATGGGAATGGCCACGAAGAAGGGAAGCGCGGCGATGCCGACATCGCCGGTACCGAGTCAGCAGCGCGACCGTGTAGGCGCCGACGGCGAAGAAGGCCACGAAGCCCAGGTCCAGCAGACCGGCCAGGCCGAGCGTGATGTTGAGGCCCAGGCCCATCAACGCATACAGCGCGATCAGGGCGATGACCGAGGGCACGAGGCCGGTGAAGCCCAGCGGCAGCAGCAGCACGAAGAGCAGCGCGAGGGCACCTGCCGGGATGACCACGGCCGGGTGCTGCTGCGTCTCCTTGGGCACCTTGCGCCATCGCTCGCGGGGCTTGAACAGCACCCAGGCCAGGTAGACGAGCAGCACCAGGCCCAGGATCAGGATGACACCCGGCATGCGCAGGCCGTCGGAGGCGAACAGCTCGCGCGCCACGCCCGAGGTCAGCTCGTGCTGCAGCATCGGGGAGCGCACGATGCCGGAGAAGAGACCCATGACCACGAGCGCGCCGCCGCCGATGACGATGAGGTTGCGCGCCATGCGCGGCAGCAGCGACAGCAGCCCTCCGAGTGCGCCGAGGCTGGTCCCGACCACGGCGGGAACCAGAAGGTGTCCGGGAAGGCCTCGCCGCGCCACATCTCGCGGGTCTCCTCGACGCCCAGGATCTCTGCCCCGGAGATGAGGTCGTAGAGGTCACGTGAGGCGTTGGGCAAGTACTCGCCGAGGTCGAGCGCCGGTCCGATGAGGATGAGCAGCGAGAGCGCGGCCCCGGACATGAGCCCGGCCACGGCCGAGCCGATGATCCTGTTGATGGCGCCCGGCGGCGCCTTCACGGCACCGACATAGCCGGCGATGATGGCGGTGAGCAGCAGCACCAGCTGGCCCACCGTGATGACGTCGTCGATGACGGCTCGTTCCTCGAACGTGCCCACGATGCCCACGAGCGTCACGTAGAGCGCCGCGCCGCCGAAGAGGAGGCCCACGATGAAGACCTGCTTCCAGGCCGAGCAGGTCTCGATGCAGCGTGCCGCTGGCGTGGTCGTGGTCGGTCCGGCGGTCATGCCCGCGACCTCGAGAGGCGCTCGCCCAGGATGCCCTGGGGCCGGAACATCAGCACCATGACGAGGATGGTGAAGGCGATGACGTCCTTGAGCTGGCTCGGGCGACGGCACACCCAGGCCATCGAAGAAGAGCAGCGAGCCGATCGCCTCGGCCTCGCCCAGGACGAAGCCGCCGACCATGGCGCCGGGGATGTTGCCGATGCCGCCGAGGACCGCGGCGGTGAAGGCCTTGATGCCGGGGATGAAGCCGCTGAAGAAGTAGACGATGCCCCACAGCGAGCCGTAGAGGACTCCCGCCGCGCCGGCCATGGCCGCGCCGACGGCGAAGGTCGTGACGATGGCGCGGTTGACGTCGATGCCCATGAGGGCCGCCGTCTGCTTGTCCTCCGAGACCGCACGGATGGCGGTGCCGATCCTCGAGCGCATGACGAAGAGGTACAGGACGGCCATCATCACCAGCGCCGCCACGATGACCACGACCTCGATCCACTTCAGCCCCAGCACCGACAGCACGGGCAGCGCCACCTGTTCCTCGAGGATGTCGATGGTGGGGTAGCGGAAGACGCCGAGCCGAACAGGCCCGCGATGGTGTACTGCAGGAAGAACGAGGCGCCGATGGCGCTGATGAGCAGCACCAGTCGCGGCGAGTTGCGCAGCGGCCGGTAGGCGACGCGCTCGACGGCCAGGGCCACGAGCGTGGACGCGCCTGCGGCGACGAGCATCATCAGCAGGAACGAGATGATCGACGTCAGCACGTTGGCGTTGAGGAATCCGGCCTGGTCGAGGAAGGTCGCCGTGAAGTAGCCGGCGAAGATGCCGATCATGAAGATCTCGCCGTGGGCGAAGTTGATCATCTTCATGATCCCGTAGACCATCGTGTAGCCCAGGGCGATGAGCGCATAGATGCCGCCCTGGACGGCGCCGTTGACGACGAGGTCGACCCAGGTCTCGATCGAGAACTTGCCGCTCGAGAGGGTCAGGAACGAGCCCACGACCACGAGCAGGACGAGCACGATGCGGAAGGCCCACAGGAAGGCGCTGACGGCGGCCTCGAAGGCCGTCTCGGTCCTGCTGGGGCGTCTACGGGGCCTGAGTGTCGTCTTCATCGCTGCTCGGTCGCTGGCATCGGTGGCGGGGCAAGGGACATGGTCGAGCCGGGCGCTATGACGCCCGGCTCGACATTCCGGTCCGATCGATTCGGATGGTCTGTACCTACTGGACGAGCTCCGGCGGCCAGACACCGTCCTCGACTACCTCGGCGCCGACCTGGTAGACGCCGACGATGGGCGCGCCACAGTCGCCGTTCTCGGTGCACGAGAGCGTGCCCGTCACGCCCGGGTGATCGGTGGTGGCGTAGATGGCCGAGCGAAGCTCGCCCAGGTCGATGCTGACCGAGCCGTCGTCGTTGACGACGCCGACCTTCTCGACCGCGTCGAGGACGATGTTGGCGGCATCGTAGGTGTGCCCGTGGAAGGTCGCCAGGGGCTGGTCGATGTTGCCGATCTCGAAGTAGCGCTCGAGCATCGCCGGGTAGGTGTCCGCCAGCAGCTCGAAGTTGGAGGCCGAGAGGTACATGCCCTCGACGTTCGGCCCGGCAGCCTCGATGAACTTCGGCGAGAACAGTGCCGTCACTGCCGAAGAGGATGACGTCTTCCATGCCGGCCACGTCGGCCGCCTGGTCGACGATGAAGCCGCCCTCGTCGATGAAGATCGGGAAGTACAGCAGTTCAGGGCCGCTCTGGGCCACGTTGGTCAGGACCTGGACCATGTCGGTCTGGCCGTCGTTCACGGCCGTGGCCAGGGTGATCTCGCCACCCAGAGCCTCGAACTCGTCGGCGAAGACGCCCACCAGCGACTCCGCGTAGATGGAGCCGTCGTGGATGGTCGCGGCCTTGGTCACGCCCAGCTCGTTGGCCACGAAGTCGGCCACGACCGTGCCCTGGAAGGCGTCGCTCCAGGCCGTGCGCAGGAAGCCGTCGAAGCGAGCGTCGCGGTCCGGCAGTGTCAGAGGCGGTGAGGTGGCCGAGCCGGAGATGTGGGTCAGGCCCGCCTCGGAGATGATCTGCGCGGCACCGTCGACGGCACCGGAGCAGGTCGGGCCGATGATGCCGATGATGTCCGGGTCGGACGTCAGGGCCTGGGCCGCCAAGGCGCCGCCCTCGAGGGTGCACAGCGAGTCCTGCAGGACCAGCTCGATGTCGTGGCCCAGTACCTGGCCACGGTCTTCCTTCGCGACCTCGACGCCGATGGCCTGGTCCTCACCGAGCGCCGCGTTGGCACCAGAGACCACGAACATCATGCCGAGCTTGATGGGCTCGCCGTCGGGGATGGTGACGACGCGCGAATCCTGGGCCGTCGCGGGCGCAGCGACGGCGGTGGCCAGCAGGCCGGTCGCCGCGAGGACGCCGAGGCTCCTTCTCATCATGGTTCCGGTTCTCCTCCTATCGATCGTCTGTACCGGTCGGGTTGCCGCGCCGATATGGCATGGCCTACGTCCGCAGCATCGCGGATCGCGGTGACGACCGAAGGTCCCGTCGATGGGTGTAGCTTCACCCAGCTCCCGGTCCCCCTCGTTCGTCACGCGAGACGTAGCACGCCACGGACGTGGCCGCTCAAGCGTTGCGACATTCTAGACTGGTACAGGCGCGTTAGGAGGTCGCGGCGAGGCCCCATCTCGGTAGCGACATCGTGCGTGGATCACGCTCAGAGCGCGCTGGCCGGGGACAGCCGTGTTGACTGGACGCACCACGAGACGCCCCGCAGCAGCGCTTCGGAGCCAGGAATCGGAAACGGCCGGGGCACTGGCCTCGACCGTTTCTGCGTGATGCTGGTGGCCGGCGTTCGCCGGCCTGCTTCGCTACTCGGCCGGGGCCTCGCGAAGCGGCTGCCGGCGACCTCGGCCGGGGCCTCCGTGGCGTCGTCCCCGTCGTCACAGGCGACGACGGCGAAGGCGAAGACGAGTGCGGCGAACAGCCCGGCGATGCTCTTGAGCTTCATGGTCTCGATTCCTCCTAGGTTTGCGGTTGTGATCGGCGCGAGCGCCGGTGGATGCTGGGGCCGGCTCGATGTCTGCTCGCCACGGCACTGGCAGCATCCCTCGATCCTGACCCGATTGGTGGCACCCACACGAAAGGGACACGCTCACGGCAAGCGCACCGTGGAGTATCATAGCTCGCGGCGTTTCGAATGCAAGACGCCCCGAGCGCCCCGGGCGTGTGCGGACAGTGACCCGATTGCGGTGGTCCTGGAACACCCGGTGCGGCGCGCTCGAGGATCGGTCATCGCCTCTCACGGCGAGATGACGCCTTCCATTCCCAGGCGCGATCAGTCGTGATCAGACGCCCGTCTTGCCCTCAGGCCCGGTCGTCACCAGGAGATCGACACATCAGCAACGACCGGACACGATATCTGCGATGCGCGCCGGGCTCTGCCCATGGCCGCGACCTTCGCCTCGAGTGTCCACACCCGCCGAGCCGCCACCCGCGCGCTCGCACCACACAGGAGTCCTGCGTGAGCAAGAACGTCGCCGTCTTCGTTGACGTCGCGAACATCTTCTATGCGGCCAAGGCCGCCGGCATCGACATCGACTACGTCACCCTCTTGAAGTCGGCCACGGCGGGTCGCGACTTCGTGCGCGCCTACGCCTACACCGGTCTCGACCCCGAGAACGAGAACCAGCGCCAGTTCCACGCCTTCCTGGCCCGCAGCGGCTACAAGGTCGTGAGCAAGGACATCCGCAAGTACGGCGACGGTCGCATCAAGGCGAACCTCGACATCGAGCTCGTCGTCGACATGATGCGCATGGGCGAGAAGCTCGACGTCGCCGTCGTCGTCTCCGGTGACGGCGACTTCGCGCCGGCCATCGCGGCTGTCCAGCAGATGGGCGTGCGCGTCGAGGTCATCAGCTTCCGCGGCAACACCAGCAGCGACCTCATCGACGTCGCCGACGTCTTCATCGACATCACCAACGTGGCCAAGGTCGAGAAGGGCGCGCGCAGCGGCCGCCGGGTCGCTTCCGACGGCGACCTTTCCATGACCGAGGTGCCTGACAAGGAGTCGGGTGTCACGCCGCGTCGTCGACGTCGCCGCGATGCCGACGAGAAGGCCGAGCGCCCCGAGCGCACGGTGCGCGCCGCCGTCAGCACCCGCTGCCGAGCCCGAGGCAGCCGAAGAGGCCGTCGAGGCGGTCGAGGTCAGCGAGCCAGCGGCTGCCGGCCTCGTGGCGTTGCCCGGCGAGAAGCTCTCGCGTGGGGCCGAGGCAGAGGCCGAGACCGCCGAGGCCGAGATGCGAGGTCCTGAGACCGACTCCGAGGCTGCGTTCTTGACGCCCGCCGACGAGCAGTCCGCCGAAGAGGGCAGCCGTCGTCGCCGCCGCCGCCGTGGCGGTCGCGGCCGTGGCCGCGGCGGTCGCGCCGGCGAGGCCGCCGACGAGGCGCCGACCAGCGCCGGTCGAGGAGGCCCTCGCTGCCAGCGCGCAACCGACGAGGTGCCCACGCTGCCGCAGCACTCCGGCTTCGGCTCGGTCTGGGACAGCCAGATCGGTGTGCCTCGCCGACGGCGCCCGGTCGTCGCGCTCGCCGACGGGCCGACGAGGACTTCGAGGAAGAGCCCGAGGTGCCCGAGTACCTCGCTGGCCGAGAAGAGAGCAGGGTCGTCGCGGCGGCCGCGGCGGCCGCAGTGGCGGCCGAGGCGGCCGGCGTGGCGGTGGCTATCGCTCGGCCATCGACCGTGAGCGCTACGGGTCGGCTCCGGCTCGAGCTACTCGCGCAGCTCCGGCTCGGGCTACTCGCGCAGCTCCGGCAGGAGCAGCCAGGGTCGTTCGGACAGCGCGCCGCGAGCCTCTGCCCATGCCATGGCAGCCCATCGAGCAGACGCCGGTGGCGATCCCTGGAGCGAGGTGCCGCCCGAGGTACAGGCGCTGCTGAAGGCCGAGATGGCCCGACGCGATGACGCCGGCAGCCAAGGCCCCGCCCCCGGCTCGGCAGCCGACGAGCCGCCCGTGAAGGCGCCCCGCCGCAGCCGAAAGCCTGCCGCCGAGGCCGCCGCAGCTGCCGAGGCGAGCGACCAGGCCGACGCCGCCGAGGCGCCCGCCGAGGACAAGCCCAAGCGACCACGCGCAAGCGCACCACCCGGAAGGCCGCAGCTGCCGAGGGAGCGACCAAGGCCGACGCCGCCGAGGCGCCCGCCGAGGTGCAAGCCCAAGGACCACGCGCAAGCGCACCACCCGGAAGGCCGCAGCTGCCGAGGGAGCGACCAAGGCCGACGCCGCCGAGGCGCCCGCCGAGGAGAAGCCCAAGGCCACGCGCAAGCGCACCACGCAAGGCCAGCACCAGAAGGCCGGCCGAGGCCGAGGTGCCCGCCGAGGAGGCCTAGACCCGTCGATGGACAGTGCCGCCGCGCCGACCAAGCCCGGCGGCACCTTCCTGACCCGCGGCCACGCCGCCGCGGTGCGTTCCGTATCGCGATCGGTCCGCAGCGAACAGCCAGCCACACGCCCTGCTCATGGTCGGCCCGCGTGGCGTGGGCAAGACCACGCTCGCGCTCGATCTCGCAGCGGGGCTGCTCTGCCTTGCCGCGGAACCTGGCGACCGTCCCTGCCGCGACTGCGCCGCCTGTCGCAAGGTGGCGGCCGACAACCACGCCGATCTGCACATCGTCACACCCGAGGGCGCCGGTGAGCAGATCCGCATCGGCCAGGTCCAGCAGCTGACGCTCTGAGCTGGCGCTGACGGCGATGGAGGGTCGCTTCCGAGTGGCCGTCATCACCTCGGCGCAGCGCCTCAACCTCGACGCCCAGCACGCGCTGCTCAAGACGCTGGAGGAGCCGGGTCCGGCCACTTGCCTGGTGCTCTGCGCCGACGACGCGGCGCCCCTGCTGCCCACGGTCCTCTCGCGCTCGGCACGGCTCCGCCTGGCGCCGCTGCCCATCGAGACGCTCACCGAGCTGCTGGTCGAGGACGGTCATGCTCAGCCGGCACAGGCGCGCACCCTGGCCATCGCCGCCGGGGGGCGCACCGGGCTGGCCATCCGCCTCGCGCATCAGCCCGAGGCCGTCCTGGCTCGAGCCGCGCATCAGCCGCACGCTGCTCCACCTCGTCACGGCCGACCGGCGCACGCGACTGGGTGCCGCAGCCGATCTGATGGTCGACGCAGCCGCTGTCGACGCGGCCATGCGTGGGGAGGTGGCGCCCTCGTCCAGGCGCCTCCAGCCGGTGGAGCGCCGTCGCGCCGTCCAGCTCATCATCGAGGTCTGGCGCGACCTCGGCCGCGACCTGGCGGTGGCTGCCCACGGGCGGGGCGAGGGCATTCGCGACCTCGATCAGCTCGACGAGCTGCTGACCCTGAGCGCTCGTGTCGACGCGGGCGCAGCTGCGCCGATTCCTCGACCGCCTCGACCGGCTGATGCTGGCCATCGAGGGCTACGCCAGCCCGGAGCTCACGCTCGACGTACTGCTGCTGACCTGGCCGCGTGCCGTGGATGCGGCCAGGGACGCGGCGTGAACCCGGCCGGCTCGGGGCGCCTGGTGGCTACCGTGTACGGCGGGGTGCAGGGCGTTGGCTTTCGCTGGTTCGTGCAGCGAGAAGCCGCCCGTCTCAGGCTCGAGGGCTGGGTCGCCAACCGAGCGGACGGCTCGGTCGAGGTCGTGGCCGAGGGCCCGCAAGACGTGCTCGGCCAGCTCGCGCTCGTGCTCTGGGAGGGTCCCGCCGGTTCGTCGGTGAGCGACGTCGTCATCCGCTACGAGCCCCGGCGCGGCAACCTCGTCGGTTTCACCATCCGCAGCGGAGCGCACCGAGGCGACTGAGCCGGCGCGCGATGCTACCGTGGGCAGCCCCAAGCAACCTGCCGGAGATGCGATGTCGTTCGCGACGCAGGAGAAGCGCGCCTGGCTGGCGAAGGTGCCGCTCTTCCGTGACTGCGGCAGCGGGATCCTCGACCAGCTCGCTGACACCACTTCCGAGTTCGTGTTCAGCGCCGACGGTCCCATCGTGCAGCAGGGGCAGGTCGGCAACGGCCTGTACATCCTGGTCACCGGTGGCGCCCGCGTCGTGGCCGGCAGCGACGAGCTGGCGCGCTTCGGCCCCGGCGATCTCTTCGGCGAACTGTCGGTCATCGACCGGCAGTCTCGGACGGCCTCGGCCTGCGCCATCGGCCCCACCATCTGCCTGGCCATGGCTTCGTGGGACCTGATGGCCGTGCTCGAGCGCGAGCCCCGACTGGCCATGAACCTGCTTCGAGAGCTGGCTGGCCGACTACGCCGGGCCGATGTCCAGCTGCGCTACTAGACCCCGACTTCGACAGGGGGGAGGTGTGGGCATCTACCAAGGGGAGATATCCTCGATGCCCTGGCCGGGCTGGCACTCTTCTCCGACCTCGACCGGCCCCAGCTGCAGGCTGTGGCGCAACCCCGGCAGCACCGAGGCGGAGCCCTTCCCGCCCGGCGACCAAGGACGTCCTCGGATGGCCACCGGCGCATACGGGCTGACGACCGCTGGTATCGTGGCCGTGATGGATTTCCGCATCGCCCGACCCGCTCGCGATCGTTACGCGTTCGAGGAGAGCCTCTTCTCGAGCGATGGTGACGCTATCGTCTTCGACGCCGCGCGAGCCCTCTCCCTGGCCGAGCGTTTCGTCGATGAGGACGCCGATCGCGCGCGCGTGGCCTCGGAGATCGCCGCCATCGGCCTCATCCACGAGCTGGGCCATCGGGCCGTCGCCGTCGAACGCCGGGGCGATCCGGTCGGTGGTGGTCCCATGGCGCGTGGGCTGGCCGCGCTCGATGCGCGCATCGGGCAGACCGAGGTCGACGGTGGCCTGGTCACCTACGAGTCGACGTTCCCGGCGCTGCCCGTCTATCGCGACGAGGTCGATGCCGAGGAGTGGCTGATGCGCGACAAAGGCAGCGTGCCCGGGCGTGAGGCCGCGCTGGAGGAGTTGGCGCTGACCAGCATCGCCGCCCGCAACCCCGCCGCAGCCGCCTACCGTGAACTGACCTCGCACGTATCGCTCAGCGAGGTCGCCCAGAGGCAGCTCCTCGACGGCCTGGCCGGATCCGAACTGGACGCCGACGATCCCGAGCTTGCCAGCAAGGCCCCGGCTCGGACGCTGCTGGAGCGGCTGCTCGAGCCCATCGAGGCCGCGCCCCAGTCGCTCGCCGCACAGCTGCGCTGGATCCGGCATCCACTGGGCCGGCTGGCTCGACGATGCCGACCTGCTGCATATCGATCGACAGCTCGGCGTGCTCGACGAGATCGACCGCCTGGCCTGGTTGCGAGCGCAGGGTGCCGGCGGCAGCGGTGGCCGCGCCGACTCGGCCGCGCTCTCGGGCTTCGGTGGCTTCGACGACGAACCTGAGGCCTTCAGCCAGGACCGCGACTGGATGGCCGAGCTGGTGCTGGTGGCCAAGTCGACCTACGTTTGGCTATCGCAGCTGTCGCGCGACTACGGGCGGGACATCAGCCGTCTCGACCAGATCCCCGACGAGGAACTCGACGAGCTGCGCGCTCGCGGCTTCACCGGCCTCTGGCTCATCGGCATCTGGGAGCGCAGCGGGGCCTCGCAGAAGATCAAGCAGTGGCGCGGCAACCCTGATGCCCTGGCCTCGGCCTACTCGGTAGCCGACTACCGCATCGCCGACGAGCTTGGTGGCGACGAGGCCTGGGCTAACCTGCGCGAGCGTGCAGCGGCGCGCGGCGTCCGTCTCGCCGCAGACATGGTGCCCAACCACATGGGCATCGACTCGGACTGGGTGATCGAACATCCCGAGCGCTTCATCTCCTCGCCCTATCCGCCCTTCCCGTCCTACTCGTTCACCGGCGACGACCTCTCCTCCGATGATCGGGTGGTCCTCCAGCTGGAGGATCATTACTGGGATTCGTCCGACGCCGCGGTCGTCTTCAAACGCATCCACAAGGGCAGTGGCGAGGAGCGCTACATCTATCACGGCAACGACGGCACGAGCTTCCCCTGGAACGACACCGCGCAGCTCGACTACGTCAACGCCGATGTGCGCGAGGCGGTGATCGGGCAGATCCTCGAAGTGGCGCGCCGCTTCTCGGTCATCCGCTTCGACGCTGCCATGGTGCTCGCCCGCCGCCACATCCAGCGGCTGTGGTACCCACTGCCGGGCCACGAGGCCGGCATCCCCTCGCGTTCGGCAGCTGCCATCCCGGCCGACGAGCTGCGCCGCCTCATGCCCCAGGAGTTCTGGCGCGAGGTCGTGGACCGAGTCGCCGCGGAGGTGCCCGATACGCTCCTGCTGGCCGAGGCCTTCTGGCTGATGGAGGGCTACTTCGTGCGCACCCTGGGCATGCATCGCGTCTACAACAGCGCCTTCATGCACATGCTCCGTGACGAAAAGAACGCCGAGTACCAGCAGGTCATCCGGGAGACCGTCGCATTCGACGCGCGCATCCTCGGTCGCTACGTCAACTTCATGAACAATCCGGACGAGCGCTCCGCCGTCGACCAGTTCGGTAGCCATGATAAATACTTCGGCGTGGCTACGATGCTGGCCACGCTGCCGGGCTTGCCCATGTTCGGTCACGGCCAGTTCGAGGGCTACAGCGAACAGTACGGCATGGAGTTCCGGCGGGCCCAGCGCGACGAGTGGCCCGATGAAGGCCTTGTCGACCGGCACCGCCGCCACATCAGCCCGCTGCTCCACGAGCGCTGGCGCTTCTGTGGAGCAACCGGCTTCCGGCAATTCACCGCCCTTGAGGGTGGTGGCGCGACATACGACGTCTTTGCCTACGCCAATGACGCCGAGAGCGGGCCACGCGGCACGATGGAGCGCCGCTCACTGGTGGTCTACCTCAATCGTTACTCGCATGCGCACGTGCGTATCCCCGGTGTGGCCGATGCGCTTCGCTTGGGCGGCGATCCGAGCGGTTTCGTGATCCTCCATGACCAGCACACAGGGCTCGATCTCCTGCGCCACATCGGCGACCTGCGCGAGAACGGCCTGGAGCTGTCCCTCGATGGCTATGCCTGCCACGTGTTCCTCGCTTTCGAGGAGGTCAGCGATGCCCAGGGCGCCGGCTGGGCGGAGTTGGCCCAGCGCGTCGGCCTCAGTGGCATGCCCGATGCGCATCTGGCTCTGCGTCGCATGCGCGACGAGCCTATGCGCAGAGCTGTGGCGGCCGTGTTCGCCACCCGCGTCGCCGAAGAGGCCTTCCTGCCGGAGGTCGGCACCGACCCTGAGACGCGCACCGGCACAGACGCGGCGCGTGCCAGCCTGGCCGCTGCGATGGCAGACCTGGCCGATGTGGTGGGAGTGGCTGCGGATACCGTTAGCATCGCTTACGAGATGTCACGCCTGGCTGGGCAGGTGCGCTCCGTACGGCCACGCCTGTTGGCCCAGGCGACCGCCGGCTGGGCCACCTTCAGTGCCATCGGTGAGCTGGCCTGTGACGGTGACGTCGAGCGCACGACCGCAGCGTTCGACGAGTGGGATGCAGCTGCGGCGGTGGGCGATCTCGCGCGTCGCTCGGGCAGCACCGACGCCCAGGCCTGGCGCGCCGTGGAGCTGGCGCGTGCGCTGCTGGCGGTGGCACCCGGCATGCTCGCTGAGGCAGCCAACGACGATGGACTTCCGCTGGCCTGGTTCGAGTCGGCAGCGGTGCGGGTCGCGACCGGCTGGAACGAGTGGCAGGGTAAGACGTTCCTTGCCCAGGAGGCCTGGGACGAGTTCGTAGACGCGCTGGCCGAGCGCGACCTGCTGGCCGGTCCGTCCGCGGCTTCCGGTCCGGCCGCCGAACTGCGTCGACGGGCGGCACTCAACGGCTACCGGCTCGATGCCGACGACAGCCCACGGTCACCCGCGCCACAGGCATGAGCGGCGATCGCCTCGGCGATCTGGTCGCTGACATCGTCACCTGCCGTCGCTGCCCGCGCCTCGTGGCCTGGCGGGAGGAGGTAGCCCGTACCAAGGTGGCGCGTCATCGCGAATGCATCTACTGGGGCCGCCCGGTGCCCGGTTTCGGCGATGCCCGGGCGCGCCTCCTGCTGGTCGGCCTGGCTCCCGCCGCGCACGGCGCCAACCGTAGTGGCCGCGTCTTCACCGGAGACAATGCGGGCGGCTCGGGTGAACTGCTGTTCGAAGCGCTTTTCCGGGCCGGCTATTCTCCCCGTCCGCGATCGGTCAGCCCGGGCGACGGGCTGCGACTCGACGATTGCTATGTCGCCGCCGTGAACCGATGCGCGCCGCCCGCCAACAAGCCCACGCCATCAGAGCGAGACGAATGCCTGCCCTTCCTGGAGCGCGAGCTGGCCTTGCTGCCTTCGGTCCGGGTGGTGCTGGCCCTGGGCGGCTATGCCTGGGATGCCATGTTGCGCGTCCTCGCAGAGGCGGGCCACCGACCCTCACCCAGACCCCGCTTCGGGCACGCCGCGGAGGTTCGGATCGGCCGCTATGTCCTGCTCGGCTGCTATCACCCGAGTCAGCAGAACACCTTCACCGGACGGCTCACGATGGCCATGCTCGATGACGTGCTTGAGCGAGCCAGGGTGCTCTCGGTGATCGCCGTTTCTTAACGTTGGTGGTTGACATTCTGGTACGGATGCGCTGTACATCCTTGCCGGCCGGGGAACGTCGGGAGGGCACGTGACCCTCGGGGGGCTCGGTCCGCACTCTAGGAGGCGACGAAACCCCTTTGCGATCACGTCAGATCCTTGCCATGGCGGGGGCAACCATCCTACTGGCCTCGCTCGGCGCACCAGCCGCGGCGCAGGAGGCCACCGTCGAGGTCGTGGCCCAGGGATTGAACGCGCCCCGCGGGGTGGCCGTGGCCGATGACGGCAGCATCTACGTGGCCGAGGCCGGAACGGCAGGGGAGACCTGCCTGGACGGCGCTGGCGTCGGTGATTCCGACGCCGCCACGTGCTACGGCCCGACCGGCGCCATCGCACGTGTATCCGAGGGCGTCGTGGAGCGTGTCGTGGCGGGTCTGAGCTCAGCCGGTTCGGGGCCGGAGGTCGGTGGCATCTCGGACGTGGCAGTGGCCGCGGACGGCACGCTCTACGCCATCATCGGCCTTGGTTCCGACCCGGCCACGCGTGCCGGTATGCCCACGGACTTCGCTACTGCTGGCTGGCTGCTCAGAGGCACCGTACAGGGCGGACTCCAGCCGGTGGCGGACGTCGCCGCTCTCGAGACCACGGCCGACCCCGATGCTGCCTCTGGCGGCGAAGTCGATTTCGAACCCCAATGGCATCGCACTCGTCGATGGTGGCGTGCCGTGGCTGACGCGGGCGGCAACTCGTTGCTCATGGCCGCAGACGACGGCAGCGTGTCCCTGATCGCCGCCATCCCCTTCACGACCCACGAGTTCTCCGCGGCCGATGTGGCGGCCATGGGCCCGCCACCCGAAGGTGACGCTGAAGCTCCGGCGGACGGCGAGGCTCCGGCCGAAATGATGGTTGCCATCCCGGTCCAGCCCGTGCCCACGTCTGTGGCTCTCGGGCCTGACGGCGCACTCTACGTGGGCGAGCTCACTGGTGGCCCGTTCCCCGTGGGCGGCGCGTCCGTGTGGCGTGTCGCGGACGGCGAGGAGCCGACCCAGTACGCGACCGGCTTCAGCAGCATCATGGGTCTTGATTTCGGCCCCGATGGCACGCTCTACGTGGCTGAGATGGTCCATGACGGGCTGATGGGTTTCTTCACCGGGGAGGGTGTGCCCGTCGGAGCGGTCATGAGCGTGGCGCCCGGCGGCGGCGAGCCGACCATGGTCGCCAGCGGCGAGCAGTTGATGGCCCTCGGTGGCCTCGACGTCGGCGCTGACGGTTCCATCTACGTGACCACCGGCACCATCATGGGTCCCGGCGCAGGCGCCCTCGTCAGGGTCACCCCGTAGCAGGCCCAAGGCTACCCAGCAGGGCGGCTCGCCACCTCGGCGGGCCGCCGCCCCATCTCGCGCCGCCCACGGCACCGTCCTTGGCGGAGACCCTGCGCCGCCCTACCTGCCCAGGTGTCGGAAGTTGGGCCACAGCGAGAGGTCGATCTCGGGCGCATAGCCGAGCAGTTCGCGGACGTCGTCCTCCAGCGACTCGACGAGGTCCCCGGGTTCGTTGAGCACCACCGGCGAGGGTCGCTTCCCGCTGACGTTGTAGGCCTTGCCCAGCACCTCGGGCGGTGGATCCAGGGGGGCAGGCCCAGGAACTCCAGGGTGCGCCGATACTCAGCGGCCGGCGCCTGGATGCACTTCTCGAACTGCAGGAAGAGGATCCTCTCGCGTCCGAAGGCCTCGACATACGGTCGCAGCGCGAAACCGTAGAACGAGCGCGCGTAGGCGTCCTTGCGACCGGCCCACAGGTTGAGACGCTTGCCGCGGCGCTCCTTGTGCTTCTGCCACTGACCGATGCCGGATCGGTAGCGCTCGACCGGATCGCGTAGCAGGACCAGCAGCTTAGCGTCGGGCGCCAGCGCCTTCATGGCCTCGACGACCCCGGGCACGTTCATGTAGCGCGGCGTCCACTCGCC
Organism: uncultured Chloroflexia bacterium; assembly: GCA_963705425.1. Taxonomy (GTDB): domain Bacteria; phylum Chloroflexota; class Limnocylindria; order Limnocylindrales; family CSP1-4; genus JAFMJV01. Next base: position 126,710 of record CAVPJO010000006.1, on the reverse strand, counting down.
GACCATCTTGTTCTTGCCCCCGGGTCGGGGGAAGTAGCGGTAGTAGATCTCGCGGTCAGCATCGAACAGCGGACGCCAGCCGAAGCGGCTGAGCTGATGCGTCTCCTTGAGCCTGTTGCCGACGACGTCGGGGTGCTTGACGATCAGCTTCCACCAGCGCGTGGTGCCTGCCTTCTGCACTCCGATGCCGATGTAATCGGGCGGTCCGGTGACCCAGCCCTCGCGTAACGGCGGCGGTGGTGTACCGATCTCGCTTCGCGGTGTGCCGCTGGCGTTGGTTGCCCCCCGGGACGGCCGTGGCCGGACCAATTGCCTGACGCGTCGCTTGATGCTCATCGACCCGAGTGTGCCACGACCTGCCCCAGACGCGCCTGCGCCTAGACTCAGGGTCCATGGATCGCGTCCGGCCGGTCATCGGGTTGCTGCAGCGCAACCCCGACTTCGCACGTCTCTACCTGGCCCTCCTGGTGGCCTTCGCGGCCGACTGGTTCGCCACGGTCGCCCTCATCGACCTGGTCCTCGAGACGACGGATTCGACCGCGGCGGCCTCGGTCATCCTGGTCCTGCAGATGGCTCCCTTCCTGGTGGCCACGCCCATCGCGGGCATGCTCGCCGATCGCTTCGACCGGCGCATCATGCTGGCCGCGGCCAACTTCGCCCGCGGCATCATCTGTATCGGCCTGCTCTTGGCGGTCGATGCCGACACCGTCTGGATCGCCTTCGCGGTCGTGGCCATGCTGGCCTTCGGGGCCGCCTTCTTCGAACCCACCGTCTCGGCCTCGCTACCCAACCTCGTCGACCGGGAGGACCTGCCCACGGCCAACGCACTCATCGGCTCGGCGTGGGGCACGATGGTGGCCTTCGGCGCGGCCATCGGCGGTATCGTCGCGGCCACGGTCGGCCGCGAGATCACGTTCCTCATGTACCCGGTGCTGTTCTTCGTCTCGGCTGCCCTGGTGTGGTCGGTCAGGCGCTCCATGCGCGAACCTGGCGCCGCTGCCCGCGAGGATGTGCCGCACGGCATCGGCGGGCTCGTCTCGACGGTCACTGAGACGGTCGCTCTGGCGCGACGAGACCATGCGGTGGCCTCGCTGCTGCTGACCAAGCCGACCTTCGGCGTGGCTACCGGCATCGTGCACATGCTGGCCATCACCAGCGATGACATCTGGGGTGCCGGCCAGTTGGGCGTGGGCATCCTCTTCGCGGCTCGCGGGCTGGGTGCGCTGGTGGGCCCCTTCGCGGCGCGCACCTTCGCCACCGACGATCAGAGTCGGCTGTTGCGCGGCATCGGCCTCTCATTCGTGGTCTATCTCGTGGGCTATGCCTTGCTGCCGTTGTCACCGGTCATCTGGGCCGCGGCCGCCTTCGTCTTCGTGGGCCACCTCGGCGGTGGGGCGCAATGGACGCTCTCGTCGTTCGGGCTCCAGCGCGCCACGCCAGACCGCATCCGTGGACGCGTCTTCGCCGTCGACTTCGGATTGGCGCTGGCCATCTCGTCGATCTCCACGCTCGTCGCCGGCTGGCTGGCAGGGGTCATCGGGCCGCTGCCGACGTTGTACGTGATGCTCGGCGCCATGGCCGTCACGGTGGCCCTGTGGTTGTGGTGGACCGGTCCCGTGCGGCGTCGGCCGGCAGCCGCACAGCCCCTGCCCGATGAGCCGCCCCCGCATGCCGCCCCCGAGCCGCCGATCTACGTCAGCGCCCGGGCGCAGTGGCGCCTCTGCCGGCAGGGTATCCGATGTTGCCCGTGGCTTGGCCTTGCCCCGGTGTCTCGCCCGCCGATGACGATGACCGTGCCGTCGTCCATCATCGTGAGCGTGCCCATGCTGACCGGGGTGATCAGGGCCTTCGGGCACCAGGCGTAGCCCCGCCGGGACACAGCACAGGGGAGAGGACCGTATGACGTGAAGACAGCCCCGGCGCCGCCACCGACGACCGCATCCTCGCCGCCGCCACCGAGGCACGCCGCAGCACCGGACCCGCCGCTCGACTGCGACACCCCGCTCGCTCGTCGCTGGGCCGTTCTGCTGTGGCTGCTGGCGCTGGCCTGGCTGACCCTGCTGGCCGTGCCCGTCCTGGCCGATGCCGTCCAGGGGATCGATGACCAGGTCTACGACCGGGTCATCGCCGCCGAGCAGGACCTGCTCGTGGCCGCGGCGCACTTCTGCGACGTCTTCGGCGGCACCACCGCCAGCGTGGCCATCGTGATCATCGTGGGCCTGGTGCTCACCTGGGCGCGCCGCTGGCCTGGGCTGGCGGTCTGGCTGGGGACCATGGCCCTGGCTACCGGCCTCAATGTGGTCATCAAGAACGTCTACGAGCGGGCCCGACCGCCGCAGGGCCTGGTAGAGGAGCAGACCTACTCGTTCGTCTCTGGTCATTCTCTGACCGCGGCGGCCCTGGCCATCTCGCTGGTACTGATCTCCGTGCCGGCCGGACCTCGCCGCCGGACCTGGCTCACCGTGGCCGTCGGCTACGCCCTGCTGATGGCTGCCAGCCGCGTCTACCTTCGCGCCCACTGGTTCAGCGACACGCTCGCCGGGGTCACGGTCGGTGCCGCGTGCGCGGTCTCGGTCGCGTTCGCGGCCAGCTGGTGGCAGGCCCGACGGCAGGAGCCGTAGGTGTCGTCCCGGCCGGCGGCTGGCCTGCTGGTCCAGCCGCCGTGCGGTCGTCCCCGCTGGTCGATGCTAGGCGGCGATGTCGCGCCGCTTGAAGAGGTACACGCTCACGACCAGGGGCAGGATGGCCAGGATGGCCAGGATGGCCGCTGAGACCAGATCGATGCCGCTGCCCATGGGGTCGGTGGCGATGAAGTGGTGCCACGGCGACATCCAGGCCAGGTCGGCGATGGCATCGGCCATGGGCACGAAGCTGGACCAGGCGTACATGACGATGGCCACGAGCATGGCCACGAGCATGGCCGGCACGCCGCGACCCGAGACGATGGAGACGACCATGGCGATGCCGCCGACGAACACCGACAGCAGCGCCACCATGAAGCTGATGGCAAAGACATGGCCGATGCCGATGTCGATGCCGCTGACCACGATGCCGATCCAGACCAGCAGGCCGATGAGCCCGGAGGCGATGGCTACGTGGACGAGCATGGCCACGACCTTGTCGACGGCCAGCCGGGTGCGGCGCGTGGGCGTGGACATCACCAATCCGATGGTCTCGTTCTCCATCTCGCCGCCGAAGGCTCGGGCGGCTGAGGCGACGGCCACGAACATCACCGCGAACGGCACTACGATGGAGTACATCTCCCCGGTGTACCAGCCGGATGCGACGGCCATGTCGGCACCACCGGCGATGGCCATGATGGACTCGGGGAACTGGTCCAGCATCTCCCCGATGACGTCTTTGAGGGCGAGCCACATGGGGCCCATGGACAAGCCCATGGCGCCCACGCCGAGCCCCACGATGAGGGCCAGCAGCATGCGGTCCATGACCGCCTTGGTGAAGCTGTTGGTGATGGCGAACCGCTGGTAGCTGCGCACACCCGGGAGGGAGGTGGTGGTCATGGTGCTATCCCTTCAGGTCTCGGCGGTCGAGCGTGTAGACGCCCAGGCCGAACAACGCGGCGGCGATCAGGGCAGCGATGCCGAGCAGGACCGGGTCGACGCCGTGGCTCAGCGAGTCAGCCCCGCTGAACAGGTACCAGGGTGTCAGCCTGGCGATGTCGGCCAGCTCCTCGACGACCGGCAGCAGCGTGGTCACGAAGTACGAGAGCACGGCCAGACCGGCGGCCACGCCGATGCCCAGGGCGGATGAGCCGCGCCAGGCGCTGAGGCCCAGCGCCAGCGCGCCGAACAGGAAGACCATGCCCAGCAGCTGGATGCTCGCGCCCGTGACGTTCTGCTCCGAGAGGTCCATGCCCACCAGTGCCGCGAAGACCACGATCCCGACCCAGGTCAGGGCCGTGATGACCAGTACACCGATGGCCGCGACAGCGGTCTTGGCCAAGAGGATGGAGCGCCGGCGCAGTGGGCTCGAGAGCAGGATGGGCAAGCTGCGTGCCTCCTCCTCGCCGACCGCGGCGCTGGAGCCCAGCCCGATTGCGTAGGTCAGCAGCACGAGTGGGCCGATGAGGAAGAAGATGCCGCTCATGGCCAGCCCTTCGGCCGTGCCATCGTTCATGCCGTAGACGCTGGCGAGGGCCTCGGGGAAGTCGTCCATCATGGTCACGTAAGCGTCGCCCGATGAAGCCATGATGCCGATATACAGCGCGGAGATCGCCCACATCGCGATGACCGCGATGACCGTCCACAACAGCCAGTCGCGGATGGTCTTGGAGAAGACGCTCCCGAGCAGGTGGTTACGCAACATCGTCGCCATTCCCGTGGTAGTAGGCCAGGAAGATCTGTTCGAGATCCGCCTCGCGGCTGTTGACGTTGACGACGTCCTGGTCGAGAGCGGTCCGCAGCAGCGCGTTGACCGAGCCCTCGAACGAGACCACGACCGTGTTGCCGCGCGCCGCGGCCGAGCGCACGCCGTCTACCGACTCGAAGACGGCAGCGTCGACGGGTTCGTCGAACTCGAGATCGATGCGCCGGATGGCCTTGCGCTTCAGGGCGTCGACGCGCTCGACCACCACGAGGCGACCGTGGCGCAGGATGCCGACTCGGTCGGCGACACGCTCGACCTCAGCCAGGCTATGGCTGGACAGGAAGACCGTGCGTCCATCCTTGCGGACCTCGCGGATCATGGTCTGCAGCTCCTGCTGCATCAGCGGGTCGAGGCCGGTGCTGGGCTCGTCGAGGATGATCAGCTCCGACTGATTCATGAAGGCCTGGATGAGCCCGACCTTCTGCTTGTTGCCCGTGGAGAGGTCACTGACCTTGCGGGTCAGGTCGACGTCCAAGCGTTCGGCCAGCGAGCTCACGACATCGAGGTCCACGCCGCCGCGCAGGTTGGCCAGGTAGGTGATGTTCTCGGCCCCCGTGAGCTTCGGGTACAGCGAGTACTCCGAGGGCATGTAGGCCACGCGGCTGCGGATCTCGACGGCATTGGTGGCGACGTCCAGTCCCAGCACCGTGGCTGAGCCCGCGGTCGGGAAGATGAAGTGCAGCAGGCTGCGGATGGTCGTCGTCTTGCCGGCACCGTTGGGTCCCAGGAACCCGAAGACCTCGCCACGCTGGACCTCAAGGTCCAGGTCGACGAGCGCCTTGACGTCCTTGTAGTGCTTGGTCAGCCCTTCCGTCTTGATGGGGGCTGCTCCGTCGTTCGTGGTCATGCTTCCTCACTCAGTGCCTTCCGTCGCCGTTCCCAGCGCTCAGCCAGCCCGGGCAACTCCTCATGCCAGAACTCGGCGAACGCGATGAGCTCGTCAAGGCCGTCGGTGCGGGTCACGCTGCCGGCGGCCTTGATACGTCTGGCCTCGTCGGCCAGCCGATCGAAACCCGATAACTTGGTCATGGTCGCCTGGACCCACCAGCCGGACCGCAGTCGGTAGTAGGTCTTGCGGTCACCGACGCGGTGTCGCTCTTCGATGGCCTTCAACTGCACGAGCATGCGTGCCCCCGCGCTGACCGAGGCACGGCTCATACCGGTGCCCGCGGCGATCTCGCCCGCCGACTGCTCGGCCGGATCGCAGCCCATGAGGTAGCCGAAGATCTGCCCGGTCGACCGTGGCACGCCGAGCGACGAGAACCACACGCCCATGAGCTCCGTGATCTCAAGGCCCCGGGCTCGCGTAGTGTCAGTCATTACTGTAAGTTCGGTTCATACAAGCAATATGGTACCCAGGACAGGCGGCAAGGGAAGGGCCGTTCGTCCTGACCGGGCGCCCCTGGGCACTCTCCTTGGCGGCCGACCGGCCTATCCGCCGCCGCTGCGCGATCCACGACCCCCGCTGAGGCCGACGACGATGACCACGCCGTAGGCGGCGATAGCGACTCCGGTCAGCAGGCCCGCGCCCTGTCGCAGCGCCTGGTTCATGGCCACGTCGCCAAGGATGCGTGCCGCGACCGCGACGTGGAGCAGAACCAGTGGCAGCCAGGCGATGGGGTGGAAGCTGATGGGCCGCTCCAGGATGGCCGGAAAGATGATGGGTGCGTGGCCGAAGACCATCGAGAACACGAAGCCGAGCAGCACGGCGTGCAGGTAGGCGTCGTAGCTGAAGCCGGCCCAGATCTGCTCGTTCATGACCGCGATGAGCCCGGCCACTCCCAGCCAGGCGTAGCCGGCCAGCAGGCAAGCAGCCACGAAGCGTGGCAGTCCCGGGCGCCGGATGGTCAGCCAGGCGATGTCGAAGCGCAGCAACCAGGCCGTGAGCGCGACCATGCCGATGCCGGACAGGCGGACGCCCAGCGCGACATCGGCGGTCATGGACAGCAGCGCACCGATGTAGACCGCGGCTGCGACCGCGAACGAGGCCCGGGCGAAGCGGCCCTGCACGCGCAACCGGGCCAGTTCCAGTCGCTCGCCAGTGATGGTCAGCACCAGGAAGGCCATCCACCACGGCGTCAGGAAGGGCACCGGGCGCGCGGCCAGCCAGGCCGCGTCGGCCAGCAGCAGGAAGCCTGCGCCGATGGCCATGGTCAGCACATCCAGCGTGGGATGGCGTCGCAGCATCTCGAGGTTGACCCCGACCAGGACGGCTGCGCCGGCGGTCAGCAAGGCCATCGCGGGCACGGTGGCGCCATCGATCAGCAGCACGATGGTGCCGGCGCCACCGAGCACCGGGGCTGCGTCAGCCCACGTCCAGCCGCGCGTCATGACAGTACGCATGGCCACTGCGCGTTCCAGTGAGATGAGCGTGCCGAAGACGCCGGCCACGAGGATGGGGCCGTGGTCCAGGGCGCGCTCCATGGCCGCCGTGGGCACCTCGATGCCCAGGCGTGCCAGGCCGGCCGCGATGCCGATGACCATGGCCGCGACGATGATCGCAAGCAATGTCAAGTGCAGCACTACGCGTTTCATACCGCCAGCCTAGAGCTGGTCGGGCGCGCTCGGAACGTTCGATCAGACCCTCGTCGGGGGCCGTTCAGCCCGGGGCGCACGGCCAGCACATGGTCTGCGCCCGGCCCCTGGCCCGACTCCTCGCCCCGCTCTCGGCCCGTGGGCCGGATGGCTCTTGCGACTACCGGTCGTTGCCGCCGACAGTCATCATGGATACTCCGCGGGCCACATCAAGGCTGGAGGTTCGATGGCATGAAGAGTTGGTGGCAGGCGGTCATGAGCTACCCGCCCTCCTGGATCGCGATCGGTGCCGTGGTGGTGCTCGTGGCTGCGATCCTGATGCTCATGCAGCCGCCGACGGTGCTGGCCGTCGTGGTCGTCGTGGTCGGCATCATCGCCGTCGTCGCCTGGCCGCTCTTGCTTGCTGCGACCGGAACGCTCAGGCGACTGCAGTTCAAGGCACCGACCCTGCCCGAGGTGAGCGACACGGACTTGCGCCTGCTCCGTGACGAGTTGGAGCGACTCGACGACCCGCGTCCGGCCCACCAGCTACAGGCCATCACGGTGAAGCGTGAAAACCTGTCGGCCATGCTCGACCGGCGCCTCAAGACCGGCGAGTTGACCTATGCGCGCTACCAGTCGACCGCCCAGCAGGTCTACCTTGCGGTCATCAGCAACCTGCGGGAGGTCGCGGTGGCCATGGGCAGCGTCAGCACCATCGACCCCGACTACATCGACGCCAGGTTGGCCGAGCTCAAGGGCGAGGCCGGTGACTCCACGCAGGCAGAGATCGAGTCGCTGCAGGATCGCCGCGCATTGGCGGCCACACAACAGGCTAAGGTCACCTACCTGCTGGCCCAGAACGAATCGGCCATGACCTTGCTCGACCGCACCTCGACCGCCCTCGCGGACGCACCCATCGGCTTGACCCCGCGAGATGCCGAGGCGGCCATGGAAGCACTCGAAGAGCTGGCCGATCGGGCCAGCCGATACGCCACCACCTGATATCAGGAGACGTCGCTGCTGTTGCCAGTCAGCGAGCCAAAGGGAGTGCATAGATGACGAGCCAAACCGGATCCGCGGGCCGGGACGAGAGCCCCGTACTGAAGCTCGATCTGAACGTCGAGGAGACCAAGGCCGAGGTGGTCGTGGTCGAGCCGACCATCGACCAGAAGCTGCAGCAGCGGGCGGCTGAGTATGCCGCCCAGCTCGTCGCCGTGGACCCCGCTGACCAGGACGCCAGGGTCACCAGCATCGACGCGGTCGAGGGCATGGGTCGCGACCTGCAGCGGCGCGCGGCCAGTCGTAGCCGCATGCTGCAGGCGCCCTTGCGAGACCTTTCGCGCGAGACCGAAGAGGGAGGCCCGGTCGCCAAGTCCCTGGCTGATCTGCGCATCGAGGTCGAGAAGCTGGACCCCACCTCGCTCGATCTCGAGCCGGGCTGGTTCAACCGCACGCTGCGCATGATCCCGGGCCTGGGCACGCCACTGCAGCGCTACTTCATGCAGTTCGAGACGTCGCAAGGCGTCATCGACGCCATCATCCGTTCGCTCGAGAGCGGGCGTGATCAACTCAAGCGCGACAACGTGACCCTCAACGAGGACCAGAAGAACATGCGTGAGCTGACGCTGACGCTGTCTGAGCAGGTGGCCCTCGCGCAGGCCCTCGATGCGGCCATCAACGCCAAGCTCGACGAGGAGATCGAGCCGGGTGATCCGCGACGTGCCTTCATCGAGGAGGAGCTCGTCTTCATCCTGCGCCAGCGCACCATGGACCTGCAGCAGCAGCTGGCCGTGAACCAGCAAGGCGTGCTTGCGACCGCGCTGATCATCCGCAACAACCGCGAGCTCGTGCGCGGCGTGGACCGCGCCGTGGACGTGACCATCAGCGCCCTCCAGATCGCCGTCGCGGTGGCCATGGCCGTGGCCCATCAGAAGGTCGTCCTCGACAAGGTCGAGGCGCTCAACCGCACCACATCCGACCTCATCGCCGGCACGGCCGAGCGCCTCAAGACGCAGGGCACCCAGATCCACCAACAGGCCGCGAGCACGATGCTGGACATGGAAGCTCTCAAGTCAGCCTTCGGTGACATCAACATCGCCCTCGATGAGATCTCACGCTACCGCCGCGAGGCCCTGCCCCAGATGGCGCACAGCATCGTCGAACTGGACCAGCTCACGACCGAGGCCGAGAAGGCCATCGAGACGCACGAGCGCGGCACGGCAGCGGTCGGCTCGCTCGATGTCGAGAGGGACGCCTGAATCAGACCCGCACCAATGGGGAACGCGTCATGACAGACAACACGCGACCGAAGCTCCTCATCGCGGCCCTGGTGGCGCTCGCTTTGGCGGTCACAGCCTGCAGCGGTGATCTCGATGGCGACACCGAGCCGCTCGACCAAGCCTCGGCGGAGCAGAGCATCAGCGAGCTGGCTGCTGACATCGGCTGGTTCGATGCGCCGGTCACCCGCAAGGCCAGCGTGGCGCCGCCGCAGAAGGTGCTCGCCGATACGCTCCCCGACATCAGCCAGTTCGCGCTCGTGGTCGATCCGCAGCCGCGCTCCGACCAGGTCGTGGCTGAGATCTTCGCCTCCACCGAGAAGTCCGGTTCCGGCATCGATGGCTGGATGGTCGAGGCTGCCGAATCCTTCAACGCCTCGAACCAGAAGCTGGCCGATGGGCGCGACGCCAAGGTCGCCATCCGCAAGATCGCTTCGGGCACGGGCTACCAGTTCATCGCCGCGGGCGACAACGTGCCCGCCGGCTTCAGCCCTTCCAACCACCTCTGGGTCGAGATGGCCAAGGTGCACAGGCCCATGTCCGTCGTGACCGATCAGACCGTGCCCAACGTGGCCGGCATCGTCATGAAGGACGAGACCGCGGAGCAGCTTCGCGAGAAGTACGGCGAGCTCGACACCAAGACGCTCATCGAAGCAGTCATCGCCGGCGAGCTGGTGATGGGCTACACGGACCCGTTCGCTTCCTCGACCGGGCTCAACTTCCTGCTCACCGTGCTCGACGATTTCGCCGCGGGTGACGAAGCGCGCCTGGTCGCGCCCGACGTGGCCAGCGTCTTCCAGGCGTTCCAGGAGCAGGTGCCGTTCGTGGCCTTCACCACCATCCAGATGCGGGACTCGGTGGAGAAGGACAACGGCACGCTCGACGCCTTCGTCATGGAATGGCAGACCTTCGCCAACACCGACTCACTGCGATCTGGTTTCGAGTTCATCCCCTTCGGGGTCCGCCACGACAACCCACTGTATGCCTTCGACAGCGCGACGCCGGGGGAGCGGGAGACCCTGGAGTCGTTCGCTGCCCACATCGAGGGCCAGGAGCTCCGGGACAAGGCGTCTGAGTACGGCTTCGCTCCGCCCGACTTCGTCTCGGATGTGTCTGTCCCGTCCGGGCAGACGCTCATCGAAGCGCAGAGCCTGTGGAAGGACAAGAAGGACGCGGGGCGGCCCGTCTACGCGGTCTTCGTGACCGACACCAGCGGGTCCATGGCCGGCTCCCGGATCGTGGCCGTGCAGGGCGCGCTGAGCTCGGCTCGCGAGTTCATCAACCCCGCAGCATCGGTGGGCATGGTCGAGTTCAGCGACAGCGTGCGCAAGGTGCTCGATATCGCGACCTTCGACCTCAACCAGCAGGCTCGTTTCGCGGCTGCCGTCGAGGACATGGATCCGGTCGGCGGAACGGCCATGTACGACGGTATCGTGCTTGGCCTGGACATGCTCATCGAGCAGCGTGCGGCTGACCCGAGCGGCAAGTACATGCTCGTGGTGTTGACCGACGGCGAGACCAACGAGGGCCTCGAGTTCGGGGATGTCGACGAGGTCATCGCGGGTGCGCGCATCCCGGTGTTCACGGTCGGCTTCGAGGCTGACCTTGACGAGCTTGGCCGGCTGGCTTCCCTGGTGGAGGCGGCCAGCATCAATGCCAGTGAGGGCGATGTCGAGTTCAAGCTCGTGTCGCTCTTCAACGCCGGGGTCTAGGCAGCTTGAAGCCCTTGGCTATCTTCCTGGCCGGGCTGCTGCTCGTCTTCGGGGCGCTCGCCGTGCTCATCTCGCTGTCACGGGACACCGAGCGGGTGTTCGTGGTGGTCGACAGCTCCTTTCCCATGAGGGAGGTCTGGCGGCAGGTGCCCGGCGAGCTCGACCGGATCGACGACCAGAGCTACTCGGAGTTCGCACTGGCCACCGAGAAGGACCTCATCCACTCCTGGCAGGATCGGCTGCGTTTCCGCGACAGCTCGGTCTACGCACCATGTGACTTCAGCGAGATCGACGCCTACCGCGAGGCCGCTGAGGCTGGAGAGCGGATCCTCGTCACCACATCGGGCTCCTGCCCGACTGACGGCCTGGCCGGCTGGACGGTGGTCACCCTCGAGCCCTGACCGGAGCCACGCCCCTCAGGTCTTGAGGCCATGCGAACCGCAGCTTCGTCGCGAGTCAGGTCGAAGCCGTAGCGGGACTCGATGATGCGCTGGTCCCGGTCGGTCAGGCCGTCAAACGCTGCCGCCAACGCCTCACGCTCCGCATGTGTCGGCATGGGGCTGCCGGAGTTGCGTCTTCGCGACCGTCGCGGTGACGTCCATGAGCCACGGGCGGACTGTCGCGGCTCCATCAAGGCCGACGAGTGACCGATGGGCACGCAGGAATGTGGCCTTGGTGACCTCTTCGGATGCGGTCGACCCACGGGTCGCGAGACAGGCGCAGCGGAGATCCCGGCCGCGCTCGACCCGCGCCGCTAGCGGCGGCGTACCGTGCCCCTACTGGCTGAGCGCGAGCTGCCGCCGGAGCGCTGGCATCGTCGTGTCGCGCGGCTCGGATTCCCGGAATGCGCCGTCGGCCAGCAGTCGAACCAGTTCCGCTGGGGGCAGTGCCTTGCTGAAGAGGAACCCCTGGAATGACGGGCAACCGTGCGCCTGCAGGAATGCGAGTTGTTCGTCCGTTTCGACCCCTTCGGCCACGGTTTCCATCTTGAGGCTCCTGGCCAGGGCGATGATGGCGGCCACGATGGCGGCATCATCGGGGTCGTGGGAGATGTCCATCACGAATGAGCGGTCGATCTTGACGATGTCGACCGGGAACCGTTTGAGGTATGAGAGCGAGGAGTAGCCGGTACCGAAGTCGTCGATCGACACGCGCACACCCATCTCCCTGAGCCGGGTGAGCGTTCGTATGCTGTGCTCGACGTCGCGCATCGCGGTGCTCTCGGTGATCTCGAGCTCGAGTTGGCCTGGAGGCAGGCCCGTCTCGGCCAGGGCGCTTTGGACCTCGTCGACGATGCCCATGTCATGGAACTGCCGAGCCGAGACATTCACAGACACCGACAAGCTATCGATCTGCCCGGATGCGGTCCAGGCCTGGACCTGGGCGCAGGCCGTCCTGAGCACCCAGCGGCCGAGTTCCCAGATGAGACCGGTCTCTTCGGCGAGGGAGATGAACCTGTCCGGGGGCACGAGTCCACGCTTGGGACAGTCCCAGCGCAGCAGCGCTTCCATGCCGGTGACGCGACCCGTATCGGAATGGACCAGGGGCTGGTAGTGGAGCACGAACTGCTCCAGCTGCAGCGCGAGGCGCAGGTCCTGCTCGAGCCTCACCCGTTGCTGGACGCTCTCGTCCATCTCGGCTCGGAAGACCCGGATGCGGTCCCGCCCCTCTTCCTTGGCCTGATACATGGCGGTGTCGGCGTTCCGCATCAGCGACTCGGCATCGACCCCGTCACCGGGGTACAACGCGATCCCGATACTGGCCGTGAGGTGGAACTCCCTGCCGTCCACCTCCCAGGGCACGCGCAGACTCTCGACGACCCGGTGAGCAGCCGCGAGGGCCTCTTCCGGGCCCGACACGCGCGGCAGCAACAGGACGTATTCGTCGCCACCCACACGGGCCACCGAATCACCCTCCCGCAGCTCGCTGGTGATCCGATCGGCGACACTCAAGAGCAGCTCGTCGCCGAACGTGTGACCCATCGAATCGTTGACCAGCTTGAAGCGATCCAGGTCGAGGAACATCAGGGCCAACGCTTCGCCGCTTCGACGCGCATCCGCCTGGGCCAGGTCCAGGCGATCCTTGAGTAGCATCCGGTTGGGCAGACCGGTCAAGGGGTCGTGATAGGCCTGGTACTTGATGCGCTGCTCGGCGCGGTCGCGCTCGGCCATCTCCGCATCCAGCAGAGCGCTGCGCTCCTCCAGCTCGGCGGCCATCGCGTTGAACGAGCCCGCCAGCCGGTCGATCTCTTCGAGTCCTGCCGGTCGGACCCGCTGCTCCAGGTGGCCGTCGGCGATGCTGCGCATGGCCATGTTCACCGTCTCCATCGGCTTGGAGACCGCGCGGGACACGACGAGCACCGTGCCGAGCGCGATCAACAGGGCCACGATGGCCACGAGCCAGACCCTGGACACCGCCGTATCTGCGATAGCGTAGGCCTCGTCCTCCGGCTCGAGCGCAGCCACGCGCCACCCGGAGGATGGGACGGTCACGCTGTAGCCGACCTGGGCCGTTCCATCGGGCTGAACGTATCGAACGGGAGTCTCGCTCGAGCCATCGCTCGAGGACGGGAAGCCCTCCAACTTCCGGAGGACCAGCGACTTGTCCGGGTGTGCGATGACATTGCCATGCTGGTCGAATGCAGCGAAGTAGCCGGACCGCCCGATGGTGACGTCGTCGAGGGCCTGCCAAACGCGATCCATGTTCATGGTACCCACGACCACGGCCACGACGTCACCGTCTCTGATGACCGGAGCGGCGTGCTCAACGACGAGTCGATCTGGATCGGAATAGAAGAGCGGCGGTGTCATGACCTGTCGCCCCGCCATCGCGCCACGGAAGGCGGCGTTCGCATCCCAACGGCCGGAGAAGCGATACGACGTAGCCTCGATGACCACTCCGGCCGGGTGCAAGAGCACGATCTCGTCGAACTGGCTATAGGCGTCGAGCTGCTGACGGATCTGTTCCGGTTCCGCATCCTCATCGCGGAGGATGGGATTGGCCGCCAGCACCCCCACGGCCTCGCTTGCGTTCTTGAGGACGCTGTCCACCGCAGTCGCCTGGAGGCGCGCCTGGTTCGCCAGGTTTTCTCTGGCCACGCCTTCGAGATCGGTTCGCGCCGACGTCACGAAGACCAGGGCCAGCGCCAGCAGGGGTGCCAGTGCGGTGAGCACTGAGGCGCGGCCGAATCGTCCTCGGAAGCTGCCTCCAAGGACGATGCGGCGAAGCGACGATCGAAACGGCGACACGCGTCCGTTACGGCCCTGGACTAGCTGGTCGCCAGGACGAATCTGGACCAGGCCTCGTTCCAGAGACCCAGACGGTCAGAGTCCGCGGCAAAGGGCATCCACGCTTCGAGACCGGCAGTGTCCGGATAGATGACGGGGTCAGCCAGTATCTCTGCGCTGACGTACCCCTCCTCGATGGACGCCCGATTGGGGACGGCGTAGCCCGTGTACTCGTTGTTCGCGGCATGCACCTCCGGCCTGAGCAGATAGTCGATGAACGACTCTGCAGCGGCCTTGTTCGGAGCATCGCGAGGGATGGCCAGGACGTCGAGGTAGAAATCCGACCCCTCAGTGGGCACGAAGTATCCAAGGTTGTCGTACTCATCCATGTAGACGGCCGCGTCACCGTTGAACGCGAGCCCCACACACAGATCGCCCGCAGTGACCCGATCGAGCATGTCGTTCCAGACGATGAACTCCATGCCCTGATCCAACTTCAACTCCATCAAGCGATCCACCGCCTCCTCGATCTGCGCCGGATCACCCGAGTTGAGCGGGTAGCCCAGGCTCTTCAAGGCGCTTCCCAGGACCACCTGAAAGTCCGTGTCCATGCCGATTCGTCCGCGAACACGCGGGTCCATCAGCAGGCTCCAGGATTCCTCTTCGGGCTGGATGCAGTCGGTGTTGTAGACGAGCCCTGTCGTGCCCCAGTCGTAGGGCACACTGTGCTTGCTGCCGGGATCGTTGGGCAGATCGAGGTAGCGCGGATCCACGTTGACCAGGTTCGGGATGTTGTCGAGGTCCAGCTCAGCGACGAGCCGCTGCACGATCATCTCGTGGAGCGTCGCGTCAGAGGTAGTGAAGAGATCGTATCGCGACGTGTCAGCCTGGATGACCGACACAAGCTCGTTCTCGTCTGAGAAGAAGTCGATGATGACGTCGATGCCGAACTCCGCTTCGAAGTCCTCGACGACTTGCGGGTCGACGTACTCCTCCCAGTTCAGGAAGTGGAGCTCGGAGCCTTCCTCAGGCTCAGCGCCGGCTGCGCCCATGGTGCCCACCGCGAGCACTGCCGCCATCGTCGCCATCAGTGTGAGTCGGATTCGTCTGCTGTAGAACACCAAGTACCCCCAAATGCATGACTTTCGCGCATGGGCCGTAGGCCTAGTGGGGACGCTACCGCTCTCGACCACATCGGGCACCGGATCGCTGGTACGGGCCCATGGCCCGATTGGACTACACCTGATCGCAACACATGGGCGGCGGCGGGAAGCTGCGACCCTGCTGGGCCCGAGTCCGCGTACCTGTCCTGGCTGTTGGGGCAAGCGTGATCATCGCGGTGTGTTCGCTGACTCGATGTGGAACCGCAGGTTGCCGTTGACGGCCGACTCGGGACGTCACTCCTCACTAGCGTGAAGCCAAGGGAGTGGCGCGCCCGGCGGGATTCGAACCACGGCCTTCTGCTCCGGAGATATCCGACCCGAAGCGTTGTGGCATGAGCGTGCGGTGGGGGGTTGAATGCGTCGAGGTATCGTGCTGTCAAATGCGGGTCCTTTCCTGTGTGCGTTGACGCCAGTGACATCCTGGGGGGCCAGATGGACTTTCACCGATCTCTATTGACATTCCTGTAAGTCGCTGTCGCTAGAGTTACATGGGCTGACATCAGATGTAACTCTACGCTAGAGTAGACGCATGGTCACAGACCCACGATCCTGGGGCGGACCCGGCCACTCGGTGCGGGCGGA
Source organism: uncultured Chloroflexia bacterium (assembly GCA_963705425.1). Classification (GTDB taxonomy): domain Bacteria; phylum Chloroflexota; class Limnocylindria; order Limnocylindrales; family CSP1-4; genus JAFMJV01. Next base: position 110,847 of record CAVPJO010000006.1, on the reverse strand, counting down.
GCACCACGGCCTTGACTACTGGGCTTGGGTGCCCGGCGCCCTCCCGCCCCAGTTCGAGTTCGACGCTCCACTCGCCACCGTGCTCGGCGATGCGGCGGGAGCCCTTGGCGAACTCGCTGGCGCAGGCAGCAATCTGGCGAACGCAAATATCCTGCTGAGTCCGTTTCTCAGGAAGGAAGCCGTCCTATCGTCGCGAATCGAGGGAACCCAGGCGACGATCGCGGACTTGTACGCATTCGAAGCACAACTCCGACTACCTGGAGTGGCCGACGATGAGGACGAGAACACTCGGACCCGTCGCGGGCAGCCACGGGATGTTCGCGAGGTCCTCAACTATGTGACAGCTCTCAATAGAGGTATCGACGCCATCCAGCACTATCCGGTGTCTTTGGCGCTGCTACGAGAACTTCACTCCCATCTGATGCGGGGCGTACGGGGCCGAGAGCTGACTCCCGGCGAGTTTCGTGACGGACAGAACCTGATCGGCCCACCTGGGGCAACGCTCACCACTGCGACCTACATTCCGCCTCCGCCAGTTCAGATGCGCGACGCCCTACAGCAGTTTGAGGAGTACGCACGTTCCGACGACCCATTGCTCCATCGACTTGTCCGCCTCGCCGCCATCCACTACCAGTTCGAGGCCATCCACCCGTTCAATGACGGGAACGGGCGGGTAGGCCGTCTGCTCGTCTCTCTGCTCTTCGTTCACTGGGGCCTTCTGCCTTTGCCGCTTCTCTATCTCTCCGCGTATCTGGAAAGGAACCGCGTCGAGTACTACGAGAGACTCCAGGGCGTCACCGAACGAGGGGAGTGGTCAGCCTGGTTCTCGTTCTTCCTACAGGGCGTGGCTATCCAGGCAAAGGACGCAACAACGCGTGCGAAGCGCCTGTTCGAACTTCGCGACAGCCTGCAAGATCGCGCTGCATCCGCCCGTGCACCCGGAGGTGCGGTCATGCTTGCGGGCCGTCTGATTGAGCGGCCATTCATCACGATCGCGCTGGCGCAAGAGCTCTTGGATGTTCCCTACCACAATGCCCGTCGGCAGGTTCAGAGGCTCAAGGAGCTCGGGATACTCAGCCAGGTAGGCACGCGTGGACATCAGGATATGTACGTCGCTCCCGACGTGATGGACGCGGTCGGGGACGAGGACAGCTCTTGAGATGTTTCTTCTGCAGGGAGGTGGACAGCGCCACTCGCAGTCGCCATTCACCCCGTACCACACCGACTGCGGTGTTCTCGGTTCTGCCGCCCTACGACCTCATTGGCTGAGCATCTTGATGTGTACTGTCGCCCATCGTCGATGGGAGGCGCAAGAGGAAGGGCTGAGTGGCAGACACCAAGGGCGGCAGGAACAACTCCAAGGCCGAGCCCAGCTTCGAGGGCAAGCTCTGCCAAGCGGCAGATGCTCTGCGCAACAACATGGACGCCGCGGAGCGACGACGACGCAGGGACAGGGTCATCCGCCCGTTGTAAGCGTGAAACCGGGGGTTTGGCGCGCCCGGCGGGACTCGAACCCACGACCTTCTGCTCCGGAGGCAGACGCTCTATCCACTGAGCTACGGGCGCACAAGACAACGGCAGTGTACGCGGATGCGGTTCGAGCGTGCGTCGTGGCGGTAGTCTCCTGCCTCCTTGAGACGGCGCCTCTCGCCGCCTCGCCACTTCGCCGTCTGTTGGGCCGACGCTGGCCTCGCGCGACGGCCTCTCGGCGCCGTGACCGGCCCGGCCACGGACCCGGCCTGTGCAGCCCACGAGCGAACTCGACCGATGCGACGGCCTGCAGCAGCCAGGGGTCGGGCGCGACATCGTGCCAGGCTCGGAACCGGGCGGTGCTCTCGTGACCCAGGTCGCCTCGCGCCCGGCCACGACCGCCGGGCGAGCCCGCGACATCGTCGCCTGGACACATGAGGTCAGGCTGCAGCACCCGGACCAGCCGTCGGGCCAAGGGCCCTCCATCGGCAGCGACCAGAGGCGTATCGTCGGGCCATGACCGCGATCGCCTCAGTGCTGGGAGCCATCCTCGTCGGGTTCATCGCGCTCGGAGCCGTGTTCATCGGTGGCATGCGCGCCAAGTGGCCACCCCTGCTCGACACCGTGCGTCGGCTCAACATCCGCTTCTTCAATCCGGGCCAGATGGAGTCGGCCGGCCAGCCCGGTGCCTTCGCCGGTGTGCTCCACCACACTGGCCGCACCTCGGGCAAGGCCTATGCGACCCCGCTCGGCATCGAGCCCAGCGACGACGGTTTCGTGATGGCCATGGTCTACGGTGACCGTACGCAGTGGACCCGCAACGTGCTCGCGAGTGGCAGCGCCACCATCGTCAAGGACGGCGTCAGCTACGAGGTCGACCGGCCCCAGGTCGTAGCCATGGCTGAGGTCATCGATCTCTTCCCAGCATCCGACCGACGGCTTTTCAGCCTGTTCGGCGTAGGGCACTGCTTGCGGGTCTACCGAGTGGAGGCGACCGACCGAAGGTGAATGCCACACAGGAGCGCCGCACTGCGCTGGTGACCGGCGCCTCGCGGGGCATCGGCCGCGGCATCGCGGTCTCTCTCGCGACCGACGGCTATGCAGTGGGCATCAACTACGACAGCAACCAAGCGGCTGCCCGCGAGGCTGCCGCCGAAGTGGAGGCTGTCGGCGGCGAGGCGGTCCTGCTCCAAGCCGACATGGCCGACGGCCCTGCGGTCAAGACCATGGTGGCCCGGGCGCTGGAGCAGCTGGGCCACCTCGATGTCGTCGTGCTCAACGCCGGGATCTGTCCGTTCACCCCGTTCTTCGAACTGACCGAGGAGACCTGGGACCGGACTCACGCGGTCAACCTCAAGGGCGCGTTCCTCACGGCGCAGGCCGCGGCCAGGGCCATGGTCGAGCGGGGAGCCGGTGGGCGCATCATCGTCATCTCCTCGATCTCGGCGCTGGTCGGTGGCGCGGAACAGGCCCACTACTGCTCGACCAAGGCCGGCCTGGCTGCGCTGATGCGGTCCATGGCCATCGTGCTCGGCCCGCACGGCATCACCTGCAATGCGGTCCTGCCCGGCCCCATCACCACCGACATCAACCGCGATGACTTCGCCCAGCCGGGCAAGACGGAGTACTTCCAGGGACGCATCCCGGTCGGGCGTATCGGCGATCCGGTCGACATCGGGGACGTGGTCAGGCTGCTGGTTCGTGACGAGGCCCGCTACATCAATGGCGCTGAGGTCATCGTCGACGGGGGGCTGCTGGTCAACCTGCAGTAGATTCGCGACATGAGTGAACCGACCCGAGAAGCTACCCGCACCGAGACCGATTCGATGGGCGCCGTCGAGGTGCCGGCCGACCGCTACTGGGGTGCCCAGACCGCAGCGCTCGCTGCACCACTTCGCCATCGGCGACCCGGACGCCGAGCGCATGCCCAGCGACATCGTCCACGCCATGGGCCTGCTCAAGCAGGCCTGCGCCCAGGTCAACGACGAGGCCGGTCGTCTGCCCGAGGGCATCGGCCCGCTCATCATCCAGGCTGCCGAGGAGGTCGCGGCCGGGGAGCTCGACGAGCACTTCCCGCTCTACATCTGGCAGACCGGGCTCGGGCACGCAGTCGAACATGAACGCCAACGAGGTCATCGCCAACCGCGCCATCGAGCTGGCCGGCGGCGTGCTGGGCAGCAAGGACCCGGTCCACCCCAACGACCACGTCAACATGTCGCAGTCGTCCAACGACACCTTCCCGACGGCCATGCACATCGCCATCGCGACGGTCCTGGTGCGCGCGCTGCTGCCCTCGGTCTCGCGGCTGCGCGACGAGCTGGCGGCGCGCGTCGCGCGACTTCGAGGACATCGTCAAGATCGGCCGCACGCACCTTCAGGACGCGGTGCCGCTGACGCTGGGCCAGGAGTTCAGCGGCTACGTGGCCCAGCTCGATGCCGACATCGAGCGCATCGAGGCGACCCTGCCGGGCCTCTACGAGCTGGCCATCGGCGGCACGGCCGTGGGCACCGGGCTCAACGCTCCGGCGGGCTTCGACGAGGCCGTGGCCGCACGCATCGCGCGAGCTGACCGGCCTGCCCTTCGTCAGCGCTCCCAACAAGTTCGCGGCGCTGGCCGCGCATGACGCGCTCGTCTTCGCCAGCGGCGCCCTGGCCACGCTGGCGGCCAGCCTGACCAAGATCGCCAACGACCTGCGCTGGCTGGGCAGCGGCCCACGCTCCGGCCTGGGTGAGCTGTCGCTGCCCGAGAACGAGCCGGGCTCGTCGATCATGCCCGGCAAGGTGAACCCCACCCAGGCCGAGGCCATGACCATGGTGGCGGCGCAGGTCTACGGCAACGACGCTGCCGTGAAGTTCGCGGGCTCGCAGGGCAACTTCGAGCTCAACGTCTACAAGCCGGTCATGGCCGCCAACGTCATCCGCTCGGCGCGCCTGATGGCCGACGCCTGCGACACCTTCCGTGAGTTCGCCGTGGAGGGCCTGACGGCCAACCGCGAACGCATCGCCGAGCTGGTGGCGCAGTCGCTCATGCTGGTCACGGCCCTCAACCCCAGCATCGGCTACGACCGTGCTGCCGAGGTGGCCAAGAAGGCCCACCACGAAGGCACGACGCTCAAGGAGGCCGCCCTCGCGCTCGGCTACGTCAGCGGCGAGGAGTTCGACGAGCTGGTCCGCCCCGAGCGCATGGTCTAGCTAGGCGACCGCGGTCCATGCGGGGCCGGCTCGCAGCGAAGGTCCCCAGAATCGAGGCGACCCCGTCGAAACGGGGTCGCTTTAACTGTCCCGGCTTGATCCGGAGCAAGCTCCCGATCTTCTGCCACGTCGCAAGGGCATCTATGACGCCGGCTTCACCGGCTACCCTAACCCAACCTACCCATGACCTTGCGTCTAGGTCAGTAGTGCTGTCGAGCAGCACGCGCCAGGATAGTAGCGGCAGACGGGCAGCATAACTCAAGCGGTATATGCACGTTGCATAGATGAAGATTTCCATAACATTTCGCGTGCAACCGCTGAACGTTCGCAGCGCGCGAGAGTACGCGCTCAGGCGAGGAGCGCGAATTGGCCTCGCCCAGGTCGATGGCGCCGGTGAAGAGCACCTCTCCCAGGATGACGCCGGCGCACGCCGGCGTCACGCAGCCGCCGTAGCCCGTCGAGCGTGGTCACGCCTCCGGCCACGAGACCTCGGCGTCGAGGCCGTCGGCGAACTGGCCGACCAGCCGGGCGCCTTCGTGCCGGCACGTGCGAGAAGACGAAGCGGCGCACGCCCGCCGCGTGCAGCTCGATGACGAGCTCCGCGAGGCGCGGCTCGCGGCGATGTCGCCACGGGTAGCCGTGCAGGCTCTCGGGCCGGGCGTCGATGCCCACGGCCAGCCAGTCGCCGCCGATGCGCAGGCAGTCGGCCAGCAGGGCGTGGTCCTCGACCACCGCCCACAGGGGCATGACCACGCGCGTGGCGCCGGCGGCGAAGGCGATCTCGATCTGCTCCGGCCCATCGACCCCGCCAGCCAGCTGCAGCGGCTTGGCGACCGCGCGCGCGACCGACGCCGATGGCCTCGAGGTTGGCGGGGCGGCCCTGCGGCCGCGCCATCGAGGTCGACCAGGTGGATGGCCGGTGCGCCCTGGGCCACGAGAGCCTCGGCGATGGCCGCGGGCCGGTCGGTGGGCGTGCCCGATCCCGGTCGATGCACCCGGCCACCACACCAGGCGGGAGCGACCGTTCTGGAGGTCGAGGCTGGGGATGACCTGCATCAGCGGCCGCTGCCGGACTCCGGGCTGGCGTCGGCCCGCCGCCCTCGCCGGCCAGCAGTCGGCGGTGGAACGAGACGGGCAGGCTGCCCGAATAGAGCAGGGCATCGTGGAAGCCCTTGCAGCGAGAAGGCCGCGCCAAGGCGGGCCCGCTCATCGTCGCGCAAGCGCAGCAGGAGCACCTTGCCCAGCAGGTAGGAGAGGTTGTAGCCGGGCGTCTGCGTGTAGCGGTGCACCTCTGCCTTGGCCACCGGCGCGCTCGAAGCGGGTGTGCTCGACCAGGAAGTCGACGGCCTCGTCGACGCCGATCTCGCCGCGATGGAGGCGGATGTCGAGGACGATGCGGGCGGCTCGCCAGATGGCGTCGGTGGCCACGATGACGCGCCGCGCGGGCGTGTCCTCGAAGCCCTGCTCGAGCATCATCTGCTCGCAGTACATGCGCCCAGCCCTCGTGGAACTCCGGCGCCTCCGTGAGCAGGCGAGCCGGTGTCGGCGTGGCCAGCGCGGCCGAGAACTGCAGGTGGTGGCCGGGGTAGGCCTCGTGGACGCTGGTGTTCACGATGGATGACCAGTTGTGCTCGCAGCATCGCGCGCGGGTCGCCGTCGACCGAGGGCGTGACGATGTAGACGCCCCGGATGGGCCGGTCGAACGCGGCCGGCTCGAAGTAGGCCGCCAACGGGAGCAGGCTGCGCATGTGCACGGGCGTGGGCAGCACCTCGATGATGTCGTCGCGGGCAGGGTCGCCAGGTCGTGCTCCGCGATGAAGCCGCGGGCGCGCAGCATCGCGTCGCGGTAGCCGGCCAGGGCGGCCTCGAAGTCGGCCGGCCCATCGGCCTTGACGCGGTCGACCACGTCGCTCTCGCTGAGGCCGGGGTCGATGGCCCGCCCGGCCTCGCGGCGGGCCTCGATGCATGGCCTCGAGCTGCTCCTAGCCGATGGCCAGGATGTCGTCCTGTCGAGGCCGTCGAAGCGCGCGCAGGCCGATGAGCTGCGTCGAGCTCGTCGCGCCCGAGGGCGAACGCGCTCGCCACAGCGGTCGAGCTGACCCTCGATCCAGGCGGCGTAGTCGAAGAGCGCGGCTTCGGCGGCCTGCGCCGCCGTGTCGCAGGCGGTGCAGCTCGGGGCTGCCCGGCCGGCCAGTGCCGTTGTGGCGCGGTCGACGATCTCCTGGACGAGCAGCGGCAGCTCGCCCGCGGCTACCGCCTCCAGCTCCTTCCAGAGGCGCACCGGCTCGTCGCCGAGACGGTCGCGGACCTGCTGCAGCGCGGCGGGGATGGCCTCGATGCGCGCGTCAGCGAGAGCAGACGCTCGTCGAGCGGTGCGAAGTCGCGCGCCGGCAGCAGGAACAGTGCGTCGCCGATCTCGTCGACCGCCGAGGCGCGACGCTCCCAGCCGCGGATGACCTCCGCCTCGAAGTGCCGCAGTCGGGCGCCGTGGAGGGCCAGCTCCCGCTCGAAGCGCTACGGGCTCGCTGAGCACGGCCAGGTCGATGGCCTCGAGCTCCGCCGACGAAGCGTGCGCTCGGCGGCGATGTCGGCCTCCTTGGTCGCGCGGGTCAGGTCGGCCAGCCGACCGTCGTGGGCGTGGATGCCGAGGCGGGTGGCGTGGCTCGGCCAGGTCTCGACGCAGGCATCGAAGCGCGACTGGATGAGTGCCTCGAGCCGCGATGTCGTCGGCTGTGCGTGCAGTCTCCATGGTCCTGCTCGTCCCCCTCCGTCGGATCGCTCAGGCCGCTGACGGCCGAGAGCCCGGCTGCCCGCAGCGCCTCGCCTTGTGGCCAGCAGCGTCTCGCTCGATGTCGGCCGCTTCGATGCCGTAGTGCGTCAGGGCGCGGACGTGGCCGTCGGCTGTACTCGATGTAGGCCACGCCGCGCTGGCGCGTCTCGGTCATGAACGTCGGCTCGTGCCTCGAGCGCGTCCTGGCCCGGTCGCGGGCGCACCCCGAAGACGACGTAGTTGGTGGTGACCCGAGCCGGGTCGAGCTCGGTGATGCCGTCCAGCTCCGCCAGGCCCATCGGCCGAGCCGGCGCGCGTTGGCATGATCCTCGGCGAGGCGCTCGATCATGCCCTCCGGGCCCATCCTCAAGGCCACCAGGCCGGGCGCCGCCAGCACGCCGACCTGGCGCATGCCGCCGCCGACCAGCTTGCGGGCCCGGCGCGCGCGCTCGATGAAGTCGGCTGCTGCCGACGACGACCGAGCCGACCGGGCAGGCCAGTCCCTTGGAGAGGCAGAAGGTGGCGCTGTCGGCGTCGGCCAGCAGCTCGTGGGCCGGAGTGCCCGAGAGCCACCACCGCGTTCAACAGGCGTGCCCCGTCGACGTGGAGTGGCACGCCGATGCTCGTGGGCGACCGCGGCGACCGACGCGGTGTACGCGGCCGTCAGCGGCTGGCCCATCGAAGGCGCGTGCGTGTTCTCGAGCATCGACCAGCGCCGTCGGTGGCTGGTGGAGGTCGTCGGGGTCGCGCATCGCCGCGCGGATGGCCGCGAGGTCCATGGTGCCGTCGGGGCCGGCCGGCACCGGCCGGACGGTGGCGCCGCTGATGACCGCGTGTCCACCCGGCCTCGTCTCGACGATGATGTGCGCCCCTGCGGGCCACGATCTCGCCGCCGCGGGCAACGTGGGCCATGTGCGACACGAGGTTGCCCATCGTGCCGCTGGCGACGAACAGGCCGGCCTCCTTGCCGGTCAGCTCGGCGGCACGCTCCTGGAGCGCGATGACGGTGGGGTCGTCGCCGAAGACATCGTCGCCGACCTCGGCCTCCGCCATGGCCCGGCGCATCGCCGGGGTGGGCTTGGTGACGGTGTCGGAGCGCAGGTCGATGAGGTCGGGCATGGTGCAGCGAGCATAGCGACGCGCCGCTGGCGCGGCGTGTTCGGCCACTCTCTGCTACAGTCCCGATTCCGCAGGACCCGTGGTGTAGCGGCCTAACATGCCAGCCTGTCACGCTGGAGATCGCCGGTTCGAATCCGGTCGGGTCCGCCAAGTCCCGGCTTCGCCGATCCGTCAGCGATGTTGCCGTGCCCGCCGACAGCGGAGACGACGAGCCCGAATGAGCGACGCTCCGACCGACCCGCGCCGCGCCGAACTGCGGTCGAAGATCCTGGTCATCGCCCTGGTGCGGTCTTCCTCTTCGCGATGTTCGGCTTCGCCGTGGCCGTCTCGACGCGCAGGGCCAGGAGGCGCCGACGCAGCCACCCCCTCCGTCGCTGCCGGCAGCCCCGATGACATCACCAGGGACCGGCGCACCGGCCGCGGCCGACGCGCCACGCATCCTGCTGGCGCTGGCCGAGACGGATCCGTGCTCCGAGTCCTGGCTACAGCCCCGCAGCGAGCGAGGCACCGTCTTCGCGTCCTGTCGCGCCATCCCCCGATGCTGAGGCGGGCCTCTCCGAGCAGCGGGCATACGCGCGGGTCGGAGTCGGCCGATGCCGGTCGTGCCCGTGGCCGGCTTCTGGTCCAAGCAGGAGGGCCTCGAGCCAGGCGCGATCATGCGCGCGCGCTCGAGACGGGCGGAGCGGCAGGGCTTCCGGCGGATCGTCGTCGAGGAGGGCATCGCCGATGCGCTGGCCGACGCGCTCGGACATCGAGATCCATGCCGACGTGCGGCGCGGCGACCTCGGCAGGCTGGCCGAAGGCCGTGAGCAAGGGCGCACTGGGCCTGGTCGCCGCCACCGACGTGCGCCCTCGATGCGCATGCCTCCAGGTCGACGGCGTCTCGCTGATCGGCAACGATCGTGTCAAGGACATCGCGGACTGGCCCTTAGCGTGTCGACGCTGGCAGCTGCCCGAGAACGAGGTCTGGGAGCAGGCGCCGGACGTGGGTGCTCGTGGCGGGCGGTGACTCCTTCACCGACCGCGGCGTCTACGACACCGTCGTGCGCAAGGGCAAGGGCGTGGACTACCCCTTCGACGGCGGCACCGCGCGGGTCACCGGCCACGGTTGCTGCGACCCGGTCTTCAACGACAACCTCGTGCCGCGCTACGTGCTCACCGGGAACAAGGGCGCGGTGCGCAAGCTCTTCAAGGATGCCGAGCTGGCCATCGCCAACCACGAGCAGCCGGTCACCGAGTCGGCCGTCGTTCCACCGCAGCGGGACGCGCTTCGCGGGCAAGCCGGAGCTGACCAGGATCTTCACGCGCGCCGGCATCGACTGGCTCTCGCTGGCCAACAACCACATCGGCGACTACGGCAGCCGACGGCATCACGGACACGCGCCGCATCCTGCGCCAGAACGGCATCGCCTTCGGCGGCGCCGGCAAGGACCTCGAGCAGGCCCGCAAGGTCAGCTACCTCGAGGCCGGGGAGACACGCCTGGCCATCATCCCCTGCCTCGGCTTCGTGAAGGCCTACTGGGCTGCCGAGACCGGCGGCAGGTGCCACGCCCTGCCTCGATCGCTACCTCGTGCCCGACATCAGGAAGGCCACGCGCAACGGGCCGACGTCGTCATCGTCTTCCCGCACTGGGGCGTCGAGTACACCCGCCAGCCGCTGCCGGATGCGCAGCCCATGCCGCAGCGCTGGGTCAAGGCCGGGGCCGACCTCGTCCTCGGTGGGCACAGCCACGTGGCCGGCGCCATCGAGGACATCGACGGCACGCCGGTGCTGTACTCGCTGGGCAACCTCATCTTCGACCAGCACTGGTCTACCAACACGATGGAGTCGGCCCTGCTGGAGGCGACCTTCCACGGCGGCCGGCTCATGGAGCTTCGGCTGCGGCCCTACATCATCCACGGCACCAGCCAGCCCAACCTCCTCGACCCCTCGAAGGGTGAGGGCCGACGCCTGCTGCTGTCCATGAAGAAGGCCTCAGCCGACTGGCTCGACTGGTAGTCACAGGAACGTCACCGAACGCGATGCGCGTGTGATGCGCGTCACGAACACGTCACCGTGCGATGCCTAGGCTGCCCGCCCATGGAAGCACTGCTCGCGACGTTCACGCTCGGCCTCGCCTCGGCCGCGAGTCCTTGCCTGCTGCCGCTGTACCCGGCATTCCTGGCCTACCTGACCGGCGCCACCGGCGCCGAGGCGGGCACCAGCAAGGCTCGCCGCATCTCCGGCTTCCTGGGCCTCGCGGTGCTGGCCGGGCTCATCACCTCGATGGTCGTCATCGGCCTCATCGTGGTCGCCCTCTCAGCTCCCATCGGCGCGCTGCTGGGCTTTGCCATCCCCATCATCGACCTGCTGCTGGTGACGCTGGGCGTGCTGCTGCTGGCCGGCATCAATCCGTTCCTCAAAGCGCCGACGGTCAAGGTCCCGGGCGCCAGCGGGCCTCTCTCCCAGGCCTACCTGTACGGCGTCTTCCTGGGCCCCATCGCGCTGCCCTGTGCGGGACCCTTCCTCATCGCCACGCTGGCCATCTCGGTGGGCGCTGCCGAGACCGTCGGGACCGTAGCCACCTTCGTCGTCTTCGCCCTCGGATTCGGGCTGCCGCTGGTGCTGCTCTCGGTGCTGGCCCGGACGCGACAGGACTCGGTCGTGCGCTTCCTGGCTCGCCACCACCGCAAGATCGAGATCATCTCCGGCGTGCTGCTCATCGGCGCCGGCACCTGGGACCTGTGGATCAACTGGGAGTCGATCCTGCTCACGTTCGGCTACTAGGCCTCACTCAGCCCAGGCCGACCTCGCCGGCGCTCGGCCACAGCGACAGATCGAGCCCAGGCACCAGCTCCGGGAGCTGGGCCATGTCCCTGGCATAGCCCTCGAGCAGCGACGCCCGCAGCGACGGCGAGGGCTCGAACTTCTGCTGCGTGGTGGGGTTGACCTCGCCACGGAAGGCATCGTCCTTGAGCTCGAAGCGGGGCCAGGCCGAGGAAGCTGTACGTGCGCGCCAGCTGCGTCGCGGGGTCGGCCCGGCAGGCCTCGTACTGGCCGACCCAGACGCGCTCGGGCGGGAAGGCCGCGAGCACGCGCCGCAGCTGCGGCGCATAGAGCCCGCGCTGGAAGGCGCCCTGGATGTCGCGGTGGCCGAGCGGCTGACGCGAGGTAGCCAGCTGGTGGGTCAGCCCCGAGCGGAAGCGCTCCAGCGGGTCACGCAGCAGCACGAGGATGCGGGCCTCGGGTGCCGCCCGGGCGATGAGCTCGGGCGTCCAGAAGTCGATGAGGTAGCCGGGCGTCCACTCGCCCGCGACCTTGCCCTCCGGCACGGGGAAGTAGCGCTGATAGCGCCGCGCGTCATCAGCACCGAAGGGCGTCTCCCAGGCACGATCGAAGAAGTGCAGCTCCTTGGGCTGGCCGCCCGCGTTGACGACGTCGGGATGAGCCTCGATGAGGCGGTTCCACCACGAGGTACCGGCCTTCTGGGCGCCGACGCCGACGTAGTGGGGTGGACCCGCGCTGCCAGCCGTCGGGGATGGCCGGTGGCTCCGGCGGACCCGGTTGTCGCGGGCCGCGCCAGCGATACCAGGCGCGCGAGCCCCGCACCGCCAGGCGACGCAGCCCCGCCTTGAGGGTCATCGCGGTGCCTGCCACAGGGAGATGTCGAACTCCGGCAGCAGCGCTGCCAGCCGTTCGTTCTCGGGTGCGTAGCGGCGCACCAGCTGGTCTTCCTGCCACTCGCTGAGCACGACCTTGGGGCCAGGCGACTCATTGACACGTGCGCCGGGGTCGATGCCAGGTGGGTATCTCCGGCTCGAGCCCGATGAAGGCGTAGGTACGCTCGAGCTGGGTGCGGGGCTCGGCCACGCACCGTTCGTACTGGAGCACCAGCACGTGCTCGCGCGGAAACGCCGCGAAGAGGCGCAGCAGCTGGTCGGCATAGATGCCCCGATTGAAGGCGGCATTGGCGGCGGCCCGTGCCGTGGAGCCGACCGTGAAGCGGTTCTCGGCCAGTGTCCGCCCGGAGCGGAAGCGTTCCACGGGGTCGCGTAGCAGGACCAGCAGACGGGTATCGGGCGCGGCTTGCCTGAGCAGGGCCGGCGTCCACACGTCAAGCATGTAGCCGGGGGTCCACTCGCCGCAGAGGTGGCCTTCGGGGCGGGCGAAGTTGGCATGGTAGCGCTCGATCTCCGCGGTGCTCAGGTCTGACGCCCAGAGCGCATCGAAGAAGTGGACCTCCTTGGGCGTCTCGGGCAGACGGCTCACGCAGGGGTGTGAGTTGATGAGGCTGTCCCACCAGCTCGTGCCCGAACGTGCGGTGCCGACACCGACGTAGTCAGGGGCGCCCGCCCGCCAGCCCGCAGGGGTGGCTCGTGACTGGGGCTGGGGATCGCGGGTAGAGGCTGGCATTCGCGCTGATGATAGGTGGCTGGCGCGGTCCGTCGCGCTCAGGGACCGGTGTCAGGTGAGGTCGCGGACATGAAGAAACGGCCCGCCCCCCGGAAGGGACGGGCCGTTCGTGTGCTCTTGAAGAGCAGCGCCTTTAGATCTGGGCGCCGATCGTCGAGAGGATCTCGGAGATCTCGCCACCCAGGAAGATGAGGGCGGCGATCGCGATGATGGCGATAAGCGCCAGGATCAGCGCGTACTCGGCCAGGCCCTGGCCATCCTCGTCGCGGCGAAGCAGGAAGTCGACCATTGTGATGGTCCTCCTAGAGTGATTGGCGTTCCGTTGAGCGGTTCGCCGGTGATGGATGAATACGCTCGGCAGCCGACTTGGCTTCCGTGCTCGGCGGATGGTACAGCCCCGCCGCTGACTGTTCACTAGGGACGGCCGGCAGGCCAGTGGTCACGTCCTCAGTGCCGAGAATGATGATGCTGGCCCTGAGGACTTTCCATGGCACCTCTTGGGGGTGCCGGAACCGGACCTTCGGTGGTGCTGGCGCACCAGTCCCTGGCGAGATATGTGTGATCTGTCCCGTTCTGGTGTGAACTAGGTGTTCTGGTCGATGGTGGCGCCGATGTAGGACATCAAGCTGCCGATGGTGTCGCCGAGGAAGATGAGCGAGATGATCGCCACGACGGCGATGAGCGCCAGGATGAGTGCGTACTCGGCCAGGCTCTGGCCTTCCTCGTCATTGGCCAGCCGCAGTGCGGCCAGCTGACGGATGAGTTCTGTCAAAGCGGGGCTGCCCTCCGTTGGATCTCTGTGGGATGCAGGTCATCCGACCTCGACGCTGGAACCCGATCCGGTGTTCCAGACGTCGGCGGTCACGGGGAGAAGGTCGCGCGAGGGACTCGAACCGCGGATCACCGCGTTGGTGCCCGGGCCGGAGACGCGCGTCGACCAGGCCGGATTCGACTCGACCGTGTCGCCGCCCTCGGGTGACGATGAGGCGCTAGCTGCCTCCTACTCTCCGATGACCGACCAGATGAAGCCCATGAAGATGAAGATGCCCGCGAAGAGCCCGATCAGGGCCGGGACGCCCACGGTATTCACCTCGAGGTTCATGCTCGCCAGGAACCCCATCGCCAGTGCCCACACGATGATGAGCGCGAGGAAGAGGTACTTGGCGTTGACGGTCGTGATGGCCTCGACCCATCCCGTTCGCCGTCGTTCCGGTACGAGCAAGATGATGAGCAGGAAGCCCACCATCACTGCGCCCAGCAACACACCACCGAAGAAACCGATGAACTGGCTCGCTTCCAACTCTGTTCGGAATGCGCCATACAGCGCGGTGATGATCGCGCCCAACAACAGGAAGGCGCAGATGTAGCCGAGTACTCGCAGTCGCTCCCAAGTCATGAGGACCGGAATCCTAGCAAAACGGCAAGCCACAAGAACAAGGTTCCTGCGAATCCCCACAACCCGGGTCTCGCGACCACGCAGGGACGGTCGTCAGACAGTACCTTCGGAAAAAGTGGATTGGAAGCGCGGATCGACCATCTGGTCACTTAGCGTTGATTGAGGACAACGAAGAGCGCAGCACGAGACGGCCGCAGCGGTGTGCGGCCGCTCAGCGCGAGTGGCGGACGGTGCTGGCTGGATGCCCAGCCCAGGGAGGGCTAGATGCCCAGCCTGGAAAGGATCTGGGCGAACTCCACGTTGATGGGCGCCCAGAACAGTTCGCTGATGGTTCCCCCGAGGAAGACCAGCGAGGCGATCGCGACCACGGCGATACCGGCCAGGATGAGCGCGTACTCCGCGAGGCCCTGGCCACGCTGGCTCTCGCTGGCACCCGTGGCCCGCGAGAAGAGGGAGCGTAACATCAGCACGGGTCGCAGGTCGGCGACCCCTTCGGTGGCACTGGCCACCGCGACTCGTATCTTGTCCATCAGGTCGTTCTCCGATGGCGGAGGAGCCGATGACGACGACAAGGCCCGGCGCGAATGCGCCACCGCAGCGGGCAGAGGACCTCGGTGAGGGTCTCCGTAGCGCCGGTGGGGCCCCGCAGGATAGATGATGAAGCGGTGGCCCGGGCACGTCGCCGCGGCTGGGGCACGGGGCAGGTGCTCGGCTCGATGAAGCCCCGTTGGTCGTATTCAGCTGATCCGGGATGGGGATGAATGCGCCGGATCCGCAACCTGGGCTCGATGGCCACGCGGGTTCAGCCCATGGAAACTACGCCCGATCGGACCGCCGGTATATGGCCCTATCGAGCCACGTGGGGCGGTGCGTCCGGGCACCATCCGGGCCGCCATGGGGCCGAGGTCGCGCAGCGGGCGATCGCGCAGCGGAGGTCGCGCGGCGCGCGGAGTATCATCGCGGACCACGCAGGAGGGACCGTGGTCACCACCAACGAACAAGCCAACTGGATCAACCCGCGCGACCCGGCCCTGGCGCTGGGCCCCGACGGGCAACCCGCTCGCAGCCGCCGCGCGCCCTACTACGACGACGTGTCCGACGAGCAGTGGGGCGACTGGAAATGGCAGCTCTCGAACCGCGTCAACGACCTCGAGACCTTCGGCCAGATCCTCGAGCTCACCGATAACGAACGCGAGGGACTCGGCGCGCCGGACAAGTTCCGCGTGGACATCACGCCCTACTTCATCAGCCTCATCGATGCCACCGATCCGAACGATCCCATCCGCCGGCAGGTGATGCCGCTCGGCGACGAGCAGCAGGCCTTCACGGCGATGATGGAGGATTCCCTGCGCGAGGATCGAGCACTCCCCGGTCCCGGGGCTGGTGCACCGCTATCCCGATCGAGTGCTGATGCTGGTGACCACGCAGTGCGCCTCGTACTGCCGTTACTGCACGCGCTCGCGCATCGTCGGCGACGCCACGCAGAACTTCAACACGGCGGACTTCGAGGCGCAGCTCGAGTACCTGCGCCGCACGCCACAGGTTCGGGATGTGCTGCTCTCGGGTGGCGACCCCCTGACCATGTCGCCCAAGCTTCTCGAACGCGTGCTGCGCGGTCTGCGCGAGATCCCGCACGTCGAGATCGATCCGTCTGGGCACGCGTGTCCCGGTCTTCATGCCCCAGCGGGTCGACGAGGCTCTCTGTGAGATGCTCCAGAAGTACCACCCGCTGTGGGTGAACCTTCACTTCAATCATCCCAACGAGATCACGCCCGAGGTCTCGCGCGCGGTCGACCAGCTGAGCCGCACCGGTGTGCCCATCGGCAACCAATCCGTGCTCCTGGCCGGCGTCAACGACTGCGTTCACATCCAGCGCGATCTCGTGCACAAGCTGGTCGAGAACCGCATCCGGCCGTACTACCTCTACCAGTGCGACCTGGTGGCCGGTGCCGGTCACTTCCGTACCCCGGTGGGCAAGGGCCTCGAGATCATCGAGGGCCTGCGCGGCCATACCAGCGGTTACGCAGTGCCGACCTACGTGATCGACGCACCCGGCGGTGGCGGCAAGATCCCGGTCATGCCCAACTACCTCATCAGCTACTCCGACCACAAGGTCGTGCTGCGCAACTACGAGGGCTACATCACCACCTACGAGGAGCCCACCGAGTACACGCCCCACGATCGGCGGGCCTGTGCCTATTGCCGCAACGAGCGGTCCGAGCCCGGCCAGAGCGGGGTGCACGGCTTGCTCCAGGGCGATGCCATGTGGATCGAGCCGGCCGGTCATGCCCAGATCCACACCCGCGGCAACACGGAGGCGCACCGGCTGCAGGCACCTGGGAAGTGGGTGCCCTACGGCGTCGGCGCCATCGAAGGTGAGGCGGCTCCGGCGCAGGCCAGTCTCGCCTCCGGAGAAGCCCCCGAAGCCCCCGAGGCCCGTGCGTACGCGCCCGGCGAGGAACCACGGCCGGCTGAGGGCGAGCCCACCGGCGCGGCACACGGAGAGCTGCTCTAGCCGCTGGGTTTCCTGAGGCGGCTCCTGGGAGGTGACTCCGAGCGAGCCGGCGGCTCCGGCCGGCCGGCGGGCCGCGATGACGCAGAGTGGCGCCAGTCGGCCGAAGCCACCTTCGAGGCCCATGCCGACAAGCACCGGGTGACGCTGTGGATGCGGCTCTACGACCCCGACTTCGAGACCACGCGTGAGCAACTGAAGGTCTTTGCCCTCGAGAACGAGCTGATGCGGGCGCTCGACGAGACCGGTGCCGGCGAGCACGACACCAACTCGCTGGAGAAGGGCTTCATGGCCATGCGCCTAGTCGGTGCCGATGCTGACGCCATCGTGGCCACGGTCCTGCCGCTCCTCGCTGGGGCACCCCAGGGCAGCTACCTCGCCGTGCGTCGTGGACCGGCGAAGACCGGAGAGGATCGCCTCGAGGTCGGCATCGGAGCCGGCGAGACCTGAAGCGGCCCTGGCCCAGCCGATGACCATGCAGCTGCGCGACACGCCCGGCCTGCCCGACCCGATCGTCCAGCCACCGACCGTGGCCGAGAGCGGCGACCCCTTCGCCGAGCTGCGCGTGGTGCACCTGCTGGCGCGGCTGCCGCGCGGCTCGTCGCTGCGGGTACGCGACATCGTCGACCAGCTCAACGCCGACCACCTCGACTGGTCCTTCTCGCGCAAGGTCGTCGTCGCCACCATCGTGCAGCTCCAGGCCAACTGGCTGTCCGACTACCGCAACAGCGACGGCATCGTGCTGCGCGAAGGCACCGCCGGCCCCGAGCTGGTCATCGAGGACAGCAGTCGCGTCGACCCCTGGGTCGTGCGCCAGGCTGAGCGACGCGCGGCTGCCTGTGAGGCACGGCTGGCGGCGTTCGCCATCGAGGAGGGTGGCGCGGCCTGAGGCGGCCGATCAGCCTCCGTCTCGTGCGCGGTAGACCGCGTCGATGACGGCGATCGACACCTCGATGGGTGCATGCCAGAGGTTGGTCAAGAAGACGACGGCGAAGCCCGCATCGGGATCGACCCAGAGCCGCCCGCCGGTGATGCCGCCGTGCGTGAACGACGCGCTCGGACCCCGGCCATCCAGGCTGTGGCTTGCGCCAGCCCAAGGCCTGATGAGCCTCGCGTTCGACGCCGTCCTCGGACACCTGCCGTCAGGCCGGCGATGTGGTTGCGTGTCATCTCGTCGATGGCCGCCTGTGAGAGCACACGTGGTCCCGCGCGCAAGGGGGTCGGACGGCAGTAGCGCGCGGCCCAGGCCAGCAGGTCGGGGAGCGTGCCGAACAGACCGCCGCCCGGCAGCTGCGCCGTGGCCAGGAAGCGCAGCAGGACCTCCTGCGACCAGCCGGTTGTCGACGCCGAAGCCATGCACGGGCATCACCCGTGCGCGCATCGGCCGTGCGTCGAAGGTCGTCTCGCTCATGCCCAGGGGACCGGTCAGGCGCGTCGAGAGCGCCTCGGCGAAGGTGGTCTCGCTGAGGCGCGCCATGGTCTCGGCCAGCAGGATGAACGAGGCTGAGGCGTAGGCATACTCGGCACCAGGCGCGGCCACCGGGGCAGCCTCCCGGATGAACTCGAAGCGTGCGCTGGTAGGTAGGTCGGTCATGGCGCAATGAATCGATGGGCATGTCCGGCAGCCCGGAGGTGTGTGTGAGCACGTGCCAGGCGCTGACCTCGGCGGCAGCGCTGCCCTCGAGCTCGGGCAGGTAGCGCAGCAGCGGCGCGTGCAGGTCGAGCCGGTCCTCGTCGACGTAGCGCATCATCGCCGTGGCCACGATGCCCTTGGTGATGGAGGCCAGGAAGAAGACGGTCTTGGGTCCGACTGGCCCTCCGGCACCGTCGACGAAGCCCCAAGCTGCAGCGTCCGGCGGCATCGACGACCCCGAACGCAGCGCAGGGGACGGTGCCGCCCGCAACGTAGGCGGTCGCGACCTCACGGGCCGGACCGAGGTCGATGTCGAGCACGTGGGTGGCGTCGGGTCCGGCAGCGAGTGTCATCTGGACCGATGATAGGGCGCGTGACCCGAGACGAGTACATGGCCACCGCCCGCGCGCTCATCAGCGAGGGCGAGCGTCTCGCCGCACACCCCTCGATGGCCGCGCTGCGTACCTGGATCGCGGGGTCCGACGAGCTGCTGCGCAACGCCTGGGGCTCGATGGATCGCTACCACCTCTCGTGGCTGATGGTGGGCCGGCCGGCGGATGCCGTGCGCGGACGAGCCATGACCGCCGACGAGGAAGCCGGCTACGTGCGCGATGTCGCCACCGCCAAGACCGCGGCCCTGCGCATGAGCCTCAAGGCCGTCGAGCAGGACGGCATGCCCTTCCTGGGCGAGTCGAACGCCTAGCGGCCGGGCGCTGCCGTCCCCGATCTGGGGCGAGCACCATACAGGGCGGCCAGTATGTAGAGCCCCAGGCCCACGATCTCAAGGAGGCCAGCCTGGGGTGCCAGCCAGTCGAGGAAGGGCGTGCCCTCGACCCGCTCGAGGAAGGTGCGCGATGAGCTCGGCAGCATGGCCATGGCCACCAGCCAGGTCAGGATCAGGCCGACCAGCCAGGCCGCCCCCGCGATGAGTGCGGCCAGCAGCGGCGAGGCTCGGACTTGCCACAGCAGCACACCGATGGCCCAGCCACCGACGACCGCCACGGCCAGCACGCCGGGGAACTCGAGCAATCCCTTGAGCAGGGCCCAGATGACCGCGGCCAGGGAGGCCACCAGCAGTGCTTCCGCGACGGCCATGGCCGTGGAGCGCGGTCGCAGCCGATCCCAGCCGCGGCTGCGGAGGGGAGGGGGCGCAGGCACGTTGCTAGGTCGTCGCTCGCCGGGTTGGGCCATGGCGTCAACTCTAGCCGTGCGACGCCGGCCGAGGTCGCTAGACTGATGGACGCTCATGCCTCATCCCGCAACAGGGCTTCCGCCCTCTGACGCCACCGCCGGCCATCCCGCCGCGGCCGCACGACTGCGCTCGGCCGGCCGTCTCCCGGCCATGTCGCTGGAGTCCGCCTTGCGCATCGACCCGTCGCTGGGCGAGCGCTACGACGAGGTCATGCAGCGCCGCTTCCTGCGCGACTACGACCGCCATATCGAACAGCTGGCGCGAGCCATCGAGACCGGCGAGGATCGATACGTGGTCGTCTACGGCGAGACGCTGGTGCCCATCTACCGGCGCCGTCACGTGCGCATGAACGATGTCGTCACGCTCATCCGTGGCCTCGGGGAGGCTGCCGTGGCCATCGGACCCTCGGCCCAGGCGGACCTCGTCCGCGAGCCCGTCAACGCCTGGGTCGAGCGCATGCGCCACCACCGTCGCCTGCCCGGCGATCACCGGGGCAATGCAGCCGTGCGCTTCGTCTGGAAGGGCGCCGGCTTCGGCGACGACACGGTCGTCTGATGACCATCAAGTGGGTCAAGACGGACCCGTTGGTGATGAACGGCGAGCCCTTCTGCTACGGCACGCGCCTGACCGTGCGCAACCTGCTCGAGATGCGCAGCAACGGACTCTCACCGGCCGAGATGCTCAGCCAGCATCCCGAGCTGAAGCCCGTGGGGGTCGCCGAGGCCTTCCGATACGCGAGCGAGCACCGTCATCGATACGCGGCCTTCTTCGAGGCGGACGGTTCCATCCGTGGGCCCGGCTTCGAGGCCAGCGAGGCCGAGGCCTTCCCCGAGCATCTGCGCGCCAGCGGTGTCGTCGTGAGCGGGGCCACCACGGCCTGACCTCTCGAGCGGCGCCGGCTGCGCCCGTGCCCACCATCGAGCGAGGCGGAGTTCCATGACCAAGACGATCGGCATCCTGACAGCGGGTGGTGACAGCCCCGGCCTCAACGCCGCCATCCGTGGCGTGGGCAAGACGGCCATCGGCGCCTACGACATGCAGGTCATCGGCTTCCGGGATGGCTTCCGTGGCCTGATGGAGAACCGCACCGTTCCCCTGGACCGGTCGCAGCTCTCGGGCATCCTCACCGTCGGCGGCACCATCCTGGGCACCAGCCGCGACAAGCCGCACCGCATGACGGTGGGACAGCAGACGCTGGACATGACCGATGTCATCGTCGAGAACTATCACAACCATCAGCTCGACGCCCTCGTCTGCCTGGGTGGCGGCGGCACCCAGAAGAACGCCTATCGGCTGCTCAAGAAGGGCCTCAACGTCGTCACCCTGCCCAAGACCATCGACAACGACGTGGCCATGACCGACATCACCTTCGGATTCGACACCGCGCTGGGCATCGCCACCGAGGCCATCGACCGGCTGCACAGCACCGCCCACAGCCACCACCGCATCATCGTCGTCGAGGTGATGGGCCACAACGCGGGCTGGCTGGCGCTGGGGGCCGGCATGGCCGGTGGTGCGGACGTCATCCTCATCCCCGAGATCCCCTACGACATCGAAGCCGTCGCCGAGGCGATCCGGCAGCGCACCGGACCGGCAGCTCGTTCAGCATCGTGGCCGTGTCCGAAGGCGCGCTGCCGAGCGACCGCGCGACCGCACTGCGCGCTGCCGAGGATGCCCTCGCGGAGGCCAGGAAGCTCAAGCGATCGGGCCCCGACCGTGACCGCAGGATGAAGGCGTCGCGGGCTCGCATCGCTGAGATCTCGTCCCATCTCCACAACACCACGCTGGTCCTTTCAGAGGAGCTGGAACGCCTGACCAACCTGGAGTCACGCGTGACCATCCTCGGGCACGTACAGCGCGGTGGGACACCGTCAGCCGCGGACCGGCTGCTGGCCACCCGTCTTGGTGCAGCCTGTGCACGCACCATCGCCGACGGGGAGTTCGGCGTGATGATCGCAGCCAAGGGCGAGGAGGCCAGGCCGGTGCCGCTCGGCCGGGTCGTGGGCAAACGCAAGACCGTGCCGCTCGACCACTCCTGGGTCCAGACCGCCCGGGACATGGGCGTCTCCCTCGGTGAGACCATAGCCTGAGCGCGATCCCTCGGCCCAGTCTCTGTCATCGGTCTTGGGCGAAGCCCGGTGTAGGATGACCGGACCATGTCTGAACCGACCATCACCCACGATTTCATCGGCCCCACCATCGCTTCCTCCGACGACGATGTGCCCGTCATCGATCCCGTGCGGCGCTCCCGCGAGCTGGCCGTGCTCGACGCGCTGCGTTCAGTGGTCGATCCCGAGATCGGCATGAACGTGGTCGAGCTGGCACTCATCAAGCAGGTCATCCTCGGCGAAGACGAGACCGAGATCAAGATGATCCTGACGACCCCGTTCTGCCCCTATGCCGGCTCCATGATCCAGCAGGTCAAGGAAGCGGCCGAGGAGGCCGTGGGCCACGAGGTCAAGGTCACCCTCCTGGCCGAGCGCTGGGACCCGCGTGACGCGGGGCTGACCTGGTAGCGACGCCCGGCCGCACGGCAAGCACCAGCCGCAGACCCTCATGAACGCCCCCCACGAAGGTGGTCGACGCCCGGCCATCGCCGACAGCGCCGTGGCCACCGGCAAGGGCGATGACGGCACCACCGGCCTGCTCTACGGCGGCCGCATCGCCAAGGACGACGCTCGCGCTGAGGCCTACGGGACCATCGATGAAGCCGTGTCCTGCCTGGGCCTTGCTCGCGCCGAGGTCTCGGCGCTTTCCCGCGCCGCCGCGCTGCCCTCCGGCCTGGCCGACCTTGGCCAGCTGCTGCTGCGGTTGCAGCGTGACCTCTTCGTGGCCGGTGCCGAGCTGGCCACCAACCCGGACGCCTGGGATCGGCTGCGCGACGGTGAGACACGCGTCGATGAGGCCATGCTCACGACCCTCGAGGCCACGCTCAGGGACGCCGAGGCACGCGTGGAGATGCCGCGCGAGTTCGTCGTGCCCGGTACCGACCGTCTCTCAGCCGCGCTCGAGCAGAGCCGCACCGTGGTGCGTCGAGCCGAGCGCCGGGTCATCGCCCTCGATCATGAGCGTCTCGTGCCCGGCGCCTGGCTGATGCCCTACCTCAACCGCCTCGCCGACCTGCTGTGGGTGCTGGCTCGCCTCGCCGAACAGGCCGCCGGCCGTACCGCGCCCCGCTCGCGCGGATAGGCGACGCACAGTTCCTCGCTAGACTTGGTAACTCAAGCGCCCATGCGATGGGCACCTTCGAAAGGAATCGAACGTCGTGCAATCACGCGATAGCGACCCCCTTGATCGCGCGCAGGCCCCCGCCAGCGGTGGGGTCTCCAGCCAGAGCGGGACCTCCAAGACGCTCGCCGGGCCCATCGTCTCCAGCGCGCCGCGCGAAGGCTTCCTGACCGGCAGCTTCGTGTGGATGTTCGTGGGCGTCCTGCTCTCGGCCATCTCAGCCGCCTTCGTGATGTCCAGTCCGACCCTGCTGCAGACCGTCTCCGACTACTGGATGCTCCTGCTCATCGGCCAGCTCGGCCTCGTCTTCGGCATCATGTTCCTCATCGCGCGCATCCCCCCTGCGGTAGCCCTTGGCCTCTTCTTCGTCTACGCACTGACGATGGGCCTGGTGCTCGGCGTCATCGTCTACTCGTTCACGTACGATGCCACGGCCCCGGGCAACATCTCGCAGAGCGGCATGGCCGGAGTCGTCTCGGCCTTTGCCGGCGCGGCGGCCATCTTCGGCGGTGCGGCGCTCTACGGCGCGGTCACCAAGCGCGACCTGACCAGCCTTCGCGGCATCCTCTTCATGGGGCTCATCGGGCTCATCGTGGTCATGGTCGTGCAGCTCTTCTTCTTCCCCGGCAACAGCATGATGAACCTGCTCATCGGCATCGCTGGCGTGGCCATCTTCACCGGTCTCACCGCCTGGGACGTGCAGCGCCTCAAGAACGGCGCCATGCCCAACATCAACAAGGATTCGGCCACGGTGCATGGGTGCGTTGATGCTGTACCTCGACTTCATCAACCTGTTCCTGTTCATGCTGCGCATCTTCGGCAGCAGCCGCTGACGGATCGGGCATCAGCCCACCAGGGAACACTCACGGTGCAGGGTTCGCCCTCGACAGGGGCGCGGCCGACGACCAGGTGCAGGCCATGAGCGGGGAGCGGGAGCCCGGGGCGGCCGCACCACGGTCCACCGTGTCCGACCGCAGCGATGTGGCCATCATCGGTGCGGGCATCATCGGCCTGGCCACGGCGCTGCGCCTGCTCGAGCGCAAGCCCGACCTGCGCGTCTTCCTGCTCGAGAAGGAAGCCACCGTCGCATCCGGGCAGACCGGCCACAACAGCGGTGTGCTCCACGCCGGGCTGTACTACCAGCCGGGCTCCCTCAAGGCGCAGCTCTGCCGCGAGGGCAAGGCCGACCTGGAGGTCTACTGCGAGGCTCACGGTCTGACCGTCGAGCGGACCGGCAAGTTGGTGTTGGCCCTCGACGACTCCGAGACGGGCCGTTTCGAGGCTCTCAAGCGGCGAGCCCTGGCCAACGAGGTGCCCGGCCTTGAGGAGGTCGGCCCCGAGCGCATCCGTGAGCTGGAGCCGCACGCGGTAGGTATCAAGGCACTGTGGAGCCCCGGCACCGGCATCGTCGACTTCGCCGCCGTGGCTCGTGCCTTCGCCCACGACGTGGTGGCTCGCGGCGGGGTCATCGAGACGCGTCGCGAGGTCGAGTCCATCAGTCGGCGCGGTGACGAGATGGTCATCGGTACCTCGCGTGGTGCGCTGCTGGCCCGGCGGGTCATCGCCTGTGCCGGTCTGCAAGCCGATCGCGTCGCGGCCATGACCGACCCCGAAGACCTCGATGGACCGCGTATCGTGCCCTTTCGGGGTGACTACTACACGCTCCGGCCCGAGGCGGCGCACCTCGTCCGCGGCCTCATCTACCCGGTGCCGGACCCGCGGCTCCCGTTTCTCGGCGCGCACCTCACCAAGCGTCTCGACGGCAGCGTGCTGGCCGGTCCCAACGCCGTGCTGGCCACCGCACGCGAGGGCTACCGGCGGCGCGACGTCTCCGTGCACGACCTCGTTGAGACGGTCGCATACCCTGGGCTTCCTCAGGCTGGCACGCCGGTTCTGGCGGGCCGGCGCGGGGGAGATGTGGCGCGACTGGTCCAAGCGCGCGTTCCTTGCCGACCTGCGCCGGTACGTGCCTGCCCTGAGCTCGGAGCATCTCGTCTTCGGTCCCTCGGGCGTTCGTGCCCAGGCCCTGCAGCGGGACGGCTCGCTGGTCGACGACTTCCTGCTGGGAGGCTCGGACCGTGTCCTGCATGTCTTCAATGCGCCCTCGCCGGCGGCCACCTCGGCGCTGGCCATCGGCCGTGTCCTCGCGGTCGAGGCCATCGAGCGCTTCGGCCTATAGTCAGACCGTGGTTCGGCCTGGAGTTCGGCTGCTTGTGAGGGTCGGGCTCGACGCTGTCTGTCGGCGCGGCTGCTGCGAAGGCAGGGGACCGTGTAGGCTGTGGCCTGCCTGTCATCCATCGATGAGGTTATGACATGACGTGGGATTCCCAGGATCCAGCGTCGCCGCAGGATCAGCGCGCGACCGATGCCCAACAGCCGCCGCAGGGGCAGGCGCCTCCGCCCGGCTATCAGCCGCCGTTCGACCCTGCGCCGCCGCCGGCTGATGCGGTGCCTGCCTATCAGCCGCCTCAGGAGCAGGCGTTTCCACCGGCCTACCAGCCTCCGCCCGACGGGGCAGCCGCGCCCGACTACGCGCCGCCGCCCGACTACGCGCCGCCGCCCGGCTACCCGCCTCAGCAGCCCGGCTACCCGCCGCCGCCCGGCTACCCGCCTCAGCAGCCCGGCTACCCGCCGCCACCCGGCTACCCGCCTCAGCAGCCCGGCTACCCGCCGCCACCCGGCTACCCGCCTCAGCAGCCCGGCTACCCGCCTCAGCAGCCGGAGCCGATGTGGCAGCCGCCGCCCGCCTATCCGCTGGCGCCCGACGCCTATCCGGTCAACGTCTCGTATGACCGCGAGGCCAGGATCAACCGCCTCTGGGGTATCCCCATCATCGGCCAGATGGTGCGTTGGGTCTTGCTCCTCCCGCACTTCCTCGTCCTGTTCCTGCTGGCCATCGTCTCCGTGTTGATGCTCCTCGTGACCTGGATCCCGGTATTGATGCTGGGTCGCTTCCCGGGCTGGGGCTACCGCTGGATCGGCGGTCTGATGGGCTGGAGCACGCGCGTGCAGGCCTACTACGAGCTGCTCACCCCGACCTACCCGCCCTTCTCGCTCTCGGGCGAAGACCATCCGGTGAGCGTGCGCTTCGACGAAGGCGTGCGCATCAACCGGCTCTGGGGCATCCCCGTGCTGGGCATCCTGGTGCGCGGCATCCTGCTCATCCCGCACTTCATCGTGCTGATGTTCCTGAGCATCCTGGTCGGCATCCTGTACCTGTTCATGTGGGCACCGGTGCTGTTCCTGGGCCGCCAGGCCGACCTGATGTACACCCTCGTCGGCGGGTTCATACGATGGGGCTTCCGCGTGATGGCCTATCTGATGCTGATGGTCGACCGCTACCCGCCCTTCTCACTCGGAGAGGATGACCCGCGACTGTGACCGACCCCGCCAACGACGATACCGATACGCCTGAGAGCGACGACGCTCCCGACGGGGTCGCCTCGACGGACCAGCTCGAGGGTGCCCTGGCCGCCGCTGAGGCCACGCTGACCCGCGTGCCCGAGGTCGACTACCTGCTGGCAGCCGACCGGGCCGAGGTCGTCAACGGCAAGCTCTATCTGATGGGCGGCAGCTGGGACCGCATCCAGCCACAGCAGTTCCCGCATCGCATGATGCTGGGTATCGCCCTCGGCGTGCGCATCCCCTTCGCGTATACCGACGACAACCACACGGTGGCCATCGAGCTGCTGCATGACGACACCCGCATGATCGGTTTCGAGGCCAAGCTGGCCACGGGTCGGCCGCCCGGCATGTCCGGCATGGACATGCTCGTGCCCCTGGCCTTCAACATCCCCATCGCTATTCCCGGTGAGGGCCAGGTCACCCTGCGCGCGGCCATCGACGGCCATCCAGGTCGCCGTCACGCGATCAAGGTCATCCAGCGACCGCAGCAGCAGTCACCGATCCAGCCGTCGTAGTCCGACGCTCGGACCAGAGCCTGGCGCGGCCCCATGACAAATGTCACCCGTGGCGCCGCTAGCCACCATCTGAGCCCACTGAGGCCGACGGCTCGTGCATGACCATGCAGTGGAGTGGGCCGGGTCCGGATATATGCGCTACGGATGCATGGCCATGCGCGTTGATGCCTGCAGGGCCCGAGGCCTTCCGGCGAGCGGACCCCCAGCCGACATCTGTCCTGCTCGACCTGCCCGACATGGTCGATCGCGGTCGCTGGCTGTCTAGCCCGCCAGGAAGGCGATGAGCGGGGAGGACGACACAGCGGTGCTGCTGGATGCGCTGCTGGAGTAGGAGCGGTCTATGCTCGTGACAGGGGCTGCGCTGAGGCCAGATGGAAGACAGGGGAGTCGATGTCGTGGAGCAGGAGAATTGCTCGAGCGCCATCGTCATCCGGCGCGGACTACGCGAAGGGCAAGAGCCGGCAGCCGCCGAGCTGTACTGGCAAGCCTTCGGACGCAAGCTCGGATACCCATTGGGTCCACCAGACAAGGGAACGCGGTTCATCGCGCAGCACCTGAACCGCGATCGCGCCGTCGTCGCTGTGGCCGACGGCCGGCTGATCGGTCTCGCCGGATACCATCACGACGGCCGAGCACTCACGGATGTGTCCGCCGCCGATGTCCTGCGAGCGTATGGCTGGATCCGAGGGCTGCCGAAGCTGGCAGTACTTGCCCTGCTGGAGCGTCAACCGCACGACCGAGAACTCCTCATGGATGGCATCGTGGTCGAGGAGAGCTGGCGGGGCCAGGGCGTGGGTACGCGGCTACTTGCCGAACTCGTGACGCTGGCTGACGCGCTTGGGTGCACGTCCATCAGTCTCGACGTCGTCGACACCAACCCGGGTGCGCATGCCCTCTATGAACGAGTCGGCTTCGAGCCGGTCAAGACCGAGCGTACCCCGTACCTGAGCCGCCTCATGGGGTTCTCAGCCTCAACGACGATGCGACTGGCCGTGGAACCCAGGCCAGACGTCCCGCGCGGCGATACCAAGGGACGGTAGGCCAGCACGGTCATGGCTCCGATCTGCATCAGGCCATGTCAAACATCGGGCTGCTAGACCCAGCACTCCATGACGCCAGAGGCGACCGATGAGTGGCCGGCCCCGCGCCCTCGCCGTCCTGGACATCCTCACACTCGATGGAAGCCCTCGATGCCACACTTGCCGACAGTGATTTCGCTGCACTGATCGCCGACGCCGACGTCAACCGTGACGATGCCGGTCTCGTCGCCTTCGACGTCGCCACGGACCGCTCGTTCGTCGGCTCGTGCGGGTTCCTGGACGCGGTCGGGCTGGTGCCTGGCGGCTGGCCGCGGTCGACCCAAGGGCCGGCGATGTCGTCGGGCTCGTCGAGGGTCTCGGCGACGAGACATGCGAGCTCGGCTCCTGGCAGCGTTGACGCACGGACGCCGCAGGTCTAGACTCAATCCTGACGAATTCAGTCGGAATTGCCGGGTGCGCACGCCCAGTGGCACCCCAGTCGGCCCGGCGAGCAGGAGACCAGTCTGAGCACCGTGCGTACCACCGTCCCGACCTCGGGAGCCCTCCATTTCTCCACGCGTGGGGAATACGGAGTGCGGCTCATGGTCGAGCTCGCCCGCCACTACGGCAGCGGGCCTGTGAGCCTCTCCGAGATGGCCGACCACGAGGCACTGCCGCGCCCCTATCTTGAGCAGCTGGTGGTGAGCCTTCGTGAGGTCGGTCTGGTGACCAGCACCCGCGGTGCTCACGGCGGCTACGAGCTGTCCCGGCCCCCGGCTGACGTCCACATGAGCGAGGTCATCACCGCACTCGAGGGGCCCATCGCCCCGATGATCTGCGCCAGCGACGACCCCCTCCACGCCGAGATCTGCCAGCGTGCCGGTTTCTGCAACGTCGAACGCCTCTGGCAGCGCGTCCGTGAGGCCATCGTCGCTGCGCTCGACTCCATGACCCTCGAGGAGCTTGCCGAGCCCCGCTCCGGCCATCCCGCCCATCCCGACCCGGCCCTCGTGGCCGTCCAGCCGCTCACCGAGCGACCCATCAAGGAGCCCGTCGCCCAGCCATGACCAACGACACCGCCACCCTGCAGGGCACCACCGCCACCGACGTCGTGGCCGACGACCGCGTGCTGGTCATCCGCGATCTGCACGTGGTGCCCACCGCCAACCCGGACATCGAGATCCTGCGCGGCATCGACCTCGAGATCAGCAAGGGCGAAGTCCACGCCATCATGGGCCGTAACGGCTCAGGCAAGACCACGCTCGCCTATGCGCTCATGGGTCACCCCGCCTACGTGGTCACCAGTGGCGAAGTCACCTGGAAGGGCATCGACATCCTGGCGCTTTCCCCGGACAAGCGCGCTCGCCTGGGCCTCTTCCTGGCCTTCCAGTACCCCACCGCCGTGCCCGGCCTGTCGGTGGCCTCCTTCCTGCGCACTGCACTGAACGCACGCCGTCGCGGCCTCGACGCCGGCGACGGTGAGATCGACCCTTCGGACATGACCAGGGGCGGCATCAAGATGGGCGAGTTCCGCAAGCTCATGCGCGACAAGATGGAGCTGCTCCATCTCGACGATTTATTCGCTGGACGCTATGTCAACGAGGGTTTCTCAGGCGGCGAGAAGAAGCGCCTCGAGATGCTGCAGATGGCCATCCTCGAGCCGGAGTTCGCGATCCTCGACGAGACCGATTCGGGTCTGGACATCGACGCCCTGCGCATCGTGGCCGAGGGCGTCAACGCCCAGCTCAGCCCCGACCTCGGCGTGCTGCTCATCACCCACTACCAGCGCCTGCTCAACTACATCCAGCCCGACCGGGTGCACGTGCTCGCGCACGGCCAGATCATCGCCTCGGGTGGCAAGGACCTCGCCCTGCGACTCGAGGACGAGGGCTATGCGCCCATCCTCAGCGAGGCCGGCTTCGACATCGAGGCGCTCGAGGAGGACCCCGAGATCGAACGCCTCGAAGGCGGGGAGGAGTAGCTCGACCCGAGCAGCCAGCTGGCTGAGCGATGACGCTGACGCGACCCATGAACGCCCCCGCTCCCCTCGACCCTGAGCTCATCCGCCGGGACTTCCCGCTCTTCGAGCGCGAGTTCTACGGCAAGCGCCTGGCCTATCTCGACAGTGCTGCCACGGCCCTCAAGCCACGCTCGGTGAGCGAGGCGGTCGATGGCTACAACCGCCGCTACAGCGCCAACGTGCATCGCGGCATCTACGCCATGGGCGAGGAGGCGACCGCAGCCTACGAGGGTGCCCGCGAGAAGGTCGCGCGCTTCCTGAACGCCCCCGACGCCCACGAGATCGTCTTCGTGCGCAACGCCACCGAGGCTATCAACCTCGTGGCCTACAGCTGGGGCCGTGCCAACATCGACCGCGCCGATGCCATCGTACTCACCGAGATGGAGCACCACTCCAACCTCGTGCCCTGGCAGCTGCTGGCGCAGGAGAAGGACGCGGACCTGGAGTTCGTGCCCTTCGATGCCGATGGCCGCCTGATCATGGAGTCCTGGGAAGTGCTCTTGCGGACCAGGCCCAAGCTGGTCGCGTTCACGCACAAGTCCAACGCCCTGGGCACCCTGAACCCCGTCAAGAAGATGGTGGCCCAGGCCCACGAAGCCGGAGCGCTGGTGCTCGTCGACGGCGCCCAGGCCGTGCCCCACCTGCCGGTCGACATCGGGGACATCGGTGCGGACTTCTATGTCTTCAGTGGGCACAAGATGCTCGCGCCGGCCGGCTCCGGTGCACTGTGGGCGCGCCGCGAGCTGCTCGAGGCCATGCCGCCGTTCATGAGTGGCGGCGACATGATCAACTCCGTGCACCTGCGGCACACCACCTTCGCCGACATCCCCTACAAGTTCGAGGCGGGCACGCCTGACGTGGCCGCGGCCATCGGCCTCGGTGCCGCGGTCGACTACCTCGAGGGCCTGGGCATGGACCGCGTGGCCGCCCACGAGGAGGCCTTGACCGCCTACGCCCTGGAAGTGCTGCGCCGCGAGGTGCCGGGCATCCGCATCCACGGCCCGGCCGACCCCGCGGAGCGTGCCGGCATCGTCACCTTCACGCTGCCCGAGGCGCACGCACACGACGTGGCCACCTTGCTTGACCGCGAGGCGGTGGCCATCCGTGCCGGCCACCACTGCGCGCAACCGCTCCACGAGCGACTGGGCGAGACGGCCACCGGCCGCGCCTCCTTCAACGTCTACAGCAGCCGCGACGATATCGACCGCCTGGTGGTCGGGCTGCGCGGCGTCCAGCGTATCTTCGGCCGCGCCCCCGCGACGGCCAGCGCATCATAGAAGCCAGCCACCGCATCGAGTACCCTGCACAGGCCCATGGACGACCTCTACCGCGACGAGATCCTCGAGCACTACCGAGCGCCCCACAACTTCGGCACGCTGGACGCGCCCACTGCCGTCCACGAAGGCCACAACCCGCTGTGCGGTGACCGCATCACCATGATGCTCATCGTCGACGACGCCGGCAACGTGGCCGACGTGGCATTCAGCGGGCGCGGCTGTGCCATCAGCCAGGCCTCCGCGTCGCTGCTCACCGACGAGATCAAGGGAAGCTCGGTGGCCGAGGTGGAGGCCATGAAGAACCAGGACATCCTCGATCTGCTGGGCATCGAGATCAGCCCGGCGCGCCTGAAGTGCGCGCTGCTTTCACTGGAGACACTGCAGCGCGCGCTCAAGGAGCGCGATGGCGAGCAGGCCGCGTCCGGTGCATCGGAGGCCAGGATATGACCGCCATGCACGAGGCCATGGTCAGGGGGTCATGCGCGTGTCGCGGGCCGGCTTCATAGGCCGGCCGCCGAAGACCGTGCCACTTCCCCGCATCGACAGCCCGAGTCGAGCCACTACGGAGTCCCACCCCCGATGACCAAGTCATACCGAGACCTCCTCGCCGAGGCACGAGCGCAGGTCCGTGAGGTGACCACGGCGCAAGCTGAACAGGCCGCTCAGCGTGGCGCCATCCTTCTCGATGTGCGCGAGCAAAGCGAGTGGGAGCAGGGCCACGCCGGCGGTGCGCGGCACCTCTCCAAGTCCTACATCGAGCAGGACATCGAAGCGCTCGCACCCGACCGCGCGGCACCCATCGTCGTCTATTGCGCCGGCGGCATCCGCTCGCTCTTCGCCGGCCAGACGCTGCTGGAGATGGGCTACACCAGCGTCGCCTCCATGAGCGGCGGCTTCCAGGCATGGAAGTCCGAGGGTCGCGCCTGGGAGCAGCCCACCGTGCTGAGCAGCGAGCAGAAGGCGCGCTACTCGCGGCACCTGCTCATCCCCGAAGTCGGGGTCGAAGGTCAGGCCCGGCTGCTCGACTCGAAGGTCCTCTTCATCGGCGCCGGTGGGCTCGGTTCGCCGGCCATGTTGTACATGGCCGCGGCCGGTGTGGGCACCATCGGCATCGTCGACTTCGACGTCGTCGATGCCTCCAACCTGCAGCGCCAGATCATCCATCGCACCGACCGCGTCGGCATGCGCAAGGTGGAATTGGCCAAGATGACCATCGCCGACCTGAATCCCGACGTCAAGGTCGTGGCCCGCGAGGTCATGCTGGGGCCCGACAACGTCGAGGAGCTGATTGCCGGCTACGACCTCATCTTCGACGGCACCGACACCTTCGAGACCCGCTACGTGCTCAACGACGCCGCGGTCAAGGCGGGCATCACCGTGGTCCATGCCTCGGTCTTCCGCTTCGAGGGCCAGCTCACGGTGTTCAAGCCCAACCGGGGCCCCTGCTATCGCTGCCTGTACCCCACACCTCCGCCGCCCGAGCTGGCGCCCGGCTGCTCGGTGGCCGGTGTGCTCGGCGTGGTGCCCGGCGTGATGGGCCTGCTGCAGGCCACAGAGGGCCTCAAGGTCCTGCTCGACATCGGCGATTTGCTCAGCGGGCGACTGCTCATCTACGATGCGCTCGACGGGGCCTTCAGCGAGCTCCGGCTACAGCGCGACCCGAAGTGCCCGGCCTGCGGCGACGGCGAGAGCGCCGAGCCGGCTGGTGACGGCGTCTTCGCACTGCCCACCACTCCAGCCGTCACGATGGGGGTGAACGCATGACTGCGGTCCGGATCCCGCCGGTGCTGCGCGCGCAGGCCGGCAACCAGAAGAAGGTCGAGGTCACCGGCTCCACCGTCGGCGAGTCCCTCGATTTGTTGCTCGAGCAGTTCCCCGGTCTGCGAGAACAGATCTTCAGCGAGGACGGTTCACTCAACCGCTTCGTCAACGTCTACGTCAACGGACGTGATGTGCGCTACGAGCAGGAGCTGGCCACGCCGGTCGGTGACAGCGACGAGATCATCCTGCTGCCGGCCATGGCCGGGGGTCGCTAGCGAGGTCTGCTCGTCGTGACTTCGACGACGGAACGACAGTCAGGCGCCGAGGTCGACGCGCTCCGGCCGCACGCCCACGGCGGTAACGCGCGGCACGGCGGACGCTTCCCGAGCATCGTCGATGCCATCGGCTTCACCCCGCTCGTCGAGGTGCCCAACGTCTGCCCCAATCCCAACGTGCGCCTCTACGCCAAGCTCGAGTTCATGAACCCGACAGGCTCGGTCAAGGACCGCGTGGCCAAGTACCTCATGGAGGACCTCGCAGCCTCCGACCGGTTGCGGCCGGACTCGATCATCATCGAGCCGACCAGCGGCAACACGGGCATCGGCCTGGCCATGATCGCGCGGCGCAAGGGCTATCGAGTGGCCGTGGTCGTGCCCGACAACGTGACCATGGAGCGCCGGCAGCTGCTGGCCCTGTTCGGCGCTGAGGTCATCGACTCGCCCGGCCATCTCGGCTCCAACGGTGCCGTGGCCCTGGCCAAGCACCTCGTGGCCAAGGACTCGCGCTTCGTGATGCCGTACCAGTACGGCAACCCGGCCAATCCCCGTGCGCACGAGGAGACCACGGCCGAGGAGATCATCGCCGATTGCCCCGAGGTCGATGCCTTCGTGGCCGGTCTGGGCACGGGCGGCACCTTGATGGGTGTAGGCCGACGCTTGCGCCGGCACAATCCCGAGGTGCGCATCTACGCCGCCGAGCCATTGCCCGGGGAGACGGTGCAGGGCTTGCGCTCGCTCGACGAGGGCTTCATTCCCGAGATCTTCGACCCGACCGTCATCGACGGCAAGTTCCTGGTCTCCAACACCGAGGCCATCGAGTCCCTGCGTGAGCTGACCGAGAAGGAGGGCATCTTCGCCGGTGTCTCCTGCGGGGCGGTGATGGTGGCGGCCAAGCAGCTGGCCCGCGAGATGGAGCGCGGCACCATCGTGGCCCTGCTTGCCGACGGTGGCTGGAAGTACCTCAGCGAAGACGTCTGGACCCGCGATCTCGACGCCGAGGGCGATGACATCGACAGCCTCAACCTGTGGTGAGCGACCCGCGGCGCCCCGACCGCGCACCCGAGGTGCTCTCATCGGCAGATGAGCCCGCGGTCAGCGGTGGCGGTCAGGTCGTGCCTGAGGTCGAGGCCTGGCAGCGGGCCGCCGATCGTGGCCTGGCGGAGGGCCGGCGCATGGCCGGCGGTGGACCAGCGCCGGACGGCGGACCACCGTGGGTGCCGGCCTCTGCTCGCATCCCGGCAGCCGTCCGCGCGCAGGTCGTGTCCTGGCTCCGTGCTGCGCTGCCCAACGAGGGCTGCGGCGTGCTGGTTGCCGACCGGGTCGCCGAAGATGGCGGCGTGCCCTCGCGCTTCGTGGGCATGCGCAACGTGGCTGAGTCGCCGTACCGCTACCTGATGGACCCCATGGAGCAGCTCGAGCTGCTGGAGCAGATCGACGAGAACGACGAGGTGGTGTGGGCCATCGTCCACTCACACGTGGCCTCACCGCCGAGTCCGTCGCCCACGGACATCGGCCTGGCGGCCTTCCCGGAGGCCATCTACCTGCTGGCCTCGTTCGCGGTGGAGCCGCCCGAGCTGCGCGCCTGGACCATCGTCCGCGGTGCCGTCAACGAGGTCGTGCTCGAGCGCACCTGAGGGGCGGCCGCAGCGGTGCCTGTGCGACTGGTCACGGCGTCCGCCGCGACGTACACTCCCTTACCAAACGATAGGGAGATCACATATGAGCCAGCTCTTGGTCATCACCTTCGGTGAGCGTGAGACGGCCGGACAGGCCGGGCAGCGACTGAAGGATATCCAGAAGGCCCACGCGGCAAGCATCTCGGACATGGCGGTCGTGGAGAAGGACGCGGACGGCAAGGTCCACGTGCATCACGGCGTGGACACCGCTACCGCTGGTGGCGCCATCACCGGCGGGGTCCTGGGCCTGCTCATCGGGCTCGTCTTCTTTCCGGTCGGCGGCTTGATCATCGGCGGCTTGGTCGGCGGCGCGATCGGCCGTTCGCTGCACCACAACATCGACAAGAATCTCATCAACGATGTGACCAACGACCTGACCGAGAACACCTCTGCCCTGTTCGTGGTGGGCAGCGGCTCTGCGTCGGCCGTGGTCGGCGCGCTCGAGCCCTACAAGGGCAAGGTCTACCAGACCACCCTGGACGCGGAGACCGAGGCCCACCTGCAGGACGCCCTCGATCATCAGGGTGACGACTCCTAGCCTCCCGGTCTCGTAGCCTCCCCTGTGGGGGCGCCCGGGCGGTGCCCCGAACCAAGCACCTACGCGGGCCCCAGCGTGATGAGCTGCACGGGCCCGCGTGCGCTGTTGCGGCCGTTGGTGGCGAGGAAATCCGTCCGCCCATCGCCGTCGTAGTCGAGGGCCACGACGTCGTCCTCGCTGCCGCCCTTGACCTCGGGCACGGCCAGTTCCACGAATGACGCACCGTCACCGTCGTTGAGCAGGATGAGGTCGTGGGCGCCCTCGTCCGACTTGCCTTGCAGCACGTAGATGTCACGGTCCCCGTCCCCGTCGGCGTCACCCGTGGCCAGCGCCGCAGCTGAATCCACGTGCCGCTCGAAGATCGGTTCGAAGCGTCCGTCGCGCAGGGCAGACACCAGGACGCGCTCTTCGGAGAGCTGGACCAGGTCCGGCCGTCCGTCACCGTCCATGTCCCTCAACTCGGCGTCGCGCTCGTCGATGGTCGCGATGCCGGCCTCCGCCGTGACATCGGTGAAGGCGGGGCCCTCTTCGTTGCGATAAAGACGGATGCCGGCCTTGGGCTCCCCGGCGCGCTTGTCGTAGTACACGAGCAGGACATCTACGCGCCCGTCTCCGTCGTAGTCGGCGATGTCGAGTGACTCGGTCGCCAGACCCGTATCGAAGCCGGGTATCTCGGCCGCTTCGAAGCGCGCTGGACCGGTTCTGAGGAAGGCCCGGTTGGTGGATGGCTGACCGTCCATGCGCTTGGTCTCCTGGCCCAGGAGGAGATCGGCGTGGCCGTCCTCGTCGATGTCGAGGAGGCGCGCCTGACGACCGCGGCCCAGTGGCTCGGTGGCACCTCCCGCTCGCGGGTGCTCCTGGGGCGTGGCGCCTCCCGGGTCGAGCCACAGCTGGTTGGCCTTGGTGCCGGTGCCGCGAGAGGCGCCGAACGAGCAGTACAGGTCGGGCAGGCCGCTGCCGTCGACATCGCCGGCCACGCAGCCGTGACGGTCACCGCCCCCGAACTTGCGCTCGCTGTCCTCGAAGCGGCCACCGGCGTTGAGGTACAGGGCTGCCCGGGCACCATGGCGGCCGAGGAAGATGTCATCGAGGCCGTCACCGTCGAAGTCGGCCGCGACCGAGCCCCAGCTCTGGCTCTCGGTGGGCAGGCCTGCCGCCTTGGTCACGTCGAGTGCGACGACCGCGCCCGCGATGGCGCTGGGTGATGTGGCCTCCCTGGGGGGCGTGACCCCGGTCGGAGTCGCGGGCTTGATCTCCTCCGTTGCGAGCGGGGCAGACGGTGAGGCGCAGACGCGCCCGATGAGACCCTCGTCCATGCGGCCGACCACCCAGCCGCTCGTGCCCGGATCGCCGTCGATGTCGGTGACGGTGCCCATGCCCCAGCCTGGTCGCGACACCGTCACGGTCCAGCCGGAACCGTCATCGCGGGCGACCCAGCCGACATAGCGGCCCTTGCCCGGGTGCCAGGTGGTGCCGCCCACCGTGAGCACGCCCTCGGCGCGCGCGACGCTCGTGAGCAACGTCGCTTCGGAGCCGACGTCCGGGCCCCCGGCTTCCAGCCAGGCGTTTCCGTCCCAGTGCAGGATGAGCGGTGCGATGGTCTCGCCGCTGAGGCGGTGCCCCACGGCCCAGCCATCGTCCACGGCTGGGACGTCGATGTCGGCCAGGGCTGCCCCCTCGAGCCCGGGCACATCGTGGCGCAGCCAACCGTCGTCGATGCGCTGCACGAGGTAGGGCCGCATGCCGGGACCCTTGAGGACGGTACCGGCGCCCCAGACCCCGCCTTCGTCAGAGACGGACAGGCCGGCCAGCGTGGCCCGCTCACCGTCGCCCAGGGGTGGTTGCGACGCCTCCCAGCCGTCGTTGACGCGCTCGAGCATCCAGGCTCGCTGGTCGCCGGGTGGTCCCTGGATGAAGCCGGCCGCCCACACTCCCGCCCCCGGGGCAGCATCGACGTCGACCAGCGTGGCGCCCTCGCCACCGGGCCGCATGACGTCGGTCAGATGCCAGCCACCCTCGCGGCGAACGGCGGTCATGGCCGAGACGTAGTCGACCTCGCGCGCATAGCCGACTGCCCAGACGTCCTGGCCGGGACCCGCTGCGGCGATGCCCATGAAGCCCGTGTCGCGCTCGTCGGGTCCGGGCGGGACCTGCAGGTCCCAGCTGTCGGCGTCACCGTGCAGGGTGACCGCCTGTCGCCGGCCGCCACCCAGCATGGCCCCACCGGCGACCCAGATCTCGTCCTCCGCGAGGGCCACCACCTCCTCGGGGGCGATGTCTTCGCGCAACTCGACGTCGAACCAGCCGCGATCGCAGTCGGTCGCCTCCTGTGCGGCGACCGGGCTGGCAGCGGACCCGGTGGCCAGGGCCGACAACGCGACCATCAGCACCAGGCCCAGCATCGGGGCATGGGCACGACCTGCGCGGCGGGCGACTGGCTTCATCACGGTCGCGGCAGTGTCTCACGGACCACCATGGACTCCCCGCCTGGCTTCCCCGGCACGGGCCTCGAAGGCTCCCAGCACCTCATCCCAGCCGGGCTCGTAGCCGGACCGCAGCTCCGCTCCCAGCCGGGCTCCGTACTCCTCCCAGTCTCTGTGCTCGAGGCGCAGCAGCGTGCCTTCCGGCAGTGCCTCGAAGCGCACATCGATGGTCGAGGCAGCCACCGGTTCGACGGTCGGATGCCAGGACAACACCACTCGATGCGGGGGGTCCCAGGTCATCACGTCGGCCCAGGAGTATTCCCGCTCAGCAGCCGTCGATCTCGACCACGCGTCCACCGACCTGAGACTCGAAACGCACGTCGGTGGCGTCGTCACCGCCGATGCTGTGGGTGGCCATCGGCCACCACCTGCCCATCTCGGTCGTGAACAGGCGCGAAGGCCTCGTCGGGGCTCAGCGCCAGGCGGCGTTCCTTCCATAGCGGCTCGATGGGGGCCGTGCTCCGTCGCATATGTTCCTCCGCAGCACCCCGTAACCCTCCTCGCCGCATCGACCGCGGCGATGTGTGGGCGGGTCGGGGCATCCGCCTACTCTTCGCCGATGTCCTCGTTCCAGATGTCGGGGTGGCGCTCGATGAACTCGGCCATGAGCGCCTTGCATTCGGGCGAGTCGAGGTTGACGACCTCCACGCCGCGGGAGCGCAGGTACTCCTCGCCACCCATGAAGGTCTCGTTCTCACCGATGACCACGCGCGGGATGCCGTAGAGCAGGATGGCGCCCGTGCACATGTCACAGGGTGACAGCGTGGTGTACATCGTGGCTCGCTTGTAGGTCGAGGCGTGCAGGCGGCCGATGTTCTCGAGGCAGTCGGTCTCGCCGTGGCGGATGACGCTGTTCTGCTGGACGCGGCGGTTGTGACCGGAGCCGAGCACCTTGCCGTCGGCCACCAGCGCGGCACCGACGGGCACGCCGCCCTCGGCCAGCCCCTGCGCGCCCTCGTCGATAGCGATCTTCATGAATGCCTGGTCGTCCATGTCTCCTCCTCGTATGTCGGTCGAATGCTCAGGAACGGCGATAGGGTTTCAGGTAGGCGCCCGGGTAGGGCACGTTGCGACCCGAGATGGCCAGGGCCACGATGACGATGACATAGGGCAGCGCCAGCATGATCTCGTTGGGGATGGCCTCGAAACCGGCCGTGATATGCA
The DNA here is from genome assembly GCA_963705425.1 of uncultured Chloroflexia bacterium. Lineage (GTDB taxonomy): Bacteria > Chloroflexota > Limnocylindria > Limnocylindrales > CSP1-4 > JAFMJV01. Next base: position 71,806 of record CAVPJO010000006.1, on the reverse strand, counting down.
AGCGCAGGCCCAGCGAGTAGACGCCCGCGAAGATGAGCGCTCCGAGGACGCCGCGGAAGATGCGCCAGCGCCCGAAGATGACCAGGGCGATGACCACCCATCCGCGGCCGGCGATGATGTCCAGGGTGAAGGTGCCCAGTACGGCCAGGGTGATGAAGGCACCACCGACGGCCATCAGCGCACCACCGATCATGAGCGCGATGTAGCGCACCCGGAAGACGTTGATGCCGGCCACGTCGGCGGCCTCCGGGTTCTCGCCCACGGCGCGAATGGCCAGGCCCAGGGGTGTCTTCATGAGCACCCACCAGGCGACGGGCACGACGGCCAGGAAGGCGATGTAGGTGAGCCCATACTGGCTGGCGATGGTGGCCAATGGGTTCTCCTCGCCGAGGCCGGCCAGGGGGTCCCACAGCGGCATGGGCTCGATGCGAGCCAGGGTGGCGCCGGTGAACAGGAGCCGGTTGGCGAACTCGCTGACGCCGATGAGCACGATGGTCAGGCCCAGGCCGCTGACGTGCTGGTTGGCTCCCAGCGTGACCGTCATCAGCGCCATCAAGGCACCGGCCATGAGGCCCACCATGATGGCGCCGAGCAGGCCGAGCCAGACGTTGCCGGTGTAGTAGGCGGTAGCGAAGCCGAAGAAGGCGCCCGCGTACATGGTGCCCTCGACACCGAGGTTGAGGATGCCCGCGCGTTCGGTGTAGGTCTCGCCCACGGTGCCGTAGACGAGCGGTGTGGCGTTGCGGAAGGTGGCCGCGATGATGTCGGCGAGGAAGATCATGTCGGCGACGTCTCCGTGGGCGGCTGGCCCTCCGGTTCATCGGGTGGGGGCTCGCCCTCATCGGCCGGCCGGTCATCCTCGCGGGTGGTGCGCCAGCGATAGACGGCCACGGCGCCCACGACCACGAGCAGCATCGTGCCCTGGACGACATCGCCCAGCTGGCTGGGGATCTGCAGGCTGCGCACGGCCGACGAGGCACCCACGCTCAGGTCGCCCAGCAGCAGGCCGGCGATGAGCACACCGGGCAGGGCCAGCCCGCCGAGCATGGCCACCACCACGCCGGTGTAGCCAAACCCCGGGGAGACGCCCTCGGTCAGGCGGAACTGGATGCCGGCCACCTCGCTGACGCCGGCGATGCCGGCGATGGCGCCGCTGATGAGCGCTACGCGCAGCAGCGTGCGCTCGACCTTGATGCCGGCGAAGCGGGCACCGTGTGGCGAGAGGCCGACGGCACGGACGCGCAGGCCCGTGGAGGTGCGGCTCAGCACCCACCAGGCGATGACGATGATGACGATGGCGATGACGAAGCCGAGGTGCAGACGCGACTTGCCGATGAGCGGGATGAACTCGGACAGCTGCGGGAACTCCGCCGCCTCCGCGATGCGCGGCGATTCCGGGAAGCCGGTCTCGGGGTCCTTCCAGGGACCATGCAGCAGCGCCTGCACGACGAGCAGCGCCACCGGGTTGAGCAGCAGCGTGGTCACCACCTCGTCGATGCCCATGCGCACACGCAGCAGGGCCGGCACCAGCGCCCAGGCGGCACCCGCCAGCGCGCCACCCGCGACCATCAGCGGCAAGACCAGGATCGGCGGCCAGCCCTGCACCAGCTGGCCGATGCCGGCGGCCGCGACCGCGCCCATGAGCAGCTGACCCTCGACACCGATGTTCCAGTAGCCGGCCCGGAAGGCGATGGCCACGGCCGTGCCCGTGAAGAGGATGGGCGTGGCCTTGTTGAGCACCTCCAGCAGCGTGAACTCGCGGGTCAGCGGCTCGATGAAGTAGGCGTAGTAGGCATCGAGTGGATCGGCCCCGGCGATGATGAAGGCGCCGCCCGTGACCGCGAGGATGGTGACGATGGCGCCGATGGCGATGATGCCCGACCGACCGATGCGGCTCTCCGCCATGCGCCGCGCCTCGAACGTCATCTCGCCGCTCCGTCGGCCGGGGAGCCGGTTCCGTCGGTGCCGGATGCTGCCGGTTCGCCGGCCACGGTGCCACGCCCGGCCATGAGCATGCCCAGCCGCTCGGGGTCGGCCTCAGCGGCCTCCATGTGACCGACCACGCGGCCCTCGTAGAGCACGACGATGCGGTCGGACAGGCCGACCAGCTCGTCGAGGTCGCTCGGACATCAGCAGGATGGCGGCCCCCGCACCCCGGCGCGCCAGCAGCTCCGTGCGCACGTACTCAGTGGCACCTACGTCGAGCCCGCGGGTGGGTTGCGAGACGATCACCACCGGCGGGTCCCGGGAGAGCACGCGGGCCAGCAGTACCTTCTGGATGTTGCCGCCAGAGAGCGTGGCCACACGGTCACCGGGCCGGGCCTTGATCTGGTAGCGCTCGATGAGGTCCTCGGCGTGCGCCTCGATGCCACTGCGGTCGAGCCGCCCTCCCGGGGCGAAGTCGTCGATGTGCTCCATGATCAGGTTGAGCGATACGGGCAGGTCGAGCACCAGGCTGGCGTGGCGATCCTCCGGGATGCGCCCGACCCCGGCGGCCATGACCTCCTCAGGACCGGAGTTGGCGAGCTCGTGGCCGTCGACCTGGACCGAGCCCGCGGTCACGCGACGCATGCCGCTGAGCACTTCGGCCAGCTCGGTCTGGCCGTTGCCGGAGACGCCGGCGACGCCCACGATCTCACCGGCGTGGACTTCGAGAGTCACGTCGTGGAGCGCGCCCAGGCCGTGGTTGCCTCGGGCCGAGATGCCGCGCACCTGCAGCCGTGCCGGCCCGTCGTGCCAGAGCGGCTCCTGGCGAGCCACCCCGAAGGTCGGCCGGCCGACCATCATGCGGGCCAGCTCACGCTCGTCGGTGTCGCCGGGCGCAGTGCCGACCATGCATGCCCCGACGCATGACGCTGACGCGATCGCTGATGGCCCGGACCTCGCCCAGCTTGTGGCTGATGAAGACGACCGCGAGGCCGTCGTCGACGAGGCGCCGCAACGTCTCGAAGAGCGCCTTGACCTCCTGGGGCACGAGCACCGCGGTGGGCTCGTCGAGGATCAGCACGCGGCAGTCGCGGGCCAGGGCCTTGACGATCTCGACGCGCTGCTGCTCGCCCACCGAGAGGTCCTGCACGAGCGCATCGGGCTGCACGGTGATGCCGAATCGGTCGGCAGCCTCCTCGACCGAAGCCCTGGCCGCGGCCAGGTCGAGCCGGGCACCCGAGGCCCGGCCGAGGATGATGTTCTCCGTAACGGTCATGGGCTGCACCAGCGAGAAGTGCTGGGTGACCATGCCCACGCCGACGGCGATGGCGTCGCGAGGGGAGTGGATGGTGACGGGCGTCGCCGTCGACCTCGATGCTGCCATCGTCCGCGCTGGTGAGGCCGTAGAGGATGCGCATCAGCGTCGTCTTGCCGGCGCCGTTCTCGCCGAGCAGGGCGTGGACCTCGCCCTGGCTCAGGGCAAGGTCCACGGCGTCATTGGCGACGAGGTCGCCGAAGCGCTTGGTGATGCCACATAGCTCGGCGGCCAGGTTGTCCTGGCCGCCGGGGGTGGTCATCGTGGTCGGGCTGTCGGGACGTCTACTCGGGTCGCGGGTCACCGAGCCTGGCGGGCGTGGCCTCGTTGATGTCGACGCGGAAGACAGGCCCGACGTCGATCTCTGGCCTCCTCGGCCTTGACCTCCTCGAGCAGCTCCGCCGGGACGAGCGCCTCGTTGACGGGCGCCAGCGCGGCGCCGCCCTTGGCGACCATGCTGAAGTCCTTGAGGTCCTGGGCGGTGTAGGTGCCGCCCGCGACCTGGTCGATGATGTACTCGACCGTCGGAGTCATGTTCCAGGTCACGCTGGTGACCACGTTGTCGGGCCCATCGGCCGACTGGTCGCTCATGTTGCCGACGGCGATGACGCCCTTCCTGCACGGCCGCCTCGATGACGCCCGCACGCTCGGCGTAGAGCACATCGGCGCCGGCATCGATCTGGGCCAGGGCGGCTTCCTTGGCCGCGGCCGGATCGAACCAGCTGTTGATGAAGCTGACCTTGGCCTCGACGTCGGGGTTCACCGACTGCGCGCCCGCGATGAAGGCGTTGCGTGATGCGGTTGACCTCGGGCACGGGTAGCCGCCGACGACGCCGATGATGCCGCTCTCGGTCAGGCCACCGGCGAGCATGCCGGCGAGGTAGGCCGGCTCGTGGATCCAGTTGTCGAAGACGCTGAAGTTGGGGTCGGCCGGGCCGCCGCCGGAGCCGAAGACGAAGGCGATGTCCGGATAGTCAGCCGCGACCGCGCGAACAGCTTCCTCGTTGCCGAAGGCATCGCCGAAGATGATGTCGGGCTCATCGATGCTCGGCGACCTGGCGGAGCACGAACTCCATGTCACCGGAGTAGCCGATGTCGTCGGCGATAGTCGTAGACGATGCTGCCGGCGTCCTCTGCCGCCTGTAGCGCGGTGTGGATGACACCGTCCCACGGCTCTTCGATCTGTGTGGCATATGCGCCGAAGACGGACAGTGGCTCATCTTGCGCGACGGCCGCGGTCCCGCTCGCGGTCACGGTGAGTGCCAGCAGCGCGGTGGCTGCAAGCACGGGGCGACGCCTGATCATCGATAGGACCTCCCTGGTGTCGGCGACAGGCGCACCCGGGCGGGCAGCGTCCCGGCCTCTCTGGCTCGGCGAATCGTACACGGGCTGACGCAACAGGGTTCAAGTGACCGGACGGTTGCGCAACGGGCACGCATGTGGGCATGTTCCGGATCGGATGTCCGGGGCCCGCGCCCCGTGCGGGCGTGCAGTGCACCGACCGCGGCGACGTCCTCAGGCTCCGATCTCGATGCTGGTGGCGGAGCGCGATCGATTCCGCGCGGCGCGTCGAACGGTGCGCTGCCGAGCACGTGACCGCCCGCTGCTGCCCTGCCGACCGAGCGGTTGGCGGCGCTACCTCCCGACCACCGCTACCTCCCGACCTCAGGTGCCGACGAGGCCGTTGGTGTCGAGCGCGCCGGCCTGGTTTCGTGCCAGTGCTTCGGCCAGCGAGACCTCGGTCGGGGTCGAGCCCAGGCCCAGGCGAGCCCCGGCCAGGGCAGCCGCTGGTGGCTCCAGGCCGGCGGCGCGCAAGACGGGCCAGGCGCTCTCGGCGAAGACCTCGACGGGGCTGCCGTCGAGGACGATGCGGCCACGGTCGAGGACCACGATGCGCTCGAACGACTCGGCCACGAAGCGCATATCGTGGCTGATGCCGACGATGGTGCGGCCCTCTTCGTGAAGCGCCCCGACGATGCCCTTGATGCGCTCGACTCCGCGAACGTCGAGGCCGGTGGTCGGCTCGTCGAGCACGACCACGGGGGTGTGCATGGCCAGCACCGAGGCGATGGTCAGCAGCTTGCGTCGCGTCTCGCCGAGGTCGTCGGGGTGCCGCCACAAGTCGTCGGCCATGCCCACCGCGGCTAGCGCCTCTTTCGCTCGGGCGAAGGCCTCCTCATCCGAAGCTCCGAGGTGGCGGGCGCCGAACTCCACCTCGTCGCGCACGTTGCGACTGAAGATCTGGCGGTCTGGCTGCTGGAAGCAGAGACCCACGATGGCGGATAGCTGGGCTACGTCGCGGGTGGCGGCATCCTCGCCACCGACGAGCACGCGTCCTTGGCTCGGGCGCAGCAATCCGTCGAGGTGACGAGCCAGCGTGGTCTTGCCGCTGCCGTTGGCCCCGATCAGCGCCAGTGACTGAACCGGACGGGATGGCCAGATCGACGCCGTCGAGGGCTCGTACGCCAGCGGAGTACTCGTAGACGACGCCCTCGAGGCGCAGCTCGGTCACGACGCCTCCTCCGCCAGGGCGGGGTCGAGGCCGGCCTCCGCCAGCTTGCGTCGCAGCCGGTCACGGGGAAGTCCCTCGATGCCGAAGGCCAAGGTGGCCGGGTCGGCCAGGACCTCCTGCACCGGACCCTGGGCCACGAGGTTGCCGTTGGCCACGACGGCCAGCGAGTCGCAGACCGCCGCCAGAGCCTCGGTGCGCTGCTCGGCGATGAGCACGGCTGTGCCCGAGGCGGCGATGGAGGCCATCGCGTCGAGTACCAGTCGGGCGCTCCGTGCGTCGAGGTGGGCCACCGGCTCGTCGAGGATGAGGTGGCGCGGCCGCATGGCCAGCAGGCCGGCCACGACCACGAGCTGCTGCTGGCCGCCCGATAGCCGCCCCGGGTCGCGATCGCGCGAGCCCGTCGATGCCGACCAGGCGGAGCGCCCCGCGAGTACGCTCGATGACCTCGTCGCGCGGCAGTCCCAGGTTGGCCGGCCCGAAGGCCACCTCCTCGAAGACGGTCTCGGCGATGAGCGAAAGCTGTCCGGCCGGGTCCTGCAGCCCGGTCACGACGTGCTCGGCGAGCCGATGCATGGGCCAGCCCGTGAGGTCGGCGCCGTCGAGCGTGAGCTCGCCCCTGACCTCGCCACCGACGACACGGGGGGCCAGCCCACCAGCCACCAGGCAGAGCGTCGTCTTGCCGGCCTCGGCGGCCCCGGCGAGGCCGGTGACGGTGCCTTCGGCCAGCTCCAGGCTGGCAGCGTGCAAGGCGTTGCCGCTGGCCCCGGGGTAGCGGTAGGAGACGCCCTCGAGCTTCAGCACGGCAGTACGCCCGTGGCCCGCGCCAGGACCAGAGCCGCCAGTCCGACCAGGATCGCCCAGCGAGCCGCCCGCTGCGACGCTGCTGTCAGGCGCCACGCGCAGGACGGTCGGCCGTCCCGGTCGGGTGAAGGCCCGCGTCTCGAGCGCCAGCGTCCGCGTCTCCATCTCCCGGATGGCGCCGAGCACGGTCGGTGCCGCCACCGCGACCAGGCCGCGTCCGCGTCGCAACCAGCTGCCCTCGGTGTCGAGGCCGCGCGCCCGCTGCGCCGCCGTCACCTCGCGCGCCCGTTCGGCCAGGCGCGGGATCATGGCCACGCCGTTGTAGATGACGAAGGTCAGCCGTGCCGAGACGCCATGGTAGCTGCAGGCTGGCCACCAGCTCGGACGGTCGGGTCGTGGGGTAGAACAAGCACCACCGCACCGGCCATGGTGAGCACTCGTACCAGGACCTCCACCGCGAGTGCGATGCCTTGTTCGGTGATGCGCAGCGGTCCCACTTCGGCAACCACGCTGCCGCCGACCGAGAAGAAGACGTTGACCACGACCACGCTGACGGCCAGCGGCAGCGCCAGCACCAGATCCGCCGACGAGGACCTGGCGCAGCACGCGAGCGTTCACTGCCGGGAGGATCACGGCCATCGATACCAGCAGCAGTGGGCAGAGCACACCGCTGAGCAGGATCGCCGCCGAGCACCGTGCCCACCGAGATGACCAGCCGGGTCAGCGGGTCGAGGCGCTGCCAGGCCGTGGGCGCGGCAGCGCCCGAGTGTGCCTCGGCATCGAGGCCGGGGGGTCGGTGCGACGGTGGGGTCACGGGTGGCTCGCCTCAATCCGCGTCGTCGGCGAGCGGAAGCAAGTACTCACCCTGTGGAAAGCGAGCGATGGCACGCTGCGCCATGGCTCCCAGGATGAGGTAGACCACGAAGTAGGTGATGACCTTGTCGATGGGGTCGGAGATGAGGCTCTGGCCCAGCACTGCTTGCTCGAGGTCGGCCCCGGCCTGACGGAAGGCGGCGATGACGAAGTCCGCCCCCGAGCCGGTCACGCCACCGAACAGGCCGGCCGCGATGGGCGCCGCGACGAAGGCAGCGACGATGCCCGTGATGACGCCGGCGGCGAGGATGTAGGCCACCGCCACGTCGCGTCGCCGGAAGAGCAGCACGATGAGGCCGACGGCCGTACCCACGACCAGGAGCATGGCCACCCAGCCCAGGATGACGAAGGCCGTCTGGTCGCTCTGTGGTGCCAGCTCGCGGCCTTCCGCGGCGATCTTCCAGGCCTGCAGTGCCAGGCCTGCCATGACCGCGATGAGGCCCATGGAGATCGACCCCACCGACCACCAGCCGCCGGCCAGAGGCGCTGCGTCGTGGTCGCAGCCAGCCCCAGCGCGCGAACGTCCCCGCGAGCAGGCCGACGACCACTGCGACCACGGCGAAGGGCACCGCGAAGGGACTCTGGAACGGCGGCGGCGCGAGGTAGGTCCAGATGACGTTGGAGAGGAAGCCGGTGGCAGCGCCGGCCAGCGGGCCGGCCAGCACGGCCACCAGGATGGTGCCGATGGAGTCGAGGTAGATGGGGATCTTGAGCGCGCTGGCCACGGCCGTGCCGAGCACGATGTTGAGGGCCATGGCTACCGGCATGAGCACCAGCGTGCGCGTGTCGAACTGGCGCGTGATGGAGTCGAGACGTCGCGTCTGCAGGTACTCGATGAGGGCGTAGGTGGCGACGCCAGCCGGGATGGCCACCACCATCGCCAGCGTGAACGTGTCGAGCGCAGCCTCGAACTCGAGATCAGCCAGTGCCGCCATGCCGGCTACGGCGATGAGCACGAAGACAGCCAGGCCGCCCCCGACCCGTAGCCACGTCTGTGACACCTGCACCTCCCGGCTCCACCTTCCGTCCCGACCTCGCGCGCCAGAGTGCCACGAACGTGGGCCATCGGTTGCTAGCATCCACCGATCAGCTTCACCACCGTCGCCTTCGTCGTCTTCCTCGCCGCCGTCGTTCTCGGCTACTGGCTGCTGCCACGCCGTGTCCGGGTGTGGTGGCTGTTCGGCGCCAGCATGCTCTTCTACGCGAGCTGGAACGTCGGCTATGTGCCCGGATTCCTGCTGCTCATCGGCGCCAACTACCTGCTCGGGCTGGCCGCGGCAGGCCCTCATGGCAAGGCCGCGACGATCGACTGCCGTGGTGCTCGACGTGGCCGTGCTGGGCATCTTCAAGTACCTCGACGTGGCGCTCGGCAGCAGCGCCTCCCTGCTCAGCCTGGTCAGCGGCGAGCCGGTCGAGTGGGGCGGCGTCGGGCTGGTCCTGCCGCTGGCCATCAGCTTCGTGACCTTCACGCTCATCGCCTATGTCGTCGACGTCTATCGCGGTGCCGCTCCCGAGCGAGATGCGCTGCACTTCGCCGTCTTCATCGCCTTCTTCCCGCGCGTGCTGGCCGGGCCCATCATGCGTGGTCAGCAGTTCCTGCCGCAGCTGCGCTTCCATCGCCGCTTCGACCTCGCGCTCCTGGACATGGCCGTGCCCTTCCTCGTGAGCGGTCTGTTCAAGAAGGTGCTGGCCGATCAGCTGCACCCGGTCGTGCGCGACGGTTTCGCCGATATCGGCAGCTACTCGTCGGTGGCCCTGCTGGCCATCGCCACGGCCTGGAGCTTCCAGCTGTACCTCGACTTCGCCGGCTACACCGATATGGCTCGTGGCTCAGCCCGGCTGCTTGGCCTCGGTCTGCCCCGCAACTTCGACTGGCCCTACCGCTCGCTCTCGATGGCCGAGTTCTGGCGCCGCTGGCACATCACGCTGGGGGCCTGGCTACGCGACTACCTCTACTTCCCGCTGGGCGGCTCACGCCGGGGTGGGTTGCGCACCTACTTCAACCTCATCGTCACGATGACCCTGGCGGGTGTCTGGCACGGGGCCGGCGGCGGCTTCGCCGTGTGGGGTCTGCTGCAGGGCATCGGGCTCTCCGTCAACCGCTGGTGGCGCCGCCTGCCCTCGCACCCGGTGTTGCCGGTGGCGCTGTCATGGGTCGTCACCTTCGCCTTCGTGGTCCTGGCGCGCGTACCCTTCGTGGCCCCGAATCTGGAGTCCGCGGCCCACTTCTACGCACGCATGCTGGTGCCCCATGGCGGGACGATGCCCAGCCTGGCCCTGGTGGCCACGCTGACGCTGTTCATCGTGGCTCAGTGGACGGGCTGGGTGCCACTGGCGCGCCGGCTGGCGCCGCGCCGGTCGGCGCGCCGCTGGCTAGCCTATGGTGTAGCCCTCGCCATCGCGGTCATGCTCCTGCCACCGGCCGCGCCCGCCTTCATCTACCAGCAGTTCTGAGTCCAGCCGTGATCCGTCCGACCGTCGTCCTCATCGCCGCCGTCCTGTTGCTCGGCCCCCTGCTCGTCCTCGAGCTGGGTGCGCGCTCGCTCATCGAGACCGGTCGTCTGCCGACGGCTCCGAGCACGAGCCTCGAGGCGGACATCTCCATCGCGAACCTCGAGCGCATGGGTCGACCTGACGTGCTGGTCCTGGGCAACTCGTCGATGCACAACGCCCTCTCTCCCGACGTCCTCGAGAAGCTCGTCGAGACCGAGACCGGCCAGCGCATCCGCGTCCACAACCTGGCCCTGGGCGGCCTCGTCCACGATGACCAGCGCGTGCTGGTGAAGGGCCTGGCCGAGCGTGACCTCCTGCCCGATACGGTGATCATCGGCCTGACGCCCACGAGCATGACGGGACGCTGGGACCGAGAGGGCTGGTTGGCGGCTTCGGAGTTGGGGCGGGCGTGGAGTGGCTGCGCTGACCTCGAAGGATACGAGCAGTGGAGCTGCCGGCTCGGTCAGCGATCCGCCCTGTGGCGCTGGCGCGGATACCCCGAGCGGTTGACCGCAGCCATGACCGAGCCCCTGCCCACGACCATCAGCGGGAGCGATCGAGAGGTCTTCGAGAATGGCTGGGTCAGTGCCCGCCCGGCCACGCGCAAGCGGCTGGAGCGCCTGCTCTCTCCCACGGTCGAGCGGTTGAGCGACGAGGTCACGGGGTCGCCCGTGGTCGTCTCGCAGTTCGCGGCCCTGGTGGACGACCTGCGCGCCCAGGGTGTGACGGTGCTGGTCGTGACCGTGCCCTACTCGCCGCCGCTGCAGGAAGCCCTGGTCGAGCGCAACCCTGACTGGGAGACACAGCTCGCCGCGGGCTACGCTGACCTCGCCGAGGCCGCCGACGTGGCCATCATCGCGGTGCCCGATGCCGGGGACGACTGGGCGCCCGACTGGCAGCGTGACCACCGCCACCTCTCGCGCAAGGGCGCACGCATCGTCACCTCGCGACTGTGGGAGACGCCGGAGTTTCGTGAGGCGCTGCTCGAAGGACTGACTGCGGTCGATCGATGATCCGCCCCAGTACGGTCATCCTCGTCGGCATCCTGCTGTTCGGACCGCTCCTGGTCGTCGAGCTGGGGACGCGCGTGCTCATCGACCGCGGTCGCCTCCCGGAGGCTCCCTCGTCGAACCTCCTCACCGACGTGAGCCTCGCCAACATGCTGCGGCGGGGGAAGCCCGACGTGCTCATCGTCGGCGCCTCGACCTTGCGCAACGCCGTGCGGCCGTACGTCCTCAAGAAGCTGATCGCCGAGAAGACGGGCCAGACCGTGCACATACAGAGCATCGCCCAGGACGGCATCAGCCTGGACGCTCAACGTCTGCTCGTGCAGGAGCTGGCCCGCCGCGACCTGCTCCCGGATGTCGTCATCACCGGGATCTCCCCGGCGGTGGTGAGCGGTGAGTTCGGGGAGTCGGAGTGGTTCCTCGGCTCCGAGCTGGGGCGGCTGTGGAGCGGCTGTGAAGGCGATCTGCAAGCCACCGATGCGCTCGACTGCCGCCTGGGCCAGGTCTCGGCGCTGTGGCGATGGCGTGGCCGCCTGGACCGCCTGAGCGAGGCACTCGAGTCCGGCATCCCCGGTACCCTGACCGACGACAGCCGCACGCTACGACCCAGTGGCTGGCTGGACACCACGCCCACCACGAGAGGCCGCCTCCAGGGTGCCGTCCCGCGGGCGCTGGAGCAGTTCGACGCGGCCATCAGCATGTCCGACGACGTCCGCGACGACTTCGCCGCCCTGGCCGACGAGCTCCGCTCCCACGGCGTCACGGTCGTGGCCATAGAGATGCCCTACGTGCCCGAGCTCGAGGATGCCCTCAAGGAGCGCCATCCTGAGTGGGAGGAAGAACGCGACGCCGCCTATGCCGAGCTCCAAGCGGCAGCCGGGTTCGAGATCGTCGACGTGGAGGGTTTCGGCGACTGGACAAGGACACGGTCGTTTCACGACCTCCGCCATCTCAGCGGCGAAGGCGCGGCACCCTTCACCAGACAGCTGTGGAGGATGCCCGCCTTCCGCGAACCACTGCTCGAGGGGCTGGGCCTGGCCGCACCCTAGCGGCTCGCGCGCTGCGCCCGGGCCAGCCGACCGACCCGCTCCACGAAGCGTTCGAAGAAGGTCTGCGCATCGGCTTCGACGGCGATGTCGAGGTTGGCTACCCGACCCCAGGCCTGCCGCCAGTCGGTCACGGTCTCGCCGGTCGTCCAGCGACCCTCCAGCTCCACCTCGACGGTCAGGGCTTCCGTCCGGGCCAGGCCCGGATCGAGCGCGGCCGCGACTACCAGGGCGTCGTGGACATAGGCGCCGTAGAAGCCGTCGTGCTGGCGATGGAACTCGAAGTAGAAGCGCAGTGCATCGCTGACGAAGCCGACGATGGGGTCGTCGACCGCCCCTGCAGCCTCGGCCAGCCGCTCGAGACGTGCGGGCCCGAGCTCTGCTCGCTCGGTGACGTCGAGCCCGAAGGCGACGGGGAGGAGCTCCCCGATCCCGGCCGCTTCCCAGCCCTTGATGGTCGCCGACAGAGCCTCCGGGTCCACGCCGGCGTTCCACTCCATGGTCGGCGCCGTGTTGCCCGCCGAGCGGTAGGCGCCGACCATCATCACCAGTCGCTTGAGGAGCCGTGGCAACCCCGGCTCGCGGGCGAGGGCCACGGCCACGTTGCTCAGCGGCCCCAGCGTGACCAGCGTGATCTCACCCGGTCGTGCCCGCGCTTCCTCGACGATCATGGTGGCCGCATCGCGCTTCCCCGCGCTGGTCCGTGGCGCCGGCAGCTGGGCATAGCCCAGGCCGCCAGGACCGTGTGTGTCGGCAGCCGTGCGCAGAGGACGGGCGATGGGTGCGTCCCGACCGGCAGCGACCTCGATGTCACCCCGGCCAGCCAACTCCAGCACCGCGAGCGTGTTGCGCACGACGTGGGGCAGTTCCACGTTGCCGGCCACGCAGCTGACGCCGACGATCTCGGCCTCTGCTGAGCCCACCGCGTAGAGCAGGGCCAGGGCATCGTCGATGCCGGTGTCACAATCGATGAGCAGGGGCGTGTTGGCGGGCATGGTCATGTCAGCGGCAGCGTACCCCTGCGTGTAGCATGCGCGGTAGCCCGACTGGTCGCACCGGTACCCTCGCGCCGCGGGCACCCCACCGCAACTGGTATCGACGAAGCACGTCCTCGGAGGAAGCATGAGCCACCGCGTCACTCTCATCCCCGGCGACGGGGTGGGACCTGAGATCACCCAGGCCACGCGCCGCGTCATCGAGGCCACCGGCGTGGCCATCGAGTGGGAAGAGGCTATCGCCGGTGAGGCCGTCTTCCGGGCCGGTGACTCCTCGGGCGTGCCCAAGGACACCGCCGACTCGATCGCGCGGACCGGTGTCGCCCTCAAGGGCCCGCTGGCGACCCCCGTTGGCTTCGGCGAGAAGTCGGCCAACGTGACCCTGCGCAAGCTCTTCGAGACCTACGCCAACCTGCGGCCCGCCCGCCAGATCCCGGGCGTGCCTACCCGCTATGACGGCGAAGGCATCGACTTCATCGTGGTCCGCGAGAACATCGAGGACCTCTACGCCGGGGTCGAGTACATGGATTCCCGCGATGTGGCGGTGGCGCTCAAGATCATCACCCGGCGGGGCTCGGAGAAGATCATCCGCTACGCCTTCGAACTGGCCCGTCGCGAGGGTCGCCAGAAGGTCACCTGCGCCACCAAGTCGAACATCCTCAAGCTCAGCGAAGGCCTCTTCCAGCGCGTCTTCGAGGAGATGGCCCCGGAGTATCCCGAGATCGAGCCGCAGCACCTCATCATCGACAACGTCGCCCACCAGATGGTCAAGGACCCCGCGCAGTTCGACGTCATCGTCACCACCAACCTCGCCGGCGACATCATCAGCGACCTGGCCTCCGGTCTGGTCGGAGGACTGGGTTTTGCAGCCTCGGGCAACTTCGGCGATGAGGTGGCCATCTTCGAGGCCGTCCACGGCTCAGCGCCCAAGTACGCCGGCAAGAACGTCATCAACCCCACCGCCCTGATCCTCAGCTCGGTGCTCATGCTCAAGCACCTCGGCGAGCCCGAGGCTGCGCAGCAGATCGAGGACGCCGTCTTCGTGACCCTCGAGGAGGGCCAGGCGGTGACCCTCGATGTGGCCCGCCAGGCCGGTGACGTGGAACAGGCCACGTCCACCTCCGGTTTCGCCGAGGCCATCATCGAGAACCTCGGCCGGAGCCCGGCCACGCACTATCCGACCAAGTCCCAGCCGCCCACAGCCGCACCGGTGCCGCTGGCCCGATGGCAGCCGCGTCCGGTCATCTCGGCCGATACGCAGCTGATCGGCGTCGACATCTATACCGAGATGGACGGCGACCCTGCGCCGGTCGGCCGCGCCCTTGACGAGGCTGCCGGGCCTGAGTTCAAGTTGCTGCTGATGTCGGCCCGCGGCACGGTCGTGTATCCGCAGGGCAACCCCCACACCGACACCGTGGGCTGGTGGCGGTGCCGGTTCGTGGCCGCCGATGAAGATGGTCTCGTCGATGACGCGGCCATCCTCGGCTGCTGGCTCGAGTCGGCGAGCGTATGCCCTGGGCGCACGTGCAGAAGCTGCGGGTCATCGCAGGCGAAGCCGCCTTCACCAAGGCGCAGGGGCAGTAGGCCAGCCAGGGGGCCAGACTGGAAGCGGACCGTGGAAGAGGAGCTCGAGGGCGTCCCGCCGCTCGACCGCCAGGAACGACCGGCGCAAGTCGATGTCCTTGGCCGACCACTGGTGCCCCAGCGCGTGCCCGAGCTGGCACCGACACCGCTGCAGAACAGCTTCATCTACCTCTCCATCGTCGTGCTCGTCTGTGGCGTCATGGCCATCGCCGCGCTCGAGCTGGGCACACCGATGTCGTCGTTGTGGGTCAAGATCCCCGTGCTCATCGGTGGCGTCGTGCTGCTCGCGGTCACGGCCGACGCGCTGCTGCGCGTCTGGCGCTCGGTGGGCGCGTGGTGGGACGTGGACCGTGGCCGGGCCTACTTCCGCGTCGTGTGGGCAGTCATCCTGGCCGCGTCGCTGGTGGCCGTGGTGGCCATCATCATCATCGTCCTGGCGGCCTAGCCCGATGGACCGGATCGACGACCCCGCCGCTCGTCTGCCCGTCCGCGGCTTCTCGAAGGGCGCGCCCGAGTGGATGGGCTCACAGCTGCACCACTGCTCTCGCTGCGGCGGTCGTCTCTGCTACGGCCGGTCCCGGGCGAGGACCGTGAGCGCCATCACTGCACCGAGTGCGGTTACGTCGCCTACGT
The DNA here is from genome assembly GCA_963705425.1 of uncultured Chloroflexia bacterium. Lineage (GTDB taxonomy): Bacteria > Chloroflexota > Limnocylindria > Limnocylindrales > CSP1-4 > JAFMJV01. The sequence continues at coordinate 56,621 of CAVPJO010000006.1, read as the reverse complement.
CAACCCGCGCGTGGTGGCCACGACCCTGCCGGTCACCGACGACGGCCGGCTCGTGCTCATCCGCCGCGCCATCCCGCCCGGTGTCGGCACCTGGGCGCAACCGGGCGGTTTCCTCGAAGCCGACGAGACCGTCATCCAGGGTGCCGTCCGAGAGACGTTCGAGGAGACGCGCCTGGTCGTGGAGCCCACCGGCATCGTGGGCATCTACCCGCAGCCGCGAGCCTCGGTGGTCATCGTGGCGTACCTGGCTGCCATCGTCGGCGGCGAGATGCAGGTCACGCCCGAGTCACTGGAGGTGCGCGCCTACGCCATCGACGACATCCCCTGGGATGGCTTCGGATTCAACACCAGCTTGTGGGCGGTGCGCGACTGGGTGCGCTCGGTGCGGCCTGACCTCGAGGTGGACGGGCTGGGCACCGAGCAACTCGACTTGCTCGAGCATTCCCCGACCGTCGTCCTGGCGGCCACGGCTGAGGGCGTGTCCGGTCAGAAGGTGGCGATGTTGGAGAAGGCGTCCCAAGACTGCCGATGAAGACGCCGAAGGCGAGCACGCCGGCCGCCAGCCGGGGACGCGAGCGGCCCACGATGAGGAAGGTCGCGGCCACCAGCAGCACCGTGGCGAACTTGGCCACCGTCAGCAGGGCCAGACCCCAATCCTCAGCGATGGTCGCGACCAGCGGGTTCATCTCGGTCCCGAGCCCGCCGCGCGCGACCATGACCACGAACGTCACGTAGTCAGTGACGTGGACGATGATGAGGAGGCCGAGACCCGCAGCCGACATGTGTCCTCCGCGCCGCCGAGGGCGATGCACTTGCACACGGGACCGGGCTCGCCACTGCTCGACGTGATCCGGTTCGGCGACCGGGGAGGACCACGCGTCTTCGCTTCCCGTACTGGACGTTGCTCGGATGCCTCTATCTTACCGAGAGGCTCGCGCGGGGTCTATGACGACCGGGCCCGAACCGGGCCGCTGCGCCCCGACGGGAGGGGCACGAGCGGTGACAGCACGCACCGCTTCCACTTCGGCTGCGCTTGCCGGCGGCTCGGCCGGTGCGTCTCACTCGATCGGTTGGCTCGGCTCCGGGGTCGGGTCGCGAAGCACGCGACCGAGCAGGTCGGCGGCGTCCTCGAGCTGCAGTCGCTGGGCGCGATCGAGACCGGCGAGGCTCTCTGCCAGCGGCGCGACCTGGCGCGCCCGACCGTCTTCGAGCCGGGCCACACCCCTGGTCGTGGCGCTGATCACGCACGGAGCGGCCGTCCTTGGGGTGGGGCGCACGCACGACCAGGCCGTCGGCCTCCATGGCGTGCACCAGGCGCGTCATCGTCGGTGGGCGCACGTGTTCGGCCGAGGCCAGCTCGCCCAGCGTGCGAGGACCGCCCAAGACCAGCAAGGCCAGGGCCGAGAGCCGGGCCCGGGTCAGGCCCATCGCCGGCGTCCACCCTGGCGAGGCGGCGCTGCAGCACGGCCGACAGGCTGGCCAGCCGCGCGGCCAGTTCCGTGGTGCCCACGGTCCGGCGTCCGCCATCGTCCTCCAGCTCGCTGATGGTTGGCGCGAGCGTATCGTGCGGCCCCGGTGCGACGGCGACGTCGAGCTCGATCGCCGCGGGGCGCAGCGCCTTCTTGCGGTCCTTCTTGCCGGCCTTGTCCTTGCCTTTGCCCTTGGACTTCTTGCCCATCGCTGCCCCGTCGTGGCCCGCGCTCGCTGGTGGCAGTGGCGGGCAGGACTGCAGGACGCCATCCTAGCGGCGCCGGGACCTCGAAGGTGGGCCGTCTGGTCAGGCCTCGGGGTGGCAGAAGCAGCTCCACCAGGTGGTCGTTCACCAGGCCGATCGACTGCATGTAGGCATAGACGATGACCGGGCCGACGAAGCTGAAGCCGCGCCGCTTGAGGTCGCGCCGACAGGTCCTCGGCGAGCGCGGTCTGCGCCGGCACCTGCGCCATCGACTCGAAGTGGTTGACGATGGGCGTGCCACCGACGAAGCCCCAGAGGTAGGCTGTCGAGGCTGCCCTCGTCGTCGCGCAGGCGCAGCGTGGCTGCGGCGTTCCCGCGGAAGGCGCGGACCTTGGTGCGGTTGCGGACGATGCGCCGATCGCTGCAGCAACTGCGATCTGGCGCTGGTCGTCGTAGGCCGCGATGCGCTCGGCGTCGAAGGCGTCGTACGCCTCGCGATAGCCGTCCCGCCGCCTGAGGATGGTCGACCACGACAGCCCGGCCTGGGCTCCCTCGAGGCAGAGCATCTCGAACAGGCGACGCTCGTCGTGCAGGGGTCGGCCCCACTCCAGGTCGTGATAGGCCACCATCTGCGGGTCACCGCCCGCCCACTCACATCGGCGCTCCCCCCGCGGGTCGCTCAGTAGACCCTGCGCACGTCGGCGGGCAGCTTCAGCTCGAAGGCCGTGTCGAAGATGGTGGGGTCAAGCTCCAGCGAAGTCACCTCGGCATGGCGCGTGACGGTCTCGCCGATGCGCTCGGTCAGAGCAACACGAAGCCACTCTCACGGCCGATGCCGACCTCGATGGAGTGGTCGGGCCGATCGACCAGGACCTTGACCGCTCGGGGATGCCGGCTGCTCACCACGATGGCCTCCCGACCGGCCACCGACTGAACGCCGACGAGGGTCAGCGGGCCGGTCACCAGCACGCCCCGGAAGAGACCATGCGGGTGGATGAAGGCGTCTGCGAGGCTGCCCGCGGGCAAGGGCGTGAGCGGTATCGTACTGGCGCGCGAAGGGGGGCAGATCCGTGCCCGTCGGAGCCGGCCACGCGAGAGCGGCGCCGGCGCACGCTGGCGATCTTGCTGCTGGCCTCGTAGACGGTGATGGCCTCGCCATCGCTGACCCAGATGTCGTACTGCCTGGACAGCGGCTCCGAGCTGCGCCTGTTGGCGACCCTGGCCAGCCCGGGGTGCTTGAGCTGGACCTCGTGGACGATGTGTTCGGCACCCTTGGCCGTGACGACGTGCTCGTCGATGGTCATGCGCAGCGTCTGCACCCGCAGCTCGGCCTCGCGAGCGAAGAGGAACAGCTCCTCGATGCTGGGCGCATCCTCGGCCAGCGCGACGCGAGCCGCGTTCGGCGCGACCGGTACGGGACCGGCGGGCATGAGGTCTGACATCGGCCCGGATACTACCCGACGCCGCCATCGTGCGGAAGGGCACGTCGCACGGCGACGACCTCGATGAGGTGGAAGTGGTGCGGGTCACCGAGGGCGGTGGTGCCGTCTTCCTCCTTCTCGTTCCAGTACTCGATGTCGAAACCGTCGAGATAGCCGCGGATGACGTCAGGGGAGGGGCAGGTCATGTCGGGCTCGTCAGCCGCCTGGTCCTTGTCCCCGAAGAGCATGCCGCTGAAGCGGCCGCCGACCGGGATGGCGGCGCGGATCCGCCCCCACACCGCGTCATAGTCGTCTGCGGGCTGGAAGGGCAGGACGAGGTTGGCGTTGACGAGGTCACAGGCGGGGATCTCGAAATCGGCCAGCACCGAGACCACGGTCTCCAGCCGCGCCAGGTCAGCGGCCGGCGTCAGGCGGCGCAGCGTCTGGGGACCCTCAGGCGTCATGTCCATGGCCAGCACGCGCCAGCCTCGGCGTAGCAGCTCCCGGGTGTCGCGCCCAGCGCCGCAGCCCAGGTCTACCGCGAAGCGGGGCCCGGCCGCGGGGTGCTCGCCGAAGGCCTCGGCAGCCGCGATGGTGGTCGTCCACGAGGGACGCTCGGCCGTGACCTCGTAGTAGTCGGGCCAGTGCGTGTCGTCCGACCTGTGGGTGTCCGCGACGGTCTTGGCATCGGTCATCGTGAACTCAGCCTAGCGCGCTATCCTCGACGCGGTGGCGCCGCCATGATGACGACCGACTGTGGCGCCCAGAAGGAGCCCGAATCGATGCGTATTGCCGTGGTCAACGAGACCAGCGCGGTCCACAAGCACCCATTCATCATGTCGGCCCTCGACGGCCGCGGCCTCGATGTCGTCAATGCCGGCATGGCCGAGCCGGGCGAAGAACCCGAGCTCCAGTACATCCATACGGGTCTCATCTCAGCCTTGTTGCTGGAGGCCGACCGCGTCGACATGGTCATCGGCGGGTGTGGCACAGGACAGGGCTTCATGAACTCCGTGATGCAGTATCCAGGCGTGGTCTGCGGCCATCTGCTGACGCCGCTCGACGCCCTGCTCTGGGCACGCATCAATGCCGGCAACGTCGTCTCGCTCGCTCTGAACCAGGGCTGGGGCTGGGCCGGTGACGAGAACCTGAGCATGCTCTTCGACCAGCTCTTCACTGACGAGCGCGGAAAGGGATACCCGTCGCAGCGAGAGGAGCCCCAGAGGGTCTCACGAGGCAAGCTCGGTGTCGTCTCCGAAGCCACCCACCGGGCCATGGCCGAGGTCGTGCTGCGGCTGCCGGACGACATCGTCACCCCGGCTTTGACACACCCTGCGGCAGCTGCCGCACTGGACGTCGATTCCATCACTGACCACGTGCTGCGGACCGCGCTGCAGACACGCCTGCTGGGCAAGGCGGGCTGACCTCGCCGGAGCATGGCTCGATAGAGCTACCGACGGTATGCGGTCAGGGATAGCGGGGTGGGCTCCGCTGGGCTTGCGCAGGCGTGGCTCGCGCGGGGTCGAGAACGGCTCTGCCGGACCTTCGGGCCATCTCCCTTACCGTCGTCTGTCGCGACCATACCGTCATGGCTACGAAGTGCAGCGATGCCGAGCGTTCTGGTGGCAAGCGCGCAGGTTGCCGCGGTAGCCGGAACCGTCATCCCCGACCGCGCGCGAGGGTAGGATCGCCCGCCTGCGACCGATGGTCCGCGCGGCCTCTGGATCGCGCCTCGCTGGCGCTCTGGCAGCGGGCAGCGCAGCGCCGGCGACCGGGGGGCACGATCTAGTGTCGTCTGGTGTCGGGCTACTCCGGCACGGAGCACAGCCCGACGAGGAACCCGTCCGCCGACCCTTGGGGCTACGTCTCTGGGGGCTGATCTCGGATGCCACCCCTCACGCCCTCATCCACGGGGATGTCGTTGACGCTCGTGTCGGCGCCCGCCTGGGCGCCCTGCTCTACGGTGTCGGCGCCCTGGCCACGCTGCTGGTCCAGGGGTTCCGTCCACTGACCGAGGGTCAGCGGCAGGGGGTCACCATCGTCTGCCTCGCCGGCATCGTCACCGCCATGGTCATCTGGATGCTGCCCTGGCAGCGCTGGCCGCGCGGGTCCACGGTCGTGCTCATGCCGATCGCCTTCGCGTTCGTGGCCCTGGGGCACAGCCTGGCCTTGAACCCGCTCGAGTTCACGGCCTACCTGCTCGCCGGTTTCGTGCGGATCGGCGTCGCCCATCCCCGGGGGACATCGCTGCGCATGCTGCCGCTGCTGTGGCTGGCATACCTGTTGCCCTTCGCCGCCGGCCGGCCGGCCGACCTCAACCAGGTGCTCGCGGGCCTGGTGACCACGACGGTCCTGTGCCTGCTCGTGGGTGAGACGCTGGCCTGGCTGGTGGCCTCCCTGCGGCGGGTCCACGAGGAGCTCGCGACGCAGCGCATCGGGGCCCGCTACCGAGCCCTGGTGCGCAACGTCTCGGACCTCGTCGCGGTGGTGGGACCCGACGCGGTGATCCACTTCATCGCCCCCTCGGTCGAGCGCATGCTCGGCTACGAGCCCGCGGAGCTCACCTCGCGACGGCTCACCGAGCTCTTCACCGACGAGGCCGGGCCCGAGGCGCTGCGCCTCTTCGAGCGGCTCTCGCGACAGCCCGGTGCGAGCGCCACGCAGGAGTGGCGGGTCAGCCATGCCGACGGCTCGACCCGCGTCATCGAGGCGGCCGCGGTCAACCTTGCCGAGGACCCCGACATCGGCGGCATCGTGCTCACCGGACGCGACGTCACCGAGCGTCACGCGCTCGAGACCCAGCTCTCCCACGAAGCGCTCCACGACGCGCTCACGGGCCTGGCCAACCGCATCCTCTTCCAGGACCGCGTCGCGCACGCCATCGCCCGGGCACGGCGCCGACCCGAACAGGTGGCCGTGCTCTTCCTCGACCTCGACGAGTTCAAGGACGTCAACGACAGCCTCGGACACCAGGCCGGCGACACCGTCCTCCAGGTCGTGGCCGACCGTCTCCGGGCCGGTGTGCGCAACTCCGATACGGTGGCCCGCCTCGGCGGTGACGAGTTCGCCATCCTCGTCGAGGATGCCGAAGGGACCGAGTACGTGACCAAGCTCGCCGAGCGGCTGCTCGACGAGGTGCACCGGCCCATCCTCGTCGAGGACGTCAGGCTCGCGGTCGGAGCCAGCGTGGGCATCGTCCTCGCGGACGAGGGGACCGACGGCGCCGATGCGCTCGTGCGCGACGCGGACATCGCCATGTATGCCGCCAAGGGGCTGGGCAAGGACCGCATCGAGATCTTCCATCCGGCGATGCAGGAGCGTATCTCCGAGCGCCTCCATCTGGTGACCGACCTGCGCCGCGCCATCGAGGCCGGCGAGCTCGAGGTCGTCTACCAGCCCTTCGTCGAGCTGGCCACCGAGCGCATGGTCGGCGTCGAGGCGCTCGTGCGCTGGCAGCACCCCGAGCGGGGCCTCCTGCAGCCGGGCGCCTTCATCGGTGCCGCCGAGGAGTCGGGTCTCATCGTGGCCCTCGGGGACCACGTCCTGCGCGAGGCCTGTGCGGCCGCACGCGGCTGGGCCTCGGAGGGTTCCGGGTTCGAGCTCGTCTCGGTCAACCTCTCACCGCGCCAGTTCGGCGATGAGCACCTCGTCGACAACATCAGGACCGCCCTCGAGGAGACCGGCCTGCCGCCACGGCTGCTCGTGCTCGAGATCACCGAGAACGTGCTCATCGGCGACCTGCTCTCCACGCGCGAGAGGCTCAACGCCCTGCGCACGATGGGCGTGCGCATCGCCATCGATGACTTCGGCATGGGCTACTCCTCGCTCAACTACCTGCGCGCGCTGCCGGTCGACATCCTCAAGATCGACCGCTCCTTCGTCACCGGCCTGGGCACCGAGCAGAACGTCGACGCCCTCGTCGAGGCCATCGTCGCGATGGCCCGGGTCATGGGCCTCGAGACCATCGCCGAGGCCGTCGAGCATCCCTGCGAGGCCCGGCGCCTCCGTGAGCTCCATGCTCGCCTGGCCCAGGGCTTCTACTTCGCGCGGCCGATGTCCGCGACGGCCATCTCCGAGGTCTGGACCCCGAACGGCCCGAACGGTGCCGTGCTGCAGCTAGGCTCGGCCTCGACCATGACCGGACGTCCGCTCAGCGTGGGCCAGACACCGTGAGCGCCATCGGGCCGGCGGCACCGTCATGGTGAGCGTGCACTGGCCCCCACCGGGGTCCAGGCACCGCGGCCGGGATGGTCAGGCCACGTCCGTGGCCCGGACCATCAGCCTGTGGACGGAGCGCGGGCCGGGCAAGCTCGTCTCCGAGGAATCGGCAAGGCTCCGCGTCCAGGCGCAGCTGGCGGGCACGCTCTTCTCGGTCGGGGCCTTGACGACCCTCGTCAACCAGGCACTGATGCGACAGCCCGCATCAATGGAGGCGCTGGTCACCTTCAGCTGTCTCATGGCCCTGCTCGTGGCGGTGTTCGTCTGGCGTCTGCCCTGGGAGGACTGGTCGAGCTCATGGCAGCTGCTGCTGGTGCCCGCCGGCCTGGCCTTCATCGCCGTTCGCAACACGCTGGTCTTCAACCCGTTCGACTTCGACCTGTTCTTCGTGGGCACGTTCATGCTGGTCGGTACCGGTCATCCCCGGGGGACATCGCTGCGCATGCTGCCGCTGCTGTGGCTGGCATACCTGTTGCCCTTCGCCGCCGGCCGGCCGGCCGACCTCAACCAGGTGCTCGCGGGCCTGGTGACCACGACGGTCCTGTGCCTGCTCGTGGGTGAGACGCTGGCCTGGCTGGTGGCCTCCCTGCGGCGGGTCCACGAGGAGCTCGCGACGCAGCGCATCGGGGCCCGCTACCGAGCCCTGGTGCGCAACGTCTCGGACCTCGTCGCGGTGGTGGGACCCGACGCGGTGATCCACTTCATCGCCCCCTCGGTCGAGCGCATGCTCGGCTACGAGCCCGCGGAGCTCACCTCGCGACGGCTCACCGAGCTCTTCACCGACGAGGCCGGGCCCGAGGCGCTGCGCCTCTTCGAGCGGCTCTCGCGACAGCCCGGTGCGAGCGCCACGCAGGAGTGGCGGGTCAGCCATGCCGACGGCTCGACCCGCGTCATCGAGGCGGCCGCGGTCAACCTTGCCGAGGACCCCGACATCGGCGGCATCGTGCTCACCGGACGCGACGTCACCGAGCGTCACGCGCTCGAGACCCAGCTCTCCCACGAAGCGCTCCACGACGCGCTCACGGGCCTGGCCAACCGCATCCTCTTCCAGGACCGCGTCGCGCACGCCATCGCCCGGGCACGGCGCCGACCCGAACAGGTGGCCGTGCTCTTCCTCGACCTCGACGAGTTCAAGGACGTCAACGACAGCCTCGGACACCAGGCCGGCGACACCGTCCTCCAGGTCGTGGCCGACCGTCTCCGGGCCGGTGTGCGCAACTCCGATACGGTGGCCCGCCTCGGCGGTGACGAGTTCGCCATCCTCGTCGAGGATGCCGAAGGGACCGAGTACGTGACCAAGCTCGCCGAGCGGCTGCTCGACGAGGTGCACCGGCCCATCCTCGTCGAGGACGTCAGGCTCGCGGTCGGCGCCAGCGTGGGCATCGTCCTCGCGGACGAGGGGACCGACGGCGCCGATGCGCTCGTGCGCGACGCGGACATCGCCATGTATGCCGCCAAGGGGCTGGGCAAGGACCGCATCGAGATCTTCCATCCGGCGATGCAGGAGCGTATCTCCGAGCGCCTCCATCTGGTGACCGACCTGCGCCGCGCCATCGAGGCCGGCGAGCTCGAGGTCGTCTACCAGCCCTTCGTCGAGCTGGCCACCGAGCGCATGGTCGGCGTCGAGGCGCTCGTGCGCTGGCAGCACCCCGAGCGGGGCCTCCTGCAGCCGGGCGCCTTCATCGGTGCCGCCGAGGAGTCGGGTCTCATCGTGGCCCTCGGGGACCACGTCCTGCGCGAGGCCTGTGCGGCCGCACGCGGCTGGGCCTCGGAGGGTTCCGGGTTCGAGCTCGTCTCGGTCAACCTCTCACCGCGCCAGTTCGGCGATGAGCACCTCGTCGACAACATCAGGACCGCCCTCGAGGAGACCGGCCTGCCGCCACGGCTGCTCGTGCTCGAGATCACCGAGAACGTGCTCATCGGCGACCTGCTCTCCACGCGCGAGAGGCTCAACGCCCTGCGCACGATGGGCGTGCGCATCGCCATCGATGACTTCGGCATGGGCTACTCCTCGCTCAACTACCTGCGCGCGCTGCCGGTCGACATCCTCAAGATCGACCGCTCCTTCGTCACCGGCCTGGGCACCGAGCAGAACGTCGACGCCCTCGTCGAGGCCATCGTCGCGATGGCCCGGGTCATGGGCCTCGAGACCATCGCCGAGGCCGTCGAGCATCCCTGCGAGGCCCGGCGCCTCCGTGAGCTCCATGCTCGCCTGGCCCAGGGCTTCTACTTCGCGCGGCCGATGTCCGCGACGGCCATCTCCGAGGTCTGGACCCCGAACGGCCCGAACGGTGCCGTGCTGCGGACCGCGCCGAGGGTCGAGGGGCCGTGCGCGGATCCCGTGACGGTACAGTAGTGGCCATGGCTGGCAAGGTCTACCTCATCACCGGAGCGTCTTCCGGCATCGGCCATGCCGGAGCCCTGGCGCTCCTGGAGCGCGGCCACGCCGTCTACGGGGCAGCGCGGCGGGTCGAGCTCATGGATGACCTCGTCGCGGCCGGCGGGCGGGCGCTGTACATGGACGTCACGGACGAGTCCTCAGTGAAGGACGGGGTCGCTCAAGTGATCCGCGAGCAGGGTCGCATCGACGGGCTGCTGGCCAACGCCGGCTATCTCCATATGGGCATGATCGAGAACGTCAGCATCGAGGCCGGCCAGCATCAGTTCGACGTCAACGTCTTCGGCGTCGCACGTGCCGTCAAGGCGGTCCTGCCCCAGATGCGGGCGCAGGGCAGCGGCACCATCGGCATCACGACCTCGGCTCTGGGCAAGTTCTCGGCTCCCGGCATGGCCTGGTATCCGGCCAGCAAGCACGCCCTCGAAGCGTTCTCCGACGCCCTGCGCATGGAGGTCAAGCGCTTCGGCATCAAAGTCGCCATCATCGAGCCCGCGTTCATCCCCACCAACCTCTTCGCGGCGGGCGCACCGACCCTGGACGCGGCCGACCGGGCTGAGCACGCGGATGCCTACGCTACCGAGCAGGCCAACTTCCGTGTGAACGCTCGCCGGCGCTTCTGCGCCGGAGATCCCGTCGAGACCGTCACCAAGGCCGTCCTCGAGGTGTTCGAGTCCACGTCTCCCAAGCGGCGCTACAAGCCGAACTGGATGAGCAGGCTCGGCATCTTCGCCAAAGAGAAGATCGGCGACGTCGTGGTCGACCCGATCTCGGCTCGCATCTGGCTGGCTGACCCGCCCGCCCGTAAGGACTCGGCGTCCGACCAGCGTCAGATGGACAATTCGCTCACCGACTGCGCCTCGCTCGCCGACGACCGCTAGCCCGAACTTCCAGAGCCATCTCGCGCTGATCGGCCCTTCTCCAAGCACGGAAGCGATCTGATAGCGCCCGTCGTGGGTCGTCGTTTGTAGCCAGAATGATGCTTGACTCCAGAGGCGCTCCGTTGGCCTGTCATCGCAACGCGATTGTCCAACTCGCTACGGAATGGTCAAGGCAATTTTGCATTAGACAACAGGCGTTGTGGCCTCTTGCCTGGGACCGTGTCACAGCGGTGTTACCTGCGACGTCCTACAGTCAGGTCATGGACATGCACCAGGAGCCGGGGATCCGGCACCTCACCTACGACCAGCTCGTCGCCTCCACGGCCGACCACGAATGCGACGGCATCGGGCGAGACCACGTCTGCGTCACGATCGCCGCCGTCGCCGACCTGCCCACCAAGTTCGGCACCTTCCACATCGTCGGCTTCTGGAACGACCGCGACGGCAAGGACCACGTCGCCATCGTCAAGGGCGACCCCTTCGGCAAGGAGGACGTGCCCGTCAGGATGCACAGCGAGTGCCTCACCGGGGACGCCCTGGGCTCGCTGCGCTGCGACTGCCGCGACCAGCTGACTTCCGCGCTGCGCAGCCATCGGCGAGCAGGAGACGGGCATGGTCCTCTACCTGCGCCAGGAGGGTCGCGGCATCGGCCTGCTCAACAAGCTGCGTGCCTACGGCCTGCAGGACGAGGGCCTCGACACGGTCGATGCCAACGTGGCCCTCGGCTTCCGCGACGATGAGCGCGACTACAGCATCGCCGCGCACATGCTGGAACTGCTGCAGGTGCGCTCCATCGAGCTGATGACCAACAATCCCAAGAAGGTCGAGGGCCTGCGCGAGCTCGGCATCAACGTCAGCGGCCGCGTCCCACCTCATCCCCGCCAACGAGCACAACCGCTCCTACCTCGAGACGAAGGCGCTGCGCTCGGGTCATCTCATCGACGTCGAGGGACGTGAGCATCTGCTCGAGCAGATCGACCGGCCGGTCGTCGAGGGCATGGACTCCCGACGCCATCGATGCCATGGGTCGCGCTCGACGCCGTGGGGAGCCAGGGCATGAGCGGGCGCCGCGTGGCCATGTATCTCACCGGTGCCACGGGCGGCCTGGGCCGCGTGCTTGCGCCCGACCTGGCGGCTGATGGCTACGACCTCGCGCTGGTCGGCTCCGAACGCCGGACGTCTGGAGGCGTTGCCTGACGAGCTCGGCCTCGACCGCGAGCACACCGTCACCGTGGCCGCGAACCTGCGCGATGCCGATGCCGCGACCGCCGCCATCGACGAGGTCTACGAGCGCTTTGGCCGGGTCGATGCGCTGGCCCACCTGGTCGGCGGCTGGACCGGTGGCATGCACGTCGGTCGCTCACCCGACGAGCCCTACGCCTCGATGATCGACCAGCACTTCTGGACCTCGCTCAATGTCCTGCGCGACCTCGCGCCGCGCATGGTCGAGGCCGGCTTCGGACGCATCGCCGCGGTGTCCTCACCGATGGCCGCGGCCCCCGATGCGGGCATGAGCGCCTACGCGGTCGGCAAGGCCGCGCAGGAGAGCGCTCTTCGCGGCACTGGCCCAGGAGGTCGCCGGCTCGGGCGTGACCGTCAACGTCCTGCGCGTGCGCGCCATCGACACCGCTGGCGGCGAGGCCGGCTCGGACAAGGACTACGCCACCACCCCCCGGGAGATCTCGGCCGCCATCCGCTACCTCTTCAGCGCCGACGCCCGCGTCGTCAACGGAGAACGCATCGGCCTCCATAGCGGCATCTAGGTGCGCAGAAGGGTTCAGCCTCGGGCGCGCAGCCGGTCTTGACCTCGGGCATCTTGGCCACCCGTGGCCTCATGGTTCCCGCCCAGCGAGACAACTCACCGATCCCGCGTGCGAATGTGCTGATCCTGCCCGCTGAGCGGCAAGCGGTGGCCATCGTGCCCGCCGAGCGGGAAGATCGCACCATCTGAGCGTTGAGGTGGTCGAGTTGTCCCGTTCCGCGGGAACGCGCGTCTCGCCGTCCAGCCACAGGCGACTACTGGGCACCGATGCCGTCCAGCCACAGGCGACTACTGGGCACCGATGCCGACCAGCGTGCAGGTGCTGGCTGGGAAGCTCACCACACCACAGAACGAAGCGACCGGCTTACGCCGGGCCGGGCCGGACCGGCCGCTCCGAGTCGTCTCGAACCGGCGGTCAGCCCATCTCGAAGGTCTCGTGGATGGTGACCTTGCCGCCCGCGGCGAGGTGCGGATGGTTGCGACAGGCGTCGGCGGCATCGTCGAGCGAGTCAGCGTTGATGAGTGAGTAGCCGGTGATGCTCGGACCACCATCGCTGACGACGCCGCCCGGCACGATCACCTTGGAGGCACCCGTGGGGTTGCCGAAGTCGACCACGGCCTCTGCGAGGCCCTCGTACCACGCGGTCCAGGCCGCCATGACCTCCGCGGTCTGCTCCTCGGTCATGCTCTCAGGCCCGCTACCACCGGTGTACGTGATGAGGTACTTGGCCATGCTCGTTCTCCCTCAAGAATGCGGCCGGCGAGGGGGGGTCCCGTCGGTCTCGCAGTCCCGTGAAGGTACCGAGCCTGTCAAGACCCCACCGTGATGCGGGCTACGGCGACTACACCTCGAACTGGGCTCGCACGGCCTGGGCCATGGCTGCACCGAGGCCCGCGCAGGCCTTGGCGTCGAGGTGGACGCCATCGTCGGGATGGACCGCCGCCACCGACCCGGCGTCGAGGAAGCCGGCGCCGTGGTCCTCGGCCACGATCTCGATACATGCCGGCCAGCCGCCGCGACTCGCCGCGCGACTCGCCGAAGCCCCACATCTCGTTCTGTGCGGTGATCTCACCGAGTGGCACCGGCGACACCAGCAGCACGCGTGGTGGTGTGTCGTCAGGTCCGGCCAGCGTGCCCTTGGCGACGTCGACCAGCCGGGCCGCGCCGCAGGCGATCTCGGCCGCGGTCACGCCGTAGATGCGCTTGAGGTCGTTGGTGCCGAGCATGATGATGACCAGGTCGACCGGTGCGTGTGAGAGCAGGCACGGGTAGAGGTAGTCGAGCCCGCAACGTCCCTGTTCGATGGGCGTATCCCAGACCGTGCAGCGGCCGTTGAGACCCTCCTCGATGACCTCGTAGCCATCGCCCAGGGCGGCCTCCATGACGCGCGGCCAGCGGACCTCTCGCGGCATGCCGGCCAGGACCGGAACGGATTGGCCCCGTAGGTGTTGGAATCGCCGAAGCAAACGATGGTGCGCGTCATGCCGAGTCCCCTCTCCTGAAGCGATCGATGCGGAACATCTCGATGTCGTGATCGGTGCCGCCGTCGAGCGCCAGGTCGGCGGCGATCTCACCGACCACGCTGGCGAACTTGAAGCCGTGCCCACTGCAGGGTGAGACGACGACGACCTCGGGTGCCTCGGGCAGCGTATCGACGATGAAGTGCTCGTCGGGCGTGTTGGTGAACATGCACGTCCTGAGCGTGAGCGTCGGTCCGTCCGCGTCGGGCAGGTATCGGCTCGTGGCAGCCCGCAGCACGGCCTCGTCCTCGGGCTCCACCAGCGCACGATCCCAGGCATCGGGGTCGACGACCTGCCCCCGGTGGTGCATACGTCCGATCTTGAGGCCGGGGATGCCGTACTCGGGGAAACCGTAGAAGAGCCCTTCCTCGACGTCGAGGATGAAGACGGGCAAGGCAGCCGACGGCGTACGCTCCGGCCGCCGCGTCCGCGACCACAGCAGCACCTGCCGCTCCGGCACGGCCAGTGCCGCCAGCGAGGGCACGAGCTTGCCGACCCAGGCGCCGGCGCTGATGACCAGTCGACGTGCGCGGTACTGGTCACGAGTGGTGCGCACGACCACGCCCTCATCCTCGGGGTGCCACTCCACGACCGGCTCGTGGCCGTGCAGGTCGGCGCCGGCGTCGAGGGCCAGTCGGGCGTATGCCGGCGATGGCACGCTCGCTGAGCACGAAGCCACCGTCGGGCTGGTAGACGGCGACGAAGTCGGAAGGCACCCGGAAGACCCGGAAACCGGGCCATGAGCTCCGTCCGGCCTCAAGCAGCTCATGCTCGAGGTCGTGCGGCGTGCGGAGGTCAGCGAGCCGCGCACGGTCTCGCTGTCCGGCCGACCCACGTCGAGGCCGCCGGTGATGACCAGGATGCGCTCGCCGAGTCCGGGCCTCCAGGTCGCGCCAGCGCTGGTAGGCGCGACGCAGCAGGGGCACGTAGCGTGGGTCCTCCGCGTAGGCCAGCCGGATGATGCGGTTGACGCCGTGGGAAGAGCCGCTGTCGTTGGGGATGCTGGCGCGGTCCAGGCCGAGCACGCGGGCGCCGCGCGCCGCCAGCTCGGCGACCGCGGCGCTGCCCATGCCGCCGACCCCGGCGACGATGACGTCGTACTCCATGGCTCCCCCCGGTGTGGTCGCTGGTGAACGACGAAGGCCGGGCTCGTGGCCCGGCCTTCGTGACCTGGTGAGGGACCCGATCGTGCGGACCCCATGGTCGTCAGGCGGTTAGGAAGTCGGGGGCGGGCCTTCCGTGCCCCGCTTGCCGGTGGCCTGCGGATTGGTGTAGGCCGTGGCCGCGTCGGCAGCCGCGAAGTCATCGCGGATGTCCTGGCGGCTGGTGTACCAGAGCAGGAACGCCGGGATGGCGGCGGCGGCCAGGCCGTAGGCGATGTTGTCGGTGGCGATCAGCACGAACATGGCGTCGACGAGTCCGAAGACGGCCATGATCATCGTGAAGACGAGCGCCCACGGCCGCATCGACCACAGGGCCCAGCCCACGGCCAGGTAGATGAGGCCGACGACGAGCGTCAGCAGGCCGGTCCAGAAGACGCCGCTGCCCTCGAACTGGACGTCACTGAAGATGGCGATACCGAGGAGCTGTAGGCCGAGGAGCAGACGCACGACGGCGATGGCGATGGCGAGTGCACCCAGCACGAGCACTCCGAATGGACGCTTATCCATGGTCTGGTGTGTACCTCCGTGCTGCTGACCGTGGACCCCGCGCGGCTTTCGAGGGCACGAGTCTCGCCGCACGCTGGCACGTAGCGTATCGCAGCGTCACGTGCAGGCGACTCGGGAACGCTCACCGAGCGACGGCTGCCATCCAGGCGTCCGCCGCTCGATGGCTCCTCGTTCAGTCCTCGTTCAGTCGTCGACGGTCAGGTACACCGGTGCCGGTTCGCCCTCCTGGGGCAGCCGCGGTAGATGGACGTCGCGCTTGGGCTGGGGCGCCTCGGCGCGCGCGGTCCGCGGGATGGCGAAGGCCGCCACGGCGCCGACGGCCACGAAGACGGCGCCGATGAGCACGGCCGGCACCATGCCGTCCACGAAGGCCTGCGGGCTCGCGAACGAGCCGCTGCGCGCGAAGACCGCTGCCAGCACGGCCACCCCGAAGACGCCGCCGAGCTCACGGATGGCGTTGCTGGCTCCGGAGGCCTGGCCCTCCTCCTGCGGCTTCACCGCGGAGCAGGTGCACGTTGGCCATCGGCGCGAAGAACAGGCCCATGCCGATGCCCGAGATGATGAACGGCAGGACCAGCGCGGTGTACTCGACGGTCGTGCTGGAGATCGAGGCCCAGCCAGGCCAGGCCGATGGCCTGCAGCGTCAGGCCGAGTGCCCATGAGCAGCCCACCGCCGATGCGGTCGGAGAGTGCGCCCGCGATGGGCGCCACGAACATCGGTGCCAGCGTCCAGGGCAGGATGGCCAGCCCCGGCCTCCAGCGGGGAGTAGAGGCGCGCGAACTGCAGGAACTGGGCACAGCAGGAAGATGGCGCCGAACATCCCGAAGCTCATCAGCATGGCGCTGACAGCTGGCGAGGCTGAAGGCGCGGCTCACGGAAGAAGCGCGGCGGCAGCATCGGTGCCGGTGCGCGGCGCTCCCAGAGCAGGAAGGCCACGAGCGTGCAGGACGCCGGCTGCGAGTACGCGCCACGATGAGCGGGCTGGTCCAGCCCTCGCTGTTGCCGTTGACGAGCGCCCAGACGACCCCGAAGAGGCCGGCGCACGCGAGCGCCACGCCGGGCAGGTCGAGGCGTGCCGGCCGGGCCGTGGCTCTCACGCAGCCCGAACCAGGCCAGCGGGATGAGGGCGATGCCGATGGGCACGTTGACCCAGAAGATCCAGTTCCAGGCCACGCCCTCGACGATGGCGCCGCCCACGAGCGGGCCGATGGCGATGGCCAGGCCACCCACCGCACCCCACGCCCCGAGAGCCACGCCACGGCGCTCGGCCGGGACCGCGGCCGACAGCAGCGTCAGCGTCAGCGGCGTGACGATGGCCGCGCCGATGCCCTGGGCCATGCGGCCGACGAGCAGCATCTCGACGCTGGTGGACATGGCCGCGAAGGCCGAGGCGCCGCTGAAGATGGCCACGCCGATGACGAACATGCGCCGCCGGCCGAAGCGATCGCCGAGCGCGGCGCCGGTGAGCAGGAAGACCGCGAACGTCAGCGTGTAGGCGTTGACGGTCCACTCCAGCTGCTCGATGGTGGCCCCGAGCTCCTGGCGGATGACGTTGAGCGCGGTCGAGACGACGAGGTTGTCGAGCATGACCATGACCAGGGCCACCGACGTCACCGCGAACGTCCAGATGGCCAGCGAGCGTCCTTGCATGTGGTCCTTCTCCTTCTCCCCGCCTCTGCATATGTAGTGAGTACTAACTAACTTGCCCCGACGAAAAAAGGGGCGTCTGCTTCTCGATGGCTAGTCCTCGAAGCTCCCGATGCAGCCCTCGCGCACCATGGCCGCCCAGCCGGTCTCGGCCTTCGAGCACGCCCATCGAGCCGGCCACGTTGAGGAGCATGCCGCGACCGAGGAAGGCTGCCAGTTGCGTCGCGCCGAGGCCTCGGTGTGGCGCACGATCTCCAGGACCAGTCGGCCGAAGCCCTCCTGCACGACAGCCTGGATCTCCGGGTCGTCCGTGGAGGCGTAGGCCTGCAGCTGGATGGCCAGGTAGCGCCGGTCGCGTGATGAGGCCCGATGTAGGCATCGCCGATGCGCTTGAAGGCATCGTGTGGGTCTGAGGCGGCCTCGCCGGCTTCGCGGAACATCGCTCGACCGTGTGATCGAAGGCCCATTCCACGGCGGCCATGAAGAGCTCCTTCTTGGTGCCGAAGAGGCGGAAGAGGTAGGGCTGCGAGACGCCCACGTCGCGCGGCGATGAGCTCCGTCGAGGTGCCGTGCAGACCCGTCGGTCCGAAGCGCACGACCGCCGCGTGGAGGACCTCCTCGCGACGTTCCTCGGCGGTGTGGCGGACGGCGACTGCGGTGTTCATGCGCGTAAGTTAGTGACTACTCACAACCTTGTCAACCCCCAGAACCGATCGTGTGAACGGCCGGCGATCGATGGCCGCGTTCACATCCCACCGATGTCCCGGATCGTCAGCCGGGGCCCGTACCGGGGCGCGGTGATGCCCGAGCGCTCGAGGATGCGCACCACCCGCGCACGCTGGCCGCGGTACGGCTCCAGCAGCTCGAGCATGCGCGTGTCGTCGCCGCGCGGCTCGCCGGCCAGCGCCCAGCAGACCAGGTCGGGGACGTGGAAGTCGCCGATGCTGACCGCGTCGGGATCGCCGAAGGCCTGGCGAGCGACCTCGGCCGCCGTCCAGGGTCCGATACCGGGCTGGGAGCGCAGGCGTGCCAGGGCTGCCCCGGGGCCATGGTCGACTGCCTCCTCCAGCCAGGCGGCACGTCCGGCGGCGCGGATGAGCGTGACGCGCGGCGCTGCTCGAGGCCCAGCGGATGCAGCTCGAAGTAGGGCAGCGCAGCGATGACCTCCGGACCCGGGGGCAGGTGCAGCCCGCCCGGACCCGGCGCCGGCTCACCGTAGCGCACGACGATACCGAAGTACGCGCGGTGGGCCTGTGCGGACGGTCACCTTCTGCTCGATGATGGCCGGCAGCAGCGAGCCCATACGTCGTCGCTGCGCCCGAAGCGCAAGCCCGCCAGCCGCGCAGTCAGGTCGCGCAGTCGCCCGGGCGGCAGCTGCAGCGCGTCCGGGTCGTCCTCGGCCCCGAGCAGTCGCGGTATCGCGGCCAGGGCCTCGGCCGCACCCGGCCCCCAGGCCATCGCTCGCCAGCCATCGGCCGCTCGCGAGAGGCGCGTGGTAGCGGAACCGTTGCCGTGCGCGACGCGCGCCAGACCGCGCCCTCCTCGAAGCGGATGGTCGGATCGCCCGAGCCATGCCGCAGCTCGCCCAGCGTCAGCACGGGGTCCACCTCGAAGCCCAGCCTCACGACCTCGTCGATGGCCGGTGTCGCACGTTCTGGGGTCATCAGGACCCCGGACCCGCCTCAGGCAGCATCACCGGAGTCGCCTCTGAGACGAAGACGAGGTTCTGGCCCAGCGACCAGAGTGCCAGCACGGTGAGGCCGATCATCAGCGCCGCCAGCGGCCACTGGCTCACAGCCTGGCCTTCTGCGCGCTCTCGCCGCACCGCGGAGTGGCCCAGCCACGCGCCCACGACATGGCCGATGACGACCGCCACCACCTGCATCGTCCACACCACCGAGGAGGCCAGCCAGTCCTCGCGCGGCTCCCAGTGCGCCGTGCCCAGCAGGTCCCAGCCCTGCTGCAGCGGGTCGGAGAGGGCGACCACGATGCGCTGGCCCTCGATCAGCAGGTAGGTCAGGTAGTGGGCGATGAGATAGCCGATCGCGACCGGCACGAGGCCGGCGCCCATGGCCGCCAGCCCGACCCGCCGTGCCACCAGCAGGACCAGCCCGGCAAGGACGGCCAGGAACGTCACCAGCAGGACCGATTGCGTGACGAAGTGACGTCTCGCCGACGAGGTCGTCGTAGGGCTGCGTCTGCGAGATGCCGTCCCAGATGACCGAGCCGACCGCGACCGAGACGACGACCAGCAGCGAGGTCGACCAAGGTCGCGGGAGAGTGCGCTGCCGAAGCCGCGGCGCTGCACCCGGCCCTCGTCGGGCGGCCCCTCCAGGCCCGCACGGCGCAAGGCGTCCCAGCAGCCCGAACCAGACGCTGAAGACCTCACCGGATCACGCCAGCGCTCCTTGCCGTACCAGGCCATGCCGCCCACCGTCACGAAGGTGTAGCCGATGAGCACGAACCCGAGGTCGCGGCCACCGCTCACCTTCGGAGCCAGCTCCAGCCACACGAAGAAGACCATCAACACCACCGCCGGCCAGGCTCCGGTGCGCTCGTGCCAGGGTGCGCGTCCCGGGATGCGCAGCCGATGGGGCGGACGACGGCTGCGACCACGTCGTGGAGGGTGCTGAAGGGATCGAGCCACGCCCACACCGGGCCGAGCAGCGCGCTGATGAAGGCCAGGCCGACCCAGCCGAAGACCCAGAGCAGCAGTGAGGCCACCTCGGCGTCGCTGCTGCCACCAGCGATGGTCTGCAGCACGACCCAGGTCCAGGCCGCCAGGCCAGCCAACCGCAGCAGCCAACGCGCCGGCCGCCAGAGCGTGCGGATGCGGCCCGGCTCGGGCTCCGGGTCGGCGTGCCGTCGCTGATGGCCACGAAGACGAAGGACAATCCCACCGCGGCCGCAGCGCCCAGCAGGTAGGCTGCGAGGGGCAGTGGCGCATCGACGTTGCCGTGTAGCGCGTGGGCACTCGCGGGCGCACTCATGAGCAGCAGCCACACGGCTGCGGGCCCCACCACGCGAAGCGTTCGACTCCTCCTCATCGGTGCTCCCGAGCGTAGCAGCGTCGGCGGCCACGGCTACACTTGGCGCATGCCCAAGTACAGGAAGGTCAACGCCGAGCTCATGGACAACCCTCCCAAGTCCAAGCCCCGCGGGCGACCCATCAGCCCCGAGCAGCAAGCGCTGATCAACCGCATCAAGAAGATCACCGACCAGAGCGTCGTCTACGAGGCCGTCCTCGCGAAGGGCGACAAGCCGGCTACCGTGCGCGCGCAGATCGTGCGTGCCGCCAAGCTGGCCGGCGTCGACATCGCCGTCAAGAAGTCGCCCGATGGCTTCTACTTCGGCCTGATGACGCCCGAGCGCAAGTCGAAGCGTGGCCGTCCGCGCAAGGATGCCGGGGGCGAGTAGCGCTGGCCGGACAGGGCGGCGGACCGGTCATCCAGGTCTTCGGCCGCAACGACTCACGGGGCACGCGTCGCGCTCAGCGCTTCTTCAAGGAGCGGCGCATGCCTATCAGCTTCGTGGACCTCAAGAAGCGCCCGCCGGCACGCGGTGAGCTCAAGCGCTTCGCACAGAGGCAGGGCGCCCGCGCCCTGCTCGACGAGGAGTCCAAGGCCTACCAGCAGGCCAACCTTGGCTACCTGACGATGGGCGACGCCGAGGTCCTCGAGCGGGTCTCTGCCGATCCCCGCTTGCTGCGCCTGCCGCTCGTGCGCTTCGGCGACGAGGTCACCATCGGTGTCGACGAGGAGACCTGGAAGCGCTGGCAGGTCGGCGAATGACCCGCGTGGCCGCCCGCGGCGACCGGGTGCCAACGTCCTAGTAGGGGCGGACGTCGTCCCAGTCGATGGCGACCTTCCAGTCGGGGCCCTGAAGCATCTTGTCGTAGCGGGTCTTGAGGACGCGGATGCGAGTGCGCGGGTCCCGCTTCGTGTAGAGCACCAGGTCGGTCCGTCCGTCGTAGTCGATGTCGGCCGCGCCCAACCTCGTCTTCTCGACCGGGATGGGATCCGACTTCGGCGCCGTCCACACGTGGACGCGCTTGAAGCTGCCGGCCTTCTGGCCGAGCAGGCGCTCCACCTTGGCCCGCCCGCCTCCGCCGATGAGCATGTTCACGTCGTCGCGTCCATCGCGGTTCGAGTCGGCCACGATCATCCTGACCTTGGCCGGGATGAGCGACGGAGCGTCGAAGCGCGCCCGGTATGCCGCCATGCGCGGGCCGCTCGCAGGCAGCGGGCTGATGGTCACCGCCGTCTTCAGGCGAACGCCGCCCGAGTCGGGGTTCTGGCGGATGATCAGGTCTGCGCGGCCGTCGCCGCTGAGGTCGCCCAGCCAGGCTGAAGCGATCTTGCCGAAGTCCTGGGATGCGGTCCACCACACGAGGGGATCGGCCAGCTGCTTGGTGGCGGAGTACGGCTTGCGCTTGAGTACGACCAGCCGCGAGGTGCCTGCCGAGGGGCCGCTCGAGAGGATGGCCACGTCAGCACGCTGGTCCGCGTGGAAGTCGCCGATCAGGAGTCTGGCGCCGGTCACCTGCACCCCCGCGTCACCGCCCCACCAGTCCTGGACCGGGCCGTAGTTGGTGCCGTCGCTGATGGCGGCCTTGATCCGGCCGGTGGTGGGCCCGGTCTTCTTCAGCCACACCAGGTCCCCCTTGCCATCGCCGTTCATGTCGCCAGCGGCGTAGTCGATGAGCCCATCGGTCGATAGCGTCAGGCCAGCGTTCGAACCGGGCTCGGGCGCTGTGCGCCCGGGCGTCCAGACGCGCGCCGTGCGCTGTCCGGTGCGCCGCTCCATGGCCCTGGCATCACCGTGCTTGGTGCCGATGACGTCTGCTCGGCCGGGCTTCACGATCTCGAGGTTGGGCTTCAAGTACTTGCGCAGGATCTCACGGTACTTGAGCCCGTCGAGGCCGCACTTCCGCGTGCTGTTGTGGAAGAGCTTGAAGCCGGTTGCATCCGCACCGCAGGCGGCCGTGCTGCTGCCGTTTCGGTAGCCTGTCAGGAACAGGCGACTGGACTGGGTTCGCAGCGAGTACTTGCGCACCGAGACATCCCAGGTGGCGTCCATGGCCCTGATGATCTTGGAGTCGGTCGCCGGACCGTTGGGCTTGCCCGGCGCGAACCTCTCGGGCCGGTACCACTGGTCCGTCGTGGAGTCGACGACGTCATAGCAGACCTTCTCGCCCTTCACCCACTTGGTCCCCCCGCGCGGGTGGAGGATGTAGTACCAGGCGAACTGCTTGGTCGCTACGGCGCCGGCCTTGAGCGTCTCGAGGGGATAGCGCTCGGGCCACTCGGCCGCCATCACCGTGGCCACGTAGTCATGGAAGTCGACCGTCTGCACGGTGCCCTTGACCTTCTGGGGCGGATCGGTCGCGCTCGTGCGCAAGACGCGGATGGTGCGCGGCGGTACCAGCTCGCTGCTCCAAACCGTGCACTTCCTGGAGGTGGCGGAGAAGACCTGGGCAGGCTCAGGCTCCGTCGGCGCGAAGGCGGCACTGACAGGGGTAGCGAACATGACGGCGACGAGCAAGCTGGTCATCACGGTGACGAGCCCGAACGCCGGCTGGGGACGGCGCATCACGCTGCACGGTAGCGCACCGAAGTGGTTTGGGCATCATGTAGTGGTGCCCGAACGCACCACCGGCGTCGGTTTCCGCCGGCTTTCCGCTACCCTCACGCGATGCATATCGCCATCGTCGGAGCCGGTTACGTCGGCCTGGTCACCGCGGCCTGTCTTGCCCACGTCGGCCACGACATCATCTGCCTGGACGTCGATGCCGCCCGCATCGAACGGCTCCATCGCGGGGACCTGCCGGTCCACGAGCCCGGGCTCGACGAGCTCGTCGCCCAGGGGCTGGCCAACGGCCGCCTTCGCTTCGCGGTCGACTACGGTGCCCTCCGTGGTTCGGACATGGTCGTCGTCTGCGTGGGCACGCTCGACGCCGACGAGGAATGGAACGGCGACATCGTCCGCGCCGCCGTCCGCCAGATCGCGGCCGACGAGGAGCTGCCGCGCAACATCGTCGTGCGATCCACGCTGATGCCGGGCACGGCCGTCGGTATCGCCGCCGAGATACGCGAGATCGATGCCCGTGTACGCATCGCTCACAACCCCGAGTTCACCCGCGAGGCCGTGGCGGTCAAGGACTTCCTGGCCCCGGACCGCGTCGTCATCGGCGTCGATGGTCACGACGACGGCGCTGCCGGCACTGCCTTCGCCGAGGCCCTGCGCGAGGTCTACGCGCCACTCGAGGCGCCCACCGTGGTCACCGACCTGACCAGCGCCGAGACCATCAAGGTGGCCTCGAACGTCTTCCTCTCGGCCAAGATCACCTTCGCCAACGAGATCGCCCGCCTCACCGCGGCGACCGGTGCCGACGCGGCCGCGGTCGTGGACGGCATGGGTCTCGACAAGCGCATCGTGCGCCACTTCCTCTCGCCGGGTCCGGGCTTCGGCGGCTCCTGCTTCCCCTCCCAGGCGCGGGCCCTACCGCAGCTGGCCGCCAGCTTCGGTGTGCGCACGCCGTTGATGGACGCCATCTGGCCGTCCAACGTGAGCCAGGCCGACTGGTTGCTCGATGGCCTCGAGCGTGCCGCCGATCGCTCGGTGGCCGACATGCGCGTGGCCCTGCTGGGCTTGACCTTCAAGGCCGGCACGGACGACCTGCGTGAGTCGCCCGCCATCCGGCTGGGCGGGGCGCTGCTGGCTCGTGGCGCGACGGTGGTCGCCTACGATCCCGTCTCGCTCGACGGTGGCATGGCCTTGCTGGCGGGCAAGGCAGGGGAGGTGCCGCTCGAGGCCGCGTCATCGGCCGAGGCCGCGTGTGCCGGCGCTGACGCCATCGTGGTCGCCACGGAGTGGCCCGAGTTCGGCTCGCTCGAATGGTCCGTCATCGCGCCCACCATGAGCGGCCGCGTCATCATCGACGGCCGCCGCATCGTCGATGTCGCGGCCGCTTCCGCAGCCGGCCTGCGCGTCGTCGCTCTCGGCGTCGAGGTCACGGGCGGTGCGCTCCAGCCAGTCGACTGACCTCAGCAGCGGGGCAAGGCGCGCGGCTGCCGGCCCCGTGCCGTCATCGGTCTGCCCGGTGGTCCCCGGAGGCCGGGTGGCTACCCGAGCCCGAAGCACTTCGCGACCCCAGGAGCGTCAGCACGAGGTAGACCACGGCCAGTCCGGCGAGCGCGCCGATGGTATCGGTCACGACGTCATCGAGGCGTCCCGTGCGATCGGGCACGAACGCTTGGTGCAGCTCGTCGGTCAGGCCGTAGACGACGGTGATGCCGAGGGCCATGGCCGCATCGCGCAGCCGCGGCGGGCGCCCCCAGCAAAGGGCCACCAGCAGCAGGCCCGCCAGCGTGCCGAAGGCCAGCAGGTGGCCGGTGACACGGAGTGGTTTCTCCACCGCGGCGTCCTCGCTGACGCGCAGCCCGCTCTGCGACGAGAGCACGAAGATGAGCACCATCACGGCCAGCGCGGGCAGCCAGTAGAACCAGCGGCGATGTCGGTTCCCTGCCTCGCTCACACCGGCCACGCGATCTCGAGCATCCCCTCGTGGATGCGCAGCGGATAGTAGCGGAGCCGCCGTACGCGGGTCATCGCCCGCGCCCGTACCTTGGGGTCGTCCGGCCGCAGCGGCGGCTTGGCTGTGGCGTCCATCGGCGCCCAGGTCGGCTGCTGCGTCCCGTCGGCGCTCAGCCCGCCGGTGGTCGGGAAGGTCACGACCTCGCCGTCGCGTAGGTCGAAGGAACCGCGATGCAGCGGGCAATGCAGCGTACAGCCCTCGAGGCGTCCGGCCGAGAACGGCGCCGACATGTGCGGGCAGCGATCGTCGGTGGCGACGAGGCCGGCCTCGCTGTGGACGACGACCACGTCGAGGTCGCCGCGAGTGATGCGCACCAGCGCGCCGGGCGGCAAGTCCGCCAGCGACAGCGCGGCCTCGAACGGAGCTCCGCTGGTGCCGGGTGCCTGCAGCGCAGGAGGAAACACGAGAAGGCTCGGTGGCGTCATGACGGCATCGTACTCGCGCCCGCGGTGGCGACCCGCGAACGGCCCCCCGCCCGCCCGTCACGGGCATCGACGGGACGAGCGTCCCCGTACCGCCGGATCCTGCGGCATCATTCGGTCTCCAGCCCATCCCCAGGAGACTTGAGAAAAGCCCCATGCGCTACGCACTCATGACCGAGCCCCAGCAGGGCTACAGCTACCAGGACGTCCTCGATGCCGCGAACGCCGCCAAGGCCGCCGGCTTCGAGACGTACTTCCGCTCGGACCACTATTCCAGCTTCCCCGGAGAGAGCGGTCAGTCCGCTGGTGACTGCTGGACGACGTTGGCCGGCCTGGCGCGCGACACGACAGAGATCGGCCTCGGCTCGATGGTCTCACCGGTCACGTTCCGCATCCCCGGCTCATACGCCAAGGTGGTGGCCACGGTCGACGAGATGGCCGGGCCCGGGCGCGTCGAGATGGGTGTCGGCGCAGGCTGGAACGAGGAGGAGCACGCCGCGTTGGGCATCCCCTATCCAGGCACCGTCGAACGGGTCGACCGCCTGGAGGAGGAGCTGGCCATCGTGCGGGGACTTTGGGACGAGCCCGACGGCTGGTCCTTCGAGGGCGAGCACTACCAGGTCCGCAACGCCATCTTCCGGCCGCGCGGAGAGCGTCCCAACCTCATCGTCGGCGGCGTGGGCCGGCCTCGCTCCTGCCGTCTCGGCGCCCAGTACGCGGACGAGTACAACATCAGCTCCTCCAACCCGGCCGAGGTGCGCCACATCATGGCTCGCCTGGACACGGCCTGCGAGAAGCTGGGCCGCGATCCCAAGTCGCTGACGCGCTCGGTCATGGCGGGCGTGCTGGTCGGTCGCGACGAGGCCGAGATGGCCCGCCGCACCGAGGCCCAGATCGCCGTCTTCGGCGACGACGATGGCGCCGCCACCGAGTGGCTGGAGGCGCGGCGCGACCGCTGGATCCTGGGCACGCCGGAGAGCGCCAAGGCACGTATCGCGGAATACGCTGACACGGGCATCGACCGGCTCCTGTTCCAGGATTTCCTCCCCGGGGACCTCGACCACATCGCCGTCATGGGCGAGCTGTTCGCATAGGGCGCCGGGTCGAGGAGAGGACTCGCCGACCGATCCCGCGCAACGAGACGCCGCGGCCCGATGAGATGCGCCGCACCCTCATCGGCGTGGCCCCCTGCGTCCGGCCTGGCCGGATGCAGGCGAAGGGTGGATCGTCTCAGCTGACGCGGCCGATGCGCCGGGGTGGCCAGTAGCGGAACCAGGGGCGGCCTTCGACGTCAGCGGCCTCGACCGATCCGAAGATCCGTGAATCGGCCGACCGGTCTGGAGATTCACCGGCCACGAGCAGGTCGTGGCCATGGACCTCAGCCACGCGCTTGACGAGCAAGCGCGACGGCTCACGAGGGTCGGGCACGAGCACCAGGTCGCCGACCATCGGCCGCGCCCCGGCGAACCCATCGGGGTCGGCCAGCAGCCAGTCGCCCGGCTCGAGCGTCGGGCTCATCGAGCGGCCCTCGACGGCGACGCGGGCGCCCCAGGAGCGGATCAGTCGGCCGATCATCGGTCAGGAATCAGGACGACCCGCCCAGGAATCCGGCGCGGGTCGTCGCTCTGGCTCAGAGTCGAGCTAGCTGGCCATGCGGGTCTTGCCGGGCCCGCCGGTGCCCTTCCACATCTCGTCGATCTGATCGATCAGCGCGAGCAGCTGCTTGGCGGCGTCGAGATCCACGCCGTGCTTGACCACGGACGCTTGCTTCGAGGCCATCCAGCAGACATCGTGCAGGTCGGGGTACTGCTCGAGATGCTCGGGCTTGAAGTAGTCGTGCCAGAGCACGTCGATGTGGTGCTTGACGAGGTCGGCTCGCTGCTCCTTGATGACGATGCAGCGGGTCCGAAAGACTTCGTCATCGCTGGCTTGGTAACGCTCGATGATGCGGTGGCAGGACTCGGCTTCGATGCGAGCTTGCTCGGGGTCGTAGACGCCACAGGGGATATCGCAGTGAGCGTGGGCGCTCCGCTTGGGGGCGAGGAAACGCAGCAGATCCATGGGGGCTCTCCTTCTCTGGTCGGGCCGGCGCCGACAGGTCGCCTGACGCGACGCCGCAGCGTGGTGCACCGATTCTGCCATGCCTGGGGCGTGATGAAGGCTTGACAGGCTTCGCCCAGTCGGCATAGCCTCCTAAATCCTATAGGACTCATCGACAATATCGAATAACTAGGGAATAGACCCGGGGGTGTGATGGTGAGCTCGAGTTGCTTCGGGATCCAGTGGCGGTCGGCAGTGACGGCGTGTGCCTTGGGGCCATGCTCGGAGGGTCGCTCACGGACGCGGCCATCGATCCGGCGCAGGCTTTCGCAGCCGACGCGCTTTGCGGGACCGTCACGCTAGCTGCCTACACCACCCCGCGCGAGGCGTACGAGGAGCTCATCCCCATGTTCGAGGCCTCATCGGTCCGGTCACCCGGCTCGGCAACGCCTACGTCCGACCACATGACATCGAGGTCCAGCTCACGCCGGTCGAAGGCGGCAGCGAGGCAGTCGTCGAGCGCGTGGTCTATCTCGGCTTCGAGGTCCGGCTCGAGCTGACACGGAGCGACGGGGTGCACATCTGGGCGCAGGTGCCTCGAGACGAGGCCGAACGGCTGGCGCTGTCAGCCGGTCAGCTGGTATCGGTGCGATCGCGGCGCGATCAGGTCTTCGCTGCTGCCTGAGCAGCACCTCACGGCACCGCGGCTGCGGAGTCGGTCGCTGCGCCGCTGACCGTCCTCGCATACGATTCACTATGCAGTCGATAGCCAGCCCATCATCGTGCTGCCCCATGGAGCACTGTTGAGCACCGACCTCCTCTTCCACCTCGGCATCTTCGTCCTGATGTCGATCGTCATCATCGGCGCGGGCGTCCTACTCGCCAAGTCGGGTGACCGCATCGCCGACGTCACCGGCCTGGGCGGCTTGCTCATCGGCATGGTGCTGGTGGCGGCCGCCACCTCGCTGCCGGAGATCGCCGTGGCGGTGAGCGCCGTCGTCACCGAGGACTCTCCCGACCTCGCCATCGGCAACCTGCTCGGCAGCAACATGGCCAACATGGCCCTCCTGGCCATCGTCGACCTCGCGTATCGCGGCCGCGTCTGGCACCGCGTGGGTTCGGGACATGCCCGGACGGCGGCGGTGGCCATCGCGCTGACGGCGGTCGCGACGCTGGCCATCCTGCGGCCTTTCGAGCTGGCCATCGGCTGGGTCGGTATCGAGTCGATCATCATCTTCATCGGCTTCGTCAGCCTCATCGCCTGGACCCACCGCTCGTCGACCCCGGCGGTGCCCACCGGCGAGGTCAGCCACCAGGTGGCTGAGGAGCACGAGCACATCTCCGGTTCGGAGGTCACCAGCCGCAAGGCCATCCTCTACGCCATCCGCTGGGACCTGGCCAAGTTCGGTGTGGCGGCGCTGGTCATCCTCGTTTCCGCCCCGTTCCTCGTCAACGCTGCCGACGGCATCGCCACCGAGGCGAAGCTGAGTGAGTCGTTCGTGGGCGCCTCGTTCCTGGCCTTTTCCACCTCGCTGCCGGAGCTCGCTACCGCGGTGGCTGCCGTGCGCATCGGCGCCTTCGACCTGGCCGTGGGCTCGCTGCTGGGCAGCAACGCCTTCAACATGGCCATCATCCTCATCGTCGACGTCTTCTACACCGAGGGGCCGATCCTGGCCGATGTCGAGGCCGTCGAGGCCTTCGTCGGCGTCAGCGCCATCCTGCTCATGTCCATCGTGGTGGCCGGCATCATCCACGGCGCCAAGACGCGGGCCTCGCGCCTGGAGCCCGGGTCGGGCATGACGCTGGTCGCGTACCTCATCCTCATGTACATGATCTTCACCGCAGGCACGTAGCGGGAGCGGGGGATGGAAGCGGGGAGCATCGTCACTCCGGCCGAGGAGGTCCAGCCCTGGCGCGTCGAGGCCTCTGAGGTCGCCTCCGCCCTCGACACTGGCGTGGAAACGGGCTTGGCCGGCCCCACGGCCCGCGCACGGCTGGCCGAGTACGGCCCCAACGAGCTGATCGAGAAGAAGCAGCGTCCCACCTGGATGCTGTTCGTCGACCAGTTCACCAGCCCCATGATCCTGGTGCTCATCGCGGCCGCGATCATCACCGCGGTCATCGGTCACTCCAAGGACACCGTGGTCATCCTGGCCATCGTCGTCTTCAACGGCGTGGTCGGGTTCGTGCAGGAATACCGTGCCGGCGAGGCCATGGACGCCCTCAAGAGGATGTCCAGCCCCGACGCGCGCGTGGTGCGCGATGGTCAGATCCGGCTGCTGCCTGCTGCCGATGTGGTGCCCGGCGACGTCGTGCTGCTGGAGCAAGGCGACATCGTCACCGCCGACATGCGACTCGTCGAGGCGCCGGCACTCAAGATCGACGAGGCTCCGCTCACCGGGGAGTCGGAGCCTGTGGCCAAGGTGACCGAGCCGTTGCCGGACGTCGGTGCGGCCACGCCCGCCGACCAGCGAAACATGGCCTTCAGTGGTACCGCCGTGACCTACGGCCGGGCCCGCGGGATCGTGGTCGCGACGGGCATGTCCACGGCCATCGGCCGCATTGCCGAGCTCCTGCAGATGGGCGAGGACCAGGACACGCCCTTGCAGAAACGCCTGGGGCAGCTGGGCAAGTGGCTGGCCATCGCGGCCATCCTCATCTGCGGCATCGTGTTCGGGCTGGGTGTCGCCCGCGGCGAGCCGCCCCAGGAGATGTTCCTGGTGGCGGTCTCGCTGGCGGTGGCGGCCATCCCCGAGGGGCTGCCCGCGGTGGTGACCATCTCGCTGGCGCTGGGTGCGCGGCGGATGGCTGCCCGTCGTGCGCTGGTGCGGCGCCTGCCCGCGGTGGAGACGCTAGGTTCGGTCAGCGTCATCTGCACCGACAAGACCGGCACGCTGACCGAGAACCGCATGCTCGTGGAGCGGCTCTGGACACCGGCTGCCGAGTACCAGGTGGGCGGCGACGGCTACTCGCCTGACGGGTCGCTGACGCCGTCGGCGGATGGTGACGGGCTGGCCGTTCGTGCGGCTCACGTGGCGGCGGCCTGCAACGACGCCTCACTGGTGCCGCCCGACGGAGGTGGCGAGTGGGCCATCGCCGGCGACCCCACCGAGGGTGCGCTGGTGGCCTTCGCGGCCAAGCTGGGCGTGCGCCAGAAGGAAGTCGCGGCCTACTGCCCACGTGTGGCCGAGGTCTCGTTCGACAGCGAGCGGCGGCGCATGACCACCGTGCACGAGCTGGGCGACTTCGACCTTCAGACCGACCAGCCCAACTGGGTCGCGGTCAAGGGCGCCCTCGAGTCCATCGCACCGCTCCTCGCCGCAGGCCAGGCAAGCGTGCTCGCGGAGGCGCGCGCCGTCGCGGAGCGCTACGCGCAGGATGGCTATCGCGTGCTGGCGCTGTCCGATGCCGGCATCGACGTCGTGCCCGATGAGCCCGCCGATGCCGAACAGGGCCTCCGACTGGTCGGCATCGTGGCCATGGCCGACCCGCCCCGCGAGGCTGCCGCGATGGCCATCGCGGAGACGCGCGCCGCGGGCATCACCACGGTCATGATCACCGGCGACCATCAGCTCACCGCGACCTCGATCGCACGTCGCCTGGGCATGCTCGACGACTCGCGTCGAGTCGATCACCGGGGCCGAGCTGGCGCAGATCTCCGACGAGGACTTCGAAGCGAGCGGGTGGCCGGCATCGGCGTGTATGCGCGCACCAACCCCGAGCAGAAGCTGCGCATCGTCGATGCCTGGCGCGGCGGGGCGCGATCGTGGCCATGACCGGCGACGGCGTCAACGACGCGCCGGCCCTGCGCGAGGCTGACATCGGCGTGGCCATGGGCATCACCGGCACGGACGTGTCCAAGGAAGCCGCGGACATGATCCTCGAGGACGACGACTTCTCGACCATCATCGCCGCGGTGGAGGAGGGGCGGCGCATCTACGCCAACATCCGCCGCTTCGTGCGCTACCTGCTGACCACCAACTCGGCCGAGATCATGGTCATGGTCGCGGCGCCGTTCCTGGGTCTGCCGCTTCCCGCTGCTGGCCATCCAGATCCTGTGGATCAACCTCGTCACCGATGGGGCGCCCGCCTTGTCGCTGGGCGTAGAGCCGGCCCATCCGCGGGACATGGAGCAACCGCCACGCGCACCGAATGCATCCATCCTCGGGGACGGCCTGTGGCAGCACGCCATCTGGGTCGGCGTGCTGATGGCGGCGCTGACGCTCGGCTGTGCAGGCCTGGTCCTACCACGGCGGCGCATCAGAGGAGACGTGGCGCACGATGGTCTTCACGGTGCTGGCCTTCACGCAGCTGTCTCACGCGCTGGTGGTGCGCTCAGAGCGCGAGTCCATCTTCAAGCTGGGTTTCACTACGAACACGGTCCTGCTCGTGGTCATCGTCGTGAGCGTCATCATCCAGCTGGCGCTCATCTACGTGCCCTTCCTGCAGCCCATCTTCGAGACCACCGCGCTCAACGTGACCGAGCTGGCGGTCGTCGTGCTGGTCGCGCCGATGCCCTTCGTCGCGGTCGAGGTCGAGAAGTGGTTCAGGCGCCGCCGCGAGGCTCGTGCGCAGGCCGCCGGCGCGGCGTGAGCAACGTCCGCTTCATGGAGATCGCTTCGGCGCGTGGCGTCATCGGGCTCGGATGGTAGTGACCCGGAGGGCCACACCTACAATGGGGCACACCCTCGAGGCAGGCTCGTCGATGGCGTCGATGGCGTCGATCGGGCCCCCGTCCACCATCGCGCGATGGTTGCGACGGTCATCCTCCAACCTGAGTCCAGGAGGTTCCAGATGAATCGAACTCACGCGCCACGCCACGCCGCTATCGCGGGCATCATCGCCGGCGTCATGGTTGCCGCCGCTATGCCGGTCCACGCGGTCAACATCCCCGAGGGTAGCGCGGTCACACCAGATAGCACGTTCCTGTTGCACTTCCGCGTCACCGAAGGATGCGATGGCCTGCCGACGGACGCGCTCGAAGTCACCATACCCGACAGTGTCCGCAACCCGGTACCAGAGGCGGTCCCCGGATGGGACGTCGAGATCGAGGCGCCCGCGGTCGAAGATGACGCGGCCCGAGCGGACGAGGAGACAGAAGACGAGACGGCCAAGCCCGACGGTGATGCACCGCCCACCGTGATCCGATGGAGTGGCGGTTCGCTCGACGACGGACTGCTCTTGGACTTCGGCCTCCGGGCCGGGTTCCCGGACAAGCAGGACAAGGTCCTCGAGTTCCCGGTGGTCCAGCGATGCGGCGATGTCGAGGTCGAGTTCGCTCCGACCGTGACGCTGACCTTGCGGTATGGACAGGCAGACATCGCTGCCCTCAGCGAGACCGTCGATCAGATCGGCGCTGAGGTCCAGCAGCTCCGCGCGGATGTCGATCAGCTGCAGCAGGAGGTGGGTGGCGTCAACGTGGTCAACCTGCGAGGTCGCGTGGGAGACAACGAGGAAGCCATCGAGAAGCTGGACGAGCGCGTCGCCACCCTCGAAGGCGAACCGGTTCCCGAGCCGACCCCTGAGCCCGAGCCCCAGGCCGAGGAGTAGCCACCGATCGACGGCCGGGCGCACCTGCACCCAGGAGCGCCCGACTCCGGCTGATGCGAAGGCCGATACCGGCCGCCAC
Organism: uncultured Chloroflexia bacterium; assembly: GCA_963705425.1. GTDB lineage: Bacteria > Chloroflexota > Limnocylindria > Limnocylindrales > CSP1-4 > JAFMJV01. The sequence goes on along the minus strand of CAVPJO010000006.1, from coordinate 23,742 downwards.
GTCGTCTGGCCGCAGCGCCGACACCTTGTGCGGCGTCGAAGGCAGTGTCGGTCGCGGGCCAAGCAGCGGGGCCCGAGCGGCCGGACAGGCGTGCCCGGGGGCGGACAGGCGTGCCCGGGGGCGGACAGGCGTGCCCGGCGGCGGTGCTATCAGCCGCGTTCGGGGAGGCTCCTTGGACGCCCGATCCCCGCGTAGACCGAACAAAGCGCGGCGATCCGGCGGGTTCCAGGCATGTCGCCTTCCTAGCCCATGCCCGTGCGGGCATGGGCTAGTGTCTCGATTCGCTATTGGCTGGCAGCTTGCGCACGGCTTTGGCCAAGATCTGGTCGGCAGTCTTGACCCAGACGAAGGGGCTGGCGCCCGCGTTCCAGCTGTGGGTGAAGGCATCGATCATGGCGATCAGCTCCTTGACGCTCCCGAAGCTGCCCCGCCGGATGGCGCGGCGGGTGAGGATGCCGAACCAGGTCTCGACCTGGTTCATCCAGGAAGCCGAGGTCGGGGTGAAGTGGAAGGTGATGCGTGGGTTCCGCTCGAGCCAGGCCCTGACGTCGGGGGTCTTGTGCGTGGAGACGTTGTCGAGCACGACGTGCAGCTCGCCCTCGGGATACTCCCGGGCCACCCGTCGCATGAAGGCCAGGAAGTCGGCGCCGGTGTGGCGGGCGCGGTGGTCGGTGGTGACCGCTCCGCTGCCGACCTCGAGCGCCGCGAACAGGCAGGTCGTGCCGTGGCGGGTGTAGTCGTGGGTGTGGCGCTCGACCTGTCCCGGGCGCAGCGGCAACAGGGGCTGGGTGCGGTCGAGCGCCTGGATCTGGGTCTTCTCGTCGACACTGAGCACGATGGCTCCGTCGGGTGGGTCGAGGTAGAGCCCGACCACATCGCGGACCTTGGCCTCGAGGGCCGGGTCGGTGCTCCACTTGAAGGTCTCGACCCGGTGGGGCTTGAGACCCAGCTCCGTCCAGAGGCGCTGGACCGTGGTGGGGCTCATGCCGCTGGCCCTGGCCATCTCCCGCACGCTCCAGTGGGTCGTGCCCGCCGGCGGCGGACCGAGCGTCAGGGCCAGGAGCCGGTCGCGGTCCTCGCGGCCGTAGGTCACCGGATGGCCCGGTCGGGGTCGGTCAGCGAGGCCGGCCAGGCCGGCCTCCGCGTAGCGGCGTCGCCAGAGCTTGACGGTCATGAAGGCCACGCCGAGCTCGCGCGCGACGTGCTCCATCGCGACACCCTCGGCCGAGCGCAGCACGACGCGGGCTCGGGTCACGAGCCGCTGCTCGCTCGTAGGCGCACGGATGATGGCCTCCAGGACGGCCTTGTCGACCTCGGGGACGGACAGTGGTGGGGCGGGTGCTTGAGCCATGTCCCGATCGTAGCCGATCCCGCCACCATGATGCTAGACGTTAGCGGCACGAGACACTAGTCACCGATCGTGACTGGAACACCTCTGGGCGTGCGGCGGTTTGGCGGCGGGAAGTGGCGGAAACGTCATCTCGATGGATCACGTTCGCTCTATGTGGGATTCCGGCAGTCTGGCCGCGCCGCGCTCCGTGTACCGTGGCCACATGGCTGAGACTCGGACCCTGCGCATCGGTTTCGTGGCCACCCGCTTCGCCGGGACCGATGGTGTTTCCCTCGAAGCGGAGAAGTGGGCTGTCGAGCTACGGGCGATGGGCCACGACGTCTACTACTTCGCCGGCATGGTCGACCGACCATCCGACAAGAGCCGCGAGGTACCCGAGGCGTTCTTCGGCTACCCGGACGTGGCTGCCATCAACGAGGCCGTCTTCGGCGATGCGTCGTCGGGCCGGCCCGAGTCGGTCAGCCGCTCGATCGATGAGCTGACGGGGCACCTGAAGTCGGCTCTCTATGACTTCGTACGCGACTTCGAGCTGGACATGCTGCTGCCGGAGAACGCGCTGGCCATCCCCATGCATCTGCCGCTGGGCCTGGCCATCACGCAGCTCGCGGCAGAGAGTGGCATCCCGGTGCTGGCGCACCATCACGACCTGCCCTGGGAGCGCCAGCGCTTCCTCGTCAACAGCGCCACCGACCTCATCAGCGCGGCCTTCCCGCCGGCCCTGCCCAACGTCCGTCACGCTTGCATCAACACCACGCAGCGTGAGCAGATCGCCCGGCGATTGGGGCGGACGGCGCGGGTCATCCCCAACGTCATGGACTTCGAGAACCGGCCTCCTGCGCCCGACGAGGTCACCGCCAGCATCCGCGCCGAGCTGGGTCTGGCCGACGACGAACTCTTCGTGCTGCAGCCCGTGCGCGTCGTGCCACGCAAGGGCATCGAGCATGCCGTGGAGCTGGTGGCGCGCCTGGGTCGGCCTGCGCGCCTGGTCATCTCGCACCAGAGTGGCGACGAGGGCATGGAGTACGAGGCGCGCATCCGTGAGTTCGCCCGGCTGCTCGGCGTGGACGTGCTCTGGGCGGCCGATCGCGTGGCCGCTGAGCGCGGTGCCGGCGCCGATGGACGGCCGACCTACTCGCTCGCTGACATGTACGACGCCTGTGACCTGGTCACCTATCCATCGCTCATCGAGGGCTTCGGCAACGCCTACCTCGAGGCCATCTACCACCGTCGCCCGGTGTTCGTGAACCGCTATCGCGTCTACGACATCGACATCAGGCCCAAGGGCTTCCGCAACGTGGAGATGAACGGCTACGTCGCGGAGGTCGCGGTCGAGGAGACCAGGGCACTACTCGATGACCCTGCCCGCATCGCTGAGTGGACGGAGATCAACTACCAAACCGGCCTGCGCCACTTCTCGCACAAGGCCGTTCGCGAAGGCCTCCGCGCGGAGCTCGCGGAGGTATTCCCCGCCTAGGAGTACACCTGCTCCCGTGCCACCACGCCGCTGGGACGGCCGGCTCTTGAGCTGATGACCGGGGCACGGATGAGGCGCAGATCGAGTCGCCGCGCGATGTGACGGGGCCGACTCAGGCACACGCTCGGGGCATGACCACATCGCTACGCATCATCGCTGTCCTGCTCGGCCTCCTCGGTGCCGAGCGCATCGTCTACGCGGAGATCATCCCCGTGGTGTCCGGGATGATGCAGCCGACACCGGCGCTCAGCGTGGCCATGGGGCTGGGGGTCGTCATCGCGGCCATCGGTCTGCTCCTGGGCTATGGGTGGGCACGATGGCCGGCCGTCATCGGCGCGACCCTCATCACGGTGCAGGGCCTCGGCTACGTGCTGTTGGGCCTCAGCCGGTCTCTCGACCCGGCCTATCTCCACGGCCTCTTCGAGCCGGCCCTCGGTGCGCTGATCGTCGTCAGGTTGCTCCGATACTGGCCACCTGGCGTGTCATGGGCCACACCACTCCGATAGCCGCATGTGGGCCCGCGACCGCCCACGAGCTGTCCTCAGCTCGACGGGTCGAGATGCCCGAGCGTGACCGGGCGGTGACGCTGCCCGAGCGCCTGGTGTTCGACCTCGGCGACGACGTCGAGGGCCTCTGAAGACGCTGCAGACACGGGTTCGAGGGCCTCCCACTGGCTGGATCCGCACTGGCCCTGAGGGGCTCATCGAAGACCGCCTCCGGTTCGCGTGCCCGGGCCCCAGACCACCAGCCGACGACTGACTCTCCATCGCCGAGGTCGTCGATGCCCTGCCGGCCGAGCCGTGGGCGCCGGGGGTTCGTTGTGTGAACCGTGCCTCAGCAGAGGTCCTACACTCGCTCGTGAGGCGAGCGATGCCGATACGAGACATATGAGGACAGGATGACCTTCACCGACGAGCAGACGACCACCATCGGGCGCTGGCTGGATGCGCATTGGTACGGCAAGGCCAAGTGCCCGGCTGGTCATGACGGCGGGTGGTCCGTAGAGGACTCCATGTCCTTCGTACCCGGGTTCGTGACCGACGAGAGCGGTCCGAGGATCGTGCACGAGCGCGGCTTCCGATTCGTGGTGCTGACATGTGAGCTGTGCGGCTACGTTGCCTTCCTCAACGCGAAGACCCTGGGCATCGCGACCTAGGCGTCGCCGCAGACCGGCCGCTGGGGCTCGTCGCTCCGCGGCAGTCTCGCGGCCGGTCCAGCTGGCTCCGGCCCACCCGATGAGTAGGCAGCCGACCACCCTCTGCTACCCGGCACGGCCTCGCCGTCGGTCAAGTGACGGAGGTCCCGGCCGGCCGGCTCTCGACCGTCGTGGGCACCCCATCTGCCCCTGACCTGTCGGGCGGTCGTGTGTCCGCCTAGGCCAGCACCACGCGGTCGCGGCCCTGTTGTTTGGCCGCGTAGAGGGAATGGTCCGCTGCCTCGACGAGCTCTGAGGGCGAGGCCGCATCGTGCTCTGGGTAGGAAGCGCCACCGATGCTGGCAGTGATAGTGACACGGCGGTCGCCATCCATCAGTTCCGTGGCGGCGACGGCACGTCGGACGCGCTCGGCGAGATCGTGAAGATCCTCTGCCCCCGCGCCGGGCACGACCATCAGGAACTCCTCACCGCCGTAGCGCATCAACACGTCTCCCTCGCGCGAAGCGCGTCGGATGGATGCGGCCGTGGCTCTCAGCAGCCGATCGCCGACCAGGTGGCCGAAGGTGTCGTTGACGGTCTTGAAATGGTCGAGATCGAGCATCATGACGCCCAGCGGGCCCGAGACTCGCAGTGCGCGACCGAATTCCTCCTGCAAGCGGACCAGGCCGAAGCGGCGGTTGTAGACATCGGTCAGCGGATCGAGCGCCGCGAGGCGCTGCAGGCGATCGTGCGAGAGCGCGTTGCTGAGGGCCAGCCCCAGGTCGGCCTGGAAGTGCTGTACCAGGACACGGACATCCCGGGAGAAGGGCTTGACTGAGGCCAGCACCAGCGCCCCCAGGGGCACGTCCTTGAAGGCCAACGGTACGATGGCGACCTGCTCCGCGTTCTGCTGCAGCAGGACGCTGTCGATGACCACCTGCTCGAGGTTGATGTCCAGCAGTTGGCTCCGACCGGTGCGCAGCGCCTCTGCGACATGCGCATTCTCGGCAACCCGCTCGGGCTGGCTGATCCCGATCGAGGACAGTGGCTGCAGCCCGGCATCTCGTTCCACGAGCAGCAGACCGGCGCTCGAACCCGTGTCAGCGAGCACGGCCGTGAGTGCCTCCCGCCCCAGTGACTCAAGGTCGAGGTGGCTGGACACGATGGCCGTGAAACCGCGTGACGCCGTGTCGATGGCATGGGTGCGGGCGAGCGTATCGATGAGCGAGTTGAAGGCCGCGGCGCTGGCGCCGACCTCGTCCGCCGAATCGACCGGCAACGCGCACTCGGTCGGGTCGCAACTGCTCCAGTCATTGCTGAGCGTGGCTTGGGAGAGCTGCGACTCGACGCGGGTCATGTGCTTCGCCAGCCGCGCGAGACGACGGCCGACCACGACACGAGCGAGGCCGAAGTTGACCGCTCCCACGGCCAAGCCCGCTAGGACCGTAGCGGCGTAGAACCGCGGGTTCATGACCTGTTCCGCCGGGAGCCCCAGGAAGACGCAGAACGGCGGAAAGATGAAACCGACGAGCAGCCCGATGGCACTCATCCAGATGGCCAGATCAGTGAAGACGCGGTTGGTCAGTCGTAGCATCGCGGCGTCTCCCGGTGCTTGCTGGCGGAGCTCAGGTGTGAGCAGAGGTGTGGATGGTGCCAACGTGGTCGTCTGGGCACCACTGACGGCATCGCCCGATGGTCCTCCGGGCGGGACCCATCGTTCGCCCCGGACGCTGGTCACCGCTGCGGCACTCTCCGCGAGCGCGATGCGATAGCGGGTTCGTTCCAGCTCAGAAGGGTGGAGCCCAGGCCAGGGGCAGGTCAAGACCCTGGCCGTCGATGGGCAGCGTGTTGCCGGTGCCCAGGGGCGGCACCTGGCCCGGGAAGATCAGGCCCTGGCTGCGCCACACGTTGCCGTTGCCGCCCGCGGTGACGACGTAACTCAGGCCTTCGTAGGCACCGTCACCCTCGAGCCAGTAGGTCTGCACGAAGCCGCCGTTTGCCAGGCTGCCCGCGAACCGGCCGCTCCACGAGCCGAGTTCGTTCTCAAGGCGCGCATCACCGTAGCGAACCTGGGTGGAGCCGGGAAGCCCTGTCTGGTCTGGGTAGGCATCGAAGTTGACGGTGATCGTGGCCTGACCACTGACGCGTACATCACTCGATGCCTCGATCGTGATGAGCACGTTGTCGCGGACGCGAACCACGCCGCCTTCGAGCGTGGTCGTGCCCGGGTCTGCCTCACCGACCAGCGTGGAGGTCCCGTTGACGGCGACGGCGCTCATGCTGCGTGATGCGTCATCCCCGGTCCTGGTGCTGTCGTCCGACTGACCGATCGCGGTCGCGCTCCCCATCATCGTGAGCATCAAGATGGCCAGCAGCGAGCCGGCCGATCGAGTCCTGACCATTCGAACGCTCCTCGGGCTGCGAACACGCCTGCTGGGTGGGTGGGTGGCCTCCAGAGAGCGGTGTCTCCGCATGACACCGCCAAGATCGGAGATGTCGGCGATGATGCCCACCGTGACTAGCTCGGTCGCAGCGTACCCTCTGGTGTCCGGCGCCACCATCGCGAACCTGCTCGACGGTGAGCGCTGGCGTCCTTGCGCCAGAATGCTGCCATGACGCCGCCGCCGGACTTCGATCCCTTCCAGCTACTGGGCGTCGACGCCAGCGCGGACGCGGCGACGATCGACCGGGCCTACAAAGCGCGCATCCGCTACGTCCACCCCGATATCGCGGGCATCGCCGGGCTCGACGAGACCAAGCGCCTCAACGTCGCCCGTGAATGGCTCCTGGACCCCGAGCTGCGAGCCCAGCTCCCGAAACCGTCGCCGAGATGGCGTCCTCGCCGTGAAGAGGCGCCACCCCCGCCACCGTCACCGACGCGGCCATCCTCATCGTCCTCCACGGACTGGTACTGGGACGGGGCTGCGGCACCGCCACCTCGACCTTCGTGGGACTACGACCCGCTGTTCGACGACCCACTTGCGTTCGACTACGGCGCCTGGACCGAGCAGGTACGCGCGTTCTTCGAAGCGATCAGGTCGCTCTCGAGCGATGAGCGAGCGCGCGTCACCTACAGTCTGGGCGAAGAGCCGCCGCTCTTCTTCGACGACTTCGAGGATCTCGTGGGCGAGCGCATGTGGGGCCGATCACGGGCGTTGCAGGACGCCATCGAACGCGTTTGGCATGAACGGGTCGATGAGGAGCGTCCGCTCCTGTTCCCCAGAGGCCGAGTCTTCGGGAACGGCGCGGTGGTAGCCAACGCCTACGCTCAGTGGCTGCTCCTGGGCGATGCCATCCGCCAGAAGACACGAGATGCCGGCGCTATCTCGGCGCTGGCCTCGAGGTGCAAGGCACCCTGGGAGGCGTCGGTCGGCCATGCCCGCTACGGTGATCGTCAACGGGAGGTCGTCGCCTGCCTCGACGACGCGCGCACGCTCTCGCTCAACGCGGCCGACCGGCTCTCTAAGGCCTGGCAGCGAGACATGGGTGGCTACCTCTTCGGGCGGCCCGGCGAAGACTGGTTCCCCGAGCCGACAGATCATCCGAGGCCCGATCTCGTGAGCGGGCGTCTGGCCGCGGTCGACGCTTCGCGCATCGAGCCGCCGGACGGCTTGCCCTACCAGCATCGCCATGGATTCCGCTGCGGGCTGAGGCTGACGGCCTACGTGCTCGCGCTCGGAGCCCCCGGCGAGCCGGGACGTGACTACCTTCGCCCGTGGCGAGACGCGCTGGACACCAGCCCCTCGTTCGCGGACCGCGCGCGCTGGGGTATGCCGCTGGGCTGAGCGCGCACCAGCACCTCGCTGCCCGATCTTGGCCGGCTTCGGGGAACCCTACCGAAGCCGCTCGCCAGCGCGGATCGGCCCTGATAGCCAGTTGCTGCGCGGTGCCAGGGGACAGCTCCAGATGGGGTCATAGGCACACGATGGGTGGTAGGCGTAGTTGAAGTCGAGCACGAGCCCACGCGCGTCACCGCCGAGATCGGCGCCCTTGATCGTATCGAGCAGATAGCGGCCCGCCCCGTAGCTCTGCTCACCCGAGGTGCCGTCGCGGAAGGGCAAGAAGATGCCGCCGCCGTAGACGTCGACCCAGTCCACGTCCAACTGCCCGAGGGGTAGCTGCACGCGTCCGATGCGACGCAACGCCCAGATGTCACCGCTGCTGCTCGAGGCCGAGGTCTCGGCCGGCTCCATCGGCTCGACCGCTGCGATGAAGCGCATCTTCGGGTCGTAGGGCCAGTAGGCGAGACCGTCGAAGGCGTCCCGCTCGGCTGGCGGGATGGGCGTATCGGGATGCGCCGCGAACAGCTGATCCTTGGTCGCTCGGAAGCGTGTGGCGGTCGCGGGGGCACCGCCTTCTGGCCCGGAACCGGAACGCGCAGCGGCGTACATCGCGGCGACCCGGCGCCGCCAGTCGAGCAGCGTGAACGACATGAGTGGTGATGGTAGCCGGTCCCCAGCGACGGCCCGGGGCGAACCGGGCCGAATACGAGGCCGGGCCTGGCGGCGGCCCCGCTGGCGACCGAGGACTGACTGCCCGACGGTCGGGGCACTGGTCGGTCAGTTCGACCTGGAGGGATCCGACCTGTTCGGCAGAGGATCAGCGAGGGCCGGCGATGCGGGGGTCGGAGTTGATCGATCCCGTTGACGACCGTCAGCAGCTGTGAACAGCAACCTGAGATATAGAGCCGGTACTGCTGTGGCGTGTCGCCGATGACCGCCACCCGCCACGGCTGCGCGAAGTGCTCCGGGCAATGGAGCAGGCGCGCCCCCCTTGCGAGGTCTTCCCACATGGCCCGCGCGGCAGCGGCCTCTCGCTGCTTCCTGTCGTCCTCGAGGTTCACGCGGCTCTCCGTAGCACGGTCGGACTGGCATCCTCTGCCGCTGCCAGCGTGCGGCGCTCCGATCGTATCGGCCGTGACTGTCGCTGGGCGTACCGAGCCGGTGCGCGAACGGTTACATCTGGTGGCCGCCTTGGATGCCGGAACGGATCGACCGGTCTGCTGGTCCCCCTGACTCGGACGTGGCGGACGCGGAGCCTGAGCGCACCGCTCGGTGCCATGATGAGAGGCACGAGTATCTACGGGTGCCGCGGAGGAGCCCACCCTGCGACCGGCACCGGCCAACGAGGAGACCAGCATGCGCGTGACTTCTCATGCCTTCGAGCACGAAGGCATCGATCCCCGGCCGCTACACATGTGACGGGCTCGATGTCTCTCCGGCGTTGACCTTGGAGGACATGCCCTCTGCCACCGTCAGCCTGGTGGTGGTCATGGACGACCCTGACGCTCGCGTCGGCACCTGGGACCACTGGGTCGCCTACGACATCGCTCCAAGCGATGAGATCCCCGAGGACGCTACCTTGCTGGGCACGTCCGGCACCAACTCCTGGGGCCGGACCGGATACGGTGGACCGTGTCCGCCCGACGGGACACATCGCTACTTCTTCACCGTCTACGCGCTCGATACCGAGCTGGGGCTGCAGGCTGGCGCTCTCAAGGCCACCGTGCTCGACGCCATCGCTGGCCACGTCCTGGACGAGGCAGTGCTCATGGGCCACTACAGCAGGTCGTAGGCGACTCCTTCGAGGTAGCGCCAGCCTCAGCTGATCCCGCATCGGAGCGTGGGGTTTGACCGTCGCGCCCGTGTTCCTTATCGTGTGCGTCCACCCACGAGTCCGGGGACGGCGGAAGGGGACCCCGGGAGCCTGGGTTCCCCCTCTCGGACGACCCTTGGTCGAGCATACCCACCAAGGACGCGCGATGCCTGAGACACAGCCGAAGAGGGGACTCTACGAGCCGCGCACCGAGCACGACGCGTGTGGCGTCGGCTTCGTTGCCGACCTCAACAACATCACCACCCATGGTGTGGTCGAGCAGGGCATCGAGGTGCTCATGAACCTCGACCACCGAGGCGCGCGTGGTGCCGAGCCCGAGACCGGCGACGGTGCCGGCATCCTGGTGCAGCTGCCGCACGCCTTCCTGCTGCGCGAGTGCACCTCGCTGGGCATCTCGCTGCCGGAGCCGGGCGAGTACGCGGTGGGCCAGTGCTTCTTCCAGCAGGAGCGCTCGCGCCATTCGGCCGTCGAGCTCGTGCTGCGGCGCGTCCTCGACGAGCTCGGCCTGGAGCTGCTGGGCTGGCGTGACGTGCCCACCGACAACTCCACGCTCGGCGCCACGGCCGTCTCCGGCGAGCCGGTCATCCGGCAGATGTTCATCCGCCAGCCGGTGACGCTGAGCCAGGACGAGTTCGAGCGAAGGCTCCTGGTGGTGCGCAAGTACGGCACGCGCATGGTGCGCGAGTCGATCAAGACCGCCGAGGACTTCTACATCTGCTCGCTGTCTTCGCGCACGCTCCTGTACAAGGGCATGCTCACGCCGGCGCAGGTGCCGGCCTACTTCCCGGATCTCGTCGACGAGGCCTTCGAGTCGGCGCTCGCGCTCATCCACAGCCGCTTCTCGACCAACACCCTGCCGACTTGGCCGCTGGCGCATCCCTTCCGCACGCTGGCCCACAACGGTGAGATCAACACCGTGCGCGGCAACGTCAACTGGATGCGCGCGCGCGAGGCCCTCCTCGAGTCTGACGTCTTCAGCCCCGACGAGCTGCAGAAGATGCGGCCCATCGCGCAGGAGGGCAGCTCCGACTCGGGCATCCTCGACAACGTCGTCGAGCTGCTGATGCTGGGCGGCCGCAGCCTGCCGCACGTGATGATGATGCTCATCCCGGAGGCCTGGGAGAAGGACCCCGAGATGCCCGCCGACCGCAAGGCCTTCTACGAGTACCACGGCGGCGTCATCGAGCCCTGGGACGGTCCGGCCTCGATCGCCTTCACCGACGGCACGCTCATCGGTGCCACGCTCGACCGCAACGGCCTGCGGCCCTCACGCTACTGCCTCACCGACGACAACCTGCTCATCATGGCCTCGGAGGCCGGCGTCCTCGACGTGCCCGCGGAGAAGGTCGTCCAGAAGGGCCGTCTGCAGCCGGGCAAGATGTTCGTGGCCTCGCTCGAAGAGGGCCGCATCATCCCGGACGACGAGATCAAGGCTCGCATCTGCGCCGAGCAGCCCTACCAGGCGTGGCTCGATGAGGGCAAGATCCCCATCGCCGAGCTGGAGCCGCCGCGCGAGGTGCTGCAGCCGCCTGCGCGCAGTGTCCTCACCAAGCAGAAGGTCTTCGGCTACACGCTCGAGGACCTGCGCATCCTCATGGCGCCGATGGTCAGGGACGCCCTGGAGCCGGTCGGCTCGATGGGCACCGACACGCCGCTGGCGGTGCTCTCGGACAAGTCGCGCAACCTCTTCGACTACTTCCAGCAGCTCTTCGCCCAGGTCACCAACCCGCCCATCGACTCCATCCGCGAAGAGATGGTCATGAGCCTCGTCTCCTTCGTCGGTGCGGAGGGCAACCTGCTCGACACCAACCCCGAGCACGCGCGCATCATCGAGCTGCCGCAGCCGGTGCTCACCAACGCCGACCTGGAGCGACTGCGCTGGGTCGACCAGCAGCACTTCCAGGCCAAGACCATCTCCATCGGCTTCGAGGCCCAACCCGGTCGCATGCGCCGGGCCCTCGACCGGCTCTGTCGAGAGGCCGAGGAGTACGTGCTCGACGGCTACGAGGTCATCATCCTGACCGACCGCACGGTCGACTCCGACCACGCCGCCATCCCCTCGCTGCTGGCGGTCTCCGCGGTCCACCACCACCTCATCCGCCGTGGCCTGCGTTCCCGCTGCGGCCTGCTCATCGAGACCGGCGAGGCTCGCGAGGTGCACCACTTCGCCACGCTGCTCGGCTTCGGCGCGTCGGCGGTCAACCCCTACGTGGCCTTCGAGACCATCGAGGACATGCGTCGGCGCCAGCTGCTGCCCGACGAGATGACCGCGGACGAGGCTCGCGAGCGCTACCTCAAGGCCGTCGGCAAGGGCCTGCTCAAGACGATGTCCAAGATGGGCATCAGCACCGTGTCCTCGTACATCGGCGCCCAGATCTTCGAGGCCGTGGGCCTCGACGACATGGTCATCGAGGAGTTCTTCCCCGGCACCGCCTCACGCATCGGCGGCATCGACCTCGCCACCATCGAGCACGAGGTGCTGATGCGCCACGAGGCTGCCTATGTCGACGATCGACGACGAGACCGACCTCGAGCTCGGCGGCCAGTACCAGTGGCGCATGCGCGGTGAGCGGCACCTCCACAACCCCGACACCATCCACAAGCTGCAGCAGGCCGCGCGCACCAACGACTGGGCGGCGTACCGCGAGTACCAGCGGCTCATCGACCACGCTGCCGACGCGCCTATCACGCTGCGCAACCTGCTCGAGTGGAACGATCTCGACCGCATCCCCATCGACGAGGTCGAGCCGGCCAGCGAGATCGTGAAGCGCTTCGCCACCGGCGCCATGTCCTTCGGCTCGATCAGCTGGGAGGCCCACACCACGCTGGCCATCGCCATGAACCGGCTCGGCGCCAAGTCGAACACCGGCGAGGGCGGCGAGGATCCGGTCCGCTTCGAGCCGCTCGAGAACGGCGACTCGATGCGCTCGGCCATCAAGCAGGTGGCCTCCGGCCGCTTCGGCGTGACCTCCAACTACCTCGTCAACGCCGACGAATTGCAGATCAAGATGGCCCAGGGCGCCAAGCCCGGCGAGGGTGGCCAGCTTCCCGGCCACAAGGTCGACAAGGTCATCGGCGCGACGCGCTACTCGACGCCGGGTGTGGGCCTCATCTCGCCGCCGCCGCACCACGACATCTACTCCATCGAGGACCTCGCGCAGCTCATCTACGACCTCAAGAACGCCAACCCGCTGGCGCGCATCAACGTCAAGCTGGTGGCCGAGGTCGGCGTCGGCACCATCGCCGCCGGCGTGGCCAAGGCGCATGCCGACGTCATCCTCATCACCGGCCACGACGGTGGTACCGGCGCCTCGCCATTGTCCTCGCTCAAGCACGCCGGCCTGCCCTGGGAGCTGGGCCTCTCCGAGGCCCACCAGGTGCTCATGCGCAGCCGACCTGCGCGACCGCGTCGTGCTGCAGACCGACGGCCTGCTGCGCACCGGTCGCGACATCGCCATGGCCACGCTGCTGGGCGCCGAGGAGTGGGGCGTGGCCACCGGTGCGCTCATCGCCATGGGCTGCATCATGATGCGCAAGTGCCACCTCAACACCTGTCCGGTGGGCGTGGCCACGCAGGACCCGGAACTGCGTCAGCTCTTCACGCGGCGACCCCGAGCACGTCGTCAACTACTTCATGTTCCTCGCCGAGGACCTGCGTCGGCACATGGCCCGCCTCGGGTTCCGCACGGTGAACGAGATGGTCGGCCGCACTGACAAGCTGTCAGCGCGACGCGACCTCAAGCACTTCAAGGCCAACCAGCTCGACCTCTCGCGGCTGCTCCACTACATGCCCGCCAACGAGCGCACCGGGACCTTCAAGTCGGTCGAGCAGGACCACGGCCTTGACCGCGCGCTCGACAACGAGCTCATCAGGATCGCGGCGCCCGCTCTCGAGCGTGGCGAACGGGTCAAGGCGGAGATCGACATCCGCAACGTCAACCGCACGGTGGGTACCATCCTTGGCCAGGAGATCACGCGCCGCACCGGCGAACTCGGCCTGCCTGAGGACACGATCCGCTTGAAGGCCAACGGTTCGGCCGGTCAGTCGTTCATGGCCTTCGCCCCTCGCGGTCTGACCATCGAGCTCGAGGGCGAGGCCAACGACTACTTCTGCAAGGGCCTCTCTGGCGGCACGGCCATCCTCTACCCGCCGCGGGCCGCGATCTTCGATGCCAACGAGAACGTCATCGTGGGCAACGTCTCCTTCTACGGGGCGACGTCCGGGAAGGCCTTCATCCTGGGCCCGGCCGGCGAACGTTTCTGCGTGCGCAATTCCGGCGCCCGTGTCGTGGTCGAGGGCGTGGGCGATCACGGTTGCGAGTACATGACCGGGGGTCGTGCCGTGGTGCTCGGCTCGATCGGGCGCAACTTCGCGGCCGGCATGTCCGGTGGCGTGGCCTACGTCTGGGATGACGACGGGCGTTCGGGCGCGCGTATCAACGGGGACATGGTCGAGCTCGAGGGCGTCGCTGAGGCCGAGGACATCGCCGAGCTCAAGGCACTCATCGAGGAGCACGCGGAGGCCACCGGGTCCAGGCGAGCCGCGGCCATCCTCGGAAGCTGGGACGACGAGGTCGGCCGGTTCATCAAGGTCATGCCGCGCGACTACAAGCGTGCGCTCGCGGAGCTGGCGGCCGAGGCCGCGAGCGTGGCGGCGTAGGGGCGGCCATGGGCAAGGACACCGGTTTCAAGGAGTTCGAGCGGGTGGTCCCCGCCTACCAGTCGGTCGACGAGCGCATCCGCCACTGGCAGGAGTTCGCGCTGCCGATGGCGCAGGTCGAGGTCGAGGAGCAGGCCGCTCGCTGCATGAACTGCGGCGTGCCCTTCTGTCACGGAGGTTGCCCGCTGGCCAACGTCATCCCCGACTTCAACGACCACGCCTACCACGGCAAGTGGGAGCGAGCGCTCAAGGCGTTGTACTCCACCAACAACTTCCCAGAGTTCACCGGCAGGGTCTGCCCCGCGCCGTGCGAATTGGCCTGCGTGCTGGCCATCAACAAGCCCGCGGTCACCATCAAGAACATCGAGCTGACGATCATCGAGACGGCCTTCGAAGAAGGCTGGGCGACGCCGCGACCGCCCCGTGAGCGGACGGGCAAGCGAGTGGCCGTGGTGGGTTCCGGTCCGGCCGGCCTGGCCGTTGCCGACCAGCTCAACCGTGCCGGCCACAGCGTCACCGTGCTCGAGCGTGCCGACCGGCCAGGTGGCCTGCTTCGCTACGGCATCCCCGACTTCAAGCTGTCCAAGCACGTGCTCGACCGGCGCATCAACCTCATGCTCGACGAGGGCATCACGTTCCGCACCGGCACCCACGTCGGTGTCGACTTCCCGGCCTCGCAACTGACCGCCAAGTTCGATGCAGTGGTGCTCGCGGGCGGCTCTACCACGCCGCGCGAGCTGCCCATCCCCGGCCGCAAGGCTGCCGGCGTCGAGCTTGCCATGGACTTCCTGGCGCAGTCCAATCGACGTGTCGCAGGGGACGTCATCCCGGCTGGCACGGAGCTGCTGGCCACCGGCAAGGATGTCGTGGTCATCGGCGGCGGCGACACCGGCTCCGACTGCGTGGGCACCTCGATCCGCCAGGGTGCGCGCTCGGTGACGCAGATCGAGATCATGCCCAAGCCGCCCGAGGGCCGGACCGAGGCGACCCCCTGGCCGGAGCATCCTGGTCCGCGCATGCTGTCGACCTCGACCTCCCAGGCCGAGGGTGCGCAGCGTGACTGGGCGGTGATGTCCAAGGAGTTCCTGGTCGATGAGGGAGGGGCCCTGCGCGCCATCCGAGCCGTGCGCGCCGAGTGGAGCTCTGGTGGTCCCAAGGAGATCGCCGGCTCCGAGTACGAGCTACCCACCCAGATGGTGCTGCTGGCCATGGGCTTCCTGCATCCCGAGCACGCCGTCCTCGATGACTTCGGCATCGACAAGGACGATCGTGGTAATTGCGCATCGAGCGGATATGCCACCTCACGCGAGGGTGTCTTCGTGGCCGGCGACATGCGCCGTGGACAGTCACTCGTGGTCTGGGCCATCAGCGAAGGCCGCGAGTGCGCCCGAGCGGTCGATGCGTACCTGACCGGCCGGCCATCGCTGTTGGCGGCCAAGTCGAAGTCTCGCAGCGACGTGGCCCTGCCGCTCTAGGTCTCGATAGCCATGGGCATCCGTCGCCCTCGCCGACGCTCGACCGACACCGAGCTTCGATCCGGGCGTGCCGACTGACCGATCGGCCGGATGCTGGCAGCCCCCACCCTCAGCGAGGGGTACGGGTCACCGCCGAGACTCGGACACGCTCTCAGCGTTTCAGCGCTCGGCCGACCTTCAGTGTCGGTATGCGACCAGCGTCCGGTGCCTCATGCCTGCCGGTCGACATTGCCCGCATCCTCTGCCACGGCAAGGTGTCGCGGATCACGATGGTGACCCCTGCGACCGTGGGCACGACCGCGGTTCGTGCGGTCCGCGCTACGCTGTGTCTCCCGAAGACGCGAGTGGGAGAGGGCATCCGAGATGACGCAGCCGAAACACCGACCCGAACGCCAGAGCTTCATCGTCCACGCTGGTGCGGTTTCCGAGGAGGCCGTGCTGCCCGAGTGGTGGGGTCCGCTCGACTCCGACATCGAGGCGCGCAGCCTGCGCTTCACAGAAGACGGCGGCAACTGGATCGACGAGCGGTCGCTGCCCGAGTCCCTGGTGGCAGCCGGCTGCCGGCTGAGTGAGGTGGCCGCGGTCATGAACTTCACGGGGCTGTCCAGTCCGGCGCTGGCCGTCGGCCGGCGCGTGCTGCTGAAACCCGACGCGCAACCCCACGATCGCTTCGCGATCGCGGTCTGGACCGAGGACGACTCGCAGCAGGTCGGATTCCTGCCGAGCACCGTGGCCGCGGAGGTGATGGCCGAGTCGATGCGCCTGCGTACCGGCTTCGCGGCCTTCGTGGCCCAGGAAGTGCGTGACGCCAGCTCGCATGAACGGCGCGACGTGACCATCCTGCTTGGGCCGGGCGTCGTCTACGCCGATCCCAAGTAGGGTCTTGAGCCGCCGGGACACGCTGGCCGGAGCCGCCCCCGGCCTGCTCACTGTCGTCGTCCTGGCCGCCGTCGCCTACGCCTCGACGTTGGTGCTGCCGGGCATCTTCGGCGCGGTAACGGTCGGTCTCTTCTTGGGCATCCTCGTGGCCAACGTCCGGCCCACGGGGACCCTGGACGTCGGCGCCAAACTGGCTCGAGGTTGGTTCCTGCCCGTCGGCATCGTCCTGCTCGGGGCCCGGCTGAGCCTGGCCGACGTCCTCAGCACGGGCCTCGGCGCCATCGTGGTCCTCATCATCGACATCGTCCTTGTGCTGACCGTGACGCTGGCGCTGGGTCGCGCCCTCGGCCTCACGCCCAAGCTGGCGGTGCTCATCGGCGTGGGCACGGCCATCTGCGGTAACACCGCCATCGTGGCCACGGCCCCGGTCATCAAGGCCGAGGAGCGTGACGTCTCCTTCGCGGTCGCGACCATCACCCTGTTCGGCACGGCGGCAGTCATCGTCTTCCCGCTCATCGGTCAGGCCCTGGGCCTGTCCGACGACCTCTTCGGGCACTGGGCCGGTGCGGCGGTGAACGACACCAGCCAGGTCGCCGCTACGGGGTTCTCGTACTCGACCGGGGCGGGCGAGACCGCGACCATCGTCAAGCTCACCCGCAACACGCTGATGGTGCCGGTCATCTTCGCGGTGGGCATGTGGTTCGCTTCGCGTGAGTCCGGGATCGCCGCCACTGGCGACGCCGACGTAGCTGCCGACGAGCGTCGGAACTGGCTACGCTCGGTGCGCAAGGCCGTGCCACCGTTCCTGCTCGGTTTTCTGGCGTTGGCTCTGCTCAACAGCGCCGGCCTCATCCCCGACGACCTTGCCGACCTCTTCGCAGGGCTCTCGCAGGTGCTCATCGTCATGGCCCTCGTCGGCGTCGGGCTCAGCACCAAGCTCGCTTCGCTGCGCCAGACCGGTCCCGCACCATTCCTGATGGGCCTGCTCGTGGCTGTCATGCTCGCGATCGTGAGCTTTTCGTTGTTCATCGTCCTCGGCGTCGAGTAGCCCCTGAGTCCATGACGCACCGTCCTGCCTGGCTCGTGGCCGTTTCGGACTGGCTGAGCTAGGCACGGGATCGGGCCTCGGTTCCAGGACGAGGTGGCCGGTGCACCGACGCACCCCTCTCGGGTCTTCCGGCCCTTGACCTGCGACTCCGCCAGGCAGAACGTGCAACTCGACCAACGGGGACACGGCTTCGTACCTGATCGGTACGCGTCGCGGTGTGGATCATGGCGTGGCGCGATCGGGGACCAGGCAGCCCCTCGCCGATTCGGGCCGTCGGCCCGCTGTGGAGGAACGTGGAATGTTGAGGATCGCTGCCGCTGCCATCGCTGTGGCCTTCGCACTCACGGCACTGGGTCCAGCGCCTGCCGATGCAGCCGTCGCCTGGAAGTACCTGGGCACGTACAAGACGAGGACGGTCACGAAGACCTTCTACGACCGCTCGCCAGTGAAGACCCTGGTCGCCTTCGATCTGCAGAAGAAGGCCGGTGACAAACGTTGCATCGCCAGGGTCGCGGTCAAGCGCACGAATTGGACCATCTCCCGCTTCGGCCCGATGTACAAGTACGCGCGCACCTACGGCAAGCGCTTCTACTTGCGTACGACTTGGAACGGCAGCACGACGCGGCCCGCCAAGATCAGGATCACCGTCACCACCAACGGGGCCTGCCTCTACCAATTCTGGGCCCGCTGAACGCGAACCCAGGCAGGGTCGGCCTGACCCGGCGCTCGAGGCTGCGGCCATGAGCGGGGCGGAGGCGAACAGCACGCCGAAGGCCTTGCGCCTGATGACCGCCATGGCCATGTCCACGGCGTCGACACGAAGCGTGTTAGCCACCCAGTAGTACCGGATCGACAGTACCTGCTAGCTACGCACGTCTGCTCATTCACCGCGGGGAGGTCCGTGCCCCAGCATGCACGGGTGCTCTACCAACACGCTTGTCCTACGTGTGGCGCGCCGGTCGATGCCGACACGGCGTTCTGCGGCGAATGCGACTCACTCGTGTCGTCGGCCGCAGATCATCGGCTAGACTCCGGCGCACCCACCACCCCGACCCCGCCGACCCCGCACGAGCCAGCCGGTTCCGCGGGGTCGGTGCGGCCGCCCACCTCTGAGTGCTGGAACTGCGGGATGCCCAACCTCCCGAGTCGTACGTTCTGTGTCGATTGCGGAACGTTCATCGGTTCGGGTTCCTCGACCGCGTCGCCCCTGGGGAAGGGCCCGTACGCGGCCGCCACGCTCACCGCGGCCGCCGTCACCCCACCGTCGATGTCCGGCACGGGCACGATGACGCTGGGCTCGTACTCCCTCGCCGTGCAGAGCGCGTCTGCGCGACGGCGGGTCCTGACCGTCACGACCTCGGGCATCCTGGCCGGCATCGTCGGCCTGATGGCCATCTACGTGGCGACCTCCTCGATCGATCCCGGCCCCGATCCGGCCCCAGCGGCCGCCCTGGTGGTCGCTGGGACGCCCATCCCGACTGCCGCTGTCGACGGCGACACAGAGTCCGCGCCCAGGATGGAGGACACCACGCCCGGGAAAGTCGTGGCTGATCCCGAGCGGACGGCGGACCCAGCGCTCGAGGCTGACCCCGAGCTGGAGGCTGATCCCGCGCTGGCGGCGGAGCTCGCGCGGCCGGCGGTGCCAGCCGCCGATGCTGCGACCGCGACCGTGACGGCACCCCTTGTCACCGAGGACGATGCTCTGCCCGAGCCTGCCAGGGCGCCCGCCGAGGTGCCGCGGGAGGCGGACGACCCGCCCTCGGAACCGGTCGCAGAAGCTCAGCTCGGCGAAGGCGTGCGCGGTGGGCTCACGACCGCCACGGCTGTCGGTAGCGCGACCGGTCCCAAGGCCACACCCCGGCAGTCGCCCGTCTCTCACAACGGCTGGGTCTGCGACGGCGAGGTGCAGCTGCAGGATCCCCGCGGTCGCGACTGGTCGTTGGGTCGCGTCTCCTTCCGCGTGGGTCGCGGCTACGAGCGCGTGGTGCTCCACATGAACCGCCTCGGTCCCGGCCTCGGCGCGCCATCGACGGTGACCGCGAAGGCGTACGCGACCTCGAAGGTCCGCCGCTCCGTCCCTGGCGTGCGGCGACCCTCAGCTGGTCAGACCACGGTCAGCCTGCATCTGAGCGCTGGCATCGAAGGCAACCTCGACGTGCGTGGCTACCGTCCCAGCGGCCTGCAGACGCTCAAGGAGTTCTCGGTCTATCCGGCCGGCCGCGGTGCCCGGCAGGTGCTCGTGTCAGCCACCGCCGAAGAGTGCTTCCGCCTGCGGGTCCCGGCCTGGACCGAGCCTGACCCCACGGCGCGCAACCGCCGAGATCTTCCTCGATATCAAGTCATAGCCGCCACTCGCTTACACCTGCCGTGGATGTGTGTGCCGGTGCTGGGGACCCAACCCCCTGGCGCCGGCACACCTTCACGCCGCGGTGACGGTCAGAGCAGGCCGCTGATGAGCGCCGCGGAGGCCAGCACGATCGAGATGGTGGCGATGAGAACGGACATGCGCGTGCGCCCCAGGCGTGAGGCCAGGATGGCGCCCGGCAACATGGCCGCCAGTGACGCGGCCAGGATCGAGGGCAGCAGCACCCACTGGGGGTGGACCTCGTCGTAGAGACCCGGCGTCACGGCCAGCACGATGACGGCGCTGATCACGGCCGCGGCGGCCATGAAGATGCGCCCGAACACCGACGAGCCCACCGCGATGCGCGGTTCGATGCGCGACAGGATGAGCAGCGTCACGCCCATCGGGCCCCAGCCGGCGCCGGAGACGCCGCTGGCCATGCCCGAGACGGCGCCGATGGCGCCGATGCGCACGGTGGGCAGGTCGCCGGGCGCGCGTGACACCTGCATCTGCTTGAGCGGCAGGCTCACCAGCAGCAGGATGGCGCGAGCGATGATGAGGACCTCGACCGCCACACGGATGACGTCGGCCTCGAAGAACGAGGCCACGATCGGCCCGAGCACGGCGCCGATGATGCCGCCGATGACGAGCGGGACCACCAGCGGCCGCGAGACGTTGCCGAGGCGCACGTGGGCGCTGGCACCGAAGGGCACGATGAGCACCTGCAGGAAGAGCGAGAGGGGAGCGGCGAAAAGCGGGTGCACGCCGAGCAGCAGCAGGCCCGGCACGAGCACGCCACCGTAGACGCCGACCGAGGTCAGCGCCGCGCCGGCGACCACGGCCACCAGCGAGGCGCTGACGATGAGGCCGCGCTCGTCGGCCGGGGCGAAGACGACCGTGAGCGCGACCACCACGACCGCCGACGATGACGGCCAGCACCGACGCCGCGAAGAGACGCGGGCCGACGTCGATCTTGTAGCGGAAGCTCCGCACCCAGCCCGGTTCCTTCTCCCAGATGCCCGGCAGCTGCGCTGGCTTCCCGGGTGGCTCCTGGTCCGCCGACGTCCGCGGGTCGAGGCTCCGTGGTGCGGTGTTCGCGTCGCTCACGTATCCCCGTGCTCGCTCCATGTCATCGGCCGCCCTCGCGCGGCTCGTGATTCGTGGGTATACTCCCACTTACCTGAGTATCCCGATAATGTCTATCATATCGGTCGGAAAAGGGTAGCATAGCGATGAGAGCGTCGTCGCCGATCCGCAAAGCAGAGGTCGACCCCCACGAGATGATCGAAACGAGACCAGCGGGCGAACGTGCCCTGCGGCACCGCGCCACACACCTGGACGCCCTTGAGGCCGAGTCCATCTTCATCATGCGAGAGGTCGCGGCCGAGTTCGAGCGGCCGGTCCTGCTGTTCTCCGGCGGCAAGGACTCCATCGTCTTGCTGCGCATCGCCGAGAAGGCCTTCCGCCCCGCGAAGTTCCCCTTCCCGATCATGCACATCGACACCGGGCACAACTTCCCCGAGGTGCTCGAGTTCCGCGACCGCCGCGTCGAGGAGCTGGGCGAGCGCCTC
Source organism: uncultured Chloroflexia bacterium (assembly GCA_963705425.1). Taxonomy (GTDB): domain Bacteria; phylum Chloroflexota; class Limnocylindria; order Limnocylindrales; family CSP1-4; genus JAFMJV01. Next base: position 2,189 of record CAVPJO010000006.1, on the reverse strand, counting down.
ATCGTGGCCTCGGTCCAGGAGTCCATCGACAAGGGCCGCGTGCGCGAGGAGCCGGGCAACCCGTCCCGCAACCGCCTGCAGACCACGACCCTGCTCGATGCCATCACCGAGCACAAGTTCGACTCCGTCTTCGGCGGCGCCCGTCGCGACGAGGAGAAGGCCCGCGCCAAGGAGCGCGTCTTCTCGCTGCGCGACGAGTTCGGCCAGTGGGAGCCGCGCGCGCAGCGCCCCGAGCTGTGGGCCCTCTACAACGGCCGCATCCGTCAGGGCCAGCACATGCGCGTGTTCCCCATCTCCAACTGGACCGAGATGGACGTCTGGCAGTACATCGAGCGCGAGGGCATCGAGGTGCCCTCCATCTACTTCGCCCACGAGCGCGACGTCTTCCGGCGCGACGGCATGTGGCTGTCGACCGGCCCCTACCTCGAGCCCGGCCCCGACGAGTCCGTCGAGAGGATGGTCGTGCGCTACCGCACCGTCGGCGACATGACCTGCACCGGCGCGGTCAACTCCGACGCGGCCGACCTCGAGGCGATCATCGCCGAGATCGCCGCCGCCCGCATCACCGAGCGCGGCGCCACCCGTGCCGACGACTCCTTCAGCGAGACGGCCATGGAAGACCGCAAGAAGGAAGGCTACTTCTAGCATGGATCTGCTTCGCTTCTCCACCGCCGGCTCGGTCGACGACGGCAAGTCCACGCTCATCGGGCGGCTGCTCTACGACTCCAAGGGCATCTTCGAGGACCAGCTGCAGGCCATCGAGCGCACCAGCGCCGCCCGCGGCAACCACCAGGTCGACCTGGCCCTGCTGACCGACGGCCTGCGCGCCGAGCGCGAGCAGGGCATCACCATCGACGTGGCCTACCGCTACTTCGCCACGCCCAAGCGCAAGTTCATCATCGCCGACACGCCCGGCCACGTGCAGTACACCCGCAACATGGTCACCGGCGCCTCCACCGCCGACCTGGCCATCGTGCTCATCGACGCCCGCAAGGGCGTGCTCGAGCAGTCGCATCGCCACGCCTTCATCGCGGCCCTGCTGGGCATCCCGCACATCGTCGTCGCGGTCAACAAGATGGACCTCGTCGGCTACGACGAGGAGGTCTACGACCGCATCACCGAGGAGTTCTCGCGACTGGGCCGCCAAGCTCGATGTCCACGACATCCAGTTCATCCCCATCAGCGCCCTGCACGGCGACAACGTGGTGCAGCGCTCCCTGGCCATGCCCTGGTACCAGGGACCGTCGCTGCTGTATCACCTCGAGCACGTCTACATCGGCTCGGACGTGAACCTCATCGACGTGCGCTTCCCGGTGCAGTGGGTGGTGCGCCCGCAGAGCGACGAGCACCACGACTTCCGTGGCTACGCCGGCCAGGTCGCATCGGGCACGTTCAAGAAGGGCGACGACGTCATCGTGCTGCCCTCGGGCAAGCGCTCCAAGGTCAAGGAGATCCGCACCTTCGACGGCGAGCTCGAGGTGGCCTCGCCGCCGCTGTCGGTGATCATGCAGCTCGAGGACGACATCGACGTCTCCCGCGGCGACCTCATCTGCCGGCCGCACAACCAGCCCGAGATCACCAACGACTTCGAGGCCATGGTCTGCTGGATGGCTGACGAGCCGCTGCGAGCCCGGTGGCCGCTACGTCATCAAGCACGCCACACGCTCGGCCAAGGCCATCATCGAGGACCTGCGCTACCGCATGGACGTCAACACCCTACAGCGTGACCAGGAATCGAAGAGCTCGGTCTCAACGAGATCGGTCGCGTGCGCATTCGCACCAGCACGCCGCTGCTGCTCGACGAGTACCGGCTCAGCCGTGCCACCGGCGGGTTCATCCTGATCGACGAGGCCACCTCGGACACGGTCGGCGCCGGGATGGTCGTGCGCACCCAGCCCGAACCGGAACTCGAGCTCGACGAGGAAGTGTCGGCCGCATAGGCACTCGCCGACGCCTCGGCGCCGGCACCCCTTCAGGCTCCACGCGGTGGGCCCCACTGCCCAAGGGCTCACCGCTTCTTCATGTCCGGCCGGAGGCGCTGGTCGGTCGCGTGAGGCGCACGGCCGTATCATCGGGCTGTGACGGATTCGAGACCATCGCCGGATGCCGGCCCCTCGGTCTGCCCGTTCGTGGCGCTTGCCGAGGACCGTGATCGGCGGGCAGATACGCCGGACGAGGGCAACCGCTGC